>DDDG01000014.1 GCA_002336245.1 Flavobacteriales bacterium UBA1986
ATATTCATTCATAAATCTTCAATCAAACTCAAAAAAGCCTAACCACCACAAAAACAATGGTTTAAAATTAGCTGATGCTTAACACCCACACATACTACAGCCTCAAATACGGAACGGTAGATCCAAAAGATCAGCTTCAACTGATGCGTGTATTGGGCTACGATCGTTATGCCATCACCGACATCAACAACACTTCCGCCCTACTCGACAGTTTGCGCATTTCACCCAAGCATGGGATTACGCCCGTATTTGGCATCGATTTCAGAAATGGTGTGAAACAGCAGTTCGTGGCGCTAGCAAAAAACAACGAAGGCTTCCAGGAGATGAATGAATTCCTATCGGATCATTTGCATCGTGGCGAAGCCATTCCCTTTCAAGCTCCAGAATTCAAACACTGCTACGTCATCTATCCTTTCCAGCATTACCGCGGACAGCAGCTCCGAGACTTTGAATTTGTGGGTCTGCACCCACGCGACCTTCCACGCTTTCGCATCCACGATTATAAAATTCCTCGTACGCATTTAGTTTCTATGTTAACTATGAGCTTTAGAGACAAGCGCGACTTTAACGCCCACAGACTCTTACGCGCCATCGACAAGAACACGCTGCTCAGTAAGCTCGAGCTAGAAGAACAGGGCTTTGAAAGCGATCGTTTCTGCAGCAAAGCAGAGCTGAAGGCGAAGTACGACGAAGCACCCGACCTATTCGAACGCGCTGAAGAACTGCTAAAGAACTGCGAGTTTGAATTCGATTTTGGCGATGAAAAAACACACAAAAATCAGCAAACCTATACAGGCTCGCACTTAGAGGATTATCAGCTCATACGAAAACTTGCCCGTGAAGGTCTCAGGTACCGCTACCACAATCCCAACAAACAGGTTCGTGCTCGCTTGGAGAAGGAGCTTGAAATCATCAAACAGAAAAACTTCATCTCCTACTTTCTCATCAACTGGGACATCACTTCTTATGCACGAAGCAAAGGCTACTTCTACGTAGGACGTGGCAGTGGCGCCAACAGCATTGTTGCCTACTTGCTTCGAATCACCGACGTAGATCCCATCGACCTCGACCTCTACTTCGAACGCTTCATCAATCTCTATCGGCAAAACCCACCCGATTTTGATTTGGATTTTTCCTGGAAAGATCGAGAAGATGTGACGCGCTACATTTTCAATCGCTTTAAGCACACCGCGCTCATCTGCACTTACAACACCTTCAAATACAAAGGAGTGGTGCGTGAACTTGGAAAGGTGTTTGGCTTACCCAAAGAGGAAATCGATGTTCTGAGTCGGGGCAAGTTCAACCCACGAACACTTGATCGCTTTTCACAACTGGTTCTGAAGTACTGCGGCCACATTCAAGGCTTTCCAAATCACTTAAGCGTACATGCCGGAGGCATCGTGATTTCAGAAGAACCGCTGCAGAAGTACACTCCGACCTTCATGCCGCCAAAAGGTTTTCAAACCACCCAATTCGACATGGTGGTAGCCGAAGACATTGGTCTCTACAAATTCGACATTCTTGGTCAGCGTGGTTTGGGGAAAATCAAAGACACCATAGAAGTCGTTCGCAAAAACAGACCGGAAGAGCCGCTCATCGACATCCACGACATGCAGCGTTTTCGCAAGGACGAAAAGGTAAAAGACCTGCTCCGAAATGGAAAAGCCATGGGCTGCTTTTATGTGGAATCTCCTGCCATGCGCATGTTACTCAAGAAACTCAAAGTAGATCACTACCTGGGTTTGGTTGCGGCGAGCTCCATCATTCGTCCGGGCGTCGCCAAATCTGGAATGATGCGCGAATACATCTTACGCTTTCGCTTTCCGGAGCGAAGAAAGGATGCTCATCCAGTGATGCTCGACATCATGCCCGAAACCTTTGGTGTGATGGTCTATCAAGAAGACGTCATAAAGGTTGCCCACTATTTTGCCGGACTTAGTCTTGGTGAAGCCGATGTGCTCCGTCGGGGAATGTCGGGGAAATACAGATCGCGCGAAGAGTTTGCCCGAGCCAAAGACAAGTTCTTTTCCAATTGCAAAGAGAAGGGTTACGAGGATGAACTCACCGCCGAAATTTGGCGACAGACGGAAAGCTTTGCAGGTTACGCCTTCTCGAAAGGCCACTCCGCCTCTTATGCCGTGGAGAGTTATCAGAGTCTGTTTCTAAAAGCACATTACCCCTTGGAGTTTATGGTGGGCGTCATCAACAACTTCGGCGGTTTTTACCGCACCGAATTCTATGTGCACGAAGCGCGTATGTGGGGTGCTGAAATTCATGCTCCCGATGTAAACCTCAGTGATTACCTCACCACCATCTATGGAGTCAAGCTCTATTTGGGTTTCATCCATGTGCGTGAATTGGAAAGTGGATTTGCCTCAAAATTTCTTTTCGACCGACAAGAACACGGCGACTTCAAAAGCCTCGAAGATTTCATGGATCGCGTGCCCGCAAGCATTGATCAACTCAGCATTCTTATCCGCATGGACGCTTTTCGCTTTACGGGAAAAAACAAACGCGAACTGCTTTGGGAAGCGCACTTCCGATTGTCGAAAGACAAAAAAGTAGCGCGACCAGCACAACTCTTTGAGCTTCCTTCCAGACCATTCCAAATTCCTCAACTGCTCATCGATGAGTTGGAAAATGCCTTCGATCAACTTGAGCTTCTAGGCTTTCCGCTGGTCAGTCCATTTAAACTTCTCAAAAACCGCCCAGCGAATCCATTCCTCGCCGCAGATTTCCCCAAATTCAACAAGCGCATTGTACGTCTGCTCGGCTACTTGGTCAGTATTAAAGCCACTGGAACTACTTCAGGAAAGCGAATGCATTTTGGAACTTTCGTTGACCAAGACGGAGATTTCTTCGATACCACTCACTTCCCCAATGTCTCTACCGCCTTTCCATTCTACGGCCGAGGCATTTATGAAATTGAAGGGAAAGTAGTAGAAGAATTCGGTTTCTTCAGTATGGAAGTCAGCTCCCTAAAAAAACTCGACGTCATCGAAGATCCTCGCTATTCCGAAATGGATACCAGCACAAGAGGAAAACACTCTTCCAACCTCAGCAATACGGAGGAAGATCAGCAAAACATGAAAAGCCGTAGAGATCAACTAGAAAAGTTAACATGAAAACTATATACCCTAGATCCGTAAAACACATCCGCGTCTCTGAGCCCGCCGAAGAGCAAGGATGCCACGAGCAGAGTTCACATGAGCCACATCCCAACTTCAACGAGCGACATCCCAATTCCACCGAGCAACATCCCAACTTCAACGAGCGACATCCCGAGTTTAACGAGGGACGCGAGGGTACACGCCATTCACTTAAACCTTCGACAGGCTCAGGGGCGCGTATTTACCGAAAAGGCCGCGGCGCTCAATCCGACATTCACAACCCATTTGAGAAAAACCGATACGTAGACTGGGAAATCGATTTACCCAAAGACCAAAGTGAACGTAAGACTCAATACATAGAAGTCTTCCCCAAGTCCATCGTAAATAAGGTCGAGAGTCCCGACGTTCCTTCAGATTATTCCATCAACCCATACCAAGGTTGCGAACACGGCTGCATCTACTGCTACGCGCGCAACTCACACACCTTTTGGGGATACAATATGGGCCTCGACTTCGAGTCGCGCATTCTATACAAGAGCAATGCTCCAGAGCTTCTTGAAAAGAAATTACAATCCAAAAACTGGGTAGCCAATCCCATCATGCTTTCAGGGAATACCGATCCGTACCAGCCATTGGAATACAAGCTCAAAATAACTCGGAAGCTCTTGGAGGTCTTTCTTGAATACAAACACCCGGTATCCATCATTACCAAAAACAGCATGATTCTGCGAGACCTTGACATCCTTAAGGAACTCAACAAACATCGCTTGGTGAGTGTAGCGGTGAGCATAACAACGCTCAATGAAAAACTGCGTCAGGTTCTTGAACCCAAAACGGCATCCGGACATGCACGAATTCGAACGGTAAAAGCCTTGGCCGCGAATCACATTCCGGTAAGTGTGATGATGGCGCCCATCATTCCTTCGCTCAACAGTCAGGAGATTATACCATTAGTAAAGGCGGCTGCAGAGGCTGGAGCGCGAAACGTACAACCCATCATAGCGCGACTGAACGGCCAACTACTCGATATTTTCGAGGACTGGGCCTACTTGAATTTTCCTGAACGGGCCAAGAAAATCTTAAAACAAATAGCAGAAGCGCACGGAGGGCAAGCGAACGACAGTCGATTTGGGAAGCGCATGCGAGGCGAAGGTCAATTCGTAGAGCACATCCACCAACAATTCAAATTAGCCCGACGTCTGTATCTAAAACCGCATGAGAAGTTTGAACACAATTGCAGTTCCTTCACAGGGCAAAGCTCACATCAACTGAGCCTTTTTACAGAACGCCAAATTGCGTGAGATGATGCCCCATGTGTTTTCGCTGGAAAGTAAGCCACCCTTCTTTGTCTAGCTCGCCAAAAACAGGATGAATGAAAGTGGCTTCGGGGTGTTCGTTGTAATACTCAAAGAACATCCACATCTCGTCAATCAACTGTTGCACGGCAGCATCCAAACTCTCTTTTCTAAGAGGTGGAAGACCATTGGCGAAAATCGGATTCATCAAGTTCTTCTTGTAAGGCTCATCACTGAATAAGAATTGGCGATAGGCAGGAAGGCGTTCTTCTGGTATCATGAGCTGAACTTGTGCGCGGCCATTGGAAATTCTCCACGATCCAACCAAATGTTCAATCATATGTTGGGCCGTCATACCACCCCATTTAGGTTCCGTTTCGGCTGTCAATTTCTCTAAAGCCTTCGGAACCTCATCCACGAAAAAATCCTTCATGTCTCAAAAATAGCCAATCTGAAATGGAAGGAAATCCATCCATCGCACTCACCACTATGCACTGAAATAGGGACCCTTTCCTCCCCGTCAATCAAGTGGCTCTTTTTCTATCTTTGGCGCCTTCCCAACGGGGTGTAGCTTAGTCCGGTTAAAGCGCACGTCTGGGGGGCGTGAGATCGAAGGTTCAAATCCTTTCACCCCGACTATTTTAATTTTAAATTATTCAATATCAGTGGATTAACTACACTGATATTGTTTACTCCCCATATTACTCCCCAAAACTCATAAATATCCTAAAT
>DDDG01000005.1 GCA_002336245.1 Flavobacteriales bacterium UBA1986
GGAAAAATCCGAGAGCGCGACGGCGGTATGCCGGGAGTCAAAGCCATAGGATGGTATTTGCCAGATTTCGATCTCGTTCAGGTCAGCTGCAACCTCACCAAGCCAAATGAAGCAGGAGTTTGTGAAGTGTTTACCCGAGTCCAAGAACTGGCTGCAGCATTGGGATTTGAGGCCCCGTCTTCGGAACTCATCGGTTGCATCCCACAAAGCCAATTCACGACGTTGACCTCCGCGGAACTGGGATTTGGTCAGCTCAAGCCTTTTAACGAACGTAGGATTCTAGATATCTAAGACACATGAAAACCAAACTTCTCTGTCTGCTAACTTTCTTACTTACACAAGTAAGCGCTCAAGAAATTAATCATCGCCAAGACTATTCCGGGGGTGCTTCCATGACTTCTTACGGAAGGGCAGTTTTAGACGGGAAGTGGCAATTTGATATTACACCCGTTGCATTTTCTCCTTCGCTCGTTGAATATCCTTTTACACTCGCTACCAAAACGCAGTATTGGAGCCGTAACGGCTGGAGCACTACCCTTCAGGCCGATGGATACCTCACCTCTGACCACTTTATTTGGGATGCTTTTGGATATACTTGGATTCCACATATTCGACCGGCGGGGCAACTGTTTTGGACTGTTAATCTTCCCCTCAGACATCAAGAGATTGTAAAAACGAAACTAGAAGAGGTGAGTATTAGGCTTGTTGAAACCTCCGTACCTAATCTTTTTGGTTTTGGCTTCCATGACGAAATTTTGCCTGCCACTTCTTATTATCCATTTGAGACCATGGTCAACAAGGACATTCACTTTACACCCGGGCTTTTATTCAATCGAATCAGAGTAGCAGGTGTATACACATTGAGTTCTTCGAGTTTTAGCCCTAATGTGGTCGAGGCTTGGCCCTTTGGACAGTCGCTAAGTGGTTTTTTAGGAATTACAAAACAGAACTACAGCATCCGAACCATTAAAACTAGCCAAGGAAGAAATCTGATTAAAATGAGAGAATCTTCCTATAAAATTGGGCTGCTTCTTCCTTTACATTACACTATTTTAGGCCGAGAGGGATACATAGAGCCAAGCTCTGTTAAAAGTAGATTTTACCGGTTTCCTCGCCCCTATTACAGAAAGTTCAATGGACCTAACCTCGGCTTCCACCTCGCCTCTACGCATTATATCAACCGTCAAGAATTGAGAAAGCGAGGTAAAAATCCATCTAAAATCACCGAACTAGAGCTAGGAGTTACTTGGCTACCTTGGGATTTTTATTCTGGAGAAATCCCTCCTTTACAATTTAGAGTGGTCGCAAGGCCAGGACTGTGGAAAGACCGCGTATCCAAAAAGCCCTTAACATCGAAGCATTGGGGACACTTACCCTAATAAACATATGGCACAATTTTTTCTTACAAAAGTGCCAACAACACACCACCTATGAAAATCAGAATAGCAGCGGTACTCCTGCTCATTTCAAGCTCAATATGGGCTCAAAATCGCACATTAAGCGGCTACATCACCGACTTTGAGACTGGTGAAGCACTTATCGGGGTGAACGTATGGGCGCCTGAATTAAAATTGGGCACCTCTTCTAATAATTACGGGTTCTACTCACTGACCTTACCTAAAGGCACACATGTGGTGCGACTGACCTACCTCGGTTACGACAACAACCAGTTCGAGGCGGATCTTTCGAGAAATGTGGAATTCAATTTCCGCCTGAAGCCGTCTGACAACATGCTCAATGAAGTCGATGTCGTTGCCGCTGAAGGACAGAAAATTCAGGACCAAGTACAAATGTCGAAGATGGAGGTTCCCATCAAGCAGCTTAAATCACTACCCGCCATCATGGGAGAAGTCGACATCATGAAAACCTTGCAACTGCTGCCAGGTGTTCAAAGCGGCGGCGAGGGTACTTCAGGACTCTATGTTCGCGGTGGCTCGCCCGATCAAAACCTCATTCTTTTGGACGGTGTTCCACTATATAATGTCAACCATTTATTTGGATTTTTCTCCGTGTTCAATGCCGACGCTATCTCAAATGTCAGTATCACAAAAGGCGGTTTTCCAGCGCGTTACGGCGGGAGACTTTCTTCAGTTCTTGAAGTGAACATGAAGGAAGGAAACATGAAAGAATTCCATGGCGATGCTACGGTGAGTCTGATCGCTTCAAAAATGACGGTAGAAGGACCTTTGATTAAAGATAAATCCAGCTTTATGCTTTCTGCCAGACGTACCTATATAGATGTCCTCGCGAAGCCATTTATCGCCAATCTAAACAGCACGGATCCTAATTTTAATGTATCGCCACGTTACTATTTCTATGATATGAACGGTAAGGTGAACTATAAATTAGGACAGTACGATCGCTTCTACCTCAGCCACTTCCAAGGAAAAGATGACTTCGGTTTAAGATCCAGAGATACCTACGAAAACGGCACGGAGCGATACGAAAGCAGTATAGACTTCGGACTGGATTGGCGCAATAGCATTACTGCAGCACGTTGGAACCACCAGTGGTCGCCTAAACTTTTCTCTAATGTTACTGCGACCAGAAGTCAATATGTATTCAATACAAGAGCTATAAGTGAAGAATTGGCTTATCCAAATTATCCGGATACTTTGGGCATGAGCGACGAGCGTTTTGCAGGACTTTATTTTTCCGGTATTGAAGATTATGGCGCGCGAATTGATTTCGACTTCGCCTTGAATCCTCGTCATTACATAAGATATGGAGCAAACTACACCAACCACACCTTCTCTCCAGGCGCTACGAATCTAGAATTTCAGTCAGGTGGCTTCAATTTAGACACAACCATTGGCGGTGATGCTGTCTTCTCCGATGAAGTCTATGCCTTTATTGAAGACGAATGGAAGGTTAATGAAAACCTCAAGATGAATGGTGGATTACATTTCGCAAATCTGTTTGTACAGGGCGAGAGCTACCACAGCCTGCAACCTAGATTTGGGATGAATTA
>DDDG01000023.1 GCA_002336245.1 Flavobacteriales bacterium UBA1986
CAGATTAGTTTGAAGACGTACATGCGCAAGAATCCGATAAATCAAGGGCAACAACAACATTATTCAATTTCATATCAATTGCATTTTGAGCTCAAACTGCTCGAGAGCTTTAGGTCAACTTGCGACCATAATTTACTAACTCCATCTTCGCCAGTGTGAAGTTGTTCACAAACCTTGTTTAGAGCATTGATGCCCGCCATGGCATTCCAATTTTCCACATCGATGGTGGCTTCAAGAGATAAGCTTCCTCCGTCAATCGAGTAAGCCATTTCAACTTCCTTCGACAAAGCGTTTAAACTGAGGTTCACTTTAGCAGTTCCTTCGTTCTCGTCGCCGGAAACTCCAACAACTTCTCCTTCTAGAACTTCACTTTCGAGAAGACTTCCGAAAAAGAACTTACCAATTTTAGCGTCGCGATCTGCATTGTTGCTGTTGAGGCTGGATGCCGGAATGCTGAAGCTACCTGAGCTTAGAAGCTCGAGTACGCTGCCTTCCTTGGTAGCGCTTGTAAGTTTGAATTCATCAAAGGTTCCCCCAACCGGTACTTTCGAGCTGGTTTTGAACGCAGTCCATGTAAGTTCATGGGAAGCACCCTCAAGTAAATATGAACAAGCACCACTGTCACCCCCAATTTGAATGCTTTTCTTTTCAACGGGAGCAGAACAAGAACTTAAAATGAGCAGGCTGATGGTGAGAGAAAAAATGCTTTGAAACTTCATAGTATGTGTGACCTTTTTTGAGTGTTAATATCTGACCCGAAGATAGTGAAGAGCTTGAACTTATTCAATGCTTCACCTTCTTTGATAATACTTAGTTTTAGGCCTTTAAATTTTAGCCTTGAGTACGAGCACGCGCAATCTATCCATTCTTCTTTTTCCGAACACAAATGAAGCCTTGAATGACCTTAGGGCGCCGCTTGGGAGTTTCTTGAAGAAAGCCAAAGAACAATTGGAAATCGTATTGGCCCACCGAGAAGATGACTTGGCTGAGCTTTCTGATTTAGAATTAAAGAGCTGTTTGCTGGAAAGCTCAGAAAGTCTTTCTGCTCAAATAGAGACTGCGAGAGATGCTTGTTCCAACGAAGACATATTACTTCTTGATTATTCAAGTGTCGAGAATCTGAATTCCATCTACCAGTGGTGGTTAAGAAAACAGTCGGATGAAGCAAAGGGTTTGCTTAAAATCACACATCGTGCTGAAAAGGCAAAAGCAAAGACTCCTTGGAAAAATAGAATGCAGGCTTTGGCCTACAATATTTTCACACCAAGCTCGGATGGCGATTTAGTCAATCGATTTCTACTGATTCAGAAGGGCCGATGGATTGAGCTTTCTGCAAAACTCCCTTCGAAAGCTAAAAACTACCCTGCTTATAAGGAAGGACTTCTCAACGCCAATCATCTCTTGGGTTTCCAAAGCGGACAAGAAGAGCTCGAGTTTTCAAGTCTTCGTCCGAGCTCAGGAGGTTTCATTGCATCCTTTATTCCTGCGCTCATTCAAGGTCTTCGCTTAAAATGGGATTGGTTTGTTCGCTATCCCTTAAAGCATTACAAAGAAACCGACGGAGGTGCATGGTCGAGAAAAAGTCCGATTTGGAGATTCTGTTTTTTGATGCTGGCATTTTTGGTGATGCTCATCATGCCTGCTTTAAGCTTCAGCTTTGGAATTCTTTGGGATGAGCCCGATCACATCAGCTATGCCGACGATGTGCTTCGATACTTCAGTACCCTAGGTGAAAACACAGCCGTAATTGATGACGAGAAGAGAATCTATTTTGCGATGCGAATCTATGGGATCTTCTTCGACACCTTCTCAGCTTTCGTCTATCATGTATTGAGCCCATTCGGTATCTATGAAACACGACATTTATTAAATGCTCTAGTAGGAGCCTTTGGTATGTTGTACGCTGGATTACTCGGGCGTCAGTTGGGTGGTTGGAGAGCTGGCTTTTTGGCTTTTCTCATCATCTTCCTCAGCCCATATTACTTCGGTCACTCGATGAACAACCACAAGGACATCCCATTTGCAACGGGCTACATCATGGCTGTTTACTACCTCCTTTTGTATCTCAAGCAACTTCCAAAACCTCGACCAAGCACCGTCTTGTTCCTCATTGTTGGCATTGCATCCGTCATAAGTATTCGGGTCGGTGGACTCTTGGTTACGGCTTATGTAGGCATGTTCACAGGAATCTTCTGGTTAATCTACATCTACCAGAATAGCTTCTCAAAGGCAGTCAAATTGGTGCCCCGCTTTTTTGTTTTGGTCACCATCATTGCGGTAGCCAGCTTTATACTTGGAATCCTTCCTTGGCCTTATGCATTGGAAGACCCATTGAACAACCCTTTTGTTGCACTGCAGTCGTTTACAAATTTTGAATTGCTCACGATTTATGAAGTGTTCAATGGCGAGCGGATATACATGAACGACGTTCCTTGGAATTATCTACCTAAACTCATACTCATAACCTCTCCATTTTTCGCCTTAGTAGGCTGGGTGCTGAGTCTCTTCTTGTGGTACAAAAATGATGGACGCTATAAGTTTTGGAGCATTGCCGTTGTGCTCTTCACCATTATTTTCCCAGTGGTATACGCCGTGTACAAAGACTCGACTCTCTACAATGGTTGGAGACACTTTCTATTCATATATCCAGCATTGGCGGCTCTGGCTGCCTTAGGTTGGGATAAGGCAATGTCGAGTCCAAAGAAATGGGCGAACTACGCCTGGACGGGCTTATTTGGCCTTCTCTGCCTAAACATAGTTGTATGGGAAGTTCGCAATCATCCCAATCAATACTGTTACTTCAATGAAACTGTTGGAGGTTATGCCGGAGCTTATGGAAAATACGAGCTCGACAGTTATGGTAATGCCATGCGTCAAGGAATCGAGTGGTTGATTGAACATGAAAACCTCGGTGAGGATACGGTGAAGGTAGGAGTGAACATGACTCCACCAACAGCAGCGTATTACGCATCCAAAACTTCCGATAAAATACGGGTGAGCTGGCTTCGAGATTTCGAACGGATGACGAAACCAATCAGCTATGCGATTTTTGCGCCTCGAACCTTTTCACCGACCGAATTGCTCAATGGCTCATTTCCTCCGGAGGGCACTATTGGGACCATCGATGTAGAAGGAAAGCCACTGCTGGCCATCGTTAAGTTTGAGAACGACTTTATGTATCAAGGATACGTTCAAAGCAACTCGGGCAATTACCTGGCTGCCATTCCATTTTTCCAGAAAGCAGTCGATTACGATCCCGATTGGGAAGAAGGCTTAAGAATGCTTGGAACCTGTTTGCTCAATGCAGGAAGGACAGATGAAGCTGGCGAATATCTTTTGAAGGCCGTGGAAATCAATCCAGATAGTTACATGGCATGGGGTATTTTGGGAGTTTACTATGCACGCAAAAACGATTACAATCGTGCAGTGGAAAGTTTGGTGAGAGCTGTAGAGACAAAAGTCAACAACTCTGGCGCTTATCTGCAATTGGCTTCACTCTATGAGACCACCAACAACTATTACTTGGCCACGCCGAAGATTTTAACTCGAATGGGGCAATATCTTATTGAGAACAATCAGAATGAGCGTGCAGTAAAAATGCTCAACGTCTCGAAGAACAAGGATTCAGACTATGCTGAGACTTATCAGCAGCTGGCCTTGGTATATGCGAAATTGGGTCAGGGCGATCAGATGAATAAGGCCAATCGCAAGTACAAGAAATTGACTGGAAGAGAGACGAAGGTCAAGGATGAGATTGACAAAATGCGTCAAGAGCAAGAAGGGGAGGAGTCTTAATTAAAGATTTCATCCAAGTTTAGGCCTCCAAAATTCCCAGAACTCATCAGTAGAATATTTCCTGCCTGCCTATTGAAATCTTCAAAGCAAGCCTTCAAATCATTCACATCGATAATTACCTGAATGTTTGGATTCGAGAATCCACTGAGAATGTCATTAGGTTCAATGGATTCCAAGCCTTTGTTCGCTATTGTTTTGGGCGAATAGAAGACTACAGCCTTGTCTGCATGATCGAGGCTGTGCGCATATTTAGGTAAAAAGTTCTTATTCAAACTGCTGTAAGTGTGCAGCTCAATGCAAGCCATCAAAGTCCGATCGGGGTATTGCTCCTTCACGGCTTCCACAGTGGCTTTTAACTTCGAAGGCGAGTGCGCGAAATCTCTGTAAATAAGGCGCTCATCCGATTTTCGAAAGATCTCAAGCCGACGCGAAGCTCCCTCAAAATCGGCAACAGCATCGTAAAATTCATCCCTGCTGAGTCCGAGTTCGATGCAAATAGCACAGGCAGCTTCGAGGTTCTGCATATTGTGTTTTCCAACTAAGGATAGACTGTGTTTACCATCTACGAGGTAATGTCCGTCGCTCACAGAGTATTCGGGGGTTCTATAAGCCTGAGTGTTTAAAGCTGCTCCTTTGTTATGCACTAATGAAAGCACTTCAGCATCCTCTTCGCAATAAATCAATTTACCACCGGGCTCTATCACCTTGAGTAAATCCTCGAAACAGGCTAAGTATTCTGGATATGTGGGGAATACGTTGATGTGATCCCAAGCAATACCAGAGAGCAGAGCCACATGCGGACGATAATGAACAAACTTCGATCGTAGGTCGAGCGGCGAGGAGAGGTATTCATCGCCTTCCAGAATCATGGTTTTTGCATGACTGATGCGAACCATGGTCTCGTAACCTTCGAGTTGAGCTCCAACCATATAGTCTACATCGAGCTTTGCTTTTTTGCAAACGTGCAAGATGATGGAGGTGATGGTGGTTTTACCATGACTTCCAGCAATAACAATACGTCGTTTGTCTTTTGCTTGCTCGTAAAGGAACTCGGGATAGGAGAAAATGGGAATTCCCAATTCTTGCGCTCTCAGCAATTCAGGATTGTCGGCTTTGGCCTTCATTCCCAATATTACCGCGTCCAATCCGTCATGAATGTGTTCGGCTTTCCATTCGATGGAATCGGGTAGGAGTCCATGAGATTTCAAGCGACCTCTAGAAGGTTCAAATATTTCGGAGTCGGAACCACTTACCCGATCGCCTTTCTGATGAAGGGCTATTGCTAGATTGTGCATTGCTGCGCCACCGATGGCAATGAAGTGTACATTCATAGTGCTTTGGACTGAATTGAAATCCGAACTTAAGGACTAAGCAGTAGTTTTACCTGAGCAGAGTGGCTTCTTTTTGAACAGCACTTTGTTTGACCAAGCATATGAGTACATCGCCCAGCTTTAAACAAACAGTACGCATTCCACTTGCCTTTGTGGCGATCATGTGGTTGGTGTTTCTAGTGGAATTGATTCCTGGTCTTGATTTCTCAACCTATGGCATCAACCCTAGAACGATGGATGGCTTGAGGGGAATATTCACCGCGCCTTTCATTCATGGGGATTGGGGGCATTTGGCCAACAACAGTTTGCCAATGCTGCTTTTGGGAATGGGGATTTATTATTTCTACCGCCCAGTGGCGCTCAGAATATACATCTTCAGCATATTGATTACTGGTTTATGGGTATGGGCTTTTGCCCGTCCTTCTTTTCACATTGGAGCAAGCGGTGTAGTGTACAGCTTCGCTGCATTTGTTTTTGTGAGTGGGTTCCTTCGAAGGAATTTTCGTCTCATCGCATTGTCTTTGCTTGTAGTGTTTCAGTACGGAGGCATGATTTGGGGAGTGTTGCCCATTACCGAAGGGGTCAGCTGGGAGTCGCACCTCTTAGGCGGACTTACAGGTGTGATGCTCGCGTATTACTATCGTGAGATTGGCAGAGTTGAAAAAAAGTACGATTGGGAAGATGAAGAAGATGAGCCTGAGTTTGACGATTGGAAGCTCCCCGAACAAAGAGATCAAGAGCCAATCTACCGCTACATCTATAAGGTCAAGAGTGAAGATGACACGAAGCCTAAGGCTTAGCCTAGAATTCCCTCAGATTTAATCTGCTCAACCCATTTCTGAACGCGCTCTTCGGTGAGCTCGTCTTGATTGTCTTCGTCGATGCAAAGTCCCATGAAAGTACCGGGCTCTACCTCAGCTTTCGATTCGTCGTGCTCGTAGCCCTCTGTTGACCATTTCCCAATGATCTTGGCTCCATTTTCTTCAGCAACCAAACCGATGATGCCAACACCATCGCAGAAGTAGGTGCTGTATCCATATTGATCGCCAAGTCCAAACAAGGCAACGGTTTTACCACTCATGTCGATCTCTTTGAAATTATTGAAGAAGTCGTCCCAAGCAGATTGAAGTTGGCCATCGTGCCATGTGGACAATCCAAGAATAAGCGTTTGGTATCCGTCAAATTCACTTCCGTCTACGTCATAAACGTCGAACAAATCTACATTCTCTTCGCCTAGAAGTTCGCTGATGGTATTTGCTACACCTTCAGTGCAGCCGGTATCTGAGCCGTAAAAGAGTCCAATCTTCGCCATAATTCTAATAATTGCTGCAAACGTAAAATCTGACTTTACATCTGCGAATGATTTGTGTCAAGACTTAGTAACAATTTGAAGTGCACTTAGTTTGATTTCAAAAAAAAACCCTCACTGCAAAAGCAGAAAGGGTTGATTAAAGTAGGGGATACCTATCTTCTTTTTTCTTTGATACGGGCACTTTTCCCAAAACGTTCTCTGAGATAAAAGATTCTCGCTCTTCGAACCACACCAACTTTGTTCACGTCGATTTGGTCGATGAAAGGAGAGCTGATCGGAAAAATTCGCTCAACGCTGATTCCTCCAGAAACTTTACGCACGGTAAAGGTCTCAGTGTTTCCTTCGCCATTGCGCTGAATCACAACCCCTTGGAACTGCTGAATACGCTCCTTGTTACCTTCTTTAATATTGTAGTGTACCGTAATGGTATCACCTGCTTTGAATTTAGGAAGCTCTGCTTTCTGATCCAATAATTTTTCTACGTCTCGAATTGCCTGATCCATGGCTGTGATTTTAGGGCTGCAATATTACGACAAAAAGCTTGAATTAACGACTGTAGATAGTAGTTTATTCACAGCTGTTCAAAAGTAGCTCTGATTTGGGAATATTCCGCACCAAAATTACTTTAAGTATCTGAAATCGTGACCGTTCTGTATCTTTTCAAGAGAGTGGAAAATCAGGCGAATCACAGCCTCCACATCTACTTTATCAACAGTTTCAACTGTGGTGTGCATGTATCGCATCGGAAGTGAAATCAAAGCGGAAGCAACTCCACCAGTGTTGTATGCGAATGCATCGGTGTCTGTTCCGGTAGCTCGCGAGGCAGCTTGACGTTGAAATGGAATCTTTTTTTCGTTGGCAGCTTCCACAATCAATTTGAGAAGATTTTGCTGAATCATTGGCCCGATAGAAAGTACGGGACCTTTTCCCATGCTCAAATCTCCTGAGTCGATTTTCTTATACATGGGGCTTTGAGTGTCGTGGCACACATCTGTGACAATGGCTGCATTCGGACGAATCCTCTCCACAATCATCTGAGCTCCACGCAAGCCAATCTCTTCCTGAACTGCGTTCACAACATAAAGAGAGAAGGGGAGTTCCACTTTTCGTTCATGAAGGAGTCGAGCAACTTCGGCAATCATAAATCCTCCTATTCTGTTGTCGAGTGCGCGTCCAACATAACGGCTGTTGTTCATGATGATGAACTCATCTTCATAGGTCATTACACAACCTACATGAATCCCTAAAGCTTCAACTTCTTCTTTGGAATTACATCCTACGTCAACCGTAAGGTTCTTAAGGCTTGGAGCCTCTTCGTTGGTGTTGCTTCGCACATGAATTGCCGGCCAGCCAAATACACCTTTTACAATTCCTTTTTCTGTCTGAATGTTAACTCGCTTTGACGGCGCAATTTGGTGGTCAGAGCCTCCATTCCGAGTCACGTAGATGAATCCTTCTTTGGTGATGTAGTGAACAAACCATGAAATTTCATCGGCATGAGCTTCGATGACAACCTTGTACTCTTTTCCAGGATTAATAACTCCTACAGCAGTTCCATAGGTGTCGATGATGTGCTCGTCGATGTATGGCTTGATGTATTCAAGCCAAAGTTTTTGTCCTGATGCCTCCCATCCGGTAGGTGCGGAATTGTTGAGGTAAGTCTTTAAGAATTTCTCACTTTTTACGGTAATAATGTCTTTCATGAATCGGTATTTTCCCCTGTTAATGCTTCTGAAACTTCATACATATGGTCGCCAACTTTCTCAGTTAAACCAACCATTTCCGTGTATACCATGCCACCTTCAATGTTGTAATCCTTCTTACCAATCTTATTGAGGTGTTTCTTTTTCAGTTTGTCGTGATGTTCATTGATTGTCTTTTCACACAAACGAGCAGGCTTTAAATCTGGTTCGTTTAGCTTGTCTAAATTGCTGATCATCTCAATGCTTGCATTGTCGAGTAGAAGAAACATATGATCGAGCCCCGTACGCTGTTCTGGCGTAAACCATATTTTCTTTTTCTCCTTATTCTGGAAAATCTTTGAAAACTGATAGTAGAGGTCGGAAACACGCTCTAGGTCACCACTGATGGAGAGCATAGCTCTTACATCTCTTATCGAACGATCGCTCAATTCACCTTCACCAATTTTAGCTAGGTAGGTATCTACTTCAACTTGAAGACGGTCAGCGATGTCCTCATACTTTCCAATACGAGCATTGAGTTTCGATTTCTTCTTGTCGTCTTTTTCGAAAATTAGGCTTCGAGCAAATCCATTCATTTTACGGATGATGGCACCAAACTTACTGAGCTCTTTTCGTGCTTCGAGAACCGATAATTCGGGAGTGGAAAGGATTCCTCTACCAATGTATTCCAACCTAAATTCATCGTCCTCACCACGGCTGGGCACCATGCGGACCGCTGTTTTAGCAATGAAGTCAACAAACCAGATAAGAATGAGGGAATTGACGATGTTGAAGGCAATATGAAAGAGCGTAAGCGCCCACTGAATGGCTTGAGGTTCTGCGTCTGCTGCAAGGGGGGAGCGCAATGATGTGCTTCCAATGTAGGAGTCAATTCCATTCAAAAAGAAAGGAAAGACTACAATCATCCATACAACTCCAAACAAATTGAACATGAGGTGCGCTCGGGCGGCTCTCTTCGCATGAACATTCCCAATCATTGCTGCGAGATTCGCGGTGATGGTGGTTCCGATGTTCTCACCAAGAACAATGGCGGCAGCCAATTCAAATGGTAATCCCTTTCCGCATAGCACAAGCGTGAGTGTCATGGCGGCACTAGAGGATTGTATGATGACAGTAATGATGGTTCCAATTCCAACGAAAAGAAGGGTAGAGAAAACTCCCATACCGGTCAAGGGCTCCAAATACATCATAATTCCTGAATCCAAGCCAGGGACGGCATTCTTAAGTGCGTCGAGCCCCATAAAGAGCAAGCCAAATCCAATCAGGAATTCACCAAATGATCTCGTTCGATCTCCTTTCATAAACAGCAAGGGGAAGCCGATGGCTATGATTGGCAAACTGTAAGATGCAATACTGAACTTAGAGAAGCCGAGGAAGGTTACCATCACTGCAGTGACTGTAGTGCCAATGTTTGCTCCCATGATAACGCCAATCGCTTGTCGCAATGACAATAGCCCTGCATTTACGAAGCTCACAATCATAACAGTTGTAGCTGAGGAGCTTTGAATGAGACTTGTGGTCAGAAAGCCGGTAAAGAGTCCAGCAAAACGATTTGTGGTCATTACCCCCAAAATCTGACGCATCTTGTCTCCCGCAAAGCGTTGGATTCCCTCGCTCATAATCTTCATACCATAAATGAAGAATCCAAGAGCTCCAATGAGTATTAGGATTGAGTACCAACTGTAACCCTCCTCTGTAGTAAATTTTTGTTCTTTACTCCAAAGAGTGGTCGTTGCAGTTTTAGCTCCAAGCTGCCAGATGTAGTCTGTTCGTTCTTGAAGGTTTTGAAGCTCTAGATGAATTGCCTTTTGGTCGAGCTCGATGATATCAAAAGATTCATCAGATTTCGCTTTGTAACGGAGCATTATCGACTCACTTCCACGGATGCTGTTCCAATAAAGCTTAGCAGATTCAGAACCTACATTTTGTGTGAATAAGTTATTGAACTCAATAAGCTCAACTTCTTGTACTACAGAAGTTATATCTATAGTAGAGTCTTGAGCTCTTAAGCCTTGAACCGAGCTTAGGCTCAGAATGAAAAGAGCAAAATGCAAAAATGAAATTCTGGTAAAGCGGAGGGCTTTATGCATACCAGCGAAAATAGAAATAGATGTCATGAAAATCACAGCTGCAAGATTAAGAGAATGTGAATTTCAAAATTCCTAATCACGAGATTTTCCTAAGTCTGGACGAATTAATTCTGTGCGTTCGATGGCTTTGTCCATCCTCCATAGTTCAATTGCTCTGTCATTCCCCGACAAAAGGATCTCGGGAACGCTCAAGCCTTTATACTCAGATGGGCGGGTATAAACAGGAGGGGCAAGTAAATCATCTTGAAAGGAATCGCTCAATGCTGAAGTCTCATCTCCAATAACATTTGGAATGAGCCGAACTACAGCATCACATACAACGGCAGCTGCAAGTTCGCCACCTGTAAGGACATAGTCCCCAATGGAAATTTCCATGGTGATGAGTTCCTCGCGTATGCGCTGATCAACTCCTTTGTAATGACCACAGAGAATCAGGAGGTTTTCTTTGAGACTTAAACTATTGGCTTGCGACTGATTGAATACTGGCGCATCGGGTGTCATATAAATGATCTCGTCGTAGTTCCGCTGAGATTTCAACTCTTCGATCCAATCAAAAATCGGTTCGCAGCGTAAAACCATTCCAGCCCCGCCGCCAAATTGATAGTCGTCGATTTGATTGTACTTACCCAAACCCTTGTCTCGAAGTTGATGCAAGTGCACTTCAAGGAGACCTTTGTCTTGGGCTCTTTTAAGAATGGAATGATTGAGAGGACTTTCTAGAAGTTCGGGCTGCGCCGAAAGAACATCGATGCGCATTCCTGATTTCTAATTGAGAAGTAGATCGTATTGCTCTTCTACGCGTTCATCATCTGGCATGTATTTTCGAGCCAAGGCAATCCAGTCTTTCGCCATATCGCTCTTATCGTTTTTTACAGCCCAATTGGTGAAGCTGATCAAACCTTTTACGAAATATTGATTGGAAACCTCGTCACCAGTATAGCCAGAACGGCCATACTTTTCCTCAAACATGGCTTTGGCGTCGGTAAGCTTCATCTCACCCTGACGATTGTTCGACATTATTTCACCAGCTCCTGCAAGGAAGAGAATGTTTTCGTCGTTGGGAAATATTTTGATGATTTTGCGATAGAGTGAAGCGGCTTTGGAAAACTTATTTTCAACCCAGATGAAGAAAATCTCATTCAGCGTGTAATCCTTTAAATCTTGAAAGAAATCCTCTTGGTCCACGATGGAGATGGTCTCTTTCTCTTTTGATTCAAGCTTGTCGATGATTTTAACCCCTTTTTGGGCATACTTAATCATGTTGCTGAATGCATCTGGATAAGCTTCAGATAAGTTGGGATCGTCTGCCATCTTGAGAGCGCACATCGAAACGTAGAGAAATGGCTCTGCATCGTAGGAGTACTTATCGTTCTCGGTCATCTTAAAGGCCTTGTAATAACAGTCCTCGTACTTCTCTAATAGATAGAGGTCGAAAAGTTTGTCGTGATTTCCGCCAGTAACTTGAGATATGGCCGAAATACTGATCATTAAAACGATGCTGAATAAGAGTGTCTTTTTCATAATTGACAAATATCTAAATTTTAGCCTATTTATTCACTGCAAGTCAATTACCATTCCAAGCCTGAGACGATTAATTTTGTCGAATGAAGGAACACGAGATAGGCGACCGCATAAAAATGTTTGAAGTGGGCAATGAGACAACAATAACCATCAGCGCTCAAATTGAATCGTGGAAGGAAACACTCTTGCTGGTTTGGTTTCTTGCTTGGACCGCATGTGGCTTTTTTGTGGCACTACAATTACTCGAGCCTCAAGAAGGAGCAGTATTCATCTTCATTCTGGTCTACCTTGCCTTCTGGTCATACTTTGAATATAAGGTTGCTTATGCCTGGTTTTGGCGCAAGTGGGGATTCGAGCGAATCACAATCGACGCCCAAAGCTTGAGCATAAAGCGAGATGTTCGGGCTTATGGAAAGGCCAAAATTTTCTTTCGAGAAAACGTGAGAAATATGCAAATGGCTGAAGAAAATCGCCGATCCTTTGCTCAGTCCTATTCTAAGTCGTGGTGGGTTGTTGGCGGCGAAACCATTCTTTTTAAGCACTTTCAAGACACCTTGGGATTTGGTTTGCAATTAAAGCCAAAAGAGTCTAAGGCTCTACTTACCTACATCAAGAAACGACTAAAGCGCTGATCGGTGGCTGAAGAGTTGCGCAATCTCATCGATCGTAAATATGTTTCAGAGGTAGGGAAGGAGCTTAAGTTGCTGATTCCCAACGTATCGATTGAGTGCTTCGTTCAACGCACGATGATTTCTTGGTCAGACCTTGGACTCAATCAAAGGGTTTCCGCCTTGCGCAGAAGCATGGAATTCTATTTGCCAGACGAGTACAACGAGGCAAGAGAATACATTTTGATGCTGGCACCCAAGTTAAATTCGGGCTATGCGGCCGTATTCATTCCAGAATACATTTCCAGAAAAGGTCTTGATTCTCCTAATGAGGCATTGGAGGACCTGGCTTATGTAACGCGATTTTCAACTTCTGAATTTGCGATTCGTCCATTCTTAGAGAAGTACCCCGAGCAGAGCATGCAACAAATGTTGGCTTGGACTTCCGATGAAAACGAACATGTGCGCAGATTGGCTTCAGAAGGCTGTAGACCTCGCTTACCTTGGGGCGGCTCCTTGAAAAACTTCATTCAAGATCCAAGTCCAATCTTCCCAATTCTCGAAAAGCTCAAATCAGATTCCAGCCTGTATGTTCGAAAGAGTGTAGCCAACAATCTAAACGACATTTCTAAAGATCATCCTGGTCGAGTGTTAGAAATTGCACAGAAATGGGCGGGGCATTCAAAGCACACCGATTGGATTCTCAAACGTGGACTTCGAAGCCTATTAAAAGAAGGAAGACCTGAGGCTCTTCAATTGTTTGGCTACGGAATTGGAAATCAATTTGAACTTCAGAATGTCAGCTTCTCTTCAAGTGAAATTGAATGGGAATCTCACTTATTCTGGGAATTTGAAGTTAAGAACCCCAAAACTGAACAGATGAAGCTTCGTTTGGAATACAAGATGCACTTCAAGCGAAAGCACGGCAGCAATGCAAAAGTGTTTCAAATAGGGGAGTATGAACTGAATCCAAATGAGTCTTTGCAACTTCAGCGCAAGCACTCCTTTAAAGAATTATCGACGAGGAAACATCAGCCTGGAGTCCACAAAATTGAGTTGATGGTGAATGGACTGGCTCGTTTTGAACACTCATTCACATTGAAACCTATGAAATAGGCTTGAGTTGGTCTTTCAGGCCTTTGGTATTGGAAATGTGTTCGATTAAAATTCGATCCATGTTTCGGTTTCCACTGCCGATGGCTTTGAACTCAAGTCGGCAGGTACTGAGGTCGAGGAGTTCATCTCCTACGAAGGTTCGACCAAAACATTTTCCATCCCTGCACACCAAATTGACGAATCGACCATTCTTGCCTTTGTAGGCATACACAATATCGTTCTGAAAAAGGTTCCTGCGATTTTTATCCTGGCATGCCGCGGAAGGGTCGATGCGATCGAATTCAATCGGTTTCCCGTTCCACCAAAATTCGTCTACTGAATAGAACCAATTGTTCTGTTCCATTCGTCGGTATCCGACAAGCTTTCCTAAGAGCCAAAGTCGTTGCATGGAATAAGAAACATTCAACTGACAGAAAGGTTTTGGAATTTTGATTTAAAGGTTTTTAGACTCCAGAAATCTTTGTGATATCGACCACAGAGTGAGGGGCAAAGACGTAGTTTTGAGTCAAATACAACAACATGCGCTCAATTTTATCTTTCCTAATAATAAGCCTATTCGCAGCTCCTTCATGGGCACAGGGTTCAGCTTACAATCTTGAATTTAACGGCACTACTTCCCGAGTAAAATGCGGTGTGCTAAACCTATCAGGGAGCGCTCTTACAATGGAGGCATGGGTCAAAGTCGATAATTTTAAAAGCTCGTTTCCATTCATTTCAAGCATCCTTGGAATTGAAGCAGGTTCGTCCAATACGGCCCTCCTTCGATTTGGGGATGCCAGCATCCCCGCCAATAGACTGCAAATGGTATTGAACTTCAGCGGTTCCCAAGTAAAACTAGATGGAGTAACGAATTTGAGCACTGGGACTTGGTATCACGTCGCTGCGACCTATGATGGCTCGAACATGCGCATTTACTTGAACGGAAACTTGGAGTCCTCTTCAGCCCGTTCAGGATCTTTCTCAGCAAACGACACCTTGTTCGTAGCCCGCAACTATGGGAACGATCGCATATTGGATGGAAGTATGGAGGAGGTTAGAATCTGGAAAGCTGCCGTCTCTCAAAACGACCTTCAAAAGTGGATGTGTCAAAAGATCAATTCAGGTCACACCAATTACTCGAACCTTGAACTCTACTATCCAATGGACGAAGGAAGTGGAAGCACAACAACAGATGCCAGCGGAAATGGTCATACAGGGACTCTTCTAAACTCACCTTCTTGGAACAGATCCAGCGCACCTATTGGCGATACAGCTGTTTACACCAATTCTAGCTCGTCCAATCTCAGTTATGGACCAGTGGGAAATCAGATGAGCTTGACCTCAATTTCTGGGAATCCTAGCTTGACATATTTGTATAAAGTGGATACAATGCCTCTTGGCCGGCAAATGCCTTCCAGCATTTCATCCTACGATTCTTCCGCCTATTGGGGAGTCTATTTTGTTGGAGGTACGAACCCTACGGCAACAATGACCCACAGCTATGGGAACTCAGCTGCCTTTCTAAATTCTGGAAGTTGCCTTGTCGACTTGGCTTATCGTACGGATGGCTCCGATTCAACTTGGGTTGCGGTCAGTACTAGCCTTAGCAGCAGTTCGATTACAAAAACGTCCCGCGGGAGTGGAGAGTACATCGCCACCTACTTCGAGAACAACAGCATCCATCCCAAAGACAGCGTTTCACTTTGCATTGGAGTGAACCTCGTTCTTAGTCACAGCTCGACCGGACTGCAATACACTTGGTATAAAAACGGAAGTTTAATTCCTGGGCAGACAAGCAACCGCTATGTGGCTTCTGATTCTGGTTTCTACAAAATGGTGTTGGTGGCTGGTTCATGCTCAGACACCAGCAATGAAGTTCACCTCGTTAAGCGAGCATTACCACAAGTAAGTCTGAGTGGCTTGGGCGGCGCGTGCAGCACAGTCCAATACGATACTCTGCAAGGTGGAATTCCTTCTGGAGGAATTTTTTCAGGAACCTATGTGAGTGGAAATCTCTTTGCCAGCAGTCAAGCAGGTGTTGGGAAACACACCGTTGTCTATCAATACACCGACAGCACTGGCTGTAAGGATACGGCACATTCCCAGATTGAAGTTTATGGCTTGCCAGTAGTAGACTTCAGACCAGTAACGCCTCGTTGCGCGAACGCTCCGGCATTCACCCTCACAACTGGAACTCCTGCGGGCGGTGTTTACACTCAAGCTGGCGACACCATCAGCAGCTTCAATCCCACGAATTATTCTTCAGGCTTGCAACAGGTATGGTACTATTACACCGACAGCAATTCATGTTCAAACAGCAAATCCATTTACGTTCGATTGCTTGCTTTACCTGAGGTTGTTTTGGATTTGGATACCAGTTTCTGCCTCACGAACCCTCCATATCAATTACCTGGAATTCCGAGCGGTGGAATCTATTCTGGAACTGGCGTGAGCTTTGGCGGTTTCTTTCCCGACAGCGCAGGAGTAGGCATTCATGAAATAACATATTCACGCACCGACAGCGTAAACTTTTGCAGCAATTCGATTAAAGACAGCATTGAGGTGGTGGCATTTCCTGCTAAGCCAATCATCAGCAGAACTGGAAACATCTTGCACGCTTCAGCTGGCTACTCATACGAGTGGTTCAATGCACAAGGAACAAGCCGGTCCACAGATTCTTCGTTTACTCCCGGCCAAGAAGGCAGATATTACTTGATCGTCACAAATGCGACGGGTTGCAGTTCAGAGAGCTCCGATACTCTTGACTTTGCGATTGTGGGATTGAATGAAGCATTGACGCAAGATGGCTGGAATGTCGTTCAGCCTCTTTCAGGTCAATTGAAGGTATTGAGTTCGGTCGATTCTGAACTTCACTTAGAAATCTTCAGCATTGATGGAAAGAAACAGACTGAAATCCTTCTTGAAAGTGGAGGAGAGGCGCTCATTTCATTAAACGCTGGACTTTATTTAGTTCGTGAACTTGAAACTGGAAGGGCTCAGAGCGTACTGGTTTATTGATGACCCTTATTCCATGCTTCCTAAGTAGTCTCTAAAAAGTTTAAAGACATCTTCAAACTTGCTTAAAGTAAGACTCTCGGCTGTGTCGTCTACGTGGTGATATTCCGACTTCCCCCCCAAGGTGTAGCTGAAAAAGCTCGGAACTCCCTTTTCGTGAAAACAGCAATGGTCGCTGTTGCAGCGTTCTCCTCTGATCTTAACTTGGGCTAAATATGATTTCTCTTCGTTCAAACTAACGAGTCGGTCGAACTCCTCTTTGTAGATGGTGCCATTCACAACCTGAATCCCATCGTCGCCGGTTCCCATAATGTCGAGGTTCAAGAGTAGCTTTATGTCGTCCATTGGAAACAAGGGATTTTCAGTGTAGAACTTGGATCCAAGAATTCCAATCTCTTCAGCCGAGAAGCACATGAAAGCCATATTGAAGGGTGGTTTATTCTCGGCAAGTGAAAAGTGTTTTGCCAAGCTCAGAAGCATCGCAATGCCGCTCGCGTTGTCGCTGGCACCAGGGAAATAACTTTTATCACCCATTCGTCCCAAGTGATCATAATGACCTGTAACAACAACAGTTTTCGAAGCGTCTTTTCCTTCCAAAAAGCCAATAACATTCTGCGTATTATAGCTCGGGAAGAACTTATTCTCGACTTCAATCGAGATCTCTTTGATGCGCCCTTCAATGGCGTGAGCGTCAATCTCAATCATAGGTCGCGGACTCACAATTTGCGAACCCGTCCAAAGCAACTTCTCACCCATGCGTTTCACAACCACAAAAGCTTCCATTTCGTATTCTTTCTGAACCCTTAAGTAGTGTTGGACTTTATTTAGAGCGTCGTTGATTTCCTTTTTCGATTTGAATCGATTGCGGTCCAAGACCATCACTTTACCATGGGAGTGCATGATTTCACCGAGTAAACTCCCTGGAGATTTTAAGCCCCTCTTTATAAAATACTGAGTCTCAAAAGTTCCTTTTAAACTCGGAGAGGAGGGATGAACGATGTAGTCGACTCCGGGACGCAATTCCTGACCATTAACTACAAGTCGAAGTTTGCCCACAATGCTGTTGACCGGTACTTGGAACTTCTGAAAATAAGAACCTTCGTAGGACTTCAAGCCAAGGTTCTTATAGGCTTCAGCAATGAATTCTGAGGCGATGCTGTCTCCTTTGTTCACATATCCTCTTCCATGCATCTGTGGACTGCAGAGCTCATTTAAAATTGCTCGTGCATAATCTTGTTGTTGCGCGTTGGCTGTTCCTGGAAAAAGTGCGATTCCAAAAAACAGGATTAATAGTAGGGAGGCTTTTGTGTTCAATGCTTGCTGTCTTGAATTTATTTCTGTGTGGTTGCAGTTTGAAGATTATTCGGAGTAACCTCCAGCGCGTATGAGCCAATCGTTTAAAGGACGAGCTATTTTGTAGTAATCGAGGCACTTTTTCATCAAATCGTCTTCAAGAAGAACGTTGGGATCCTCTTCATGAAAAGAGTAGAAACTTTTATTGAAGATCAATGGTTCCGTGCTTGCCGGTTCTTTTAGGTCTTTTGGGAGAATCTTATTCTTTTCGCCTCGAATCTCTCCAAATAGGTCGACAAATTTCTTTCCTGAAATCAACTTCCTGAATTCGGCCGGCTTTGCAGCAATCTCGTACCGAATGTCTGTCAAGGCTTGCTTTTCTGGAAAGTAACAACCCGTGTAAAAGCGGAAATGATTGTGATTGAGTTCCACATACATTCCAGGGTAATCTTTTCCTTTCCGTCCTTTTGGACAAATAATGGCGGAGACATTCAGCTTGTAGGGCTGTTTGTTTTTACTAAAGCGTACATCACGATAGATGCGGAAGATGCATTCCTTAGGAGTTACGATGAGCTTCTTGTCTTGCTTCGCGAAGTTTACAATCAAGTCTGCAACAAAGAGTTCAAAGGGTTTTTTTACCACTTCTTCGTACCTCGGCTTGTTTGCCTTGAACCAATCCCGGTCGTTGTTCTTTTCAAGTTCCTTGAAAAACTTGATGAAGTCCTTTTCAAAGTAGGCCATGAGAAATTGTTTGCAACGAATATAAACTCTCATGAGAACCTGTATGACATCTCATAATCATTTGGCCTGTTGACTCGTGGGCTTTATTCGTCGAAAGCGAAAGATTTGAACACCGTGAATGAGATGCTTTTGACTCCTACGATACTGTCGGCATTCTTTAGATTGAAGGATGTTGAACTTAAGCCCGGCATACACATCCCCGCTGTAAACACTTTGATTAAAAAGGAAGGGAAGGAAGTTACCCGAACCAATTTCTAGGACACCTAAGCGCAACCAGAGGCCAATACTTGGTCGGCGTATCATATAAGCACTTAAGGGAACTCCAACTTCAAAAAGGCGATGCTCATACCGAAGGGAAGCATGTGCCGAGAAAATGCGTTGAGCGCCGTGGCGCTGGCCCAAATTGATTGGAGCCATAAGTACACCTGAGGCGAAAAATCCATTTTCAAAATTGTAATCTCCTTGGAAGGACATCGACACGGGTAGCCAAGCATTGAAAGTTGAATCTGAGTAAAAGTCTGCACCAGATTTTTCCAGTTTTTGAGTTGCTATAAAGTCGAAGGAGCTTAAGCCTGTGACGGCCTGATTCGAATACCCATCCCAAGTTAGAAATTCATTTTCAACACCTCTGAGCGTCGAGGAATTGTAGAAACGAATGATTCCCACATCGAGAAGAGAAAAGCCTATTTTGTACAAATAGTCTACGCTTTTACAATTGCCCTTGATGGAATGCGGAATGTGGTGACCAGCGGCTTGCAAGGTTTTAACGATGGTCAAGCCCAAGTCCATTCCAGCGCCATATCCCTTTCCCCAACCAGGAACAGCGAAGGCGAAATCTCCTTCAAAGTTGTTGACCTCAAGATTCAAGCTGTCGGCAACGTAATCGATGTTGTCGAAGTTGATTCCTGCGTATCCAAAGCCATTCAGAATTTTCACAGATGCCCCGGCATAGACGAACTGCTCGCCAAACTGATGAATAATGCGACCGGCATAGATTCCAATTTCACCCCAAGCCATTCCTTTTGCATGAAAATTAGAATGCTCGAACCTTTGGTTGTGCAAGGGTGGATGATCAAGACCCTCATATCCGAACTTCGCCAACTCTCTGGGAATTCGTTTCAATGTCGCCATGTTTCTGGATCGATTGATCAAGCCAAATGCCCATTTTTCCGACATCTGCACGAAGGATGCCAGCGTGATTTCAGCATGTCCAAAGAAATTGTGTTGCTCCTTGTCAAACCGGTCCAATGCTTTGGAACTAAAATCTGCATCACGTAAGTAGAGGTAGGAATTCCTAAAAGTTCCGAAACCTGCCATAGGAACGATTTATAAGTAGGAAGTTGAGTTTACAATATTGGCCGGGTTGACTTGGCTATTGTTGATCGTAGAATAGGACCCTCCATACAAGGAGAGGTTCTGAGCCTCGGTATTAAAACTGAAGCATGCAATGAGAAGAAACAAAAGACATTGCTTTGTCATAGAGCGCGCAAAAGTACGAGCTTGTTGCCATGATTTTTTTCAATCTTTGAGATTCAAAGCCATTCTACAGAGGTGAATCAAAAAACCGCACTCGTTTCTTTAATTCTTCTGCTTCTTGCATTCAGCATATTAAGCTGCGAGAATCGTAAAGAACCAGCTTCGAAGCCCAGCGATCAGGAGTTGAGAGAAGACTTATTAAAGCACAATCGCAACCTTGTTCTCACAGAAGATGAACGAATTTTGGCCTTCATAAAAAGACGCGGCTGGGAGATGAGTCAGAGCGGAACAGGCCTTTACTACCAGATTATAGGTGAGGAAGGGGTGAAGGCGCAAAAAGGAGATCGAGTATTTGTTTCCTACAAAATCCAATTGCTCAATGGCGACTTAGCCTATGAATCGAACGAAGGCGAGTTTGAGCAGTTTGTGGTGGCTCAGGATGCTGTGGAAAGTGGATTGCATGAGGGCATTCAATTGATGTCGGTAGGTCAGAAAGCGAAGTTTATTGTTCCTCCACATCTAGGTCATGGGCTTACTGGCGATCAGAACAAGATTCCTTCAAACGCGAGTTTGGTTGTCTTTATAAAATTGGAAGGAATCAAATGAGAAACTTTAGAAAGCCTTCAGTTGGTTTACTTAAGCCACTTGCTTTTGTCTTTATGACTTTGAGCTTCCTAAGTTCTTGCGATCAATCGGAGCATGAAGGTTATTCCTTAACCGAGACCAAACTTCACTATCGAATTCACTCTCTCGGAGATGGCGAAAAACGCGCAGAGGAGGGTGATGTGGTTTTGGCCAACATCGCCATCAAAGACATGCACGACTCTTTGCTCTACAGCAATGCATTTGGCGCATATCAAAGCGCCTATCGATTGACGCCCATTAAAAACGGGGGATTGAACGAGGCTTTAAGCTTGCTTTATGAAGGCGACAGTGCGAGCTTTATTGTTGAAGGAAAACGCTTGGATTTAGACGGTATTAATGGTGAGAAGAAGTACAATGGAAAGTACGCGAAATACAAAATGGACATTCGTCTGAATCGCTTATTTGATCCGGAACAACAAGAAGAAGAACGCGATAAAAGCGACTGGATTCAAGACATGGAGATGAATGAGCAGATTCTTCTAAACAACTTCTTGAAGGAGAAGCAGATCAGTCAGGAGCAACTGCTGGATGGCATCTATTACTTACAGCATCAAGAAGGCGAAGGACATCAGATAGAGGGTTGGGAAACCGTCCTTGTGCATTATCAAGCCAGTTTCGTGAATGGAGTGATGTTCGACGACACCTATATTTTTAAAGATCCGCTCGAGTTTGAATTGGGCAAGCCCGATCAGGTAATCGAGGGTTTTATGATTGGCTTAAAACAGATGAAAGTAGGAGGGCAGGCTTCCTTTGTGATTCCCTCTCAAAAGGCTTTTGGGGAGGAAGGTTCTTCAACTGGAATCGTGCCTCCGTACACTACCGTCGTCTACGATGTTGAGCTAGTGGGAATCAAATGATCTTTCGAACCCATCCAAAAACACTCAAATCATCATTCGCAGGAGGCATTTAGAAATTCAACGATGTCCTTCATATCTGAAATGCTATCGAGATCCTTCTTTGCTTTCTTGTCTATTTGATGATATTGAGGGCATGGTGTTAAAAATCGGTTTATCAACTCTTTGAAATTCTCAGGAGTAACTACTAAGAAATCTGCCTCAGCTGGCAGGTGGATCAAATATTCTGTGTTGTAAACAGTACTCGCAGTGGCTTGAATAGGTGCTGCAATTTTCCCTTTTTCGGCCGCTGATTCTACTCGAGCTCTTTGAACGTCATTGATGACTGCTTGGTTGGCCTGTTGCTTTCCAAGGTCTTTTGTTGTTGGAAAAGGATTGCCCATCATGCTGTACTTTCCGTGAACCAAGTGTTTGGTTAAGGATTGTCCGTAGCGTTCCCAAAAAACCAATTCCCCATCAACATTCATCTGTGCCGACTGCAGTTCCAAAGAAGAGTAAGGACGAACCTTGCCAGCTTCATCGGCTAAGAATACACTCCGATACATATATCGAGAATAATGTTTTTTTTGAAACCTTGGATTTGGGATTGCTGTTGGGAACATTTTCTGATCCTGGAAAGGGACGCGCTTCGAGCTTATCACAAAACAAGGGCTCCTTGCTTACTAGGACCTTTCCTTTCAATTCTTTCCCTGAATTGAGTGTGATGGAACCTTCTTGAAACTGCTCAATGGCTTCTTTACCTTGTTCAATATCGGCGATGGTTAAGTCCAATCCGAACTCGCTTATTTCATCGCGCGTCAATTTCACCTTTCCCCCTGAAGTTTTGATTTTGAACAAAACCGTGTCGGCTTCTTTGATCTTGATGTAGAGGATTCCGTCTAGGCGAGTGCCATCCAACTTAACGACATGGCCTTTTTGGGGATCTGAATCAATCGAAGTGATTCTGGATCCGTTCGAATTGCACCATTTCATTTTGTATTGGGCTTGGACTTGGCTTGCTGCAACAAGTACAATAAGAAGAAGGATTGCTCTCATAAATCAAGTTTGATGCAATGTACGATTTCGTTAAAAAAAGGCGAACTGGATTGGTTTGAACCTTCAGTAGGAAGCTCGTTTAATGCCCAATAACAAAAACCGCCAGCGGCTTCTTTTCCCTCAGTTTTTCGCCTTTCCAATCGGCGGCTGAGCGTTTCTCTATTTTCTCATTCGGTAAGCCCAAGTTCATTGCCAAGCAAACTTGAATCTTCGGCGACAAGTGAGATGAGAGCTCCTCTAAGAGGTTTTGAACCCGATAAGGTGTCTCGATGAGTATTTGAGTTTGATCGTCGCGCTCGATGAAGGACTGGAGTCTCTTCAAGAAGCTTCTTCGCTCGTTCTTCTGAATTGGCACATATCCTTGAAAAGCAAAGTTTTGCCCGTTCATCCCACTGGCCATCAAAGCCATAAGAATAGAGGAGGGGCCAACCAAGGGAACCACTTCGACCCCCATTGCCTGGGCTTCTGACACAACCCGGGAGCCTGGGTCGGCGACAGCAGGTGCGCCGGCTTCACTAAGCAGTCCGAGATCTTCCCCTGAAAAGCAGCGCATCAATTGCTCATCGAAGCCCTGCTGTTGTCCGTGTTTACCAATGTCGAAAAGTTCAATATCGGACTGAGATGTTTTCAATCCAAACTCTTTCAATGCAGCACGAGCACTTTTCTCTCTTTCAACAAAAAAGCTCTTGAGTTCGATGGCAACATCGATGGTGTGTTGAGGAATGTCGCTGATGCGACCCTCAAGGCCCAGCTTTACTGGAATCAGATATAACTTACCTGTTTTCACTTTTTCAGTTCTTCTACAATCTTATCTGAAGTTTTGCTCAGCATCTGAAAAACGTCTTCGAATCCGTCGTTTCCTCCGAACCAAGGGTCCGGCACAGGGCTATTGCTTCCAGGAACCAAAGAATTGAGGAACATACTGACCTTGGCTTTGTCTTCCTCTGTTCTTGCTAGGCGCAATACGTTTAGGTGATTGCTTTCGTCCATGGTGAAGATGTGGTCGAAGCGATCGAAATCTTCTTGCACAAATTGGCGTCCACGTAAATTGCTGATGTCGATGCCATGCGAGCGCATGTTTTCGATGGCACGTGGGTCTGGTTCCTCTCCAACGTGATAATCTGCAGTTCCAGCAGAATCCACTTCAAGCTCGATTCCAGCCTCCGCCGTTTTTGCTCTGAAAATTCCTTCAGCCATGGGGGAGCGGCAAATATTCCCCAAACAAACCATCAATACTCTCTTCATTTTATCCCAAAAAAAATAGGAACCGTTTCGAGTGAAACGATTCCTATTCACAACCAACCATGAAAATATTATTGGATAGCGATCTTCTTCTCAAGATCACTTATATATCCTCTAAATGTTTTGTCTGTGTCCATCAAATTGTTCACCGTCTTGCAAGCGTGAAGAACAGTTGCGTGGTCTTTACCTCCGCAATGAGCTCCGATGTTGGCCAACGACGACTTGGTGAGCTTTTTCGAAAAGTACATCGCAATTTGTCTTGCTTGCACAACTTCGCGTTTTCTTGTTTTTGATTTCAACAGTTCGATGGGCAAATCGAAGTAGTCGCAAACGACTTTTTGAATGTAATCTATCGATACTTCTCTTGCCGTGTTCTTAACAAACTTATCAATCATTTGCTTAGCAAGGTCTAAGGTGATTGACTTTTTGTTGAGCGATGACTGAGCGATTAAGGAAATCAAAGCGCCTTCAAGTTCACGAACATTTGTTGTGATGCTGTAGGCGAGATATTCCACAACCTCTTTTGGTAATTCAATTCCTTCCTGGTACATCTTCATTTCAAGAATCGCTATGCGCGTTTCAATTGAAGGTGGTTGGAGGTCGGCTGACAATCCCCACTTGAATCGAGACAGAAGGCGTTGTTCCATGCCTTGCATCTCAACCGGCGGTTTGTCGGAGCTGAGAACCAATTGTTTTCCAGATTGGTGGAGATGGTTAAAAATGTGGAAGAACACATCTTGCGTTCTGTCCTTACCAGAGAAGAACTGCACATCATCAATGATCAGTACGTCGATCATTTGATAGAAGTGAATGAAATCGTTCTGGTTGTTGTTTTTAACCGACTCGATGAATTGCTGAGTGAACTTTTCAGAAGAGACGTAAAGTACTGTCTTCTGAGGGTGGTTCTTTTTGATCTCGATGCCAATTGCGTGGGCAAGGTGGGTTTTCCCCAAACCTACACCACCGTAAATTAGCAATGGATTAAAAGCTGTGCCACCAGGTTTCTTTGCGACTGCATATCCTGCTGAACGTGCCAAGCGGTTTGAATCTCCTTCGATGAATGTGTCGAACGAATAGTTCGGATTCAACTGCGAATCCACCACTACCTTTTTCAATCCTGGGATGATGAAAGGGTTTTTGATGGTTTTCTCACCAATCTCTATCGGCATACTCACGGAAGGGTTCTTTACCGCCGCTGTATTGGAAGTAGGGATCCGAACTGAATATGGTTTAGATGAAGTTAGGTTGTTGTCCATGATAATGCTGTATTCCAGCTTGCCATCACTTCCAAGTTCCTTTTTTATGGTTTTCTTAAGCAGTGTAATGTAGTGCTCCTCTAGCCATTCGTAAAAGAATTGACTTGGAACTTGAATCGTCAACACACTATCTTTGAGCTTAACCGGCTTAATGGGTTCGAACCAGGTCTTATAACTCTGCAGGCTTACATTGTCTTTGATCACCGACAGGCAATTCGACCAGACCTCTTCAAGCGTTTTTTTGCTCATTTGATGTGAATCAGGTGTTTAGTTAAACAATAAAATAGTTGTCCCTTGGGAAAGCAACTTTCCCTTACAGCATTCCTAGAAAAAAGAGTTTCTCGGGCCCCGTATTGAGTCGACAAATATTCCAATAATTTCTGTAGAAAAAAAACGAAATGTCTATTGACTTTGTAGTTTTTTTAACTCAACTTGAGCGAGAACCGAACTAAATAGGAGTGAGGGTTTCAGGGAAAAATTCTTAGTAGGTTGATATCATGCCCGTTAGCCTTTATCGCTTAAATACATTATAACTTAAAAGGGGTCTAAATTGTATCATTCAGAGCTAGAAATACGAGTACGCTACGCAGAGACGGATCGGATGGGCTATGTATACTATGGAAACTACTCAACTTACTTCGAAGTAGTCCGAGTTGAGGCACTTCGCTCATTGGGAGTTAGTTATAAATCTTTGGAGGACGAAGGCATCATGTTGCCAGTGCTAGAATATCGCATCAAATACTTCAAGCCTGCTTTTTACGATGACCTTCTGAAAATCGAAACTCAAATTGATAAAATGCCTGGGGCACGTGTTCATTTCTTTTATAAAACCTTCCGAGAAAATGGTGAACAAGTGAATGAAGCAGAAACAACTCTCGTTTTTGTCAACGTAAAGACAGGAAGACCTGTAGAAGCACCAGCGCACGTTTTGGAGAAGTTTAAGGAGTACTTTAAGTAGAGCTTGATTGGGGTTTCTAATCAGGCTGAGCTTGTCGAATGTCAGGCTGAGCCCGTCGAAGCCTCGTTAATGTAGTTACAGCTTTGAACCCACTTCGACAAGCTCAGGGTGACTGGAAGGGGAGCTCAGGGTGACTGAAAAAGGGCTCAGGGTGATTGGATTAGAGCTCAGAGCGACGAATTTTAGAAATGCATTTTTCTTTCTATAGTCAGGCTGAGCCTGTCGAAGCCTCGTTAATATAGTCACAGCTTTGAACCCCCTTCGACAGCAGTTCGACAGGCTCACCATTCGCTCAGGGTGACTGGAAGTAGAACTTGGACATACCAAACCCACTATTTCTCCGGCAACACCAGCATGCGGATCACAATGTCGACATCACCTGTGAGGTGCAGCATATACATGCCTGAACTCAACTCTTCTAGGTTCAATTGCAGGCTGTACGGGTCTGTATCGTCGACCCGAAATATTTGTCGGCCGCTCAAATCATAGACTTGAATGTCCCAATCGTGCATCTCCGACGTATACCATCTAAGTCGCGTACTTACGATCGTCTCCAACTCAAGCAAAGATGATTCTGAAAAGTTCACTGGTCGGAAAATGGTATCGCAATCCAATATGCCACGATACTTTAACCCATTGCATATAACATATTTATATTCAGCATTGTATAAGTTTGAATCAGCCATTACAAGTTCGACCGCGGCTTGCGGGAATTCCATCCCAAGAAAGGAGCCGTACAAACTTTGAAGTACAATTTGATCCATGGTTTCAGGACCCAATTCATCCATTAAGTCAGATAACATCCCCGAGTAGATGAGAGAAGATTGATAGAAGTCTTCTGCTCCTAAATCTTCTGGGTAATGCTCATTGGTCGTTAAATCACGACCTGGCCAAAACTCATTGTGACCATCCCAATTGAAAATCTGCTTGTAATTGAACGGACTCCAACCGTATGAGTATGAACTCGCAAAATAGTCGCAAATGGCCTCGTCGAAACCCCGTCGCTCAAAGCCTCCGTTGGTTTGTGGTGCTGCATAGAAGCTCAATGCGTGACCGAGTTCATGAATCACAATATCGGCGTCTTCAGCATCATCAACTCCACCTTGCCCAAATAGAATCAACGTATCGAGCCTATTGAAGGCAGCGAAATCATCGCCATTGAAGGCATGTGCATCGTAGTCGATTGGACCTTCAATGAGGTCGAAACCCCAATTTTCAATCTTTTTCAAGAAGGTAGAAAAGTGATACAAAGCGTTCACTTCTTCGAATGGAGAGTTGCTTCTGTTGAACTTAAAGAAATCACTTTGACTGCGATATGGAGGGTCGTTTGGTGGAGATCGGTCTACAGAGCGAGCGTAGTCATTCCATACTTGGAAACTATCTCCTTTCCAAAGCAGTTCCAAATCTACTTCCACCAATTGATTCAGGAAAAAGCCATTCGTTTGATCGTTGTTGTCGAGGTAGGGAGCACCATATTTAACTTCGGCCGTAGTGAGTGGGTCCGGACGAAAGACGTTGGCCTTCACCGTAGTATCCGAAATGGCATCCATCATACTTTGCCGATTCAGGATTTCCCCGGAAGGCACTACAAATAGCTCAGAAGCAAGATCGTTTTCTACAATGCCAATCAACCATCCTTGAATCCATTTTTCATCGATTCGTTTGAGTGCTGGCTTCCAATAACGCAGCTCATACAATTCGTTGAGGGCAGGTTTTTGAATTTCTTGAAGTTCATAATTCGAATCTAAATCAATCGGCAGGGCATGCGCTATTGAGTAAAGATTCCCATTCCGATTTAGATTCAATTTAATGAAGGCCTCATCCAGTTCATATTCCTGCAGGAAGATCTTATACAAATGATGGCTTCCTCCTGGTGAGTTTTTACTGGCTACGAGCCTCGCGTCCAGCACACCCAAGTCGAATCGGGTATGAATGAATTCCTCTAAATTTCCGACAGGCTCATTCATCAAGCTGTATTGCACAGGAATCTGCGCAAAAAGGCTTTGAGAAATAAATAGAAATACCAGTAAGAGTTTATGCAATGAGGAAGTGTTCGAGTCCAAGGATAAAGATACCCACAACTGCCAGTCCGATGCCCATCCAGTTTTTCTTTTCGAGCTTCTCTTTGAGCAAGAGGAATGATAGCATTGTTGTTAGGAGAACGACTGATAAATTGTTGATGGGAAAAGCCATGGAGCTGTTTCCTTCAAAGACTTCGAGAACAAGCATTATAAGGTAGATGGAGAAGAAATTGACGATTCCTAATAGAACCCCCCACCGCAAGTCCACTTTGGTTGGCACACCCTTTTTAGTAAAAAGCATGTATAGGCTTCCAAGAAAATAAGCACTAAAGAATATTGCAGAAGAGAAGGACATCATTTCGTCACCCTCTAAGTAGCTTGTCTGATTCCACTTGAGAATTCCATCCAACAATCCACTGCCTATAAAAAGTGTGATCGGCAGAATGAAGCTCTTTTTCCAGTTCTGACCGCTTTTGAATAAGCTGAAAAAGACGCCCACCATGGCGAAGGTCAATCCTAAAACCTTGAATGAAGTCAGTTCTTCATGAAGAAAAAGAATGGCAAAGACGAAGGGAATAACCACCGATAGTTTATTGCTGATCACGGCTACCGAAGCTCCATTTACCTGCGTGGTTTTTGCCATTACATTAAATAGGCTAATAAAAAGTACGGCGAGCAGAGCAATGGACATCAAAACCTCAGTTTGAAGGAGAACTTCCCAGTTTTGACCTTTGGAAAGCAACAGTCCCAAGAGCCCTGCGCTTCCATAATTCACAACGATGGCTTTGAAGTTGTTGACGCCAAATCGATTGAATTGATTGAATATCAGGAAGATGAAACTTGAGGCAAGAATGGAGAGGAATAGATAGATCATGGTAAGAGGACAAGCCTCGTCGATTAACTTTGCCCAAATTTAATCGCATGAGTGAAGCATACATCATTGACGCCATAAGAACACCGATTGGAAGTTTTGGCGGAAGCCTTTCAGCCGTTCGCACCGACGATTTAGGAGCCCACGCAATTCGAGCCTTGGTAGAGCGTCATCCAAACCTCGATCTGAAAGCCATCGACGATGTCATCATGGGTTGCGCCAACCAAGCCGGGGAAGACAATCGCAACGTAGCCCGCATGTCCTTGTTGTTGGCAGGCTTACCTTTCGATGTTCCTGGGGAAACGGTAAACAGACTTTGTTCCAGTGGAATGTCGGCAACAGTTCAAGCCATGAGAGCGATTAAGAGTGGGGAAGGGGACCTATTCATATCTGGTGGAGTTGAGAACATGACGCGAGGACCTTGGGTGATCTCAAAGGCAAGTAAAGCTTTTGGTAGAGACGCTCAGATGTTCGATTCAAGTTTTGGATGGAGGTTCATCAACCCGATGATGGAGGAGCTTTACGGAACCGATGGTATGGGACAAACTGCAGAGAACCTAGTTGACAAGTATGGCATCAGTCGAGAAGATCAGGATGCCTTTTCATATTGGTCGCAAATGAAAGCCACTGCAGCTCAAAAGAGCGGACGTTTGGCTGAGGAGATTTCAGCTGTTTCCATTCCACAGCGCAAGAAAGATCCTATCGTCGTTGAGCACGATGAATTCATCAAACCCAGCACAAGTCTCGAGATACTCGCCAAGCTTCGTCCAGCTTTCCGCAAAGAAGGCAGCGTAACTGCTGGAAATGCCTCAGGCTTGAATGATGGAGCAGCAGCTATACTCGTTGCCTCAGATGCAGGTATAAAAACACACAACTTAACTCCCATGTCGCGCATAGTAGCTTCAGGTGTGGCAGGAGTAGAGCCACGGATTATGGGCATTGGCCCGGTGAAGGCATCGGAAATTGCACTCAAACGTGCAGGACTCAGCTTGGCCGACATGGACATCATTGAATTGAACGAAGCCTTTGCCGCTCAAGCCTTGTCGTGTACCCGTGCATGGGGCTTAGACGACGGCGACGATCGTTTAAATCCAAACGGAGGCGCCATTGCCATTGGTCACCCGCTGGGTGTTACAGGAGCTCGTTTGATGCAAACGGCTTCCATCGAACTTCAGAAAACCGGAAAGCGCTATGCGCTGTGTACGATGTGCGTAGGTGTGGGGCAGGGCTATGCCGTGGTGTTAGAGAGAACCTAGAGTGAGAGTGAGAGTGAGAGTGAGAGAATTCTCATTTCAAGTTTCGGATTAGCCCTGAAAGCATTCGAGCTGTTTCATCGGCGAGAGTGTAGAATTCTTGATACTCGGCTTCATCTAGAATGTTCTCTTTTTTCATGATTCTTAGGATTGCCTGGTTTTCTGAAAGAGAGCCTTTTGCAATTAGAAAGTAGTTCTTCTTAGCTTTCTTGGATATCATCACATTTCCTTCAGCAATATTAGCAACTACACTTAAGGCTGACCTCCCAAGTTGATCTCGTTCAAAACGTTCGAGCTTTCTCGTCGTTCTTATAAAGGCACGAACCAATAGGCAGTATTCCTCAGCCTTTCCGAAGACTTTAAATTTTTCAAAATCAAACATTTAGTAAAAAGAGAGCATTTGAATTTTATTAAACGAATGAATCCATTCCTTTCTCACTCTCACTCTCATCTCTAAAAAAGCCCCACCAGATTTCTCCAGCAGGGCTCGTTCAAGTTTAAGAGTTAACTCTTCCTATCCTTTCTTAAAATCATAGATGTTCAAACCCGAACGCAGTTTCGGTTCGATCCAGGTGCTCTTCGGAGGCATGCTCAAACCCGCATCAGCAACAGATTCCAACTCTTCGAATGAAACGGGGAAAAGGTTGAAGGCAACGTCCGCTTTCCCAGAGTCTACAAGTTCTTTCAACTTTTCAGGACCTTCCAATCCACTGACAAAACGAACACGTTGATCCGACTTTAAATCTTCGATCTCAAAAATTGGCTTCAGCAAATTCTCACTGAGAACGTATGCATCCAAACTCTTCACCGGATGTTCAGGGTCAATTTCTCGCATGAAAGGCTCCAAACGATACCAAACACCCCGCAGATACATTCCGATTTCTCCGTGACGAAGTGGTTTATAAACTTCTACATGCATTTCATCCACCAAGAAATGCTCTTTGATTTGCTCAATCAAGTCTTCGGTCGGACGTTTTTGCTCAAAGCGAATCACCCGATTGAAATCAACAATCTCCAATTCATTTTGTGGAATCAACATGGCCATGAAGTATCCAGCTTCTGGTCTATCCATACCCTCAGAACGATAGTGCTCATCAAGTAATGCAGAGGAAGCACAACGATGATGACCGTCGGCGATGTACAGTTTGTCTATGTTGGCGTAAATTTTCTGGAAAGCGTCAATTTCAGACTTTCTTGAAATTTGCCACAGCTTATGATTGATTCGATCGGCAGTGGTGAAGTTCACCGTAGGTCTGCGACTCTGAACTTCCTGGTACAAGGCATGCAATTCGTAATCTTCACGATGGGCCAATAGTACTGGCTCGGCATTGATTCCAGTGACGTCTAAATACCTTCGAAAGCGATCTTCTCGGCGATGAATCGTGTCTTCGTGCTTCAGGACATTCCCATTGTTGTACTCTTCAACGGGAATCAAGGCAATGATGCCTAAATGAACGTGCGCTTTTTTCTCCTGTCGATATAAGTAAAGACAAGGCTCTTGGTCTTGTTCAAAAACACCCTCGTTTACGAACTCATCAAATTTGTGACGAATTTTCTCAAAGAGATCGTTGCTAAAGGATTCTGACTTTATATCCTGATCGTACTCAGGGTTTATGATGTGAATGTAGGAGTAAGGGTTCCCGTGAAGCTTTTGAATGAGGCCTTCCTGGGAATAGCTTACGTAAGATCTTGAAGCCACCAGATGAACCTTGTCTTCTGTGGGTCGGAATGCTTTGAATGGAGCTATTTTTGCCATGGCGATTTGAAGGCCGCGAAGATACTCAGTGCATAAGTAGTATGGTCTTCTTTGGGTCGATTTCTCTATTATTGGAAGCGCAACCCTATGACACAGTTAAACTCTTCTGGAAGCAACATGGGAACCTGGCCGGTATTCATGACCGCCATCAGTACTATTTTGGGTGCCATTCTCTTTCTGCGCTTTGGCTATGCCTTGGGTCATGTCGGCCTGATAGGAGCTTTGGGGATTATTGTTATTGGTCATCTGGTCACCATTCCAACAGCTTTAGCAGTTGCTGAAATTGCAACGAATCAGAAGGTAGAGGGTGGGGGAGCCTACTACATGATTTCGAGAAGTTTCGGTTTGAACATCGGAGCCGCCATCGGAATTGCACTTTTTCTTTCACAAGCCATTTCGGTGGCTTTTTATGTCATTGCTTTTGCGGTGTCTTTCGACCCAGTCGCGCTTATGATTCAGGAGAATTACGGCATCTTAATTAGTGGACGTATGATCGGCATGCTCTTTATGGGCTTGCTTACCATTTTAATGCTGACGAAGGGTGCCAACATTGGTGTAAAGGCTTTGTACATTGTGGTGATCATTCTCGCAATTTCTCTTTTAATGTTCTTCATGGGAAGCTCATACTCGGAGAATGCATCCAGCATTTTTACGACCATCGAGAATCCAGATTCTTTTTTCTACGTCTTCACAATCATCTTCCCTGCATTTACGGGAATTGCAGCCGGATTGGGCTTATCGGGTGATTTAAAGGATCCAAAAAAGAGCATTCCCAGAGGTACCATTTGGGCAACTGTAGGAGGAATCATCGTCTACATCTTAGTTGCGTTTAAGCTTTTCTTCTCTGCCAGTGCTGAAGATCTTGCTAATACAGATCATCTCATCATGGGAAAGATTGCCATTTGGGGTCCGATCATCCCAATAGGTTTGGCTGCAGCTGCAATTTCATCAGCCTTAGGGTCCATCATCATTGCACCGCGGACACTTCAAGCGCTTGGCGTTGACAAAATATTTCCCGGAAAGTTGAATGAACTCTTCTCGAAAGGGAAGGCAAAAGACAACGAGCCCGTGAATGCAACCATGGTGACCTGTGTGATTGCGTTTTTCTTCATTGCCATTGGCGACATCGACTTCGTAGCTCAAATCATCTCGATGTTTTTTATGGTCACCTACGGAGCCATTTGCCTCATTTCATTTCTAGAACACTTGGCAGCTGATCCTTCTTATCGACCGAGTTTTAAGTCGCGTTGGTATGTTTCCTTGTTTGGAGCATTGGTCTGTTTCTACCTGATGTTCAAAATGAATTTCACCTATGCTGCTTTCTCGCTCATCATAATGGCGGGAATTTACATTTGGGTGAGTCGCATTGCTCCCGACCGAGCAGGATTGGCCGATCTTTTTAAGGGTGTCATTTTTCAAGTGAACCGAGAACTTCAGGTATTTCTACAAAGAAGAGATCGAGAGAATGAGGAAGAGCGTTGGAGGCCATTCATCATCTGTATTTCTCAGGATACTTTTCAGAGAACCTCTGCATTTGACCTCGTGCGTTGGCTTTCGTATCGGTATGGCTTTGGAACCTACATTCACTACATAGAAGGCTTTTTGTCGCGAGATACTTACCAGCTTTCGCAAGATGTAAAGAGACGTCTTGTAGCACTCATGAACGATTCTAAGTCGAAAGTGTACCTCGACACGATCATTTCTCCATCCATGACCTCTGCGATTGCACAATCAATTCAACTCAGTGGTCTTTCTGGGAAAGGAAACAATTTGATTCTATTCGAATTTGCCAAAGGCGATGCACGGGGTGTCGATGAATTGAAGAAGAACTTCCAACTTCTAATGTCGACCGACTTTGACGTATGCCTTTTGCGCAGCGATTACAAGAGTTTTGGCTACCACGAAGAGATTCATATCTGGATTTCGTCAAGAGACTACGAGAATTCCTCTTTGATGATTTTGCTCGCGTACATTTTACTAGGTCATGCAGAATGGAAAGAGGGTTTCATCAAGATCTTCTCAATTTTTGAAGAAGGGGAGGAAGAGGAACAAGTAAACCGCTTAAAGACAATGATTGCGGAGGGACGACTTCCCATTTCAGAGAAGAACATTCAACTCATTCATAGAGCAGAAGATCGTGAGGTTTCGGCCATCATCAACGAGAAATCGCGCGATGCAGACTTCACGATTATGGGCTTTTCCGGAGAAGCCTTGGAAGAAAACTCATCCAATATTTTGGAAGACTACCCAGAGCTTGGGAATGTGCTCTTTGTGAGTGCTTTTAAAGAAAAGGTGATAAAGTAAGGGAGGAGGAAAATTAGGCATCTTTGGCTGGAAGAGTAATGCACATTCGCATTCCTCGCTCTTCATTTCGAAAGGCTAGTAGCTCACCACCATTCATTTCAATCAGTTCCTTCGAAAGTACGAGGCCAATTCCAGCGCCTTTTTCTCCATCGCTTCCGAGCGAAACAGTTTTTTCCAAGGCGAAAATCTGCTCCATTTCACTTTCCGACATTCCAATGCCGTTGTCTTTGACTTCTACGCAGGCAAAACCTTCCATTTTGGAAATTCCAACTGAAACTTCCCCAACTTTCTTTGGACTGAATTTTACAGCGTTGTTTACCACGTTGCTCAATACTAAGCGCAGCATCTCGGGATCAGCATCTACCGTCAATTCTCCATTTCGATGAAAATTTAGCTTTACCTCTTTCTGCTTGGCGGATTCTTGTGCAACATCCAATACCTCTTCTACAAGCTGCCCAATGTCGAAGTTCTTTTTTTCAACTTCAATGCCTTTCATCTGATTATTTGCCCAAAAAAGAACCTTGTCAATCATTTCAGATGTGTATTGCACACTGGTAGTCAAGCGTTTCAAATACTCCTTAAATTCATCCTCTTCCAAGCCTACTTTTTCAGCATAACCCAAGAGTTGTTTGAGTGAAATCACAGGCGATCTTAAGTCGTGTGAAATGATGCTCATAAGCCGCTGCTTCACTTGATTGCTTCGATTTAATTCGATTCGCTGATCTTCTTGAAAGCTTCGAAACATCAATGTGGCCAAGTAGGTGAGGGAAAGGGCGAGAACGATGTTTGGAAAGTAGAGTACTCCTTGCAGTTCGTTCAAAACTGGAGTGTCGAACTTCCAGAGCAGAATCAGTTTGCTGCTGACAAAAAGCAAGAGGAGGTAAACAAAAAATAATGCTGACTTCCATTTCGACGGGTACAGAAGGTAGGTGGCAAAGGTCGCTCCTGGGATTAGGTAGAGTTCAATGCCAATTGATCCAAATATGAACACGTATGTCATCATCACGGCGGGCGCAATGACTAGGAAGAAAAAGATGGCCAATTGAAACTTGTGAAAGTAATTGGAGACCATAATAAGTAAGCAGGTCACTGCTGTGAACAGGGTGAGTCCCAAATAAGGCCATTCAAAGGTTGGTAGGGCGACAAAAAAGAGGACAAAACAAATGGACGCACCACTTAAGGACCTGGTGTTGATTAAAACCAGATCGTTGGTTTCTTTAAAGCTATGCTTTGGCAAAACGCCTGCACGCAGAAGGTTAGTGAGGGTTTTCATGAGAAGGGCCTCACAAAGTTGCGAAAATTGTCCTTCTTCGCTATTTAGAATTGCGCTCTTCGTGCATCTGTCGAATCATTCCATCGGCAAGACCAACCTTTGGAACATGAATCTTTCGAATCTTCGCCCACTTCGTAACTTTTAGGAAGATGTTGCTTGCATGTTGAACAACATCAGCGCGGTCTAAATTCATATTCAGAAGAATGAGGCGCTCTTCGTAGGTCATGTTGTTAATTCGCTCTGCAGATTCCACCAACTCATCGCGATAAAGCGGTTGCCAATTCATCTTTTGGTTCATTTTATAGATGCGGTTGATGTTACCTCCCGAGCCAATTGCTTCCAAATCTTTGAACTCAACGCGATGTGCCTTGAGCCAATTTTTCATTTCATCCCAATCCTCTTCTGTAACCAAATCGTTCAAAAGGCGAATGGTTCCAATATTGAAGGACTTCATCGTAGCAACTTCTCCTTTTACGAAGAGTGTCATCTCAGTACTACCACCACCTACGTCTATGTAGAGATAATTTTTGTTGGTGTCGAGAATGGTTTCGATGTGGGTTGAAAAGATGATGTCGGCCTCTTCCTGACCACTGATGACTTCAAGGTTAATTCCTGTTTCGTTTCGTACTTGCTCGGCAACCAATTTGCCGTTTGTGGCTTCTCGCATAGCCGAGGTTGCGCAGGCTCTAGAAAAATCTACTTCATGCGCAATCATCAACTGCTTAAACGCGCGCATGCTCGAGATCAATCGGATGGTGTTTCTCTTAGAAATTTCCCCCTCTGTAAACACATCTTGTCCCAAGCGAATGGGTACACGTACCAAGCTTACCTTTTTGAAATGAGTCTTACCCTTATAGTCAATGGCCGACATCAACAAGAGTCGGATGGCGTTCGAGCCTACATCTATACCTGCATAATTGGTAATCTCCACGTCGATGATTTTAGAATTTTGATAAAAACTCTCTCGAAGAGTTTTTTAAATGATCCAACATCGGACGAGTAAGGCCGTGATGGCAAGCAATCAACATTCCTCCGCGCATCACCAAGTCGGTTTCTGGATAGCCGTTCGCAGTGGCCCTGTGGGTGACATTCTTCATGGCAGGCTGACGGATGATGTTTCCAGTAAACACTGTGCGTGTCATAATGAGAAGCTTCTCCAAGAATATCTGCATTTCCCTTCTTTTAAAAGGAGCGTCGTCTTTTATAGTAAGCGCAAAGGCCAACCATCCTGTATACGAATCAGGAAGCTGATTCGGCAGAATGAACCAATCTTCCCATTCGGAGAAGAATGTGCGAAGTTCATTGTAGTTGTCTATTCTCGCTTGAATGTTATCGTTCAACTTGTTTAATTGAACAAGTCCAAATGACGCACCCATCTCAGAGGGCTCAAGGTTGAAACCCAGCTCTTCGAATACAAACTTTGAATCGTATTCGATGCCGTCCACTTTTACATTAAAACGGTTTTCAATTTTCTCCGATTCCACAAAAAGACTAGAACTACGACCCCATGAACGAAGGAGTTTAGCTCTCTCATAATGTTCGTCTGTATTTACGCACAACATTCCGCCATTTCCAGCAGCATTAATCACGTGTGAACCATAAAAGCTGGTGATGCTCATATCAGAGAAGCGGCCACTGCTTTTACCTCCAATGAGAGCTCCCAAAGTATCGGCTGAATCTTCGAGGACGAAGAGATTGTATTTATCGGCAATCGCTCGCAGTTTTTGCCAGTCGGGCAGGTTACCAATGAGGTTTGGAATGACCAAAGCCTTGGTCTTCTCAGAAATCATTTCTTCTACAAGGTCAGCATTGATGCAATACGTTCCCGGTTCAACGTCGACAAAGGCAGGAATTAAACCTCTGCGAACTTGTGGTGCAACGGTAGTGGCGAAGGTGAGGGCAGGAGTAATAACTTCTGCACCTGCTTCAAAATCCATCACTTCTGCCGCCAAATAGAGGGCCGAAGAACCCGAGTTCACCATAATTCCATGCTTTTTTGCATAGAGGTCGGAAACGCTATCTTCCATTTCCCGGACGTGCTTACCCATTTGAGTGCTCGTCTTTAAAACGTTTACAACTGCATCAATTTCATCTTGACCGTGAACGGTCATTCCATAAGGAACTGCAATGGGATTACTCATTTAGTCGAATATTAGGCGCCAAAGCTAATTTTAACTGGCCTTCATTATATTGAATTCTCGCAAATTGTATCAAGAACTTTTACTCCTTAAATAATCATCCAAATTCGAGAACTTGAAGTTAGGATGCTCATCTAAAAATCGTTTAGCAATCAAACCTCCCATCAAAGGTCGGTCAGCCGCTTGCTTTAGTTCAGAAGTGAAAACAGAACTAAGTTTAATCTGTTCATTTGGGAAGTATGAAAGCACGCGTTGGGCAAGTTGCATCCGATTTAGAAAGTCAGTGCTGGCTAGGTGATAAATTCCGGATTTATTCTCCGTGATTAAATGTCCGATGCATCGAGCCACATCATAAGCATTGATTGGTGTGGCATACTGATCCACTGGAAGTTTCAATTCGCGCTCTTCTTTGTCGCTGCTTAATTCTATGAGGCGCGACACGAAATTTTTATTTCGCTCTTCGTCACCATACACATTGGTAATGCGCAATGAGAGACTATCAGGAAGTTCTTCTAAAACATGCGTTTCAGCCTCTAATTTGTGCCTACCGTAAACGCTCAATGGGTTGAGCTCGTCGGATTCAATGTAAGGCCCATTTTCACCATCAAACACATAATCGCTCGAGATGTAGAGCATTTTAGCCCCAATCTTCTTGGCTTTTTCAACTAGATTTTTGGTTGAGCGAACTGTTTTCTCATAGCTCTCTAGTGGATGCTCCTCGCAGTAGTCTACCCAAGTCAATGCGCCACAATGAACAATCCAATCTGGGGAAAATTTCACAAGTGGATCCTCGCCTGAAGAGGGCATATTCAGGGTATCGTAGCCAATTGTATACTTTGTTGGAAAGCTAAAATGACTTCCAAGTACCTCAATGTTTCGAGAGGAGAGATGGCGGAATACATTTCCACCGACCAAGCCAGAAGCTCCTGCAATAAATACCTTCATGGGCGCCAAAGTTATATGTACGGTTGATAATTGGCCTTTCGGAAAACATTAATCGAACAAATAATGTTTTATAATTGCACTTGCATTGCTCAATGCACAAATCCAAAGCTGATTTCCTCAGCGAACATTATCAATAGATTAGAACTATTCCCTTCTAGAGCACATTCCTTAATAAACACACATTTAATGTACGACATTGCTGAACTCAACACAAAACTTGTTGGGGAGCTTAAAGAAATTGCCAAGGAACTCGAAGTTCCGCGTTTCGACAAATTGAAAAAAGAAGACCTTGTTTATCAGATTCTAGATTTACAAGCCGTAAAGAAGCACGAAAACACTCCTGAAGAAGAGGAGGAAAAAGAGCGGAACTTTAAAAAGCGTCCGAGCCGCCCGGAATCAAAGCGAGAATCTAAACCTCGCGAGGATAAAAAGCCAGAAGCCTCTGCCTCAGCTTCAGCTTCAGAATCGGATTCTGATTCTCAAACTAAGGAGTCAGATGGTGAAGAGAAGAGAACCAAGCCCAACCCCAGATCAAAAGATAACTCTGGTTCTAGAGAGCCAAGGGATTCGAAAGATCAACGAGAGCCAAGAGAATCGCGCGAAAACAACTCTCGGAATGGCAATCAAGATCGAAATCAAGGTAGGAGAGACGATCGCCGTTCCAACCGACCTGAAAAAGTTGAGCCTAAATACAATTTCGAGGACTTGGTTGTAGCCGAAGGTGTTCTTGAAACCATGCAAGACGGTTATGGTTTCTTAAGATCTTCCGACTACAACTATTTGAATTCTCCGGACGACGTCTACGTTTCTCAATCTCAGATCAAGCTATTTGGATTGAAAACTGGAGATACGGTTCAAGGTTCCATTCGTCCCCCACGAGATGGCGAGAAGTACTTCCCGCTCATAAAAGTAAACTCGATCAATGGAAGAACACTCGAAGAAGTACGTGATCGCGTACCCTTTGACTATTTAACACCATTGTTCCCTCAGGAGAAGTTAAGTCTTACTGGTCATCCTAAAGAATCCATCTCAACAAGAGTTATGGATATGTTTACACCGATTGGTAAAGGTCAACGTGGACTTATTGTAGCCCAACCAAAAACGGGTAAAACACAATTGTTACAAGAAGTGGCGAATGCCATCGCCAGCAACCACCCTGAATGTTACTTGATCATTCTATTGATTGATGAGCGTCCGGAAGAGGTTACCGACATGAAGCGTTCTGTGAACGCTGAAGTTGTTGCTTCTACCTTCGATGAGCCTGCTGAAAAGCACGTGAAAATCGCAAACATTGTCTTGAACAAAGCAAAACGTATGGTTGAATGTGGCCACGACGTTGTGATCCTTCTCGACTCCATTACTCGTTTGGCTCGTGCCTACAATACAGTTTCTCCTGCTTCAGGAAAAGTACTTACCGGTGGTGTTGACGCTCACGCTTTGCACAAGCCTAAGAAGTTCTTCGGTGCGGCAAGGAACATTGAAAATGGAGGTTCTTTAACCATCATTGCTACGGCCCTTACTGAAACGGGTTCTAAAATGGATGAGGTGATCTTTGAAGAATTCAAAGGAACCGGTAACATGGAACTTCAGCTGGATCGTAAGCTTTCGAATCGACGTATGTACCCAGCCATCGATTTGGTTGCATCAAGCACACGCCGCGACGATCTTTTGATCAACAAAGATTTCTTACAACGCATTTGGATTTTAAGAAAACACCTTTCCGATATGACTCCGGTGGAGGCCATGGAATTCTTGAAAGACAAAATGAAGTTTGCCAAAACAAACGAGGAGTTCCTCGTTTCTATGAACGGATAAAATTAAAGGGACTTCGGTCCCTTTTTTCTTTGCTATGAATAAGGCTCTGAATAAAACTGCACTCAATTTTGCTTTGGCTGGAATAGGGGTGAAGTTAACTACCTTCTATTTCGCGCTTCCCTTTGAGATTGGCATCTTCGGGTATTTCTTATTCATTCTATTCGCGCTTTTCCTTGGCATGCGCAAGCACATCATTCAAAATGGGTTTTTGGGCTTCGGTGACGTACTGAAAGCAGGAATGAAAATTGGGAGCATTTACGCGCTTCTCGTTGCTATTTTCACTTACGTCTATTACCGCTTCATCGACTACAACTTTTTCCCCGGACAAATAGCCGAACGTATGTTGGCAGGAAGGGAAGCTGGAATGTCTGATGAACAGATTGTTCAGATGAAGGACACCCTTGAATTTGTATTTTCGGCAAGTACGCAAACAACCGCCACCCTCATTGGGTTCATGTTCGTCGGTTTCATCTACGCCCTCATTTGGACATTGATCTTTACGAAGATTCCTAGAACAAGAGGTGTTTAATTAAACGTCTGTTTTGAATTCCGATGTTTTGTGGAAATCAAGATCCGGATAACTCTCTTGTGCCGACTTCAACATCCAAGAAGAAGGAGCTAAATAAACATAGTTTCCATCTTTATCAATGGCGACGTCGTTGGCTTTTATTCTGAGGAAATCTTTCAGTTGAGCAGGATTGTCTGTGGTAATCCAACAAGCCATGTGATAGGGTAGGCCTCTAAACTCACAGCTCGCACCGTATTCATTTTTAAGTCTGTATTGAATGACTTCAAACTGAAGCTCTCCAACCGTACCTATGATTTTGATGCTCCCCGGCTGCTTAGTAAAGAGCTGAGCAACACCTTCCTCAGTCAATTGAGCCAGACCTTTTTCCAACTGCTTCGTTTTCATTGGGTCTTTATTGATCACTTCCCGAAACAGCTCAGGTGAGAAGGATGGAATGCCTTTGAATTGCAATTCTTCTCCTTCAGTGAGGGTATCGCCAATTTTAAAGTTGCCCGTATCGTACAGACCAATTACATCGCCTGGGAATGCTTCGTCGATGACGTTTTTATCGCGAGCCATGAAGGTGTATGGGTTGTTGTACTTGAATTCCTTTTTCAAGCGCACATGATGGTAGAACTTGTTTTTGTGAAAAACACCGCTGCAAATGCGCAAGAAGGCTATTCGATCTCGATGCCTAGGGTCGATGTTCGCATGAATCTTGAAAATGAAGCCTGTGAATTTTGGTTCATTGGGCTCAACAAAGCGAACATCTGCCGGGCGACCTTTTGGCCGAGGAGCCATTTGTACAAAGGCGTCGAGTAATTCGTTCACACCAAAACTGTTCAATGCACTGCCAAAAAAGACCGGCGCCAATTTACCCGCTGCATATTCCTCTCGATTAAATTCATCGTAAACTCCTTCAACCAACTCAATATCTGACCTTAATTCATTGGCTAATTCGTCACCAACCTGCTGCTGAATAACGGGATCATTGATGTCTTTCACCTTGATGAGCTCGTCTGCAATTTGGGTTTTATTGGCCTTGAAAAGGTTGAGGCCTTTTGCGAACAGATTGTATACTCCCTTAAAGGTCGAGCCAATACCAATAGGCCAGGAGAGGGGTCGAACTCGAATGTTCAGTGTTTCCTCAAGCTCGTCTAAGAGTTCAAAGGGATCACGTCCCTCGAGGTCCATTTTATTGATAAAAATGATGACGGGAGTATCGCGCATTCGGCATACTTCCATCAAGGCTTTAGTTTGTGGCTCAACTCCCTTCACGCAGTCAATGACAAGCACAACGCTGTCAACCGCTGTTAAAGTTCTGTAGGTATCTTCTGCAAAATCCTTGTGACCAGGAGTGTCGAGTAGGTTGATGAGTTGCTCTTGATATTCAAAGCTCATTACAGAAGTTGCCACAGAAATACCCCGTTGCTTCTCGATTTCCATGAAATCGGAGGCAGCTGTTTTAGAGATTTTGTTGTTTTTAACAGCTCCCGCAGTTTGTATGGCTCCACCAAAGAGCAGGAACTTCTCCGTGAGGGTGGTTTTGCCCGCATCTGGGTGAGAAATAATCGCAAATGTCTTTCTCTTGTTCCTGTGCACTTCTTGACTCATAGGCGGCAAAAGTAATGATGTCATCAAGTGTTCGTTGTTCATATTTCAGTCTATATGAACAAAATGCTTCAATTTTCCTTTGTATTTTCGCACTCAAACTACAAAACATGACAAAAGCCTTCACAGCCCCAAGATTTGTTTCTAAGTCAAAAGCTGAGTTCACGAAGACTCTGAACAAGCGAGTAGAGAAGTATTTTAAAGAAAACGGGATTTCCAAAAAGGGAAATTGGAAAATGATCATCAAGTTCATTTTAGTTTTCGCAGCCTATTTTGTTCCCTTTGGATTTATGCTCACTGGTAACTTTCAAAGTGCAGCTGGTGTACTTGGACTTTACTTTTTAATGGGTATAGGTCAATCTTTAATTGGTCTTTCAATCATGCACGATGCCAACCATGGCTCTTTATCGAAAAACAGAAAAATCAACGACATCGTTTCCTATTCATTGAACCTTATTGGTGGGAATTCAATCAACTGGAAAATTCAGCACAACTTCCTCCATCACAGTTTTACCAATGTTCATGGTATGGATGAGGATATAAGCAGCATTCCCATTCTTCGTTTTGCACCTCAAACGAAACGCCTTGCCATTCACAAATTCCAGTTCTTGTACGCTTGGTTCTTTTACGGGCTAATGACATTTAGCTGGACTGTCGCAAAAGACATGATTCAACTTGTGAGCTTTGACAAACGAGGATTGCTAAAAATGCAACGCACCACATTTGCTAGAGAAATGGCAATCATTGTGGTTAGTAAAATTATTTTCTATGCCTATACACTTGTCATTCCATTGATGGCTCTCGAAACTGCCTGGTACTGGGTGTTTCTCGGATGGGTTCTTATGCACATTGTATCAGGAGTTATTCTTGCTGCAATCTTCCAACCAGCTCATGTTGTAAAAGAAACAGAGTATCCTGAAATGAATGAGGAAGGAAATGTTGAGAATCAATGGACAATCCATCAGCTTTCTACTACCATGAACTTTGCCCCTACAAGTGAGCTCTTCTCATATTTCGTAGGAGGCTTGAACTTTCAGGTAGAGCACCATCTTTTTCCACACATCTGTCACCAGCACTACAAGGCCATGGCGCCTATCGTGGAAGAGACTTGCAAGGAATTTGATGTTCCTTATTACAGCAAAAAGACCTTCTTAGGTGCTGTAGTAGACCACACTCAACTTCTTTACCGATTCGGTAGAGCATAGTAGGCAAAAGCAAAGAACTCTTTCGGTATATTCGGGTCCTCAATAATAAGGACCCTATGAAGAAGTGGATTAGCCTAGCAAGTGTTTTACTTGCAACTCTTGGTGTTTTCGCCCAAGACACTACAACAGTACAGACATTCGAATTCAGCGACATCACAAAACGTCGTGGTGTTTACGCCTTTCCCTCAGACACGGATTCTTTCCGTAAGATCATCATGGAGATGACCTTGAAGTGTGATCCGGCAACCACGCAAGATGGATTTGACTGCGGTGAGTGGGATTACTTGACCTACACCTATGTGTATGACCACAGAGGAATTTACGATTCTACATATCTAAGTCACCCAAGCTTTCTTATCGGTAACGCCAGTCCTGATTCATTTGAATATGTGACGAATGCTGTTTTCGACCGTAATCGTGAAACATCTTATTTCTTAAATAGAACTGCAACAACATCGAACTCCTTAATACCTGTAGGTGTCGGTGCTCTAACAACTCAAAAGGTCCTTGACCTAAGAGAGCGTTCTGGTCGCAGTCAATACATTTTTAAGGCTTCTGAATTGACTTCAGCTGGATTGAACGCAGGGGATATTACAGGTCTTGATTTGGACCTTGACCAAGGTTCAGGCTTCATTGGTCGATTGGAAATTCTAATTGGTCATACAACTCTTGATTCTCTCGTTGGACCGCAACCTTTTACGGCATTGCAAACTGTTTTTCTCCAGTCAATTCCTATGGGAACATTTGGTGACTTTCATCAAGCCTTCAATTGGAATGGAAGTGATAACATCATTGTAGAATTTCGCTTCGACAACAACAATGGCTACCCTTTAGGAAACCCTGTCTTTAAGGCTGATTCTACGAGCTATCCAAGTGGACGTTCATGGAGTGGCACGGACTATTATCTTGATTTTAACGGCAACAGACAAGAAGTTAACATTGGACAATTTCCTGAATTGAATGGAAACTCATCGAAGACAATTGAAGCTTGGGCGCAGGCTAGAAGCTTTAACAATGCTGGTATATGGCAAGCTGGGCAGCGTGGGGCAACGGGTAAAGACTTCAGCCTCCGCACTAGTAGCACAAACGATGTTTGGAGAGTTCAACACTGGGGTACTCCGGATTACGATGCGACAGTTGCTGGAAGTAAAGACAAGTGGAATCACTATGCTGTTACATACAATGGTAGCACCTCTAAACTTTACGTAAATGGCCTTCAAGTAGCTCAAGAAAACGCCAATCTAAACACTGGTAGTCTTGCTATTCAATTGGCGCGCTGGCAGGGTAGTTTCTTCAATGGGGCTATTGACCAAATGCGTGTTTGGGAAGATGATTTAAGTGGTACAACCCTAAAAGAATACAGCAGAAAAGCAATTGATGGAAGTCACCCAAATGTGAACAGCTTATTGGGGTCTTACGACTTTGATGAAGGCTCTGGAAATTTCACCTTCGACAACTCTTTGAATAACAGAGGGGCCGCCTATTTAAGCAATGCGCCAGCTTGGAACCCAATTCGTTCATGGGACTTGTTCAAAGGAATGGAGGAGACAAACATCCGTCCTAAAGTTATCTTCCACCAAGACATCTTTACTGCGACTTTGGATTCGAGTTTCTTGTACGATACGATTTATCGGGCACCAGTTCAAATCAGAAAGTTTGAAAACACTTCTGCTGGAATCATTATAGCCGATGATGAAACCTTATACCCCAATATCGCAACCGACACACTCACGGTTTGGGAAGCTGAAGTCTATCGATACACATTCGATCGCATGAGCGGACAAAAAGTAGATTCCGTATTTATCAATAAAAGTGGAGTGGAGCGCAATTTCCTAAAAGAATGGTACTCTCCATTGGCACGTTTTGAAATCGGGCGCTTCATCACCCCTTATGGAATTGGGCTAGATCTTGGTCCTGACGGATTTACTTGGTGGTATGATGTAACAGATTACGCTCCATTGCTCAGAGATTCAGTGGACATTTCGACTGGTAACCAACAAGAATTAGTCGACTTGAAGTTCCATATGATTAAAGGAGAGCCCACAAGAGAAGTTGTCGGCATCAATCGAATTTGGGGACAGAACCGAAGTTATTCTTATCGAAATTTGGACGACGATGTCAGCCTTTCAGAAAAGACGTTAGACCTTTTTCCAAATACGGAATCCTATAAGGTTCGAACGCGTATCACTGGTCATGGTCATAACAGCAACGATGGCAATTTCCCTCATTGCTGTGAATGGAAAGACAACGAACACTCGCTTCAGGTCGATGGAGTAAATGCCGGTGTATGGCATATATGGCAAACTCATGAATGTGCATTGAATCCAGTCTATCCGCAAGGCGGAACTTGGCCAGGTGCTCGCGAAGGATGGTGCCCTGGTGATGTAGTTAAGAACTTCGACTATGAAATTGAAGACTACATTTCTGGAACTGAGGTAAAACTCGATTATTCAATTACGCCTGTTCCTGCAAACAACTTAGGAATGGGAAGTGGAAACTACCAAATGGCCATGCAATTGTTTCAGTATGGACCTTACAAGAGTGAGTTCGATGCTGAAGTTGAAGAGATCATCAGTCCGAGCAATAAGGCTTACTACAGCCGACAAAGTCTATTGTGTAAGAATCCATACGTAGTGATTCGAAACAATGGTTCTGAAACTCTAAACAAGCTGAACGTATACTACGGCGTTTCGGGAGGAGTAGAGTGGGTGAAGCCGTGGTTTGGGACTCTTGGGCCAAATGAAACGACTGAAGTAGAGCTTGACGTTACAGGAGCAGGCTTCTGGTCTGGTAACGGCCAGAACATGTTTACTGCACGAGTAGAAGGACCAAACGGTAGGGTTGATGAATATGCCGATAACGATGCCCTTACTGTACCGCTTCAAATCCCTGATCATTATGAAGGCAAAGTCGTCATTAGTTTCACAACGAACAGCGCTGCAAATGAAAATGCGCTAACAGTGAAAGATCTTGAAGGAAACATGATTGTAGATTGGTCTACACTAAACAATACCACAACCTACACAGATACGGTTCAAGGCAACAACTCTTGTTACATCCTAGAGGTCACCGACAGCCAAGACGATGGCCTTTCTTATTGGGCACGTCCTGGGCAGGGTAGTGGTGCACTGCGTCTTTTCATTTATAACTCCAGCGATGTGATTGTTGGTGTTAAGGCATTTGAAAGCGAATTTGGAAACAGACTTCGCTACAACTTCACTGTTGGAGACAATGCCATTGGCGACTTTTCTCCAGCTGACACAGGAGCTGGTCCAGGAACAAGTCCTTGGTTGGGCGATTTGGAGTATGATGTGAATGGCATTAAAGAATTTTACTTAAGTCCAAACCCAACAACGAATCTTCTGAATGTAGAGTTGATTGGTCTGGAAGGAGAAGTAGAACTCGAAATACTTGACTTGAGCGGAAAGCGAGTGAAGTTGCAGAAACAGTCAACTGAGAACTACACGAAGGCTGCCATCAACGTAAGTAGTCTACCCGCTGGAGTTTACTTGATGAACGTGGTAGGAGATGATTTCAAAAAAGTGAAGAAGTTTACGAAGAACTAGATTCTTCCTTTTTCCCTTGTTCAGGGAGCTGGGATTCTTCTTTCCAGCTGCTGGGGCAGTATTGCTCCATCTTTTCTTTGAACTGAAGTTTTTCTTCTTCAGTCATGTTGGCCCATTTGTTCTGCATCTTTTCTTTCCAGTGTACAGAACCTTTTGACCAGTTTTTCTTTCCTTTTCCAAGACCACCAAAAAGGATTCGACTTAAAAGAAGGAGACCTGCCGCTTGCCAAAAGCCAATGGAACTTGCATCAATAAGCTCAGGAAGGAGCCAGTTCCAGAGGTACATTACGATGTAACTTACCAATCCGAATATTCCAACGAACAGCAGAACGTACTTCAAACCCTTTTGTGTCCAACCAGCCCCAATCATCAAAATCACATTTCTTTCATCTCTTGATACAGAGCTTGAAGTCGACTTCTTAGGTGTAAGACCGCATAACGTTTTCGCGATAACCAAGTGTTGACGGTTTCACCACTTTCAGCTGCCATTTCTTTAAAGCTTTTACCTTCGTATTCGTGCCATATGAAAGCCATTCGTTGTTCTTCGGGCAATTCGCTCAAGGCTTCTTCGAGGGTATTCATAGTCATTTCACGTAGAAATTCGCCTTCTGGGCCAGGTTCTGTGCTTGGCAATAGATTAGCCAAACTCCGGTCATCATCTTCGTCGCTGAAAGCGCGACCTTCTACTTTAGAAAAGCTCAAAGGTTTGTTCTTTCTAAAGAGATCAGCAATCTTATTCCGAGCCACTGTAAAAAGCCAGCTCGACATTTTCTCGACTGGTCTCTTCATTCGGAAACTTTGAGTCAATTGAAAGAAGACGTCTTGAAGAACATCTTCGGCATCTTCTTCTGCAGGTATTCTACTTTTAATGAAATTCAGCAGCCGACCTCGTTCTCTTAAGATCACTTCCTCAATGCTGTCGTTCTGCTGAGTTAGTTGGTGAACTTTAACTTGTGCTTGGTTGCGGTGTATCATGGTGCTGTTATAGACGGAATACTCAAGAATATATTTCCCGAGATGTCCTAATGAATTAATCTCCTAATGCATCTAGTTTTTTAATCTCCTCATCGAGGACATCAACTATGGCTTTTCGTTCAGACTCATTTAAACGTTCATTGGCTTTAGCCATGTTCTTCATGAACTTGAACATTTGATTTTTCTTGATTTCATAGGCCAGAAAAACGGTATAGCTTTTTCCGTCGTAAAATTTCTTCTCACCAATGAGTCTTAAATCGGTGATGGTGGTATTCATCACTTGACGAGTTAGACTCTCGAATTTTTCGCCTAGATCAGAAGCAGCTCCAATATTGTTCTCACGCATGTATTGATCGGCTACTTGTTTCATATTGGTTTGAACCTGACCAGCCAAAGCAGACTTAGCTTGAATGTCGGCCTTACTTCTCGCAATGTTATCGCTTGAACTTGTGCCTTTACCTTTTGATCGGAAGTACTTCTTGTTTGATTCGTAAGAACCTCCTGAAAAGGGTTCTTTTACTTGCTTTCCAAAAGGATTACTTGAGCAACCAGCCAAAATGAGAAGGGCTAGGCTGAAAATGAGTGTCTTTTTCATGGTTGATTGTTTCGCTTTTTATAGGAAAAATTGTGCCAAGTGAAAATTTGTTATTTCTTGAACAGTTTTAATGTCGAAGTGACCCTAGTTTTGACTTGTGAAGTACTACTCAATTCTTATTGTGGCCATATTGGCAGGCTGCACAACTCCAGATCAATCTCAGGAATCGCTCACCACTAAGAAACCGCCTCATTACGGCAATCGGGCAATTCATCCTTTCATTCAAAAATCCATTCAAGCTCACTACCCAAATGGAATTGAACAACGAGGAATATCATTTCAGTTTAGAGATCGATTCTACTCATGCTACTACGACCGGGGAACTTATTGCTTTACTCGATCCTACATGTCTGAAGAAGTCTCAATTCAGGACACCTTGAGCAACGGCGGCTTTTTTAGGTTTCTGGATGGAGAGCTTATTAAACTGAGTCAGGAGGACAGTCTGAAATTCATGGAAGGACTGAATGGGGTAATCTATTTTGGCTTTCTCCCAGATCGGCTAACTGACCCTGCCGTTGTTGCAGATTCCTTGGAACCCCAAATACTAAATGGTAAAAAATATCACCTACTTCGAGTAAGGTTTACTGAAGAGGAAGGAGGAGAGGACTTCGACGACGAATTCATGTACTGGTTCGAATGGGACTCTTACCTCCTTGACTTTTTCTCTTATCGATACAATAGAGACGGTGGGGGAGTTCGATTTAGAGAAGCAATCAATAGACGTGAAATTGGAGGCTTAATCATCCAAGACTATTTAAACTACAAACATGAAAAACTCACCATCCCGTTGGACTCTCTATCATTAATCTACAGAAATAGCGCGCTAGAGCTGCTGTCTAAAATTGAGTTTACCTCTGTTAAAATCAAGTAGTTGAGTCGAGTAATTAGGTTTTTCATCCTACTTTAGTAACACTTCAACTCAATTAAGTATGAAAAAGATTCTATATGTAATTGGTAGCCTCGTGGTTATCGTCGGAGTTTTAAGTCTACTGGCTCCAAATGATTTTAAAGTAGAGCGCACCGTGTCGATTAATGCACCTGCAAGTCTTGTGTATTCAAATATTTCCTTTTTCGAGAAGCACCAAAACTGGTCTCCTTGGAATGAAAAAGATCCAGATTTAAAGTACTGGATAGATGGAGAGGATGGTAAGGTCGGAGCCATCTATAATTGGGAGGGCGACGAGAATGTGGGTGTTGGAGAGCAGGAGTTGACAGCCCTAAAGGAAAATGAGTCGGTTGAGATGAAAATTCGGTTCATGACTCCCTACGAGGTCGAAAATGATGCTTGGTTCAACATAGTTAAAGGGGAGGAAACTTCGTTAAACGTGTCTTGGGGTATAGCCGGAAGCATGGGCTTTCCTATGGACATTATGATGATGGTTGGAATCATGGACATGGATGCACAAGTTGGCCCAGACTTCGAAAAGGGCTTGAACAACTTGAAAAGTATCTGCGAATCAGAAGCAGATCAGTCTGCAACTTCGAATTTCCCAATTGAACTTGTAAAATGGGAACCGCATTATATGATTGCTGTCCGCGATACAGTGAATATTGCTGAAAACGGTGCTTTCATGATGGAGAATTTTCCCAAACTCTATGAAAACCTTGGTAAAGCGGGTATTAACCCAATGGGACCAAGTTGTGGACTATACTTTATGTGGGATGAAGAAAACAATCAAACCGACATGTGCGTAGCCGCTCAGGTATCAGAAGGTGATGCGGCCCCAGCTGGAACATCGCTGATCGAACTAGGAGAATCACAAGCTGCTGTACTTACTTATACCGGTCCATATAGTGGCCTTGGTAATGCTCATATGAGTCTTGCGAACTACATGGAGTCTTCCGCTTTGGAATTCAAAGGCCCTGCAGTTGAAGAGTATTTGGTCGATATGAGCTCAGAAGCAGAGAGCACCAAATGGGTTACTAAGATTTACTACTTCTATTAAATCTTGGTCGAGAGAAAAAGTAGAGGGTTTTCCATTTGGAAGACCCTTTTTTTATGCTTCTATTTGCTCCTGAAACAAATCCATGTTCCTTCATATCACAACGGTAAAAGGAGTCTCTCCAAATAAAATAATTCACTTTCAGAAATGGATTCTGATTGGCGGTGTTTTGCTGTTGGTCATAAAATTTGGGGCGTATTGGATTACGAATTCGAATGCTGTTCTTTCGGATGCCCTTGAATCCATTGTCAATGTTTCTGCCGCAGCTTTCGCCCTTTTTAGTCTTGCGTATTCCGCTCGTCCTAAGGATTTAAATCATCCATACGGGCACGGGAAAATTGAATTCCTTTCATCTGGTATCGAAGGATTTTTAGTTGTGATTGCTGGACTCAGCATCTCAATCAAAGGGGGGTACAATATATTTTTCCCACAAGAAATTTCCAACATCGACCTGGGAGTGTACATCACCGGTTTTGCAGGCCTTGCTAATTACCTAATGGGTATGGCAATGATACGCAGAGGAAAGAAGGAGAATTCTCTTCTTTTGGAAGCTGGAGGTAAACATCTTCAGACAGATGCCTATTCAACCATCGCACTCATTGTGGGCCTTATGGCAATCTACTTATTCAATTGGTTGTGGTTAGATAGTGTGATTGCCCTTTTGTTTGGATTGTACATCATTTATGAAGGCTATCGAATTGTACGAAAGTCTTTGGCTGGAATCATGGATGAAGCCGATTTTGATTTACTGGAAGAGGTTGTTGAGCTTCTAGAAGCGAAAAGGAAACCTTCTTGGATTGATGTACACAATTTAAGAGTGATTAAATACGGGACAAAATTGCATGTCGATACCCACATGACGATTCCGTGGTACATAGATGTAAGGGCAGCACACGACGTAATGACAGAAATTGAAGATGTCATTCGTGAGCATTTTGGTGAACGCATAGAGTTGTTCGTTCACATGGACCCGTGCACAGCCTCTTCCTGTAGTTTGTGTTCAGTTGCGAATTGCGAGAAACGCGAGAAGAAGTTCGTTCGCAAAATTGAATGGGATTTGGACCTACTTCTCAAAAATCAAAAGCATCGTTTAAAGGAAGAGGAAGAATACTAGAGCATAATTTCAGCTTCACATTACGATTTTGCCACCGTCGGTAGCCCCAATTACCTTCATGTATGAACACAGGCCTTATTAACCAGCTGTTCATTTGGCTTATGGCTTGTCCCATTTTACACATCTTAAGCAATGCCATTGGGCTTTTCATGCTTATGAACATTTGTTCGTAAGGTCCGTGAATATCAGGTGAATACAAATGAGTTCAAAACACTTGATTTCTTCATCGCTCAATTTACATTTGACTATCGTTCTTTTGAAATGGTTCCTAGAACAAGCCAAACGGTAGAAGTTTGCACCCCAAGTTACTAAAGGATTTAACTCAACCTCGTTGTTTTAAATTGAGAAGGCCTTGCCTCAGAAAGTAGATTGGGCGATAGATAAATCCCGAAAGAGATTTGTTGAGAACCACACCTAAGATCGTCTTGAGGTTAAGCTCTTCGGAGTTAAATTAAAGGATTGATTAAAGCTCAACTCAACATCCCGGTCCCCGGGGTAGATTGTACTTGATGATTTCGGTCTACAGTAGAATCAAATCTTTGTGAATGTTGATGTTGGTGGTTTACAGTTTGTGCCTCGGCACTCGCTGTGTTTCAATTGAATACCAATTTTCATGAACGTCTAGTTTTTGAGAGTGAAAAAAGGGAAACTTTCGGGTTTCCCTTTTTTATTTTCAAGCCATTCACTACCTATATTAGAGCTTGAAAAACTCCTCAAATGCTTCTTAAATTTTCAGACAATCCCTTTCAAGCTGCCTACGGAATCGTACGCTACAATTGGAAAGCAATTGCATGGTTCATTGTAATGTCTTCGATTGCATGGCTGCTGTTCACTTACTATAAAATTGACATCACACTCCCAGGCGTGCCTGTTAGCATAATGGGTGGTGGTCTAGCGTTTTTTCTCGCCTTTAGAAACAACTCGGCCTACGACCGATGGTGGGAGGCACGTAAAATATGGGGAGGAGTAGTAAACGTAAGCAGAAGCTTTGCCATGGAAGTCTGTACCCTCATTCGTGGAGAATCGAGCGATCGGGTTAAAACTGGATTGGTGTACAGGCATTTGGCATAGATCAATGCGCTCCGAATTCAATTAAGAAAGCAAGATCATTGGGAAGATTTAAGCCCTTTTTTGGAAGCTGCCGAGAAAGAGGAGTTGTTAGGTAAAAGGAATAAGGCAACTCAGCTCATACATCGCCAAGGTCATGAAATCGCCAAAGCAAAAGATGCAGGTCGACTCTCGGAATTCGAAGAAATCAAATTGATGGAGAGCCTTAAAGAGATGTATGATCTGCAGGGCAAAGCCGAACGGATTAAGAACACCGTCTTTCCTTTTTACTATTTGTACTTCACCAAACTATTTCTTTGGGTTTTTGTGATCATGCTTCCATGCGCTTTGGTTGAACCCATTGGCTGGGTGGCCATTCCCGTTTCGGTAATCATCAACTTCGTTTTCTACATTCTAGATAAGTCGGGAATTATCACAGAAGATCCCTTTGAAGGACGCGCAGCTGACACTCCCATGAGCACTTTGTGCAGAACTATTGAAATAGATTTAAGAGAGCAACTAGGGGAGAAGAACATTCCCGAGACAGCTGAAATTAGCTACACGAAATACAAGGCGGCCTTTTACGATTGATCTTTTCGCACGTACAGCCAGACATTCCAAGGAAAAGCTCGATTTTTCGAACTTCTTTGAAAGCCTTGCGACTCAATGTATTCATGAACCAATTGTGGGTCGTGCACGTAGGGACGAAAAGAATTGCCAATGGCTTTCATGTAGAGTACACCAAAAGCACGGAATAGTCGTGCAATGGAGCCACCCATTGGAAAACTAAACGCAGCGACTTTTTCACATCTAAGAAGCGAGGCTTGAAGCAATGAGTCGAAGTTTGGATAACAACACAAAACCTTGTCCATCACCAATATTGAGTGCTTGGACACTTCAGGAGCTACATCGGTAAAATCGCCGAAAAGGCGCTGACTTTTATTTTCAAAGCCCAACTCATATTCGAGATCCTTCGCCACTTCTAGGTAGGCATTTGAAGAATCGACTTGGGTGCTCGACTTCCCACCCAGCTTATAGAACTCCCATTGAAGTCCGCCAATGCCTCCTCCAATATCGAGCATAGTTGAGTCCTCTTCAATGTGCGGCTTCACTTCTTCAAATAATTTTTGGCTCACCCGTGAAAGGCCCTTTTTCAGGAAAGCTTTCTTCTGTTTTTTAGCCGTTTTAAGATTAAAAAGACTGTCAGCACCTAAGCAATGTTCGCAGGTCATTTAAGTGAGTTTTTGAAGGATTAAAAAGCCAGACCCAGCCTTAGTTAATTATTCTACGTTTTGAAAGGCAAAGCAAAGAAATGACCAGCTCAATTAAAAGATTCAGTCTATTATTTTCTCTTTTTGTCATCGCCTTCTACTCGCTTAGGTTTTCGAGCAATCCACCCATCGACAGAACGAATCGAGCTGGGTCGAATTGCACTGGCTGTCATGCTGGCTCTTTAAATCCGAGTGGGGGATCGGTAAACCTATCTGGCCTAAACCAATACTACCCAGGCAGAACATACAACCTCTCCTTAAATCAAACTGGAGGAAGCACTTATGGATTTGAAATGACTTCGGTTCGCAATTCAAATACAAATACTGGTGCAGGCAGCTTCAGCTCAAGTACTGGTATTGGGGTTAGTGTTCAAAGTGGCAGATCATATGCCTATCATTCACCAAAAAAAAGTTCTGGTTCTTGGACAATCTCGTGGACCGCTCCAACAACGAACGTAGGGGACATTACTTTCTATTTAGCCGCTGTTTCAGCAAATGGAATTGGTGGAAATTCGGGAGATAAAACCTACACTCAAACATTGAATATTAACGCATTAAATTTAATTAGTTACGCTGTGAATACAACGCCTCCAACCTGTGTAGGTGATTCAAACGGAACGGCATTAGTTACGACACCAAGCGGAGGTGCTGGCGCACCGTACCTATATGCCTGGAGTGGAGGGATTTCTAGCACGTCAAATATCGCCACTAGTCTTACTTCGGGATCTTATAGTGTTACTGTGGAGGACAATGCTGGTAATGAAGAAATTAAAAACTTCACTATAGGTGCAGGAACTACCATTCTATCTGGTGCAACAAGCGCAGCCTCTATTTGTGGTGATTCAACGGGGAGCATCTATTTAAATCCCAGTGCAGGCTCTTCTCCATATTCCTTTGAATGGGGAAATGGTGATACAATAGATTCGCTCGTGAATTTGTCTGCTGGACAATATCACTTCACCATTACAGATGCAAACGGCTGTATTAAACAAGACCAAAAGCTGGTTGGAGTATCTGGGTCAAATCTTCAATTCGATAAAACTACTTTACCAGACTATTGTGGACAGAGCAATGGGATGATGGCTGTTTCAAATATTACTGGAAATATTGGCCCACTTAGCTATCTATGGTCCAATGGAGGCTTAACCGATTCCGTTTTTAATGTGAGTGGGGGAGTGTATTTTGTCACAATTCAAGACAGCATCGGTTGTCAGGAAACCTTTACTGATACTGTGCAAAGTTCTATAAGTCTGAGTTATGTTGATTTCACCTCTGAAAGCGATGCCTGTCAAGCGGGTATAGGAAGCTTGAGTTTGGATTCGAGTTCTGGTGAAGTAGGTGCATTCAATTTCAATTGGAGTAATGGATCCAATGGTCAAATAGACAGTTTAGGAGGCCTCACTGCAGGTGTTTATACGGTGACGGTCACAGACAGCCTCGGTTGCAGCTTAATCAGAAGTCTGACTGTTTTAGATAATCAATCACCGGAGGTAGAACTATTGGCGACAAATCTGAGTTGTTTTGAAGACAGTTCTGGAAAGGTTCAGAGTTCCATCGCGAGTGGCACGCCACCATTCAGCTATTTATGGAGTAATGGTCGTCAGACAGATAGTATTTCAGGATTGGAGAGTGGAACATTTATAGTCACCGTAACCGACTCCCTGAATTGCATGTCCATCGATACGGCTATACTCATCGAACCAAGTGCTATTGTCGTAGACAGTATTTTGAGCGCTGCGAGTGATGCTTTATTGTGCGATGGAAGTTTGGAAGTTTTTGCTCAAGGAGGTACAGGTATTCTAAGCTACCAATGGGATGATCCAGCGCAAAGCACAATCACAAATCCAACGAATCTTTGTCCTGGAGTTTATCAAGTAGTCATTCAAGATGAAAACGAATGTGAGCTTGTTCGTCAGGAGGAAGTAGGCCAACTTCCAACGAGTATCCTTGAGCTTCAGAATGAGTTGAGTTTGAACCAAAATGGTGGAATCATTGAAATTCATGGACTGGAAGGAAATGGTTCTATTTGCAGATTATATGACATCCAAGGACGAAAAATACTGGAGGAAAACATTTCAGCCAAAATCGGTGTTGTTTCCCTTGAAGAAAGACACTCTGGTGTCTATTTGATAGAAATCAGGAATGAAAAGTTTCGTGAAGTATTTAAAGTGTATCACCCTTAGTTCAATCATCGCATTCCCAATGTTCGGACTTGCCCAAGCCGATTGGGAACTTAAGAAGGATGATGAAGGCATTCAAGTGTTTGTCAAGAATCAAACGAGCAGCGACTTCAAAGCCTTTAAGGCTCAAACCAAGCTCTCATGAGAGAAGGAAGTAATTCTTGACATTCTAAAACGAGTGGAGGGATATCCCGACTTATTTCCTGACACTGAAGATTCGCGTTTGATCAAAATTGAAAAAAATGGTGATATAATACACTACTCTAGAACCAAAGCCCCGTGGCCTGTTTCTGATCGAGACGGTACTTATCGCTCACACTTTTCAAGCGAGGGAAACACATCGACGGTTCGACTAGAAACAGTTTCTGGCTTAGTGGATGAGAAAGAGGGAGTTGTCCGAATTTTAGATTCGGAGGCCATCTGGACCTTGAAAGAACTTGGAAACAAACAAATCGAATTGGTTTATGAAGTCTATGCGAACCCAAATGGGTCTATCCCCGCTTGGCTTGTGAACTCCGCTGCCATCAGCCTTCCCTTTGAAACTCTCGTCAACATGAAAGACTTGGTTCTTGAAAGATCGGAGTAGGCAGCCTTTAAAAAGATTCTTCGTGGAATTTGCACTTGACTCAGCAATGATGGATATTAGTGCGAATTAAAACTCGCCCTAAATGAAGACGTTCTTTTTTATCGCTGCTCCTGTTCTAGTTATCGGTATTGGCGTTCTGAGCATCTGGTTTCCAAACGCTCTGTGGTGGTACATTTTGGTCGGTCCCTTGGTATTAATTGGCCTAATAGACACCATTCAAGCCAAGCAAGCCATACGTCGCAATTATCCCATCATAGGGCATTTCAGATACCTCTTGGAATCTGTTCGACCAGAGATCATGCAATACTTTGTTGAAACGGATACAGAGGGAAGACCTTTCAACAGGATTTGGAGAACCATGATTTACCAGCGAGCCAAGAACCAAAGGGATACCACCCCTTTTGGAACACAAATGAACGTGTATGACGCTGGTTATGAATGGTTGGAACACTCCATGTATCCCGTAGCTTCAGAGCAAATTTGGGCTGACCCAAGGGTTTTTGTAGGTGGACCTGATTGCAAGAAACCTTATCTAGCTTCCATGCTAAATGTTTCGGCAATGAGCTTTGGCTCCTTGAGCAAAAACGCCATTGAAGCCTTGAACTGGGGTGCTAAAAAAGAAGGCTTTGCTCACAATACCGGGGAAGGTTCAATCAGTCCGCACCACCTCAAACATGGCGGTGATTTAATCTGGCAGATAGGAACGGGTTATTTTGGATGTAGAACGCAAGACGGAAAGTTCCATCCAGAAAAATTTCGTGAGAAAGCTACCATGGAGGAAGTGAAGATGATTGAAATCAAACTTTCTCAAGGAGCGAAACCTGGTCATGGAGGAATACTTCCGGCGTCAAAAAATACTCCTGAAATTGCAGCAATTAGAGGTGTTGAACCATATACAGCAGTTCATTCACCGCCCATGCACTCTGCATTTCATGACGCCAAGGGACTCATGAACTTCATAAAAGAGTTGAGAGAGCTAAGTGGTGGAAAGCCAATTGGATTTAAATTGTGTTTGGGTAGGAGAGAAGAGTTCGACGAAATTACCCAGGCAATGATTACCACTGGAATTAAGCCCGATTTCATCACGGTTGATGGAGGAGAAGGAGGGACGGGTGCTGCTCCTGTAGAATTTTCAAATTCTTTAGGAACTCCGATGCGCGACGCGCTTCACTATGTGCACAATCAGCTGCTGGGCTACGATCTCAAGAAAGACATTCGACTCATTGCTTCTGGGAAAATCATTTCTGGCTTTCACATTGCCCGTGCCATTGCTATGGGGGCCGATCTCTGCAACAGCGCTCGCGCCATGATGATTTCCATTGGTTGCATACAAGCCCTGAAATGCAACTCCAATGAGTGTCCGACTGGAGTGGCAACGCAAAACCCCAAGCTCTATGGAGGTTTGGACGTAAAAAATAAGGCCGAACGCGCGGCCAACTTCCATCGCAACACCATGGAAAGCTTTGTGCATCTCATGGCTGCAGCTGGCTTTAGAACTCCCGACGAATGTCAACCAAAGCACATTCATCGTAGGGTTTCAATGCTGGATACCATGACATACGAAGAATTGTATCCTTCAGTGAAAACTGGTGCTTTTCTCGGAGTTGAAATGAAGCAGTAAAGCTTCTGTCAATTAATGCGCTAACGCTATTATGGAAAAAATGAAGGCCGCAGTGCGCAGATCCTATGGATTCCCAAAAATTATTCAGCTCGAAGAGATTGAAAAGCCTGTACCGGGAGAAGGTGAAGTCTTAATCAAAGTTCACGCCACCTCTGTAAATCGAACAGATTGTGCCAATCTCACGGCACAACCTTTCATCATGCGTTTTGTGCTGGGCTTTCTGAAGCCCAAAAAAATCATTCTTGGGACCGACTTTGCTGGAGAAATTGTAGCGCTTGGAAAAGACATCCAAGACTTTCAGCTGAATGATCGCGTATTTGGATTTACCGACACTGGATTGGAATCGCAAGCTGAATTCTTGACCCTTGAGCCAAAAGGAAATCTCTTAAGCATTCCTGCAAGCATTGGATATCGGGAAGCAGCAGCAAGCTTGGAATGAGCACATTATGGCTATAGTTTCATCCATAAATCGAATATTCAGTCTGGACAAAGCATACTCATCAATGGTGCAAGCGGCGGCATTGGATCTGCTCTCCTTCAATTTGCAGCACAACTTGATGTTCACATTACTGCCACTTGCAGCACAAAAAATATTGATCTCATTAAATCACTAGGTGCGGATAAGGTGTACGACTATAGCCGCGAAGATTTCACAAAAGATGCTGAGAAATACGATTTCATATTTGATGCCGTAGGGAAGAGCAGCTTTGAAAATGCGAATCATTGCTCAAGAACAATGGAGTTTACATCTCCTCGGAATTGGGGGCCTTCGGACAAAACTTATTTTTCGCCCTTACTTCCAAATGGAGAAGCAAGAAAGTAATCTTCCCAATTCCTTACAATGTTTCAGAAACTCTCCCTTACATAAAGGAGATCCTGTTGTCGGGTAAATACAAGCCAGTCATTGATCGTGAATATTCATTGGATTCTATTGCAGAGGCATATCAATATGTGATTTCAGGACAGAAAACTGGAAGTGTTGTCATCAATGTCTAAAAAGCGTAATCCAAAACACTCTTCAATAAAACTTCGGCGAAAGTTGCAAATCAGCTGTATATTTAGTGGGCTATGACTTCCTCATTTGAAAGTGCACTGGGAACCATTTACATCACGACGAGCGATGAGGCTGTGCGTGCCATCTCTTTCAATCCAAAGCAATCCTTCGATTCTCCATTAACTCGGGTGCATCGCGCTTTCAGGCGTCAGATCAAAGAGTATTTCGAGGGAAAACGTAAAGTATTTGATTTGGGTCTTGATTTAGAAGGAACTCCCTTTCAAAAGGAAGTTTGGAAAATCACCTCTAGAATTCCCTTTGGTGAAACTCGAACGTATCGCGACATCGCGAAGCAGTTGGGAGATGTGAAGAAAAGTCGTGCTGTTGGGCATGCCTTAGGTTTAAACCCCATTCTGATTGTTGTTCCTTGCCATCGAGTTATTGGAGAAGACGGCAAACTTCATGGATATGCCGGAGGCAAGCGAAGAAAGCAATGGTTGCTCAACCGAGAATATGAAATCTTGAGTGGTCAAACCAGTCTCTTTTAAACTTCATTTCTGAAAGCTTTAGCAAAGTCTGAAAGCTGGTCTATTCTGGATAGACCGCTGCTAGGTCTAGAGTTGAAGAAAATGAATTTTTCATTCCAAATTCCAGTAGTTTTGACAAATGAATTTATCCCAGTAAATTCTGATAAAAGAAGGCCTGCTAGATGCGAAAAGTCTCGTTCAAGTTTAAGACGAACAAGTAGCGTTCGCAGCTGTTTCCCAAACTAAATGATGATTCCAAGTTTTATCACCCGAGGAGGTTTGTTTTTGTTTTGCGTCCTTCAATTGCTTCACTTGGCCTCCAACGCGCAAGGACGTAGGCCATATGTTTGGGAAGAAGATGTTGAGGAGAACACCACAGTATTGGGAAAAGTCATCGACGGACAAAACGCCGCACTTCCATTTGTAAACGTTGCATTCTACCAGCTCAGGGATTCTTCTCTTTCAGCTGGAACAACCAGTGATGAGAGTGGCCGGTTCCGAATTGAACTTCCAGAAGGCGAGTATTTCACGCGCCTAACTTTTTTATCCTACCAGGGTCTTAGTCTTCCCTCCATGAAACTCTCGGGAGGTGAAAAGGATTTGGGAATACTGGTAATGACTCTCGATGCGGAACAGTTGGACGCAGTAACCATCGAAGCTGAAAAGGCCGAAATGGAACTGCACATGGACAAACGCGTGTTTAACGTTGAACAAAACATGGTGAGTAGAGGTTCCAACGCAGCTCAACTCCTAGACAATCTGCCTTCTGTAACGGTCGATGTCGAAGGAAATGTGAGTCTTCGTGGTAGTCAGAATGTGCGGATTTTAGTCGACGGTCGTCCATCTGGTTTGGTGGGATTGTCGAGCACAGAAGCCTTGAGGCAATTGCAGTCAAGTCAGGTAGAACGGGTAGAGGTGATTACAAACCCTTCGGCGCGCTACGATGCAGAAGGTGAGGTTGGCATCATCAATATTGTTTTGAAGGAAGAAAAGCGTACTGGTTTCAACGGTTCTTTTGAGTTGAGAACCGGCGAACCCGCGAATCATGGTGCAAGTGCCAATCTGAATTACCGGACGCAGAAGTCGACCTTCTTTGGTTCTTACGGAGCGTTTTACAGAAGAAGGCCAGGCACGGGTGCTTCCGAGCAAAGTTTTACTTACCCCGACACTTCATTCAGTTACGACCGTCAGGAAGAACACAACCGGGGTGGCTGGAATCAAATGGCAGGTGCAGGTGTCGATCATAAGTTGGCCGAAAAGGCAAGCATTTCGCTTTCTGGTTTGTACAGAAGGTCGGATGGAGATCATTACACCGAGTTGGATTATCTGGATTACAACGAAGAAGGAGATTTAGTGCGCTCAGTAAAAAGAAGAGAAGATGAGACGGATTATGATGAGACGAAGGAGGTGAATGTCAACTTCGAAAAGAAATACGCTCAGAAGGACCGCAAATGGACCATCGATCTAAAGTATATGCTCTCCGGTGAAGTAGAGGAGGCTTTCATTGAAGAGAGAAGTCCAGAAATAGGATACGTCGAACTTGATCAAAGAACCTTTGCCGATGAACTTCAAGAACTATACTTCTTTCAATCCGACTACATACATCCTGTTGGAAAGGCTGGGAAATTTGAAACTGGGGTTCGAGGGTCGATTAAAACCCTCGACTTGAAGTTTACGCTTGAAAACCAACTGACCGACGAAAGCTGGGAGATCGACAATCGCTTCAATAATTTCCTGATTTACAAGGAAGACATCTACGCGGCCTACGCTATGTATGGAAATAAGCACCACAATTGGTCATATCAACTTGGTTTGCGTGCAGAGTATTCAAACATCTCCACCGAGTTGGTTGAAACCGGGGATTTCAACCCACGGGATTACCTCAATTTATTCCCATCGGCGCACTTTTCATATGAGCTGAAGAAAAAGACCTTCCTGCAGTTTTCCTATAGCAGACGCATTCGACGTCCGAATCATTGGTGGTTGGTGCCCTTCTTTGGTTTCTCCGATAACCGAAATTTCCGATCTGGTAACCCCGACCTCGATCCACAGTACATTCATTCGATGGAGACCACCTTATTGAAGAGAAACAGAAAGGGCTCCATCATGGGAAGCATTTACTACAGGCACACCGACAACAATATGGAACGCATCATTTTCAGCGACGACAATGGATTCACTAGAAGTTTGCCCGTAAACCTTGGACAAGGAAACTCCATCGGCCTTGAGTCAAACGCAAATCTCCGCTTAAAGAAATGGTGGACTGTAAGTGCTAATTGGAATGGATTTTATGAGACTGCTCGTGGTACTTACGAAGATGTATTGTATACCAATGAAACCTTTGCATGGACTGGCCGCTTTAATACCAAGTGGAATTTAAAGAAACTCTATAGCCTTCAAAGCAATTTCAATTACCGTTCTGCCGCGAATACAAACCAAGGGCGAAGATTACCTCTTTATTCCTGGGATGCTGCCGCATCGATTGATGTGTTGAATTCAAAAGGAACCCTTTCTTTCAATGCTAGAGATATATTGAACAGCCGAAAGAGGAGAGACATTGTTGAAGGTGCCAACTTTAGGACTGAATCATCGAGACAGTGGATGTCGCGGAGTTTCACTCTTACCTTTAATTATCGCATCAATCAGCAAAAAGAACGTCAAGCTTCAGGGAAAGGAGATTTCGATGGAGGGATGGATGAGTAGGCAGAATAGAAAAACCCACCTGAATTCAAGTGGGTCGTTAGGGATGTTTATTTGGTCGCTCTTCAAATCATAAAAAGAGCTTAGTTACCTCCGTTGATCACAAAGAGAAATGAATTCGTTCAGAAGTTGCTTCGTAAAGCTTTCATCTGTAAGAATTTCCGTTCAATGCCCATCAGCAGGAATAATCGACTATTTGTCGATGGAAATCGAAGTCTAAAGTCTATACTTTCAAAGCTTTAGGCATAAATTGAAAATTATCGTAGAACTTTGATTCTGCAATTGTTGTTAATATCGCTTGAAGAGCCATATTTGTTATCTGGAATCAATCTAAATAAGTGAGTTCAATTCGAATCATAAGCGCGAACACTAATGCCTTGATGCAACTCGGCCTCAAAGCAGTATTGATGCGTGGAGGAGGGGTTGAAAAATTCAAAGAGGTTTTAACGCTCACTGACCTCGATGAACTCTTGGCTTCAGATGAATTCGGACTTCTCATTTTCTGTCCAAATACTGAAGCAGGCTTTACCAAGGAAAAGTTGGCTGAGATTAGAAAGGCCAAGCCAGAGCTAAGTATTCTCGTCATTTCTAACATTCGCAGTCCACAGATGGTGCTTGACATCCTTCAAGAGGGAACCCAAGGATATTTAACCAATTCCTGCGATGAGCACGAAATACTGCACGCGGTCTTTGCCCTGGCTAAAGGAGAGAAGTTCTTTTGCAATAAAGTTCTCGACATCGTTCTAAACAAGCACCTCTACGAAGGAGAAGAGGAAAATTGTGAGCCAACTGTACTTACCAAGCGTGAAACCGAAATCACCGCTTTATTGGCTTCTGGAAAGACAAACAAAGAAGTTGCAACTGAGCTTTGCCTAAGCCCGCATACCGTGCATACGCACCGAAAGAATGTAATGAAGAAACTCAATCTGAGATCAGCTTCAGACATTACACGTTATGCAATGAACACGGGCTTATTGAACCCCGTCTACCCTCAATAGGGTAGTTCTGTATTTCAAATTTACCCTACCAAGGCGATTGTCCTTGAGACTTTCGAAAGATAGATTTGTCATCTAATATTATTTAGACTGTTTCTAAATAGACTTTAGACGATGAATCGAATAATACTGTGCATTCTTTGCTTATTCCTTAGCCTTGCTGGAAATGCTCAACATTCCTTTGAACTCAATCTTAGCAATGAAGGAAATGCTTCCGTGCCTTTTGCGCAAGTGCTCGTTGAGCCTGGCAGTCATCAATTGCAGAGCGATGCTTCAGGGAAAATGCAAATCGATTTAGAGAAGGGGACTTATCAATTGAAGGTTCATCTCATTGGTTTTAAAAGCATCGACACCAGTTTTGACCTCAATTCGAATTTGAGCCTCTCTTTGAAATTGAAAGAGCAAATGTTGGACTTACCTGAGTTTGTCGTGCGCAGTCAGACTCTTACAGGTGGCTTAAACTCTTCGTTTAAAACGGCTGGCTCGGCACAGTATTTATCGCCCAAGGAACTAGATCGATTCAGTTACACCGACATCAACAGAAGCTTAAGAGCGGTTCCAGGAATCAACATTCAAGAGGAGGATGGCTTTGGATTGAGACCAAACATTGGTTTGCGTGGAACAGGAGTAGAGCGTAGTTCAAAAATCACCTTGATGGAAGATGGAGTATTAATGGCACCGGCACCTTATGCAGCTTCTTCCGCCTACTATTTCCCTACCATCGGCAGAATGCAAGCCATCGAGGTAATGAAAGGAAGTAGTCAGGTGAGGTTTGGCCCTTACACGACTGGTGGTGCAATCAATTTGATTTCTACTCAAATCCCAAATAAACTCAGCGCACGTGTAGGCATGTCGGCTGGATCTTTTGGAACAAACAACTTACATGCATACGCCGGAAACAATCATGGACAATTCGCTTACTTGGTAGAGACCTTTCAATTCGGGTCCGACGGTTTTAAGAACTTAGACAAAGGCGGGAATACAGGTTTCGAAAAAGATGATTACACCTTCAAGTTTCGCTTTAACGCATCGGAGAAAGCGAAAGTATATCAGAGCGTTAGCTTTAAATTAGGATTCAGCACAGAACGTTCAAATGAAACATACCTCGGACTCACAGAGGACGATTTCGCCATCAGTCCATTTCGCAGATATGCTGGCTCAAGAGAAGATTTGATGCTTACAGACTTCAGGCAATTGTCGGCGAAACACATCATCGTTCCAGCCAAGAACACACACATCACAACTACCCTGTATCGCAATGACTTCAACAGAAACTGGTATAAGCTGGATAAAGTCAGTGACGCAAATGGTAACACCAGCAGCATTTCAAGCATACTGGCTAGTCCAGAAGAGCATACAGAGCAAATGCACCTAATCGAAGGTGGTGGAGACCCGAATGGCCGTCTTTGGGTGAAGGCGAACAATCGATCGTACTTCTCACAGGGCATTCAGTCGAACTTCAGCAAGTCATTCAATTCAGGAGGTTTCAAGCATCAAGTAGAGTTTTCTGTGCGCCTTCATGAAGATCAAATGGATCGATTCCAGTGGGTGGATGGCTATTCCATGAATGAAGGCCAAATGAGTTTGGAAGAATCTGGTGTGGCTGGAACCGAGAGCAACCGAATCGAACACGCTCAGGCGATTGCCAGTTATGTGCAATATGAACTACAAGCGGGGCATTTCACAATCGTTCCTGGGGTACGTCATGAATACATTGAGTTGGAGCGCGAGGATTACGGCAAAAACGACCCAAGCAGAACGGGAGTTGATTTAAAAACGCGAACCAATACTGTGAGTGCCTTCGTTCCCGGACTTTCGGTGAGCTATGAGAGCATGAAGGGAGCCAACATTTTTGGAGGCGTCCACCGAGGTTTTGCACCTCCAAGCTCAGCCGAAGGAAGTCTTCCTGAAGAAAGTGTGAACATGGAACTCGGCTACAAGCAGCAAACTAAGAAAGCAGCTGTTCAAGCCATTTTATTCATGAACAACTACACGAACCTTCTCGGGACAGACCTTGCTGCTGCTGGAGGTGGAGGTTCAACTGAATTGTACAATGGCGGAGCTGCGCGAACTCAAGGATTGGAGTTCCTCTTGTCGTACAACCTCAGTTCTGAATTGTTCAAGAAAGTTCGCTTCCCTATGAGTTTGGTTTACACCTATACCGACGGTTATTTCCGAAACAACTTCGAGAGTTCTTTCGAAGGTTGGGGTTCTGTGAGTTCCGGCGACGAGTTGCCTTATCTAGCGCATCATCAAGGGACTGCTATGATTGGCGTCGAAAGTCAAAAGCTCGATTTCAATCTGAGTACGCGCTATTCAGGACAAATGAGAACGGTGGCCGGAGCAGGGGATATTCTGACTCAAGAATCCACCGACGAGCAATTTATCATTGACGCTTCACTCACTTTTCGCATTCTTCCGAAACTGCGAATGGAATTTAGAGGAAACAACTTGAGCAATCAAGTCTACGTTGTCTCTCGCCGTCCTGCCGGCTTGCGCCCAGGTCTTCCTAGAAGCTTTACCGCAGGATTCCGTTTGGATTTGCCTTAGCTAACACAGAATGCTTAGCGGCTTTTCAAATTCATTTTTTCAACTGAAAGTGAATAATTGTCGGCCCATGGGCTCCTAGCATAAAACCAAAAAGCGATTTTTGGGTTAATAATTATGCTATGAAGAATCGAAGCATCAAAAGCCAATGGCATTCACAAAAGGTGAATATGGGTGGAATCATCCTAGATCAGCCTTTGCCCACTCAAAAGGTCGACACTATTGACCCGTTCATCTTGATTCATCACTGGAACGATAAAGTTCCGGCGGGAAGAAAACAGAAAGAAGTAGGAGTGGGGCCGCACCCGCATCGTGGATTTTCTCCTGTAACCTTCATTTTCAAAAGAGCCGTGCATCACCGCGACAGCTTGGGAACCTCAAGTGTCATTAGAGAAGGAGGTACGCAATGGATGAATTCTGGAAGAGGGATTGTTCACAGCGAACGCCCTAACAAGGAATTGGCAGAAAATGGAGGTGACTTCGAACTCATACAGTTTTGGGTTAACGCTCCAGCAGCACACAAGATGGATCCTCCATCATATCAGCCAATCACCGCTGAAGAAACTCCGAAAGTGAAAAGCCCCGATGGTAAAGTTGAGCTTGGAGTTGTGTGCGGAGAGTATGAGGATAAGAAAGGGAAAGTAAGTCCACATTCTGAAATGCTGATCTGTCGCTTAAACATTGAATCTGGCGGTAAGATGTCTGTAAAGATTCCAAACGGCTACAATGCCTTGGTGTACCAATTGGATGGTAAAATGCGCTTAAACGACTCTGAAGGCCTAGCGAAGGACATTTTTTGGCTGGAAGCAGATGGAGATGGCTTTGAAGTGGAAGGAATTGATTTTACACGCGCCATCTTGTTGGCGGGCAAGCCAATCAACGAGCCCATCTCAACCTACGGTCCGTTTGTGATGAACACTCAAACTGAGATCATGCAAGCACTCCGCGATTACCAAATGGGTAAAATGGGAGTACTAATCGAAGACTTCGATTGATATGAAAAGACGCGAATTTGTATTGAAAACATCCTTGGCGGGAATGCTGGTAGCCATTGAACCTTGGTCTGCTTATAGCAACTCAAGCGCAAAAGGCTTATCGCTTAAACCCATTCAAGGACACGTTCGTCACAGCGGATTCAACTCCGATGGATTTGAAGACAGCTTTACCAAGCTTGGAAGTATTGAAATAAAACGCGATCGCTTTTTCGCAAATGGCTCAAGTCCGGGTACAAACGACCTTTTTAGTTGGCACATAAAAGGCAAAGGCTCAGAGCTTTTCATTCAATCGAACGGTGAACAGTTCCATTGGCAATCGGGAAGTAATGAAGGTTCTTATGAATTGAACAACTCAAAGCAGGAGTTGATGATGGAGGGCCTTAAGGCAGTTTCTTACACTTCCGAAGGAAAAAAGGTACTTCCATTAAATCTCAAAAAAGGTGATCAGGTCCTCGTTTTGCAAGGACAGGCCAAGTTGGAGGGGCATTCATTGGATGAATAGCGCTCTTTGGTAATACAAAGCTCTGGAGACTTAAAATTGCGCTTAAGCACACGAACTTGCATTTTGGTGGTAAGTTCTTCCTAGAAGCCGACTTCAAACTCACAGTCTTTTCTAGTTTCGACTAGAATACATTTCACATGAAAGTTGCCATCATCGGTGGGGGAGCAGCGGGCTTCTTTTCCGCCCTCTCAGTAAAAGAACATCATCCTGAAGCTGAAGTTATCCTCTTCGAGAAATCGCAAGAGTTGCTTTCCAAGGTTCGCATTTCGGGTGGGGGCAGATGCAACGTCACCAATGCTCTCAGCTCAATCAGCGCATTCAGCAAGTCGTACCCAAGGGGAGCTAAGTTTCTCAAGAAAGCATTTCAAATCTTCAACAATCAAGACAGCATCCAATGGTTTGAATCGAGAGGCGTTCCGCTGAAGGTTGAACCCGATGGACGCATGTTTCCTATTTCAAATAAATCGGAAAGCATCGTCGAATGCCTGATGAATGAGGCGAAGAAGCTGGGTGTTCAGATTGAGATGGGAGTCTCCGTTGGAAATATTCAGCCAAATCAAGAACAAATTGAAATCGATTTTATTCGTGGAAAGGAAAAACCAGAGCTCTTCGATCGGGTGATCGTGGCTTCAGGGGGTTCACCACGAAGAAAAGGACTTGAATGGCTTGAAGAACTTGGACACCAGATTGAAGAACCCGTTCCTTCCTTGTTCACCTTTAATATGCCCAAGGAAGACGTCGTTTCGCTCATGGGGGTTTCAGTTCAAGATGTTGCAGTAAGCATTCAAGGCAGCAAGTACAGAAGCAGCGGACCTTTATTGATTACCCACTGGGGCATGAGTGGCCCAGCCATTCTGAAGTTGTCGGCCTTTGCAGCTCGGGAACTCGCCCTAAGACACTATACATTCAAGGCTCAAATTTCATGGATTGGATTCATCAACCAGGAAGAGGTTCTTGCGGAACTGCAAAAGAAAGTCACTGCGGAGCCCACGAAAACTTGCCTGAAAGCCAAGCCCTTTGATTTTCCGCAACGCTTCTGGGCTTATCTCCTGCATAGATGCAATCTTCCTGAAAATCAGCTTTGGGGTGAATTGGGCAAGAAAAAACTCGATAAGCTGATCAGTGTTCTATCCAATGACATCTACGAGGTGCAAGGAAAAACAACCTTTAAAGAAGAGTTTGTTACCTGCGGCGGACTTGCACTCACAGAAGTAGATGCAAACATGCAAAGTAGAAGAGTGTCTGGGCTCTATTTCGCCGGAGAAATCCTCGACATAGACGGCATTACAGGCGGCTTCAATTTTCAAGCTGCTTGGACAACGGGATACATTGCAGGGCAGTTGAAGTCCTAGTTAGGTGCACCAATACCTTCCATTAGGAGTTTAACTTCAAATTGGTCGAACAGACAACATATATTGAAGCAAGGAATTTATAGCATTGCAGTGTGAGGGAATTCTTCAAGAAAGTTCGAAAGCGTACGGCAGACATCTGCGCTCCAATAAGTCCGGAAGACAGCATTCCGCAACCTGCGGTTTTTGTTAGTCCGGCTAAATGGCACTTAGGTCATACAACCTGGTTCTTCGAGGAGTTTGTTTTGTCGAAATACAATCCGGATTACAAACGCTTTGATGAGGACTTTGCCTTTCTCTTCAATTCCTACTACAACTTGGTGGGGGAGCGCATTCAAAGAAATTCTAGAGGAAACCTCACACGGCCCAAACTCGATCTAGTTTATCAGTATCGAGCTTATGTTGAGCAAGCTATACTTGCTCTCAGCGATGATGTTCTCGAAGAAGCGAAAGAAGTGCTTGAACTGGGTTTAAACCACGAACAGCAGCATGAAGAGCTCTTGCTCACAGATCTGAAATTCATTCTTTCCCAAAATCCGCTCAAGCCCGTTTACAAGAAAGATTTTGACCTTGCCGGCGGAAGTCAAGGTGCAGGAGAATGGCTCAAGATTTCTGAGGGCTTGCATTCCATTGGTAATGACGGAAAAGGTTTTGCCTACGACAATGAGTTCGGACGACACAAGGTCTACTTGAATGCATTTGAGATTTACTCGGAATTGGTTACCTGCGGGGACTATCTTGAATTCATAGAAGATGGTGCCTACGAGCGATTTGAGCTCTGGCTGGATGAAGGATGGGCATGGATTCAAGACGAAAAAATTAAAGCCCCGCTCTATTGGTTTAAGGAGGATAAGAGCTGGAAACGCTATTCTTTAGCTGGCGTCCTTGATTTAAACAATGAAGAGATACTGAGTCACATAAGCTATTATGAGGCAGCCGCTTATGCAGAGTGGAAAGGCTTGCGTCTGCCCACTGAAGCAGAATGGGAAATAGCTTCGGAGCACTTCAACTGGGGCCAAAGGTGGGAATGGACCAATAGTGCTTATTTAGCATACCCAGGTTTTGCGAAACCCGAAGGATCCGTTGGCGAATACAACGGAAAATTCATGATCAATCAAATGGTGCTGCGTGGAGCTTCTTCCGCCACTTCCGAAGGACACAGCAGGGCTACATATCGAAACTTCTTTCACCCCCATTACCAATGGCAGTTCAGCGGGATACGTCTGGCCAAATAGAGAGCCCAGTAAATCGTCAATTCGCTCAAGACCTAAAGGAAGGTTTTGAGCAAGAGTTGAAACACATTCCGTCGAAGTACTTCTACGACGATCAAGGAAGCAAGCTCTTTCAGGCGATTATGGGCATGCCTGAATACTATCTCACAGATGCGGAATTTGAGATTCTTGAAACCCAATCGATGGCGATCCACAAACAGCTCGCCTGGCAAGAGCCTTTTCGCATTGTTGAACTGGGAGCTGGAGATGGTAAAAAAACCATTCAGATGCTGCGTGCCTTTGAACAGGCTGGACTCGATTTCATTTTCAGTCCTCTCGACATTTCAGAGGAGGCAATTCGACTCCTTGAAGCGAGTGTAAGAGAGCAATTGCCAAGCATAAAGATGGAATCTCACGTGGGTGATTACTTCGACTATCTCGGCGATTCCGGTACGCATAAATTGCCTACGCTCATTCTCTTTTTGGGTTCCAACATTGGCAATTACAATGAATCGTCTGCTACTGATTTATTGAAGCTCATAGCTTCCAACATGAACGAAAAGGACGCGCTCTTGGTGGGCTTTGATTTGAAGAAAAACCCCAATACCATTAAGCTTGCTTACGACGACCCACATGGGATCACTAGGGCTTTCAACCTAAACCTATTGGAACGTGCAAACCGAGAACTCGGGGCCGATTTCGCTTTAGATCAATTTGATTTCTATTGTCATTACAGTCCGGAAAGTGGAGAAGTAAAGAGTTATTTGGTGAGCCTGAAAAAACAAACGGTGGATTTCAAGCATTTGAACTGGCAAGTTGACTTTGAAGCCAATGAATTGATTTGGACGGAGATGTCGAAGAAATATTCGGTGGAACAAATAGACAAGCTTGGAGCTGGAGCGGGTTTGCAGACGGAAAGCCAATTTTTAGATTGCAAGCATTTCTTTTCCGATTGCCTATTTCGAAAGCAACCAACACATTGATGCGACCAGAATACATGCGTTTTGAAGCGCAAGTTCACAAGGCCGCTCAGATCTTATCCCTAACGGCCATCAACTTTGGAGATGCTGAGGAAGACGACATTCACACGACACTGGGTTATAACGATGGCGAGGGGCTTCTGAAGGGGCTTCCAGTGGACATCAATGGCAGAAAGCTTTGGTTGGCCTTAAACGTAGACGAATGGAAACTATCTCATTGGGAAGGAAATGAAGAGCTTTCTTGCATCGATTTCAATGGCAAGTCGTGGGAAGAGCTGCATGCGGCATGGCGAGATTGGTTAAGCTCTTTGGGCGCTGAAGCAAGCAAAGAACTGAATTATAATTTACCAGAATCGGATGCCTATAAATTTTCTGTTTTTGAAGAGTTTGATCAAAAGGTCATTTCGGAATGGAAAGAAAACAGAGCAACAGCCAATCGAGTATTTCGAGATCTTGTTGAATGGTGCGGAATTGACAGCCCCATTCGCATTTGGCCTCACCACTTCGACACTGGAGGCTACTTCGTGATCGATGCTGACGACAAAGGCGTAAGAGCCAGTATAGGAGTAGGACTGGCCGTTGCCGATTCAGTAGTTTCTGAACCCTATTATTACCTCTATGGTTGGACTCGTGATGGAGAAATTGACTTCTCCAAAGCCCCCAAACTTAAACGAGGGGAGTGGCGAACCAAAGAATGGAAGGGTGCCGTACTAAGTGTAAGCACCTTGACCAATCAGTCGGAGGAATTGAACAATTTTTGTCATCAATCATTTACCTTTTTGAAGGAACAAATACAATCAACATGAAAGCAGTTTGGAACGATAAAGTCATCGCAGAAAGTGAAGACACAGTAGTTATTGAAGGAAACCACTATTTCCCATCAAACAGTGTCAAGAAGGAGTTTTTCAAGGATTCCTCAACACATACAGTTTGTCCGTGGAAAGGCACAGCTTCATACTATAATGTTGAAGTAGATGGGAAGTCGAACGCAGACGCTGCTTGGTACTACCCAAGTGCATCGGCATTGGCCAAAAACATTGAAGGATATGTGGCTTTCTGGAAAGGTGTGAAGGTGACTGAATAAGTCGGCCAAAACTTCTAAAACTATTGATCAAGCGGTAGAGGTGAAGTGGGATGAAGAGGGCTTTGACTTTCGCATTTCAGTTCACCTCTTTCTTTTGCAATCACTTAGGCTGAAAGCAATACAGCATCTCATCTTGCGCTACATTTGCCCGCTTCGAATAAACCCATAGCCCTCGATGAGCGCTCGTAAAAACGCTTCACTCATTTTCATCTTCATCACCATTTTGGTTGATGTTATAGGCTTGGGAATCATCATTCCCGTAATTCCTTCCTTGATTCAATCATTGATGGGGGGAGATTTAAGCGAAGCTTCCTTCATTGGCGGTTGGCTGTTGTTTGCCTTCTCCATCATGAGTTTCTTCTTTGCGCCTGTTCTCGGTGAGCTCAGCGACCATTTTGGCAGGAAACCAGTTTTACTCATCGCCTTATTTGGCTTGGGCCTCGACTACATTTTTCATGCTTTTGCTCCGAGCATCTTTTGGCTGTTTGTAGGTCGAGTATTGGCCGGAATCATGGGAGCGAGTTTCTCAGTAGCCAATGCCTACGTTGCAGACATCAGCAAGCCAGAGGAGAAAGCGAAGAACTTCGGGATGATGGGCGCCGCCTTTGGTTTGGGATTCATTATTGGTCCAGCAATGGGTGGAATTGTGGCCGAATCATTTGGTGTGAAAGCGCCATTCTTACTCGCCGCAGCTTTGAGTCTGCTAAACTTGACTTATGGATTGTTCGTGCTTCCCGAATCACTTCCTGTTGAAAAGAGGAGGAAGTTCGATTGGAGAAAAGCAAATCCTCGCGGATCCTTTTTAAAGCTAAAGAAGTATCCATTGCTCATTGGTTTTGCCGCTGCCTTCTTTTTAATCCATTTAGCAGGTCATGCCGTGCAGTCTACCTGGACGTTCTTTTCCATGCTAAAATTCAGTTGGACAGAGGCAGATATTGGTTATTCATTGGGTTTCGTTGGAATTATGGTTGTTTTGGTACAGGCAGTTCTTGTAGGTTGGTTCGTAAAAACCTTGGGCAATCAAAGAACTGTAATCATTGGTTTTGTGCTCTGGGGAGTAGGCATGCTCACCTTTGCATTCGCTGAATATGGTTGGATGCTCTATCTGGGAATCATTCCATATACCCTTGGAGGAATTGCCGGTCCTACGGTTCAAGGAATAATGTCCAATCAGGTCCCCGACACCGAGCAGGGGGAGCTTCAAGGCGCCTTAACGAGTCTCATCGCCCTCACTTCTATCATTGGCCCAGTGCTAATGACGAGCATCTTTTCCTACTTCACCCAAACAGGTGGTGACTATTTCATCCCGGGAGCGCCTTTTATCCTAGGGACGGTCTTCGCCGGATTATCTCTATGGTTGGTAATACGAGCCTTGGGGACTTTGCGGAAAAGTGAAATAAGGCCTGAATAGAATCAAGCTTTGTCGATCCTTGCACTCATGTTGTCTTCAGAATGAGTCCTGATGGTTCATTTTGATACTTACCGAATAGGGGGAAATAGGTCTTTCAAAAATTCCAGTCCAAAAACAGCACATACTAGAAGGGGTTTAAAAAAAGCCTAAAAGCAGCCGAAAAAAGGGCGAAATCGGGTCATTTTATTCCTGAGAGGAATATTTTACGTGAAATTTTCTCTTGAGCTTTACGACCTCGTTCTTTTTATTCGTTCTCACAGCCTTCGTAGCATTAGAGAGGTAACCCCCGGGCGTTAGGGTTTTAGCAACATTGATTTTTTCCATTCAGGTAAATCACACGTGTTAGTCCAGAGGAAACCAATAATCTCAGCTGTGGAGGCTGTTTTTTTATGCCTTAAACTGAGCAAGCCAAGTCATGGCATCGATTTCAGTTGGGAACATCTTGTAAGGGAAGTCGGGTTTTTTTTCGACGCAGGGCAAAGAATAAGTTGCCAAGCAATCGCTTGTGAATCGATGGGACCACAATTGCAATTGCCTTGAATGCATTGTAGGAATCCGTGCAAAACATTTCAACTTCTCGAGCCTCTTTGGTTATGTTTCCATACTTCCCTGCAACAACCAGCAGAGCTTTATCCACAGGGTCGAGTTCATTGAAAACTTCCCAAGTCTCTTGAATGAAATCGAGGTCAATGATGTAGTCCTCAGTCTTAAACCGCATCTCCAATAAGCCATCTTCTCGCTCTCCAACAATGGCCAAACTCGTATCGAGCGTGCGGAGCAAGGATGGCTTTTTGTCTTTCACTTGAATTTCGATTAATGGCAGTATACCACTTAAACTGAAGAGCCTAAAGTAACAATTAGAAGCTCTCGCGATGAACTACTCTCCGTGATACAACCAGCGAATTGCTCTTTTCAAGAAACCATCTTTTTTAGGCTTACTTGGATTTGGAGCTGCCTTTTTTGCAGATGCGCTCGAGTTCAAGGGAACAGATTTCACTTCAATTGCTTGCTTCGCTGAAAGAACTTTTTTGTCTTTTGCCTTAATAGCCTTCTGTTGAACGCTGTTTAGATATTTCGTTTTTCGAGCTTCTTTCCGCTTCGCTTCGAAGCGTTCACGTTCTTTTAATTTGCGTTTCTCTTCCCGAGCTTCTTTTTCTTCATCGGATAGGGGAGTGCGTACGGGTCTTTTTCGGACTTCACGTTTAGGGCGTCGCTCTCTTTTTTCAGGAATGCTCTTTTGCTCTGCGGTAGGCTCTTTTACGTCCCCGTTCTCTTCAGTTTCTGCCTCGGGAATTTCAGGGGCTTTAGGTTCAGGTAAATCGATCTTACCAACAACCTTAATTCCTTCCAGTTCGGGTATAATAGCCTTTATGTGTTCTACATTTTCAGGGATTTTCTCTTCAAACTCAATGGCGCCCTCAAGCTCCGATAGAGTTTCAACAGATTCCTCTACAACTTCTTCTTTCTTTTCTTGAATGGACCAGTCTTCTTCAACGACTTCATCCTTCTCTTCGACTTTAAATTTTGATCTCAATTCTTCAAGAATCTCGTCATCGAGCTTTTCATTGAATCCTTTTTCTAAAGTTAGTCCTCTCGTTTTCTCGAGGTGTTTAGCGATTGTATTTGGGCTGATTTGCAGTTCACGTGCAATTTGGGCAAGTCTCATGTGTAGTAAATGTGCTGCAAATTTAAGAGCCTCTTTGTTTCAGTTGCCTTCTATTCAAAGAATCTCTAGATTGCGTCGAAATCAAGGAAAGAAAACTGTCCATGAAAGTATTAATTACCGGGTCTACAGGTATGGTCGGAAAGGCAGTATGCCTCGAGTGTTTAGAGGATCCTTTAATCAGTGAAATCGTTTTAATCAACCGAAGTTCATGTGGAATTGAAAATCCGAAAATTCGAGAGATCATCCATCAAGACTTCTTTGACTTGAGCTCCGTACAATCTGAATTTTCCAATATGGACGCTTGCTTCTTCTGCATGGGAGTCTCAGTGGCTGGCATGTCAGAAGAGGAGTACCGCAAAATTACTTACGACCTCACGCTGTATTTCGCACAGGTATTTATTTCTGTTAGTCCCAAAGCCATCTTCACATATGTTTCTGGTGAGTATACCGATTCTACCGAAACCGGACGAGTGATGTGGGCTCGAGTTAAAGGAAAAACTGAAAATGCCATTATGGCCATGGAGTTTACAAAAGCCTATTTGCTTCGTCCGGGATACATACATCCCATGAAGGGAATTCGTTCGCGAACCAAGCTATATGCAATACTCTATGATGTATTGGGGATTTTTTTCCCGATAATTAAATGGATTTCCCCTCACAAAGTGACCACCTCGGTAAATGTTGGCTTAGCTCACATTGAGCTCCTCAATGGCTGCAATAAACGAATACTTCACGCAGTAGAAATCAATGAACTGGCAGAGCGAAACCATCTGCGTCGAGCTAGAAAGTCCTAAAAAAATTGCCTAGAAATGGGCAATCCTGACGGAGCTTAAGTTCTCAACATCAAGTATGAAGTACAGTCCTTTGGGGTAATTGAAAGGGATGCTAAGTGTCCTTTGTAAGGGCTTACTTGAATGAATTTCCCTTCCTTGAAGGTCGACGATTTGAAGACTTCGAATGGATTCAAGGGATTCAATTTTCAGTTCTCCCTCTTCAATCCAAGCACTCATGCTTTTATTGTTTTCAGCTTCAAAGGCGAAACCAAGAGTTTCATCTTCACAGTTTCCATACAATTCCAATTCGATGATTGCTGCGAAACTTGAAAGCTGAGCATTCAAACCAATCGTATGTTCCATTTCAAGAACATTGGCATACACTTGACCTCCTAAGGGGCCTGATGCCGCGTATTCAAAGCGGTAATCCCCAATCGATAAACATAAAGTGGCGTAATCTTCTTGTTTCGCTGTGTCAATCAAAGTTAGATTCCCAGTTGCCAACTTTGTCAAGTTGGTGTCGAACACAGACCATACTACCTCTCCGTCAGCCAAGGCTCCTCCAAAGTTTTGAACCCCGATTTGAAGCTCGATGCATAAATCCTTAGGGCAAAGGTCAACGGGCAGAACAAACTCACAAGCCACGGTATCGCCAATGGTCCAGAGCTCAATGCGCGAGGCAAACTCGAAGGAGTCGTTGGTCGCCACTTTCAAATGGTGCTGACTGAAGGAAGAAATGCCGAAGTAGTTCAGTTCCTCAAAGGCCACCGTATCATTGGCTCCATTGAACATCACAAATTGAGGATAACTAAAGAACTCAGAGCTTGTGTTTTCTACTTCCAGAAGGATTAAAGAATCGGTGAAGGGGTGGCTTGAAATATTGAGTATTTCTAAACTATCGCAAGGACTCTGAGCAAAGGCTGACAGAGAGCCGAGGAGAAAAATCCCAAAAAGAGTATGGCGCATTCAGTTGGTGTTGAGCATTCAAAGAAAGTTCGATTCATATCAAAATCAAGCCGCATTGATTGAGCGGAAGCGATTCATGAAGAATCCCTTTGTCAATTCGTTAAATCTGCGACCTTTGTTAGGGTCTTCAAAAAATGCGCAATCTCGCTACAATATTGATTCTTTCTAGTTGCTTGGCGTCTTGTTCAACCGACTCTTCTGAAATCAAGAAATCGATATCGTCTGATAGTCCGACTGAATCCTACAGCGGAGTTAAAACTGCCCTCGATCGCTTGATGGAGCGTTTGGAAGGTACTTACAGTTCTTACGGTCAGGACAATGCCGGTAGCTCTCCCATCTTCCTAAAGATGACCCGCATTTGGGATCACGATAAGGAATCCAGTTGGCTCTATGTAGAGCATGCATTCTTGAACATGCCTGAATCTCCGCATTACCAAAGGATTTTCCGCATGAAGGAGGACATTTCCATTGACCGAGTGTACATCTATTCTTTTCGCTTTGTAGAAGACTTCCAAGGCATCGGGAAAAGTCTTACGCCTAAGATTCTCGATCTTATGGACGCTGGTTACATTGAAGAAGAACAAGCTTGCCAGATATTCCTTAAGCCGGTCAAACGCGCAAGTGGGATCTACTATAGAACAGCCACCATTGCAGATGAATGCCAGAGCAGTCTTTTTGGAGCCCGGTTTTTAAAGTCTGAAATGCGGGTGTTCGAAGATCGCATTGAACTGTGGGAAAGAGGTGGCTCAGATTACGAAGAAACGGATGAGACCATAGCTAAGGGCTTCGTTTTCAAGAAAGTTGAAGACGTCCAATAAAAGCAATAGCTTTTAAAAATGGCTACGGTAAGCGTTAAAGTCATTCCTAATTCACGAACAAACCTTCTCAAAAAGACAGAAAGTGGCTACCGGATAAAGGTACAGACCCCGGCTGAGGATGGACGTGCAAACAAAGCTGTAATCAAACTTCTGGCAGCGCACCTTGGCTGCAAAACCCATCAAATATCAATTCTTTCGGGGGAGAAATCTCAAGTCAAACGTTTTGAAATCCCCGATTGACTTTTTCGAATCAGCATGGTACATTTACCCAAATCCAACCGGGCAAAATGAAATTCCTACTAAGCTTCATTCTACTTTTTGCTTCTTTCTTAGAAGGAGCTGCACAAATTCCTTTTCATGAAGACACTGGCTTATCCATTGGTGTAAAACCCGCTGGAGTAGGAAGCGTAGATATGGACTACGGCGATTTAAATGGCGATGGAAGCCTAGACTTGGTGATTGTACACCTCGCAGATGAGGGCGAGCAAATTGAGTTCTATGTCAATACGGGAGACCATCATTTTCGCTATGCCAAGGGAATCGAGATTGAAACGGCAAAATCAACGGCCGTCAAGCTTGGCGACCTCGACAACGATGGGGACCTCGACGTGGTGGTAGCGCGCTTCTCTGGCAACAACCGAATTTACTTAAACCAAGGCGACCTTGTTTTCAAGAATAAAGGCGGAACCTTCGGACATACCAAACACACCATTCACGATCTCCACCTAGCCGATATGAACCACGATGGCTTTCTCGACATCATAGTGGCTTACCACAAGGGTAGAAATGAAATATGGCTCAACGACCAATCGGCAAAGTTTAAAGAGGTTCACCATTTTGGCCATGTATTGAGTCCTTCTTACCACATGGAAGTTGGGGACCTCAATAAGGATGGTTTTCTCGATGTAGTGGAAGTAAATGCAAAAGGACACAAGAACTGGATGTACTTGAGTAAAGGCGCGAAGCTTCATTACGACGCAGTTGGCTTCAGTCACCCAAACGTCGACAGCAGGGCGGTGGAGGTGGCCGACTTAAATTACGACGGCAACCCCGACATCCTCATTGGCAATTACAAAGAGTTAAACCAGGTTTTTTATCTCAACGAAAAAGCTGAATTCATCGACACCCTATTCTTTGGTGGTTCAAACGAGAAAACTTCCGACATCTCTGTAGTAGACATGAACAACGAGGGAAAGCTCGACATCCTCTGTGCCCACATGGGAACAGCCAACTCAATTTTTTTCGGAACAGATACCCACAAGAAGTTCATCCGTCAGGATTTGAATGAACACGTGTTCAATACGAGCGCCATTCTAGGCTTAGACTTAAATGGAGATGGACTGATGGACATTGCGGAGACCAACCTCAATCACCGCAACGTTTATTATACTCAGGACGCTCTTCCAATCAAGAAGGTGCCGGAAGGCTTAAAGATTATCGGGAAATAACTCTGAAACTTTTAGGCAATACTCATTCAATCACAAGAACACCTTCAATGTGTTTGCCAACCATACTCTTTATCCGGTACTGATATTCACCCTCTTCCAAGTCGGGTAGAACAAGTTTATTTTCGGTACCAAAGAGTTCTAAAGAAACCACGCGCGTTCCTGATTCATCAAAACACTCGAAATACCGATAATTATTGATTTCGGGAGTTTCAACAGTAATTCTGCCAGAGCTTGGGTTCGGATAAACCTGGTGTGGTGCAAACTGAACCAAACAGTCGTCGGAGGTCCGTCCAAGAACAGTAATCGTCTCAGAATGATGTACTTGTTCCCCTTGAGCGTTTGTAGAAGAAAGGCTAACCTCATAAATTCCACGAGTTTGATAGCTATGCCTTGGGTGACGTTCTGAACTTGAGTTGCCATCTCCAAAGTCCCAATGAGCGTGTAATGAGAAGGATGAAAGATTTTTATACTGCACATCTAAATCTTCATTTACGGCTACAAACTCTGCAGAAGGAATTGGAGCAGATTGATAATCCTTTACGACTTCAATATTGGTTATTGGTGAAATCGCTTGGTTGGGATTACTAATCAAACTTTGACCAGCAACAAGACCCGAACTTAGATCAACGGAAAGAATCTGACCCGCCCTAATGTAGTAATAAAGGCCAGCTACTGGATCTATATCTGAAACTCCACTTTGAAATTGGTCTGCACTTATAACTCCCGGAGAAATAAGAGTAATAACTCCGGAAATGGGGTCCACAGTTGCTAAGCGAAGCTCAGCAGGCTTTGTCGTAAAACCATTGTTATCCCACTTAGAGCCAACGTAATTGAGCCCAAATATTTGATCCGTCAACCAATCGTAAGTAATGTTTGTAATTGGACTTAAAGCATTGTTTGGATTCGTCATGAGCTGATTTCTCAACACAGTTGCAGTAGCAATGTCAACTGTGATAATTGAGCCGCCGCGAATGTAGAAGTAGCGCCCGTTTATTGGGTCAATGTCTGAAACACCACTTTGATATTGATCGGACGAAATGGGACCTGAAGACAGCACCGTCATTACACCGGATACTGGGTCTACTTTTGTAAACCACAATTGGCTGCCTTTGTGGAGCAGTCCGTAGATCAGACCATCTGCCCAATTGAACGCGATGTTGCTGATGGGTTGAGTGAAATTGAAGGAATGGGTTGAACAGCTAATGCTTGGGTTGTAAAAGACCTGACCATTGCTCATATCAACGGTGATGATCTGACCAGCCCGAACGTAATGATAACGTTTGTTGACTGGATCTACATCGCTGATGCCAGAACCAAATTGGTCGCTGCTCGTCGGACTGGATGAGACAAGCGTTAAACCACCGCTAAGTGGATTAACCTTAGCCAACCGTAGTTGAGAAGTCCTAAATTCAAGGCCATAGACTTCACCAAACCGTTGAGCATGACTTTGAGTCACAGCGAGAACAAGAAACAAAAGTGACAAAGACTTCATAGGAAATGTTAGAAATGCAACAGTTTGAAATGCAAAATGTTTGATTTGGCAATTTATACAAGAAATACACTTGGATTTTAAATCCAGATTTCCTAAAACCACTCTTCACTTTTCCGATTGATGTCATTCGAATCTCAATAGATTGCAGAACCAAAAAAGATAAGATGAATAAGCTTTTTCTGATTCTCGCCCTTATGGCGATAAACTCACACATCTATACCCAGGAAGCGAAAGAAGAAATGCTTATTAGAGCCAGCATTCAAAATATCTTTGATGGAATGCGCGCAGGCGACAGCTCTAAAGTGGCCAAGTCATTCTTCCGAAAGGCTGTCATGTTCTCCAATTTTAGTAACAAGGAAGGCCAGCCTGTTGTAAAGAAGGGAAGTCTCGATAAATGGTTGGGAGGAATCGGAAGTCCGCACGATGAGATCTGGGACGAGCGTATTTCTAACCTAAAAATCGATGTAGATGGCGAAGTAGCTCAAGCTTGGATGGACTACGAATTTTTCGTCGGGAACACATTTCACCATTGCGGAAGCGATGCTTTCCAACTACTGAAGAACTCAGGAGAATGGAAAGTGGTCAGTGGCCTGGATACGAGAAAGAAATCTTGCCAGGGCGATTTGGAATCCCCGCTCACTCTGCTGAAGATGCAAGTAAAAGCCTTCAATGAGGCCAATCTAGAGAAGCTGGGGGCAAATGTTACTGAAGATTTCATCTACGCTTACATCGATGCGAATACGCTCATTAAACAGAGCGTTGGACGAGATGCCTTCGTAAGCGACATGCGCGGCTATTTCGAGAATGTAAAAGAAGTAAAGTCCGAAATTCTGAACTACACCATTTCCGGGAATACCATCAGCTTCAACGAAGAAGTGAGTTGGACGGGAGAGAAGGGCCGCCTGTCGCAACGCAGCATGGGCGTGTATCAAATGAAGCAAGGGAAGATTAGTCGAGCTTGGTATTTCATTCAATAGAGCAAGAATTCTATCTTTCTATTCTTACTGTAAAAGATGCAAATTCAAGGTATTCCAGCGATTCGTAAAGAACTTGATCACATTTCTCATGCCGACCTGAAGGAAATCTGCCTTCGTCTGGCTCGGTTCAAGAAAGACAACAAAGAACTGCTCTCTTATTTACTCTTCGATGCGCATGATGAGGCCGACTATGTAGAGCGGGTGAAAGAAGATATGGACGATCAATTCGAAGAAATCAACCGACTCAATTATTACTACATAAAAAAGAGTGTTCGGAAAATTCTCAGAAATTTAAAGAAGTATGCACGATACAGCGGAGTGAAGGAAACCGAAGTAAAGTTGCTCATGCACTTCTTAGTTCGCCTGAAGGAATTGTCGCCTAGATATACTGGTAATCCAGTTTTGGTCGGAATCTACGATCGTCAATACGACTTATTGGTAAAGGCCATCTCCGCCTTGCACGAAGACCTTCAATTCGATTACCGAGACGATTTGGAAACAAAAGCGCTTTAAGGCTCGTCAGTTTTAAGACCTTGGGTGTTCTTGTAAACAAAATCCACCACCCACTGCTGAATCATTGCTTTCTGCTCTTTAGATACGCCCATAAAACCATGATTGACACCCTTGAGAACATGCAGCTCCGTTTCCACACCCGCAGAGTCAAGACGCGCCTGCAGGGCAATGGACTGATCAACCGGCGCTATGATGTCTAGTTCACCGTGAATAAAACAAGTAGGAGGAACCTCGGAATCTACCCTGAGGTAAGGGGAGTAGGTTTCCAAAATTTTCTTTGTTCGAACCGTATCCAATTCAGGATCAAAGCCAAGAAGAAACTTGGGTAAATCAAGATAATCTTGATATTCCTTGGGGAATTGCTCTCGAATGGTTTTAATGCTGTCGAGTAATTCCAACTGATAAATCTTCTTCAAGTCATTGGGTCCGTATACATCAATCACGTAGTCAATCTTAGGAGTTTCTTCCTCGACCCCAAACTCACTCGCTTCGGAGTATGCAGCCATTAAGGCAATGTGCGCACCTGCAGATTCACCCAGCAGCCCTATTCGGTCCATGTCGAGACCGTACTCTTCCGAATTGTGTTTCATCCAAAGGAGTGTCTCATAAGCGTCTTCTATGCAATAGGGGAAAGGGGAACGATCGGCACGAGCCTTTGTATACTCCGGGCTAACAATGGCAAAACCCGCATCGCGCAGTTCGTTCACAGCCCCATTAAAACGGGTATTATTGATGGCCTCTTTGATGCCAATCGCCCAAAAACCTCCGTGTAGGTAGACCAAGACTGGGGCTTTTTCGTAGACCTGTTTTGTGGGTTGATATAGGTCGAGGTTTTGCCGCTCATTGTACTGAATGTGGCTGTAGACTTTCCCGTGAATTACTGGAGCATCGGTCTCAATTAGAAAATAGCCCACCAAAGAGATGGGAAGCACTACAAAAAGGAGGAAACTCCAAAGGGAGAATTTTAAAATCTTACGATCAGCCATAGTACCTATTGCCTATATAAAGATTAGCCCTAAGCTTCAACTCCATCACGATTCTGGAAGCTCTTCTTTTCCGTCGGAATGAAGTGCAAAGCGACCTCTATCCCTTTCGTGAACCTGCTCCTGCATCGGCCATGGCCAGCCACCAAATTGGGTTTCTTGATAGTCGTTGAAGGCATCTTGAATTTCTTGCTTTGTATTCATCACAAATGGTCCGTATTGTGCCACAGGCTCTTGAATGGGCTGACCTTGTAGAATCAAAACCAATCCTTTGCTGTCGCCATTCTGAAACTCAATTTCGGCATCTGGACTTAGGTAAGCCAATTGGTATTCCGTCAAGTCTTGGCCTTCAACATTTAAGGAAGAACCTTTGTAGAAATAGACAGCTCGATTTGCTCCGGCAGATATGGCTGGTAAGGTCCATTTCGCGCCTGCTTCAAGTTCGAGACACATTACACCCACTTCATTCTTGGCATCAGAAGCCCAGGAATTTGGAGTAGGAGAGGGGGCCGAATGTTCTAAATATTTTCCTGCGATCAATTCGAGCTTGATTCTTTTCCCAGCATCGTCTTTGAGCTCCAACTTCGGAACATCCTGATTCCAAAGCATTTTAAAATGTGGCTCTACGAACTTGCTCACCTTAGGGAGGTTGATCCAAATCTGAAAGATCTCCAAGGTATTGTCTCCTTGTTTGTTCAACAATGGAAACATCTCCGAGTGAAGCACTCCTTTTCCGGCAGTCATCCATTGTGTGTCGCCAGAACCAAAGCGGCCCGCGGCACCAAGTGAATCTGAATGATCCACAAAGCCCTGTTTATTGATGGTGATGGTTTCAAAGCCACGATGGGGGTGAAATGGAAAGCCAGGAACCTTCGATCCGTGGTACATTCTCCATCCGTCTTTTATCGTGAAATCGTTGCCGATTGATCTTCCTTGTAAAGCTTCTTTGGGTGGCGCCATGTCCTCATCACCACTAGGATATTGGTCGAGGTGATGCACACAGAATAAAAATGGGTCTCTTGTCTCCCAAGGGAAACTCATCGCTTTAATTTCTTTAATCGAACTCATCTAGTAACTCTTATTGAATCTTCAAATGTACCAAACAGAAAAGGCCCCAAAATGTTGGAGCCTTTTACTTTATGATTTTGTGAGAATTAATCTACGAAGGTGAATGCCTTTCCAAGATTTCCTGCACGACCAGTACGGCCAATGCGGTGAATGTAACTCTCAAATGTAACCGGACGCTCGTAGTTAATGACGTGCGATACATCCTCCACATCGATTCCACGTGCGGCAACGTCTGTAGCTACCAACACTTGAATCTGTCCTTTCTTGAAGGAGTTTAAAGCTCTCTGACGAGCATTCTGACTCTTGTTTCCTTGAATCTGATCGGCTTTGATGCCAACCTTATTCAATTTCCCGCAGAGTCTGTTGACTTTGTGTTTCGTCTCATCGAAGAGAATTACGCGACTGAACTCTTCCGAATTCAGCATATCTACAAGCTTCTTGAATTTATCTTCACCCGGATTCAATCGAACGATGTCCTGTTCAATCTGGTCGCCGGAAGTTTCACCTGAACTCACTCGAACTTCAACAGGATTGCGAAGAATCTCATCGATCATCTTTTGTTGTGAACCCAGCAGGGTAGCTGAAAACAACATGGTTTGCTTGCGCGATCTTAGTTCGTTGATGATGCGTTGAACATCTTTAGCAAAACCCATGTCAAGCATACGATCGAATTCGTCAAGCACCAAAGTATTCACGTAACGCAAATTCAGTTTTCCACGAGAATGCAAATCGAGCAAACGTCCTGGTGTTCCAATGATGACGTTCAGAGGTTTGCGAAGTTTCTTCTCATCCATGTTCACACTTGTACCACCGATGAAGGAAGCAGTTGTGAGATTGCATGTTTGTGTCATATCGCGAAACTCCTCTTCAACTTGCAGCGCCAGTTCCCGTGTTGGAACCACCACTAAAGCATAGGATCGTTGGTTGTTTTGCAAAAGCTTCTCAATAATGGGAATAAGGAAAGCACCGGTTTTCCCAGTTCCTGTTTGTGCAAGTCCCATTAAATCGTGACCCTCCATGAGAGTTTCGTAGGTTTTATCCTGAATTTCTGTGGGGTGGGAAAAGCCCTTCTTTGTCAGTGAAGTTAAGAGTGAGCGGCTGATTGGCATGTCTTCGAAAGTTCGCGAAGCTTCGTACTTCACTTCTTTGCTTGCAACTGCTTTCTTGATAAACATTTGCGGGTCTAAGGTTGAGACTTTACGTCCGCCGCCTTGACGACCACGTCCACCTCCTCTGTTCTGAGAATTTGGTTTTGTACTTCGTCCGCTTGTGGAAGAAGTGGTACTGTTTGATTTTTTGAATCTATAAGATTGTGTCATAATGTATTGGTGGCTAGAAGCCAGTAATCGGAATCGAAAAGGATTCCGCGTATTCAGACCGATTTTGGCTGACTACTTGTTTTCCTGTTCTCTTTCAAGTCTGATTCGACTTGCGCAGGAAAGAATAAAATTGAATGCTAGTGGAAAGTAAAGAGGGAAATTCCGTGATTCGGATTATGCAGGGCAGAATGCCTTGCTTCTGGATGCAAATGTATACTTAAATATCAAGGATAATCACTATTTGAATAAAGCGACCATTCAATCGGCCTAATGCCTGTCAATCTTAGCATTTACCGTGGTTCATGCTTGTAGTTTAAATCAAGTTGGAAGAAACATTAGATGATGCCTTAGAAGACTTTTTTTCGCTTCGTCTTAAATATAAAGAAGCCCAGAAGGATTAGGAAAAGTTGGATTCCAATTCTGATGTAAGCCACGGCCCTCGAACCAATGACAGGATTCTCTCTGGTTGCATCCCAAATGTGAATGGGGAGGAAAACCAACATCAAGACCATGAAAGCTAGTCCAGCCAGTGACCTGAATCGTGGAACAAAAAGGGCAATACCAATGGCCAATTCGACTACAAAGGCCAGTATATGGCTAAGTCCGACGGGCAAGAATGGAGGAACCATGCCATCGTAAAACTCCGGACTGTAGATGTGGGCGAAGGAGGACAAAACCATGATTCCCGCTATAAGGTGGACAAATGTCTTCTTGATTTTCATGAGATCAATATAGTACTGTATGAAATGATATTGGATCAAACCAGAAACTTGTCCGAGTATTTTCAGAATCGGTCCTGAATCGTACTTTTAGGTAATCCAAAATCAGACCTCATGAAGAACATCATTTTTGCCCTCCTCACAATTATTCTATTCAGCTCTTGCGACCCATTGAGTACGGAGAAGAAGGACGTAATTCGCTTTGATTACTCCATTGTTGCTGATAGCAACTCTACGATTGAATTGAGCAACACGGTCATTGATATTTATGCAACCGAAGAACTCGCTGAATACAAATCAAAACGCGACGACATTGAAGAGTTTGACATCACAAGCGTTGAATTTCGCTTTTATACTTTTCGCGCCGATCATCCGGACACTAAGTTGAAAGGGAACGCCAGTATTACCAGCGATCAGGGCACCAAATTCAACATTGAAATGTTCGATGTTGGAAACGAGTACAAAGACACCGAAAACCACGAATTGCACAAGTTGGAAGTGAACGGAAAAGAAGGAAACGACGCTTATTCAATCTTGTCTGATGAAGTTCTTGAAGTGGACAAGTTCACGATCGATATGAGCGATGTATCGGGAGTAGTTGATTCTTTGGATTGCGACATGAGCATCTACATCCATTTTAGGATCAAAGCACCTTTATAGGAAACTTAGATTGAACTTCAGTGCGAAGTTTAAGACATAAAAAAAGCGGTTCTGATCTCTCAGAGCCGCTTTTTCATTTTAAGGCTTATGCTTTTACTTCTCAGCATCAAGTTCCATACTGATACTGATGAGTACTTCGTCGCCAACAATGGCAGTGGCTGCCAAGCTTCCAGTACCCACACCGTAATCTGTACGATCCAAAGTAGTGTTTATAGAAAATCCTAAGATCTCATATCCTTTCTTCCAAGGATTGTCCATTCTTCCTGTGATGGTGAGAGGCAGAGCAATCTCTTTGGAAGTTCCCCTCATAGTCAGCTTTCCAACTACCTCGTAAAGCTTATCCGACTTCTTGACAAACTTGTTTGAGACAAAAGTGATGGTCGGGAATTTTTCCGCGGCAAAAAAGTCCTCCGATTGCAAGTGTTTATCGCGCTCATCCTCATCGGTGTCAACACTTTTTGTCTGAATTGTAAAACTCACTTTGCTGCCCTCGAGATCGTCTGGGGCGTATGTGATGTCACCACTAAAATCTTTAAATTTTCCAGTTACCGCAGAGAAAAAGTGGTTGACTGAAAAATTGACGGAAGCATGTGACTTATCGACGTTCCATTTTTTCGCCTTTTGGGCATTTACATTGAGGCCAGATGCCAACAACAATAGGCTAGCCAACAAGGCGATCTTTACTTTTTTCATTTTAAATTTCATAGTTGTGATTGTTGATGTTGAATAGAGTAGGGGGCTAAATTTCGTTTCACGACGAAAACTACAGCCACTAAATGAACTCATCAAGATTAGGCAAGGCCTAAGTCAAAACAAGTAGAGATTTCCATGACGATCCCAATCAATTCCTATACTGGATTTCACACCTCCAGAGATAAACGGGCCAAGGTCAGTTCCATTCGGTTCATATCGATGAACCCTTTCATTTCCTTCCCACAGCAGCACATACAATAGGCTGTCGGGGCCAATCTTTAAACGCGTTGGTCCAGCTAATCCTTGAGCGAAGACAGAAATAAAATCACCAGATTCTGCGTCGTGGACATTTATTTTCCCGCTCCCAAAATTTGAAATTAAAACGATGTTTCTGTCTTCAAGAAAGAGAATGTCCTGAGGCCAGTATAAATTTTGGTCAATAAAAACAGAGGGGTTTTCTCCGTTTTCATCGTATCGAACTATTTGCCATGGAGGTGCATTGAAATTCCCTGCATCACTAACATAAATATCAAAAACTTGAGTATATGCATTGAATGATGAAAGGGCAATTGCTAGTGCAATCAATTTCCTGATGATGCTGAATTTCATTTCCAAGGTTTAATGGGGTAGGGAAGTAGGGAGGTTCTTTATGAATGGAAGTTCGAAAACATTGTTTCCCGTCGAGATCCTGATAAAGTACAATCCGTTGGAAAAGTCACTCACATCAATGGACACATCTCGACAATTGACACAAGCCTTATGAAATATGGCTTGTCCGTCCATTGAGAATATGGAATATTCCTCAATGCACTCAGTGTTTTCAGTAAAACCACTTAGAAATACATCCTGTGTCGCAGGGTTCGGATAAATCTTGAAAGGAATCTTTTGCTTTTCAGTCCTCAATTGAGCCGAACCTAGATTGATGGTGAAGCTGCTCGCATCTGGTATATCGTCATTGACGGATCCAAACACCAAACCACAGCCAGCAATTACTCTTAAGATTGAAACCGATGGAATTGTTTGAGACAGTGAAAGTGCAAGGACAAAACTGGAAGTATCCTGAAGGCCTGTACTAAGATTACTCGATATATAATTTCCGTCAGCATCTAGAACATTTGCCGTAAATGGCGGCGGAAAGTTGGGGTTGAAATAGATGTCAAGTAGGATGTCATATTTCATTGATTGATTCATTCCTGGCCACAATCCACCATCGTTTTCATTGAAGTTAGTGTCAAGGCCAATTTTTACGCTCCATTCTTTGTCGTCAATCCGTTGATAGAAATCGAGTTTTATCCAAAGACTATCTAGTTGAACATCAAAATCGTACGAAATCGACTTCGCATCTGGTGATAGGGATTCAGTTGGATCGTTCTCGAGGTCACTTGCAGCGTGAATAAAGGTTTGACTCTGACTTGGATGCGCAAGTAGTATCCCAAGCATAAAAATTAGAAGTTTAAAATATTTAGGGGTCATATAGATTCAATTTTCTGAACGACTGAAATGTCGATTCTGCTAAAGTGATTCTACTGAACTTTTTGGACGGTTGGCTTTGAGTTCATTTATAAAGCGATTGTTTTTTGAGTTTGAGTGGTTCTAATATTCCTGTGAACGGATATTGGGTGGGCTTGCTGGCTGCATCTAAAACGCAACACCCTTTTGTCTTATAATTAATATTATGTTAACCTGTCTATTTGAAGCCAATCCCCGTTTATAGGAATCCCAACAAATTCCTCACTCCTATATTCGCCCAATTCCACGCATCTGCATCAGAATCTTCCCTCTAGCCTTCTCAACTCCAACTGCATTCGAAACACGTATTGAATTTCAATTAGAATCAGCTCTCAAAATTGTAGCGGCAACAATTCATGTTCTTGCCGCAGCATCGAACTTGGCCATTCTATGCTACCAATTATATCTCTGTACCGATCTTTTGAAATTGACTGCGCAGGATACATCGACTTTCCAATTAGAAAGCAAAAAATCATTCGATGAACAACTCAATGGCTTTTTACAATCCATTCATTTTTGCAGGCTGTATTCTGGTCCAAGAACTTCGTAGATTTCCTTCAGGGAAAAAACTTGCTCTGTTCTAAGCTGAGGATATGTCCGACGTTTGAACCAAATAGATGTTTGTAATGCGATTTTTGAGACGGTCTTGCATCTCTTCGAAGGCTACAAATTAAAACCTAGTTAACATAATAAATGGATTCATCGGTTTTCGAACACTTCCCTGAACTTCAAACGTCACGACTGCGCTTAGTTAAGCTCAGCAAAGAACATTGGAATCGATTCTCGGAACTCTTAGCATACCGTGTAAATCCAAAGGCTCTCAAGACGCCTGAAGCGGTTTTTCAAAAAACAGAAAAAGACTACAGCGAACACACCGCCATCAATTGGGCCATAATGTTTGAAGGAGAACTCATTGGGCTGTGCGGATATTTCCGAGGTTTTAAAAATGATTGCGGAGAGATTGGATACGTAATGCACAAGAATTTCCGAAATCAAGCTTTTATGGAAGAGGCCGCCCAAGCTGTGATTCAGTGCGGCTTTGAACAAATGAAATTGACGAAAATTCTTGCCTTCACAAATCTCGACAACCTCCCTTCCACTCGATTGCTAGAAAAATTGAACTTTGAGCAAACAGACGAACTGCTCGACGGTTACACCAAATTTGCCCTAACCAAAATTCATTTTCATGAACGAAGATCTTCCTGAATACCTGCAAAATGTTCTTAGATATGCAGCGCTTGAAACGCCCCTTTACCTAGTGCTTCTGCTGTTTATCCCACTCGATTATATGGGATACAGCCCAGTACAAGTAGGCATAGCCCTATTCTCTACGCTAGCCGTCAGCTCTCTTCTCATTGGCTATGCAACCCGTGCGGACATGAAAGCCAAAGGATTGAATCTTGTTTTCATCTTACTCCACTATTATGGCGCCTCAGCCTTGCTCATAGGTCTTCTCTTCAAATTGCAACATTTACAAGGAGCAGTACTCATGTTGAATGTTGGAATCAGTGGATTAAGTCTTAGTCTCGTATTACTCTTTGTCCCTAAAATTCAAGAGCTTTACCTCTCCAAGATGAAACCAATTCTTCTTCGATTTTTAGCACTCATCTCCTGGTCGCTGTACCTCCTTGTTCAATAAATGCATTCATGACAAACAGTCGAGTCAATTCAATCATCGAGAAGCAAGAGGGTAAAGAACAATTGCTTCTAATCGTCAGTCTGGTGCTGATTCCCGTTCGTATATTTTTGCCCGAAATGCGCTTCTTGAGCGTCATCGTATTCCTATTACTAGCCGCCACCAGCTTCTTCATCGGACAGGCATATTTGCGCAAAGAAGGAAGTCCATTCCTACTCAAAGTATTCGCCTTCTTCCATTATTTCGGAAGTCTGGTGATCTTCTCTGGTTTGTTCCTAAGGAGTTTGCTGATCGTGCCTTTCAGCCGGCAAATCATCATTGTAGGCTTTGGGATGTTGGTGCTTTCAATCCTACTCTACCTCATTCCATCGGTTCATTCACACATGAAGAAAAGGCAGAACCACGGCATCCTGCGCTTGGCGGTGGCTGTGCTTTGGAGCTTGTTTCTGCTTATTCGATGAGTTAATCGTTCGGACTCATATGATGCATGAGATCCCAGTGTTTGTTCTTTAGGGCTTTGGTGCGGACATGGTTTTTTCCAATGATTTCATAAATGCCGCCATCAATTTTCGGGTTGCATTCGGCTTTTAAAATCACCATATCCGTCTTCTCGAAGCGAATCATGCTCTGACATTCAATGTCTCCCCCCTCTTCTGTGCCTGCCTTGCTTTCGTCGTATTCATATCGATGTGTGACTTCATCGAAATAGTTGCGTTGGTTCACAACATCCCAGAACTGCAGCCCACTCAGCTCACGATCGCCCTTTCTGTCGTCCGTAAACTCCCAACGAATGAGTAGGAGAGGTCGTTCCATCCCTTCAACTTCCTGACGACTAATTCGAGTGCTAAATTCAATGTTTTTATTGGCAAAGGAAATATTGGAACCAAACAGAGAGTCTGCTCGCTTCTCGCTAAACATAGGGAAGACGAGATATTCGTTGCTCTTCTTTTTATACATGCTTACATATGCATGAGTTTCATCGCAAACAACCTTCAAGCTACCCTCCTCTGCCGCACCTGCAGTGTAAACAGCATCTTCCGTCAACCCTCTCCCATTGCTTTCCAATGAACTCTGATAGCTATAGAGAGTGTCATTGTCGGTTTCCAAACTCTGCGAGAAAAGTGTGGAAGGCAACAGAAAAATCAGAATCAATAGGCGCTGCATGAATCAAAACTAGAGCATTCTTCCTTTATTTGCCCAACAACTAATGCGGGCCCATAGATGAAACCTCTCTTTTTACTACTCTGCTTCTCACTCCTTCAAACTCCAACGTTTTCACAAGATGCTCCAACGCAACCCAAGGTGGCTGTTATTATGCCGAGCTATCCGGGAGGGGAAACGGCCCTATTCCAATACATTTCCGACAGTTTAAAATACCCACAAGAGGCCATTGAAAGCGGTATTACTGGAATCGTGGTAACCTCATTTATTATTGGTGAAAGCGGTCTGGTTGAAAGTGTAAAGGTTGAGAAAGGCATCGACCCTTCCTGCGACAAAGCTGCAATCGATCTGATTGAAAAAATGTCGAATTGGATTCCAGCCAGAAAGACGGCAGAGCTGTGAAAGTACAGTATATGATGCCCATACAGTTTGATCTGCAGCAGGCCTACCCTTCCAAAAGAAAAAAGAATAAGAAATAGCTAGGGCTTTAGCTTTCCTTCGCTCAGCAAAACTTCGTTGATGTCTCGCACCACTTGATCCAATGCCAGGGCTTCTTTTTTTAGAAACTGAAGATATTCAGGTCTGGAATCGGTCGTTTCCATCAAGTTGATCAAACCCAAAATAGCGCTGAGCGGCCCTCTAAGTTCATGGGCATTTTTAAAGGCGAATTTGGAGATGCTTCCATTTAATTCGATGAGAGCTAGGTACTGCTCTTCCAGCTTGAACTGAGCTTCAACCAATTCTGAGATGTCCAAATTGGTTCCAGCTACCTCTTGCACCTTCCATCTACCAGGAATGGCTTGATTCGAGTAAGAACATGTTTTGTACGTATATCGCCATTGGAATCGGAGCAAGAGACCCTCAGACGCAGCTGCTTGGCTTTCCCTGTTCTAACTACATCCTTCATTGCCTCCAAAACTTTGGGGCCGTCGTCTTTATGAAGCCGCTCATTCACGACATAATCGACGCCCGGTGTTTGGGAGCTTTCAAGAAGCTCATAAAGATTAAAATTGCCCGGCGACCACCAATTTTCCATGGTCTCCATATTCACACGCCAACTGCCCATCTCAGCAATGAACTCCGCATCTCGCATGCTCGATTCGCTCTCTGCTATGCGTCGCTGGTCCTCTGCCATCTCAGACAATTCACGGGCAATGTTTAAAACACAAGTTTTGCCCTTAAAATCAATGACACTTAATCTCGATTTAATCCAAATGTACTCTCCGTTACCACATCGGATGCGATGCTCTACTGAACCCTTGGATGTTCCCTCATGAAGTGCCTGATTAAATTTGCTCTGCAGTCGAACTCTATCGTCGGGATGAACATGCTGCATGGCAGAATGACCTATGACATTGACTGCTTCGTAGCCCAATACTTCCATGAAGTATCTGGAGACATAGGAGTAAGTCGCATCCTCTTCATATACCCATATTAAATCTCGGGCATTCTCTACAATGACCTCGAATGGACTGGTGGTTTCCATATTGAATAAATCTAGCTTCGCAATGAACGCAAATAAATATCTGTTCCACACCAATCCTTTTTAAGTGGGCATAAAAAAACCCCCTAGGTCGTTTGAACGACAGCTAGAGGGTTCTTACAGATTTTCGTGGGACTTAGTTCCCTTCCATTCGAGCTTTTACCTCATTGTACTTATCCGATTGATTCGTACGACCGTAGAGTTGCATCAATGAACTCATAGAATCTTTGTCGTCTGGACGAATTTCCAAAGCTTTTTCTAAATAAGGAATTGCTTTCACAAGCACCGCATCACCTTTCTTTTTGGCGATTTCGTATTCTTTGAAGTCAGGAATGTCGCCTGCTTTTGTAATCATATCAGCACCTTGGTTGAAGTAAAGTGCCCCTAGGTTGAAATTAGAATCGTAATGATCCGGCTTCAATGATATTGCTTTGAGGTAATTCATTTCAGCTTGTTTAAACTTGCTTTTGTTGTTGAAAATCATTCCACGAGCGAAGTACAGAATGTGATTGCTCGAGTCGTTTTTAATGGCCAAGTTCAGATTACTTAAGGCTTCATCAAAGCGATTGGAACCTAGAAATATTTCTAGTTCAGCCAACAACATTGGGCTGTTCGATGGAAATGCTTTCCTTCCTTCAGCCAAAACCTCTAGCGCCTTATCTACGCTATCGGCCTTCTTGTAGTACATCATCGACATATCGTTGAAGCAGCTTTCGGCTTTGTAGTTCACTTCAATGCACTTTCGATAGTTTAATTCTGCATTAGCCCAATCACCAGCGTTTTCAGCCGCAAGAGCTGAATTGTACACAGCTATCGTATCCATAAGACCGATGGTCTCATGAAGTCTGGCTGAGACTTGGAAAAAGTCGTAGGCTCCTTTAAAATCAGAGTTTTGGAAAGACTGTCCACCACCAGCGTAGGCTTGAGCTAAGATTCCACGCAAGGCTTCCTTCTTAACATCTTCCTTGTTCTGCTTATTCTGATCGTAGCCAGCAAATTTGATGTAGGCATCCAAAGCAGTGTTCAAGGCCATCAACTTCATTGGCTGATACTTAGGAGCTGTATCGTTTGCAATCGCGATGTAAACGCGAGCTTTATACAACCAAGTCTTCCAGAAATCTTTGGTGTCCTCGTGCTCCGAAGCTAGGTCAATCGCCTCTTTGGCTTTGTCTAGTTCTTGCCACTTTAAATGATTGAACGCGCTGGTGATTTTACTTTTTTGGGCAAATCCACCCAAGAAAAGACTGCTCATCAAAACAGTCAGAATCAGTGTTCTCATGTCTTTTGTTTGGTTACTCTTACAGCAGATAAAAGTAATTATTCATCCGGGTCGGAAGCAACATCTGGGCCATTCTCAGAATCGTTCGATGATACATCCCCTTCGTCTCCTTCTGAACCTTCTGCTCCTTCTACCAAGTCAGCATCCTCAAATTCATCGTCGATCATGCCTTCGGTGATTTCCACTTTAGCCACGGCTGCGATTTCATCGCTGTCTTTCAATTTGATTAGGCGCACACCCTGAGTAGCTCTACCTAGTTGAGAAATGGATGAGACATTCAATCGAATGGTGATACCAGATTTATTGATGATCATTAAATCATCCAAATCGGTCACCGCCTTCATTGCAATGAGCTTTCCGGTTTTATCCGTAATGTTCATCGTTTTTACCCCTTTTCCACCTCGGTTAGTAATTCTATAGGCTTCTGTTGAAGTTCGTTTTCCGTATCCTTTCTCAGAAACAACCATAACGCTCGTATCTGTATCGTCTTCCACGGTAATCATCCCTACAACACTGTCTTTAGCATGACCTAGCGTTACACCTCGCACACCGGTTGCGTTACGGCCCATCGGGCGAACTTTCGATTCTTCAAAGTGAATTGCGCGACCGCTTTCTAGTGCCATCAGAATGTGTGATGATCCAGAAGTCATTTTAGCTTCAAGAAGTTCATCCCCTTCACGTACATTGATGGCTATGATACCATTGGTACGAGGACGTGAGTAAGCTTCTAAGGTGGTTTTTTTAATGACTCCGTTCTTAGTACACATCACAATGTAATTGTTGGTGATGTACTCCTCATCTTTTAAGTCTTCAACATTGATGTATGCCAACACTTTGTCGTCTGGCTCAATGTTGATGAGGTTTTGGATTGCCCTTCCTTTGCTCGTTTTTTGACCTTCAGGAATTTCAAATACCCTCATCCAGAAACATTTCCCTTTTTTGGTGAAGACGAGCAAGAAGTTGTGATTTCTCGCTACTAGAAGGTTTGCCAAGAAATCTGCTTCTCTCGTGCTCGAACCTTTCGAGCCTCTTCCTCCCCGAGCCTGCGATCTGTATTCGCTCAAACGAGTTCTTTTCACATAACCTAAGTGCGAAATGGTTACCACCACTTCATGATTCGGAATCATGTCTTCGATTCGCATGTCACCAGCAGCATACTCAATAGTCGTGCGACGCTCATCACCATATTTATCCCGAACCTCTTCAAGTTCTTCAGAAATGATTTCCATGCGTCGTCCTTCGTTGTTTAGAATCTCTTCTAAGCTTCGAATTAAGTCCATCAATTCAGCGTGTTCCGCTTTGATCTTATCGCGCTCGAGACCGGTAAGTTTCTGGAGACGCATCTCCAATATTGCTTTCGCCTGAATGTCAGAGAGTTTGAATTGACCCATCAAGCCATTCTTCGCATCTTCTGGTGTTCTAGAAGCACGAATCAAAGCAATCACCTCGTCGAGGTTATCGAGTGCAATCAATAGACCTTCGAGAATGTGCGCGCGCTCTTGTGCTTTTCTCAATTCGTATTTAGTACGCCGAACAACTACCTCATGGCGATGCTCGATGTACTCCTTAATCATATCCTTTAAGTTCAAAAGACGCGGACGTCCTTTAACTAAGGCAATGTTGTTTACGCTGAAAGAGGTTTGGAGTGCCGTATACTTAAACAGTTTGTTCAACACAACATTGGTAATCGCATCCCGCTTTATTTCATAGATGATGCGCATTCCATTTCTATCGGATTCATCGCGAACATCCGAAATACCTTCAATTTTTTTCTCGTTAACCAGATCGGCAGTCTTAGAAATCATGTCTGCCTTATTCACTTGATAAGGAATCTCAGTAACGATGATGCGCTCGCGACCACTTGGCATAATGTCGATGCTCGCTTTCGCTCTCATTACGATGCGTCCTCTACCCTCTTCAAAAGCAGATTTCACCCCATCGAAACCATAAATAATCCCACCTGTTGGGAAGTCAGGAGCTTTAACATGCTCCATCAAACCTTCAATATCAATATCCTTGTTCTGAATGTATGCTAAGCAAGCGTTCACTACTTCGGTAAGGTTGTGCGGCGGCATATTGGTTGCCATACCCACGGCAATACCACTTGCGCCATTCACAAGAAGGTTCGGAATACGGGCTGGAAGTACTGTTGGCTCTTCCAAAGAGTCATCGAAGTTCAACTTAAAGTCGACGGTTTCCTTTTCAATGTCGGAAAGCATTTCCTCAGCAATCTTCTTGAGACGAGCTTCCGTGTAACGCATGGCGGCAGGAGAATCCCCATCTACGCTACCAAAGTTTCCTTGTCCATCGACCAAAGGATAACGCAAAGACCACGGTTGGGCCATACGAACCATAGTGTCGTAAACGGATGTGTCACCGTGCGGGTGATACTTACCCAATACCTCCCCAACAATACGGGCAGACTTCTTATATGGCTTATTGGAGAATACACCTAGGTCCTGCATTCCAAACAATACGCGTCTGTGAACAGGTTTAAAACCATCCCTTACATCGGGCAAGGCTCTTGATACAATTACCGACATCGAATAATCGATGTAGGCGGACTTCATTTCATCGTCAATATTGATTGGAATAATCTTCTCTCCTTCAGCCATTTCTGAGCATTAGATTCGTGAACATAGGACCCCCTATGGGTTGCCCGAATGTAGGTAAAAGAGCGGCCCTGTATCCCTTGATAATATTGCTCTTTGCTAACAAAATTCTGTTCAAAATTCTGAGGTTTTCAACAAATATCTCGAGGGCTCATCCGTCTACATTTGGGAGGCACCTTTTTTTAAGTACATTGCGTTTAACCTTTAAGTAATTTCGGATGGAAGCCAATTTTTCTCCACGTGTAAAAGATGTGATTTCGTACAGCCGCGAAGAGGCTCTTCGGTTGGGTCATGACTACATTGGAACCGAGCACTTTTTGCTCGGAATCATACGTGACGGCGACGGTTTGGCTGTTCGTATTCTGAAAAATCTAAATGTCAATTTAGATGAACTTCGGAAATATATTGAGCAAAGTATTTCTCCTGGAACGAACATAAAGGCCTCTGGAAATTTAGGAAACATCCCATTGGTTAAGCAGGCTGAGAAAACCCTCAAAGTGACTTATTTGGAAGCCAAATTGTTTAAAAATTCCATCATCGGAACGGAGCATTTACTCCTGTCCATTTTAAAGGATGAAAATAATGTCGGCTCTCAAGCTCTATTGACATATAATGTAGACTATAACCTAGTAAAAGAAGAATTAGAAAGCATGCTTGCAGAATCAGACAACGAAGAAGATACTTTCCGCGCCGAAATGCCGGGAAGTACTGCAGACGATGACGACTTCCCACAGGAAGGAAACCGACCAGGTTCTCCAGATGGAGGTTCCAAAAAAGGTTCCGGAATAAAATCAAAAACCCCAGTACTCGACAACTTTGGTCGCGACCTAACTAAAATGGCCGAAGATGAAAAGCTGGATCCCATTGTAGGGCGTGAAAACGAAATCGAACGGGTTTCTCAGATCTTAAGTCGACGAAAGAAGAACAACCCCATCTTAATAGGTGAACCGGGCGTTGGTAAATCAGCCATCGCAGAAGGACTTGCTCTACGCATCATACAAAAGAAAGTTTCACGTGTGCTTTTTAATAAGCGCGTGGTTACCCTCGACCTTGCTTCTTTAGTAGCTGGAACAAAATACCGCGGACAGTTTGAAGAGCGTATGAAAGCTGTGATGGGCGAGCTTGAAAAAGCTCCAGATGTCATCTTGTTCATCGACGAGATTCACACCATTGTTGGCGCAGGAGGTGCATCTGGATCACTGGATGCCTCGAACATGTTTAAACCAGCACTGGCCAGGGGTGAAATTCAATGTATTGGTGCCACTACTTTAGATGAATACCGAACCAACATTGAAAAAGACGGAGCACTCGAGCGACGTTTCCAAAAAGTTTTGGTTGAGCCTACTTCAGTTGAGGAAACTGAAATCATTCTACACAACATTAAAGGCAAGTACGAAGAGCATCACAACGTAGATTACACCGATGCGGCCATTCATGCTTGTGTTAAATTAACGGAGCGGTACATCACTGATCGCTTTCTTCCAGATAAGGCCATTGACGCACTCGATGAAGCCGGATCAAGGGTTCACATTAAGAACATCAAGGTTCCAAAAGAAATTGAGGAAATTGAGAAGAAAATCGAAGACATTAAGGTTGAAAAGAACAAAGTCGTTCGATCACAGAAATACGAAGAAGCTGCAAAGCTCCGCGACACAGAGCGCAAACTGATTGAAGAATTAGATGGAGCTAAGGTTCGCTGGGAAGAGGAAACCAAAAATCACCGTGAAGAAGTTTCAGAAGACAACGTCGCTGAAGTTGTCGCAATGATGACGGGTGTTCCTGTTCAAAGGATTGCTGAAAAAGAGAGCGATCGCCTGGTGAATATGTACGACACCATAAAAGATACCATTGTTGGACAGGACGAAGCCATTAAAAAAGTGGTGAAGGCAATCCAAAGAAATCGCGCTGGACTTAAAGATCCTAGTAAGCCAATTGGTTCTTTCATCTTCCTAGGCCCTACTGGGGTTGGGAAAACTCAACTCGCAAAAGAACTTACCAAGTTTCTCTTCAACAAAGAAGACAACTTGATTCGCATCGACATGAGCGAGTACATGGAAAAGTTTGCCATCTCACGTCTGATCGGAGCTCCTCCCGGATATGTAGGTTATGAAGAAGGCGGACAGCTAACTGAGAAAGTACGCCGGAAACCTTATTCCGTAATCCTTTTGGATGAGATTGAAAAAGCGCATCCCGATGTGTTTAACCTTCTCCTTCAAATTCTCGATGATGGTGTTGCAACGGATAGCCTAGGAAGAAAAATAGACTTTAGAAATACTATCGTCATCATGACTTCCAACATCGGATCTCGTCAGCTGCAAGACTTTGGTCAAGGCGTCGGATTCACTACTTCCGCAAAGGAAGGTGCTCAAGATGAATACGCCAAAGGTGTTATTGAAAGTGCGCTCAAAAAGGCTTTTGCACCTGAATTCTTAAACAGGATTGATGATGTCGTTCTCTTCAATTCATTGAAGAAAGAGCACATCCATGAGATCATCGACATTGAGTTGAAGTATCTACTCGGTAGAATCGAAGAAATGGGCTTCAAGCTCAGCTTAAGTGATGAAGCGAAAGATTTTGTTGCGGATAAAGGCTACGATGCGCGTTACGGTGCTCGTCCTTTAAAACGTGCCATTCAAAAGTACCTCGAGGATGTGATTGCTGAAGAAATGATCAATTCCAAACTCGAAGAAGGCACTGAGTTGGTTGCCGTATTGAACGCTGAAAAGGATGGCATTCAAGTGACTGTTAAAAAAGCTCGCAAGGCCGCTGCCTCAAAAGGAAAGAAGAAAACTGAAGATTAATTAGTTGGCGACTTCGGAGAGGAACTTTATGCGCATCAGGCGAAGTTCCTCTTCGGAATAGTCATCTTCACCCAATTCTTCTACTGCTTCATCAATGGAATCTGATTCAGCCTCCATGAAGTATTCAAACACTTCTTCCTGCTTGTCTTCATCGATTTCACGATCGATGTAATACTTAATGTCCACTTTGGTTCCTGAATACACAATCTCTTCGATCTTATCGATGAGCTCGTCCATTTCTATTCCCTTATTACCTGCTATTTCATCCAAGCTAATTTTACGATCGATGCTCTGAATGATGTATATCTTCTTGCCAGATTTATTGGCTACTGATTTTACAACGTAGTCATCTGGGCGTTCAATCTCATTTTCCTCAACGTACTTGGCAATCAATTCAATGAAAGGCTTCCCATATTTGGCAGCCTTCCCTCCTCCTACTCCAACAATATTCATCAACTCCTCCTTATTCACAGGATAGCGCATGGCCATCTCTTGCATAGAAGGATCTTGAAAAATCGCAAAAGGTGGCACGTTATGACGATGAGCCATATCCTTTCTCAGACCCTTGAGCATTTGAAAGAGGTTTTCATCAGCCACCGCACCAGCACTTGCATTTTCTTTGGTGATGATGCTGTCGTCGATGATTTTATCGTAGTCGCGATCGAGAGAAATCATGAAAGATCTTGGCTCCTTTAGAAAGGCATGACCTTCGGCCGTTACTTTCAAAAGACCATAAGTTTCAATCTCCTTTTCAATCAGTTTAGCTACCGTGGTTTGACGAATGATTGACATCCAATAATTTCGATCTTTCTCGGCGCCTTTTCCAAAAGACTCAATCGCTGAATGACCATAAGAATTGATCTCTTGAGATTTTTTTCCTTGCAAGACACCGATGATGTATTTGGCTTTAAATTGTTCTTTCAATTCCAGAATACATTTCAGCACCAATAAAATGTCGTCTTTGCCTTCAACCTGAGGCTTCGGATTTACGGCATTGTCGTCCATATTGGCACCTTCACCGTTCTTCTCATCGAAGCTTTCACCGAAGTAGTGCAAGAGAAATTTCCGTCGAGACATATTCGTCTCGGCATAAGCCACTACTTCCTCAAGAAGTTGACGTCCAATTTCTTGCTCCGCAACAGGCTTACCCTGCATGAACTTCTCAAGCTTTTCAATGTCTTTGTAGTCGTAAAAAGCAAGGCAGTGTCCCTCACCTCCATCGCGACCGGCACGTCCAGTTTCTTGGTAGTAACCTTCCAAACTTTTAGGAATGTCGTAGTGCACAACGAATCGAACATCTGGCTTATCAATCCCCATCCCGAATGCAATGGTTGCCACAATAACATCTGCCTCTTCCATCAGAAACATATCCTGATTCCTGCTTCGAGTAGATGCATCAAAACCGGCGTGGTACGGAAGCGCCTTAATTCCATTTACAACTAGAGTTTCCGCTATCTCTTCCACTTTTTTCCTGGAAAGACAATAGATGATGCCTGATTTCCCTGAGCGTTCTTTGATGAACCTAATCAAATGTTTGGGTGCGTCGATTTTTGGACGTACCTCGTAAAATAAGTTTGGTCGATTGAATGATGCTTTGAAGACCATCGCATCCGACATTCCAAGATTTTTCTGAATATCTCCTTGAACCTTTGGAGTTGCAGTGGCCGTAAGAGCCATTACAGGAATATTGTCGCCAATACCCCTAATCATTTGCTTGATGCGTCGGTATTCGGGACGGAAATCATGTCCCCATTCAGAAATACAATGCGCCTCATCTACAGCTACGAATGAAATGACAATTCCTTTGAAGAAGTCTATGTTCTCTTGCTTCGTGAGGGATTCTGGAGCCACATAAAGCAGCTTGGTTTTTTTGGCAACTATGTCTTCACGTACCTTGTTCGCCTCCGTTTTGGAAAGGGATGAATTGAGGAAATGTGCCACGGAATCATCTTCGCTGAAGCCACGAATGGAATCAACCTGATTCTTCATTAAGGCGATGAGAGGAGAGATAATGATGGCGGTTCCTTCCGATATCAATGCTGGAAGCTGGTAACACATACTCTTGCCCCCCCCAGTAGGCATTATGACAAATGTGTCCTTTCCATTTAGAAGGTTTTCTATGATTTTTTCTTGGTCTCCTTTAAAGGAGTTAAAGCCAAAAAAGCGCTTTAATGCGCTTTGAGTAAATAATGTATCCGCCTGCATCTCTTGGATTCAGCTATTTTTGCTTCCTTAAAGATAGTACAAAACTTAGGGAAGAAACAAGCATCTTAGCTGAAAATAAAGCCATCGTTAAATGATTGACATCCTCGCATCCGCAAGCCGAACATTGAGAATTGAACGGGATTCCATAGGTGGTCTTATTGAACAATTGGACGCATCCTTTACTGCCGCTGTTCTGGCCATACACGAATCGAATGGCCGCGTGGTGATTACCGGTATAGGGAAGAGTGCAAACATTTCACAAAAAATTGTTGCCACACTAAACTCCACCGGCACTCCTGCAATCTTCATGCATGCGGCCGATGCCATACATGGCGATTTGGGGAACGTTCAAAAAGACGATGTTGTTATCTGCATATCGAACTCTGGAAACACCGAAGAAATAAAAGCGCTGGTTCCTCTCATCAAGCAATTAAAGAATCCATTGGTTGCCATTACTGGAAATGTCGATTCGTTCCTCGGCCGAGAATCGGATTACTGTTTGAACGCTGCCATCGAGCAAGAAGCATGTCCAAACAACCTCGCTCCTACTTCAAGCACAACGGCTCAATTGGCCCTTGGGGATGCAATTGCAGTTTGTCTTTTAGAATTAAAGGATTTTGGAGCCGAAGATTTTGCTCGCTTTCATCCTGGAGGAAGTTTGGGCAAAAAGCTCTACACAACAGTTGCTGATCTCATTAAAGACCAAAAAGCGCCTTCAGTTCAAAAAAATCAGACCGTTGAAGAGGCCATCATCGAGATTTCTGCGAAAAGACTTGGGGCTTGCGCTGTCTTAGAAAATCAGGAATTGCTCGGAATCATCACGGATGGTGATTTGAGAAGAATTCTGGAAAAAGAACATGACTTTAGGCAGCTGAAAGCCTCAGAAATTATGAGCTCAAACCCTAAATCAATTACTTCGGTTGAACTGGCTTCGAAGGCAATGGAGCTCATGGAAATGAACAGCATCAGTCAATTGGTTGTTACCGAAGACGGACGTTTTGTTGGCATGATTCACTTGCACGACATTCTCCGAGAAGGTATTGGAAGCTGAGAGCTCTAATTTGTAAGTTTGCACACTTAATAAAGAACTATGTCACGGAAACTCATCGTCATCGCAGGACTTATTTTATTGGCTGGATTGAGTCGTTTGATCCCCCATCCATATAATTTCACGGCGATTGGAGCAATGGCTCTCTTTGGTGGAGCTGTCATTAAACCTCGATCACTCGCCTTCTTAATTCCAATGGCGGCGATGTTTCTTACCGACCTTCTGATTGGCTTTCATGCAAATATGACGGCCGTTTATTTGAGTTTCGCTTTGATGGCTATCATAGGGATGACAGTTGTTAGCAAACGAAGTGTTGGACGCATTATCACTGGCTCACTCCTCAGCTCACTTCTATTTTTCCTCATCACCAATCTAGCAGTATGGTTTGGAAACCCTGCTTATCCTCAAGATTTGAACGGATTGATGATGTCTTACGCCATGGCATTGCCGTTTTACGAAAGCAGTATTTTCGGAAACTTGGCCTTGAACTCTATAATGGGAAACCTTTTTTACAGCGGCATCTTATTTACCGCATACGCTTGGCTCGAAAGCAAACTGCCAGAGCCTATTTGTCAGAGAGCTTAATAACAGTTTCCTTATCCCAAACAAACTTTGAGGCCGATTCTCCATTTTTAAAGAAGAACTCACCACCCCAGTTGTACTTCACAAATTCGTAGAGGTATCCTTTACCTTCAGACACCACGATTCGCTTCGTTATCACTCGGTTGTTCATTTGAATAATCTCTTCAGTCACTCCCTCTGGATAAACTTTTGCGAGCTCATTGATGAATTCCTCGCTCTTCTTATCCATTAAGTCGAGCTTCTCCTTGCCACTTGCAATGCCAGCCATCTCAAAAGCTTTCATTGAATCGCGTTCGGCTTGCAAGGCTTGCTCGTTGGCCTCTCGTGCTTGTCGCTCTGCCAACTCCAATTCACTCTTCAGCTTAGCAGCCTCTTCCCTTGCGGTCTTTTCTTTCTCCTGACGTATTGAGTCTTCCTCAGCTCTCATATCTGCAATGTCGGCAGCAGCTTGAAGTCGTACTTCATCACGTCTTCTATTGATTTCTTTGAGCAGACGATCAACTTCAATTGAAGGGTAAGATTCACTCGGCTTCAATGCCAAGGCACCTTGCATTTTTGAAAGAGCTGTTTCTAAGTCATCACTTCCCTCAGCATCTTTAGCCTCTCCAAGCAACTGACGATAGGCCTCATTGGTTGCAATGATGTCTTTCACTTCTTCGATGCTCATACGCACACCATCTTCACCTTTAACTGCGTAAGCTTCTTCATACTTCTTTAAAGATTGTTCAAACTCTCCAGCCTTCTGAAGATTCTGTGCATCTTTTAAAATCAACTCAAAGTTCTTGATTTGCTCAGCCAAGAATTTCTCTTGATCCTTTCGTAGTTTTTTTACTTCCTTTTCAAGGGCATCAACCGCAGGCTTCACCGATCGTATGTAAGCATAATCCCATCCGAAATTGCCTTCGTCTTCTTCGTAAAACATACGTGCGACTGGCTTATCTAATGCGGAGAGATCTATTTGTTCAATATCCCTGAAGAGCGAAACTTCCCAACCCCCAAACTCATGACCCCAACGCTTGTGGTCTTCTGGCACTTCTCTGGTATCGATTTCTATGATTTTCGCAACATAGCCTTTCTTCTCAAAACGAATGGTGTACAGATGCTCGTAGCTCAAATCGAACTTGAATTTCCCTTTCTGATTGGTCTCTGCCGTGACTACCCGGATTCCGTTTTCTTCGACGAGTACTCGAGCATATTCCAAATCCCCTCCTCCATCTTCACGCACAAAACCATCAATAACTACTGGTTTCTGAGCAAAACTCGAAAGTGAAATACCTATGAAAAGAAGAAGTAGCTGCGCTTTCAATTAATACTGTTCTGTTTCCTTTTGCCAAATAAACTCGGTGGTTTGCTCTCCATTTTTCAGGAAGAATTCTCCACCCCACGAATGACGAATTTTTTTGTACTCAACACCAATGGTTCCTTGCACGATGATTCTGCGAGTTATGGTCTTGCCTCCTTCAGTTGTAACTTCTTCCGTCAAGCCCTGAGGGAATTTCTTGGCCAATTCACTTACAAAGGCGTTGTTGGCATCCACTTGAATGTTCTCAAGTGTATAATCTTTCGGGTCCTTTAGTTTCTTACCCGTGGTAGGCTTAGCCGAACCCAATTCATCCTTTCGATCCGCCACTTTTTGCAATTGAAGCTTTGGGTACATCTCTTCAGCAAACAGTTCCAAAGCCTTCGTGTAAGAATCTCTAGCTCGATCTAAATTATCGGCTTCGAGGGCATTGTCTCCCTGAAGTATGAGTAGGTCGTACCGCTTTTTGTTCTCGGCATAGGCCTTACGTTCTTTGTTGACTCTTACTATTTGGGATCTTGGATATTCAGCATTGGGCTTAAATTTCTGCGCCTCCTTATAGTATTCAATGGCTGAGGCGTAATCTCGATTCTTAAATTCAATATCACCATCCCTAATGGCAGCCTCATAGTCTGCCTGCACTGATGCTTCTTCCTGCAATAGATCTTCAATCAATGCCTGATTCTGTTCTTGTATCGGCTCTAACTCCTTCGCACGTTTGCGGGTAAATTTCTTTTCGACGATAAAAAGGCGCGTCGTTGGGCTATAAACATAGCGTGCGACTGGTTTTTCATAAGCTTCTAAATTCATGCCCTCTACCTTTCGGAAAAGTCGCATTTGAAATCGACCCAGATCATAACCATACTCTTTGTCTTCGGCTGGCATGTCGCGCGTGTCGATTTCCAACTTCTTTGTCACGTAATCTGGTCTTGAGAATTCCAATAGATAATTTCCGCCAAAGGGTAGTTCCATGCTGGTTTTGCCAAGAGAGTCTGTCAGCATAGAGTCGATGGGGTTTCCGCTTTCGAATACTTTCACCTGAGCATTTCTTAATGGAGCATCGCCTTCAAGAAGTTCTGGACTAACCAATAGATTCTTAACGATTTGAGTGCTGTCGGCAAAGAAGAATTCTTTGAGGGATCGCTTCTTATTTTCCCCTTCTTCTTGACTAAAAAGTAGGTTTGGAATAACTAAAAATAGAATCAGTAAAAGGCTTTCGGCTTGTCTCATGGAATTTGCTGGTCGTCTAATTCGAACGAAAACAAAGTTATTTGCTTCCTTCGTCGGATAAATCAAATGAAAATTGAGTTTTTCACAAAGAACATTCCACGAATGAATAATATTCTAGTCATAGGGGGAGGAATGGTAGGAAGTGCCATCTGTTATGACCTACTAAAGACAGATCGAGTCACTCTTTGGGACATAAAGCCAGCGGATGATTCTGTCCTTTTAAAGGATTCAAACTTTAGCTTTCAGGCCAACGACCTCTTCGACGCTGAGGCAAAAGATTTCCACGATTTCGACCTACTCGTTTTGGCAGTTCCTGGCTTCATGGGGTTTCGTGCGCTTGAGCACATATTGGTTTCAGGAAAACCCATCGTCGACATTTCCTTTTTTCCCGAAGACGCCTTCTTACTTTCTGAGTACGCAAAGGAATGCGGGAGCACCGTGATCGTCGATTGCGGTGTTGCCCCTGGCTTCAGCAACATAGTCCTTGGTCATCATGCAGCACGTTCAAAAGTATTGGACTTTAAATGCTACGTGGGCGGCTTGCCCTTAAAGCCTGAAGCTCCTTTTTTCTACAAGGCACCCTTCTCCCCAATTGATGTGATTGAGGAGTACACGAGGCCCGCACGCATCCGAAGAGAGGGAAAAGACATCGAGCTTGCCGCCCTCTCGGAGCTCGAGCAAATGGATTTTGGCCAATATGGAGTTTTGGAAGCTTTCAACACCGATGGACTGCGCTCACTTCTCAAAGTTTTCCCGGACATTCCAAACATGACGGAAAAGACTTTGCGCTACCCTGGGCACACTCAACTCATTGCAGGTATTCGAGATGCCGGCTTTTTTAGGGAAGAAGAAATACAACTTCGAGGAAAGATGGTCAGTCCCATTGAACTTAGTTCGAAACTTTTGATTGAACAATGGACTCTAGATCCGAAGGAAGCCGAGTTTACCCTGATGAGAATTGAGGTGACCAATGAGGAATCCGTTCATAACTATTTACTTTACGACGAGCGCGACGAGGAAACTGGAATCGCATCCATGAGTCGAACAACAGGATATACGTGTACTGCTGCTGTACAATGGTTGCTCAATAAGAAAGACCAAGAAACTGGTATTTTTCCGCCTGAAATGATTGCCAAACAGGATGACTTCATGAAACATGTCATTGACCACCTCCGTGAGCGAAACATTTCAATAGAAGTTTCCTCCAAATTACTTTAGAGAATCGAGATTTCGAACATTCAATGAATCATAAGGCCAGCACCTACCTTCTATTCGTTCTCATCGCAGTTCTTGCGCTCTGGATATTTGTGCCTAGCTTCTCCTACGACTATCTTATTCTTTACGACGACGGCCCGCTCATTCTCGAAAACAAAGCCGTACTAGCAAAATCCTGGGCTCGAATTCAAGTTGCCTTTTCTGAGTTCGTTTACGGCTTGTACCATCCTCTTACAAGCCTTTCGTTTGCTTACAATTACGATTGGTTTGATAGTTCGGCAAGATCGATGCACATCATCAACTTCCTTGTTCATCTTCTAAATGGCTTATTGGTTTACCTTCTTCTTCAACACTTTCTGAAAGAGCGACTGTTTAGCCTCCTGGGTTGCGCCTTATTCCTTGTACACCCTTTGCATCTTGAATCGGTGGTATGGCTTTCGGAACGAAAAGACCTGCTCTACACATTCTTTTTGTTGCTCGCTTTTCTGAGCTATCTGAGATGGAGGTTAAAGTCGGACACAAAGTGGTTTGTGTTCACCATTCTCTTATTCCTGGCTTCCCTACTCAGCAAATCTGCCGCTGTCGTATTCCCTCTTTTAATTCTATCCTATCTCTTTCTTTGGGAAAGAAAACGAGCTTTTAAAGACTACTTCCACACACTTGTTTTGTTTGTGCTGTCTTTCGTATTCGGAATCATAAATCTGCTTGCTCAATCTGAGGCTGGCTTCATTCGTGAATTGCAAGAGTTTAGTTTCATCGATCGATTTTTTCTACTCAGCTATTCGTTCGACTATTACATCCTCAGCTTTGTCTGGCCGTTTTTCGCTTCTCCAAAACATTTCTACCCAAAGCTTAATGATGGGCTATTGAGCTGGGAATTCTACGCGAGTTTCCTCCTACTCATCAGCATCGCATTCATCTGTGCGAGAGTTTGGAAACATCATCAAAAGAAGCTTTTGGGACTGTTCTTGTTCGCACTTGCCATACTACCTGTACTTAAAATTATTCCAACAGGAAACGACCTAGTTTCTGACCGCTACACCTACTTGCCCTACTTCGGATTGATTCTATTCTTCTTCGCCTTCCTGCAAGATGCCGTAAAGACTCAAAAGCATAAGAACTTCGCAATCCTTGGTTTAAGCATAGTCGTTTTAAGCTTCAGCTTCTTCTCTAAAAACTATCAAATGGTATGGGAAACTGAAGAGCGCATTTGGACGAAGGTTCTAAGAGACAATCCCAATCACTCGGTACCCTACACCGAGCGCGGACGCTTTTACATTGTGCACTCCGAATATGAGCGGGCACTTTTCGACTTGAACAAAGCCATAGAAATCGACGATAAAAATAGCCTAGCTTGGAACAATCGCGCCTCTGCATTCGCGGGACTGGGAAGAGTTCAGGAGGCCGTAGAGGATTTCGATCGAGCCATTGAGCTTGACCCAGATTATGCCTTCGCATACAGCAATAGAGGAATTGAACTCTTCAAGATGGGCTTTGCAGATAAGGCGATGGAAGATTTCAACCGAGCAATAGACTTGGAGCCTGAGAATGCTGGGCACTACAATAACAAGGGAATCGCGCTTGCTCAAGGCGGTGACTTGGCCAGTGCGGTGACTTTATTCAAAAAAGCCCTGGAACTGAGTCCAGGGCATTCTGACGCTCGATTGAATTACAACCGAGCCATTTCGTTACTGAGTAAGGAGAAACCTATTGAATGATAATCTTTTCTGTGGTGGTGGTTTCACCAGCGGTCATCTCGACAATGTAAATGCCTTGCGGCAAATCGAGCCAGATGAGTTCTCCGCTCTTCACTTGAACTTCATATTGAAGCGAACCCAGAGCATTTAGAATTTTCACCTCGGCAATTTCAAAATTCCCAGTGAGTCGAAGGTTTCCTTTAGTAGGGTTAGGATATAAGCCGAAATCCACAAAATTCAATTCTTCACTTCCAACAGAACTGCGATAGTCAAGAGCCAAATTTCCTGCACTCACACCAATGGCTAATGAATCCACTTTGGCCTTATTCGCATCAAATACTAGGAGCGATCCTGTAGATAAAAAGTCTGTGAGCGTTGCGAAGATTTGTCCACTCTCATCAGCCACCAAACCATAAAACTCATAGTTCAATTCTAAGCTATCGTCGATTTCGGCTGAGATTGGGTTGAAGCCAAAAAGCTTGTTCTCGCCAAATTCTTGGTACATCACGCGACTGTCATAATACATGGATGTTCCACAGCCAGCACCAACATTCGCCAAGTTCGATGTTGTCACACCATTTAAGTCGAAGTCGAGGACACTTACGGAGCTTCCTGAATAGTCTTTGTTATTGAGAGTGAAGATGCCATCGTCGGTCATCATCAAGTTGTCTGGGTTAGCGCCATTCGGTCCAAGGTCAATTTCAGAATAGCTTGTGCTCACACCCAATTCGTATTTTCCAATAAATCCTACTTCGTTGCCAAAGTCGAAGCCGTTGTTGACTGCGATGTATACATTACCATCTTTTAGCTCAACACCTTCGGTAGAAAACTTGGGCCCATCTTGACTATTCACTTCTGTGAGTTGGCTTAAATCATTCACATCGCGCATTTGAAAGTAAGAGTTAAAGTTTACTCCGTACTCACCACGCGTGATGTACACCTGATCTTCATCAACGGCAATTTTGCGAATTCCATGAACTACTGCTCGGTCAAGCTCAGTAAGGCTGTACTTGTCGAGCTTAACTAATAGGGTGTCTGTTGCAAGAAAGATGAAATCCTCGGTCACTTTAAGGTCAGAACCGAATCTTACGTCGGTGAACTCGAGCATTTCCTCGTACGATTTATTTTCGACGTCGTACCGTCCTAAACTTACTGGTATGGTCTGCTTTGACTGGACGTAATCGTAGCGTCCTTCATTGAGAACCCATACATACTTTAATGACGTTTGGGCGAAACTCTGAGTTCCAAGCAAAAAGCCAAGACTCAGGAGGGTTAACATTTTAAATTGCATTGATTTGAAGTTTTATAATGAATAAAAACTTCGAGATAAGAGTAGGACTAGGTCCCGCTTTTGTTCCCGAAAGCATTGACAATAAACGTCCTATGGCAGGTCTTCTGGCTCGTTTCCCGACGACACCTTCCCAAACATCGGTTCAGTGGTTTTGTTTGTCGCCTCTTCATGAAACATACAGCTGCGGGTACAGCAACGGATTCACACCGTTTTCCCTATTCACCGCCGATTAGAGCGGACCGCAGGACAGGGCGAAGTTAATTCAAAAGATCAAGCCAGATATGAACAAGCGATGTCAACAACTTGAGGTATTCAACAATTGAAACTTCATAAAAGGAAAAGTCCCCCTCCTACTTTCAAGCTGCTTGCACCTACCTTGATTGCGTTGAAAGTCACCTAAAAAACCAAGGCATTTGGAACACCTCATTCACGAAGACCTGCAGTCGGAAGCCCTTGAAGCACGCTTTCCAAGCGAAATTTCCGACATCGACTTGGAGTCTTATCCCATCGGCGTAAAATTCTATAAGTGTCTCGAAAAGCTCTTTCGCTCCGAGGCTGAGTTCAAGGACTTGAAGATGCATGAGACGGAAGACGTCGAATTGCTCAACTACCTCTACGCGACCCACGATTTTTATCTCTCCAAGAAGCTTCCGGAAATAGAGCACTTCCTATTCAACCTAAGAGAAGAAGCCGACGACCCCCTTTTGCTTGTTTTGGATGATTACTTCGGAAAGTTTCGAACCGATCTCATCGAGCACATCTTGTACGAGGAACGAAAAATATTTCCACTTCTTCTCAACAGCGATCGATCAAGCGTTGCGTTGAATCGCGTTTTTGAAGACTTAGACCGCCATGCTCACGAGAATGAAGACGAATTGGAAATGATCATGAGCGTTCTTGAAGACCGCTTAAAGCATCAGCCTGAATCCTTTGGTTTTGGTGTTCTTATGACCATGTTGCGTCAATTCCTTTGGGACTTGCAGATTCACGCTCAACTTGAAGACGAGCTTTTGATTCCTCGCTTGAGGGAAGCCTACATGGGAAGCTAATCCGGGTTCCAATTGTATCCTTGGCTTTCAGCCATTTATCAGCGACAGCTTTCGCAATATTCTTGGAGGACGTTTTGATCTTCGAATATTTGAAAGTTGATGTTGCAGGGTCCCAGAAACAAATCGCACCATGTTTCCCGCCCCAAGGACTGCTTAGATTTTAACAAGACATCTGGGGCAAGTTGAGTACTTGCTTCAACATCTTGGAAAGCCAATATCTTCAAATAGAAACTGAGTTCTTCTGGGTCGGGGTTTTCACTGAGTGCACTTTCTCGCAAAAGCTCTGCAGCCCAGTCATTTTGATGAAAGAGCACGAAGTATGACGCAAGTTCTATTCGCTTAGATTTATCTAGATTCTGCCCATCAAAGTACTTCTTGATGAAAGCTAGAGAACCTTTAGCTCTTCTCAAGTTTCGTCCACCATACTTTATAAAGATTGAGTTCGCATTAATGAAGTGATACAGTAAGCGAACTTCCTCCTCCGCTGCTTTCTCCAAATGCTCAGAATCCAATAAATATTGAAGCTTCGCCTTACTCAGTAACTCACCTAAATATGGATGTTGCTTGTTGTTTAAAATGTGAGCGGAGACTGAGTACAGGTAATCTTTATCTGTTCCCATGGCCTTTTCAAGTTCTTTCAAAGACTCATAAAAAACCATCACGTCAACATTTGAGTGCTCATAGGTAAACATGGCTTGTCTGAAGGCGAAATCTGCAAAAGCTTTTGTCTTTGGTATGTACAGATTTTGCCAATTGGAATCTCCCGACAGCCCTTTCCAAAACAAGAAATTTTGAATTTTCTCCATTCGAGCTACGATGAGTTTCGGAAGCTTCTTCTTTTTGGCCAATTCCAATGTTCTTGCGTTGTATTCATCTACCGCAAACTCCGATGTGTTTTGCTCATTCAACCTCTGATAGACGTAGAATTTAGCGGCGGTGTAGCGGTGATCCTTCAAGATGTGCTCTAGCTTATGAGCGTTCTGATCGAGATAGGCTTTGATTTCGGTTGAATCTAGCTTTAAAAGAAACTTATAATCCGAATCTTTCACGTCTTTGAAAAAATCCTTCCAATTCTCCTTGGCAATTACTTCCGTAGGAATGCTGTCTCTTTGTACTTCTACAATGGCGTCTACCAAATGCTCAGCTCTTTTTCGGAAGAGTTGGGTATTCAATGCAAAGCTCCCTTCCAAACTTGCAAAGGCCTCAATTTTAGCCTTGCGCACAATCACATCTTTCGAAGAAAGGAGTTCAAAAAGTGGGTTTAATAATTTCCGATCAAAGTCGGTAAATCCTTTGGCAAAAGGAATGAGAAACTCAAACACTTCCGGCGCCTGACTAGGCCTGAAGTTGCTGTCTGGCTTCACTTCAATGGATAATGGAATTTTAGGCGGATCGTGGTCGAGGAAGGATCCGCAAATTGGTTGGAATTGAATCACCTCACAAATGCGCTTTCGTTGTATCCATACCAGCCGAACTTCCGTTTTACGCTCTCGGTATTGAATGGGAATATCACCAATAACAATGTTAAAGCACTGATTTCGCTGCCTCTTTTTCCCACGGGAATTGGATATATGTTCATTGACTTGCCGAAGAATTTCTTTCTTGTAAATCGGCTTTTGAAGGAAGCCCTGAATTGGGCTCTGAACATTGCTTTGATTCCTTTTTAAACCTACGCTCCCGTCCTCACAGGAATAAGCTTCAGCAAACGAAAGGAACTCAAAGGCTAGTCCATCTCTTCTTCGCTGGACCAGTCGTCTGAATTTGTAGAGATCATAAACGCAGAGAGCCATCTTATCTCCCATGCGTTGCGGCTTCACTTGCTCCCCTTTGAGAAGGTCGCTTCGACTGCCTCTACAATGTTTCTTCTTCGTTGGAACCTTGAGACCCCAAGGAATTTTGCGCCAAACGACGTCATCTACTTTCGATTTCTTTGAACCTTTCTCATCAGTTAGTGCTCGGGCTTTTTTTTTAAGCTCCTCTTGGTACGGAAAGAGTTGACCCCAATCGCTTTCTATATATTTCCCATGCACCTCTGCAAAAACTTGAGTAACGTAGACATTCTTTTCAATCCAGTCTACTTCAACGGCCAAGCCTGTTATTTCATAATCCTTGCTTACGATGTTTTGAAAATGCCCTGGTGAGTTCACCCAGCCCATCATCACATCGTAAGCAACACGACCATAGTTCCCTACGAAATGAGTCTCCCTTCTTCGGTCATGACTGTAGTACATATCGGTATCGAAAGGCGTATACAGCACATTTTCCCCGGCGAAATAATTGGTACCACCGAAAAACTCTACCCGTTTCTGAGGGGTCTTTTTCTGTGCGTTTCGATCTTGAGAGTGCGTAAGCTTTCCAAGCTTCGTCATATACTTCGAATGATCCTGAGCTGCTCGAAAACAGATGGAATCGTTCACCAGTGACTCAAGTCCTTTAGAAATCCGAACGCTGTCGATTTGTTTTTTGACAAGAAACTCTAAATATGTCGCATCATAACCCTCCTGCTCCAACTTGCTGTTTGGATTCAACTGCCCAAAGAGACTTTGGCAGATGCTTAGCAGAACTATGAATGAGATGAAACGCACGCGCTACAATAATACTAAGATGAGTGCTCCAGAAATAGAGGCGGCTTAAGGACTTTCTTGCAGAGTAATTAACAATTTCCCCTGAACTTCAGAAAGCGTATTTGTCCTTGAAAATTAGAACATATGTATAATAGAATTGTCTATTTTCGCGGCTCAAATGTTGGCTCCGTAGCTTAACTGGATAGAGCACTTGACTACGGATCAGGAGGTTCGGGGTTCGAATCCCTGCGGAGTCACAAGAAAAGCCCATGTGCAGAGCACATTGGGCTTTTTTCTTGCTCTTCGGAGAAAGCTTGCTTTCGGAGAATGAGCAGGAAAAAAGACTTGGAGCAGCGAAGCTGCGGAGGACTTTGCTTGAGCACAAGACCTTTTCCGCTTAGGGATCACGAAGTAATCCGTTGTAGAGATGAGAGCAGAGAGCATGGGGTTGAGAACAGAGAGTTGAGAGTTGAGAGTTGAGAGTTGAGAGTTGAAGATCGTCAGCCGATTCATGGGTCTTCATTTAGTCCTGCGCCGAAGGCTTCGACCGTAGGAGAAAACTCAGGCTGTCGGTGTGACTAAGACCTACTTCCAATGCTCTTTAAAACGATCCTTGAAGTCGTCTTCTAAGTCTGGGCTCTTATCGTACAGTTTCTTTAGAATTCCCGCCGTAGAAAGTGCAAAACCCAGAAAGTAAGGGACTATATATTCTGACAGGAAGTAGACGTTTAAGAAGGTGATTAAGACAAAGATTCCTGTCCACAGCAACATGAAGCCAATCAACGGAGTTGCCGACGGACTTCCCTTGAAGCTCCCTTTTTTCTTTTCTTCTCGAAGACGAGGCAACGAGTAAAACATGGGCAATAGAACGTTGCTCAAACAAAATAAGGAGCCGAAAAATCCCAAGAGGAAAATGCCAAAGCCAATCACATAGGTCATGGCCTAAAGATAATCAGGCAGGCAATCTTTCCTAATCTAAATTCGAATCGAGCTTTCGGAAAAAATCCAAGGCGTTTTTGCGATTCTTGCCCCAATCAAAAACTTGCGTTGGCATCGCGCAAACAGATCGAAAACGTACCGTGCACTCTTCACTCTTGTCAACCAAGCGAATGGTGATGTGTTCCGACCAAGATCTGAAAGATGCATTTGATACCGCCACAATTTCGCCTCCATCACGACTTACATTACAGAGTTCAAATTTGGCCTCCTCGAGAGCTCGCATGATGGCTTTACGCATCTGATAAGATCGAATTCTGTACACACGTTCCGCATTGTACTTAGCGGTAGGTGCACTTGCATTGAAGGACGCTCGAATCATTCGAACGAGGTATGTCAAGAAAACTATTCCTAGAATATATATGATGAGGGCTGTGTTCATTTTCTGAAGTCTTTGCCCTACCTACGACAGCCACGATCCGATAGTTACAGAAAAGCAGAAAATGCGCGTTGAAATTCAGATTTCTTCGTCCAAAACCTGCCAAGTATGATCAGCTAAGAGCTGAAGGCTGTTTACAAAACGATAGGGTGGGTTCTTTCCCCACTCATTAGGAGCAATCAAGGAAAGGCGATATTTTTCGTCCTTCTCATAAAGATGGTAGGTCTCACCCATCAAAGGTTTGAACGGGATTTCAGCTTCGTATATTTTTTCTGAAAGTTCCTTCCGCTCTTGAATGGCCTTCGCCTGTTCTGCGAGCAACTGAATCTGCTTATGAATTTGCCCAAGCTGACGATCGGTCTGTTCGTACATCGCCATCATGGCTCTGCCCTTTGTGCGTCCTTGGTCTATTGGTTTAATCGGGACTCCGCCCACCGTATGCGCATAGGGTAAGCTGGAAGGCTTTTCGGTGATCTTCTCGGGATCAATTGGATTTAATGGTTTTTTCTGCTGCATTTACACCTCTGTCGATTAGTAAATCAGAAACATCCGAAATGTCGTCCATGTTCAAATGAACCCCATTTTTAAAGTCAATGGGCTCAATGGCCTTGAACTCTCGGTAACCTCTTATGTCTTTAAGCTCACCCTGCTCAATCAGTTCAAACTCCACTTTGAGCTGGCCATTGTCCATGTATCGATCTTCAACGAAGGCGTAGCAATATGTCATCTCTTCGTTCCAGATAAGCACATCACACAAGTTCTTTTCGGGTAGAGGGATTTTTTGGTAAATGCCTGCATCCCACTCTTCCAATTCACCTGAATCGAGCACTTGAAGGGCTCTTAACAAACTCGCGAAAGTACTCAGACGGCCTGCCTCTCGCATTGGGTCGTTGGGATATCCTCCACTTTCGACCGTAACGGTGCGCACGCCTTGCTTCTGCATATTGTCTCCCGAGGCCAAGGGATAAAACTCATCGGTGAAGCGGCTTATGTTGTTCGAGAAGTCCTTCTGAAGCTCATCATACATGGCGCCACACAACTTCATAGCATCCTCTCTTTCGGGAGTCATGCTTCGCTCTTCATCTACGGAGGGAGCGAGAAGAGAAATCGTTGCCGGGTGGTAATCACCAGAAACATTAAAAATATTGCGCTGATCGTGCATGTTGAAAGCCCAATCTGGCTTGATTTTATTCACGTAGTCCACAAAAGCTTTCATCTCCGGACTTTTTGGATTCACAAAGTCGCGGTTCAAATCCACCCCTTTAGCGTTAGCCCTTGAATAGACTTCAGCCCCATCGGGATTGAGCATAGGAATGAAGTACAAGCTCAAATTCGAAATGAGCTCCTTTTGACGCTCCCGGTCATTGATGAAAAAGTTGAAAATATCTAAGAATACTCTTGTGCCAGTTGACTCATTTCCATGCATTTGCGACCACAAGATCACTTTGGTTGGACCAGCACCAAATCGGAAAACTCGTATTGGTCGCTCTTCAACAGACTGACCAATCTCTAGTCCTTTGAGTCCAAAAGAGGCGATTTGCTCCTCAATTTGTTCAGGTGGGATGTAACGTCGGTTGAACGTTGGTAATTTATACTCCTGGTGAATCGCCCTAAAATCCATGGTTACAAAGGTGGTAAAATGCTTGAATTAACCTAACGAATGAGGGTAATGAAACCTTCAAGAACCATTTCTTCTCCATCAAAGTTCAAAGCCCGAACTACATAAGCATATGTATCCATGTTTTGGGGCTCCCCTCGATAACTTCCATCCCAGCCTTCATCTAGGTCAGCGCTCTCATATACTTGCTGTCCCCAGCGGTTGTATATGCGCCATTCAAGCAATTTATCCAATCCCCAACCCTTTACAAAAATGCGTTCATTGCTGCCATCTCCATTGGGACTAAAAGATTGTGGAACGTTCAAGGAATATTTCTTGTCGATGGCAATGAGTATGCAACGCTCCACCTCAAAGCAGCCATTCTCGTCGCTTATAACGACACAATACTCCGTAGAGTCCAATGGTTGCACTTCAGGACTCGGGCAATCTTCACAATCCATTTGAGTATTCGGAGTCCATCTATAACTAACCAATTCATTGCTCCGAGCTTCAAGGCGTATGCGCTCCCCAATGATTAGGCTCGTATCCGAGGATGCTCGCCATGCCATCGACACCAGCATTTATAAAATCATGCTCGAGAATCCTGAAATCATTGTGGAGATTGGCTCGCATACCGACAGCAAAGGATCTTTTCCCTACAATATGAACCTCTCAAACAATCGAGCGAAGTCGGTTGTCAACTACCTTAGGAAACTGGGAATCGACAAGCAGCGGCTGAGCTATAAAGGTTATGGAGAAGCCAAGCCCTTGGTGCCAAATGAGAAAGCGGATGGCTCCGACGATGTTGTTGGACGCGCGAAAAACCGGAGAACAAGTTTTCGGGTGATTGGAAGACTCGTGGATGGAGAGAAAGTCATCTACAAGGATGATTTTAAGGCAACAAAAGCTGATCGCTAAGGCTCAGCTTAAGCCGACATATTCTTAATCAACTTCTTCTGAAGCTCAGCTGGCACGAATGGTTTTGAGACAAAGTCATTCATCTCGGCCGCAAGAATCCGCTCCTTCACTTCCATGAATGCATCCGCGGTGAGGGCGATGATGGGTATGCTCCTCTTTCTCTTGTCTGCAAGGTTACGTATGGCTACGGATGATTCATAGCCATCCATTTCAGGCATATGTAAGTCCATGAGAATGATGTCAAAGTCTGCTTCTTTTAGTTTCTCTAGAGCAACCAGGCCGTTCTCGGCAATCTCAATCTCCAAATCCCAACCTGCAAGAATGCTTTGCGCAACCTTCTGATTCACTAGATCGTCTTCAACAACCAATACGCGCTTACCTGCAAGCTTCTTGATGTTGACGATTGGACTTTCTTCAACGGGAACAGATTCAGGCTTATTCTCTGCAATCAAATACGGAATCCGGACGATGAATTCAGAGCCCAAACCAGGCTGACTCACAACTTTAATGCTTCCCAGCTGGAGCTCGGTTAGGCTCTTTGTAATCGCCAATCCCAAGCCGGTTCCACCAAACTTGCGAGTGGTATCCGTTTCAGCCTGCGAGAAACTTTCAAAAATCAATTCTTGTTTGTTGAGAGGAATGCCAATCCCTGTATCCATCACCCGAAATTCAAGTTCAGCCTGATTTTCGTACAAAGCATCTAGGTTCACCAAAAGACTCACCTCGCCTTTATCCGTAAACTTGAGTGCGTTGCTGATGAGGTTGATCAATATTTGACTCAGTCTGCTGGGATCCCCTTTAAGCATTTCAGGAACTGCACTGTCCACCTTATAATTGAATCCGATCTTCTTCTCTGAAGCTTTAGACTCAAAGGTTCTGTATAGGTTTCGCATCAATTCCCGCGGCTTAAAGTCTACCTCTTCGAGCTCAATTTTTCCAGATTCAATTTTGGAGAAGTCGAGAATGTCGTTGATGAGATTCAGCAGATTTTTCGCCGAGAAATGAATGATTTCAACCTTCTCTGTTTGCGATTCCGAAAGTTGTTCTTTATTCAATAAATGACTCATTCCAATAATAGCATTCATCGGAGTGCGTATCTCGTGGCTCATCGTGGAGAGGAAGTTGGCCTTTGCCCGTGTCGCCTCCTCAGCCTCCAGCTTGGCTTCAAGAATCACTTTGTTGGTCATAGTCTTGGTCCAATACAGATAGAAGAGGATGATGGCTATGATGACGGCGAAAATGAGCACCACAAAGAGGGTGTTTCTCTGGGCATTCTTTTTAGCCAACTCAACTTGCTGCTCGAGTTGTCCTTTTTCCAACTGGGCAATTTCGCGGTTCTTCTTATCCGATTCATTGCGAACTTCCACATCGGCAATCACATTCGCAATGTTCGCATTGAAAATCGAATCTTTAATCATCGAATATTCTCTATAATTTCTGAGAGCTGCTTGGTAATCATCTACCTGAACACTTGCTTGCGAGAGCAATAGGTAAGCCCTCTTCTGCGGAAGCAGGAGTCCGTTATCTTTTGAAATCCCTAGTGCTTGTCCGGCCAAATTTTCAACTTGCCGAAAGTCCTTTTCATTCAGATACAACTTCGCCAATGACAAATACAAGTTGGCCTCTTCCGTTTTATCTCCATTCGATTTGTAGATCCAAAGCGACTTGATGTAGTTTTCTAGCGATTTCTGAAAATCACCTGAATGATTGTAGGCGTCGCCAATCCGTTGATAAGATTGCGCCAAAACACCATCGTAGCTTGTCCCACCCAAAAGGTTTACGGCTTTCTCGTAAAGTTCGAGGCTTCGCACATAATTCATTTGAGTCTCCTCAAGTGTTCCTAAGCCTAAGTAAGCGTAGGCAATGGACGACAAACTCTTAGCATTCTCTGCTGTCTCAAGGGCGTCATTGAAACTCTTTTCTGCAGCTTGAAAATCTCCCAAAATAAGCTTAACAGCTCCCCACTTTCGGTAGCAGGACGACAAGCCATTTAAGTCGCCGACACTCCTAAAGATGTCCCGCGCTCTGAAATAGTTCTCTAAAGCCAAAGGATAAACTTGCTCATCAAGGTACAAATCACCAATTCGCACTAGAACCTCAGCTTCACTTTTAGAGAAGCCTTCAAACTCTGCAATCCGATGCGATTTGGAATAGGATCTTAAGGCTTGATCGTAAAGTCCGAGAGCCCGGTAGTTGTCCCCCATTAGGTAAAGGGTTCGTACCACCAATTCGGAGCTCTCCATTCGATCGATGATTTGCTCAGCATCGTGTGTAAAACGAATCGCTTTTTGAGGCTCGTGATGTACGCAACTCTCTAGAAGTGAGTCGATGTAAACCAATCTATTCGAATCGGTTCCTAAAACTTCCAACTTGACACTCAAACTATCCGCAAAGCCAAGAACGGCCGAATGAATGAGAAATATGCTTGTCAGGAGTTTCCGCACCAACCAAAGGTAACTAAAGTGCTTTTTAATCAACTTTGAGCCCTCATGTTTCTCCATTGGAAGTAAGACAAGACCTCACTAGTTTTAAAAACATCGTCGCAGTAACATTACCCATCATCATCGGGGGCTTGTCACTGAACATTGTAGGCATCACCGACACCATCTTTTTAAGTTGGTTGGGCGAAGTGGAGCTTGGTGCCGTGGGCAATGCAAACATCTTCTACTTCATATTCGCCTTCGTTGGGATGGGCTTTACGACAGGAGTTCAAATCATTCTTGGCAGAAGAAATGGTCAGGGTTTGTTGAGGGAAATTGGAAGGAATTTCGATCAAGGAATTTATTTCATACTCTTCTACTCCTCTCTCGCTGTGGTAAGCATTCTCCTGGCCTCCGCCTTTTTGATACCACTGCTTGTCAGCTCGAATGAAGTTTTGGCAGGAATACAAGAATTCCTGCGCATGCGTTCTTGGGGAATCTTCTTCACTCTGCTCAATATGGGCTTCATCTCATTTTATGTTGGAATCGCCAAAACGCGAGTGATAGCGGTTCTGATGCCCATAGCCAGTGGTTTGAACATCATATTGGACTATGGATTTATTTTCGGGAATTTGGGTCTACCCCAACTGGGAATCTCTGGGGCCGCAATGGCGTCGAACATTAGTGAAGGTGTTGGAACACTGCTTCTCTTAGTGTATACCATCCGAAATGTAGACCTCAAGAAATATGATCTATTCCGATTCAGAGCTCCCAATCTGAGCCTGCTCAAACATCAACTTAATTTAAGTAGTCCTCTAATGCTTCAAAACAGCCTAACTCTAATGGCTTGGTTTACTTTTTTCAGTCTCATTGAAAGTTTGGGAGAACGCGAGCTGGCGATATCTCACATTGTCCGAAGTCTTTATATGCTGATCACTTTCCCTCTCTTTTCCTTGGGCGATGCCACAAATACATTGGTAAGTAATCTCATTGGTCGCGGGGAAGACGAGTCGGTATTCAAGCTCCTAAAGAGAGTAATTGTGATTGGCTTTGGTTTCAACATCCTTGTTCTGATTGTGAGCTTAACGTTCTCTGACGAGATCATCGGAGTGTTTGCGAATGACCCTGCCTTGATTGAAGCAGCTAAACCAACTTTCTATATTGTGAATGCTGTTCTCTTTCTTTTCTGTGCAGGAATCTTGAGCTTTCGAGCTCTTTCAGGAACTGGACTTACCCGCACAAGTTTAGGCGTGGAAGGAATGAGTGTATTGATCTACCTCTCCTATGCCTATTTCGTTTCGAAGGAGTTGAAAATGGGCTTGGAAATGACCTGGACAAGTGAATTCATATACTTCAGCTTTTTGCTTGTTGGTTCATTGTACTTCTTGCGAAAACGGGCTTGGAAGCAAGTAGATGTGTAGCGCAACATGCTGAGGCTTGTGCTTTTAGCCTTTTAATCGTATATTGCCAATTCCCAATCTATTAATGCCCCAAAATAGTCATGGAGAACCACTTCTGGAACGAAGTGTGGATCGAACTCCACATTGAAGGTTTTAATCCTAAAACCGATTACCAAATTTCGAACTACGGTCGAATTAAAAGCTTTGCCTACGACAAAGAGAATGGTAAGATTAAGAAGCACTATTTAATCAAGGGGTATCCAACGGTCACCTTCAAAGTTCACAACGGACCAACCTTCACGAAATACATTCACAAGCTCGTAGCTGAACATTTCATACCTAAAGAAAATGATCGGCAGCTGTATGTGATCCATATGGACTACAACAAGCTCAACAATTATGTAGAAAACCTAAGATGGGCCAGCAAGAAAGAAAAAGAGCGCCATCAATTTAGCGGACCTAACTTCAAGCCAATCAAAGGAAAAAGGAAGTATTCGAAGCTCACAGAAACTGAGGTGATTCGATTGAAGAAAATCATCAACAATCCTCAACGAAAGACTCGCTTAAAAATCATCGCCAAACAATTTGGCATCAGCGAAATGCAACTATACCGCATCAAACGTGGTGAAAACTGGGCCAGTGTGAGTGCGAGCTAGGCCAGCTCAAGTAGGACTTCCTCCCTACTTCGCTTCACTTCAACGAAGTCAAAAATTCGATCTAAAACTGCATCAACAACCGTATCCGGGCAACTAGCCCCTGAGGTAAGAATCATTTTCAAAGGTCGCCTTACAGGCAGAAAAGCCTCTGTGATCAAATGCTCTCCCGTTCTCCAGTTGTAGTGATGAATGGAACCATCCTCTTTTATTTCCTCTGGACCTGAAATAAAATAAGTATCCAACTTTTCTTCGCAGAGCTCCACTAGATGAGAGGTATTCGAGCTGTTGTATCCACCTACCACAATAGCAAAGTCCGCTGGCTCTTCAAGAAGAGCATAAGTGGCCTGCTGGTTGTCGTTTGTAGCATAACACAGGGTGTCGCGGGTGTCGGTGAAGTGCTCTTTTAGCTTCTCCTCTCCATGTTTTGCTATCATCACTTTCTTAAAGTGCTCTGCAATGGCATGGGTTTCTTCGGCCAACATGGTCGTTTGATTGATGACCCCTACTTTATCGAAGTCTCTGGAAGGGTCAAAATTTTCGGAAGCACGATGGCGGAAGCTGTCCTCAAATTCCGTTATCGGGCGCACACCGGATATAATCTCACCAAGTATCACGGCCTCCTCCATGTCTTTCACTACCACGCTGGGCGCTTCTTCCTTTGCGTGAGAAAAGGTGGCTCGAGTTTCTTCGTGCGAAGGCTTACCGTGGATGATGACGCTTGAATTGTTCTTCCCAAGTTTTGACGAAGCAGTCCAAACGCGCTCGACAAAAGGACAGGTTGTGTTGTACTGTTCAATTTGAATGCCCTTGGCTTTCAGAATTTCCTCTATTTCTACAGTCGTTCCGAATGCGGGAATGATTACCACATCGTCTGACTTTAATTCGTCAAACTCCATGAAGTGATTGCCCTCGGTATCCATGATGAATTCGATGCCTTTCGATTCAAGGTCTGCATTCACCGCGGGGTTGTGAATCATTTGACTCAACAAGAAAACACGCTTTCCCTTATTCTCCTCCAATGTTTTGTAGGAAATCTCAATGGCATTTTCAACTCCGTAGCAAAAACCAAAATGCCGAGCTACCAAAACTTCTAAGCCGCCAAAGTTCAAAGTCGTCGGCGTGAAATCCTTCTTCCTTGGGTCACTCACCCTCCGAGCCTTCTTAATCTCACCAATAAATGAGCTCCTGTAGTAGTTAGGAATGTTGAATTTTTTCATGTTCTGCAAAGGTAACTTTCATCGTTCAAAAAGGTTCAACAAAAGGGATTGATAAATTATACATTTGTCGCTTAAACCAATTGACAATGAAAAAGATATTTCTAACCATAGGTCTGCTAGTGGCAGCCATCACCTTGAATGCTCAACTGAGAGCCTTCATGATTCAAGGTCCTGAAAAAGCTCTTCCAGGAATTCAAAAGATTTCAATTATGAAATTTCAGAATTCGGGCATCAGCAATTACAACTACTGGTACCAAGATGCATACGGAGACAATTTTCCGAACTACATGACTACTGATCTTCTCAACGAGGATCGTGGCGCCATCAAATTTGGCAAGGCATACAAGCCAGATGTTAAGATGAATCAGTTCATCGTTGTGGAACGTTCACAACTGGACAACATCATCAAGGAACAACAATTGGGCGCTTCCGGTGCTGTAGATGACAATGAGGCCGCACAAGTTGGAAAGCTTCTCGGTTTGGACGCAATCATCAGTGGCTCATACAAGTACACCAATGCAGGTGACAAGGCTGAAACCAAAGCGATCAAAAACAAGGAAGGCGCCGTTACTAGATATGTAACAACCTACACACGAACCGTAATTGTTGAGGCCACAATGAAAATCATCGCGGTTGAAACTGGGCAAATCATCGCCGTTACAACCAAGACACGGACAATGACGGATAAGAAATCAAATGCCATTAAATCAAAAGCTGCTGCGGCCCTGACCAGTGTGGAAATCTTGAGAGACAATGGTATTAAAGCTGTCGCCGGTGATTTGACCAACTTCATCGCTCCTACTTTTCGTTTGATCAACTACGATCTTGAGAAGATTAAGGTGAAGGCCTTTAAAGATCGTGCTAAGGATGCTGTTGATGCAGCTAAAGATGGTGATGTAGCACAAGCACTTGGAATCTATCAAGCCATCTTCAAAGAAGACAGCTACAACGCTCGTCTTGCTTACAACTTAGGACTTACCTACGAAGCTGTTCTCGACTATGACAATGCCATCAAAATGCACAAAACAGCCACGGGCATCGACGATGACAAACAGTACAACGCTGCTCTTGAAAGAGCTGAAACTGGAAAAGAAACTGTTGCTGCTCTAAAGGCTCAAGGATGGAAAATAGATGCAGGTGACGTCAGTGCTGCTGATGGTCAAACCATCTCGGCTGAAGTTGTTGAAACCATCAAAACAAAAGGTGGTACTAAGGACCGAGTAAAGGTCTACACTGAGCCAATGAAACAAGGCAAGGTTGCTGCTCAAGTACCCGGTGGCATAGAATTGGAAGTAACAGGCAAAGAAGGTCCTTTCATTAAAGTGAAACTTGTCAATGGTAGCGAAGGCTACATTCATCAAGACGATACAAAATAAAACATGCACAAACTGCAAAGCATTAAGCCGGTAATTAGTCTTAGGACTTTACCGGCTTTCTTTTTCCTTTTAGTATTTGTGGGTGCTCGCGCGCAGGCACCGCAATGGACAGAAGACTCAAAAAGACAATCGCTCTACCCCAACGATAAGTTTCTGACTGGCTACTACTGGGAAGAAAATGTAAAGAAGAAGGAAGTCGAAGATGTGCTGTATCAACTCGTAGCTCAAGCTAAGTCTGAGCTTCTTGAATCAATTACCGTAGATATAAAAACGGAAAGCAACTCCGCAGTCGCAGATTATGGAGATGAGTTTTACGAAAGCTTCAGCTCCAAAACCAATTCATCTTCGGGGCTAAAACTTATAGGCCTACAAGTAGAGAAGTACTACGACCCTCAAGCAAAGAAGGCTTATGGCTTTGCTTATGTGAGCCGCCAAAGTTTGTACGATCATTACCACGGCTTAATCCGCGATGCCATCAGAGAATTGAGCCAAGGAATCTCTACCTCAGAAATATACTTAAGCACTGGTGATCCTGAGTTGGCAATGGAAGCAATCATCCATGGCGATAGCTTATCTCCTCAAATTGCTCTCGGCCAAAAGACCTTGGAAGTTTTGGGGTACAGATCTGATATGGATCAAAAAACTACTGAGATTGCTGAAGTTCAGGCTAAAAGACAAACGCAGCTTAAGAAGATTCATTCTTCGCCAAAAATGACCGTAAATGCAGCAGCTTTCCAAAAAGCCTACAACCTACTCCATGGTTTCGAATTAGATAAATCCAAATTGGAAGTTCAAGGCTTCAGTTATGAAGGAAGTGGCATGAATAGTCCAATGGGACATGATTTGAAGAAATCAGTTTCAGAACAGTTAGGTAAGATTGAACAAGTCAAGGAACCCAGAAAGGATGAACTGGACTTGCACGGAAGCTGGAGAATCAATGGGGATATTATTGAGATCACCTTAGAAGCTATTAATGCTGAAGGCAAGACTGTAGCAGCGTCAAAGTCGGCCATGGCCAAACAGCATCTCGAAGAAGACTACTACCTGCCTCCAGGTGCAAAACGGCTACAGAAAATCGAGTCCATTGAAATTAAGCTCAGTTCAAGCGAATTTAGTGGCATATGTCAAAAGCCTATACTAGCTCAAATCAAAGGGCTTGTGCTCAACTCAATTCCGGGAACGGCCATTCCATTGCAAATAAGAAACGTGACAAGCGGAGAGGTTATTAAATTCCTCAGCAATGACAATGGTAGCTTTTCGTTTAAAATAGATAAGATCCGTTCGTGCAAAGCGACGCAAATTCTGTTTGTAGAAATAGATCTCGCAGGATATTTACAATTGGATGAAAATTCAAGCTTCATCGAGAGAGTCATTAAAGAACGTAAGCTTCCTTCTTCACGAATGATTTGGAATATTGCGGGACCAAAAATCACTTTTCAAGTAAATGAAAGTCAAAATGGAGTTGCCTTAGGCGTTCCGATCATTACTCCCCTACTAAAAGAAGAACTCTCCAAAATGGGTTTCAATTTCACTTCCAATGCCGCAGAAGCTGAATTAATGATTACGGTGAATGCACGTGCTAGAAATGGCGGAAACATGCAGTCTTTGTACTTCTCTTATTGCGATGCAGAGGTTATTGTTACTGATATGGCCACGGGTGCTGAAATCTTAAACGAAGCCTACAATGGTGTAAAAGATGCCGGAGGGAATTTTGATCAAGCCGGAATGAAGGCCTTTAAGAAAGTTGGCGATACCATCACCAAAAAGGTTGTAACTCGATTGAATGAGTGATTACATCCCAATTTCTTGCTCTGTATACGATGAGCTGGAAATCCTTGCGATGAGATCTCGAGTTGTTGAGTTAAAGCTAAAAGACGGAAGAATCTTTCATGGAAAGATCGTTCAGCTCGAGGCAAGAAAGTCAGTCGAATACCTCAAACTTGACAACTATCAGGAATTTAGGTTGGATCATATCCATAGTTTAGTGGACAGAGAAAACTTAAAGGAATACTTGATTCATGCTAACAACTGCTGAGGAGGCCGTAAAGGTCATTAAGTCGGGCGACAACATCTTCATATACACGGCAGTTTCAGCTCCACAAGAGCTTATTAAAGCCATGTCTGACCGTGGACCGGAACTGAAAAATGTATCCATCTACGCACTGCACACCGAAGGACCGGCTCCCTACGCTAGTAAGGAGATGCAAGATTCCTTTGAGATTAAGTCGCTGTTTGTTGGCGGCAATGTTCGAAAAGCAATTCAAGAAGGACGCGGATCTTACATCCCCGTATTTTTGAGCGAAGTCCCTACTCTATTTCGAAAGGGAATCATTCCAATTGATGTCGCATTAATTTCGGTTTCACCTCCGGACATACATGGCTATTGCTAACTTGGGGCGAGTGTTGATACCAGCAGAGCTGCTGAAGAATGCGCTAAATATGTAATTGCACAAGTGAATCGTTTTATGCCTCGCACTCATGGAGACGGCGTAATACATGTAAGTCACATCGATGCTATGGTTGAAGGAGATGCCTTTCTTCCTGAAGTGAAGGCCCCGAAACTTGATGATGTTTCTAAAGCAATTGGCGAAAATGTTGCCGAACTCGTGGAAAATGGAGCAACCCTTCAAATGGGTATTGGTGCTATTCCCGATGCGGTGCTCTCTTGCTTGGGTGATCACAAAGACTTAGGAATTCATACCGAGATGTTTTCTGACGGTCTGCTTACACTCCTAAAAAAAAGGGGCCATCACAGGGAGCTTAAAGCACAAGCATAAACGAAAGATTGTCTCTTCCTTCGTCATGGGAAGTCAAGAGTTATACGATTTCATCGACGACAACCCAATGGTAGAAATGCTGGAATCCGACTACGTGAACAACACAAGCGTCATTAGCAAGAACGATAAGGTCACCGCCATCAATTCGGCGATTGAGATCGACCTCACAGGACAAGTCTGCGCAGATAGTATTGGTAAGAAAATATACTCTGGAGTTGGTGGCCAAATGGACTTCATTCGAGGTGCTTCTCTCTCGAAAGACGGAAAACCAATCATCGCCTTGCCATCCACGACTAAAAATGGCGATAGCAGGATTGTATCCATGCTACAATTCGGTGCTGGAGTAGTAACAACGCGAGCTCACGTGGATTACGTTGCCACTGAATACGGTGTTGTGAATCTATACGGGAAATCTTTGAAGGAACGCGCCAAGGCTCTCATCGGGATTGCTCATCCAAATCACCGAAGCGAACTCAGTAGAAATGCCCACGTGCGGAACCTCTGATCTAGGACTGAAGCATCTTCACCTTCTCCTCTAGAACTTGCAAGCAAAGGTCGATTGTGGCCTTCTTTGTGCGAAATGCCAATACGGCCAATCGCAACCAAATCACTCCATTGATACTAGTACTGGATAGAAATACTCGTCCATCGATTCGTACCGCTTCAACTAGATCCATATTGAATTGATTTGCATCGCCAGATTCTGGCACAAAGCGATAAATGCATACGCTCAACTCTGGCTCTGGACCTCTTACAAATCCGAGATTCTCTACTTTTTGATAGAAGTAAGTTGTTAGGAGAAGTTTCTCTTCCAGGCAAGCCCTAAAAACGTCAGTCCCATAATACTGCAAAGCGAGCCACATGCGCATTCCTCGAAAGTGCTTCGTGAGTTCTGGAGAATAATCCGCTGGCGACTCCTCCTCGAGCGCACTCAGTGTATCCTGCATGTAGTTTGCTAAATAATAGTGGCTTTCCTTCAAGGCCTTTTTGTTCCGAACCAATACGGTACCTAATCCGTAAGGCAAAAACAAGCCTTTGTGCGGATCGACCGTCATAGAGTCGACCTGAGCGATGGTCTTCTTCAAATATGAAAACTGCTCCAGCATTAGAAAGAAACCTCCATAAGCGGCATCGATGTGATGCCATAGGCCATGCTCTTTGCAATGCTTGTCCAATTCCTCGATTGGATCTATTCCTCCGGTATCGGTGGTCCCCATGGAGCTTACGAGCAAAAAAGGATTTAAGCCATCTGCCTTGTCTTTTAGAATTTGTTTCTCGAGAAGAACGCTGTTCATGCGAAAAGCTTCATCGACAGGAATGTAACGCAGAACCGCTGGCGCTAGGCCGCAAATACGAATTGCCTTTTGAATTGAGTGATGCGCTTGCTCAGTGAGGTAGATGACCGCTTTCCGAATTCCCTCCGCCTCTACTCCATGCGCATCGCGGGCCGCTGTAATGGCAATGAGGTTGGCAATGCTCCCACCAGAGCTCAGATTTCCATAACAGTCTCCAAAACCAAGCTCTTTGGCCATCCACTCCACAAGAAGGTTTTCCATTCGAACTGCGCCAGGATTTGCGAAAAAAACACCTGAATAGCGATTGGTAATGGCAGCTATGAAATCACCGAAGGCCGATACGGGAACTCCTCCTCCAGGTATGTAAGCCAAGTGACCGCCAGAGGCTGGATTGAGACCCGCATCTTCAACATGCTTTTTATAATGTTCAAGAAGTTCGTCGGGATTGCGTGCGCCCTTTTCTGGAATTGGAATCGAGCGAATTCCAAGGCCTTTATCCTGGGTTTCCTTGTATGCTAATCCCTTGTGGGTGTCTTTTAGAAAGTCAGAACTGTAGTTCGCCAAACTCTTGAAAAAATCATCGAATTCAGCAGGGCTTAAGTCAAGGCCCTTGCTCTGTTCAGCCAAGCCATTCAAGTCTTTTTCGATGTCTTCTTGTTCCATGTCAATCCTCAATTGGGCGAATGTAGTGCAAAAGAAAAGCCCTTCCTGAACTCGTCAAGAAGGGCTTCAAAATTCAAATCTAAATCTTGTTACTGAGCCATAACCAACTGAACATCCATAGTGATGTTGTCAGAAAGAACCATTTCTTTCATTGGGAGATCCCATACTACATCATACTTTCTACGGTCGATGGTCATTTTACCACTTGCTGTTCCAGCCTCGGCGTCCATGGTGATGTCAGTGATTACCTCAGAGTTTGTTTTTCCTCTGATGGTAAGATCTGCCATCAATCCTTCTTCGCCTGCACCAGTAATGGTCAAGGCAGCAGATGGAAATTCAGCCACATTAAAAAAGTCTGGTGAGCTAAGGTGACCTACTAGATCACTTGAGCGTCCACCGTCTTCGTCTTTGTAGTTTGCATCTGTTGGAGACATTGTAGTCATGTCAACTGCGAACATTCCTCCAGTGATGGCTCCATTCTCTACGCTTACAGATCCTTCAGAAAAAGAAAGGGTACCAGTGTGCGTGTAAACGCCCATCATTTCACCAGCCCAGCTCACAGCTGATTTCTCAGTGTCGATCATGTAATCCATTTTAGCAGGAGCTTCAACTGCGGCTTCCGCTGCTGGTGCTTCTGTATTCTCTGAACTTGACTCAGCCGCTCCGCCACATGCTGTAAGAGCAAAAGCCATGAACGACATTCCTAAAAATTTAATTCCTGTTTTCATTTAAATTGATTGAGTGATTAACGATAATTGGTTTCAAATAGGGCCAGGCCGTTGGGCGCTAAACACAATAATCTATAAAAGGTTCTCAAGAAATTGTTCTTTTCTTGACATCGAACAGCTTTGATCTGATAAACAGTGTTTTACGAGAAAAAAGAAAACATAGATAAGTACATCAAACTCGCACAAGGCTACGACGGAAGAGCATTGGTTGAGATTCTTCGTCAATTTCTTCCGGAGGCTTCTTCGGTTTTGGAATTGGGAATGGGGCCTGGAAAGGACCTTCTTATTCTCAACGAATTCTTTGATTGCGTAGGTTCCGACCGATTTCCCTACTTCCTGGAAATCTTTAAGGAGAAACATCCAAATTTCAAAATGGAAGTCATCGACGCTCTAGAGATGAATACCACTTTTGTTGTTGACGCAATTTTCTCGAACAAGGTAATGCATCACTTCAGTAAAGAGGAACTGAAAACTTCGCTCTCCAATCAAGCCCAACACCTCACAAAAAATGGCATCGTTGCGCACTCTTTTTGGAAAGGCGATAAGAACGAAGTCATTGAGAAAACTTTCTTTCAGTATTACCTTGAAGAGGAGCTCGTAGAGATTTTTAGCCATGCCTTTGAGCCGCAAGTGCATGCATTGTATTCTGAGATGGATCGCGACGACTCGATATTCATCATCGCAAGAAAGAAGAATTAATCGCGCTGAGCCGGGCTATAATGCCGACCTAACCAGGCTGCCAAACCATCGAGCCCAGGAAAAAGCAGTCGCTCGTTGATGTTCGCTTGGTCTAATTTATCCCGAACTTCCAATTTTAGGCTTGCAGGAATGATGATTCTGCGATACATCTCGGGGTGTTTCTTCAACCAAAGATCAAGACGCGCAGTCGCTTTATTCATTACAGAGAAAAAGGCGTACTGGTTGATGATTCGCGCATCCAGCGAAGGCGGCTCAAAAAAGAGCACCAAGTTTTCACGGGTTAATCGATCGAATTTGGAGATGTCTGGAACTGCCTCCTCTAGCATTTCCATCGTGAAGGTGTTTGACCCAACTTCTTCCAGTACATCGCGCAATGGACTTGGAAGAGACTGATTCACTTTCACAAAATCGAGCATCCAAATGACCCCATCGCGATCGTGCTGCGATAAATCAGAAGTAGCAAAGTGAACGGCTATAAATGGTGAATAAGTCCAATCAATCAAACGAGTTGGTAAACCATAATGCTGACCAATCGTGAGAACTCGCCAATCGGAGGTTAAATTCGAACTGTTCTCAATTTGTGCGTATTTCTTGAAATTTCTCAGAAGGTGATATTCCAGCTTCTCATCCTTTCCGCAATTTCGCCGAAAGCGATTGTCGAGTGGGTAATTCTTGTCGGAGACCCCGCGGAAAGCATAGTCCGTTCGAAATCTCTGAAGATCTTCCTTCCAGGAATCCACGTAAATGGTATCACAGAGCTCTTTCCACGAGCGTATGACGATGTCGTTGGTCATTCGGCAAATGTAGCCGATTTAGCCCGCTAAGAAGTCTCCTGTTCAGCCGCCTTTTGATCTTCAGAGACTTGAAAGCAATCGCAATCCAGAGCTTCGTCAAGAAAATGCTTCAATAGACGCATTTCATCACGAGCCAAACGCTGCCCTTCTAAAATGCCGAGATGCAAAAGACCGCCAAGACCCAAACTCGTTCCAACGATCCAAAACCCCCACATGGTGCGATCTAGCTGCCATTGACTTAAGCCTAGCATAAGACCGATTACAGCAGCAAAGCCTAGGATGCCATATCCGAACATGAAAAGTGTCCAAATGTTGGGTGCCGGTACAATGAGGCAGCGAACAGGCGTTCCTCCCTCCTCTTTCTTCTCGAGGTTCAAATCGAGTTGTGGGCTATAGTAATGTTTGTTTTCCGTCGGTATATCAAGCGTAAGGTGATTGTGTACCATCTTGATATGTACACGCTCCGATTCATCCGAATCGGCGTATTCTATGACACGCTTCAAAACTTCTTCCTGAGAAAGATCTGTACTGAACTTAAATCGGGGACGAAAAACAAGAGGTGCAGACATATTTAACATCGAAACTAATGCTTCGATTCTATGCCGAAAATGAGTTATCTCATTCTTTGAAACCAGTTTTGCTATGGGCGCCGTCGCAATAAGGTTTGTTTGAAGACTGTCCGCAACGACATAGAAATGTAGCTTTTTCACGAACTTCCTCTCTACCATCGCTGTGCTTCACTTTCACTTCACCACTGATCTTTAAAGGACCATCTTTCAATACTTCTAAATCCATAACATCTTGATTTTTAATTTCCAAAGACTCACTTGCGTGACCTTTAACTTTATATGACAAGGCTCCTGATGGACACGTATCAATTGTATTCATCAGCTCTTCAGTGCTTGCGTTTTCTGTTTGAATCCATCTGCGTTCAGAAGGTTTAAAAACATGAGCCAAGCCCTTTACACAATTCGCAGAATGAATGCAGGTATCTGGTTTCCAGATTACCGTAAGTTCTTCGTCTTTCTTGTATTCTATGATGCGTTCTTTCTCGGGCATATTACCATGCTTCAGTTCGTACAAACTCAGAAGTCGGCTTTCGCTGTCTAGGAGCAAGTTCCCTCGATAGAAAGGGTTCCTCTAAAGTATCTGCTTTATCGGGATAACCCAGTGCGATCACGCTAAAACTTTCCCAGTTTTCAGGGACTTTAAAGGCAACCTCCAATTGATCCGCGTGATAGCCACCCATTTGATGCAGGTTGAGACCCAACTCTGTTGCTTGCAGGGAAAGATTCGCTACTGCTTGTCCGAGATCATGAGCGTAATGGCGGTTCGGGCGGTTCTTGTAGTCAAAGTTCTTTTTTGCCATACAGAGAATTAAAATTGGAGCACGGTGTGCCCAGGCTTGGTTTCCCTCCATGAGCGCATCGAACATGATTGTCCAATTCTCACTGCCCTTTCGGCTGTAGAGAAACATCCAAGGTTGCTCGTTCATGCTTGACGGTGCCCAACGTGCTGCCTCAGATATTGAATTCAGACTTTCTTGTTCTACATGCTTTTCAGAAAAAGCACGTCAACTCCATCGTTCTTGAATCGCTTCTAATACGGGTGCTTCGGTTTTCCAGCTCGGTTTTTCCATCGATTTTATTTCCATCACAAATATGAAGTAGTTGGTTTGCGTAAAATGTCATCGAAACGCCAAACGGCCTTTCAAAAGGTGAATCACTCTTTGAACTCTAAAAGTTCAGATGACATACACTGTGATCCCGATCAACACCAGAGTTCACTGCAAATCTTTTAATGAATGCTCTAGTTCTTCTTGAGGAACTCAACGGCCTTCTTCCAGGCATCGCCGGTTGCCTCTTCCGCATACTGCGGATTGCTTGGGTTTGCAAAAGCATGTTTCTCAGGATATGAAAAGGATTGCACCGATTTACCCAAGCTCTTTAAGTTCGCGTTGAAGTCTTCGACCACTTTAGGAGTAATCCAAGCATCTTGCTCTGCCCAAAGTCCGAGTACAGGACAATTCAAGGTTTTCAACCGTTCGATGTCCTTCTCAGGCATTCCATAATAGATGACGCAAGCTTTTGCTTGATCACCAGCCATCAAAGCTGTTTGCAGGCTCCAGCCTCCTCCAAAGCACCAACCGATGGTTGAAATGGACGCTTCTTTACCCACATAAGCCAAAGCAGAATTGATTAAACTTTCAATCCGAGGCTTCTTGGCAGCTTGCATGAAAGCTCCAGCTGAATCTCTCGACGATGTCACTTTTCCATCGTACAAATCGAGGCACAACACATTCACATTCAACTCTTTCGCAAGCTTCTCAGCTTCCCTTTGAATGTAATCGTTGAGTCCCCACCATTCATGAATCACAAATACCCAGTCCTTCTTCTCATTGCTTTTTATTTCAAAAGCGCGTCCGGATGGTTGGTTTTTAACGGCGTAATCGATCCACTTTCCACCACCGCTGTACTTATAGACCTTTGGTTCCTTGTGCGAACGACGAAAACTTTTGTCCTTGGCCAATTCTGCAAACTCGGTATTCGAATCGATGCTGCAACAACTGGCACTGCATTGTGCGTTTGACTCAAGACTTATTGCCACAAGGAGTACAAGTAAGCTAAGCTTCAGGTTTTTCATCTTTCCAGGGGAGTTTATCCAATACGAATTGAATGCTTTTAATGCGCGCCATCATTTTGGAATTCGCTTGTACAATTTGCCAAGGGTTTTCCTCTGTGTTTGACACCTCAAACATGCGCTGCTTGTATTTCGTGTATTCGTCCCACTTTGAAGGGGCGTCGATGTCGTCCTGCGTCAACTTATGCTTTTTACGAGGATCTTTTTTCATGCGCTCCAAGCGATCGATTTGCTCTTCTTTCGAAATCGAGAAATAGAATTTAATCAAACGGATACCGCTTTCCGAGAGCATCCGTTCAAATACCGCCACTTGCGACATAAACTCTTCATAATCTGCTTGCGTGCAGTAGCCATTTACGGGTTCAATCACCGCTCGGTCGTACCACGAGCGATCAAAAATGACCAATTCTCCACCCATTGGCAGATGAGTCGTGTACCGTTGAAAATACCACTGCGACTGTTCTTTACCTGTCCGCTTCGGCAAGGCCACCACTCGATACTCTCGCGGATTTAAGTGCTCGGTCATACGTCGGATGGCTCCACTCTTTCCTGCCATGTCCCTGCCTTCGAATATGACGATGACGCGCTTGTTGTTGGCTTGAATCCATTTCTGCATCTTGATCATCTCAATCTGCATTTTACGTAAACGAGATTCGTAGATCACCTTTTTAAGGGTTCTCTTGATGTTCACCTCTTTTGTACGCATCAAGTATTTCAATCCCAATTTGGAATTGAACAAACGCATGTCCTTCTCGCTGAGTTCTAGTTCATCCATCATCCGTCGATTTGGTAAATGCTTCTGTGAAAACGGTGAATTACATTCGGATCAGGATACAACACAATGTCGCTGTCTTCTTTTCCATCGTAATCAAAATGGGACAATAAATATCGAATGCTCTCCAAGCGAGCTTCCTTTTTGTTGTTGGTTTTTACGATGATCCACGGACTGAAAGAGGTATGTGTTTTACTGAACATTTCCTCCTTGTAGTGGGTGTAAGTGTCCCACAATTCTTGTCCTTTTTCATCCACCGGACTGAGCTTCCATTGTTTCAGTTCATTGTTCCGTCGGCGCGTAAATCGCTTGGCCTGCTCCTCTTTTGAGATGCTGAACCAGAATTTAATCACCGTTACATTGTCCTCAAAAAGCATGTGTTCAAATTCCGGAACCTGCCTCATAAAACGCTCGTATTGCTCTGTAGAGCAAAATCCCATCACAGGCTCTACAACCGCCCTGTTGTACCAGGATCGGTCGAAGAAAACCATTTCTCCCGGATTTGGCAGATTGCTCACATAACGACGAAAGTACCATTGACCTTTTTCAATTTCAGACGGCTTAGATAAGGCAACAACACGCATGGCCCGAGGGTTCAAGTGCTCGATGAATCTCCTGATGGAACCGCCCTTTCCTGCGGCATCTCTACCCTCAAACAAGATCGCAACGCGCCTACCCGTCTTTTCTACCCAGCGCTGAAGTTTGATCAACTGAATTTGTAGCTTCTTTAACTCTTCTTCATATGCCCAATAGTCTAGGAAGGACTGTGGGTTTACACCTTTTTCTTTTAGGTGAAGCATCAACTGCTCTCGAGTGTGAAGACCCAGGATGTCCTCTTCGCTAAAAAGGCTGTTGGATTTAAGAATTGCTTTTTCTTCTGAAGTCATTGGCCGCAAATGTAACATCACAGCTGAATTTTTTGCCTGACAATTCTCAGAGAAAGGAAAAGCTTAACAATAGCCCAAGTTCTCTTGATATGTCTATTTTTCGGGCTCAATAAAAGCGCATGGAAAAACTGATCAAAGCTCTGCAAGAAAAATACGACGCACAGAATCAACCCATCGAGACCTACTTGAGCGGATTGCTGCATGCAAAGCCCATCAACTACTGGGACTACATTCAAGTCGATACTCTACTGAGCCTTCAACGCCCCCGTACCGACTTTCCCGATGAGATGATTTTTGTAATCTACCATCAGTTGACAGAACTTCTGCTCAAGCTCATCAAGCATGAGCTGACTCAAATTACAGATCAAGAAGTAGATCAAAAATTCTTTGCTGAAAAAATCAGACGAGCAAATCGATACACTGAAATCTGCACGAATTCGTTCGACGTTATGGGCGGAGGAATGGAGCCGGAGCAATACTTAAAGTTCCGCGACACCCTAACTCCAGCTTCCGGTTTTCAATCTGTTCAGTTTCGAGAAATAGAAATCATCACCTCTCCTTTGCACAACCTACTCAGTCATCGCTACAAAGAAGAACTCGCAGATTCTGATGACATCGACGAGCTGATGCAGCATATGTACTGGCAAGAGGCAGGAACCAATCGCAAAACGGGCGAAAAGTCTGTTCTTCTCAGCGTTTTTGAAAAGAAGTACTTGGCTCACCTTACGGATATGGCTGAAGTCTATTGGTCGAAGAGCGTGTACCAAAAAGCCCTTCGCTTGAAAGAGTCTGGAGAGATGACCGACGAGCTGGTCAAGGAGCTGCGAGAGCACGACCAGCTGTTTAACGTAGGCTGGCCTAAAGTTCATTTGCGCACTGCCGAGGTTTACCTCGAACACGGACAAGAAGTGAAAGCCGCTACTGGTGGCTCTGAATGGAAACGTTACCTACACCCCAAATACCAACGTCGCATCTTTTTCCCATTCCTGTTGACCGAAGAAGAGTTTAAGAATTGGGGCGAGGATTGATGTGAGAATGTGAGAAATAGCCAATGTGGAAATGAGGAAATGAGGAAATGTGAGAATTTGATTTTTCATGGGAGAATCTCTTACTTCAGCAGTTGAGCTTTTTGACAAACATGCCGATCTCTATGCGGAGAAGTACATGGATGTTTCTCGTTACCAAGAAGGTTTTGACAAGCTTCTAAAACTGCTTCCAAAAAAGGCCCAGCTACTCGAGGTGGCTTGCGGACCTGGAAACAACGCTCGACACCTCTTAGATCGTCGTCCAGATTTGGACTTCCACGCAACTGATTTGTCGGAAAAGATGTTGGCCATCGCTGCGCGGAATCTTCCTGAGGCAGAACTCAAATTAGCCGATGCTCATAAACTCAATGCCATTGGAACAGGCTATGATGCTTTGATTGCAGCCTTCATCTTCCCCTACTTCGACAAAGAAGAATGTTTGTCTTGGATTCAAGAATCCACAAAAGCCTTGAAGCAAAATGGCCTTTTGTACATTAGCACCATGGAAGGAAACTATGCGGATTCTGGATTGGTTCGATCTTCGAAAGGTGATGAGCTCCTCACCTACTATTACGACGAGAGTTTCTTAACTACTGTCTTGAAAGAACATGGATTTGAAGTTCTATTCAAAGAACGCGTCAAGAATGAGAATGGATTCGATTTGATCTTGTTGGCTCAGGCAATGCAGTAATGTGGAAATGAGAGAATGTGGAAATACGGGAATTTGAGAATGATCTAATTTGGGGTTTCTCCTCGATTGAACTATCTAGCTCTTTTCTGAGTTCTTTTTACTGTAGAAATGATGCTGTTGTTTTCATTCTGCACCAAACTAATAGAATGAAGCTCTCTGATAATTGACGAATAAGTCCATTCGTTCAAATCGAATGAATGTCAAGCCCAAGAATATTCAGTAACAGATTATGAGAACAAGTCGAATTGTAGAGTCTTCATACGGCCGAAGCCAGCATTATCAATCTAAAGGTGATCAATTGGCTAATTTTCACATTCTCACATCAAGGCCTACCAAGCGCCATCGAAGTCCTCGTCCAACATCAAAAGAGATTCAGTCAACTCTCCTAAAGCCTTCTCATCTTTTTTCTCCTTAGCTATCACACGACCTTTTCTGTAAACCGCAATGGCCTTTTTTACGCGATCTGTTTCTTCGTAAAGTTGACCCAGTTGGTAATAAGCTCCTAGATACGTCTTGTCCAACTCAATGATGCGTTCAAGTAAGTCAACGGACTTGGCGATCTCACCAATCTTTCGATACTCAAGGGCTGCTGCGTAATTCAAGAAGACATCCTTCTTGTTCTTCTTGAGCATTTCCTCTATGAGTTCGAGTCGTTCCATCCAGCTAAATTAGTCTCATCGAAAATATAAAATAAAGGCAGAAGCCAAGCCTATTTCAAGAGCTCATCTAAGCTTTTTAACACACTTTGGTTGTGCCTCGTGTTCCACGACTTTAGAATGGTATTCTTCTCTTTTTTTGACAGGTGCCAACTCAGAGAAACTCGCTCATCTTCTCCTGGATCCATTTCAAAACTCAGAACATCCAAGGGCACCTTCAATTGCTTTTCCAGCATGCCTTTGTGCTCCTCCTGATTGTATTCTTGAATGTTGACCCAGTTGTTGTAAAATCCTCCAAGAGGACTCCCAAGTGATTCAAACAAACTCAATCTTGGGTTGCTGCGAATTCGAATTTCACCCACAAGGTCGCGCACTTGAAGTATCACTACTCCTGAGGTATTCTCTTCTATCCATTCCTGGAAATTCAAGATGTACTGCATCGAGGAAATGAATCCGAAGTTATCCCTCAAGCCAGCATCTGCCATTTCCACCTCAGGACTGGTTGGCAAACTCGCATTGGGAAATACATAAGGGAAGGTTGCACTCACGCGAATGATGGAACTCAATTTGGCTTTGCCCGGATTCGCTTCCGCCAAATACGACTGCATATCAATCGACTCCAGAATCGCTCCTTTTGTCCCCTTCGACGGTTTTGTTAGAACTGCATAGGAGCGACTTCCCGCAAAAAGCCTTCGCCCATCATTGTTGATTGTTGGTGCGAAGAGAAAAGAAGGTGTTTCAGACTCAATTTCTGGTAGGCGATAGTCTTCCATTCGTTTATCAAGAAAGCCGACTAGGTTCTTATTTAGAACACGTTCAAAAGCAGAGCCGCGGTCTTTAATGTACGACTGTCCGTCCAATTCAAAAGTTTGCCATCGTGGAAAGATGTCGTTTACTGCAATGGTGAAGGTCACGGCATTCAATAAATCGGAACCCACTCGATTGCGCGCAGCCCTGCTGTAGGCGTTTTCACCGCGCATTTTAAGTTCCCGCAAATAAGCAGCCCCAATCATTCCGCCCGATGAGCCTGAAAGCAAATGCGCTTGTTTGTAGAGCTGTCCTTTAAGCAAACTGTCGGACATCTGTAAACTGTAGAAAGTCCAAAAGGCAGAACGGAGACCACCACCACTCACATTGATCAATAAGAGTTTAGGCTTTTCGTTCGATTGCTTGGCTTTCCAGTTGTTTAAGACTTGCAGTTCTTGCTGGTAGCTGGCATTTCGAAGTTCTACCGAATCGCTGAAGGCTTGAATGCGTTCGTTGGTATATGGGATTTCAACATCGTCGTACTTCAGACCATAAATGGAACTCCTGTACTGAAAGACACCGTATTGAGATAGAGTGTTAATCAAAAGAAGAATAAGAATCATGAACAGCGTCGACCAGGATTTAAACCAAGTGTAGGTGGCTCCACTGATTAAGAGCAGTATGGTAAACACCAGAAAGATGCTTGAGCCAGCCGGAATCATGAAGAAATCGACGTCGTGAAAGAGCGCCGAAGTGAGTATGATTGCCAAGACGACCAACTCAAATAGAGTAGCATTGATGTGATTTTTTGAGAACACATCGAGCAATATTTTGATGTTGTAGTGGTTGCTTGATCTGGCTAATTCAATTTTGAAGGGATGTGCCATGTAAGTTTTAATCTTCCAACCTTCCTCCTTCGTCTTGAGGAGCCTGTACCACATATTGTTTCGTCCGAAGAGCTGCCCCGCTGGCTGGATTTTAGGCTTGTTCTGAGGTTTTTGATTCTCAACGAACTTCAGAATGCCTTTGTCGGTTCGAAGGAAATAGAAGACCGTGCTCGCAATGAGAATAGCGCAACCAAGCAGATAGGAAAGAAGGTTTAAAGCTACTGTCTGCGTATCTTCCAACTCACGCAGCACCTGTTCGTCCCACATGAGCCACATGTGATTCACGATGAATATTATTGGAATCAAGCTGTTGTTGAGGGAAAACTTATAGAAGGGATTCGACATCGTGGCTATCACCGGAAATCGAAAGCCGTTTATGATGTAGTTCGTGATGTGATAGGCAATGACAAACCCCCCAACACTCAGTCCGAGAATGAGGTGAGAGAGCATGCCCGAATTGTCCAAATACTCGGGGAAAAGCATCAAACTCCTGAGTCCATAGTTGGCTCCCAAGCCGCCGTTGATCAGCATGAACAGAAGTACCCAAAGTATGAGCGTTGTGTAATTGCGCTTCAGTTGAGCAACAATTAGTTGGAAGGGAAAGAAGAATACAATCCTCTTTATCCATTCCTTTGGTGTCAGTTTTGTTGGTGTCACTATATAGTTAACGAGAAAAATCCCACTTATGGTTGAAGCTTTCCAATCTCCTTCGCAAAAGGTAATACAGGGCTTCCATTTTGCACTCATTGTTCTCTTAATTAGTCCACTTTTTGGATGTTCTACCAACCGCATTCTCGAGCGCAGCTCTTCTACCAGTCCCGATTGGATGTTTGGTGTCGAAAAGAACTACATCATCACCAGCGGAAAAGGAAGCACGCATGAAGAGGCCAAGCTCTCGGCAATGAACAACCTGAAGGAGGCCATCGTCAACTCCGTTGCGGTACAAGTGAACTCAAGCACCAATTACAACACTTCAGAAAGCACCGAAGAGAGTCAAGAATTCATGGAGGTGTATGAGAACAACTTGGAAGTCAATTCCGAGTACTTCGAACCTTTGAAAGGCATCTCTGTATTGAAAGCCGAAGACTTCTATTGGGAAAAGAAAAGGGAAAACGGACAAAGCCTGGTGCACTACCACATCAAATATCCATTCAGCGATGCTCAGCTGAGTACCCTCATTCGAAATTTTGAAAGTTTGAGCAGTGAATTGGAGTCTCAGATTCGGGCCATATCGATTGAGGCTGGAACCTATAAATCCGTGGAAGAGTTGATCGAGAACATCCGGCAACTGGAGTATCTGAAAGAGGTTTCTCCCAAATCCAAGAAAAAGGCGGCGGCAAACAAGATTGAAAGTCTGGAGGGAATCTTCTTCGACGTGAACATCCGACAGCTGGATCAAACCAGAGGTTCATTCACCTACGGCCTATTCCTTTACGGCGATCCCATCAACACCAATAAGCTTCCTGAAATAAGCTCTTCTTGTCCAATTCGCATTGAAAACGTACAGTCGTTCCAAGACAAGAATGTTGTGGAGTACAAGGATGAAGGTTGTGACAATGTCGATGAGCTGAAACTAAAAGTACTCTACCGCTACGCAGATTATAAATTGCAGCGGAGTTTCTACCTCCCTACCAACTAGATCTTCGCCTCAGTAGCCTTTAAAATCGAAGCTTCCTTCTCAATTGCCTTAGCACGAAGGGCACTTGCCTTCTTCAGCATATCGTCGGCAAAAGCACGATCCTTCAAGTCAACCGCATTGATGCGTACGTTTAGTTCCGCTCCAATAACAGCGGAACGAGCACATAGGGCTCCCACAGCGCCATCGGTAATGGAATTGGGATTTCCTTGCAAGACCATAGCCTCACAAATCTCCATGCTTTCGTATGCTTTAACCATCGTTTGGTAAGGTATGGAAATGGCGTACTTTGTTGCATCTTGAATGGCCTCACTGCGCTTGGCCTTTTCCGAATCGGTGTTCTTAGGCATACCAAAGGCTTCCATGATTCGGTTGAAGGCTTGGGTGTCTTCATCAACTAAGTGGAGCAATTCTACCTTGAGTTTCTCTGCTTTGACGGCCCAATCCGAGAACTCTTCCCAACGTTCATCCCAACCGCGTTTGTGGGCTGAAAGATTGGCTACCATTCCACCCAATGAAACGCCCAAAGCGCCAACGTATGCTGCAATCGAACCTCCACCAGGCGCAGGAGATTCCTTAGAAGTTTCGTTCGCGAACTCGGTCAAAGTCATATCGACCAAGGCTCCGGTTTTCTCTTCGATCAAGTATTCAATCACCTTCTCGCGAGGATCAAAAGGCTTCAATTCATCGAGTCCGAGCGACTTAATGGCAATCTTCATTTTTTCCATTTCTGGAATCCCCAAAGAGCGTTCTTGCTTTTTCAAGAAGAAGTCCGCCGCGTCGATGAGCACTTTTTTCGGAACCAATCCAATCAATTCTGAACCAGTAATGCGCATGCCTCGCTCAGTAGCCGACTTTTCTGTTTCGTCGAAGGCGATGTGCAAGGGCGTAATGCTGATGTTGGTTAGGTTGTAAGAGATCTGGGCAATGCCGTACTCTTCGATGTACCAACCAATGCCTTTCACTGACTTTAATTTGCCCGGCTCACGCACAGGCTCTCCTTGAGCGTCGGTGAGAATCGTTCCTGTGATTGGATTTCCCTCTCGCTTTACGCGTCCAGCTTCCCGAATGTCGAAAGCAATGGAATTTGCTCTTCTCGTAGAAGTTGTGTTTAGGTTGATGTTGTAGGCAACTAGGAAGTCTCTGGCTGAAATGGCCGTCACTCCGCTGGTGCGCGCTTTCACAAACTCAGCTGGACCTTCATCTGGTTTCCAATTTGGGTCAGAGAGCTTCTTCTCTAAACCTTCGTATTCTCCCGAACGAACTGTAGCTAAATTCTGACGGTCTTTAGATTTCGCAGCGTTCTCGTAAAAGTAGATCGGAATACCCAAATCCTCCCCCACTCGCTTGCCCAGCTTGTGCGCCCATTGGGCAGTTTCTTCCATGCTGATGTTCGAGATTGGCACCAAAGGACAAACGTCCGTCGCGCCAAACCTCGGGTGTTCACCTGAATGTTTGCTCATGTCGATGAGCTCGGAAGCCTTTTTAATGAGAAGAAAGGCTGCATCGATTACAGCTTGAGGCTCACCAACAAAGGTGATGACAGTTCTGTTGGTCGCTTTCCCTGGATCAACGTCCAAGAGTCGAACTCCTTCTACCGTTTCCACGACTGAGGAAATCGCTTTGATTTTTGCTTCGTCTCTACCTTCCGAGATGTTGGGAACACATTCAATGAGTTGTTTCGACATGCTTAATTTGATTTTCCGTTGATGAATACCCGATCGATCAAGTTGCTGCCAAATGCGTAAGGCAGGTAATTGAAGTTCGGAATTTCTTTCGTGAGTATAAGGTTGGCCCTTTTACCGACTGTAATGCTTCCTAGTTCAGCTTGCAACTCCATGGCGGCAGCACCAACGATGGTTGCTGCGTTGATGGCTTCTTCAGGAAGCAATTTCATTTTCATGCAAGCCAGGGCGACTACTAAGTTCATATTGCCTGTTGGACTGCTGCCAGGATTGAAATCCGTCGCTAAGGCAAAAGAGGTTCCTGAATCGATGAGTTCCCGTCCGGGAGTGTAAGGAATGCTCAGGAAGAGAGAACAGGCTGGTAAGCCCACGGGAATGACGTCTGACCCTTTTAAAGAAGCGTAATCTGCTTCTTCCATCACTTCGAGGTGATCGACGCTCAAAGCTCCGTGTTTGACCGCTTCTTGAACACCACCGATGGAAGAGAATTGGTTGACGTGAATTTTGGCTTTCAGTCCGTGCTCGGCTCCAGCTTCCATAATCAGAGCTGTATGCGATGCATCGAAGTAATTTCGTTCGCAGAAGATGTCGATGTAATCTGCTAGGTTCTCTTCGGCTACCGCAGGAATGATTTCCTCAATAACGTATTCGATGTAGGCGTCGGTATTGCCTTTAAACTCTGGAGGAACTGCGTGGGCTGCCAGCAAGGTGGCTTTGATTGGAATGTCGTTGGTTTCCTTGAGCTTTTTCACGACACGAAGAATCTTGAGTTCAGAATCCAAATCGAGTCCGTAACCACTTTTGATTTCTAAAGCTCCAGTGCCCAGTTGAATGACTTCCTCTACCCGCTTCTGAGCCTGCGCCCAAAGTTCTTCTTCGCTCATATCGCGAAGCTTCATGGCGGAATTTATGATGCCTCCACCTTTCGCAGCAATCTCTTCGTACCACAAACCTTTGATGCGGTCTACGTATTCGTCCTGACGATTTCCTGCATAAACAATGTGCGTATGCGAATCGGCCCATGTAGGAAGAACGACGCAATTCTCTGCGTCCACAAGCTCGAGTCCGGCCCAATCGGTAACTCCTGGAAAGCTAGTCATGGAACCAAAATCCGCAATGCGTCCGTCTTCAACAGCCAACCAAGCATCTTCAATGACACCGAGAGTGGACATTTCTTTTCCTTTGGGAAAGGAAGATTTCCAAGTTCCTTTTTCTTCAATTCCGATCAGCTGACCGATGTTCTTTATTAGGAGTCTCATGAGCTGCAAAGAAAAGAAGTCCTTTGATAATTAAGGTCTAATTCCGAGCTTTGATTGGTGGAGAACCACTTGACCTTTCAGCCATCCGATCCTCGCTTAATCTCAATGGAAAACTTTCTCCATGAAGAAGGAATCGACTACGAACGCAAGGAGTTTGTAGCCGAAGGAGGTTGGATTGAACTTCACTTCGATGAGCGTGAAACCGAGCGCGTCGATGCGTTTTTTGTTCAACTAATCGATGACTCCCATTATGAAGACTCTGATTATCCCGAACCTGCTTTTTCAAGATTCTTAAGCGCTTTAGTGAAGCTTACAACCTACGGCATATACGGGATTCTCGTTTTATTGGACTTATCCTTCGCCTACCTCACCTATACAGAGCCGGTTGGGCTAAACATCGGCGCTTTGGTCGTCTTTTTGCTTATGACCGGATTTTTACTCTGGAGTAATGCTTTCAAAGGTCACTAGACGTATGGCGAAAGCGCACTTTATCTAGAGCCTGGTGAATTATTCCGGTTTTCAATTGATAGCTCCGACTATGGCGCTTATATTTTGAGTGAAATTTTGTGTGAGCTGCAATGAAAGGTTTGATAAAGGCCTTTCCAATATCAACTCAAAGTTTACTTCCAAAAACAACTTGGAGAAGGGTGCACATTCAATTCTCTACTATTTTCGCGATCTCCTTAACGAGAAATCTTGCTACAACTCATTTAATCAAACGTGATGAAACTTGTTTACTCACTTATCATTTCTATTCTCTTCAGCGGAACCGCATATGCTCAATGGACCGCTCTACCAAAGCTCGATCATGAGGTAATGGATATATATTTTCTTGATGAAACCACAGGCTTTGCAGTTACCATGCTCGATTCGAACGGGAATGATCATGGCCAGATTATGAAAACCACCGATGGTGGAAGCAGCTGGACCCAAAAGCAGTATTCAACAAACAACTATTTCTCGGCAATTCAGTTCCCGAACAATGGCTCTACTGGCTATGCGCTTGAAAATGGGGGCGATTTTTACAAAACCACTGATATGGGTGAAAGTTGGACCAACATCGGCGAGGCCTCTGCAAGTTTTAATGAGACCATGTATTGGACCAGTGCCGATGAAGGTTACTACTCTGATGCGAGCATTACCTGGAAAACAACAGATGGCGGTTCCAATTGGGTAGAGAAACAGGAATTTGTGACTGGCTTCCAAGCATTGGAGTTTTTCGGCAACCAAGGATGGTATTACAACCGCACAAATTTCTATTCCAGTAGCGATGCCGGAGCAACGTGGAGCTCGTCTGTCAATCTCCCAGTCGTTATAATGGACATGGACTTCGTAGACTCCGATCATGGACTAGCAGTAGGGCGAGAAGATAAAATCTACTTAAGTGAAGATGGTGGCGCCACTTGGACTAGTGTCGGCTTGAACGATCGAAATTTTGATCTGATGGCAGTGAAGTTTCTATCTAATAAGGTTGCCTTCGCGGTTGGAACCAACGACGATCCTTTCGATAAAGAGCCACGAACTGTTATGAGTGTGGATAGCGGTAAGACATGGACCGTTGTAAACAACAGTGCGCAAGCTAATCTCAATGATGTGTTTTTCCCAAATACAGCAATAGGTTTTACCGGAGGGGCAGAAGGTGAATTCATGAAACTCATTCCGATCACTGTTGGTGAAGCTGAAATCAAGCTTGGAGACTTCAAGGTATTTCCGAACCCATTTAGCGAATCAATCTTTCTCGAATTCAATTCCGAAGATGAAAAGGCAGCCTCCTATCAGATACTGGATCTCTCAGGAAGAAGAGTTAAAAGTGCATCTGCTGTCGCTCTTGTCGAGCAAATTGACCTCAGTGATTTGGAGTCAAGCACGTACATACTTGAACTAGAGTTCAAGGATAAAAAGGAGATACGCAGGCTTATCAAACGCTGAGCGAATCACCTAGAATTGAAGGAGTCACCTTCAACTTATTAAGTCTTACTCCACCACCCACTTCAACACACGGCTACAATCTTGTGAGTCGATGCTCAGCAAGTATACTCCACTGGCTTCTGAGCTCATTGAAACTGGGATTTCTTGAAAACCTTCGTTCAATTGAAGTTCTTTAGACCAGATGATGCTGCCTTTGATGTCTCGTAGGCTAAGCTCGGTTTTTGCATCCTTGAACAACTCTAGGCTCAAGGTGCTTTGTCCGTCGCCGCTTGGGTTTGGATATAGGTTCGCCTTGAACAATTCTCTTGGACCTTCGTACTGCCCTACTTCAATCTTAGGTGCTGTAATGATCGTGAACCAGTCGCCGTCGTTGAAGTTCCCATTCCCCTCGTACTTGCCGTCGGCGTTGAGGGTCAATGGAATGCTGTAGTATCCTTCAGAGAAATCTGAACTTGGTGAAAATGCCAAGCCAATTGGATCTGAACTGCTCGGAACCGCTGAGCTGTCGAGCAATACATCAATATTTCCTAAGTCTCCACCTGATTCCGTGACTCTCCAAGTTCTGCTCACGCGCTTATAGAAATCATCGTAAGGAGTGTTTGTATCGATCCAAGAATCCAATGCTTCATTGTCGTGACCCCACATAAGGAATTCATTGTCTTCCATGTCCTGAGGAGCTTTCAATCTAAGTGGCCCCTCTCCCTTTGCATCGGCGTGATAATCGTAGTCGAACATGCGTCCAATTCCAGCCATTTCCCATGGATGAGAAACATCGAAATCGTATTTATCTTCGAATTCAAGCTTAATACCGTAACGTGCACTTAAATAGTTTGTTATGATGATTCTTTTTGCGTCGTACACGTCTTGGTTGAAGTAGAATAATTCGGCTACTTTACCATTTCCTTCACGGTCCCAATTGTCGATGCCCATGCGGAAAAAAATGGTGTCATCGGCCACGCGATCTTCAAAACCAGAAGGAAGCTCATCGAAGCGTTTCTTGTCGTCGAGAATTGAGTAGTGTTTCCGTTCGGTTTGGTTGTAATGGCTTCCGTAAATGTGTGGAATGCGAATGTCGTGTGCGTATTGGCTTTCTGCACCGGCATATTGCAACTGTCCTTTATTGCTCGTCACTTCTGACCGCATAGACTTGCCGTCCTTGTTGACGTGAAGCACAAATCCATTTTGGGTTCTTGCATTGGCAATCCAGCCTGAGCTGTGCCAGTTTTCCGTGTTGCTCTGGGCAATACAGAATGCTGAGAGGTTCTCTCCTACATCAGTGACATTGTTCATCAGAAGATAACGCCGTACCGGAAGAAACTCTACTGCAGGCCAGCCTCCGACACCATTGGAATCCAAAACGAGGTGCGGCTTATTCGTGTCCGCGTTGCCAGCTTTGGCATACAAACCATGTCCACTGCGATCGAACCAGAAGTTTACGGTGTCGTGGTCGTTTTGCGCCGCTGTAAGAGAATCGGAATGGATGCCGTCATCGGAACGCAACCAAAAGCGCAGTTCATCCTTGCTTCCAACCCCAGCTGGACCCTCATAGCCCATTTGTGCTGGATGATCTACGTAAATGATTTCTGCAGAAACTTCGTTGGCACTCGCCAGTCCGTCACTTACTCCAGCAGCAGTGCCAGCGGGAAGCTCAACGCTTACCTTTCCAAAGGTATCGGCTTCAACAGTTACGAAATAATGTCCAAGGCTTCCAGTAAGACCGGTCACTTGTCCGTTGGTGACCACAAAGTCGCTCATCGTCAAATCCGATACATCAGCCCGCTTCAGATTTCTTCTAAACTCCAGCTCCAATTCAAAACTTTGATCGTAGGTGTGCTTTAAATGGAAAGGTCGTTCTGGGTAATGATTCATATATACTTGCGGTGCTTTTGGAAAGCTTCTCGCGCTGTTCGAGTATAAATCCGACTCCCAGATTCCTCTTCCGTAGGTAGCCGCCTTCAGACGTCTTTTGTCTGGATCTGCGCTGTAGTAAATCTTTAAATCCTCAACTCTTGCGTTTTTCGACAATCCATTGCTGAAGGTTTCCCAAACGGTATCACCCGCGGCCAAATAGAATACACCTAGGTCGCTGCCCAAGTACATATCGCCTGTTGCGGTATCCAGCTCCAAGCAATAATTCGGAACATCAGGCAAGCCAGTACTGACATTCTTCCATGAAGCTCCCCCATCTTCCGTAATGAGCATTCCATTGTTTCTAAGCAGATATATTTTTAGAGAATCGAAAGGATCCGTTTCGAAGTCAGGGGAGAAACTTGAAACATTTAGGCTCGCTGTGACGTCGCTCCAAACAGGTGAGCTGTCGTAAATGTCATCGCACTTGATAAGACGGGTTGAATTGCTTCTTCGCCAGATGGCGTACATCACTTGATTGTTGGTTCGCGCCAATTGGAGCTGCACAAAACTTCCTCCGGGGTTTACTGCTAAACCGCTGGAGATGCTCTCCCAAACGACGTTCTTCGTTTTCTCTGTGTAGATGTTGGAAGACTTCCAAATGCGTTCTCGACCAATGTACATAACCGTGTCTGTTCTTCCGTCAAGAATGTAGGGCGTTACCCAAGCTCCTTCGTCTTCTGGCATCTTAAGGCTACCACTTCCATTGCCAAAGCCTTTTTGGTGGCGCACTACTCCACCATATTGCCAAGAAGTGTAGTACTTATTGGAATCGCTCCAATCAAACAAAGGCACCATACCATCGGCTCCATAAACAGACGCGAAATCGTGACCGTTGTACAACTTTGAACCACAATCCTGATATCCACTCAAGAGGTCGTCTGGTGAAAACTGACTTTGAGAGATTCCATAAATGGCTCCAATGCCCATCATGGTAAGGTCGCGGTAATTCCGTCCTTCATCATCACTCACATGGATTCCTCCATCATCGGCCACCCAAAGACTTCCATCGTGGGGATTGATGGCTAGAAAGTGATTGTCGGCATGCGAGCCACTAACTCGCTGCCATACCTTACCAGCATCGCTGGAGCGATATAAGTACACATGACCTGACCACATCAAATCTGGGTCGTCTTGCGAAACCTCGAAAGATGCATTGTACCACCCTTGGCGTTCAATGAGGGCTTCTCCGGAATCAATCACAATGTTGAAGGTATCGGCAGCGTCATAACTCACCACAAACCGGCTGCGACTCATTCCGTAAACACGATCTGGAGCTGCGGCGCTTACTTCAATCTCGTAACGCTGTTCTGGATAAAGTCCTTCGAAGATGAATCTCCTTGCCCAGCTCTTTCCGCCATCAAGTGATTTGTAAATCAATGAGCCGCCCCAGTAGTTGTAGTCAGCAGCGTATACAATCATAGGGTTGTCGGGCTTAAACTCAATGTCGCGAAAATCTCGAACCACAGAAGTGAAAGTCCAGGATTGCCCCGCATCCTCTGAACGATAGATCCCTTCCTGCGTTCCAGCTAAAATGATGTTTGTGCTGTCTGGACGAATCTTCACAACGCCAACCGCAATATCTTCAATGTCCGTATTGCTCGCCGACCAAGATTGTCCGCCATCCGTGCTCTTCCAAACGCCCACTCCATAGGACTCTGAGCCATCAACGTCGCCCGTTCCGATGTAGATGATGTTTGGGTTGATTGGGTCGTATGTAATGGAAGAAACCCCAAAATTGATGAGGCTTTCATCTGGGTTATCCCAAGTTTCACCTTTGTCTTTACTGATCCAAATTCCACCGGATGGAGATCCTACCATTACTTCATTGGGATCCGTTGGATGAAATGCGATGCAGTTCAAACGTCCAACACCTCGGTAGATGTTCGATTCGTAGATTGGCCCAAGTTCTTCCCAATTTCCAGCTTGAGAACGGGCGGCATTGTTGCTCAAAAACTTCTGAGCTTCCTCGTAAATGTCTTTGTTGTGGCGAATGTTTCCTTGAGCATCCGTTTTAAATTGCTGCCAGTAAAACCAGCGTTCGAATTGTTTCGAGCCGCTGTGAGGAACCAATTTCTGATCACCGATTTGTTGCTCATAAGCCTCGCGGATGTCGTAAAGGTTCTGGTTCGGATCGGCCATCATCTCTTGCCAAGACTGTCCGATTGCGTCCATTGACGCTACAGACAAAAGATAAAAGAGGAAAGAAGAAAGGCTTAGCATTCCTATGTTCCCTACTCGACCATTAAAACTCATTCTCATAATTTCCTTCAGTAATGTTTGGCTCTAGAGGACTATCCTCTCAAACCGTAAAGCTCTTTAACTTTTAACCTTTTGCGCTCCCTGCCCGAATGATCCGCTGACTGGCGGAAAAGGCGGGTTAGACCTTTCGACTTTGATCTTTATTCTTTCCTCTTGAACTCAGTTTACGAAAATCTTCTTCCTCATCACAAGTTCTCCCTTCCGCCCCTCGAGAATATAGATCCCTGTGGGAAGGTAACGTTTGTCTTCCAAAATGGTTGGGGGGCCTTCTAAAATCAACTGCCCGTTTAGGTTTAGTATCCGAATGCTTTTTAAGTGGTGCATTTCTATTTCCTGATCCGCAATACTCGTCGTTGGGTTGATCAGAACAAAGAACTCTTGCGACAGCATTACACATCCCTTATAGCTTATGAGCGTCCCTTCATAATAGCCACTCGTATCATATTGATGCTGGAATGACATTGAGCTGAAGGAAAGGGTGTCGCTCGAACCATCACCAAAATAGACAACGATAGAGTCTGCATTTGTCGAAGAAATATCAATACTTAGATTGTTTCCAGAAATGGAGTCAGAAAAAGCCGTTGAAAGTTGCCCAGTATCGTTGTTCCAAGTCTCCAAACTATCGAAGACCGTGGGTGTTACATATTGCTGCACTGCCAACTGATCGAAATGCCTTGGACCGCTCACAATGGGAAGCGAGTCGGTGTAAGATTTATGAAAAAGACTGGTGTAAATGGTTGAGGCTGCAATGAAGCTTCCCACATCGTTTGGGTGACTTCCATCCATTTCGTACAACTCGATGCCTGGTAAGTTGTCTCGCACATGTTTCCAAACTTCTCCTACCGGTAGGCAAATGGCATTGTTGTCTTCCGCCATTTGAATGTAACTCTCTCGCAATCGAGCCTGCATTCCTTCGTAGGTGCAAACTGGTGGGTAGAAAGGACAGTTGGCTTGATCGCCGTTCTTTCTTCCCCACGTCATGTAAAACGCAGACTGCACACAATCGAATTGGTCTTTGAACAGGCTGTCGAGTTTTCGAGCGTACGGAAACACCTCTTGTTCTACTTGACTTGGAGCAAATGCAGGACGCTGACTCTGCTCTTGCATCACGACGTAATCCCACTGAGTTCCGGCCATATTTGCAAGTAGCCCCACTCTATTGTTCCAATGGCCTTCGAGTGTTTGTCCGCCAGCCAATTCTTGCCCGTAGATGAGCACATCGCCGTGAGCTGCGGCAGCACGTTGAGTCATGTTTGGGAGGTCGTTGGCACCAGTGTAGCTGTTTCCGATAAAAAACACGCGGAGAGTATCCTGCGAAAATGAGATTTGAGATGTAAGCAAGAGAATCGTGAGAGCAAAGAATTTGAAGAAGTGCATTTTTGGATTTGATGTTGAGAGTTTGTCCATGTGATCAAATATTTGAGAGTCGCCCTTTGGATTCTATTTCTCGAGAATGTCTTTAATGTTGGGTCTGAAGTACAAGTCCGACTTCATCACCTTCCCATCTTCACGATAAATCGGATTTCCGTCTTTGTCGAGCTTCGACATATTGCTTCGTTGGATTTCGCGGTACACCTCTTCAATCTTGTCTTGCAAGCCGTGCGATAAGATGGTTCCACAAAGAATGTAGAGCATATCGCCTAAAGCATCGGCGATTTCAACGAGATCGTTGTTCTTCGCAGCTTCGAGGTATTCTTCGTTTTCTTCCTTCATCAATTCATAGCGCAGATTGATGATTTTTTCTGGAAGATTAGGGGTTGGCTTTGTGTTGTTGTCGATGCCGAATGCATCGTGGAATTCACGCACAAAATCTATGGTTTCATGCAAGTGCAAAGGATCTTCGGGCATGGTTGTCAGAATTGGGTTCCCGAAAGTACCAATTAAAGAAGTTGAAGGAAGTCGTGAGTTATACACGAATGTTGAAAGGCGAATTCTCCATGTTAGAGTATGCTCTCACTTTAAAATCGGCTCATCATTGTACGAAGGCCCAATGCTCCACTTCTGACCAATTCTATACGTACCCTTTCCAGCCAGTCGGTTGTACCCGCCTGCCGTCATTCTATAAATTCCGTATAAAAAGGCTGCGCCTGAGAATACTATACCATAAGAGGAGACTACATAGAGTGCATCATTTCCTGAATTGTAACTCTGGAAGAGGAGTCCGGTAAACACTGTAGCAGCAGCAAGACCTGAGGCACTGAAGACAAGTCCTTCCTCCAAAGATTTAGGCGCGCCAACGGAAAGAGCTTCGATGCTAGATAAGCTTATCGTGTCTGAAGTGAAAATGATCTCTCTTGAGCTGATGCCCATAAATATTCCTCGGTGCCAATCATCTCCCATCTTCAGGTATAAACTCTCTCCAAAAGGAATTTCGATTGTGCGCTTCTTCTTTTAATTCTCTAAGGCAAGGCTTGAATAAAATTGATCTGTTTGAGCACAGAGAGGTTCGAGTAAAAACCAGAGAAGAATGCAAATGAAGTACTTCATGAATGTTTGAATAAAGCCAAAATTAGATTGTTCCTCGACTCTCTTGTGATGTTTCAAAAATGCTTCACAAAAGCAATCGGGAAAAATCCTTAGAAATGCATACCGTTTTGGAATAAGAAAATTCCTACTTTTGCACGCCCCAATTGGGGAGGTCTCATAAGAGGCAAAGACCAAGAAGGAAGGTCTCAATAACAAACATTCTTTCATCCCACCTTCTGGATGAAATACAAGGACAACTTAATGTCAGAACCTAAAGACAAGGTCGAAGAGGTTAAAGCCGAGGCTACAGAAGAAGCCAAAGCTCCAAAGAAAGCCGCTGCGAAGACGACCAAAACAACTGCTAAAAAGGCAGCTCCTAAAAAGGACGCCAAGGCAGAAACCCCAAAGACAGAGACGAAAGCAAAAGCGCCTAAGAAGGAAGCCAAAGCTGATGCTCCTGAAAAAGAGGCAGAAGTAACTGCTGAAACCACTGAAGCGGCTCCTGTTGCTAAAGCTGGTACAGAGGAAAAGAAAGCACGGAAACGAACTACTCGTAAAAAAGTAGAACCAGAAGTTCAAGCAGAAACTACTGAGACTGTGGAAGCAGTTGAGGAAGACTTGGCTGAAGAAACTGATGAGACTCCGGTTTTCCAACTCGACCCAAACTACACTGCACCTAGTGCTCCAGACCCCGACTTCGATTGGAGTTTGAGCAGCAAAGGAAGTTCCGAATACACGGAAGCTGAACGCAGCCAATTGGAGCAAGAATATAATGAGAACCTACAAACACTCAGCGAGCACGAAGTGATCGAAGGAGTTGTAGAGTCCATTTCTCGAAAAGAAGTTGTGATCAACCTCAGTTACAAATCTGACGGTGTTATCCCAACAAACGAATTCCGTTACAATCCAGACCTCTCCATTGGTGATACTGTTGAAGTATACGTTGAGAGCATGGAAGACCGCGATGGTCAGCTGGATCTTTCACACAGGAAAGCTCGCACAATGCGCGCTTGGGAACATGTGAATTCAGCTCTTGAAACGCACGAGATCATTACTGGATTCATTAAGTGTAGAACTAAAGGTGGTTTGATTGCCGATGTATTTGGCATTGAAGCTTTCCTTCCTGGTTCACAAATCGATGTGAAGCCAATTCGTGATTACGATATATATGTTGGAAAGACAATGGAATTTAAGGTGGTGAAAATCAACCAAGAATTCCGCAACGTTGTTGTTTCTCACAAAGCCTTGATTGAAGCTGAGCTCGAAGAGCAGAAAGTTGAAATCATGAGCAAGCTTGAGAAAGGTCAGGTACTTGAAGGTACTGTTAAGAACATCACTTCTTACGGTGTGTTCGTTGACCTTGGTGGTGTAGACGGATTGGTCCACATTACTGACTTGAGCTGGGGCCGCATCAACCACCCTGAAGAACTCGTTTCATTGGACGAGAAGATCAATGTGGTTATCCTCGACTTCGACGACGAGAAAAAACGTATTGCCCTTGGCCTCAAACAACTTCAATCTCATCCATGGGATACTGTTGACGACAATCTTAAGATTGGCGAGAAAGTCAAAGGAAAAGTTGTTGTTCTTGCTGACTACGGAGCATTTGTTGAAATTTCAGCAGGTGTAGAAGGATTGATTCACGTTTCTGAAATGAGCTGGTCACAACACTTGCGTACAGCGAAAGACTTCTTCTCTGTTGGAGACGAAGTAGAAGCAGTAATTATGACTCTCGACCGCGACGAACGCAAGATGAGTCTGAGCACACGACGATTGACTCCAGATCCATGGGAAGACATCGAAATCAAATTCCCAGTTGAATCTAAGCATACTGCGAAGGTTACCAACCTTTCAAACTTTGGAGTTTTCGCTGAGCTTGACGAAGGAATTGATGGTCTTATTCACATTTCAGACTTAAGCTGGTCTAAAAAGATCAACCACCCATCTGAATTCACTAAAGTTGGTGAAGACATTGAAGTAGTTGTTCTAGAGATAGACAAAGAGAACCGTCGTTTAAGCCTCGGACACAAACAACTCGAAGAAAACCCATGGGATGTATTCGAAAGTGTGTTCACTATTGGTAGTGTTCACCAGGGTACCATCATCAACGTTGTTGAGAAAGGTGCATTGGTTGCTCTTCCTTACGGTGTTGAAGCTTTTGCTCCTGGACGCCATTTGGTTACAGAGGACGGCAAGAAACTAGGAACTGAAGCACAAGCCGACTTTATGGTGATTGAGTTTAAGAAAGATGCGAAGAAGATCATCGTATCTCACTCTAAAATTCATGAAAGCAAATCGTCGAACTCATCCGGTTCTGATGAAGGTGGGTCTCGCAAGGCACCTGCTAGAGGACGTCAACAGCAAAGTCGAAAAGCAATTCAAGATCTGTCAGACAATCTTGAAAAGACAACGCTTGGAGATTTGGACGCTCTATCCGCTTTAAAATCGGATATGGAAGAGGCCGAAAAGAAGGCCAAGAAATAAAAATGAAAGCCTCGAGAAATCGGGGCTTTTTTTTGCCCTCTTGGAATATATTTGACACTGAAGAATGAAGTCACGTACACTCCTCGATAAAGAACAGATCAAGCTCATCCTAGACAGGTTGTGCTTTCAGATCATTGAAGAGTTCGACTCTCCAGATGAACTGTGCTTCTTAGGCTTACAACCTCGTGGTGTGCTTTTATCTGGCCGACTTCAAGAGCGTTTAAAAGCACTATCCCCCGAGGAAGAATACCGCTTTGGGGAACTCGACATTACCTTCCATCGAGATGATTTTAGGAGACGAGAAAAACCTTTGACTCCACAAAGCACTCGCATTCCATTCAACATAGAGAACAAAACCGTCATTTTGGTAGACGACGTTCTCTACACAGGCAGAACCATTCGCGCTGGGATGGATGCACTGATGGATTTTGGCCGCCCTAAGAGCGTTCAACTTCTCGTATTAGTAGATCGGAGATTTAAACGTCAACTTCCCATTGAAGCCAACTATGCTGGAAAGCGCATCGATTCAATTGATGCTGAGAAAGTACGCGTTGAATGGCTCGAGCAAGAAGGAGAAGACAAAGTAGTATTGTACAACACGGAGGAGAATGGATAGCTTAAGTGTGGATCATTTACTGGGAATCAAACAACTTCAGCCCGAAGACATTGATCTCATTTTCCGCACCGCCGATCACTTCAAAGAAGTCATCAATCGCCCCATTCGTAAAGTACCTTCACTTCGAGACATTACCATCGCCAATCTATTCTTCGAAAACTCTACGCGAACCAAGCTTTCCTTTGAATTGGCTGAGAAACGCCTCTCGGCAGATGTGCTAAACTTTTCAGCAGGACAAAGCTCCCTGAAGAAAGGCGAAACCCTCATCGACACGGTCAACAACATTCTCGCAATGAAGGTGGATATGGTCGTGATGCGCCATCCGATGCCTGGAGCGGCCATGTTTCTCTCGAGAGAAGTGAACTCACGCATCGTAAACGCAGGCGATGGAGCTCATGAACATCCAACACAAGCCCTCCTTGATTCCTATTCAATTCGTGAAGTTCATGGAGATCTTGCAGGAAAAAAAGTGTTGATTGTTGGTGACATTACCCACTCACGCGTAGCACTCTCCAACATCTTCTGCCTTCAGAAAATGGGCGCCGAAGTGAAGGTTTGTGGTCCTCCAACCCTCATCCCTAAGTACATTGAAAGTATTGGAGTGAAGGTTGAGCCTAACTTACGTAAAGCCTTAGAATGGTGCGATGTAGCTAATATGCTTAGGATACAATTGGAACGTCAACGGATTCAGTATTTCCCTTCACTCAGAGAGTACAGCCTTCAGTATGGATTGACCAAACAACTCTTGGATTCCATCGACAATGAGTTCACGATTCTGCACCCAGGTCCAATCAACCGAGGCGTTGAAATCACAACCGAAGTAGCCGACTCGGAGCGCTCTATTATTCTCGATCAAGTTGAGAATGGAGTGGCAATTCGCATGGCGGTCATTTACCTTCTTGCCGACAAGATTGACAAACGGAATAGTTCTTAAATTAGCCAGATACACAAGAACCACATGGATTACATCATAGAGAAAGGCGAAAAGTATTCTACGATTACTGTGAAGAGCGAAAAGCTGAACAGTTTGCTTGCCCCAGATTTAAAAGAAGACTTTGCTCGCTTGAGTCAAGGTGGTGATGTAAACCTGATATTAAACCTTGAAGAGGTTAAGTATTGCGACAGTTCTGGACTGAGCTCTTTGCTCAGCGGAAACCGTCAATGCCGAGATAATGGTGGACGGCTCATCATTTGTTGCCTTCAAGATATGGTTGAAAAACTCATCGCCATTTCTCATCTCAACGAAATTCTAAAGATTACACCTACCCTATCCGAAGCCAGCGACCTCATGATGATGGAACTGCTCGAGGACGACATCAACAACTCATAAGACTATGCGATCAACGAAATTTATCGGCTTGCTTACAGGCCTCATTCTTCTGGCTGCGAGCAGCACCACTCAAGCTCAATGTGTGCCAAACCCTTCAGTTCCGGGTGTAGGTTTTTTCACCACCAACTTGGACAGCATTCTTGACACAGCTGTATTGAACATGCCATATACCGAGGTCATCACCGTTGTAGCTCCGACGACCTGGCAAGTAGGGCCACCCATTGGCAGTGTGAACATCGATTCAGTTTTGATTGTGAGCATCACCAATCAACCAGCTGGGATTTCAATCGTAACCAATCCATCGCCAATGCTTTTGGCTGCTGGAGACACAGGGTGCATCCAATTTGCTGGAACACCTACAGACCCAGCTGATCAAGGTGAGAACATCTTATTGGTGAAGTTTCGTGCTTGGGGCTTTGGAATACCCTACAACGAAGACGTTACCGACTTTTCAATTTACTTGAAAGACCCAACCAGCATTGAATCTTCAAGAAGGAATGACGCCGCAGCTGTTCAGTTTTTCCCAAATCCCGCAAAGTCAACAATCAACTTCAAATCTGAAAGTGAACTATTGAAATTTGAGTTGATCTCTGTTCTTGGAGAAACCGTGGTTTCTGTTGATCATCCAACCGATTCATACTCTCTTGAAAGCCTCCCTTCTGGTTTGTATCTCATTCGCTTGGAGAATTCAGAAGGAATTACCGAGGATCGATTGATCGTTCAATAAGATGTCGCTGAAGGTTAGCGTTCTCGGGTCAAATTCCGCCATACCAACCCTAAAACGCCATCCTTCCGCACAGGTAGTATGGGCAGACCAGATGCCCTATTTGATTGATTGTGGTGAAGGAACTCAACTTCAGATGCGGCGTTACGGGATCAAGTTTCAGCGCATCCGCCAGATTTTCATTTCTCATTTGCACGGCGACCATTACTTCGGACTTCTTGGCCTGCTTACCAGCATGAGCCTTCTTGGAAGAGAAAAGGAACTTACAGTATTCGGAACAAAAGGCCTGGTAGACATTGTTGAAACCAATTTTAGGCATTCCAAGACTAGACTCAATTACCCCTGTCATTTCGTTGAATTGGAAGAAGGTCAAACTGGTCAGATCTACGAAGACGAACGTCTGAAAGTCGAATGTTTCCCATTGAGGCACCGCATTCCGACCTTCGGATTTGTTTTTCGTGAAAAGCCAAGAGATCCGCATTTCTTAAAGGAAAAAGGGGAAGAATTCGACGTTCCAGTTGAAGCAATTCAAGACATCAAAGCTGGTTCTGACTTTACTACTAAAGATGGTCGAAGCATCCCGAATTCGGAACTTGTTTCATCTAAAATAGAACCCGAGGCATTCGCCTATTGCTCTGACACCAACTTCTTTCCAGAGATCATTCCACACATAAAAGGTGTGAACCTATTGTACCATGAAGCCACATTCATGGAAGACATGAAGAAGCGAGCGAAGGAAACCTTTCATTCTACCGCAAAACAAGCCGCAGAAATAGCTCTACAAGCCAATGTGGGTAAACTCATCATTGGCCACTTTTCAACGCGCTACGACGACCTAGAACCTCTCTTGCTGGAAGTCAAAGAGGTGTTTCCGAATGCAGATCTCGCTTTGGAAGGGGAAATCTACTCTACCGGCGTGTAAGCCCGATCTTTGAGAACGAGCAGCGGTAAATCGTTGTGGTATGTGAGCTTGTGGGTATGACTGTTTTTCATGATTCTATGAAACAAGCCATGTTCCCGACTCAAGATGGCAACTACATCGTTGTCGCCCTTTAGATTCAGATAGAATTCTATTCCTTCAATCACGTCGGACCTTCGGATCAGCTTGAACGAATGTTTTACACGATCTCCAAAATAGCCACCCTCTTTCCTGCTCTCATCGATATGCTCCTCTTGAGGAGGCTTATTATCGGTCTTTACATGAGCGATTCGAACTTCAGCGTCAAACTCTTGAGCTAACTTCTTCACTGGATAGAATACTTCAAGGCTTGAGACAGGGTCATAATCTGAACATAGAAGTATGTTCTTAAGTGCTTTAAACTTTGCATGTGCTGGGATGACCAATACAGGAATGCTCAAGCGATCTACGAGGGCACGAGTGCTATTGCCCAAGAATCTTCCTTTGGTTCCGCCTGCTCCTCTAGTCCCCATCACAACCAGATCTGTGAACACCATTTGCTCTAGTCCTTGAATGCTTTCAACTGTAGGAGCCACGTTCACCGACACTCCTGTTTGAACTTCCGTAAGCTCTAAATTGCGCACCAAAGCATCTGCAAATTCCTTTAGCTTTTGACGATACTCAGCTCTGACATCAGCAATGTCTGATGCCTTTTTCGTGTTCTGAAGCACATGATGAAAGACAACCCTACTTTTAAAATAGTCGCCCATTTGTAAGGCGTAGATGGCTGCCACTTTAGAGTTCTCAGAAAAGTCGATGGGTACAAAAATGTTCTTCATATCAAATCCAAAGGTCAATTTTAGAATGTTTCCGCCACCTATCCTCTGACATTTATCAGCATTGGAATCGATGAAGAGTAAACGAAAACCACACTCGTGAAATTCGGAAAGATTTTAGCTTTGACTCCATGGAGAAACCATCGTCAGAGAATTACCCAAAATACTTCGCAAACTACATAGCCTTGGTTGAAGGTTCAGACATCCTAAAACAATGGGAAGTAGAAGCATCTCAAACTGTAAAACTAATACGCGCATTGAGCGACGAACAATGGAACCATGGCTACGATAAGGGAAAATGGACTGTTCGACAAGTGATCCTTCACATGATGGATGTTGAATGTGTATTTGCTTATCGGGCGCTTTGTATTGCCCGCGGACAAACTGAAAACCTACCGAGCTTCGACCACGATTCCTTTGCGGAAAGCTCACTAAAGGATTTGAGAACTCGAGAAGAAATCGCAGAAGACTACTTTCTAATGCGCATTCATCACCTTCGACTCTTTGGCTCTTTTGCTAAAGCAGACTTAGAGCGCATTGGCAAGGTTTCCGGAAATCCCATGATGGTCCGTGCAATTCCCTTTATTCAGCTGGGTCACGAGCGACATCACAAGTTGGTGTTGAAGGAGAAATACAATCTCGTCGATTAGAGCGGTTACTGGATATAGGTTACGTGTTCCTAGAGACTAGTTTCAAGTGACGGATTACGTGTTACGGATTACGTGTTACCCGCCTTCTTCACCTTCAGCGAATCATTCGGGCAGGCCCATTTTCGCTACGCTCCAGCCGGGCAAGTTACAAACTCAGCCTCTCAACCTTGCTTTTCAACAAATGGGGTACTTAAAGCTTTATTGCTGCCCTACGCGTTTTGAAGTAGTCCATCAAAAGCTGCTTGTCCTCATCAGATAAATCAGCTTCTGGGTGCATTAAGGCGTAGCCTTGGATTGGCATCTCACCTTCACCAAACTCTTCCAAGCATTCTTCGAGCTTATGGTCTTGCTTTTTGGCTTCGTACTTCGTCCATTCCGAGAAATTCAAATGCTCTCTTGCCTCATCGATGTGGTCGCGGATCAACCAGCCTGCTGGGTTTACGGAAGAGTACCAGGGATAAACGCTTTGATTGGAATGGCAGTCGTAACAGGTCTTTTTGAGAATATTCCCCACTCTACCAAGCTCACCAGCACTGGTCAGGAAATCTAGCTCTGGGTCAGAAATTGGATTGGTCTTATCAATCTGAAAAGCTTGAATCACAACAATGAAAATAACACTGAACCAAAGGGCTATTTTGAAGGCTTTCTTTCTCATTCTTCGAAAGTATTAAATGTAATGATGTGCGGATGAGTTAATGTGGAGATGTGGAGATGTGAAAATGAGCAAATGAGCAGATGAGTCAATGTGGTAACCTGTAACCTGCCTGCCCGCCCGAAGCGCAGCGTAGGAGGGTAACCTGCATCCCGTCACCCATAGTCTTAGCCCAAATCCAAATCTCGGGCTCACATCTCAAATCCATTTTGGAGCGCAGAGAATTGAGATGTGGAGATGAGTCAATGTGGAAATGAGCTAATTGAATGCTCCGGAAATGGCGTAACATTCTCTGAGCTTTCATTCACAATCTTTTTCACTCCATTACTCTTCCACTCTTCCACTCTTCC
>DDDG01000010.1 GCA_002336245.1 Flavobacteriales bacterium UBA1986
CCAAAACAAATCCTGTTGAACTTCTATAGTCGAGGCTCAAAGAGCCAACAGAATCTCCATCGAAGTAGAGATTCATGCGTTGGTGAGTTGGGTCGTTGGCAAGCGCAATGTGGTGAAAAATATTGTGACCATAAATTGGCAGAACCACTACCTCACTGGCTGTAGAAGTCGAATCGCCAGCAACCAACTCAATGGATGCTGAATTTCCACTCACAGTAGTCGTCAAATTCAAAGCAAAACCAGTATTCGAATTCGTATCCAAAGAACTTATGAGCGGCGCACCTATTATACTCGTTTGAGGACTGCAAGTTCGAAAGTAGAAATCAAGTGTGAAGGTTCCATTGAGTATTCCAGAATTGGAGACTGCATAATCGTCTTGACCATCGAACGAAAGAACTCCATTCGGACGCTGAGATGAGCCCACATAGGCAAGAAGGCTAAGGAATAGGGTGAGCAACAAGCTTTTCATGTGGTAAATCTAGCCTTTGATTGTTCTAGTTTTCGGCCGTCTGACTGGACGTGCTCTTTTCCCATGTGAGCGACTTAATCATCGCTTCTACCTCCCTCAAATACTCACGCTTATTGAAGTTTGGCGCAAACACATATCCAAAAGCATGAATGATGTTGTCGCCATCAGGGTCTAAAACCGATAGGCTTACAAAGGGCCCACCCATAAAATGATTTTCCATCCGCCACAAGCCGCGCATTTCAACAGCGTAACCGCCTTTAAAGGTCAACTCACGCGACTGAGGCTTAAAGTTCACTGTATCGATGGACATGTACGAGCCCTCTTGTGGCCCGGGAAGGTGTTCTTTCATGGCCTTCAAATTAGCCTTCAATATATTCTTTGGTAAAAAGTCTGTTCGATCCAAATAAGGCACCCGCTGCACTAAAATGCCCTGACTGATCTGGTGTTGAAAGCCGTCCTTGATTCGCTCTCTTTCTGAGCGAATCCATACTAAGTTTTCTTCATTCTTCTCCAGAAAAGCAGCTTCTTGAAGGGCCATTGAGAAATTTTGCTCTGATTCTAATTTCTTCAATTCACCTTTTGGTCCAAACCGCTTGTTGCGGAGATACAAACGGTTCAACTCAACTTCCGAAAACAGCTTCAAGATGTAGTCTTCGTTTTCGTTTAGAATTTGAATGATCTCGGTTCGTTTGTCGCCTTGAATATTAATGAGGAGCTGGCCTTTGGCAAATTTGTTTTTCTCGACAAGAATCTGCTCAATGGGATTCTGCGCCGAACCGGAAATCATTATCACAGACCTGTGCGTTTTTAAGACAGATTGAAAATTCTTGCTCGTCGTGTGGATTAATCGAAATCGAGCTTCCGACTGAGGCAATCCCGCTTGATCGCCTTGAAGAATTCGTTTAAGAACCAGTCCCAAATCACTATTCATCCATTCTGGGTCTGAACAAACGACGACCAATTCACCAGTTCCTCCTGAATAACCTGGCAAGAAACTGCTTCCTTCTTCATCACAACTAGAGATGAAAAAAGCAAGGAAAAAAAATAGAAGGAATTTAACCTTGAACACCAATGATGATCTTGTCGCCGGGCTTCAATCGCCGGTGATTTAAGCTTGAGTTGTATTCTCTCAAACGATCCAAAGATATCCCATTGTTTCGGGCGATGTCCCACAAAGTATCTCCAGGCGCGATGGTATAAAACAGAAAATCTGATGTCGCCTCTGTCTTCTTTTCAACGGGCGCTTCTTCTTGTGCGGCTTCTTGAACAGCTTCTTCCTTTTTTACCAATTCGCCTTCAATCATTACGCGCTCTCGAGAATAGACAATCAATCTTTGTCCCGTGGTGATGCTTGTGCTGCGGAGGTTATTCCATCGTTGAATCTGCCCAACGCTGCAACCATACTTGCTCGCAATTTTACCCAGGTATTCGCCCCTGCGCACGTAGTGGGTCTTGCGTACTTCCTTCCATGCAAATACGGGTTCAGCACCAGCGGTTGCATCTTCTATTTTAGCTGTGATGAGCTCTTGGTTCGTTAAGTAGTTTCCGAGCTTTTCTTTTGGAAGTGTAAGCACATGTACGTCTCCATCGAATGGAATGATGCCGTACTTGAAAGTAGGGTTCAACCACTTCAAGTGGTCGTACGACATATCCAATTCTTTGGCTAATTGCTTTAAATAAACTTTTTTCTGTACGTGAATGGTGTCGTTTTCAAAGTAGGTTGAGTTTGGTGTTAAGGGCATGATGTTGTGCTCTTTCCCGTAGTTCATCATGTAATTCACTGCGATGAAAGCAGGCACATATCCTCTAGTCTCGCGGGGCAACCAACGATATATTTCCCAGTAGCCTCTTTGGCCGCCAGAACGACGAATGGCCTTATTCACATTTCCAGGACCGCAATTGTAGGCTGCCATTACAAGATCCCAATCGCCATAAATTTTATAGAGGTATTCGAAATAACCACAGGCTGCTTCTGTAGCTTTAATGGGGTCCATTCGGTCATCGATGTAGGAAGTTTCCTTCAATCCATAGATTTTTCCAGTAGAATACATGAACTGCCATAAGCCCATGGCACCAGCCCTTGAACGCGCACTTGCATTCAAAGCAGATTCTACAATGGCCAAATATTTAAATTCAATGGGCATATTGTTCTTGGCGAGCGTCTCCTCAAAAAGTGGGAAGTAATAGGCAGCAAGTCCCATCACCTTCGATGATACTTGAGGCCTTTTGTTCAAGTAGAGGTTGATGAAAGCGTGAACCCGGTCGTTGTACACCAAGTTAAATGGTGTTTGTTCGTCCAATTCGGCAAGACGCTTTTTGATCAATTCGGCTTCCATTGGAACAATTGAATCGTGACAAACGGCCACCTCTGCACTGTCGTAGAAAATGGTCTCTTGGCCAGAAGCAAGAAAGAAGGACTCACTCAACATAGAATCCATTGCCTGTAGAATAGGGTCGTCGGGCAAAAGTTCTGTTAGGTCCAGCAGCTGAAGTTGCTTTAAGCTGTCCTCGTTGGCCGTTCCTTTTCCACCGGCAAACAGACTGAGACTCAAGCTGCTTAGAACTATTGTTGTGAGAGTAATTCGTAATGTCATAGTCAGATTTTTCCTAAGATCAAAAATGCCTTGAATCTCTTAGTATACGCAGCTTTTCTTAATCTTATTATCAACGTGGCTATGTTTATTGCGCGTTGACGAAAAACCTAATTTTGGCCCCTGATTTCCAACTGATTCGTGTTCGAACCCGAGATTCATAATGTTCAGTTAAAACTGAAAAAATTTCTGCTCTGGCGACGCAAGAATCTCAACGACAAAAACTTCGTGATTGTCTTGAGCTTCGTGATTGGAGTCTTGTCTGGTCTTGCAGCCTTAATCATTAAAAAATCAGTGCTTTGGGTAGAGCACTTCTTCACCAGTCAAATCGCTGACGAAGAGCATCGTCTGTTCTATTTCGCACTTCCCATCATAGGAATCAGCATAACCGTTCTGGTCGTCAAATTCGTTTTGAAAGAAGCCGTTGGTCACGGAATTCCAAACACCTTATACGCCATTTCAAAGGGTCAAGCGAACATCAAACCCAAGCGCATGTTCAGCTCCATCATCACCGCCGCCATCACCGTCGGTTTTGGAGGTTCCGTCGGACTTGAAGGCCCAATGATTGGCAGCACATCAGCCATCGGCTCTAATCTCGGTCAGTTTTTTAAACTGAATTACAAAACGAAAACTTTGCTGATTGGGTGTGCTGCTGCTGGTGCCCTTGCCGCCATCTTCAAAGCTCCCATCGCAGCCATCATTTTCGCCATTGAGGTCATCATGCTCGACCTCACCATGGCCTCCATGATTCCCCTTCTCATCGCCTCCGTAACTGCCACACTATTTTCTCGAATCTTTTGGGGAGAAGAAGTCCTGTTTCGCTTTTCAATCCAGGACGTGTTTAATTACGGTGACCTCCCATACTTCATCCTACTTGGAGTTCTTGGCGGACTTGTTTCAGCCTACTTCACGCGAACATATTTCGTCGTCTCCAACTTCTTCGAACGCTTCTCAAATCCCATTACCAAAATCCTAATTGGGGGTGGCGCCATGGGAGCTCTTTTGGTTCTTTTCCCTCCTTTGTATGGTGAAGGCTACGACAGCATCAACAACCTTATACTCGGAAACTACAGCGCGCTTCTTGAGAACAGTCCTTTGAGTGGCTTTCAAGAAAATCTCTTCCTCGCACTTCTATTCCTCGTGGCCGTTGTATTGGTAAAGGCAATTGCCGTTACGGTAACTTTTGGTGCTGGCGGTGTAGGTGGAATTTTTGCGCCAACCCTCTTCATGGGAGCCATCGTGGGTTTTGTCTTCTCAACAGGAATCAACAGTTCAGGTCTCACAGAGCTCTCCGTCGCACACTTTACCTTGGTAGGAATGGCCGCCCTCATGGCGGGGAACCTTCTAGCGCCGCTAACTGCCATCTTCCTCATTGCTGAAATAACAGGAGGATACGACCTCTTCATTCCGCTCATGGTAACCGCTGCAATCTCCTATTTAACCGTGCGCTATTTCACGAAACACTCTGTGTACACAATGCAGTTGGCCAAGCGTGGAGAACTGCTCACACATCACAAAGACCAAGCGGTACTTACCCTCATGAATTTAAGGGAAGAAGTGGAACGCGATTTCGTCTCCATCGATCCCTACGACACACTTGGTGACCTTGTGAAAAAGGTGGCTACATCCAAGCGGAATCTCTTTCCAGTCGTCGACGAAAAGGGAAATTTCATAGGGATTGTAACCCTAGATGATGTCCGCGGCATCATGTTCGACAAAGAAAAATACGATCGCATTATTGTCCACGAATTGATGAGCATGGCCCCTGAGTACATCTCCATTTCCGACTCAATGGAATTGGTGATGGAAAAATTTGAAAGCAGTGGTGCGTGGAACCTACCTGTGCTGGAAAATGGTCACTACACTGGCTTCGTATCCAAATCGAAGCTCTTCAGCGCCTACCGAAATAGACTCAAAGATTTTTATTCATAGCCTCGCTCAAAAAGTGTTTTTCAAGGCTCTCTGAAGAGCCAATGCTGTTTCTCAACCAATGCAGCATCACCTCTTCTTCCTGTTCTTTCGTCAATTTCCATGGCACTTCCGATACTCGAAGTCGAGTACTCAGATCGTACATGCAGAGGGCAGCGGAAACTGAAATATTGAAGGACTCGGTAAAGCCAAACATTGGAATGTAAACGCTCTCGTCGGCCATTTCAAAGGCCTCATCTGTAAGTCCCCGCATTTCAGTTCCAAAGAGAAGCGCTATCGGTTTTTCAAGCGAAAGTTCGGAGATGGGTTTCGCGTTTTGTAAGGGACTCGTGGCAACCAAGTGAAAACCCTTGGCTTTCAATTCACTTAAGCAAGCGCCGGTATTGTTCGCCCTAGAATTGTATCGATGAAGGCTTACCCAATTGGAAGACCCTAGTGCAACATCGGGATTCACGTCGTACTCATTGCTGTTCTCCACAACATGAACATCTTGAATCCCAAAACAATCAGCCGACCGAAGAACTGCAGAAGCGTTTTGAGATTGATAAATGTCCTCCAGTACTAAGCACAAATGTTTCGTACGCCATTGGATTTTTTCCTTGAACAAATCGAGTCTTCCTTCAGTAGCAAATTCAGAAAGATGCTCAATAAGTGCTTGATGTTTCGCCATTCGACAAAAGTAATCCTCCCTTTGAATTCCACTCAGCCTTTATAATTTTGACCTATGTAGGTTTTGCACCGATGTTCAATGGAACTCGATGGCAATGAAAAAACAAAGACCTTTGTATCGTGAAGTTGTACTTGATCCTTCTTAAAGAGAGCATGCTCTTTGCCCTCAACGCCCTGATCGTAAACCGACTTCGCACTCTATTGTCCCTTTTGGGCATCACCATTGGAATCTTCGCAATCATATCTGTTTTTACCATGGTCGACAGCATGGAGAGACAGGTAACCAACAGCATTGCTAGCCTAGGCGACAATGTGGTGTTCGTTCAAAAATGGCCATGGGCTTTTGGAGGCGATTATCCTTGGTGGAAATATATGAATCGCCCTCAGCCAGGCATGGAAGACGTAGAAGCCATAGAACGCCGGGTGCGTTCTGCCGAAACAGCTTGTTTCACAGTTTCAAAAAACGGATTGATTACCTGGGGAAAGAACAGCATTGAGAACATCGGGCTCATTGGAGTCTCACATTCCTATCCAGAGCTACGTGATTTTGAACTTGTATTGGGTCGATATATAACCGCAAATGAAGCAAGTGCTGGGCGACCGGTTGTAATCCTCGGCTACGCTACCGCGTCCTTACTTTTTGAAGGTCAAAACCCTTTAGGAAAGCAAGTAAAAATGCTTGGGAAGCACCCCGCCACTGTCATCGGCGTATTCGACTTGGAAGGGGAAAGTTCCATAGGGAACTCACACGATGAATCGGCGGTGATGCCCATAAACTTCGTCCGAAGTTTTGCCGACATCCGCAACACCAACTTAAACCAAACGGTGATGGTCGCCGCCAAAGAAGGCTATACCAATCTTCAACTGAAAGACGAGATGATGGGAGTCCTTCGAGCAAGCCGACGACTCAAACCCGCCGCCGAAGAGAATTTTGCTTTGAACGAATCTTCCATGTTGCAAAAAGGCTTTGAAGCACTCATGAGTGTCCTTCGCTTGGTGGGATTGATCATTGGCCTATTCTCAATTCTCGTTGGAGGCTTTGGCATTGCAAACATCATGTTCGTCTCGGTAAAAGAGCGGACCCGAATCATCGGCATTCAAAAAGCTTTGGGAGCTAAAAACTTTTTCATTCTCTTTCAATTTCTTTCAGAAGCAATTATTCTCTGCGTCATCGGCGGACTGCTCGGCCTCCTATTGGTTTTCTTAGGCAGCCTTTTGATCAACTTCATCCTTGACCTCGAAATTTACCTCTCGTTTGGCAACATTAGCCTAGCGATCGTCCTCTCTTCTGTGATAGGTCTCATCTCTGGTTTAGCTCCGGCATGGTCGGCCTCTAAGTTGAAGCCCGTAGACGCAATGCGCTCTTTATAGGCAAAAAGCCTAAATTGCATCTTGCGTTACAGCCCTGCACATTGAAACACAAGGACTTTATTGAATTGGTTCGCTTTCGCCGGAGAGGCGTTCAGCTCACTCAAATGGACGTGGCCGATGCCTTGGAAATCTCTCAATCGCACTACGCTCAATTCGAATCTGGCAAGAAAATGCTGAGCATGACTCACATTTTAAAACTGATCGAAACTTTAAACCTCGAAATTTTACCCAAAAGCTCGGGCATGAATTCTTCTTGGGTATCTTCCTTTCTATCGGACACCAACGCCTCCATCGAAGAGGTACTCAATAATTTAGAAGCACTCAACTTAAAACTTCAGGAAAACGTTGAAGGCGATCTTGAGGAACTCATGAAGGAAGAAAATAGGGAGAACTCTAAGAAAGCAGGCGAAAGCAAAGAAGCTTCCTAGTATCCTCTGTCAGCTTCGAGGGTTCGGCTTGGCGATGACCGACCAGCCATTGAACTTCTCCATCGCTTTCCATCAAAAATTGACTCGACTTTTTTGAGGCATCGACTTTCAAGTCGATCAAAACATCGCTAATTTTTTTTCGCCCCTGCATGCCCAAAAGCTGAATTCGATCTCCGTCTTTCCACCTTCTAAAGCGAAGAGGGAAGACCAATCGATCGGCGTCGAAATAGTTCATTCCAGGTTCATAGGTATCGGGTGCCTGTTCATGAAAAGACACTTCGTAGCGCCTTTCATCCAACTGCAACAAACGATCACCTTCTTGAAGAGTGATCTCAGCCATGCTCGGCTCGAATATCTCGGTCAAGACCAAAGCATTGCGTTCCTTGTACAAAACCCATTTTCCAGAACTGAATTGCTTTGATTCTTCTGAAGCCAAGGCACTATGGATGTCCTCCATCTGTGAGGACGAAAAGCCTTTTTCCTGAAGCCAATAAAAGATGAGCAAACTAGGGCTTGCATGCTCTTGAACGACCTTTATGTTGAGCGACTCGTTTGTGTTGTTTAAAATGAGATGTTCTTGAAAAAAGCTGTGCATTTCTGCTTGCACAAACAGCTCCATTTCTTGAATCCACCTCCGACTCTTGTCGGCCTGTCGAAGCAGCTCGGGAACTTCTTCCTTCCAGGAAGGAATCACATTATGCCGAAGACTGTTTCGCAAGTAGTTATCACTCTTATTGCTGCTGTCCTCGCGGAAATGAATTCCCTGATTTTTCGCAAAAGTTTCCAATTCCTCGCGGCTGGTAGAGAGCAAGGGACGGAAAAGTTCACCATTCCAGACCGACATGCCCGCGATGCCCGCAGGTCCGGATCCCCTTCCCAACTTAATCAACATTCCTTCGAACTGATCGTCTAAATGAGCCCCTGTAGCAATGGCCTGTAAGCCAAATTTCGATTTCAATTCACGAAACCAAGCATAACGAAGGTCCCGCGCTGCCATTTGAATCGAAACACCTTCCTTCTGGGCGTAGGCAACAGTATCAAAGCTCTTTAGTTTGAATTCGAGGCCATATTTCATTGCCTGCCCTTTAGCGAAGAGAGCATCTTCTTCGGATTCTTCACCTCTCAATTGAAAATTGCAGTGGGCTATAACGGGCCTTTGTCTGGTCTTTAGGAGAAGGTGAAGTAAGCATGTCGAATCTAAGCCTCCGCTATAAGCCAACAGGATGTCCGACTCAAGCCGAGCCCTCTTCAATTCATCTTCTACAAGTTTGACTAAATCCAAGTCGTGCGACATGCTTCAAAATTCCTCAAATTTGCGACATGAGAGTAGCTATTGTTGGAGCCACTGGAATGGTTGGCCGAGAAATGCTGAAAGTTCTTGCAGAACGGAACTTCCCAATTACAGAATTAATCCCAGTCGCTTCAAGCAGATCGGTGGGAAAAAGCATTTCATTTGGTATGCAGGAATATCCAATTGTGTCGATTGAAGAGGCTGTTAAAATGGCACCCGACATCGCCCTTTTCTCAGCCGGGTCAGATGCCTCTCGTGAATGGGCGCCAAAATTCGCAGCTGCTGGAACGCGGGTCATCGACAACTCCTCCGCCTGGCGCATGAGCCAAGACCATAAATTGATCGTACCTGAGCTCAACGGCCAACAGCTAACATCCGATGATATGATCATTGCTAACCCCAACTGTTCGACCATACAACTGGTGATGGTTTTAGGTCCTCTTCATAAAGCCTACACCATAAAACGGGTTGTCGTTTCAACCTACCAAAGCATCTCGGGAACAGGTTTGGCGGCAGTAAAGCAGATGGAGGCAGAACGTTCTGGTCAAAAAACAGAAATGGCCTACCCATATCCCATTGATCAAAATTGTTTGCCTCATTGCGACGTTTTCTTAGAGAACGATTACACCAAGGAGGAGATGAAATTGACCAATGAGAGTCGGAAGATTTTATCTCTGCCAGAACTGCGTCTTACAGCTACAGCAGTTCGAGTACCAGTTCAAGGCGGTCACTCAGAATCGGTCAACATTGAATTTGAATCTACTCCCGATGTGAGGGAAATTCGTAGAATCCTATCTCAAGAAACCGGTATAACTGTTCAAGACAATCCCGATGTAAATCAATATCCAATGCCCCTGTACGCCCGTGGAAAAGACGATGTTTTCGTTGGGAGAATTCGCTTGGATCATTCATTGGAAAATGGACTGAACCTTTGGATTGTAGCTGACAATTTGAGAAAGGGAGCAGCAACAAATGCAGTTCAAATTGCGGAGAAATTGATAGAATTGGAGATTCTCAATAAACTTTCGAAGGCATGAAAAAGCTCCTATTTTTCCTAATTCTTCCTCTGATCATACTCGCCTGCAATCAAGAGGTTGGAACAATGAGTTCAGTGTCGCCAACTGGTGAGCATCAAGTTGAGTTGTCCGCTTCAAAAACGATTGCTGAACCTATGCAGGTCACCGTGAAGTACTCTTCGAAGGGGAAAGTCACTGCTCAAAAAGTTCAGGTATTTGCCTCGGAAATCAATTATGAAAACGCGGATATCCTTTGGGCAACTGATGTGGACTGCAACATCAGCTTTCTTGAACAAGACGGAACGAAAAAAGGATTGTTGATCTCCAACACCAATGGAGTGATCGGTTTTCAGTCTTACCTCATCGAAGACTAGTACTTCAGTTCAAGGGCCGTGGAGGCTCACTTCCCCTCAACCACTACTACGATTTCTCCTTTGAGCTGTTTCGCTTGAAGCAATTCTTTTAATTCTTGTGTGGTTCCGCGGATAACCTCCTCGAACTTCTTAGTCAGTTCACGTACAATCACTAGACGACGTTCGGGGCCTAAATAGTCTAAGGCCTCCTCAGTGAATTTTTGAATTCGGTGCGGGCTCTCATAGAAAATCATGGTTCGCTCCTCAGTGGCCAACTCCCCCCAACGTTTTTGTCGTCCCTTTTTATGAGGCAAAAAACCTTCGAAAATAAATCGGTCGGATGGGAAGCCTGACAAGACGAGGGCGGGAATAAGTGCCGTTGCCCCCGGCAATACTTCCAATTCGACTCCGGCTTCTATGCATGCGCGAACAAGTAAAAAGCCAGGATCGGAAATGGCTGGCGTTCCTGCGTCGGAGATTAAGGCTACCAGATCTCTATTTTGAATCTCCTCGACGGTCTGTTCCAGAATTCGATGCTCATTGTCTTTGTGAAAGGCTCGCAAGGGAACGGTTGAACCAATGTGCTTCATGAGAAAGCCCGAAGTCCGGGTATCTTCTGCATAGACCAGATCAGCAGTTTTTAGAATGCGCACCGCGCGTTCAGTAATGTCTTCTAGATTTCCAATGGGGGTTGGCACGAGGATCAATCGACCCATACTATGCCTTTTGGTATCGACGGTTCAGTAAAGAGAGGAATGAACTGACGGCCTCAGACTCATAATCCCATTTGAACCTCTCTTCATACTTGGTTTGAATCAGACGTTTGGCGTCTTCCATAGAACCCAAGTGGTTCAGCTCCTCAATGGCCCGAGAGTATTCTGTTCCATCTCCTCTGAAGAGTTCATTCGCGTAAAAGAATCGCTCGTTCAGCCCAATTGCTTGCTTTAAATCCGGAATGCTTTGCTGTTCCATTTTGTTGGCGAAAGAGTGATCGTCGAAGCTTCGCTCTGAAATGGGTGTTCTTGCACCAAGTCCCAAACCTTTCTCCTCTTCTTCAAGTTCTTCGGGCATTTCTGCACGATTTTCTTCCGTTGATTCTTCAAGAACAACCTCTTCTTCCAATTGCTCAAGCTCTTCAGCAAGTTCGACTTCTTCTTGAACTTCTTCGGCTTGAAGGTCCTCCGAAACTTTAACAGAATCGAGATACAACTCTAGGTAATGATAGTTCCTGTTAACACATTCAAGCTGCATCCGAAATTCCATGCGATCCTCATCAGTCCAGTCTTCCCTTTGGTTTAGGATGTCCAGCTTCTTCAGCGCTTGCTGAATCTCGAGTATGATGCTTGCTTTTTCGGGTAACACGTGCTGCAATTTTGCCTGAAATGCTCAGGGTCAAATTTACTTAGATTTGTGTGAAGGGGCTATTCCAGACAATATGTTTTTAGAGAATAAGGCAGAGGCGAAGAAAGGGAGTGGATGGATTGAGGTCATTTGCGGCTCAATGTTCTCGGGGAAAACAGAAGAATTGATTCGCCGTTTGAGGCGTGCACAAATAGCCCGTCAAAAGGTAGAAATCTTTAAACCCGCCATCGACACGCGCTATCACCATGAAGACGTGGTGAGTCACGACGAAAATTCAATTCGCTCCACCCCAGTAAGCTCTTCAAGCAATATCCTCTTATTGAGCAATGAAGTCGAGGTCGTAGGAATTGATGAGGCTCAATTTTTTGATGACGAGCTTCCAAACGTTTGCAATCAACTCGCAAACAGCGGAATTCGTGTCATCGTTTCGGGCCTCGACATGGACTATTTAGGTAAGCCCTTTGGCCCAATGCCTCATCTGATGGCCATTGCCGAATATGTAACAAAGGTGCATGCCATTTGTGTTGAAACAGGGAAGCTTGCTCAATACTCTCACCGCATTTCTGGAGGCGACGACCTTGTGGAATTGGGAGAGCTGGGTGAATACGTTCCACTTTCAAGAGAGGCTTTCGCTCGTCGAATGGAAAAACCTCCAAAAGAGAAAGAATCTTGAACTATTCAATCGAGGAAATCGCTGGGATTCTTGGTGCGGAACTCTCCGAAGGTCCGTCTGTAACCGTAGATCATTTATTGATCGATAGTCGTCGTCTTTACGAGCCTAATAGCACTTTATTTTTTGCCTTAAACGGCAGAAATCACGATGGTCATCACTACATTGTTGACTGCGCCAGTAGAGGTGTGAGAGCTTTCGTGGCCGAGCGCAAAGTCGAAGGCGTACAAGATGTGCGCTGGCTTATTGTTGAGGACGTTAGGAAAGCTCTGCAGCTGCTCGCTTCATATCACAGGGATTCTTTTCAGCATCCTATAATCGCGATAACAGGTAGCAATGGTAAGACCATTGTAAAAGAGTGGCTCTATCAAATGTTGGGAGACCGTTACAGAATCGTGCGAAGTCCAAGAAGCTACAATTCACAAGTTGGGGTTCCATTGTCACTGTGGCAATTGTCGAATCGCTTCGACCTGGCCATCATCGAAGCTGGCATCAGTCTCCCAGGTGAAATGAAGACTTTGACAGAAATGATTCAATCAAACTTTGGTTTGATGACCAATATTGGTGTTGCTCATTCCGTAAATTTTGATTCGCAGGAACAAAAATTGGATGAAAAGCTTGGACTCTTTGAACACTGCGACACCATCTTCTATTGTCGCGACCATAACTTAATTCACCAAAAACTCAAGAGCAGGTACCCTAATAAAAACTTGGTTTCCTGGAGTAAGGAAAGTTCCGATTCCCTTCAATTAGTCAATGCTTCCGCCGATGAACGAAGCAAAATTTTGGTGCGACACGAAGGACAGCAACATAGATTTGAAATTCCATTTTCCGATGAAGCATCCATAGAAAATTTCATGCACGTTCTCAATGTGGCCTTCTACTTCGAAGTTCCCGTGGAGGGATTGCAACAAAGTGCTGAGCGCCTCTCGGCAGTTAATATGAGGATGGAATTGAGTCGAGGTCAAAATCGATGCACCCTCATCAACGACAGCTACAATTCAGATTTACCTAGCATAATCAATGGGATAGAATGGCTTTCTCGTCAGAAGCAGCACAAAAAAAAGACGGTCATCCTCTCAGCACTTGAGCATGAAATTCAAAACGTTTCAGAAGTTTATGAGAAGCTCAATTTAATCCTTCAAGAAAAAGGTATTCAGCGCTTTATTGGCATTGGTTTTCAAAAAGAGGATCAAATTTTTAGTTTACATGAGAACCATTATTACGCCGACACGAAAGAATTCATCTCCGCGCACCACCTCCTAAAAATCGACGACGAAGCCATTCTAATAAAGGGAGCTCGGAACTACAATTTCGAAGAGGTTGCCAAGGCACTTCAAGAGCAGAATCACTCTACGGTATTGGAGATCAACTTAAACAGCTTAGTGCACAACCTTCAAGTTTATAGATCCTTGCTCAAACCCCGAACGAAGATCATGGCCATGGTAAAGGCGAGTTCATATGGCTCAGGGGGAATTGAGGTGGCTCAAAAACTGGAAAATTCTCGCGTGAACTACCTGGCTGTTGCTTATGCCGATGAAGGTGTTGAACTAAGAAAGGCAGGAATCTCCAGCTCCATTGTTGTGCTAAATCCTGAGAACCGGAGTTTTAATTCACTGATCAAACATCGCCTCGAACCTGAGATTTTCAGCATCGAGATGCTTCGTGAGTTCGCCTTCAGTCTTCAACACAACCTGTTGGCGGAAGAAATTCCCTTTCCAATTCACATCAATCTCGATACTGGAATGCACCGCTTGGGCTTCATAGAAGAGGAACTCGAGGAGCTAGTTGTCTTTCTAAAGTCGAACGCGGAATTGGAAGTTAAAAGTGTGTTTACCCATTTATCGAGTGCCGACAATTCCGAGGAGGACTCGTACACGAAACAACAAATTGAGCTCTTCACGAAATACTCGGAATTCATTGAAGCGGGCATTGGTAAAGTTGTTCTTCGACATGTTCTGAATACAGCGGGTGTAGAACGATACCCGGAACATCAATTTGATATGGTGCGTTTGGGAATCGGACTCTACGGAGTATCCCCAAGTCAATCGATACAGAAAAAATTACGTGTCGTTGGAAGCCTAAAGGCGCGTATCCTTCAAATCAAACAATTGAAACCCGGAGATTCTGTAGGATATTCTCGCAGTTTCAAAGCCAGTTCAAACACACGAATTGCTACGATCGCCTTAGGTTACGCCGATGGGCTTTCACGCTCGTTGAGCAATGGAAAGGGAAGTTTAATGTGGAATGGAAATGCGCTCCAAATTGTTGGCACTGTGTGTATGGACATGTGTATGGTGGATATTGGAGACTACGATTGCCACGTCGGAGATGAACTGGAATACTTCGGTCTCAACCAGAGTCTTATGTCGATTGCCCAAAAACTCAATACAATCTCTTATGAAGTTCTGAGTTCTATACCTTCTAGGGTCAAGCGCACTTACATCGAAGAATAAGTGGCACAGCATTTGGCTTTAGAGGGGTGAACTTCAAAACCTTGTGTTATGAAAAAGATGATCCTTCTGTTGAGTCTCGGAATTTTCTTCTTGGCATTTAAGCCACTAGAAAAGCATCTTGCGATTGAATCCTTAGCTATACGGACTTTTGTCCCTAGCCCTGAATCTCCATTTAAGGTCGGAGAAAAACTAAGCTACCAACTTCGCTATGGCTGGATAGAAGCCGGAAAAGCGGAACTAGAAATTCAGTCTACCAATCAAGCTTTTGAAGGTTCTCCGATTTTACACATGGTTGGAACTGGGTATTCGGAAGGAACCTTCGATTGGTTTTACAAGGTGAGAGATCGCTATGAGACCTATGTTGATGTGGCCGCACATCGTCCTCATAAATTCATTCGAAAAATTCATGAAGGAGGATTCCATATGGAGCGGGAGCTCATTTTCGATCAGAAAGAAAAGTTGGTTCGCACCGATAAGAAGGGTGAAATGAAAATCCCTTCCGATGTACAGGATATGCTGTCGAGCTTTTACTACCTCCGAACCTTAGACATGGAAAATGCAAGCATTGGGGATGTATACGTCGTAAATGCTTTTCTGGACTACGAACTGTTTCCGTTCAAAGTGAAGTACCTCGGTACCGAAACAGTGAAAGTCAAAAAAGGCAAGTTCTTGTGCTACAAGTTTGTTCCTGTAGTTCAAAAAGGAAGAATCTTCAAAGATGAAGAGGACCTCGTCGTTTGGGTCAGTAAAGACAAAAACAAGATTCCAATACTAGCGAAAGCAGATGTGCTTGTCGGCAGCATTAAGATGGAGATTGACACCTATGAAGGGCTCATTGGCCCGATCTCAAAAATCTAGACAAGTCCTTGTGCCTTCATTGCTTCAGCTACTTTAATGAAGCCGGCAATGTTTGCACCTTTAACATAGTCGATGTAGTCACCTTCAGCCCCGTACTTAACACATGCAGAGTGAATGTTGCGCATGATGTCATGAAGCTTGCTGTCCACTTCTTCAGCTGTCCAAGACATGCGAAGTGAGTTCTGAGACATCTCTAAACCTGAAGTAGCAACGCCACCTGCATTCGAAGCTTTACCTGGAGCAAACAAAATTTTCTTAACCCCAAAGATTTCAATAGCAGCAGGAGTACAAGGCATGTTAGCTCCTTCACTCACACAAATAGCTCCGTTCTCAACCAAGGTATTGGCATCCACTTCGTCCAACTCATTCTGAGTAGCACATGGCAATGCGATGTCCACAGGAATACTCCACGGTCTTTTGCCTTCATGAAATTCACATCCGTATTTGTCTGCAAATTCTTTTATGCGCCCACGCTTAACGTTCTTAAGTTCCATTATGAACTGAAGTTTTTCAGCGTCCAATCCGTTTGGATCGTAAATGAAACCAGTTGAATCAGACATGGTGAGCACTTTGGCTCCAAGTTCCATTGCCTTTTCAGCTGCATATTGAGCAACATTCCCTGATCCAGAAATGGCTACACGCTTTCCATTAAAGTTTTCGTTGCGTGATTTCAACATCTCCTGCGCGAAATAGACGTTTCCATATCCAGTTGCTTCTGGACGAATCAAACTACCTCCGTAGGAAATTCCTTTTCCTGTAAGGATTCCGCTGAATTCATTTCGAATTCGTTTGTACTGGCCAAACATAAATCCGATCTCGCGACCACCTACACCAATATCACCTGCTGGAACGTCAGTGTCGGGACCAATGTGACGACTTAGTTCAGTCATGAAGCTCTGGCAGAAGCGCATCACCTCATTGTCTGACTTTCCTTTTGGATCGAAATCTGAACCTCCTTTACCCCCGCCCATTGGAAGGGTGGTAAGACTATTTTTGAAAACCTGTTCAAACCCAAGAAACTTCAAGATCGAGAGGTTGACACTTGGATGAAATCGAAGACCACCTTTATATGGCCCGATGGCTGAATTCATTTCAATTCGATACCCACGGTTGAATTGAAAGTCTCCTTTATCGTCAATCCATGGTACTCGGAACATAATTGTTCGTTCCGGCTCCGTCATTCGCTCGAGAAGGGCGATGTCGTCGTACTTGGGGTTTGCCTTCATAAATGGAATGATGACTTCTGCCACTTCTTCCACTGCTTGAAGGAATTCTGCTTCATTTGGGTTCCTATCGGAAACTCCTTTTACAAAAGCGTTGATTTGGTCTTGATACTGTGTCATGTGGGCGTTAAAAATCGCGCAAAGTTAGCCATTCTTTTTTTCTGGCAAGCTTACTTTTTCTTTAGAGAATTGAGGTATAATAGACTGTTTTCGTGCTACTTAGGGCTTGTATCCAACACCTTTAGCTTCCTCTTGTCGCTCACTTTTCGCCGATTATATCTAAAGCTGCGGAGAATTAAGCCTGAGCCTGCAAGAGCCGCACCGATTGGAAGAACTTCTGAGCCAATTAATGGCTTTGAGCGACTCAATAAGGCATTGGTTAAATCCAGCCCCACGTAAAATACAGCCCCAGTAAGGCTTAGGTTCGACAGAAATTGAATTCCCCGTCGGTGGTGAAGAATGGTTTTGATGTCAGATAGTAGTACTTCTTCTCCTGAGAGAATTATTGAAGAGTCTAGTATGCTCTCTAAATATCCACTAAACCAAATTCCGTTTTGGTGAACGTAGGTCATGGGACTGCCTGCAAAAAAGCGATCCCGCTTTTTAGGGTTTTCATGCTCGTGCACAAGGATAAGCTGCGCAAAGGCTTGATTGATGAGTAAAAAGAAGAGAATGAATGCTGGGATCCGCTTTGGACTCCTATTTAATTTCAACGGCAGCCTCGGTTGAAGCTTCGTTGACAAAATAGATTTTGCGCTGGTCCACAATGAACGTATCATAGTTATATGCCAAGATACGGACCTTTGCAAGACCCGCAGTCAGAGTGTCCAACTCAAAGCTTGTGAAGTTGTAAGATGAGAAACTGGAATTCTCCTCACGACTCAAAAGCACAGTCCCACTTGTATCCATAATCTGGTATAATACCGCGTCTGCATCTGAAGGCAGTCCATTGAGGCTTAATGTATATGTTGTAGATCGATCGATGGTGGGGTTGAATTGAATGCCGCTTATGCTTGGCCATGCAGTTTGACGCGATTCAATAATCGTGGGATACCTCTGTCCGCCATCCACTCTCCAGTTTACCTGTTCCTTAAAGTAATAAGAGCTGTCCGGTGAGCTGAATACATAAGTATTGTTGTCTGACTGGCTGAGTCGTTCCCCATTTGCTGAAACCACCCCTAGGTCGACAAAGAAATTGGTAGTGTCGTAGAACCCAACCAAAGCCTTTCCTCGAATGTTTTGAATTTGAAACGGAGAACCTTCAACGAACACGATTTCATTTTGAGCGATTAAATAGCCATCGGCATCACTGAAACTTGGATGTCCAGAAAGGTCCTCTCTATCACCTCCCACAATGTCAACCTCTTTTACGACTTCGTCTGAACCGTTTTCGTTTTTCGCAATCAGTTTAACACTGTATAGGCCTGGTTCATTGTAGCGGTGAACTGGGTTTATGGCAAAGCTTGAATCTCCATCATCAAAAATCCAAATGAATTCATCTACAACTCCAACAGAGGTGTTCAAGAAATCCACAACTCCCGCTCGCTTTACTACGGAATCGAAATTTGCTTTCGGCGCTTTTTTTCCACAGGAAAAAAGCATGAAAAGCGCTGAAATCAGCAGAATCGAATGTGTTCTATGTGCTTTGATAAGTCGCTCAAATTAGGGACGGGGTCAAAAGTACAATTTTGAAAACGTACTAAAGAAAGCTCTTATTATCCGCAACTTTTTCATCCTCTTTTCGAAAGATCAAAAAATGCTTGAATCACAAGGAGTTAAAATAACTTATTGTATTGGATAATGCTTACATTTGCAGCCCTTTTTTAAGCCCCTGTGCAAGAACACGTAAAAATATTCGCTGGAAGATCTTCCGAAAAACTCGGAAGAGAAATTGCTCGCAATTATGGAGCAGAATTGGGCAAGTGCACCATGTACGAGTTCAGTGATGGCGAAATTCAACCCTCGTTTGAAGAGACTGTTCGTGGAGACACCGTATTCATTATTGCCTCCACCTTCCAGCCCGTCGACAATTTGATGGAGCTTCTTCTCATGGTTGATGCAGCCAAAAGAGCTTCCGCAGCGCACATCGTTGCTGTGATGCCTTACTTTGGTTATGCTCGTCAAGATAGAAAGGACAAACCTAGAGTCGCTATTGGGTCGAAGCTGGTTGCGAACCTTCTTTCTGCAGCAGGTGTTACGCGCGTAATGACCATGGATTTACACGCCGACCAAATCCAGGGCTTCTTCGAAGTTCCAGTAGATCACTTGTTCGCTTCTACCATATTTCTTCCGCACTTGCAAGCAAGTAGATCCGACAATATGGTCATGGCTGCTCCAGATACAGGAGGGACAAAAAGAGCCAACGCATATGCAAAGCATCTAGATTGCGGCTTGGCCATTTCTTACAAGCAGCGTAAAAAGGCAAACGAAGTTGCCAACTTAACAGTAATTGGAGATGTTTCAGGTAAGGATGTTGTGATCGTCGACGACATCATTGACACTGCCGGAACACTTACAAAGGCCTCGGATATGATGCTGGAAAACGGAGCGAGAAGCGTACGCGCCTATTGCACACACGCCGTTCTTTCAGGTCCAGCATACGAAAGAATTGAAAGCTCCTCATTAACGGAGTTGGTGGTCACGGACAGCATTCCGTTGACACAGGAAAGCAGTAAGATTAAAGTTTTAAGTGTGAGTGGATTGTTTGCAGAAGTAATCACCAATGTGGTTGCCGGTCGATCAATAAGCTCCCATTTTATCGTTTAAACAGATTGAAGTCATGAAAACAATTCAAATTCAAGGTGAAAAACGCGCTGATGTAGGCGGTAAAAACTCAAAAGCCTTGAGAAGAGAAGGAATGGTTCCTTGCGTTGTATACGGTGGAAAAGAGAACGTTCACTTCAGCGTTGATATTAGGAAATTTGATCACCTTATTAAAACGAGAGATGTATTTCTCGTAATCCTAAACATTGATGGTGCTGAGCACAAAGCAATTTTGAAAGCCGTTCAATTCCATCCCGTAACAGATTTGGCAATTCACGCAGACTTCTTCGAAGTTACTGATGATGTGCCATTTGATGTAAGCATACCAGTATCTACAACCGGAGCTTCACGCGGTGTTCTAAATGGAGGTGTTCTTCGTTTGGTTCGTCGTAAACTTCGTTTGAAAGGTCTCATGAATGCCATCCCAGAATCTTTCGAACTAGACATTACCGATCTTAAAATTGGTGATTCTATCAAAGTCCGTGACCTCAACTACCCTGGCCTTGAGTTTCTTGAACCAGACGGTGGTGACGTTGTAGCTGTTCGAACCGCACGTGGTGCCATCGAAGATGAAGAACCAGACGAAGAGGAAGGCGAAGAAGGAGCAGCTGAAGGCGCAGAAGCAAGTGCTGAAGGTGATGAAGCAAAAGCTGAAGCCCCTGCCGAAGCATAGCATTGCAGCATGAAGTATTTGGTATTCGGACTCGGAAACATCGGAGCAGAGTACGAGAATACTCGTCATAATATTGGATTTTTAACGCTGGACGCTCTCACTGAGGAGTCCAGCGTTTCTTTTTCCACCGTACGCCTAGGTGATCGCGCGGAGCTAAAGCATCGAGGACGAACACTTATCCTTATTAAACCGAGCACCTATATGAACCTCAGCGGGAAGGCGGTTCAGTATTGGATGCAACAAGAATCTGTACCCATTGAGCGGGTGTTGATTGTTACAGACGACCTATCCATTCCTTTCGGGAAGCAACGCTTGAGAAATAAAGGAAGCGACGGAGGGCACAACGGACTCAAAAACATCATAGCTATTCTGGGCAGATCCGATTTTGCTCGACTACGATTCGGCATTGGAAACGAATTCAACAAAGGTCAGCAGGTGAACTATGTACTCTCTGAATGGGAGAAATCAGAGCAAACATTGCTCGATCAGAGAATTGAAGTCGCTAAAGACACGATTCGTGCCTTTGCATTTTTACCCGTCCAACAAGTTATGTCAGACTTCAACAGCAAATAATTACAGACTTTTTCGGATAACATCGGTCATCGAAATGCGACCGCTCAGCTCTTGTCGCAAACTCGAAATTGGAATGCGCGATTGTTCCATTGTGTCTCGTTTGCGCAGAGTTACCATATCATCTTCTAAGCTGTCGTGATCAATGGTGATGGCAAATGGGGTTCCGATGGCGTCCTGACGTCTGTACCGCTTTCCTATGGAGTCTTTTTCATCGTACTGACAATGGAAGTCCAACTGAAGGTCGTGCAAGATTTTGCGAGCCAATTCTGGGAGTCCATCCTTCTTGACTAAGGGAAGTATCGCTAACTTATATGGAGCTAGGAATGCTGGGATTTTAAGCATCGTACGGCTTGAGCCGTCTTCGAGTTTCTCTTCCTTATAAGCGGCTGTTAAAACTGCCAAGAACATCCGATCAAGCCCGATTGAGGTTTCAACCACATAAGGAACGTATGAGGTGTTGCTCTCGTGATCGAAGTATTGGAGCTTCTTTCCGCTGTGTTCTTCGTGCGATTTTAAGTCAAAGTCAGTTCTTGAATGGATTCCCTCCAACTCCTTGAAGCCCATCGGAAAGTCGAACTCAATATCGCAGGCGGCATTGGCGTAATGTGCCAACTTGATGTGGTCGTGAAAACGATACGCCTCAGCGCCAAACCCAAGGGCCTGATGCCATTTCATGCGCTTTTCTTTCCAGTGCTCATACCATTTCAACTCTTCTCCAGGCTTAACAAAGTATTGCATCTCCATCTGCTCAAATTCTCTCATACGGAAGATGAACTGACGAGCTATTATTTCATTCCGAAAGGCCTTACCAGTCTGTGCAATTCCGAACGGCAACTTCGCCCGGCCACTCTTATAAACATTCAGGAAATTCACGAATATCCCTTGGGCCGTTTCTGGCCTTAAATAGATTTTACTTGCGCCATCTGCCAATGAGCCAAGCTCTGTAGAAAACATCAAGTTAAACTGACGCACTTCGGTCCAATTCCGACTTCCAGAAACTGGATCGGCAATCTGTAATTCTTCAATGAGTGTTTTAATTCCTTCAAGATCGTTTGAATCGAGGCAGTCGCGCATCCGATCTTCAATCATCTTGATTTGCTCTTGGTACTTGACCACACGAGGATTGGTTTTAACAAACATGGCTTCTTCGAAGCTTTCTCCAAATCGCTTTGCCGCCTTAACAACTTCCTTTTTGATTTTTCCACGAATTTTTTCCATGAATTCCTCGAGAAGAACGTCTGCACGGTAACGCTTTTTTGAGTCTTTGTTGTCGATGAGAGGGTCATTAAACGCATCCACGTGTCCAGAGGCTTTCCAAGTTGTCGGGTGCATGAAAATAGAGGCGTCTAAACCATGAATGTTTTCATGTGCATGAACCATCGACTTCCACCAATAATCGCGTATATTCTTTTTCAACTCAACGCCCAACTGTCCATAATCATAGGCCGCCGACAGTCCATCGTAGATCTCAGAAGAGGGAAAAATAAATCCATACTCCTTGGAGTGAGAGATGATTTTCTTGAGCAGATCTTCCTTGTTTTCCATGGCGACAAAAGTAGTTAAATGCACTCCCAAAGAAGGACAAGTTGACGGCTATCCTTTTTACACATGAAGGTCTTGAAATCCCTTTTATTCCAAAGAAAGTACAAAGGCAATTCGGCTAATTTTGTTGGAAACAGCACCTATGAACATCATCGTTCCAATGGCCGGCATGGGAAAACGCATGCGCCCGCACACACTCACCGTTCCAAAGCCTCTCATTCAACTTGCTGGGAAGAGCATTGTTCAACGACTTGTGGAAGACATTGTAGCTGTTTGCGACGAACCCATTGAGGAAATAGGTTTTATCATCGGCCACTTTGGTGAAGCCGTTGAGCAAGAGCTTCTCAGCATTGCGCAAGGTCTCAATGCAAAAGGGCGAATCTATTATCAAGAAGAAGCCCTGGGTACTGCCCATGCAATTCTATGTGCTGAAGCAAGTTTGCAAGGGAAGACAATTGTCGCTTTTGCAGATACCCTATTCAAAGCCGATTTTAAAATATCCGACGAACAAGACGGCGTTCTCTGGGTGAAACAAATTGATGACCCGAGCGCCTTTGGTGTTGTGGAGTTGAATGCGGCCGGACAGATTGTAGACTTTGTTGAAAAGCCTGAAACCTTTGTATCCGATCTGGCCATGATTGGCGTTTACTACTTCAAAGACGGCGAGAATTTGAAGGCTGAGCTTCAATACCTAATTGACAATAAAGTCATCAAAAGCGGAGAATACCAACTTCCTGATGCGCTCAGAAACATGACCAATAAAGGCCTTCGTTTTGTTCCAGGAAAAGTGGGAGAATGGCTCGATTGCGGAAACAAAGATGCCACCGTTCATTCCAATCAACGGGTTTTAGAGCACATTGGGCATTCGGTTGAATCTTCATTCGAGGATTTTAAAAATGTAGAAATAGTTCCTCCTTGCTATATTGCAGAAGGTGTTGTTCTCAAAAATTGTAAAATCGGACCTCATGTGAGCTTAGGGCGAGCTTGTGAAATAGAAGATGCCGTAATCTCGAACAGCATTCTTGCCGAAGAAGTAAAGGTGACAAATGCACAGCTTTCCAATAGTATGTTGGGCAGTCACAGTACCTTTGAAGGTCGAGGAACAGATCTTGCTAGCGATGTGAGTATAAGTGCTTACAGCAGCGTTAAACTTTAGACTTGAGATTTCTTATTTCATTTTTCATTCTTGCCCTTCTCAGTTCATGTGGAGGGTCACGCTCCATTGCAACTGATGAGAAGTCGAGAAAATCGATGATCGATGAAGCCGTTCAAATGGATTTTGATCGAAAGTTTTTTCGCGCCAATCAGGAGAAAATAATGGGCAATGAGCAAGAAGCTCTGCGTTTGTTTGACGCTTGCCTGCGCATCAATTCAGAGTGTGCAACCTGTCTGTACGAGTCGGCTAGAATTCTTCGGTATCAAGGTCGAGGTGATGAAGCCTTGGGTCGACTGGAAGCCGCGACCAAACTTGACAAGGACAACAAGTACTTCTGGCTCGAATTGAGCGAGATGTACTTTGATTTCAAGCTCTTCGCCAAAGCCTCGGCTTGCTTGGAAAAAGTCATCCTTCTGGATCCATATCAAAGCATCCACTACCAAAAGCTCATTCAGGTACAATTGTCTTCTGGAGATGTCAAGAAAGCCATCGCTACCTTCGAACGCATTGAAGAAGTTTTTGGGCTTTCACCAGACATAAGCCTTGAGAAGCAAGAGCTGATGCTAAAGTCGGGAGACGTTGAGGGTGCAATTAAAGAACTGGAAGCCTTGATCCTACAATTCCCTGAAGAACCGAAATACTACGCAATTCTTGCCGAGCTCTACAGAGGTAAGGGGGAGGTCGAAAAATCTCTTCAAACCTTAGATGAGCTCAGAAAATTGCAACCGGACAATGCCTTCGTACAACTCAGCTTGGCAGAATATTATTCTGAAGCGGGCGACAAGAAGAAGGCTTTCGAATTTTTAATGACCGCCTTTGAGAACGAAGATCTTGACATCGATTCAAAAATTCGCTACTTGCTGAAATTTTATGCTCTCAGCAACCAAAACGACAGCCTTACCAAAGATGCATTTGAGCTGGCAAAGACTACGATTCGAGTCCATCCTGAAGAAGCCAAGGCTCATACAATGTTGGCGGACTTCTATACGCGTGAAAATGAACTTATACTCGCTCGAGAGTCCTACAGAACAGCTGTTGAACTTCAATCTGACAACTATTCAATTTGGTCCCAATTGATCTTGATTGAATCTCAGCTGAGTGACTTTAAATCCATGTTGAACGAGAGTCAACGTGCAATGGATCTTTTTCCAAATCAAGTCACATTCTATTATTTCAATGGCTTGGCAAATTCACAACTCAAAAACTACCCTGCCGCCATTTCAGTCATGAATAAGGCTTTGCCAATGGCCGAGTTGAATCCAAATTTGAAAGTCCAGTTACTTTCTTCCTTAGGAGACTCGTACTACTTCAACGAACAACATGAAGAATCGGATGATGCATATGACAAAGCTTTGCTGCTTGACCCAAACAATGTTTATGTTTTAAACAACTACAGTTATTTTCTCTCCTTGCGCAAGCTCAATTTGGATCGTGCCAAATCGATGTCAAAGAAATGTGTTGAATTAGAGCCTACTTCACCAACCTATCTCGACACCTACGCATGGGTACTCTTTCAGGCTGGGGAGTCGGAAGAAGCTAAAAAAGCCTTAGAACTTGCTATGAATTTCGGAGGAGCAGAAAATGGCGAAATCCTCAGTCATTATGGCGATGTTCTGAACAGCCTTGGAGATTTCCAAGGAGCGATTAAATACTGGGAAAAAGCTCGAGAAAAAGGGCAAGCTGAAACGACTTTGAAGTCAAAAATCGATGTTGCAAAAAAGAAACTTTAAGGTCTTTTTCTTCTCTTTTTTGATCCTTGCGAGTTTGGGCTCGTGTAAGTCAAACAAGAAGATTGTTGGCACCCATTCCCTTGAGCGTATATCGCTGAACGATTTATTGAAAAAGGTCGATGCAAATGAATTCAGGACTCCTGGCCTATCAATCAAGATGAACGTGGCCTTCAAAACCGATAAACTCTCCGACAGCTTTAAAATGTATGCTCGCCTAAAGCAAGACAGCATTCTCTGGCTATCTGCAACTTATTACAAAGTAGAAGTTGCTAGAATATTGGTCACCCCCGACTCGGTTCAATTGCTCGACAAACGAAACAAGAAATACTACGTGGGCGACTTCAGAGTACTGAATGAAAACTTCAATACAGACTTCAACTTCTATAGCCTTCAGGACCTTATCTTGGGAAATGCAAACTCAACTACAAGCACGTCAAAAATGAAGCTCTCAGAAGAGGATGAACACTACATTTTGGGCACAACGAAGAAGTTTAAAAAGGTTCATGACATTCGAGTTACACAGCTCAAGGACAACCTTGCTGAAAAGCCGGAAGATGAGGAGGGTGAATTGGTTGTTCCCAAATCCTTTGTTCTAGACTATAAATACTTCATTAATCCAAAGCGCTTCAAAGTTGATCGATTGATGGTACGCGATGAACGACATAACAAATCGATTTTCATTAAGTACGATGACTTCAGGGAAGTTGGCTCGGGATTATTGCCCCACGAAATTCTCTACAACATTGTTACGAATGAGATCTTCAAGGTGAATGTTACCTATTTGCGAAGCGAAGCAGAAGACGCCTTGCTGTTCCCCTTCAAAGTGACTGATAAATACGAACGCGTAGTTTATTGATATGCGCATTCTCATCGCCATTCTTTTCATCGCCTTTCTTAGCCCAAATCAGAGCTTCGGGCAAGACAAACGCCGCAGGCTGGAAAAGGAAAAGTCGCAGCTGAGAAAGGACATTCAGTACAAGAATAAACTGCTTAAAGAAACGGCCAAGAGCAAGTCGAGCTCATTGAATGAGCTGTACCTCCTTCGCAAGAAAATCGCCAACCGGGAGGCGATGATTCACAACATCAGAAACGAAATAGGTTTATTGGAAGAGGAGAGCGAGATGGTTTCCGATTCAATTAAGTTCTTAGAAGATAAGCTGGTGATCTTGAAAGAGGAATACGCTCAGATGATCTACTATGCCTATCTCAACAGAAGTGCCTACGATCGACTGATGTTCGTTTTTGCCGCCGACGATTTTAACCAGGCTTATAAGCGACTGCGCTACTTACAACAATATTCAGCTTTCAGGATTCAACAAGGTGCAACCATTCGAAATACGAGCGATTCTTTAAGTTCAAAGAAATTGCAGCTAGAAGCCAAGAAAAAGGAACAAGAAGATTTGATTGTAAATCTCAATTCAGAGAAGCAATTGCTCGACGGAGAACGGGGAAACCAGCAGAAAGTATTCAATGCTCTCACCAGTAAAGAGAAGGAGTTGAAAAACGAAATCAGCAAGAAGGAAGACGAATCGAGAAAATTGCAAAGAGCGATTCGTCGCATCATCGAAGAAGAGATGCGCAAGCAGAAAGAGAAGGAGGGTGGAAAAGGCTACCAATTAACGCCTGAGGCAAAAGCTCTTTCAAGTAAGTTCGAAAGCAATAGGGGGAAACTCCCTTGGCCACTTCAGAAAGGAGTTATTACCGAGGAGTATGGTGAGCATTGGCATCCCATCTTGAAGCAAGTAAAGGTGAATAACAACGGCATCAATATCAGTACAGAAACTGGCGAGCAAGCAAGAGCCGTATTCGATGGAGAAGTGACTGGGGTAATCGTTTTACCAGGCTCTGGAAAGGCAATTATGGTTCGTCATGGAGAATACTTGAGCGTATACTCGAACCTCAAGGAGGTCTTCGTTCAGAAAGGAGATAAGGTTGAAACAAAAGAACCGATAGGCAGCCTGCTCACAGATCCTTCAAAGGGTAAGACTGAAATTCACTTTGAGGTATGGAAAGGTCAGGAGACCATGAATCCAACTACCTGGCTGTATAACGCGAACTAGTTCTTTACGAAGTTCAAATTAAAGAAGTGAAAATCGGGATTGGGTAGGTCAATGGTATAACCAAGTTTTCCGTTTTCCTTCTTGAAGGTCATGATTCCCCAAGGAAGAAAATCATCTTTCCACTGAATGCGATAACTGTCGCCTTGCCAATGTTCCAACTTCGAAACGAACATCTGTTTGGCTGGATCCAACTGCAGCACGTAGGCTTGTTTTTTCTTCTTTCCTACCTTGGTAAGGCTGGAAGTACCGTACATTTTATCGGTGTAGGTTCCGAGGAGTGAATCCATTGGTATTACAGCCAGCGAATCTGCCTTTCGTTCCGCGATTTTCTTTTCTCTCTTAGCGTCTAGGCTAGCGTAGTACTTTAGGTAATTCTCACGGGCATTACCACACCAATCCTTTGGCTCATCGCCCATAAACATATCAATGATGTAGTACATCATCGAGCTTGGAAGGTTGCTCTCGCCGTTGGTGAGAATGATGAAGCCCATTTCCATTTCAGGAACCATGGCAATCTTGGAGATGTATCCTGGAAGACCCCCGCCGTGGTGCATCACGCGCTTTCCTTTATAATCTTGCAGAAACCAACCCAAACCATATCCCTTGTAATTCGTTCCGAACTCAATTTCCGATTGGTGCGTTCTGAGTGGGGTATGCAATTGACTTGCATTTCTAATTGTGGACATCGACAAAACCGTATCCTTATTTGCAATGCCCTCGTTCAACCAGCAGCGAATCCATCGCGTCATGTCAACCACATTTGAATTGATGGCCGCCGCACCACCAAAGCTGTCGTAATTCATGAGCGCATTTTGCTTTCCCTGTTGATTTTGCCCCTTCACATGAGGTAGAGCGATGTCTTGATTTTCTTGGTAGGAAGTGATGCTTGTGTTGGAAGCACGCATGCCAATATTATCGAACAACTCCTGATCGACAAATTCATCCCAAGACTTGCCCGTCACAGCCGGAATAAGCTCCCCTGCTGCAATGAACATGATGTTCTGGTAACCATATTGATATCTGAACTCATAGGTCGGTGGCAGGTGCTGAAAACGGCTTAAGATTTCAGCGCGGGAATAATTGGTTCCGTACCACAACAAATCACCATCGAAGGTTTTGTATCCGCTTCGGTGACACAACAAATCGCGCACAGTAAAATGATCGCTCACATAGTCGTCGTACAACTTCCAATTCGGTAGGTGTTTTTTGACTGGGTCGTCCCACTCAACTAAACCCTGATCGACTAATTTTCCGACGGCTGCTGCCGTGAATGCCTTTGAAAGTGAGGCGATGCCAAACATTGTATTGGTCGTGATGGCGCCCCCTTCGAGTTCAGATTTTACTCCGTAACCTTTTTGATAGACTACAGCACCATCTTTCACAATTCCTATAGCCAAACCAGGAATGTCATGGTCGACCATAGCCGCTTTGATGTATGCATCAAGTTTTCGAAGATTGAGGTCTTGTGCACTCCCAGCCAGAGAGCCAATCAAAAGGCTAACTATCAGGGCGGCCGTCCTCAATGACTTCGAAAAATTATCCATAAGATTCTTTAGTATAATCCCACTCCTCCATGAATTTGGTGGTGTAGTCGCCTTTGATAAACTGTTCATTTTTCATCAGGCGCTGGTGAAATGGAATGGTGGTTTTCACTCCTTCAACAATGTACTCATCCAATGCTCGAGACATCTTTTTGATGGCTTCTTGTCGTGTTTGAGCCACAACAATGAGCTTTGATATCATACTGTCGTAGTTCGGCGGAATGGTGTAGCCGCCATAAACGTGTGTATCGAGTCGAATGCCTATTCCACCAGGTTCGTGGTAGGTTGTTAGTGTGCCTGGGTTTGGCATCCAATTGTTGAATGGGTCTTCCGCATTGATTCTACACTGAATCGCATGTGCTTTCGGCAAATAATTCTTTCCTGAAATTGGAACTCCGGCAGCAATGAGAATCTGTTCCTTCACAAGGTCGTAGTTGATTACTTCCTCAGTAATCGTATGTTCCACTTGAATTCGAGTATTCATCTCCATGAAGTAGTAATTCTTGTGCTTATCGACCAAAAATTCTACTGTTCCAACTCCTTCATAGTTCACTGCAGAAGCAGCTTTGATGGCCGATTCACCCATCTTCTTGCGAAGAGCTGGAGTCATAAATGGCGAAGGGGTCTCTTCAACTAACTTTTGATGACGACGTTGAATCGAGCAATCGCGTTCGCTCAAATGACAGAATGCACCATATTGATCTCCAGCAATTTGAATTTCAATGTGGCGAGGTTCCTCAATGAACTTCTCCATGTACATCCCATCGTTTCCAAATGCAGCTTTTGCTTCACGACGTGTACCTTCCCAGGCGTCCTTCATTTCTTCTTTCGACCAAACAACGCGCATTCCTTTTCCACCGCCACCGGCTGTTGCCTTTAGCATTATAGGATAAACAGTTTCCTCGGCAACCTTAAGAGCCTCCTCATAAGATTCAAGAATTCCAGCAGAGCCGGGAACACATGGAACGCCAGCGGCAATCATAGTTGCTTTTGCTGTTGCCTTGTCGCCCATACCTTCAATTTGCTCAGGAAGGGCTCCGATGAACTTAAATCCATGCTCCTTACACATCCTCGAGAACTTGGCATTTTCAGACAAGAAGCCATAACCGGGGTGAATTGCATCGGCATTGGTGATTTCCGCAGCAGAGAGAATATTTGAAATTTTCAAATAGCTCTCAGCACTGGCTGGTGGACCAATGCAAACCGCTTCATCTGCAAAGCGCACGGGCAAACTATCTGCATCCGCAGTAGAATATACGGCCACAGTTTTAATGCCCATTTCCTTACAGGTTCGGATAATTCGCAAGGCGATTTCTCCTCGATTGGCGATAAGAATCTTCTTAAACATGGAAGTCTATTTTATTCATTGAAAAATCGATCACGAAGGATCGACCAAGAATAATGGTTGATCGTATTCAATTGGAGAACTGTCGTCTACCAATACCTTCACAATTTTCCCACTTATTTCAGATTCGATCTCATTGAAGAGCTTCATTGCTTCAACGATGCAAACAACTTCGCCCGCATTTACCTGATCGCCGACATTGACGAAAGAGGGCTTATCTGGGGATGCAGAACGATAAAAGGTTCCAATCATAGGTGACTTAATGGTCAGTAGATTGGCGTTTTCATCTTCCTCTGGAGCTGGAGCAGTTGGTGCCGGAGCGGCGGCTGCCGCTACTGGTGCCGGAGCTGATACTTGAACTGGCGCTGCCGTCTGCATTTGCACCGGATTAGAAGCCGGAGTTTTAATTACAATTTTGAACTCTTGAGTTTCAAGTTCAACTTCACTTGCTCCCGACTTGGAAACAAATTTTATTAAGGCCTGGATTTGGCCGAAGTCAAATTCATCAGATTTTGGTTTCGTAGCCATGTTGTTTTGTGTTATTTCTTGACAATATTAATACGCCCATTTAACATAAGCAGCACCCCAAGTAAATCCGCCTCCAAAGGCAGCCAAAATGAGGTTATCTCCTTTTTTTAATTGATCTTGATATTCCCAGAGCAATAAAGGAATTGTACCGTTCGTGGTATTCCCATATTTCTGGATATTCATCATTACTTTTTCAGCTGGCAATCCCATGCGATCAGCTGTTGCATCGATGATGCGTTTATTCGCTTGATGAGCAGCAAGCCATTGAACATCCTCGCCACTCATATCATTTCTTTCAAGAATCTTGCTCGAGACATCCGCCATAGAGCTAACTGCCTGCTTAAACACGGTTTTTCCTTCTTGATAAACTACGTGCTGACGTGCATCTACAGTTGCATGGCTCGCTGGGTTCAAAGAGCCACCAGCTCGTTGAAATAAGAATTCAGCTCCAGATCCATCCGATTTAAGAATGCTGTCTTGGACTCCATTACCTTCTTCGTTTGGCTCCAATAGAACTGCTCCTGCTCCATCGCCGAAAATTATGCATGTTGCTCGGTCGCTGTAATCCACTATGGAAGACATCTTATCCGAACCTACTACCAATATCTTTTTGTGAGATCCACTTTCAATGAATTTTGACGCCGTGACGGTGGCATATAGAAACCCTGAACAAGCAGCCATAACATCATAGCCAAATGCATTCTTAGCTCCTATAGCATCGGAAATTAAACATGCTGTTGCGGGGAAAAGCATGTCGGGGGTAGCAGTGGCGCAGATGACCATGTCGATGTCTAGTGGGTCTAAACCCTTTTTGTCCAGTATAATTTTCGCAGCTTCAATTCCCATAAAAGCTGACGCTTTAGTCGGATCTTTAAGAATCCGTCTCTCTTCGATTCCAGTTCTGGAACGAATCCATTCATCATTGGTATCAACAAGGCCTTCTAACTCCTTGTTGGTCAGTCGGTATTCTGGAACATATCCTCCTACGGCCGTAATTGCTGCACGAAGCTTCCCCATAAAATCATTGATTAAAGGACCAATATTAAGCTTTATTCTGTGACATTCCTTTTGGAATATAGGAATCACAAAAAAGCCCTTTCACTACCAGAGGTTGAGAAAAGGCTCTTTAATATTCTTGAAGAACTAGCTTAAACCGCTACTGCTTTTTCCATTACAACTTTACCACGATAGTAAAGTTTACCCTCGTGCCAATGGGCGCGGTGGTAAAGATGAGGTTGGCCAGTTGTAGGACAAATTGCAACGGTTGGCTTCTCAGCTTTGTAATGCGTACGGCGCTTGTCTCTCCTGGTCTTGGATATTTTTCTTTTAGGATGTGCCATAATTCTGTTTCTTATTCCAAATTTAAATTCTTGAGAGCATCCCAACGAGAATCATAATTCTCATCTTCTTCGATTTGCAATCGCTTCAATACCTCTGGGTCGCAGTCTTTTTTAGAATGCACTTTCCGAAGGGGCAGTGAGAGCTGGACAAATTCGAACAATAGTTGCTCTAAATCTAGTTCGTAAGCGTTCTCAGATAAAACCCAAATTTCGGAGTCTAGGTCTTCCTCTTCTCCAAATTTTACAATCAACTCTTCCTCTACATCTACTGGTAGACTCAAGTTTTGCAAGCAACGATCACAAGGAAGTACAACTGTGCCTTTCAAAGCAAATGTGAACTCCATCATGTTTGGGTGTTTGTTCAAATGAACTTGAACCTTCACCTCACCACTGCTGGCTTCTGAAAACTCTCTTTCCGCAAAGAACGCTTCTCCCAAATCGAACTCGAAATCGTGGTGGCCATCCTTAAGGCCAGAAAACCCAATTTTATAGGACGCTGTCTTTTGCACGATTCACCCTTCAATTCAGGGGCGGCAAATGTAGCTATTTTTAAAGCTGATTTCCAAGTCTTAACACTATTCTTGGTCTTGCCAAAGCGCTTTCCGAGAGCGCATTACGTCTAAAGCGCAAAACACCGCTTCGCGGAAACTGCCTTCGGAAGCAATTCCCCGACCTGCAATATCGTACCCAGTGCCATGATCTGGCGAGGTTCTGATAAACGGGAGACCCGCAGTATAGTTGACTCCCCGATTGAATGCAATGGATTTAAATGGTGCCAAAGCTTGGTCGTGATACATAGCCAGAATGCCGTCAAAATTTCGAAAATTTCCCGACCCAAAAAATCCATCAGCTGGAAAAGGTCCCATAAAAAAATGTCCATTTTCTTGCATTTCAGCCAGTAAAGGAGCAATGAGTTCCTTTTCTTCCGTGCCTAGTAGACCTTCATCTCCTGCGTGAGGATTCAAACCTAAAACAGCAATTTTTGGACTTTCCTTTCCAAAATCTTCTATCAAAGCCTTTTCCATCATCTTCAACTTCCGACGTATGCTATTTGCCGTAATCTTCGAGGAAACATCTTTCAATGGAATGTGACCTGTAACCATTCCAACTCGCAAATTCTGATGAACCAAAAGCATCAATGCTTCTTCCTGCCCAGCCTGCTGAGCTAAAAACTCTGTATGCCCTGGAAAGGTAAAATCAGCCGACTGAATGTTGTGCTTATTGATTGGCCCCGTAACCAATGCATCTATGGTGTTTGCCAGCAAGGTCTTTACAGCAGCATCCAAACTTCGCCAGGATGCCATTCCGCCACTTTTATTGGAAGAACCAATGCTCATCTCGTTGAAATCCGGACAAACATCTATGATGTTGAGGCAAGTTCGATCTATTTCGTTGACCCCTTCAATGACCTTGTACTTGTAGGTATTCCACTTGTAGAGAGACATATAATGCTCGAACGCAAGAGCCGATCCGAAGACCAGTGGAACACACTGATCCATCATTCGCGAGTCACGAAAACATTTTAGAATCACTTCAGGACCCAATCCATTTGGGTCGCCCATGCTAATCCCAAGAACGGGCCGTCTCGTATGGTCAGCCATTTGCGCGTGCTTTCAAGAAGTCGAAAACAAGACGTGTTCCAACTCCGGTACCCTGAATACCTCTGTAGTTTGTCGGGCTGAATGTGTAGGCTGGTCCAGCAATATCGATGTGAATCCAAGGATAAGCATGCTTGCCTTTTTTCTTTGTGAAATGCTCCAAGAATTTTCCGGCAGTAATCATCCCTGCATCGGCTCCACCAAGATTCTTACGATCTGCAATTGCCGACTTTAAGCTCTCAGCATATTCATCCCAAAACGGGAATTGAGCAATTCGCTCATAAGTTCTGAACCCAGCTTCTTTCAATTCATCGTGCGTGGCCTGATCGGCTGTTCCCATGGTAACAACACCTTGCCCACCAATAGCGCGCGCAGCAGCTCCAGTTAATGTAGCCATGTCAATGACCAATTCAGGATTGTATTTCTGAGCATAGGTTAATGCATCCGCCAAAATCAACCGACCTTCAGCATCGGTATTTAAAACTTCTACTGTACTTCCGTCGAACATGGTGATCACATCTCCAGGAGCATAAGCATTTCCACCTGGCCTGTTTTCAACTGCAGGAACCAAAGCAATGATGTGAAGAGGTAAATTGGCTTTAGCCGAAGCTGCTATCGCACCAACAACAGCAGCAGAGCCCCCCATATCGCATTTCATGAAGTCCATTGAATTGGCAGTAGGCTTTAGACTTAAACCGCCTGTGTCGTAAACAACACCTTTTCCGACCAATACAATTGGTTTCTTGTTTTTGGCTTTCGCAGGCTTGTATTCAAGAATATTGAAGGTCGGTGGCTCGATGGAACCTTTATTGACTGCCAAGAGGCCACCCATTTTAAGGCTTTCGATTTTCTTCTCGTTGAAGGTTTCTACCGTAAAGCCGAAGGCCTTACCTATGCGCTTCATTTCTTTCGAGTACTGAACCGCCGTTAGGAAATTGAAGGGTTCGTTGACTAGAGTTCGGGCTTCGTATGTGGCATGAGTTACTGAAACCAAATCCTTCAAATCGTTTGCCTTAATGCCTTTCACATTGAGTTCAATCGTGTTTAGGCTATTGGCTCGTTTTTTAGCATCACCAAAATACTTTAGGAACTGGTAATTTGAGAGGGCAACTCCTTCAGCCAAGGCAAGTCCATCTGCAACCTCCAAATTCGCCTCAATCAAAATGCTTTTTGCCTTTGCCGCATTTGCCAATCCACAGATTTGATGTCCAGCCAATCGAGCGCCTTCTGATTGAGCGCCTTCCTGTTCCTTCTTCTTGATGCTCAGGTAGTGCGTTTCTCCTGAATCGCCTGGAACTGAAACCAAAGATTTTTCTTTTTTGAACTCCGCTTCAAGCCACTTTTGACTTTTAACTTCTTCTGGAAGCGCGTCTGAATAAAACGCCAAAACGCGGGGCATGCTTGTGCTTGAACTGCTCTTCTTTGTGCTCTTGATCTCCATGGATCTAAAATGTTTAGGTTATAAAAACTTCTTGCCTAGAGAGACAACAAGTGCAATGTGTTTGTTCTGGCGAATTACAGAGTACCGCGACGCTCTTGCTCGCGTTCAATGCTCTCGAATAAAGCCTTGAAGTTTCCTTTTCCGAAACTTTGAGCACCTTTTCGCTGGATGATCTCAAAGAATAAGGTCGGACGATCAGAGACGGGCTTGGTGAAAATTTGTAGCAGATAGCCTTCGTCATCGCGATCGATGAGAATGCCAAGTTCCTTTAAAGGAGCCAAGTCTTCATCAATCTCTCCTACCCGATCCAACACCTCATCGTAATAAGTTGATGGTACGTATAGAAAATCTACACCACGCTTTTGAAGCTCGGTAACTGTGTGAATGATGTTATCTGTAGCAATGGCAATGTGCTGAACTCCTGGGCCATTGTAAAAATCCAAGTACTCTTCCACTTGCGACTTTTTCTTTCCTTCAGCCGGTTCGTTGATCGGAAATTTAATGCGACCATTTCCATTGGTCATAACCTTTGACATCAGAGCGGTAAAGTCGGTGCTGATGTCTTTATCATCGAAGGAAACGAGTTGAGTAAATCCCATCACTTTCCCATAAAACTCAGACCAAACATTCATTTCGTTCCATCCAACATTTCCGACCATGTGATCCACGTACTTGAGGCCAACAGGTTCGGGTTGGTATGAGCTTTCCCATTTTTCGAAGCCCGGAAGGAATACTCCCTTGTAATTTTTGCGCTCCACAAAAATGTGAACGGTCTCCCCATACGTGTGAATGCCTGAACGAACAACATGTCCATTTGAGTCCTCTTCCTTTGTGGGTTCCATGAACGATTTGGCGCCGCGTGAGGTGGTTTCTTCCCAAGCTTTGGTTGCATCGTCAACCCAGATGGCAACTACACGAACTCCATCACCGTGCTTGTTCAAATGCTCATTGATGAATCCGTCCTTCGTCAAAGGAGTAGTGAGCACCAATCGGATTTTATCTTGCTTCAACACATAGGATACACGGTCTTTGATCCCCGTTTCCAAGCCTGCGTAGGCATGCGCTTGAAAGCCGAAAGCCGTGCGATAGTAGTGAGCTGCTTGTTTTGCATTTCCAACATATAGCTCGATGTAATCGGTTCCATTCAAGGGGAGAAAGTCTTCTGCTCCTTCAAATATTTTCTCGAGTCCGTATTCAACGTTTTTTAATCCTGTGCTCATCAGTGAATTCTTATGTGTTACAATAATGCTAAGTTCTAATTGAATTCTTCAAACTATTCCAACCAAGACTTGTAATATTGATCGTCGGCAATCTCCATAGCTTGTTTCGTGATCTTAAGCGGCTTAAAGGTATCTACCATCACGGCCAATTCATCAGTTTCCTTCTTACCTATACTTCTCTCCGTAGCACCTGGGTGCGGACCATGTGGAATTCCTGCAGGGTGCAGTGATATGTGCCCCGGCCCTATGTCGTTTCTACTCATGAAGTCCCCATCTACGTAATACAAGACTTCATCTGAATCGATGTTGCTATGGTTGTATGGAGCTGGAATCGACTCTGGGTGATAGTCGTAGAGGCGAGGCACAAAAGAGCAAACCACAAAAGCAGCCGTTTCAAAGGTCTGATGAATTGGTGGCGGCAAATGAACTCGTCCCGTAATGGGCTCAAAATCGTGGATTGAAAAGGCGTATGGATAATTGTATCCATCCCAGCCAACTACATCAAACGGATGGGAGGCATATTCAAAATCATAGAGTACGTCTTCCTTTTTAATCTTCATTAAAAATGAACCCTTCTCATCGTGGGTCTCCAATTCGCTTGGAGGACGAATGTCACGCTCGCAAAATGGCGAGTGTTCTAGTAATTGTCCGAAGTGGTTGCGATATCTTTTCGGAGTATACATTGGGCTAAACGACTCAACGATGAAGAGGCGATTGTCTTCTTGATCAAAATCGATTTGATAAATCATTCCCCTTGGAACGAGCAGATAGTCTCCTGGTGTGAAAGGAATTTTGCCAAGAAAGGTGCGCAGTGTACCACTTCCGCGGTGCACAAAAATCATTTCGTCGGCATCGGTGTTTTTATAGAAATACTCTGTGAGAGATTTCCTTGGAGCTGCCAAGCTGATGTAACAATCACTGTTTACTAATACAGGGGTGCGACTTTCCAAATAATCGTCAGCCGGCTTTACTTGAAAACCATGAAGGCGATATGATTTAAGGTTCTTGTCGATGGCGATTTCTGGGGCTACGTTCTTCGATTTTCCAATTTCTCGGACCATTGTTGGCCTGTGATGATGGTAGATCAAAGACGACATTCCGTCGAAGCCTATGGTGCCGAAGAGTTCCTCGTAGTGGATGCTTCCGTCATCCTTTTTAAAGGTAGTATGCCTCTTGTGTGGAAATCGACCTAACTTATGGTAAAAGGGCATATGGTGAAATTTGAGACAAAGGTAAATTTAATCACATCCAACAAACTGATGTGCGTCAACTGCCCGCCCTTGCCTGCTGGCCAATTTTGATACATTTGTGAGTGGTCATCTTAGTAGAAATATCATGAGCAGAAAAGCACTGATAATAGGCTCTCTGGGGCAAGTGGGGAGGGAATTGAGCAGTAATCTTGCTCTTAAGCTCGGTTATGAAAACGTACTTAGCACCGATGTTAAATCCGACCCCGACTACGAAGGGCGTTTCGAAATTTTAGACTGCTTAGATGAGCCTGCACTGAGGGATTTAGTTCAGCGTGAATCGATCACTGAAGTGTACCACCTCGCTGCTCTCCTTTCGGCCACTGCTGAGCAGAACATCGATTTTGCGTGGAAACTTTCTGTGAATGGACTTTTTAATGTGCTCAATTTGGCCAAAGATGGTTTGATTGAAAAAATCTTTTGGCCGAGTTCCATTGCCGTATTTGGCCCAAACACGCCGAGACATCAAACTCCTCAAAGCACCATCATTGAGCCTACAACGGTTTATGGAATTGGGAAACAAGCTGGTGAACAGTGGTGCAATTATTACCACAAGCGTTTTGGGGTCGACGTTCGCTCCGTGAGGTATCCTGGGCTCATTGGATGGAAATCACTTCCTGGCGGTGGAACTACAGATTATGCGGTAGATATTTTCTACAGTGCCTTAAAAGGTGAGCGCTTTAACTGCTTTCTAAACGAAGACACCTTCTTGCCAATGATGCATATGGAAGATGCCATTCGTGCCACATTGGCAATTATGGAACAAGATGCCTCGAACATCAAGATCCGAAACAGCTACAACATTTCGGCAATGTCCTTTTCCCCCAAGACCTTGGCAGAAGAACTTCGCAAGCACTTTCCAAATTTTGAAATTGAATACAAACCTGATTTCCGACAAGAGATTGCCAGCAGCTGGCCCTCGAGCATCGATGACGCCCAAGCTCGAACAGATTGGGGATGGAAAGAGCAATATGGCCTTTCAGAACTTGTTCAAAACATGATTGAAAACTTGAAGTTGCAGGTTCAAGCATGAGATTTATTGGCCTTTTACTTCTAATCTCCCTATTGACTTTTTCATGCGACACCAAAGAGCGCAAGAGGGTTGAATTTCCTTCAAAACCGAAGAAAGTCTTTGCTCCCCTCGACTCAGTACCGACTTTTCAGGCGGATACTGCCTATGCCTTCATAGAAAAGCAATTGGCTTTTGGGCCGCGCGTGCCCAACACACCTGAGCATAAGAATTGTGCGGCTTATCTAGATTCAGAATTAAAACGTCTTGGGCTAGAAACTGAGATGCAGTCGGCGAAAGTCACTGCATTCAACGGAGATGCTTTGGACATTCGAAACATTCAAGGGCGGCTTAATCCTGAGATAAAAGACCGCATTTTATTGTTCGCTCATTGGGATAGCCGTCCATTCGCCGATCGAGATTCCGAGAAAAAAAATAAGCCCATTTTAGGAGCCAACGATGGTGCAAGTGGGGTTGCAGTCATTCTTGAACTCCTTCGCAGCATTCAGGATTACCCCAAGAAACCCACCATAGGAATCGACGTAGTTTTCTTTGACGCAGAAGATTATGGCAAGCCTTCAAGCAGCATGACGGGTGAAGGAAACGACAGTTGGTGTTTGGGTTCTCAATATTGGTCTGAAAACCTGCCTGTGGATTACTTAAAACCTAAGTATGGAATTCTCTTAGATATGGTTGGTGCGGAGAATGCCGTTTTCCCAAAAGAATATGCCTCGAGACAATTTGCACCTGAACTTCAAGATAAAATATGGGGACTGGCCAATGACCTAGGATATGGCAAGCTCTTCATCAGCGAAGCCGTTGGAGGAATTACCGACGACCACATCTATGTGAGTCAATTGGCAGAAATTCCAAGTGTCGACATCATCCACTACGAACCATGGCGACGTGACTTTGGAACGTTCCATCACACCCACGAAGATAATTTGGATGTAATTTCTAAGCCTACCCTTGGCGCCGTCGGTGAGGTGCTCATTGAATTCCTGTACAGGGAATAAAAAACCCCCTTTCAAACGAAAGAGGGTTTAGCTAAACATTCCGACTCGAATCCTAATTTAATAGAAGCTTTTGATGCCTTTTCTTGTTGTCTCTTGACACTTGAAGAATGTACTCACCCAAAGGCAATTCAGGGCGTCTAATATCTAGTGTTTTCTCTCGATTGTTGATTTGTTTGAAGACTAGCTTTCCACTCAAATCAAAAATGCTCACGTCAAACAAACCCGGTTCATCGGCCACTTCGATGTGAATGTTTTCTTGAACTGGATTAGGGAAGATGCTAAATCCTCCATACTCCAATTCACTAACATTCTGCAGTACGGCATTGAACTCTACACAAGAAGTATCAAAACCACAGTTGTTGTATACGTACAAACAGATTTGATAAACTCCGTTGGTATTATAGGTATGGAAGATGGTGAAAGATGAACTAGTTTCTCCGTCCCCAAAATCCCACAATACTGAGTCGATGGCATCATCATTGGCACTAACAGCCACAACAAGGTCATTTCCTATAATGCTAATGCTCGCCACTGGAGCATCACACTCAAGATCCACATCATCACAAAATTGATCGGAATTACCACAAGCAGTAATGGCATCAATGCACACGTTGTATGTTCCACCAGAGGGGAAAGTATGGCCAATAAAGGCGTTTGATGTCGTATCAAAAGTTCCATCGCCCCAGGTCCAAAAAGCTACATCGTAGTTGACCGAAAGATTCTCGAATGTTGCAAAGACAGATTGGCTTGTTGTGTTTGCATCAAAATCCGCAACTGGCGTTAGGTTGTTCTGGTCTGGAAAAGTAGAGTTATTGAACAATGGGCCTTGATTGGTACCATCAAATCCATTTCCAGTTTGATCGGCAGAGGTAAAGCCTGAACCAGCATTGAAATTGTAAAATAAAATCGTGTTGGCGTTGTTAGGAGTTACACCCGTGCAAACAATGCTTCGGATTTGAGTTTCAGTAAGAGCCAATGCGTGCATGCTGAAATCGTCCATGAGGCCATCGAGGTATCGAAAGTTTAGAAGGTTAAAGCGCGCTCCTAAAACTTTCGCTCCACCGGCGCCAAGAGTAAGAAGTCGGTCAGCACGAGTTGGTCCTTGCACTTCAAGTGTATCTGAGGCTTGAATAACGCCATTGACGTATGCACGCAGTTCATAAAACATTGAATTACCTCTCTCAGAAACCTTTTCTACAACACAGGCTACATGAGCCCAATCGTTGCTTTTGAAAGTAATTGGGAAGGCTAGGTTGGTGTTCTCGCCATTCATGTATTGCGAGAAGTTGAAGTTTGTTGCTCCGCCACCTCCACCGAAGGTTCCGATGAAAGTTCGAAAACCAGCATTATTATAATCGGCTGGGTTATCGGTAATATCAGCAACGTAATTGTTTCCAACCCATTGAGAATTTGCCCAAAATGAGTAGCTGAGGCTTTCTAAAAACTGAAAGGAAAGACTGTCGTTAATTTCAACATAGTCGTCATCTCCATCAAACGAGAGTGAAGAATTTTGAGCATGCAAGGCAATTGGAAGCAATAATGCGAAAGTGAAAATTAGGCGTAATGTTTTCATAATCAAGTGTTTGCAGTGAAATTGGATTAGGAGGTTGGTCAAATGTAAGTGAATATCTAATTGATTGTATTACGGTGATGGCAAATGGCATTAGAGCTTCATCACGAATTCAGACTCACCCAGTTCTTCCTGAAAAAGCTAGAAAGAAACCATGTTGAGCTAAGAGAATAATTCCATACTAGCTCAATTGATCTGCAGCTTTTGGAAGGCTGTTTTATACTGCCCTTTTACTTGTAAGATATAGGTTCCAGGAAGCAATCTCTCTACATTAAACTCGTAGGAGGATTCTCGAATATTCATGGTTTTTGTCACCATCCTTCCTCTCAAATCGTAAACGCTCAAATTGTAGCTTAGGCCTTGGTTGTCAAACTCTACTCTAACCTGAGTACTCGCAGGATTCGGGAATAACTCTAGACCCATAAATTCAAGTTCCTCCAGAGATTGCACTACAGCATTGTATTCTTGACAGATCGTATCTGCCCCACAAGAATTGTAGGCATAGGCACAAATTGTATAGATCCCTTTTGAAGTGTAGGTATGAAAAAGGGTGTCACCAGATTTCGAAGAGCCATCACCAAAATCCCATATCAGCGAATCAAGATCCGTCAAGTCTCCATAAACTTCAACTACTAAATCATTTGGGTCATAGGAAAATGTAGCCGCCGGGACCGTACAATCCACTTCAACCGAGTCGCAGTATTGATCTGTTCCGGCACAAGTAGTACTCACCTCAATGCATACGTTGTACATCCCTTTGGCGGGGAATATATGATTGTTCCAGGTGTTTGCATTTGTATCTGAAGTTCCGTCTCCCCATGTCCAAATCGCTGCGTCGAATGAACTCGAAGTGTTTTGGAACCAAAAATCAAGTCTTTGGCTTGCAGGAGTATACGTCCAATCAGCTAGAGGTGATACAGTGCTCTGGTCTGGCGCAAGGTCGGTGGAATAAATTGGGCCCATCAATTCCGCGCCATAGTTGTTGGCGCTGGAGTCAACCAAATTCACTCCGCTTCCCTCATTCATTTGAAAGAAAAGCAAGGTGTTCTGATCGTTTGGTGTAATTCCGGAGCATACAATGTTTTCAATTTCCAATGAACTCAATACTCTTGAATGAATGCTGAAATCGTCCATACTTCCACCTAGGAATCTTCCATCTTGGAGGTCGAACCTTCCACCAAGAATTCTTGGTCCGGTGGGGGTCAAATTGATGAGCCGTGAAGCTCGAGTAGAGCTTACTACTTCAAATTCGTCTACATCTCGTTCAACGCCGTTCAAATAGGCAGTCATTTTAAAATAGGAAGTGTCCGCAAGCTCACTCATGAGGTCTAAAACGCAGGCCACATGTGTCCACTCATCTATTTTTCCACCAGCGCCTAAACTAACGCTGCCTTGTTCGCCATTAATCCATTGCCAGATAGAAATGTTGCTACCGTTACCAAGATCACCAATTAGAGTACGGAATCCCGCATTGTCGTAATCGGCCGGATTGTCGGTGAAATCCGCCATATAATTTCTGCCACTATAATCGCTCTTCACCCAAAAGGAATAGGTGAGTTCTTCAAGCTCGTAATAGGCCAAGGTATCTCCCACCCGGACATAATTACTATCTCCATCAAATTCAAGGGAGTAGTTTTGAGCGTTGGCTGACATAGTCACCAATAAAATTGGAAGAAAGTAGAAGATTGGTTTCATAGCAGATAAAATTAGTTTTGCGCGAAGCAATCAAAGGTAGCTCTAAAATCGACGCTATATGCACTCTATAAGCCTGATTAGGAATGGTTCAGCAGATTCGGCATTTGAACTCAGAGAAATCGCCGTTCCTCAAATTCAAGATGGGGAAGTCTTAGTAAAAGTGGAAGGCTTTGGACTCAACTATGCCGACGTTCTTGCGAGAAAAGGTCTTTACCCCGACTGCCCTCCTTTACCGGCTGTTTTGGGTTATGAAGCTGTTGGTCATATTGTCCAATACAATGGTTCACTCGATTTAAAAGAAGGAGACCGTGTGTTGGCCTTTACACGATTTGGTGCTTACTCCGAGTATGCCATTACCGACGAGCGTGCTGTCATTAAAATCGACGATGACCTAGGAATTGGAGAGGCATGCGCCCTAGTCACACAATACTGCACTGCATATTTCTCCATGAATGTTGCGACCAATGCTTTTCCTGGCGAAAAAGTATTGGTCCATTCTGCTGCTGGAGGAGTAGGAACCGCCTTTTGTCAATTGGCAAAAATTAAAGGTTTGGAAGTTTACGGAACCGTAGGTTCCGACGAAAAACTGAGCTATTTAAAAGAACAAGGGGTACATCAAGGAATCAACTACAGAAAGAACAATTTCTATGAAGTATTGAAGTCTCAGAATTTAAGGATGGACCTAGTCTTCGACCCGGTAGGAGGAAAGGTATTTAAGCAATCTCTTAAACTGCTCAACTACGGAGGGCGAATTGTCACTTTCGGTGCCGCAAGCCGATCGAAAGGGAACCTATTCACTGGACTCGAACTGCTTTTTGGCTTTGGCTTTTACAGCCCGCTTAAATTCCTCATGAAGTCGCAGTCGATGCTGGGAGTGAACATGCTGCGCATTGGAGACCACAAACCAGAGCTTTTGGCAAATTGTCTTTCGGAGGTTGTAAAGTTGACTCGAGAAGGGAAGTTGAACCCTCAGGTAGATCAGCTGTTCTCTTATAAGAACATTGCACAAGCCCACGCGCATCTTGAAAGCAGAAACAGCAAGGGTAAAATTGCGGTGAGCTGGAATGACTAAATACCTTTGTTCTGTATCCAATGAGCGCTGAAACATCCCCTTTATTTCCCGACCTAGAGTCTCCAATTCTCATCACTGGACCTTGCTCCGTTGAATCGGAAGAACAAATTCATCGGGCTGCGAAAGAAATATCTGAAGGTCAAAAAATTCACGCACTCAGAGGAGGGATTTGGAAACCACGCACGAGGCCCAACGGATTTGAGGGCATTGGTGAACAGGGGTTGCTTTGGTTAAAAGAAGCGGCAGAATCTATTGGAACTGTTCCCATCACTGAAGTTGCCAACGCACAGCACGTCGAAGCTGCGCTTAAATTAGATTACAAACATTTGTGGATTGGTGCCCGCACCAGCGCAAACCCTTTCAGTGTTCAAGAAATAGCTGACGCTCTTAAAGGTTCAGGAATAACGGTTTTAGTCAAGAACCCTGTAAATCCGGATGTAAAACTTTGGATTGGGGCATTGGAGCGCATTCAAGGAGCTGGAATTGAAAAGCTTGGTGCCGTACACCGCGGATTTTCCGTCTACCGCGATTCTGTCTACAGGAATCTACCCATGTGGGAGATTCCGATTTCATTGATGAGCGAATGGCCTGGGCTGCCAATAATTTGCGACCCAAGTCACATCGCGGGTAACCGTGAAATGCTCGCCTTCGTCTCCCAGAAGGCTTACGACCTCAACATGAGCGGGTTGATGATTGAGTCACATCCAGATCCTGATGCTGCTCTTTCCGACCCACAACAACAATTGAAGCCTTCCAAGCTCACAGAGATGCTTGTTAGTCTTTCCATCCGCAAGGCACATTCAGATGATTTTGAGTTCGACAATAAACTTGAAGAGCTCAGAAACATCATTGATGACATCGACGGAGAGATCATCCGAAAATTTGCACATCGCATGTCGGTGATTGAAAAAATCGGCGAGTACAAGAAGGAGAATGATGTGACAATTCTTCAGCTCGATCGTTGGAAAGAAATCCTTAAAAGTCGTTCTAAACTAGGAAATGATCTTCTGCTTGATGAGCAATTCGTACATCAGTTTCTAGAGCTTCTGCACCAGTTTTCGATTCAGAAACAAACTGAAATTATGAACGAGAAAAAGGCACAAAAAAAGAGCTAAACCATCGGTAAAGCCCTCTCACTCTAAAATTTTCGCTCTTTCAGCCAATCCGATTTAAGATTCTCCTTACGTAGGAGCCTTGTTGGAATTGCATGATGATGATGGTGAGGATTAAGCCTAGCACTGAACCTTCAACAAGGTTAATGAGGGACAACAATTCTGGATTCAAATATCTGAATGTGCTCTGGGTCTCTATAATTTTCAACATGAAGCCTTCGTCGACCAATGCCACGAGGTAAACAAAGCTTGCGAAGGCGCTGATGGCCAAAAGTGAAATGCTCAAACCTACCTTAAGACCTTCCATATAATTGAACTTCGAGGGGAAAGATCGTTTCACCATCTGAATGCCCATTCCGATACCAACAGCAAGGAAGAGAATGTTAAACCATCTCAATTCGAGTACATGGCCATACCCTAGATTTCTCATTACCGAAAAACCAAAAACCAAAAGGCTTAGCGTGAACAGACCAAAAAAACAGTGGAATCGTACTTTTCATCAGACACCTTATAAGGATAAACGTGCCAACGAAAAATTTTACTGATTATCAGTGGTTTAGGTATGCCCAAATTTCCCATATTGGGAAATTAGACTCATTTTGGGTTTAGGCGATAAAGGATTGGGCGTGAAATAGCCGCATCATTCTTAATGTTTGCTGGAACCAAATTCATCCAATACAAACCATCTTCCACCTCATTTCGAACGAAGATGAATTCCGAAATACTTGCATGAGGTCTAAGCTTATTTGGGAATCCCCAAAAAGCATGATGGCCCAATAAAAGTCCCCCGTCTTCTTCAGCATCAATTGATGGAAGATCGATCAATAAATGATCGATGCCCAGATCGCGGATGGACTTGACAAATTCCAGGTCGAGGTAAGGAGGATTGGCGTGGCTGTAGTTTTTCAATTTCTTGTCACTTTCATTGGGAATGGTTCGAATGATGAGCGCTTCGGCGCCAGAATCCAGGATTCTTTTTAGGTCGTAGTCGCTTCCAAAAATGATTTGATTTCCCTGCCCATCCATTTTTGGAGTGAAACTCAAGAGCAAAGCAATAAAATGGAATTTCGAGAAGATGCCGTTTACAGGAATGTCCTCAGTTGAGATGTGCGCTAAGCTTTCCGTATGAGTTGTGTGGGCGTGCGGGTTGAAATGTATGTTCCTGAAATTCACTGGTGAGCCTTCGCTCACTTCGCCAATAAACTCTGGACTTCGAACCGCTTCAATCTTAGGTGGGTCTAAATACCAAGCGCCTAAAGAAGAGTCGTTTTCAAGAGCCAAAGAAAGGTCGATTGGCTCATCTAAATCGACTTCGTATGCGGAGCTTAAGTGTTGAATTTCAATCTTCATCTATCCAAAATAGTTCGCTGCAAATGTGGTCTGACATCAACATGCCTTCCAAAGATAAACGAAGGAAATTGTCATTCTTCTCCATCAAGTTGTCCTGAATGAAGCCCTCCGATTGTTCAATCATCGACTTCGTCGCTGCCGGAAACCTCTCACTTAATTCGGCTAAATCAACTCCTCTTTTCTGACGCAAGCCAGTCATAATAGCCTCATTGAATTGATCTCGTGCACTCAGGGCTTCCTCCTCGAACTGAATTTGCTTGCAATAGTTCGGGAGGTTTGACTCATTCCATCGCCGCGAATTATTTCTATAGCTGTGTGCCGAAGGCCCAAGGCCTAGGTAAGCTTTTCGATTCCAATAAGACGAATTGTGCCGACTTTCAAAACCATCCTTGGCGTAATTGGAAATTTCATAATGACCAAAACCGGCAGACTCTAGCTTTTCATGAATCAACAAAAACTGACGCCGATATTCATCGTCCTCAACAAGTGTTTTTCTTCCTTTTCCCACCAATCGAGCCAAGGGCGTTCCCTCTTCGACGGTGAGTCCGTAGGCGGAAATGTGTTGAACATCCAATCTCAGATAGTCGTCGAGTTCGGAATCTAAGTCTTTCTCATCTCCTGTTGCAAAAATGAGATCGACACTGATGTTTCCAAAGCCCAATCTTTGGGCCCGCTCGAGTCCTTCTATAGAATCCTGAACTTTATGGTTTCTCCCAAGGCCTTTCAGCTTTTCTTCATTTAACGTCTGAACTCCGATGCTCAACCGATTGATCCCGCATTGCTTCCAGGATTCAAGATTCTTTTCAGATAGATCTTCTGGATTGGCTTCAATGGTCAATTCAATTTCATTGCTTCGCCCGAAATGGCCTTCGATGCACTCAAGAATTCGCGCCATCTCCTCTGGCACAAGCATGCTGGGGGTTCCACCTCCAAAGTATATGCTTTCAATAGGGATTTCAAGTTCCTCCGCCCGATCATGGATTTCTCCTTCTAAAGCCTCGATGAAGGGTGCTTTCCATTTTTGGTTCGTCAGAAAATAGAAGTCGCAATAAGGACAGGCTTTGTGGCAAAACGGAATGTGGATATAGAGGCCAGCCATTAGGCTTTTAGAATGATTCTGAAGGTGGTTCCTTCACCAAGCTTGGAGCTTTTCACGAAAATTTTACCTCTATGGTATTGCTCAACGATTCGCTTGGAAAGAGAAAGACCCAAGCCCCAACCTCTTTTTTTGGATGTGTATCCAGGTTCAAAAACTGTTTTTCTCTTGTTCACAGCAATGCCTTTTCCGCTGTCCCGAACGTCGATGTAAGGCCCTTCCTTATCTAGGCCGTATTGTACCGAAATGCTTCCCTTCCCTTCCATGGAATCAATGGCGTTTTTCACCAAATTCTCTAGAACCCACTCAAACAAAGGCTTACTGAGCAAGGCCGAAACTTTTTTATCCTTCGCCTCGATGGAGAACTCAACATTTTTTGGACTACGATTTATGAGGTAGGACGTTGCCTCCGGAATGTATGCATCGAGGCTTACCGATTCTAATTTCGGTTTGGATCCGATTTTAGAGAACCGCTCTGTAATGGTTTCGAATCGCTGAATGTCTTTTTCAAGTTCATTCATCAAAGTTTCATTCTTCAGTTCGTCTCTAGCCAATTCGCGCCAAGCCATTAGAGAGGATAAAGGAGTTCCCAGCTGATGGGCAGTTTCTTTTGCCATTCCAACCCAAACCTGATTTTGTTCGGCTTTTCGTGCGGTGCTGAAAAGCAGGTAGGCAATGATCATAAACAAGCCTACCACGATTACCTGAACGTATGGAAAATATTTAAGCTGCGTGAGCATCCAGGAGTCTTGATAGAAAATATAATTACTCTGCCCAGCTTGCAACTGAACTTCAAGAGGTTCGTTCTCCTCGGCCATATCCGCCAGCATTTGTCGCAGTAATTCGGGCTGATCAAATTCACTGGAGTCTACATTTCCAAATTGAAGTACTTCCGTTTTTTCTTGATTGGTGTACACCACGGGCACGCTGGCGGAATTCTTCACCACTTCAGATATGAACGACTTCTGAAGGTCGAGCAGGGTTTTCTGCAATTCACTGAAAAGCTTTGAGTCTCTGTAGTACAGATAATTCTTTTGATCTGCGTAATACTTGATTTCAATTGGCTCGTACATCGAAAGCATTCGATCGATTTCGGCTTGCATGAGGCTCTCGTTCCCTAGAACTGTCGAGTCGAGATTTCGATGAGCGATGATCTTCCGGTTCTCATCAGTAAGGATGACGGGGACGGTTGTGTTGTCTTGAACGATTCTTGAGAGTAGCGTGAAATCTGTCGATACATCTGTTTGCGCCAATCGCTTAATTGCCTCTACCCAAAGCTCTACTTTCTTTCGCTCTTCCAAACGAAGCTTCGTGAAGAGCTCGTCCGTGTACTTCACAAGACGCGCTTTACGCAGAATTGCCTGCGACCAAAGCTTGACTTTCTGACGTTCTTCCCGTCCAATTTTCTCCACGATGGAGTTCGAATAGAAAAGTGAGGCCATGACAATGACGAAGGCAATGATGCCTAAAACGATCTTCCAATTCTGTTTGCGGGAATATATACTCACTACTCTGTGACCAAAGTTCCAAAATTTGTGCGATTTATCGTCTTTGCCGCCTTTTTCATTTCTACTAAACTAAATTTGCAGTCAAATTATTTCAAGAAATGTACGAGCAACTGAGATCCGAAGATTTTGAGAATGCACTGAACGAAGATGCGAATGCACTATTGATTGATGTTCGAACCGAAAGTGAATACGAACAAGGTCATCTACCTGGCTCCCTAAATATTGATATCATGGGTGCCGGTTTTGAAGATTACATAAAAACCCTTGACAAAAGCAAGGATTTCTTCATGTATTGTCGCAGTGGTGCAAGGAGCGCAAATGCCTGCATCGCTTTAAAGCATATAGGAGTTGAGACACGTATTGTGAATCTCGAAGGAGGAATTTTAGACTGGAGAGGACCCGTAGAAATTTAATATGAGAATAATTGCGTTTATCGTTGGCCTCAGTTTGATGGCCTGTACAAATCCATCAAAAGGTTCGAAAGAATCTGCCGATGCTTCTAGTATGAGCAGTCAAATTGTTCAAACTGAAGAAAAAGGAATCTATCTCGACATTCCCGTAACTGAATTAAAAAAGCAACTGGATGTTCGACCTTCTGATTCCTACATCATTCTTGATGTCAGAACTCCTGCCGAAATTTCAAAAGGGAAAATAGCCGGGGCACTTGAAATGAACTTCTATGAAAACTTCAGCGAGGCTACAAGCAACTTAGATGAAAGCAAAGAAATATTTGTCTATTGCGCCGCTGGCGGTAGAAGTGCTAAGGCAAGTGAACTTCTTTCAGAGCGTGGATTTCCAAAGGTTTATAACATCCTCGGCGGATTCAGCGCCTGGTCTTCCTCTGGTTACCCCATTCAAAAGTAGAAACTGCTTCAGTCGTTTACGACCAATTTGAAGCCTTTGCCGTGCACATTGATCAACTGCACTTTTTCGTCTTTTTTCAAGTACTTGCGAAGTTTAGTAACATAGACATCCATACTTCTTGAATTGAAGTATGAATCATCACCCCAGATTTTTTTAAGCGCGATCGAACGCTCCAACACATCGTTGAGGTTCACACACAGCAACCTCAACAAGTCGTTCTCTTTTGAGGTAAGACGCTGTTCATCGCTCTCGATGGTCAAAGTTTGATTGCGATAATCAAAATGAAACTGGCCAAAATCAAACTCTTCCTTTTGCTTTTCTTTCGTCACCATATGAGTGCGTTTAAGAATTGCTTGAACGCGAAGTAGAAGCTCTTCCATGCTAAATGGCTTAGTTAAATAATCGTCGCCACCCAGCTTAAAGCCCTCAACCTTATCCTCCTTCATCGCTTTGGCGGTTAAGAATATGATGGGAATCTCATGATTGACCCTGCGGATCTCCTTTGCCAAGGTGAAGCCATCTTTTATAGGCATCATTACATCAAGAATACAGATGTCGAAATCTTGCCGTAAAAATGTTTCGTAGCCTTCTTTCCCATCCTTGCACAGCGTACTGATGAAGTTTTTCGCATTGAGGTATTCGTTCAAAATAGTCCCGAGGTTCGGGTCGTCTTCAACGAGCAAAATTTTTGGTGATTCCATGATCTCTAAGTTGGTTGTTGTGGTAAATGGATTTCAAAGGTACTTCCGCGACCAAGATGACTCTCTACAGTAACATATCCTCCATGTCGTTCTGCAATGATTTTTATATAACTAAGTCCTAGTCCAAATCCTTTCACGTCATGAACGTTTCCGGTTGGAACTCGGTACATCTTATCGAAGATCTTTTTTTGGTTTTCAGAGGAAATTCCTATACCGCTGTCTTTAACGCAAATGATATAATCGCCCTGTTTGGAGTAGAAGCTCAATTGTATTTTTGGATTCTCCTTACTGTACTTTAAAGCGTTGTCGAGAAGGTTAAACACCATGTTCGACAAATGAACCCGGTCGCCTTGAATGTTCCCTCCTGAATTGGAGCTGAAATTAAACTCTGCCTGTCTTTCTCGAGCTTTGATTTCAAATTTGTCGTACACATCACGAAGAAGGGCATTCAAGTCAATGCTCTCGAGTTTGAGCTGAAAGTCGCCTGTTCCCCAGATAGCGCTCTGCAATACTTTCTCTACTTGTTGGGCAAGACGTTTGTTCTCATCGCCAATCATGTCGATGTACCGCTTGGTTGTGTTCTGATCTGCCGTTCCAGCATCCTTTAAGAACTCTATGGCCAACGAAATTGTGGAAATGGGCGTTTTGAGCTCGTGGGTCATATTGTTGATGAAATCATTTCGAATCACCGAAAGATTCCGCTGGCGGATAATGGTGCGTAAAGCCAAGTAGTATGTATAAGCCAAGGCAACCATGAAACCCATCGACATGAGCAAAAGCAACCAATTCGCTTGAAGTAAATAGCCTGTTTTCCTTGGAAATGAAACAACCAAATAGGCGACATCCTGGATGATGTCTTTTGGGAAAAGCCTGATCTGAAAACTGTTTGCCTCCTCGTGTTCGGCCTTGCCTGTTGAGGATGCCATTCGAATGTTTTTTCCTTCATCTAAGATGCAGTACTCGTACTTCGCCTTAATTCCTCTACTCAGCAAAGCCGTGCTCAACATCGTATCGAGATCATTCATGTGAATTCGGTCTTCAATCGACTCCGACATATCTACTTCGATGAGGCTTTTCACAATATCACTCACTAAGAAGGTTTTATTCAGAAGTCGTTTTCGAAGTGCGCTGTCTTGAAGAGCATTTAAGTCCTCCATCCTCGCCCTTCCGTAGCCATCCGTTTTGAGATCCAATGAAAGCTCCTCAATCATGTCGATGTTTGAGGCGTCGGAGATGATGTGTTTCCTAGAAGTTGATTGATCATCGCCCTCAATGATTTCAACCTCAACAATGCCCTGATCTTTATTGATTTTTCGAACCTTTCTATACTGAAAGCCCGAATCTGGGAATTCTTCCTGTATCTGTTGCATGGTGTCGACTTTGAGAAAGAGGAACTTCCCTTGCTCGTGTGAGCGAAGTTTTGAAAGTGCCTCCTGCTTCTCTAGCTCCTCAGAAACTTCTCGCAACGATTCATTTATTCTGTAGTTAAATTCCGTCTCCTCTAGGCCAACCGCGTTGCTTATCCAAAATAGTTGCACCCCAATGAGACCAATTAAGGTAACAGAGATTAGGATGATAAGAAGCTTCAGGTTCTTGGCGAGCTGTTTGATGGCGAAATTCTTTGGAGAACAAAAGTAGCCGAGCGACCACGGCAGTCCCCCTGCTTAACTTGTTTTAACAGATGTTTGGAAGGCATTAACACAATAATCAGGCGCCCACACTAGTTTTGTAATCGGTTTCTTAATTGAGGTTTCGATTCGTCGATTAGAGTCAATCCCGATTTCTATCCAACCATGAGAACGATACCGTTCTTAGGAAGTTTTAGCGAACGTCGACGAATCAGACTTAGAAGGGAGTTTTAGGGCAACTCCCTTCTTTTTTTACCCTTTCGTCAGCCACAATCCTCCACTCATTCAGCTGCAAAGCCTCCAAGTCACATAGCTTCATTTAGTCCCGTTTCATTTCAAAGTGAAACCCGCGTAGCAAATCCCAATCGAAGGGGGACTCTTCCAGAGCCCCCTTTTTTCTACTTTTAGCGGAAAGGAATTTCATGGAAAAGCTTGCCAACTACATCGATGGGAAATTAGTTCCACCAACATCCGGAGAGTACATCGACAATTACAACCCATCTAAGGGTGAGGTCTTTAGTCTGATTCCTAAATCAGACTCCTCAGACGTAGATGCCGCCTATGCCGCCGCAGCCGAAGCCTTCCCGGGATGGAGCAATTCCTCAAACGACGAGCGCAGTCGCATTCTATTTCGCATTTCAGCACTGTTGGAAGAGCATCTCGAAGAATTCGCTGAAGCAGAATCTTTGGACAATGGAAAACCTCTTTGGCTGGCAAGGCAAGTGGATATTCCACGTGCAATCTCAAACTTTCGTTTCTTTTCTCAAGCCGCTACTCAATTTGCTTCGGAGTCTCATGCGATGCAAGACAAAGCCATCAACTACACCTTACGCGATCCGATTGGCGTTGTGGGTTGCATTTCTCCTTGGAACCTTCCACTCTATTTATTCACTTGGAAAATTGCGCCTGCACTTGCCACTGGCAATTGCGTAGTGGCAAAGCCTTCTGAGGTTACACCATACACGGCCTACAAGCTCTCAGAAATTTGTCAAAAGGCTGGCTTGCCTGCTGGCGTATTGAACATAGTACACGGCCTTGGGCCCGAGGTTGGTGCGGCCATCGTTGTTCATCCAAAAATTAAGGCGGTTTCGTTCACCGGAGGAACACAAACCGGGGAGTGGATCGCGCGCACTGCGGCGCCAATGTTTAAAAAATTGTCGCTAGAGCTTGGGGGTAAAAACCCCACCATAGTCTTCGGAGATTGCGATATGAAAAAGACCTTAAAGGAAGTGTTTAGAACTGCCTTTGCCAATCAGGGGCAAATCTGTTTGTGTGGCTCTAGACTCTTTGTCCAGAAATCCATTTATACAGAGTTCAAGAATGCCTTCATTGAAATCGTAAAAAATCAGAAAGTAGGTCCACCGCGAGATTCAGATTCCAAATTGGGGGCAGTGGTTTCAAAAGGTCATATGGTGAAAGTGCTCTCATACATTGACTTAGCCAAAGAGGAAGGCGGAACCATTTTATGCGGAGGGGAACAACTGCATATGTCGGCGCCCTATGACAAGGGTTATTACATCGCTCCTACTGTGGTCGAAGGACTTAGTCATACTTGCAGAACCAATCAAGAAGAAATTTTCGGACCGGTAATCACAATTACTCCGTTCGAAACCGAAGAGGAAGTGTTGGAAATGGCCAACAGTACGGAGTATGGTTTGGCCGCTTCCGTTTGGACCGAGAACCTGAGCAGAGCCCACCGAATGGCAAAAAAACTTGAGAGCGGAATTGTCTGGATCAACTGCTGGTTGTTGAGAGACTTGCGTACACCTTTTGGTGGAGTAAAGAGCTCTGGGGTTGGACGTGAAGGTGGTTTCGAGGCGATGAAGTTTTTCACAGAGCCAAAGAACGTCTGCATTCAATATGGAGACTGACTTTAAGCTTGCGCTGATTGTAAACGGCCGTTCGAAAAAGGGTCTTAGGCTACTTGATGAGCTTCCTGAATTAGCTGCAAAAATTCAAGTCTTTCGAACCGAATACAGTCGTCACGCAACTGAACTTGCCAGTATCGCCATTGAGTCGGGCTTCCAGCTCATCATTGCAATGGGTGGTGATGGAACCTTAAGCGAAGTGATTCAGGCCTTTGGAATGGCACATCACAACGGACTCAAACTACCCTTGTTTTCCTTTATTCCGTGCGGCTCTGCCAACGACTTTGCGAGAAATTTTAAATCGAATTTCTCCATCCGAGAGTTGATTCAAAAAGCGAAAGACGGACAGTTTCAATCCGTCGATTTAGGTCAGCTCAAGATTGTGAAGAAGAACCGCTACTTCCTCAACATTGCAGATTATGGCTTTGGGGCCGATGTGGCTAGGCGGGTGAATGAATCTCCTTCCCGTTTTGGAAGCGATGTAACTTTCCTAGATGCGGCAACCCGCGCATTCATGCGAGCCAAAAAATTCTCGATTGAATTAAAAATAGATGACCTGATTTGGTCAGGCAATGCATTGGCTGTGATTTTCGCCAACGGCCGTTCTTTTGGAAGTGGGCTTATCATTAGCCCCTTTGCACATGTGTCGAGCTCTTACCTGAATGTGATCATCATCGGTGAGGTAAGTATGCTGGACTATGCACGAAATCTACCCAGAGTGAAACTTGGTAAAACAATCAAACACCCCGGGGTTCATTATTTCAAGGCCAAATCGGTTGAACTGTTATCGAGCCCTCCGCCAATAATGGAAGCAGATGGAGAGTTCGTTGGAAATCAAGTTTATGGGGTGAGTCTCATTCCCTCCGCCATTCGATTGGTTGTCTAACTCTCTTTAAGATTCCGAGCGAAGCTTGAGCTGGTATTGCTTGGGCGTAATCCCGTGTTGCTTCTTGAAGGATTCAATGAAGTGACTGACGTTCGAATAACCCAACTCGCTGGCGAGAAAATGAATCGACAGATTCTCATCCTCCAGTTTTCGTCGAGCCCATTCATTCTTGAAGCTTTTGTAGTACTGATAGATTGGCTTTCCGTAAATCTCCTTAAAGCCAGATTTCAAATGGTTCTCATTTAAGCCGACTTTTCGGGACAGTTCTTTAATTGGAATGGAAACCTGTAAATCCTCTAACAATAGCCGCTTCGCTTCCCGCACTTTGTCGACATTTTCCGTGAAGTTCAAAAATGGACAGACGTATTGTTTTTTTGATTCAGAATGATCGAAATAGGTGCTGAGGAGCTCTAGCTTTTTCGATTGGAGCAACAAGGGACTGAGGGTTCCATGTTCCATTGTCTCGACAATTTGATCGAGGCAAGATTCAACTTGTGAAGAGTTGGCACTCAACTTATGAATCATATGGCTTTGAAGAAAGTTCTTCTGCTCGTCGCTTACATTGAGGTCTTGATCCAAGACCAATTGGTGCAATAAATCTACAGGCAGATCTAAGACCATTAAAGTTTCTTCACTTCCAAAAAACTTTAATTCGAAGTCGCCCATGTGCATGCACATCAAATAATTGGAGTGCGCGGGCAGGGCGTTCTCAGCTCTTCTTCCCATGTATTCAAAACCGAATTCCCCGGATCTTGAGAACAGGATGCAAATATGCCCACTTCTATAGCTATATACTTTTTCCCCTTTTCCAGATAAAAGCTTGAGGTCAATCTTCGTTATATCTGTTTCCATAATGGGGCATTTTCTCTTTTAGTAGGAATCATTCTTTAGCTAAACACCGCAATTTTAGAATTGTTTTCTGAATTATCAGAAGGATAGCACCTATAATCGTTGACTTGACCTTTTTGGGTTATTTATATTCCCGCTCCCCGCATTTTCGTTTGAATATGACAGCTACAATTGTGCTTCCAAATATTTAGCATGAAAAGAGTTTTAATAACAAGCATTCTTATATCCACTGGAGCATTTCTAAATGCCCAAAGCGATAGTGTACTCACCCTAGATACGAATGACGTTTTCTACCATCTCGAAGATGGCAGTTCAAACTCAATCGACAATAAATCATGGGATCTAGCCTTCACGGTTCAGCCCGTAGATGCAAGCATTCAAGTGAACGAAGGTAAAGGCCTTGAGCTTTATTTAGCTTCAAATAACTTCTCTGATTGGGCAACTCTCGACACTTCAATGATGACTTGGGACAAGCTCTATAATTCAACAGACGACTGGCAGGAAGGTGCCTTTAATGTTGTGGGCAGCGGTCATCCCGATTATGGTTGGGGGAATTATAACATGATTACCCATGCGTTGAGCGGAACACGACTCTACATCTTGAAACTTGCCGACGGCAGCTATAAGAAGTTCAAAATCGAAGGTATGACTGTCCAGGGCGTTTACACCATCACACATGCCAATTTAGATGGCAGCTCAGAAATCACTCAGGACATCGACAAAGCCGATTACCCAGGAAAGAACTTTGTTTACTACTCCGTAGCTTCAAGTTCCATCAACGACATCGAGCCTACGAACGACACTTGGGAGTTGCTCTTCACGAAATACATGGCAGGAATCCAAACAGGGCCGACTCTTGAATATTACCCAGTTTCAGGAATAAAGGTGAACGCAGGGATTGAGATTGCCCAGAGAGAAGGCATTCCTTCGGAAAGCGACGATGTCTCGAACCTCAGCTGGTCGACTTCAATCACCAAAATTGGCTACGACTGGAAAAGCTTCAACCGAACCACATTCCAATACGACATCCAAGATTCCTTGGCCTTCTTCGTGAAATTAACCGACGGCGACATCTGGAAGTTGGTCTTCACAGGCTACGAAGGAAGTGGGCAAGGAAAATACCTCTTCAGCAAAAAATTCATTCAAGAAGGTCCGAATTCTGTTCAAGATTTAGGAGCAAAAAGTCTGAAGATGTATCCAAATCCAAGCAATGGATTTGTGCAGTTTACCGAAGCTGTTTCTTCTTTAGAGCTCTACAATTTAGGAGGTCAGCTGGTGTTCTCAGCTGAAAATGTGGAGGGGTCACTTGATCTGAGCATGCTTTCATCGGGTACATACATCGCCCGCATATCCACTGAAACTGAAACCACATCCATTCGATTGATTCTTGACTAGAATTGCCTTCATCCTTTTATGCTTCATGTGGGTTCAGGTCGCCTTCGGCCAAGGACGCACCTCTGTCTTTATTCAATCTGACGGAAGCGGAGTGTCGGGTGTTGAGGTTTATCTAAACAAGAGTAAAAGCTTCCATCGAACCGACAAAAAAGGACGGCTTGTTTTTGAAGATTTCAAAGAAGATGAAGTTGCCTGGATCTTTAAGTCGGGTTACAAGTACACATCTCAACTAATCGTTGCTGGAGTTGAGAACACTATAGAACTTCCTCTTCTCAGCAATCAACTGCAGGAAGTAGTGATTTCGGATCTTCATGAAGGTCCGAGCTTGGAGGAGAGTGTGATGAATGTTCGAAAAATAAGCACGGAACAACTGGAGGCTCAATCTGCACAATCCATAGAACAAGCATTGGTTCACCAAGCCTATTTGCGGCAAAACCGAGACGCTGCACTCAATACAAACACCCTGAAGATTATGGGCCTCGGCGGAGAAAATGTGAAAGTTCTAGTCGATGGAGTGCCGATGATCGGAAGGATGTTGGGCAGTTTAGATTTAAACGACATCAGCTCGACGGGCATTGCTGGAATCGAGATCATCGAGGGCCCTATGTCGGTGATTTACGGAAGCAACGCTCTTGCTGGAGCCATCAACATCAGCACAAAAAGCGCCTTCAGTGAGTCGGTTTCGGGGCGTGTTTCAGCGTACACAGCCAGCGATGGAACCTACAACTTCGGTGGTTCCTTCAACAAGAAATTGAGAAAGAATGCGGTGCAGCTGCAAGCAGGCAGAAACTTCTTCTCGGGATGGAATGCAACAGACCTCAGCCGCGGATGGGATTGGCTCCCTAAAGAACAGTACTACGGAAATTTCAAGGTGGAGCGCAAAACCAAAGCTTGGAATGCCTCTTTCAGCAGCAGATTGAATCGAAGTTTTCTTCTCGATCGAGGAGAGGGAATTCTCCCTTACGGAGAGCAAGCCATCGATCGAACCTACACTCGATTCAGGCACGATCATTTGTTGAACTTGGATTGGAAGGCAAGTGAGAAGTCGAGCCTTCGATTGCTCGCAAATCAGAACAATTTCAGTCAGATTAAAAACACTTACGCCAAGAACTTGGTGAGTTTAGAGGAGCAATTGGTGCCTCAGAGAACAGAGCAAGACACGCAGCGCTTTGTGGCCGCGGGCATGAAACTGATCGGCAATCATGAATTCAGTAAAAAGACCACCCTATTGTTTGGCGTCGATGCGAATTGGGAAAGTCTGAGCGGAGAGCGCATCGAGGATCGAATGCAAGAGAATCAAGAATTAGCAGCTTACACCAGCTTTGAACAGCTTATTGGAAAGCTTCGGATCCGAGTGGGCCTCAGACGGGCACTGATGAATCAACAAGTCACTCCTTGGATTTATGCACTTCAAACCCGCCTTCAGGTGAGGAAAAACTGGACCTTACGCGCATCCTTCGGAAGTGCATATCGCTTGCCCAGCATCAAAGAAACGTATCTCTACTTTTTTGACAGCAACCACAGTGTTTACGGAAACCCCAAGCTCACTTCAGAGCAAGGATACTCCGCTCAACTTCGTTCCAATTTCTTGTTCAAAGTTGGAAAATCCAATAACAATTTAGACCTATCCTTCTTCCTCAACCGCATCAATGATAAGATTGAATTGCTCAGTTTGAGTCCTTTGGAGGGAACCTATCGGAACATCGGAAAATTCGCTAGTCAAGGGCTCACGGCAAGTCACACTTTCAACTTGGAAGCATTGAGTCTTCAATCAACTTACAATCTCACAGGAGTTGACTTCGGAGATGGCTTTCAGTATTCAAGTCGCTTGAGCTTCATGCTTAGTCATCTTTGGGAAAAGCCTCAAATTCGATGGGCTGTGAATTGGAGCGCAAACCTGAACAGCTACCTCTCGATTTACGATGCCGAAGAAGACGAGGTTCGACAACTGCGTCAGAATGGGTTCAGCATGGGAGATGTTCAAGCTTCTCGGAAGTTTCTCAACCGCCATTTGAACGTTGGGCTTGGGGTGCGAAATCTTTTGAATGTTACAGAAGCACTGCAATCGAACAGAGCAGGCATTCACAGTTCTGGAAACGGAAACACCTTTATTTCAAACGGAAGAACAGTCTTCATAAACCTTGTATTGGATGTTTCGAAATAGTCTAATCGTGCTCCTTTCGAGCTTTTTGTTGCAGTCATGCATCCCCGACGATGTCGCTGTGTTGCCTTATGATCGCGGCGATTTGAACACTGTTGACTTAGAAATGGGCGAAAGATTCGACAAAATGACCTTCTATTCCTTGAAGGATGCGGAGATTGTTCAGGAGTGCTCCCTAACGGCCTTTGACTTCTATTTGGGGGATTCCATTGTACGCTTCAACCCATCGCGTTTAATGCGCTCTGCCATCGCCAGAAGCGCGTCGTTTGATGAGGTTCAAGATACCCTTGGTCTCGATTTCTCTTATGAACAATCCGATGGCTTTGGTGAGCCCGCCCTTCTTGCCGACGGTGAAATAAGGATCATCGATATGGGCTATGATGAGGAAGGGCTTCATTTAGAACCATACAAAATTCGCTTGTCTAAAAAAGACTCCGACACTTACGTATTAGAGTACGCCCTTCTCCGCGAGGGTGTTTCGAAGGAATCGGAAGTTGAAGCAGGAAGCTACTTCTCAATAGTTGAGGGTGAAGAAATTCAGCTTCCAAAGGCAGAAGAATATGACCTTCTTTTCACTCGCTACAATTTCTATTTTGAAGAAGAGGTTACGAATTACCTCGTGGTAGGCGTGCTCATTTCGGATATTCTAAATCTCGAAGTAAACGACGTCCCCTTTGAGGAAATTGATCTGACTTTAGTGGAGGAAAGACGTTCATTGCTCAGCGCTGCCCGCGATGAAATTGGTTACGATTGGAAAGACTACGACTTCGATACCGGTGAGTACACATTGATTCCGAATAAGAATTTTATCATCGAGGATGCCGATGGATTTGTCTACAAGTTCCGATTCACCTCCTACTACAATGAGTCGGGTGAATCTGGGCATCCTTCTTTTGAGTTTCGCTTGCTTTAGTTGCAGATGGCGATGAATACCTGATTGGCAACCATGCTTGGGGAGAACATTCCCCAGTCCAAATCGGCACCACGAAAAATCATGAAGAGAGCCGCGAAAACCAAAACCAGCGGCTGATAGGCACGCATGCGTTCCCTCCATTCGGTCTTCAATAATTTTTGACTGAAAACCACCGCGGTGAGCAGTGGGCTCGTGCCTAAGCCAAACACAATCATGAAGCCAGCACCTTCCCAAAGACTTTGGGTTGTGAGCGCTCCGGCCTGTAAATCGTCAGCAAAATCTGCACTGAGAGAGAAGTAAAACTAAGTGATACTTTGGTACATTTCAAACGTTGATTGGAATGACCACAAAACAGTCCAAAATGAGAAAATTAAAATCAACTGAGTCAGTGGTTCGTGACATTAAAAGAAGGACCAAGCGAAAGTTTGCTGCAGAAGAGA
>DDDG01000011.1 GCA_002336245.1 Flavobacteriales bacterium UBA1986
TCCTACCGCAGCTGGGTAGAAAAAGAGTTGACCGATTTTGAGGATGCACGCTTGGAATTGAAGTATCCAGATTTTGGATCCTTAATGAAAGAATACCGCGATGGAATTTTGCTCTTTGAGCTCATGAACGATAAAGTTTGGAACAAGGCCGTTGAGGATACTGCTGGTCTACTTCAGTTCTACGAGCGCAATAAGGAAAGCTATATGTGGCCCGATCGCTTGAAGGCTTCTGTGTTCACATGTAAGAATGAAGACCTCGCGAAGAAAACAGTTAAGTTGGCCAAGAAAGCCCTAAAAAAGGGAACTTCAGATGAGGCTATCCTAACTGAATTGAATGCCGATTCTCAACTAAACGTGTCGGTAAAGTCGGGAACCTTCAAAGTAGGCGATTACCCAAAACTCGATTCTCTTGACCGTAAGACTGGTGTTTCAAACCCAATCAAAAATGGCGATCAATTCTATGTGTTTAAGATTGAAGAAGTGCTCGATGCTGCTCCAAAACAACTCGATGAGGCCAAGGGCCTTATCACAGCCGCCTATCAAGATGAACTTGAGGCGGAGTGGATAAAAAGTTTGAGAGAGAAGTACAGTTTCAGGGTGAGTCCTGAAGCCATGAAAGGTCTGAAAAGAAAATACAAGCAAGAGTAGCATGTTTGCTCGCCTTGTTCTTCTTTCGTTTACGGCCGCACTTTTAACTGGGTGCAATTGGTTAAGCAGTTTGCAGGAACAGGGGGATATTGTTGCCAAAGTTTCGGAGAATGTGCTCTACAAAGAGGATCTGCGAAATTCCATCCCTAAGGAACTGAGTGCTGAGGATAGCGTGAACTTTGCGCAAAGCCTCATCGCCAAATGGGTTGAAGAGCAAGTGTTATTGGAACGTGCGAAGTACAATTTAGGAGAAGCACTTCCTGGATTGGAAAAGAAGGTTGAGAATTATAAAAACTCTCTTTTCATCTACAGCTACGAACGAGAATTGATCCGTCAGAAATTGGATACGATTGTAACCAACCGACAAATTCAGGACTACTACGAGCAGCATCAGCAGAATTTTCAGCTCAAAGATTATGTGCTAAAAGCCAAATACTTAAAACTTGACGCAGCTTCTCCAAAGCTCAAGCAGGTCCGCAAGTGGATTCAGTCATCAAGTCAGGAAGACGCATTACGTATGCAGGAATATGCTGTTCAGTATGCGATTTCATACAATTTGGATGCAGAGCAATGGTTGTTTTTCAACGACCTTCTGAAGGAAGTACCTCTCAGGGACTTCAACACCGAGGACTTTTTAAAGAACAATTCCTTCCTGGAAATTTCGGATGATCAAAACATCTATTACATTTCTATCCTTGAGTACCAGCTGAAAGATGGTGTTTCCCCATTGGAAATGGTTGAAAATCGAATCCAATCGATCATCTTAAACAATCGCAAATTGACCTTGGCAAAAGAAATTCGACAGAAACTCGTTGAAGAGGCGAAGCGAAAGAATCAAATAGAATATTTCGAGTGAGAGGAATACTAACAATTGGATTGATGTTTTTGTGCCTTTTTTCGAATGGGCAAAAAGACGGTGATGTGCTGGATGGTGTAGTTGCTGTGATTGGTGAAGAGCTCTTGCTGAAGTCTACGCTCGAAACCAGGTACTCTCAAATGATTTCCCAAGGAATGGTAGTCGGTCCCAACGCCAAATGTCAATTGCTTGAAGAATTGTTGTTCTCAAAACTTCTATTGGCTCAATCGAAAATCGATAGTGTTCAAATTGGTGATCAACAGGTTGAGGCAGAAATCAATCGACGATTGCGATACTTCATTTCACAATTTGGTTCGCAAGACCGCCTTGAAGAGTTTTACGACAAGAGCTTATTGGAAATCAAAGAAGAATTTCGCTCCGACGTTCGCGAACAGATGGTCATTCAGCAAATGCAGGCTACTGTGAGTGGCGACGTTCGGATCACTCCCAAAGAGGTGCGCGAGTTCTACAAGGAGATTCCTGAAGACAGCTTGCCATTCATCAACGCTGAAATCCAAGTTGCTCAAATCGTGTGCAAGGCGCCCGTGAGCGATGCTGAAAAAGAAAAGACAAAAAAGAAACTCGAAACCATTCGAGATAGAGTTCTAAAGGGTGAAGACTTTGGAACACTTGCATTCCTCTATTCAGAAGATCCTGGTTCTGCCAAAGAAAATGGCGATCTTGGGTTTGTCTCAAGGGGAGACCTTGTTCCAGAATTCGCTGGTGTTGCCTTCAAACTTGAAGTAAATGAAGTCTCTGACATCGTTGAGACGAAGTTTGGTTTTCATGTTATTAAAGCTTTGGAGAAGAAAGGTCAACAAGTGCGAGCTGCTCACATTCTTATGATTCCAAAAGTGCAGCCCGTGGATATGATAAAGGCCAAGGTTTTTGCCGACAGCATTCGGAAGTTGATTACTACGGTGGATACCCTCAAATTCGAGTCTGCAGCCAAATTGTATTCCGACGACAAGGCATCAAAATACAATGGAGGACTGGTAACGAACCAATACAGCGGAGGAACTCGTTTTGAAATGGATCAAATCAGTCAAATCGATCCGGGATTGTTTATCGTGGTGGAAAAAATGGAAGTCAATGAAATGAGTGAGCCTGAAGTTGCTCAGCTTCAAGACGGTGGAAAAGGCTATCGCTTGGTGAAACTGGTCGACTACCGGTCACCGCACCGGGCTAACCTAAAGGACGACTACCAGCGAATCAGCGATGCTGCCTTGAACGAAAAAAGGCAAGAAACTGTTGAAAAATGGATCGAGTCGACAAAGAATGATTTTTTCATCCGCGTCGATGGCTCGTTCAATTCCTGCAAACTTCGTCATCAGTGGAAAACAAACCCGTAATTCTATGACCTTCAATTCAGACAAAGAAGCTGCCGATCACTTTCTGAAGCAATACGAAGCACTCCGCTCAGAAATAGCTAAGGTCATCGTCGGTCAAGATGAGGCCGTGAGAAAGGTATTGATCTCGATATTTTGCAACGGCCACTCTTTGCTTGTTGGAGTGCCTGGATTGGCTAAAACCCTACTGGTTAACACCATCGCTAGCAGTCTTGGATTGGGCTTCAACCGAATTCAGTTCACGCCAGACTTAATGCCTTCAGACATTATTGGCGCAGAAATTCTAGACGAAACGAGAAATTTCAAATTCGTAAAAGGACCTCTTTTTTCCAACATCATTCTCGCCGACGAAATCAACCGAACTCCACCTAAAACGCAATCGGCCCTATTGGAGGCGATGCAGGAGAAGCGGGTTACAGCTGCTGGACATAGCTATGATTTACCGCAGCCATTTTTCGTTTTGGCAACGCAAAACCCAATCGAACAAGAGGGGACTTACCCTCTCCCAGAAGCTCAGTTAGACCGCTTTATGTTCAACATTTGGGTCGACTACCCAAGCCTGCAAGAAGAGATTGACGTAGTTAAAAGCACCACCTCAGGTTTGACAGTGGATCTCTCGGAGATCATGCACGCAGAAGAAATTTTGTACTACCAAGGTTTGGTTCGTCGAGTTCCCATGGCCGACAACGTTCTTGAATACGCGGTAAAACTCGCTTCTAGCACCAGACCAGGTGAAGGAAACTCCAATAAGCTTGTGAATGAATTCCTTTCCTGGGGAGCAGGGCCGAGAGCTTCTCAGTATCTCGTTCTTGGCGCGAAATGCCATGCATTGTTGCAAGGAAAGTATTCACCCGACATTGAAGATGTGAAGGCAGTAGCCTTACCAATCCTGCGACACCGAATCGTTCGGAATTACAAAGCTGAAGCAGAAGGTTTCGATGTTGATCGAATCATCTCAGAGCTTCTTAAAGTGGAATTTTGAAAAAAAGTTTCCAAGCCTGCCTAAAGGGTAGGGCGTGAAGAAATTCATAAACTAACGCAAGTCATGAAGCACAGTTTGACCGAATTGAATGATGTCATTCGAAACAGACGAAGCATTTTTCCAAAGGACTTTTCGAGTCGAAAAGTTCACCGCGAGCAGATCCAGGTGATGCTGGAGAATGCACGCTGGGCCCCGACACACAAAATGACCCAGCCTTGGGCTTTTGAAGTCTTTATGGGCGATGCTTGTGCAAGTTTCGGTCACGATCATGCCGAGATGTACAAGAGTGCCTCGGGGGATGCGTTCATGGAAAAGAAGTACGAGAAGATTCGCTTGAATGCTGAACGTTCTTCAGCGATCATTGCCATTTGTATGAAGCGCGATCCGGAAGAGCAAATTCCCTTGCAAGAGGAAATTTCTGCGGTGAGTATGGCGGTTCAAAACCTTCACCTCACTGCAACTGCCTATGGTATTGGTGGGTATTGGGGTTCAGGCGGGATGACCTACAGCGCAGAAATGAAGAGCTATTTGGGCTTGACTGAAGCCGACCGCTGCTTGGGCTTCTTTTACCTAGGCTATCCCGACATTGAATGGCCTCGAAAAAAGCCGCGTCACGAAGTTCGAATGTTTACTAAATGGCATGAAGAATAAGTGAGTACTTCAAGACAAACACACTATCTCGATCGCCTAAAAGAAACGAACATTGAGCTCGAACTTTTAGAAAAACAGGCTGCTCAAATTCGTTGGTCACGCATCTCATTGTTCATTCTTTTTGGAGTGGGAGTCTGGCAGTATTTTTCTCAAGAAACCCAGTGGATTTTGTATGCCTCCCTTACTTTTCTAGCGGTCTTCTTTTTTCTAATCAGATTGTCATCTCAAAAGGCTAAAAAAATCCGTAGGTGCATGGCATCTGTAAAGGTCTTTGAACGGGAGCTCAAGGCCCTCAAGTTCGACATGAGTTCAGAACCTTCTGGCAAAGAGTTTCACGATCCCAATCACGCCTTTTCAGCAGATCTTGACCTGTTTGGCGAACGATCTATTTATCAGTACTTGAACAGAAGCGCGAGCATTCAAGGTAAAAGACTGTTGGCGCACGAACTTAAATTAGGACATAGAACTCCAGATGAAATTGAAGCCCGTCAGAAGGCTGTGATTGAACTCAGTCAGATCGAAGTATGGCGCGAGGAATTCATGACATCGGGAATGCTTTCTGAGAGTCATGAAGAAGAGGAAGCCAAATTAGAAACTTGGGTTGAAAGTCCATTTACAGGATACTCGGGCATCTTTTACAGCACAATGTTGAAGGTTCTTCCGCTTGTTTCACTTTGTTGTCTGGTGCTGGTTTTCTTGGATCGAATGCCGTTCAATTGGTTTTTACTCTACATCCTTTTGCCTTCGCTTGTTGCAGGAAGTAGTGCGAAATTGCTGAATGAAGAAGCCAGTCACATCAGTGGCAGTAAGGAGAGCCTTGAGAAATATTCTGGCTTGCTTCAAATGATTGAGTCAAGGCCATTCACATCCGAATTTTTATCTGAGTCTCAGAGAAAACTCGTTGGGCCAACCGGGACAGCTCAAGAAAGTTTCCGCGAATTGATGCGCATCGTAGAAGGGCTCGACAATCGATTGAATGCCGTTGGATGGCTGATGCTGAATGTCTTTTTGCTTTGGGATGTGCGCTATGGTATTCGACTGAGGAAGTGGAAAGAGGAAAATAAAAAAGTCCTTTCGCAGTGGTTTGAGGTAATCGCCGAGTTTGAATTGATCAACTCTATGGCGACAATGACTTACAATAGACCCAAGTTGAATTTTCCGAAGGCCAATGATGACAATACAGGCGTGAAGGCTCGAACGATGGGGCACTTACTCTTAAATCCAAAAGAGCGAGTCGACAATGACTTCATCGTAGACGGAGAGCGGTTCTTCATTTTAACTGGAGCCAATATGGCAGGAAAAAGCACTTTTCTGCGCGCTTTAGGAACCAATTGGGTTCTTGCATCCATGGGTTCTCCTGTATGTGCTGAAAGTTTCGATTGGACTCCAAGTCCTTTGTTTTCTAGTATGCGAACTTCAGATTCACTGGCAGATCATGAATCCTACTTCTTCGCGGAGTTGAAGCGTCTGAAATTTCTCATCGACGAGACTGAAAAAGGAAACCTTTTCATCATTCTTGATGAAATTCTAAAGGGTACCAATTCGGAAGACAAAGCGCGTGGCTCAAAGTTGTTCGTCGAGAAGCTTCTTGAAAGAGACGTGAAGGGCATCATTGCAACGCACGATTTAAGTCTTTGTACTCTTTCCGAAGAATATCCAAAAGCGGTGCGCAACCTCTCTTTTGAAGTCGAATTCACAGAGGATGACTTGAGCTTCGATTATAAACTTCGAGAAGGGGTTTGCAAAAACATGAATGCCAGTTTTCTGCTGGAGAAAATGGGCTTAATCAATAAGAGCTCATAGGAGAGTTTAAGATTGAGCTTGGCTAATTTGCTTCAGTCCTTCCAGGGCGCCCACATACATTCCATTCAGCTTCGTTTCAAGGCCTAGATTTATGAATCGCCAGCCAAATGCAGTTTCTTGACCTTCGGCAATGCAAGTAACCTTAGTCCCGGTTTCTGACTCTTCAAAGACCCACTCAATCACCAACCAATTTGTGTCAAGCCCAAGGTCGATGCTTGTTTTAAGACGAAGGTTTTCCTCGTACTCCACAGTTCTCACGCGACCAATTTTTTCACCTGCACTAACGAGTGTCCATATGGCCTCGGGGCCATTACTTGGGTCTGAAAATTCGTTTTCAACTCCTACGGCTCCAATAAAACTCTGATTCCATCGTCCCCAAGTTTGTAAGTCAGAGCAGAATCCATAGACCACGTCGGCTTTGGCGTCGATCAGGATGCTCTCTTTAAATTCAATGCGGTTCGGCGCGAAAAGGTTCACTGCCAAATAGGAGAGGGCAAGGGTTATGATTCCGATGAGGACATACTTCAAGTTACGCATGAACGAATTTTTTAAACGCTGACCAAAAGTATCCACTTCAGGTGCAACACATTGGCCGATTTGAAGGTTAATTGTTAATCACCAAAATGATATTGTTTCAAAAAGAACATTTCATGTTTTATTTTTGGACGCCTTCAAGAAAACAATGCGAGAGTTTAAAGCCATTCTTCTTACTTCCACCCTGCTTCTTTTGGCAGGTGCTTTTGAGCGGGTCTATGCAGCTGATGAGGGAGGGAAGCGCGATACGGTAAGTGCACTGGTATTGTACGGAGATGAGGTGCTGCCAAATGCCATAGGTTCCATGAGTGATGAGGCGATTTTTAAACTTCACGATTCTTTGTCGAAAGATCCAAATGCTTCTCATCGGCTCTTGAGCAACATCGGCATGTTCTTGAATGTAAAGCGAATGAGCCGAGACGAGGTAGTTTACCTTCTCGATAGTTTGTTCGAAGCCGACAATGTTGATTATTCCATCATCAATCAAATCAATATTTACATCACGGAACACCCTTTGAAAGCTGAAGAGGAAATGATTGCAGAGGAGGGGATGCCTTTTCCTGCACACGACATCTACGAAGTTTGGAATACCTCAAAACCCCATCCATATCCAATAAGTTTGTTCCAGCTCGACACTACTTCTGAGATTAAATTGAGTTCAAGAAAATTTGGAGATTACGCTTCACCCTTGGAGAAGATAGTGATCACTTCCAAATATGGTTATCGGGATGGGCGCTCACATCGGGGCTACGATTTGGATCTGCAAGTATGGGATGAGGTCTCTAGCACATTTGACGGTCAGGTGCGCTTTGCAGCCTTCTACGGGGGGTATGGCAGGGTGGTGGTAGTTCGCCATTACAATGGGCTCGAAACTGTCTACGCCCATCTTCATCGATATAAATGCAAAGTGGGTGATTTTGTAAAAGCTGGGGACGTTATTGGCTTAGGTGGAAGTTCGGGACACTCCACCGGAAGTCACTTGCATTTTGAAGTGCGCTACAAAGGAATTGCTTTAGATCCTGGAACCTTCATTGACTTCAAAAAGAAAAAGTTGGTGAGCAAATCCATCCACCTACGAAAGGGGAAATGGGGCTACGCCAGTATTCCTGTAGGAATCCCATTTCATACAGTTGTTCGGGGAGATTCACTCTATGAGATTGCTGCGAAATACGGGACGAGCATCAATCGTTTGTGCGAAATCAACAACATTCGTCGCAACGGCTACCTTCGCGTCGGACAGCGCATTCGAATCATCTAGTGGACTTTAATTTCGACATCACCAATTGGCAGAATCATCCTTCCAATCGACGATATGTGGTATTCAAATATCACCGCATAGAGCAAGCCGACTATTTCGAGCAGCTATTGATTCAAGAAGGCTTCGAATATGAGAGGCACAATGAAGAGGAACAAGAGCGCTATTTGATCGCAGCACCAAAAGCAGCGGAGAAAAGGCTCCTTTACCTAAATAATCTGGCCATTGGGAAGTTTCGTAACAAGTTTATACCCAATAAAGCCTTTCGTTTGTTGGTCTTAATCATCAGTGCTGTAGTTCTCGGGCTTTCCTTTGTGGGTTACTTTGTATCTCGCTAGCACTAAATTATCATTGGAAGAATGTTTCAAAACCTAAGTGAACGTATTTGCCTTGTTGCGATTCTGTTGTGGGTGGGATTGTCTTTTCCTTCAACGATGATTGCTCAAGAAAACGTTACAACGGTTGGCATACAATTCAAACCGATGATTCCGAATCAGGTGTTTCGCTCTACCTCTTCGGAGGTGAGTGAAAATCTTGTCGACTTCAGCACGAAGCCTACGTTCGGCTATGCCTTTGGGATGGTTATCCGGCATGGCTTCACAGAGAATTGGTCTGTAGAAGGAGGAATCAATTATGTGAAGCGAAACTTTCGTTTGAACGCTGCAGATCAAAGAACTGGCTTTATTGCGGAAGGTGACTTTGGGCTCGTTGGTTACGAAATGCCGGTGCTTGCGCTCTTATATGTTCGCTTGGCCGATAAGTTATACATGAACGCCGCTTTCGGACTGAGCTTAGATTTCTACCCAAGCGACGTTGCTGGAGTCTATGACCAGTTTCCTGAGACGGCACAAGACTCTATCATTCTTCGTCAAGAATCCGTTCGTAGATCTTGGATTCAAGTGGCTGGATTGGCGAACTTAGGCTGGGAATATAGAACGGAAGAGTCGGGCTATTTTTACCTGGGTGGGAGCTTTCATAGGCCTTTCAATCCTATGTACATAAGCAGCATGCGATACAGCGACCCGGCCTTCTACGCTCAAACAAATAGCTTGCTTAACTCGAGTTATCTAACCCTCGATTTCCGGTACTTTTTTCATGAAGATCCTGTGAAGAAACAGAAGAAGGTGAAGAAGCCGAATAAGGTGAAAGAGTATAAGAAGATGATCAAAGATCGAGAGAAGGCAAAGAAGTCTTCTGAGTGAGCTGTTGACAATTGGATGTTCATTAATCATCGCCTACACGCGATGGAAGGGCGTCATTACAGACTTTCTTTGGAAAAACCAATCAGAAAATGGCTTACAGTAAGAAAGAACTCTTCAAAGATCCAGAAGTAAAAATTTCGCGATTTGCAAAAGCACTTTCTCACCCTGCACGAGTTGCAGTCTTGAGATTATTGTTCGAACGTTCGGAATGCATTTGTGGGGATTTCGTAGATGCCTTGCCATTGTCTCAGTCGACGGTTTCACAACATCTTAACGAGCTTAAATCTGCAGGAATCGTGCAGGCACGTGTAGATGGACCAAGAATGTCGTACACCATCGACGAGCAAGTTTGGGCATTGGCGAAACATCACTTAGGTGGTTTCTTCAACCGCCTACCCAACGTAGCTTAATCCTTCTAAATAGCTTTCAGTCGATATCAGGGCCTCTTGATATTGCTACTTTTGCCTCCTTCTAATTTTGATCGATGGCAAAAGATTTCACTACTCGCGCAGAGAACTATTCCAAATGGTACAATGACCTCGTTGTTCGCGCTGATTTAGCGGAGAATTCCGACGTACGAGGATGTATGGTTATCAAGCCATACGGCTATGCCATCTGGGAAAAAATTCAAGCACAATTGGATAAGATGTTCAAGGAAACCGGACATCAAAATGCTTATTTCCCATTGCTCATCCCGAAGAGTTATCTCTCAAAAGAGGCAGATCACGTAGAAGGCTTTGCGAAAGAATGTGCTGTGGTGACGCACTATCGGCTCAAGACTTCAGAAGATGGAGGTGTTGTTGTTGATCCTGACGCTAAGCTGGAAGAAGAACTCATAATTCGCCCAACCTCTGAAACCATCATTTGGAATACGTACAGAAATTGGATTCAATCCTATCGGGATTTGCCAATTCTTGTAAATCAATGGGCAAATGTGATGCGCTGGGAAATGCGGACACGTTTGTTTTTGAGAACTTCCGAGTTTTTATGGCAGGAAGGTCACACTGCACACGCCACAAAAGATGAGGCCATTATAGAGACCGAAAAGATGCTGGGCGTCTATTCAGATTTTGTGGAAGGTTTCATGGGGATTCCAGTCATAAAGGGAATCAAGACAGAGAGCGAGCGTTTTGCCGGGGCTTTAGAAACCTATTGCATAGAAGCTTTAATGCAAGACGGAAAAGCCCTTCAATCAGGGACTTCACATTTTCTTGGTCAGAATTTCGCAAAAGCCTTTGACGTAAAGTTCACCTCAAAAGAAGGAAAGCAAGAATATGTTTGGGCCACCTCTTGGGGTGTTTCAACGCGTTTGATGGGGGCTTTGGTGATGGCTCATTCCGACGACAACGGATTGGTGCTTCCTCCTAATTTGGCTCCAATACAAGTGGTGGTCGTTCCCATATATCGAAGTGAAGAACAGCTCGCAGAAGTTAGCGAGGCAGTTGCTCCAATACTTGAAGGTTTGAAAGCAGCTGGCATAAGCGTGAAGTACGATGATCGCGACACACATAAGCCGGGTTGGAAATTTGCCGAATATGAATTTAAGGGAGTTCCATTGCGCATAGCAATTGGCCCAAGGGATTTGGAAAATGGAACTGTCGAGCTTGCACGTCGGGATACATTGACGAAAGATGTAGTGCCGATGGATGGTCTTGTAGAGAGCATTCCTGCACTTCTGAATGACATTCAAGAGAGTCTTTACAATCGCGCATTAAAATTCAGAGAGGAAAACACCTTCGAAGTTGATTCGTGGGAAGATTTTCTCGTGAAGATTGAAGAGGGAGGGTTTCTACTTGCACATTGGGATGGAACTTCAGAGACAGAAGAGAAAATTAAACAGGAAACAAAGGCTACAGTCCGTTGTATACCTTTGGGTGTTGAGCCCAAAGAAGGAAAATGTGTTTTCACTGGAAAGCCTAGTAAGGGTAGAGTAATATTTGCTCGAGCTTATTGAGAATGGAAAATCGCAAAGCAGACATCCTAAATACACTAAAGCAAAAGGCTTCCACCAAGCAAGAGGTTTTTGCTGTAACCGAAAAACACTTCGAGGTCTTAAAACAAGGACTTGCAGGTTTGTGTGGTGAACTTCGAACTGAGGTCGATGAATTCGATAAACGCATTTCCGTAGGATACAAGAGCCGAAGCAAGTACGAGGCTCAATTAAAGTTTGGAGGAGACACTTTGGTGTTTAACATGCACACGAATATTTTTCTGTTCGATTCGAGTCATCACCTTCAACGCACGAAATATGTGCAAGAAGATCCGATGAGAGGATATTGTGGAATCATCAATGTCTATAATTTTCTCTCTGATTCATTTCGTTATCAGCGATTGAATGATGCCGGTTATTTAATTGCAAGAATCTTCGTCAATAAAGACGGGCATTTTTTCGTTGAGGGCAAAAAGCGCCTCGGATTTCTCTTTTCGCAGTTTGATCGTCAAGAAATTAATTCCGAAAAACTCATTGAAATTGTCGAGGAGTGTATGCGGTTTAGCTTAGATTTTGATTTATACACGCCGGATTTTGAACGTGTAAAACTCGTGAGTCTCCACCAGATACTGGAGTTGAGCAATAATATTAAGTTGAGAACAGAGAAACGATTGGGCTTTGAATTCAATGCTCAAGACAAAGATGTGATCGACTAATTTTTTAGAAATAATCCTTAGGATTTTTTGATTGAAAATTTCTACATTTGCGCCTCCTTTTTCAAAAGGAGAAACATGGTCCGTTCGTCTAGGGGTTAGGACGCCAGGTTTTCATCCTGGTAACAGGGGTTCGATTCCCCTACGGACTACTTAGAAGAAATTATAAAGAATTATGGCAAATCATAAGTCAGCACTGAAACGCATCCGTCAGAACGCCGTTCGTCGCGATCGCAACAAATACCAACATAAAACAGCAAGAAATGCTGTTCGCGACTTGCGAAGCGAAACCGATAAGAAAGTTGCTGAGAAGCAATTACCAGAGGTAATCGCCTTGTTGGATAAATTGGCAAAGAACAACGTCATTCACTCGAACAAAGCGTCAAATCTTAAGTCGAAGTTAACTCGCATGGTTTCTGCTCTATAAGCAGTAAACGAATAAACTTAGTTGTAAGCCTCGCTGAAAAGCGGGGCTTTTTTTATTTCTTGTCGTCTCAATGGCAACTCAATACCGACAAGAAGAATCGATTAAACTCTGGGCCGAGGACGATAGGCCTCGTGAAAAGTTGATCTTAAAGGGAAGTTCTGCCTTGAGTGATGCTGAGCTCCTAGCGATTCTCTTAGGGTCGGGGTCGCGGACTGAATCTGCCCTCACACTTTCGAAAAGACTTCTGCGTAAATACAAGGACGATTTAAACGAGCTGGCGCAAGCAGAGCTAGAAGAGTTGAAGCTGTTTAATGGAGTGGGGGACGCGAAAGCCGTTTCGATTCTTTCGGCCATGGAATTGAGTCGGCGACGGATGGGGCAACAGAGAACTAAGAAGTCAAAGTTGAGTTCCAGTAGAGACGCCTTCGAGGTCTTCGCTCCTGTGCTGTCGGATTTACCCCACGAAGAGTTTTGGGTTTGTTACATGAACAGAGCAAATCAAATATTGAAGCTGGACCAAATAAGCAAGGGTGGTATTCACGGGACGGTTGCTGATTCACGATTGATTTTTGGAAGAGCGTTGAAGTTGAAAGCATGCGCACTCATTTTGGCTCACAACCACCCATCTGGTAACTTAAAGGCAAGTGAGGCCGACTTACAGCTCACTCGTAGAATTAAACAAGCGGGAGACTTGATGGAAATTTCCCTACTCGATCATTTGATCATTGGAGATGGGGACTATTTCAGTTTTTCCGATCAAGGTTTGATTTAGAGATTAAGAATCTCCTCTCTCCGGCCTTCATAAGCGCCAATCGTGTTACATTTGGCGCAAATAAAAACAGCATGAGAATAGTAGGTATTTTAGTCTTAGCCGTAAGTTTAATTTCTTGCGGAGGAGAAACGGAGCAGGTAAGTACAGAGGTTGTGAATAACCCTAATTCTGCAGGAACAGAGGCCAACCAAGATGTTCCAACGATGGAATTTTCTGAGCCATTGTATGATTTTGGAGACATTGCTCAAGGAGATCGAGTGAACTACAATTTTACCTTCACGAACAACGGAACTTCTGATTTGGTCATCGCTTCGGCCAAAGGAAGTTGTGGTTGTACTGTTCCGGATTGGCCAAAACGTCCAATTAAGCCAGGAGAAACCAGCGAAATTAAAGTTGAATTTAATAGCACTGGCAAGAAAGGAAAACAACATAAGAAGGTTACCATTGTAGCCAATACTCAACCCAGCAAAAATGTCATCGCCATTCAAGGCAACGTGATTGCTCCAGTCTCAGAATAATATGCTCTTTACTCTACTACAAGGTGGCGAACAAAGCCCATACGGATCCTTACTTCTCTTTGGAAGTATAGCGGTAGTATTTTACTTTTTCATGATTCGTCCTCAAACCAAAAAGGCCAAAAAAGCCAAGAAGTTTAAGGAAGCGCTGAAAAAAGGCGATAAGGTGATTACCATCGGAGGAATCCACGGTAAAATTTCAGAAATCAAAGATTCAAACATCTTGATTGAAACTGAAGGTGGGCATCGTCTTAGAATTGAAAAGTCAGCTGTATCGGCCGACATGAGTACTGGTGCTGCGAATGCCAGCCCAGAAGCTGAAATGCAACAGGCCAATCGTTAAGAATGTCGACCACCGAATCCAATTCCCAGGGTTTCGGTGAGCGGTTGAATTTTCGAAAGAATCGAAACCTCTACACCTACCTCATTTGTGTTATAATCGCAGCCGTATTCTGGCTGTTAAACGCTTTGACGAAAGAGTATGTAACGGAATTTGAGTTGCCCTTAAGTTACGTGAACATCCCAGAGAACTTCGTTTTTGAGTCCTCCATGCCTTCCATTGTGAATGCGCAAGTCAAGGGCTTTGGTTTCAACATCCTCTTTTACGGTGCAGCCAAGGATGTAGATTCGGTTCAGGTTGATTTTCAATCTGCGAATCGAAGCTACAATTCCGGCGGTATGTTCTATAAGGTGCCAACAGCTCCGGCTTTGAAGACGCATTTGACTAAGCTTCCATCGAACATTCAGTTGCTGAAGTTTTGGGAAGACACACTTTTCATAAGTGCTGAAGTTCGTCGCACGAAGTCCATTCCTTTAAAGGCTCAACTAAAGATCAGTTTTGAGCGTCAACACGTGCAAGACGGACCTGTAAGGATCGAGCCATCTATGGTAAGCGTTTCGGGACCAGCATCAATCGTTGATGCACTTGACTTTGTGTCATTGAAGGCTGTTGAGCTTACAGATCTCAACTCCGATATTAGTTTTGAAGCTGAAGTTGAAGTTCCTGATCTCATTGAGATCGATCGTGAATTTGCGACCATTTTCATTCCAGTGGATCAAACTTCTGAGATGGAATTTGAAGTAGGCCTCAAGCAAAGAAACTTACCTGATTCTCTGAGTTTGTTACTCTTTCCTTCTAAGGCGAAAGTCCTTTGTGAGCTGCCGCTTTCAAAATTTGAGCTCCTCGATAGAACTGATCTTGTATTCGTCGTCGATTTTCAAGATTACGAAGAGGGCAAGGCGAGATTGCCGATCAAATTGGAATCGAAACCACCATATGTGTCGGTGAAGTCAATTGAACCTAAGCGCGTAGAAATCATTCTTAAGAAGTGATGTTCAAGATTGGTCTTACAGGTGGTATTGGAAGCGGGAAATCTACCGTAGCTCGCATATTTCAAAGCCTTGGTGTCCCAATTTTTAATGCCGATGCAGCAGGTCGCTCAATTTTGGAAGAAGCTGACACACAGATGCAATTGGTCAATCTTTTTGGTCCTGAAGTTCTATTGAAGGGAAAAACCCAAAGATCACACATCGCACAGCGTGTTTTTGGCAATGCCAATCTCTTGAGCGAGTTGAATTCGATTGTTCATCCAAAGGTTGGAGAGGTATTCAGGCAATGGATAAATGAGCAGACCACGCCGTACATTTTAAAGGAAGCAGCCATAATTTTCGAAGTAGGGACTGAAAGTTCGCTCGATGATGTTATTTTGGTCAGCGCTCCCGAGGAAATAAGAATTCGACGTGTGATGGAACGCGATGGTGTCAATCGCGATCAAGTTGAAGCACGTATGAGAAATCAGTGGCCAGAAGAGCGAAAGAAGGAATTGGCCGCTCATTCAATCGTGAACGATGGAGTGACTGCCTTGATTCCTCAGGTTATGAAATTGCATGAAATTCTGAACAGACGTCCATGAAGAAGCTTCCCTTGCACATCAAAATATTGATTGGATTGGTCCTGGGTATTCTATGGGCGGTTCTCAGTTCGCACATGGGCTGGAGTCAATTTACCTACGACTGGATCAACCCATTTGGCGTCATCTTCATCAATCTTTTGAAGCTCATTGCGGTGCCTTTGGTCTTGTTCTCCATCATTAAAGGGGTGGCAGACTTGTCGGATATTTCTCGTCTTGGCAGCATGGGTTATAAAACATTGTTCATGTATTTACTCACAACGATAATGGCTGTTACAGTGGGTTTAAGTGTGGTGAACATAATGCGGCCCGGCGATTATGTATCGGAAGAAGTTCGTTCCGTAAACCGAATCTCGTACGAACTCTGGACCCTTGAAACGGATGGGGTGGAGCGTATGGATGATAAAGATTTTCTAAATGACCCAACGAAAGCTCAATACCTTGCGGAGGCAAAGGAGATATTAGCGGCGCATGGAGAGAATGAATTTGTCCAACAGAAGGTGGAAAACGCCCAGAGCCGCAAGTCGGAGAGTCCCTTGCAACTGCTTATTGATGTTGTTCCCGACAATGTGTTTTTCTCGTTGGCCAACAACACCTTCATGCTGCAGATCATCTTTTTTGCACTCTTTTTTGGGATTACCCTATTGATGGTTCCAGGGGAAATCGCCAGTCCTGTAATCGCTGTTGTAGGCGGGATTAATGAAGTTTTCATGAAGATGGTGGACATCATCATGCGCGGGGCTCCGTTTTTTGTGTTTGCCTTATTGGCTGGGAAAATATCCGAAATGGCCGGCGATGAGCCAAGTTTGGTCTATGAGATTTTTCTTGGTTTGGGGAGCTACAGCATCGCTGTTATACTCGGTTTGGCGATCATGGTATTTGGAATCTATCCATGGATTGTCCGACTCTTCGTTCCTAAAATGACGTATCGAAAGTTCTTTCGAGGAATGGGAAAGGCTCAAACTTTGGCCTTCTCTTCGAGCTCTTCGGTAGCTACTTTGCCGGTCACTATGGAATGTGTGAACGACAACCTAGGTGTGCCAAAGGAGGTTACCAGTTTTGTGCTTCCAATTGGCGCTACAGTGAACATGGATGGAACCAGTTTATACATATCCATTGCCGTGGTTTTTCTTGCTCAATTTCACTATGTAGACTTGACTCTAGCGCAACAGCTAACCATCGTTCTTACCGCAACCTTAGCTTCCATTGGAGCTTCTGCAGTGCCAAGTGCTGGACTTATTATGATGATCATGGTGCTTCAGTCCGTGGGACTCAACCCCGCTTGGATTGCCATCATCTTCCCTGTTGACAGAATCCTGGACATGTGCAGAACAGTTGTGAATGTAACCGGAGACGCCACTGTTTCTGCCGTTATAGGTAAATGGGTGTCAAAGCAAGATTCTAAATCCTCTACTTGACTTTGATCTTAAAGATCGATTCTAGATAGGCTAGCGCTAGGTCTTCCTTCTCTTTTGTGTCTATTTCGTCGATCTTGCCAACCTTTATATGGACAACAATACCTGGGACTGTGCGCTTATCTAAATTGGCCAATCGAGCCTGGCGGTCCTCACTGCTGTGGAAGGGGTAAAAGACGTGCTTAAAATCAGGCTTAAGGTGATGTACGCCCTCAAAAATACTCACTGTACAATTTTCTTCAATGCCTTCTATTTGTTCTTTTTTGAAGTGGAACACTACGTTTTTACCACGTTTCTTATCTCGCGTGGTCAACATCATATTCACGAACTTAGTAGCCTTCTTGTCGTACATATGGAAAGAGCGAATGGCGCCTTCCTCATCACAAGAGCCTGGGCATACAACGGTTATCTCTGATCGGTCTTGTGTCAATGAAAGAAGACTGAAGGAGATTAGAAGAGGAAAGTATATTAGGAATTTCCTCATAATTCTAATTTAGTTTGTCAAGCGCTTGATTTTGAAGTAAGTGGAATTCGAAATCAATACACGATTGTTCATTAGTACATGGATGATGCCATTGAGAAGTCCTCACAATAAGTGCAGTGCTGGGACTAGGTTGAGAGAATCACTTGTAATGAAATATTGTTCTTGAATAATTTGAGGATAATTAAGTCAAAGCCTTTGTGAGTCTTATATTCGTTCTAAATCTATCCGCCATGAAAACAGTGCTTAAAATTCTCGGAGCTTTAGTCTTAATTCTAGTTCTTGGCCTGCTGCTTTTGCCCATTCTGTTCAAGGGGAAAATCGTGGAGATTGTTCAGGAAGAAGCAAGCAATAGCATCCGTGGAGAGGTGAGTTTTGGCGATTTTGATTTGAGCCTAATCTCTTCATTTCCAGATTTCAAGTTTAACATTCAGGATGTTCTTGTTGCTGGAGAAGGAAAATTTAAAGGAGTTGATTTGGTGAAGCTTGGAAAGCTTGAGACCACGATCGATTTTATGTCGGTTGTGAAGGGAGAAGACATTCAGATTAAGTCCTTTTTTGTGAATGACCTTAGTTTAAACGTAATTGTTCTAGAAGACGGTCTAGCAAACTACGACATTGCTCCTGAAGGTGAGGAAGAGCCTGAAAGCACAGACGAGGAAGCAACGAAATTTCAAATAGGGCTGAAGGAATATGGCATCACCAATCTCAATTTGATCTACGACGATCGTGAGGGCGGAATCTTTGCTGAAATAAAAGCATTGAATCACAATGGATCTGGAGATTTCACTCAAGACGTTTTTAAATTAATTACCAAAACGAGCATAGAAGCTTTGAGCGTTCGAATGGACGGAATCCCATACTTAAATGAAGCGAGCATTTCGTCCGACTTCAACATCAATATGGATATGGCTAAAAGCCGATATGAATTTGATGAAAACAACATATTGCTGAACAAGTTGCAATTGAATTTCGATGGATGGCTTGAGATGCCAGAAGAAGACATTGATATGGATCTTACATTCTCGGCGCCAAGTACAGATTTCAAAGAAGTTCTGTCCCTTATTCCTGCAGTTTATGCCAAGGACTTCGAAGGAGTGAAGACAAAGGGGAATTTCAGTTTCAATGGATTCGCCAAAGGTCTGTATACAGAAACACAACTGCCGAGTTTTGATGTCAACCTGGCTGTTAAGGATGCTTACTTCCAATACCCTGATCTGCCTAAAGCAGTCGAAAACATACAAGTCGATTTGAAGCTCAGCAATCCGGGTGGAAGCGAAGACAGAACAATCGTGAATCTAAAGAAGCTGCACCTCGACTTGGGTGAGAACCCAATTGATATGACCTTATATCTCAAGAACCCAGTAAGTGATCCCGATCTTAAAGCAGAGCTTATGGCGCAGTTTAACCTAGCTAGTTTATCGGATTTCTACCCAATGGAAGAGGAGTACAATGGTTCTGTAACGGCCAACATCAAGCTAGCTGGAAAAGTTTCTGCTCTTGAGGAGGAGCGCTATGAGGACTTCGGGGCGGAGGGGAAGCTCATTCTTCTCGGAATGGATTACAAAGACAGCAGTTTGCCGTACACTGTTGAAATCAAACGATTGTACTTAGACTTTGCTCCAGAGTATTTGGACATGACTGCCTTTGAAGTGCAACTGGGAACCACAGATATTTCAGCGCAGGGTAAGGTGAAGGACTTTCTTCCTTACTATTTTCATGATTCCACCCTTTCAGGCAGTCTAGCTCTACAATCTAAATTCATGGATGTAGATGCTTTGATGGGGCCTGAAGATCCTGCAGATACCATGGCGGTCGAAGAGGAATACACCATCATTGAAGTTCCTAAGAACATTGATTTTGATCTGAGTTGCAACCTCAAGGAAGTTTTGTACGACAGCATGAACATGTCGAACATGATGGGGAGAGTTCTCATTGCTGAAGCGGTCGTCGATATGCGCAATTTAAGTTTCGATATGATGAAAGGTGGAATCGTTCTCAACGGTTCTTATGGAACTCAAAATCCTAAAGTGCCAAAAGTCGACTTCGGAATGGTAATTAAAGATTGGGATTTACCCATGACCTTCGAAACCTTCAACTCCGTACAAAAGATGGCTCCGATCGCCGAAAGTGCAAGGGGCTCATTTTCGACCACTTTGGATTTTGCCTGTGAGCTGGACAGTATTATGGAACCCATATATCCAAGCATTAATGGAGGTGGTAAGCTCAAGACGAGCAATGTTGTTGTCGATGGTTCGAATGCTTTGAAAAAGGCCGCTGAGGTTCTGAAAAACGACGATTTTGCTAAAATGAAGCTCGATGACGTCGACATTACTTATGAGTTTAAGGATGGAAGAGTATACGTGAAACCCTTCGATATGAAGTGGGCAAATTCAAAAGCCAATGTTTCAGGATCTCATGGTTTTGATTTGACTATGGATTATCTCGTGAAAATGGAAGTGCCCTCAAAGATGCTAGGCGGAGCAGTAGCAAGTGCGACCGGCTTATTGGCTTCGAAAGCCAAGGATGCCGGGGTGAATTTGGGCACGGGGGAGACCATTAAACTCGACTTGAAAATTGAAGGCACCACAGAAGATCCCAAAATGCGACCAGTTTTTGCGACGAGTGAAGCTGGAGCTTCTTTGAAAAATCAGGCGAAAGAGGAATTGAACAAGGCCAAAGATGAGCTAGAAAAAAAGGCAAGGGAAGAAGCCGAAAAACTCAAAAAGGAAGCTGAAGAAAAGGCCCGGAAGGAGGCAGAACGTCTTAAGAAAGAAGCTGAGGCCAAAGTGCAGCAGGAAGCAGATCGTTTAAAGAAAGAGGCTGAAGAAAAAGCCAAAGCCGAAGCCGAGAAAGCAAAGCAAGAAGCGGAACAAAAGTTGAAAGAGAAAGGGACGGAAGAGCTTAAAAAACTTTGGAAACGATAGGATTACTCAAAACATCTTCGCTCAAGCAGAGCCTTACTCTTCTGCTCGTCGCTGCTTTTGTTCCTCTTCTGGCATTCAATCAAGAAAATTGCGACGAGGACGTATCGCCGAAGGCAATTAAATTTTTTGAAAAAGGAGTTGGGCTTCAGCGTTCCTCCGACAAGAAGGAATTTTTTCAGAAGGCACTCGACCTAGAAGAAGACTACGTGGCCGCCAACTATGAAATGGCATTGCTGAGCCTAAAAAGTGCTAGTGCACGTAAAGCAGGTTTTGATCGTGTGGCCAATTATTTCAAGAAGGTCGTCGAACTGTGCCCTAATTACCACGTCGACCCTTACTACTACTTAGGTGAAATCCACCTTGGCAAGCGCGAGTTTAAAATTGCCCAGGTTTATTATCAGGCTTTCCTTGACTTTAGCTCAGACGATGAAAAAGCGTATCCTGAAGATTTTGACGAGAAACTTGAGCGAATTCACGACAACAAGGAGTACGTGGACTTTTACGTTGATCAATACGAGAACCCAGTTCCCTTCGATCCCCATATCGTAAACCGTGTTTCTACCGAAGCCAACGAGTACTTGCCACTCCTCTCGCCCGACAATACATTTATGTTGTACACGCGCCAAACTGTAGACAAGAGTCTTGCGAAAGATCGAATGTTTCAAAGCGATAAAGTGAGTTACATCGAGCGTTTTGTGAAATCGAATCGAATTTCGAATGGTTATGATGGAGGAACTCCATTGCCGGAGCCATTCAATGAAAGCGATGCGGTGAATTATGGTGGGGCAACAGTTTCGCTCGACAATCGAAATATGATTTTCACACGATGCGACAATAAATTCGATGGCACCTCTCAAATGATGCGCAAGTATTGCGACCTATACTATACCCACTATGCTTTTGGCTTGAACCCATACAATGGCCGAGAAGAATGGCATTGGACAGAGCCCGAAAATTTAGGGCCAAATGTCAATACAGAAGATGGTTGGGAATCGCAACCCTCTCTTTCGGCAGATGGCAAGACGCTTTTTTTCGCCACCGCTCGAGCGGATTCGGAAGGCATTGACATCTTCGTTACCCACAAACAAAAAGATGGCAAATGGGGGAAGGCGGAAAGCATCAGTGAGTCTATAAACACAGGTCTCAACGACAAATCGCCCTTCATGCACTCCGATTCTCGCACCCTCTATTTTTCTTCTCAGGGACATTTAGGACATGGAGGCTACGACATCTTCTACACCAAGCATGACGACAAATGGAATTGGTCGGAACCAGTCAATATTGGTTTTCCTATAAATACTGATGAGGATGAGCACGGTTTCATCGTTTCCACAGATGGAAAAACAGTTTATTATGCTTCAGGGAAATTTGAAGGAAACAAAACGGCGCTGAACATACTCAGCTTCGATCTGTACGAGGAAGCTCGTCCGGATAAGGTTGTTCTTGTAACAGGAACTCTGGAGAACAAGGATCATAAACCCATTCGGGATGCGATGGTGGAGTTGAAGAGTACAAAATCACAGCACGTAAATCAGTTCGAAGTGGACAGTACGGATGGACATTACGCTGCCATCATTACTGTGGATGATGACGAGGAGGAAGTGGTGATGAATGTAAAAGGTAAGGATGTTGGGTTTCAGTCGAAGTTGCTGAAGGTTAAAGATGAGAGCGTTCAAGAAATGAACATGGAAACCGAAGAGCTCAAGGTGGGTTCAAGCTATAAGATCAACGATATTTTTTATGAAACCAGCTCGGCCGAAATTTCCACTTCTTCAAAAAAGATCTTGGATGAATTTGCCTTGTACTTGATTGAACAGGAGAATATGAAAATCGCCATTCATGGTCATACCGATGACATTGGGAAACTCCAATCCAATATGTCCTTGAGTGCCGATCGGGCTTATTCGGTTATGGCTTATTTGCAGTCGAAAGGTGTCCCGGCGGAGCGCCTTAGTTTTAAAGGTTACGGACCGACAAAACCACTTACTTCAAATTCAAGCGAAGAGGGAAGAGCGATGAATCGACGAACGGAATTTAAAATCATCTCATTTTAACTATAAGCATCCTACTTTTGCAAAAACAAGCAACAATTATGAAAAGAGTAATTCTTCTAAGTGCCACAGCATTATTTCTTGCATCATGTGGAAATCAAAATTCAGAGCAACCGAGTGAAGAGCCAACACAGGACACTTCTAATGCCGACGAAATGGTTGAAGCCGCGCCTAAGATGGTAGGGGATTACACCGTTTACGGTGAAGAGATTACAGCTGAAGGAGCCCTAAGTCCAGAAGAGTTTTTAGCCGCATTAACTGAAGTGGATACGCTTCGAGCGAAGATGAAGTCTTCCGTAAATGCAGCTTGTAAGAAAAAAGGCTGCTGGATGAAAGTAGATATGGCAGATGCGAACGATATGCGCGTTCGTTTTAAGGACTATGGATTTTTCGTCCCACTTGACTCTGAAGGCAGCGAAGCAATCATCGAAGGAATTGCATACAAGGATACTGTAGCAGTTGATGAATTACGTCATTATGCCGAAGATGCTGGTAAAACAGAAGAAGAAATTGCTGCCATCACCGAACCTGAAATCAACGTTAGCTTTCTGGCAAAGGGTGTTTTACTCAAGTAGTTTTACCTATTGTAAGGCTGGGGTGAACACTTTAGGCGCTTTGTACGTAAAGTTGATTGAAAATTCATGTTTATGAGAAAAGTTAGCATAGTTGCAATTTCCTTATTCTTTTTGACTTCTTGCGAAACTGCGCAGTTGAACAGAGAGACCGTCACTGCTGAAGAAAACTCGGTTGCTGAAAGTCTGTTCGAAGACATTCAGCTGAGTGTAGACGACAATGCTAAGGCTCTAAACGACACAAGTGCCGTTGACTCCAATGGAGTGGTCATCAAGGGCGACAGTCTTTGTCCATGTGTGGAATGGACCCCAAATTGGGTTGGTTTGAGCAATTTCTTGAAATTCCCGAAAACCATTACAATTGACTTTGGCGAGGATGGCTGCGAAGGACAAGACGGACGTATTCGTCGTGGAATTGTCACTGGTACTTTCAGCAATTGGCCTTGGGTGCGCAACGCACGTTTGGACATCGTTCCTGAGAAATATTTTGTGGACGACTATAAAGTAGAAGGTACTAAGAGCATTACCTACAGAGGGGAGAATCTTTCTGGAAACCGAAATTGGGACATTTCAGTTGTAGATGGTGTAATTACAACGCCAGACGGTGAGACCATTTTATGGGAGTCTGAGCGAAACAATGAATTGATTTCAGGCGCCAACGATTGGGATCCATGGAACAATGTTTATTCCATCACCGGAATGGCGAATGGAACCAACACTTCAGGTAGAGATTACACTGCTGAAATCATAAAAGCACTCATCGTGAAAATTGGTTGTCTATATGTGACAGAAGGGGTCTTGGAGATTCAGCCTGAAGACTTGAAAGTTCGATCGATTGACTATGGAGATGGCACTTGCGACAGAAAAGCGGAGGTCACCATCGGAAAAAGAACCTACGATGTAAACCTTTAGAGAGCTAGAGGAAGGAATTGAAAAACCCCGGTCAGACTATGTCTGCTGGGGTTTTTTATTATCACGACCTGATAACAACAACTAAACCTATCTTCCTGGTGCTGGGCGGTTTGCTGCTCCAGCTCCACCTTTGCGGTCTCTCATGTTCTTGAGAAGCTCACGCTTAAACTTTTCTTCTGCTCGGTAGTATTCAGCAGTTTTTCGAACTCCGATGGTCGAGATGTACTTCTCGTGGTATTCCTGCTCTAGAGTCAACATGGCTTTTTTCATTTCCATGCGGTTTTGCATGTTCATCGCCAATTGCTCGTCCGTTAATTCTTCAATGTTCTTGCTTTTGGCTCCACCTTCGCGTTTCTTCATCTCCTCCGCTTTGGCTTTCTTCTTTGCATCAAACTCGTTTACTACGGCCCAGAAGGCTTTAGAATCTGCCGACTCCAGCTTCAATTCGTTGGTAATGAAGGCAACGCGTTGAGCTTCGATTTGCTCTTTTTTCTCTGTTTTTCTTTCCATTCGTTCCTGACGCATTGCATCATCTTGGGCGAAAGAGCCTCCAGCAAATAGAAGTACTGCGGCGGTAGTTAAAATTGAAATTTTCATGATTGTTTGTTTATAGTTCTTTAATGATTGTGTTTAGATCTAGATTTTCTTGAATGAGGTAATCAATGGTTGCGTCAGACTCAGTCAATTCAACATAGTCGACGTACGATTCTTCGACAAATGCTAAATCAGTTCTGGCCATTAAATATTCAACAACCACGTCATTGTCAAGGTTTTCAATTAAAGCTTCTTCACTTGGCTTCACCAAAAAGGCAATTAAAGCGAGGAAGCTCAAAGCGAATACAAACCTTGGCACTCTTAAAGGAAATCTGCGAATTGCTGGCTTCTGTAAACGCTCTTGAACTTTTCCTGGAAGCTCCTCAAAGTAGCTCTCCGGAGTTCCGAAGTGTTTGGTGAAATCTGCTTTTCTCTTGTGATCCATAGTTCTTAGACTGCAGTTTCAACAAAAGGTTTAATCGTCGACTAAAAAATCTTTCAATTTTTTCTGGGCGAGGTGGTAATTGGACTTCACGCCTCCTTCTGAAAGGCTCAGTATATCTGCGATTTCTGTGAATTTTAAATCTTCATAATAGCGCATTTGGAACACTATTCTTTGTTTTTCAGGAAGACTTAAAAGCGCTTTTTGAAACTTCTTTTCCGCCTCGTCGCCATCAAAATAGGAGTCTGCTTCAAGGATTTCCTCAAGATTCTTCTCTACATCGATGAGAGGAATGAAGAAGAAGCGTCTTTTCTTTTTTAGGAAATCGAGGCACTTATTTGTGGCAATGCGAATGAGCCAAGTAGACAATTGACTGCGTTCTTCGAAGGTGTGGATCTTCTGCCAGCTTTGAATGAAAGTTTCTTGAAGGAGGTCGTCGGCGTCTTCATGACTCAAAACGATGCGGCGAATGTGCCAGTAAAGCCGTTCTTGAAACTTGCGACAGAGAAGGTTGAAATAATAGTTCTTCGACTCAGGATTCCTCAAGCCTTCGAGCAATTCCTGATCCGAGAGGTGCTCCATCTAAGCGGGATGACGTTTGCTGATCACCTTTTGAGCTGCTTCAACAATGTGCTCATTTGAAAGACCATACTTTACAAGTAATTGCTCTGGAGTTCCACTTTCACCAAACACATCCTTAACGCCTACAAACTCAATGGGAGAAGGCGCGTTGCTCGCGAGAACTTGGGCGACACGCGAGCCCAATCCACCAATGATTTGATGTTCTTCAGCCACCACACAAGCTCCAGTCTTGCGAACGGATTTCAGAATGGCTTCTTCGTCCAAAGGTTTGATCGTGTGAATGTTGATCACCTCGGCGTCGATTCCAATTTTTTCAAGTTCTGCAGCGGCTTCCAAAGACTTCCATACGAGGTGGCCAGTAGCAATGATGCTCAAGTCTTTTCCTTCTTTTAGAACATCTGCTTTACCAATCTTAAACTCTGCGTTGGCAGGGGTGAAGTTTGGAACTTTTGGTCTTCCAAAGCGGAGATACACAGGGCCATCCATTTCTGCGATGGCTAAAGTCGCTGCTTTGGTTTGGTTGTAATCTGCTGGGCAAATCACGGTCATGTTTGGTAACATCTGCATCATTCCGATGTCTTCCAATATTTGGTGCGTCGCTCCATCTTCTCCTAGAGTAAGTCCTGCGTGTGAAGCGCAGATTTTTACGTTTTTGTCGGAATAAGCAATGCTCTGACGAATTTGGTCGTAGACACGTCCAGTACTGAAGTTCGCAAAGGTTCCTGTGAATGGAATTTTACCACCAATGGCGAGTCCGGCAGCAACGCCCATCATATTCGCTTCTGCGATTCCACATTGAATGAAGCGCTCTGGCCATCGGTCTGCAAAGTCGTTCATTTTCAATGAACCGGTAAGGTCGGCGCAAAGCGCAACCACATTTTTGTTTTTTTCTCCGAGTTCACTGAGTCCATCTCCGAAGCCGGAGCGTGTGTCTTTGTTTCCTTGATTTTCGAAATAGGCCATACTAGAAATTGATTGAGGTCGAAGCTCCCGATTTGATGATGAATTCTTTTTCTTGCGTGAAGACCACACCTTTTGCTCCCGTCGGACGAAATACTGCTCGATATTTTCCGGGTTGAAGTGAAATGGTTTCCTTGGTTGACTTTGGATTAAGCTCAATGACTTTCTCCAAACTGTTCTTTCTTTCTACTTGAATCATGCACGGACCAGAACCGCTGTGAGAAATGGTGACCTGTCCGGGTTTTGGAATTTCCACATTCGTGGTATGGCTTTGCGAAACCGCCACTTTATTGAGGTAAATTCTAGGAAGAGAAAGAACTTCAATATCGTAGAAGCCTGTGAGATACTTCACGCTCTCATTGATGCGTTGGACGTACAGCGTCGAGGAGTCTTGATGTTCACGAACAATTGACTGGAAGCTCACGCGGTCGCGGTAATCTCCTGAGCGAATCTCCAGAGTTCCTTGTGGAGCATCGACGCCAATCACATTGTGTTTTCCTGGAATCAACTGAAAACTGTCGAGCCTCACTTCTGGAATGGTATGCACTGTCATTTGGTATTGAAGAACTGGGTCGAGGGTTAAAGTGTCGGGCTGACCTTTAGCATTCATGGTATGCATGAAATTTTCGGCAATTTTTTTCGTCTTGCGGTCGTAAAGGGTGATTGCAACATCCGTTTCCGAGGGATTGCCGCTTTCGTCGACCAAGTTGATTTGAGCGGTGGTGGAGTTGAGGGCTTGCGAGATCACAACACCCAAAACCTTCTTGAAAGTGTTTTCATCCGAAGCGTCGTAGAAGTTCCCCATGCATTCGAAGCTTTCGCGGAAATCCAAATCAAGTCCGATTCCAATCACGAAGGGTTTTAATACAATGCCCTGATCTTGCAGCATCATCGACACGGCACATGGGTCGCCGCCACATTCTTCGATTCCATCCGTAATCATGATGATGATGTTTCGACAGTTGGCGCAGAAAGTGAAATCCTCACCAGCTTTTTCCAAAGTCATCGCAATGGGAGTGGTTCCTTTCGGGACGATCTTTCTCAAGCGGGCTTTGATGCGTTCCGCATTGTTTGCTCCGAAAGGCACCTCCAATTTGGTGTCGTTGCAATCTTGCCCCATTCGGTAGTACTTCTGATGGCCGTATACGCGCAGAGCCAACTCAAGATTTTCTTCATCTCTCAAACTGTCCATGGCTTGCGATAACAGGCGCTGGGCGACCTCATTCTTGTTGGTCGTCTGCCACTTTCCATTCATGCTGTTCGAAGCATCAAAAATGAAAAGGATTCGGGTTTTTGGTTCTTGGGTCTTTGTCCCGTATTGGGCTGAAAGGCGCGTTGAATTCGCCAGAAAGGCTAACAGTAGAAATAATGTGATTCGATTAAAACTCATCCTCATTTTTCAATCAGAAATCAAATACCTCGCCAAGGCAAATGCTAATAGTCTTGGTAGGTCTCTTCCAGTTGCCCTAAAGCATTCGCCAGTTGCTCATCGTTTGGAGGAATCCCGTGCCATTTGTGTGAACCCATCATAAAGTCAACTCCTTGACCCATTTCTGTTTTCATTAGGATGACGATTGGCTTCCCTTGTCCTGATTTTGACTTCGCTTCTTTCAAGGTGGCAACAACATTTTCTATGTTGGCTCCATCCATATGCATCACGTCCCAATTGAAGGATTTGAATTTATCCTCTAGGCTGTCGATGTTCATGGTTTCATCTACATCGCCGTCGATCTGACGGTTGTTGCAATCGATTGTGGAGATGAGGTTGTCGACCTTATGAAATGCTGCCGCCATGGCCGCTTCCCAAATCTGACCTTCTTGCATTTCGCCATCACCATGAAGAGTGTACACGATGCGGTCGTCGCCGTCGAGTTTCTTTGCCATTGCAGCACCGATGGCTACGCTCATTCCTTGTCCGAGAGAACCTGAGGCCACTCGAATTCCTGGAAGACCTTCTTCTGTAGCCGGGTGTCCTTGCAATCTTGAATTTAAGATTCGGAAGGTGTTGAGCTCTTCGCGCTCAAAAAATCCGGCGAAGGATAAGGTTGAATACCAGACGGGAGAAATGTGTCCGTTTGAAAGAAAGAAAAGGTCTTCATTTTTTCCTTCCATGCTGAAATTCTTCGCATCGTACTTCATGATTTCGAAGTAGAGTGCTACGAAATATTCTACAGCTCCTAAGGAACCACCAGGGTGCCCAGATTGTACTCTGTGAACCATTCGTACAATGTCTCTTCTGACTTGGCTGCAGATGGCCTTCATTTCTTGGATTTCCGCCATGGATGGGGGGTTTGGTTTCGTTGACGAAATTATGTTTTTTGCCTCCGGACAACTTGTTCGTGTTGAAAACTTTGAAAACTTTTGAATCCCGCATTATCTCTTATTTTCGCGGCTCATTAAACGCATCCATTATGGCCCTGAAATGTGGCATCGTCGGACTTCCCAATGTTGGAAAATCCACCCTCTTCAACTGCTTGTCTAACGCCAAGGCGCAATCGGCGAATTTTCCTTTTTGCACCATCGAGCCCAATGTAGGTGTAATCAACGTTCCTGATGAGCGTTTGAATAAGCTGTCGGAGCTTGTAAATCCGCAGAAAGTTCAAGCCGCGACCGTCGAAATCGTTGACATAGCCGGATTGGTGAAAGGAGCTTCGCAAGGCGAAGGTTTGGGAAATCAGTTCTTAGGGAACATTCGAGAGTGTCATGCCATTTTGCATGTCTTGCGGTGTTTCGACGACGACAACATCGTTCACGTCGACGGTTCAGTTGATCCCATTCGCGACAAGGAGGTCATCGATTATGAGCTTCAGATTAAAGATTTGGAAACGGTTGACAAGGCAATCGAGAAGATTCAACGTCAAGTTAAGATTGGAGATAAAGAAGCGGCAAAAGAGTATGAACTTCTTAAAACCTACAAGGAAACATTAGAAGCTGGAAAGGCTGCACGCTCAGTACAGCTTGAAGAGAAGAATCGTGAAATCGGGGAAAACCTCTTCTTACTCACAAACAAACCAATATTGTACGTCTGTAATGTTGACGAAGGTTCCGTGCAAAATGGGAACAAACATGTTGAGTGTGTCAAGGAAATGGTCGCCGCAGAAAATGCTGAAGTCATTGTGGTTGGAGCGGGCATCGAGTCTGAAATCACCGAATTGACCGACCCTGATGAGCGTGAGATGTTTTTGGGTGAATTGGGACTAGAGGAGCCAGGAGTAAACCGACTTATACGTCAAGCCTATAGTTTGCTGGATCTGCGCACCTATTTCACTGCAGGTGAAAAGGAAGTTCGGGCTTGGACGATCCATGCTGGAGATACTGCCCCACAAGCTGCTGGAGTCATTCATACCGATTTCGAGAAGGGCTTCATTAGAGCTGAAGTCATTGCTTACAACGACTATGTCTCTCTCGGTTCTGAGAATGCTGTGAAAGAAGCTGGTAAACTAAAAGTAGAAGGCAAGGAGTACGAAGTGCAAGACGGAGATGTGATGCACTTTAGGTTTAATGTGTAGCCTGCTTCATTCTTTTCTTGGTCAACAATTCTAGTCCTGGGTAGTTTAGATTGCAATACCATTAAAAAGAATTCGTTCAAGAGCCTATGTTCAGATTTACCCTAATTATCACCCTTTTGAGCTTTGCTTCCTGCAACAAAGCCCCCGAACCACTGACCAATTGTGGTGACACCCAGGGTTACTGCCTAGAATGTGCCGACGAATTGGGGACAAGTTCGTCCAGAGGATTGCTTTTCAGCGACAACAGTTTGGTGTTATCTGGCTCCGCTTCCAAGGGTGCCGGCAGTGCCGACCAAGGCTTTATCCTGAAGTATGATTTTACTACCGACCTCCGCTGGAAGGAGAGCATCGATGCAGAGGGCGATGAAGACGTATATGATTTTGCCGAAGACGACCGATATTGGTATCTCGCTGGTGGTGAACAGTTGCGCATTGATTTTTTCTACGGTTTTGTCTACCGCATCGAGAAGACTTCATTTGACATTACGAAGGAGTTTTTCAGTGGGGAAGGAGAAGCGCAATTCAACGCTGTATTACCTACCGAAGACGGTTTCTATGCCGCTGGTTGGAGTAGGGGACTGGGTGAAAATCGAGATCTCTTTCTCAAAAAAGTGAGTGCTTCCGGAGAGGAACTTCTTGAAGAATATGTAGGAGGCTCAGAAGTCGAAAGTGCTGTTGATTTGGTTGCTGTAGGGAACGATTTGTACGTCTTGGGTTTTACCTACAGCTTCGGTGAAGGCGGTCGGGAATACTACCTTTTAAAATACACCAACGATGAATTGGTTTGGGCGAAAACTTATGGCTCACCGGCCTATGAAGAACCCCAAAACATCATCGCTACCAGTGATGGAAATCTGCTCATAGCGGGACATTCAACTGAATTTGATGCCGATCACGATGCACATTGTTTGAAGTTGGATTTGGAGGGAAATGTGATTTGGGAGAAGTGGATTGGAGGCGATCAGCACGATGGATGTGAGGGCTTGCTTGAAACAGGAGAGGGCAACTACATATTCGTCGCGCGTTCCGAGAGCTTTTCCGAAAAATCGGCGGTCTACTTATTTGAGCTCAACCCCAATGGAGACCTGTTAAGGGAGAAAGTGATTTCGAGCAGCGATTTAGTAGAAGCCTACGACATTGTGGAAGGTCCTTTTCAATATCACCTCTCTGGGCGGAAGATCGTCGATGGCGAGGATCGAACCATGGTTCTGCATTTGAATAAGGATTTTTAAGGATGTGGAAATGTGAAAATGTGAAAATGTGAAAATGTGAGAATGTGAAGATGTGGAAATGTGAAGATGTGCAAATGTGAAGATGGGGAGATGTGAAAATGTGCGAATTTGGAAATGTGAGAATGAGGAAATTTGCAACCTAAAACCCTTAATTAGGGATTACATATCTCGGGCCCTAATCCCAAATCCAATTTTACTCTTGCTTCAATCTTATATCTCAAATGCCCTTTGAGTGACTGAGTTCATCGAAGTCCGGGTAAATTAATGCCCTTCGACAAGCTCAGGGTGACTGAGGTTTAATGGTGGACTATGAGTGCTGACCTAAGTATGGTTTAGAGTAGAACCAAACACATCTCTTGCCCATATCCCAAATCCAATTTTACTCTTGCTTCAATCTTATATCTAAACTGAGTATAGAGCATTGAAATGTGCGAATGTGGGAATGTGGAAATGTGAAGATGCGGGAATGAGGAAATTTGTCACCTGTAACCTGTAACCTGTAATTCGTAACCTGCCTGCCTGCCTGCCTGCCTGCCTGCCTGCCCGCCCGAAGCTCAGCGTAGGAGGGTAACCCTCCATCAATCGGATATGGGATTTGGGCAAGAGATATGTCGATGATCGATGACCGATTGTCAATTCCCAATTGTGAATGCTTGATTTTTCACTCATCACTCATCACTCATCCGCACATAGTTGATATCTCTGTGGAAAAGCAAGTGTAAGTTTAGTGTCAAAGCAGCATTACTACAGCTATTTTAGAGCCCAAGTAGACTATGGAAGAAGTAACATACGACGAATCGAACATCCGCTCACTCGAGTGGCACGAACACGTTCGGCTTAGGCCGGGTATGTACATCGGGAAACTGGGTGATGGCTCGGCTCCCGACGATGGCATCTACATTTTACTGAAGGAAACCATCGACAATTGCATCGATGAATTTGTGATGGGAAATGGTAAAACCATCGACATTTCCATCAAGGATAAAACCGTAAAAATTCGCGACTATGGTCGGGGCATTCCACTAGGGAAGGTTGTCGATGTAGTCAGTAAGATGAATACGGGTGGTAAATACGACTCCAAAGCCTTCAAAAAGTCCGTTGGTTTGAACGGAGTTGGTTCGAAAGCTGTCAATGCACTCTCTGTGCTTTTTCGGGTAGAATCGATACGGGACGGCAAACTCAAGCGTGCCGAATTTGAGCGCGGAATCATCAAAGAAGATTTTCCGATTGAAGACTCGAGCGTTCGCAAGGGAACGCGCATCACCTTCACTCCAGACGAGACCATCTTCAAGAATTATAAATTCCGGGAAGAGTACATCGAACGGATGTTGTGGAATTATGCCTTTCTCAACACGGGTCTGAAGATCAACTTCAACAATCAAGAGTTTTATTCCGAGAAAGGACTTCACGACCTGCTCGACCAATACATTTCAGAAGAGCCGGTATATCCAATCATTCATCTTCATGGAGATGATATTGAAGTAGCGATCAGTCATACCAATGCCTACGGCGAAGAGTATTACTCATTTGTGAACGGCCAGCACACTACTCAAGGTGGAACGCACCAGGGTGCTTTTCGCGAAGCCTACGTGCGCGCGATTCGGGATTTCTACGGAAAGAATTATGAAGCTGTAGATATACGCGGCGGAATCATTGCTGCAGTCTCAGTGAAAGTAATGGAGCCCGTTTTTGAATCGCAAACAAAAACGAAACTTGGCTCGAACGAGATAGAACCTGGTGGTACCTCCATGCGTGCTTTTGTGAACGACTTCATGTCCAAGGCATTGGACGACTATCTGCACAGGAATCAGGCCGTTGCTGATGCGCTTCAAAAGAAAATTTTACGCGCAGAGAAAGAGCGAAAAGAGCTTTCAGGGATCAAGAAGTTGGCGCGGAAACGAGCCAAGGAAGTGAGCTTGCACAATAAGAAACTGCGCGATTGCCGAGTTCATTTGAATACGCCCAAGGATGATGAGCGTAAGTTGGCCTCAACTCTTTTCATCACAGAGGGCGATTCTGCTTCGGGTTCAATCACCAAGGCACGAGATGTGAACACTCAAGCGGTGTTCAGTTTGAAGGGAAAGCCTTTGAACTGCTTTGGTCTTACCAAGAAAATCGTTTACGAAAATGAGGAGTTCAACCTGCTTCAGGCAGCACTCAACATTGAAGACGGTTTGGACGACTTGCGCTACAACAACATTGTACTCGCAACTGATGCCGATGTGGATGGTATGCACATTCGGCTTCTGCTCATCACTTTCTTCTTGCAGTTCTTCCCAGACTTGGTAAAGAATGGTCACCTCTATGTATTGGAGACGCCACTCTTTCGGGTTCGAAACAAAAAAGAAACACGCTACTGTTACTCAGATGAGGAGCGCCAGAAAGCCATGAACGACTTGGGTAAGAATCCTGAGATTACACGATTTAAGGGATTGGGTGAGATTTCTCCAGATGAGTTTAAACACTTCATTGGTGCCGACATTCGATTGAGTCCGGTGCTGGTAGGAAAAGATTCTCCAATTCACAAGATGCTTGAGTTCTACATGGGTAAAAACACCCCCGATCGTCAGCAGTTTATCATCAACAATTTGAAGGTCGAGAAAGACCTCATAGAGGAAGAAGCAGCATAAAGTGGCCGACGAAAAAGACGATATCGAAGAACGCGACGAAGAGTTCGACTCCGGTGATGAAGGAGAACAGGACCTCCAGTCCGTCATAAAAGTTTCTGGCATGTACGAGGACTGGTTCCTCGATTATGCTTCCTACGTTATTCTTGAAAGAGCCGTTCCGCACATCAACGATGGATTAAAGCCTGTTCAGCGACGTATTCTTCATTCCTTAAAGGAACTCGACGACGGACGATACAACAAGGTGGCTAACGTGGTTGGGAATACCATGAAGTATCACCCACACGGAGATGCTTCTATTGCAGATGCCATGGTGGCTATTGGTCAGAAGGATATTCTGATTGATCCTCAAGGGAACTGGGGAAATGTATTTACTGGTGACCGTGCGGCGGCTTCTAGGTACATTGAAGCGCGGTTGACCAAGTTTGCTCTGGAGGTTGTTTTCAATAGAAAGACGACCGAGTGGCAAGCCTCTTACGACGGGCGAAACAAGGAGCCGGTTACACTACCTGTGAAGTTTCCATTGCTTCTTGCTCAAGGGGTTGAAGGAATTGCCGTTGGATTATCCTGCAAGCTTCTGCCACACAACTTTTTGGAGCTCATTGATGCTTCCATCAAACACCTTCAAGGAAAAGGATTTAAAATCTACCCAGACTTCCCAACTGGCGGGATGGTGGATGTCTCGAACTACAACGAAGGCCAACGAGGTGGAAAGATTCGTGTTCGTGCGAAAATTCAGATGGTTGACAAGAGCAACCTCTGCATAACAGATGTGCCTTTTGGGGTGAACACGACTTCGCTCATTGATTCCATCATTAAAGCGAACGATAAGGGCAAGATCAAGATCAAGAAGATTGAGGACAACACTGCGGAGTTTGTTGAAATCAACATCCAGTTGGCCACGGGGATTTCACCTGATAAAACGATCGATGCGCTCTATGCCTTTACCAGTTGTGAGATTTCAGTTTCTCCGAATGCTGTGGTCATCGAGAACGATAAGCCTCAGTTTCTGTCGGTTCATGAAATACTAAGAAGGAGTACAGATCGAACGAAGGACTTGCTCAAGATGGAACTTGAGATTCGTAAGTCTGAATTAGAAGAGCAATGGCATTTTGCTTCTCTCGAGAAAATCTTCATCGAGAAGCGAATCTACCGCGATATCGAAGAGGCAGAGACTTGGGAAGAGATCATTTCCAACATTCACAAAGGCCTCAAGCCACACATCAAACACCTCATTCGTGAAGTGACAGACGAAGATGTGGCGCGATTGACTGAGATCAAAATCAAGCGAATTTCGAAGTTCGATAGTCTGAAAGCCGATGATTTCATCACCAAGCTGGAAGAGCAAATTGAGGAGGTGAAGCATCATTTAGCTCACCTCACGGAATTTGCCATCGATTACTTCAAGAACCTAAAGAAGAACTACGGCGAAGGAAGAGAACGTAAGACGGAGATTAAGTCTTTTGAGGTTATTGAGCGGGCTAAGGTCGCCACTGCGAATGTGAAGTTGTACGCAGACTATAAGGAGGGTTTCATTGGCCATGGAATGAAGCGGGGAGAGGGAGAGTTTGTAGCCAACTGTTCCGATTTAGATGACATTATTGTGATACGCCGCGACGGTATGCTGATTGTGACGCGCATTGCAGACAAGAACTTCGTTGGTAAAGACATTCTTTATGTGAATGTGTGGAAGAAGGGCGATGAGCGTACTGTGTACAACCTCATCTATCAAGAAAGTCCGGGTGGACGATCTATGGTTAAGCGGTTCCCTGTTACAGGAGTTACACGAGATAAAGAGTATTCATTAGTAGGGAACAACCCTAAAGGGAAAATCACCTACCTCACGGCAAATCCGAATGGTGAGGCGGAAGTGATCCGCGTCATTCTTCGTCAGAAACCAAAACTCAAGAACTTAAAGTTCGACTTCGATTTTGCTGAATTGGACATCAAAGGTCGTGGAGTAAAAGGCAACATCCTTTCCAAGCATACGGTTCAAAAAATTGAATTGAAGGAGAGTGGTGTAAGTACGCTTGCGGCCCGTAAAATTTGGTTCGATGATATCGTCATGCGCCTCAATGGCGACGGAAGAGGTGAATTGCTAGGGCAGTTCAGTGGGGAGGAGAAAATTGTGACGGCTCACCCCGACGGCAGTTACAGATTGTCTCCTTTCTCACTCTCAACTCGTTTCGATGAAGAATTCATCTCGATTGAAAAGTACGATCCAGAGCGCGTGTACACCATGGTGTATTGGGATGGAGATAAGGAGCAGTTCAACATAAAGCGATTTAACCTCGAGCCCACGGAAAAGAAGCAAAGTCTGATCAGCGAACATGAGAATTCGCATATGGAGCTTTGGACGTCTGACCCTGAACCAAAGCTTATTTTGAAATTAGATAAGCGTAGCAACGATCGGCCAGATGAGGAGATTGAAGTGAAGAATTTCATTTCTGTAAAAGGCATGAAAGCCTTGGGCAATCGCCTTACAACATACAAGGTCAAAACAATTGAGCTTATAGAGTCTATTCAAGCTAAAGTTGAAGAGGAGTCTGAATCTGAAAAATCAGTTGAAGTAGAAAAGAAGACTGAAGAAGTTGAAGTGAAGTCTTCTAAGCCTGAGGCGAAGAAAGAGGCAGTAGTAGAGCCTGAAAAGGAAGAGAAGCCAAAAGAAGAAAAGAAAGCTGTGGCTCAGAAGGAGGCCGCTCCATCCGTTGAGGCGAAAGTCGAGAAAAAGGCAGAGGTAGAGGTAGAGGTAGAGAAAGAAACTCCCAAGCCAAAGAAAGAAGAGCCGAAGCCTGCCGCCAAAGAAGTGGAGAAGCCTAAAAAGGAAGGGCCGAAACCCGCTGCGAAAGAAGCGAATACGTCTAAAGAGGAAGACTCGAACAAAGAAGTCGACCCAAACCAGGAATCCTTCTCTGCAGGTAACCAGATTACCTTGGATCTATAGACCTTCGGGATCAGTTGTGCAGCTTTTCGTAGAGCACACTTGAATTGTCACCAAAAGACTGTATTCTTTTAAATCCAGCTGGAACAGAATCGTTTCCCAGCGCATAGATGTAGTCTGAATTACTTGAGATTCCGCTCTTATCCGTCTTAGTGAGCTTGAGGTTCTTAGTCTCAATGTAGTAGTTTAGACTAGGACTGAAGAGCCAATTGCAGCTCAATGAAGCTGGAGTCTCACGATTCAGGGTTTTCCGCTTAAGCTCCTCGATTGCGTCGGAAGTGAAAGCATCGTAATTCCAATCGCTGCTGTACGACACGTTTGAGCCTACTAGAAAATTGACCGAGCTAAGGCACAGTAGGCAAAGAGTTAAAACCCATAAAAAAGTCTTTTTCCGGCTAGTGCCTAGTTCCATTCGAGCCATAAAATGCGCTAAGGTGAAACCGAGTAGTGGGATGAGGAACAAGGCAGTTCTCCCCACAGGGAACTTGGCTTCAAAGATCCAAAATTCAAGAAATAGCCCAAAGACAAGAACGGCCACCAAAGTGATCATTCGTCCAAATGGTGATGAGAGGTCTTTCTTGATGAATACCCAAATACTCATGACTACTGCTGATATTATTATCATCCATTTCAACCCTTGGGTGTAGGTGTTGGCGTTTTCTGAAAAACCATTTGAAGCTTGCACTAAGGAATGAACACTTCCTCTGAAGCTTTCGATGCCGTAATATAGTTCACCAAGGTTTTTTAGTTCAAGCAAACGGCTGACAGCGAGAACAACACATGTTAAGGAGGTAAGAAGGATGAGAACACTAATAAGTGAATTTGAGCTGCACATTGGATTTGAGCGGAGATCGACTAAGAATTTGGTACAGCTGATAAAAAGAAGGGCAATGACGAAATTGATCAGTCCGAAACTCGATGCCAATGAGAGCAAAGCGAAAAGCATTATTCGCGTATAAATCCGTGGATTCCAGTAGCTAGTGAAACTTGATTTCAAGAAGTAAAACATACTGGCAGTCATGAAGGCCAGTGCAAGTCCATAGCCTCGGGCTAAGGAAAAAAACTCGATCAAATAAGGATTCAAAAGGCAGATGGCAATGCCAATGAGGAAGGTCGCTCTGTTTTTGGTGAGCTGTAAAATTTTGAGGCAGAAAAAGCTGTAAAGGAGAAAGGATAAAACGTTTGGCAGACGCAGGGAAAGCTCAGAGTCGCCAAATGCCCTGGAAAAAATGGACATTAACTGCGTATTCAAAAGATGGTTGTTCGCTGTAAGAACCCAGTCTAGGTTTCCTTTTATAATAGTGAAGCTTAGGCTTTCATCGTGTGTAAATGAAAGAGTGGACGCTCGGTAAATCACATAAATGAGAAGTGAAGTGATTAAGAGTATCTCGGGAAGGAGTTTTGACAGGCGAGCTCTCATAGCGGGTTTCAAGTTAGGCCTTGAATTGCAGTGCGAACCATATCACGTCAAAACGAGCTTAGTTCAATTAGCGTAAGTCGATTTCATCAACCCCATCAGGAACTTTAAATTCAAACGTAGCATCTGTAATTGCCTTGTCTGGCGCGTAGTTTTTGAGCGTGTAGGTGTAGAGGTTTCCGTCCTTGGCCTTTACAATCATGGAGTGAACTCTATTGTCTGCCTTCATCACATTGAGTATGATGGTGTGGAAGTTCTTTTCACTAGGCTTCATGGGGTACAAGTAGATAGTGTGAACAAGATTACCTCCAATAGTTTGCTCCTTGTCGTACTTAAACTTAAAGCCGGTCTCGTAAATTGTGAAAATTTTAGAAGGGCTGAATGAGCCTTCTTCGTCTTCGTCTTGATTGCTTATTTGCACTTCTTCATCGTCGGGTAAATAGGTCCAAACTGTGGTTCCATTGCAGATAACTTCTTGGCCTGAAAGCTTCAGCTTGTACTTTGAACCCTTCACTAAAATGTTTCCGCTTTGAGTTTCGTCGATGCCAGCTGCTTGATTTTCCAATCGATATTCAAAATCAGCTGAAAGGCTTTTTAGAGCTTTCGTTTTGGCCGAAAGTTTATCTAAAACAGCTTTTGCTTTTGGGTCTTGTGGAGTGAGGTCATCCGTACTGGTTTGTCCGATGCTCACAAAGCTCAATGCAATGGCTAGAGCTAGGCTAAAGAATGTTTTCATATAATCTAATCTTAAGGTTCTTCTGACTGGCCTTTCAAAAGATGTTCCAAACTTAATTCATCTGGAAGTAACACCTGTCGAGCTTTGCTTCCCTCGAAGGGGCCGATGATTCCTGCCGCTTCAAGTTGATCTACAATTCGACCTGCTCTGTTGTATCCAAGTTTTAATTTTCGTTGCAGTAAGGAGGCGCTTCCTTGTTGGTGAATGACCACGATGCGCGCGGCATCTTCAAACAGAACATCTCTGTCCATCTCTTCTAAACTTCCTGGGCCATCGGAAGATTCGTCAACGTATTCAGGCAGTTGGAAAGCTTCGGGATAGGCGCGCTGGTCTCCAATGTAGTCAACAATTTTTTCTACTTCTGGAGTGTCTACAAATGCACACTGCAATCGGATAACATCGCTGCCTAAGGAAACGAGCATGTCTCCACGACCAATAAGTTGGTCTGCTCCACTCGTATCGAGAATGGTGCGCGAGTCAATTTTTGAAGTTACCCGAAAGGCGATTCGTGAAGGGAAGTTGGCTTTGATGATTCCAGTGATGATGTTTACCGAAGGTCTTTGGGTCGCAATGATGAGGTGTATCCCGATGGCACGAGCCAACTGAGCCAGTCGAGCAATTGGTGTCTCAACCTCTTTTCCAGCAGTCATGATGAGGTCAGCAAACTCATCTACTACCAGCACGATGTACGGTAGAAATTTATGGCCGTTTTCAGGGTTCAGCTTACGCTTCATAAACTTCGCATTGTACTCTACAATGTTCCGAGCCTGAGCGTTTTTGAGCAGCTCGTATCGCTGATCCATTTCAATACACAAAGAGTTTAGCGTATGAACTACTTTCTTGGTATCGGTGATGATGGCTTCTGCTTCGCCAGGAAGTTTGGCCAGATAGTGTCGTTCAATTTTGTTGAAGAGGGTGAGTTCCACTTTCTTCGGATCTACAAGAACAAATTTCACTTGAGAAGGGTGCTTCTTGTACAAAAGCGAAACGAGAATGGCGTTGAGGCCAACCGATTTTCCTTGACCTGTCGCACCGGCCATCAAGAGGTGAGGCATTTTAGCAAGGTCGCAGATGAAGGTTTCGTTTTGAATGGTTTTTCCAAGAGCTATTGGAAGTGCCATGTCTGTTTTTTGGAACCTGTCGGAGGCTATAACGGTTCGCATGCTCACCGTATCGGGGTTGAGGTTTGGTACTTCTATACCAATGGTTCCCTTTCCTGGAATTGGAGCTATGATTCGAATTCCCAGTGCTGAAAGACTAAGGGCGATGTCGTCTTCGAGGTTCTTGATTTTTGAAATTCGCACTCCGGGTGCTGGAACTATCTCATACAGGGTTACGGTTGGACCAATGGTTGCTTTGATCTTCGAAATTTCAATATTGTAGTTTCGAAGGGTGGTGACAATCTTGGTTTTGTTCTCTTCAAGCTCTTCCCTGTCAACCCGAACGGTTCCCTCACCATGCGGTTCGAGAAGGCTGACCGGAGGCATTTTGTATCCTACCAAGTCGAGGGTTGGATCATATTCTCCTTGTTCTTTAAGGAGCTTATCGATTTTACGCTGATCGAGTTCTTTTTCAGTTGGTCCAACAGCGTTGATGGCTAGTTCAAGATCTTCTTCTGATTCTTCCTCGACTACAGCTTCAGGTTCAGCTTCAGGAATTTCGATCTCCATTTCTTCCTCAGCAGCAACTGCCGGCTCTTTCTCCGGTTCATTGACCTCCATTTCCATCGAAGGCTCTTCCTTGGGCTCTGCAATCTCTTCGACTTCCAACTCCTCCGTTGAGGGAGTTTCCTCAACTTCAGCTTCTTCTTCGAGCACTGAATCCATGTTGGAGGCGTTTGCAACAAGTTCTTCCGCTTGAGACCAATCTTCTTCAGGTTTCTTTTCTTCTACTTCTGGCTTAATGTCTTCTATAGACATCAGTCCGTTGATCCAAATTCGAATGCGCTCGAATGGAATGTTGTATCGGAGAATGGCAAAAGCGAATAAGCTAAACATGAGCACCATTCCAGCCCCAATACCACCGAATGATGCTTCTAGCCAATTGTTTATATAATGGCCGAATTTCCCACCCAAATAGAGGTGATTTAGACTGAAGAGGTAGGCCAAACTAACAGAGATCCATACGAGGCTAAAGAGCATTAATTTCATGCTCGATAGAAGAGGGACGAGTTTGATTTTAAAACCTGCGTAGAGTCCGAGAAGGAATAAGAGTACAACAAACAGAAAAGCGGATACCCCGAAGCCGTTGTGGATTAATGCATGGGATGCAATCGCGCCAAATTTTCCCAACCAATTGTCAACTTGGATGTCGCTGTTCGCAAACAAATCGAACCAAGAGCCCATGAGAAGGTCCTGATCGTTCTGCCAGGTGAACAGGAAGGAGGTGAAGGAAACCAGCAGAAAAGCGGCAATGAGCAGGAAGCTTAATCCCGTGATGTTTCTAAAACGTTCGTTCTCAAGAAAAGCTGGTTTTGGTAGGCTCAGCTTCGCTCGTGGCTTCTTAGGCTTCTTCTTGGTATCCTTTTTTTCCTCGAGTTCTTCGGGGTCTATTTCTTCAATTAGTCGATTCTTCGCCAAAGCGCTTTTTCAAGTCTAGATAAGAATCAAAATTAAAGATCGAAATGCCCTTATTTATTGGGCCTCCGAGAGTTTTCAAAAGAATTATGAACAGCTAATCAAGGGCTTTAAAGGTCTTCCCAAGCTCTTGATTATAGGCGTCATTTTCGATGTAGATGTAGTCTTCGGGAATTTCGAATGCACTTTTCGAGACTTTTTCTTTACGTAATTCCCTCAATTTGAGGTGCATATGAATACCGCTTTTGAAAATATCATATTCTAAAAACAAACCTGGGTATTCGGCATAAGGGGTGTTCCAATTCAATCCGGGAACACGTACATCTTCGGTGTAGCAAATCTTCGTGTCCTCTATTTCTTTAAAAGTCAGTTTGCCAACGGAGCATTTTAGACCTGCAATGGAAGCGGTTTCATTCCCCAGTTCTAAAATCATCGCAGGCTCTTCAAGAACACTCGAAACAACCGCGTCGTGGTTGAATGCTGAAGCGTACTTAACGTTGATGAGTTTTAAAAATCCCGTGAGATTTTGGGCTTTAGTATCCATAATGTAACCCGTGTGGAAAAGGCCGATGCCAGCTTTGGTTTCAAAGCGAACCAGATTTTTCTTGACAGTGAGTACCATTCTTTTGGGTAAAAAAGGCTTAAGAAGGTGGTCGTCCGATATTTCCGGATAGCTTACTTCATATACAATAACACCTTCTCTAAGAATGCTTTGATCGAAGAATCGATTTTTCACCGTGTCTATGAGAAAAACGCCGGCAATAATTAGAATAGTGGACACTACAAGTGCCCATTGGACGTACCGGAAGCTGCTTTTTTTCGACAAGATTTTAAGCTCTCATAATCGCTGCGAAAATATAAGGACTAAGTCTGCATACATTAATAAATTTGCAAGCTTCCAAAATAGACGATGAAACGCATTCAATGTATAGTACAAGAGTCGGAGATTGGAGCTGGAACGAGAGGTTCTAGTTTAGGATTCGCTGCGATGAAGATTGCTAGCCTCAAAGCTGGTTCTAACTTTTTCGCAAAATACCCACAGGAGTTTCTTCCAAACCGCAACGATTTGTTGCTTAAGTACGACGACTCACCTTCTGCCAAGAACATTGAGGGGATGAAAGAAGTATACCAGACGATGGTTGACGGAGTTTCCTCAAGCATTGGAGCTGGAAATTTCCCGCTTCTAATCAGTGCTGATCACTGTTCAGCCGGCGGAACGATAGCGGGCATAAAAAAGGCCTTTCCGGAAAAAAGACTTGGCGTGGTGTGGGTAGACGCGCATGCTGACTTGCACACGCCATGGACAAGCCCAACGGGAAATATGCATGGAATGCCTTTGGCTACGGCCCTCTGCATTAACAATGAAAATCATGCTCGCCGCACGCCTGAAGAGGCCATCCGAAATTCTTGGGATGAACTCGTGAATCTTGCAGGATTGTGCCCGAAGGTCCTTCCGGAAGACATGCTCTTTTTTGCCGTGCGGGATACAGAAAGGCAAGAAGATGCTCTCATGACCGATATGAAAATGAGGAATTTTCGGGTTGAAGAACTTCGTGAAAGAGGATTCCAAAATTGCCTTGAAGAAGCTGCAGTGCGCTTCAATGATGTTGACATTATTTACCTCTCTTTTGACGTTGATTCGATGGATTGCGATTTGGTTTCCCATGGGACTGGAACCCCTGTACCCAATGGCTTAAGCCCAGATGAAGCCTCTCAAATTTTGAATTTTTTCGCTCGAGACGAGCGACTGGTTTGCATGGAAACTGTAGAGATAAATCCTACACTGGACGAAAAGAAAAACCTGATGGCTGAGACTGCCTTTGCAGTACTTGAAGATTTCACTACCGAATTGAACAAGCAATAGAATGGAAGAAGAATTAAGATCTGCTTTAGCTGAGAGCATCGAACGCTTGTATGGTGCTTTTGAGGGCGATCTGCAAATTCAAAAAACTCGAAAGGAGTTTGAAGGTGAATTTACGCTTGTTGTTTTTCCTCTTTTGCGAACTTCAAAGAAGAAGCCTGAGGAAACTGCCGAAGAAATCGGGAGAGATTTAGTCGAAAATTTTGAAGCTGCCGTTGCTTTTCAAGTAGTTAAGGGCTTCTTGAATATCAGTCTTTCAGATAAGCGTTGGCTCAAGTTTCTCAATGATTTGATGGGCGATCCAAGACATGGTCACAAGCCAAAAGACAACAGACAGATTATGGTGGAGTACTCTTCACCGAATACCAATAAGCCTTTGCATCTTGGTCACATTCGCAACAACTTGCTCGGTTACTCGGTAGCGCGTTTGTTGGAAGCTTCTGGGCGCAAGGTTGAAAAAGTTCAAATCATCAACGACCGCGGAATTCACATTTGTAAGTCTATGTTGGCTTGGCAGAAGTTCGGAGATGGTGAAACTCCAGAGTCATCTGGAATGAAGGGTGATCATTTAGTAGGTAAGTACTATGTGAGATTCGATCAAGAATACAAGAAGGAGATTTCTGTTCTGATTGCTGGAGGTACCGATGCCAAAGAGGCTGAAAAACAAGCTCCAATCCTGCTTGAGGCTCAGAGCATGCTTGTGAAGTGGGAGGCGAAGGACCCTGAAGTATATGCCCTCTGGGAGCGGATGAATTCATGGGTTTACACAGGTTTCGACGCGACCTACAAGCGTATGGGAGTCACCTTCGATCAGCTCTATTACGAGTCGGAGACTTATTTGGTAGGAAAAGAGAAAATTCAAGAAGGTTTAGATAAAGGAGTTTTCTTTAAAAAAGAGGATGGCTCCGTATGGATCGACCTCACCGAAGATGGATTGGACCAAAAGATCTTGTTGCGTTCTGATGGAACTGCTGTCTATATGACTCAAGACATCGGTACTGCAATTCTTCGATTTGAAGAATATCCTGAATTGAGTAAGTTGATTTACACCGTTGGAAATGAGCAGAATTATCATTTCAAAGTTCTTTTCTTGATTCTGAAAAAGCTTGGTTATGCTTGGGCTGAAGAATGCGAGCACCTGTCGTACGGAATGGTTACTCTTCCTGAGGGGAAAATGAAATCTCGAGAAGGCACGGTGGTAGACGCCGACGAATTGATGGCCGAGATGGTGCAAACTGCTCAAGAGAAAACGGAAGAATTGGGCAAGTTGGAAGGGATGGCGGTAGATGAAAAAGCTGACTTATACGAGCAGATCGGCTTAGCATCTTTAAAGTACTTCATCTTAAAGGTTGACCCGAAGAAGGAAATCATGTTCAACCCAGCGGAATCGATTGATTTTAATGGGAACACGGGACCCTTTCTTCAATATGCTTTTGTGAGAATTCGTTCTGTTGCGAAAAAAGCTGGGAGCTTTGGTCAGAAGGGATGGGCAGATATTAAGCTCGACGATCGGGAGCGCAATATTCTAAAGGTTCTGTACGCCTATGCAGACACTTTGGAAGAAGCCGCACAGCAATTGAATCCGGCCTTAATTGCGAACCATTGCTATGAGCTCGTTAAAACGTACAATACTTTTTACCAAAACTTACCGATTGTAAACGACGACGATGAAGTTCTTACTTCCTTTCGTTTGTCGCTTTCTTTGAAAGTAGGTGAGGTTATTGAATCTTCTTTAGGTTTGCTGGGAATCGAGGTTCCCGAGAAAATGTAGAAACTGATGTTTGATAATTTACAAGACAAGTTAGAGCGTTCGTTTAAGGTCCTGAAAGGCCATGGACAGATTACGGAAATAAACGTGGCTGAGACCATGAAGGAGGTCAGAAGATCTCTCCTTGATGCCGATGTCAACTTTAAAATTGCGAAGCAGTTTACCGAATCTCTTAAAGAAAAGGCGCTAGGTCAAGATGTATTGAACTCCCTTTCCCCGGGGCAGCTTCTCGTGAAGATTACCCACGATGAGTTGGCCGAACTTATGGGAGGTGAGAAGGCGGACTTCAACATTCAGGGAAATCCAGCTACCATCCTAATGGCGGGCCTTCAAGGTTCTGGTAAAACAACCCATTCAGCCAAGCTTGCGAATTTCCTGAAGAATAAAAAGGGAAAGAACCCGCTCTTGGTCGCCTGTGATGTTTACCGTCCAGCTGCCATCGATCAACTTCATGTTCTAGGTGAGCAATTGGGAATTGAAGTTTACTCTGAACGAGAAAACAAGAACCCAGTAGAAATTGCAAAGAACTCGATTGCGCACGCTCGTTCGAATGGTTTTAACGTAGTCATTGTCGATACCGCTGGTCGTTTGGCCATCGACAAAGACATGATGGATGAAATCGCCAACATCAAGAAGACGATTTCGCCGCAAGAAACGCTCTTCGTTGTAGATTCCATGACGGGGCAAGATGCAGTAAACACTGCAAAAGAATTCAACGAACGCTTGGATTTTGAAGGTGTTATTCTTACCAAATTGGATGGAGATACACGCGGCGGAGCGGCACTGTCCATTAAGGCGGTTGTGCAGAAGCCAATCAAGTTCATTGGTACGGGTGAAAAGATGGAAGCCTTGGATGAGTTTTATCCAAGCCGTATGGCCGATCGAATATTGGGCATGGGTGATGTCGTTTCACTCGTTGAGCGAGCCCAAGAACAATTCGATGAAAAAGAGGCGCGTAAGCTTCAGAAAAAAATCGCCAAGGATCAATTCAACTTCAACGATTTCTTGAGTCAAATTCAACAGATCAAGAAGATGGGTAGCATCAAAGACTTGGCAGGAATGATTCCAGGGATGGGTAAGGCAATGAAGAACGTCGACATCGACGACGATGCATTTAAGGGCATCGAGGCAATTATCCATTCAATGACACCTGATGAGCGCGAGAGTCCACACATCATCAATGGTTCTAGGAAGAAACGGATTGCAAAAGGAAGTGGAACTGATGTTCAAGAAGTGAATCGCCTTATAAAGCAATTTGGTGAAACGCGTAAGATGATGAAATTAATGTCGAACAAGGGGAACATGATGAAGATGATGAGCCAAATGGGAGGCATGCCGAAAATGAGATAAACACAAAGCTTATGACTGTACTCGACGGAAAAGAAAGTTCAAATAGAATTAAGGATAGACTAGCCTCAGAAGTGGCGGAGATAAAAGCAGCAGGGGGAAAGATCCCACATCTGGCTGCAATTCTCGTCGGTGAAGACGGTGCAAGTCAAACTTATGTGAACGCGAAGGTAAAGGCCTGTGAGCGTTGTGGTTTTAAGTCGAGTTTGATGCGCTTTAGCTCAGACATTAGCGAAGCGGAAGTTCTTGGAGAAATTCAAAAGCTCAATGAAGATCCGGATGTTGATGGCTTTATTGTTCAGCTTCCCTTACCAAAACACATCGATGAGTTGAAGGTGACTTTAGCTGTTGATCCAAATAAGGATGTGGATGGCTTCCATCCGGAAAATGTGGGTAGAATGTCCATTGGTCTGGATACTTTCATTCCGGCTACTCCATACGGCATTATGCAACTTTTGGCTGAGTACGATGTACCAACTGAAGGCAAAAACTGTGTAGTGATGGGGCGTTCGAATATCGTAGGTACTCCTATGAGTATTTTGATGTCGAGAAATACGAAGCCGGGAAATTCAACGGTGACGATGGTTCATTCCCGCACCCAAAATGTAAAAGAGATTTGCAGAGAGGCTGATATTCTCATCGTTGCGCTGGGAAAAGCAGAAATGGTCGACTCTTCATACGTGAAGGACGGCGCCGTGATTGTAGACGTTGGAATCACTCGCCTGCCTGATCAGAGTAAGAAATCGGGCTTTAGATTGGCTGGAGATGTTCTATACTCCGATGTAGCTGAGAAATGTTCCTTCATCACACCTGTTCCTGGTGGAGTAGGACCAATGACCATTGTAGGTCTCATGATGAACACCCTGAAAGCCTCCAAAAGGCATTCTGCCTAGGGCACTGAATTCAATGATTTTTAAGAAAGGTTTGCGTTGAGCCTTATATAAGGATGTCTACGGATAGGCCTTTATCGAATCAATTCAAAGGTTCCCACCTTCACTTGAAGTTGATTGTTTAGGTCAGGGTAGGAGATGTAATAGGTGTATGTTCCAATCGAGCATTCCTCTCCTTTATAAGTTCCATCCCATGCAAAGTTCACGGCATCGGATTCATAGATTTTTTCTCCCCATCTATTCACAAGGGTAACTTCCATTTCTTCCAATCGCTCCCCATAAACTCGGAAGTCTTCGTTCAAACCGTCTTTGTTTGGAGTAAAGGCAGAAGGAATGTAAAAATACTGGTCACAAAGGCGCAGTTCCACCGAATCTACTCCCACACATCCGTAGATGTTTTCAACTCGAACAGAGTATGTGCCCGGATCAGAAGCTAAAATGCTTGAATGGTATTCGAATGTATTCCAGAAATAACTGTATTCGTTTTCATCTTCGATGAAGCCATTCAATTCAATCAGTTCACCGGGGCATACCAGTCGATCTCCACCTAGATTGGGTTTAGGGTTGTCTGAATAGTAAACTCTGATCGAGTCGACATCGAAGCCACATCGGTTTTGTGCTTTTGCCCAGTAAGTACCAGCTTTAGATGCTAGAACAACATCGAATTTTGTTCCATCTGACCAAGTCACTTCGGCATTCTGCAATGCAGGAAGTTCAATTCGATAGGACTTTCCATCACAGAGAACGGTATCGGGGCCAAGGTAAATTTCCGGAGTGTATTCATAAATCACTCGAATTTCATCTTCATAAACACCGCAAGTGTTTTCAATTTTCACATTGTACACTCCAGTTTCAACTATGGTATAAAATGGGCCTGAAACGCCAGTATTCCACCAGTAGGTTGGTTTGTTTGGAACGGTCACATCCAAAGTTAAGGTGTTGCTGTTGCAAATGTTGGTGTCGGGACCTAGATCGACGACGAGAGGTTGGTCATAATAGACGTTCACTGTATCGGAACCAATGCCGCAAATGTTTGATGCTTGGGCCCAAACTTTACCAGGAGTGGTTACTATGATGCTTGTGTCCACAGAGCCATTGCTCCATAAATAGGACGAACGAGAGAAAGTAGTCGAATAACCAACGGTGTCTCCAATACACAGAATGGTGTCTTCTGGAAGTTGCACTACTGGAACAGATTCATCGTCAAAAGAAATGGTGTCGGAGTATGATCCGCAGGTATTTGTTGCCGTTTCCCAGTATGTTCCTAAAGTGCTTACACTAAGGTTTGAGTCTGTTGACCCATCAGACCACAGAACACTAGCGTCTCGCACGAGCCCTCCATAAAGGCTGATTACATCTCCAAGGCATAGGATGCTGTCCGGTCCAAGATCAATGTTCAGTGGGTAGTCGTAATCCACGACCAAGGTGTCTGAGGCGACACCACATTGGTTCGTTACTTCAACCCAATAAGTTCCGCCAGGAGAGAAGATGTTCATGACACTCGACTGACTTCCATTTTGCCACAAGTAGTGTGAACGCGAGAATGCCGCATTTTTCACCAATATGGTGCCATCGCACAGCAGTGTATCACCACCAAGGGCTGCAGTTGGAGGAATTTCAAAATCGATGTAGGCGACATCAGAGAAGGAGCCACAAACGTTCGTTAGCTGAACCGAGACAAAGCCCGCAGTATCCGTTTGAAAAGTAGTTGTAGTATCTCCACTGTGCCATAAGTAAGATGTTCCAGTAATTGTCTCAACATCGAAAAACATGGTATCGCCAACACAAAGCAATGTGTCTGGTCCTAGATTTACTGTGTCGGGCCAAAGACTGTCCACTCGCATAGTGTCGTAATCAATTCCGCAAATATTTTCTGCACGAATCCAATACTCACCAGCGGTATTAACGTACAATTTTTGACCGTCCGAAGAGTCAAGCCACATGTGTTCGTATAAATCTGTGTTGATCGTGAAATCCAAACTATCACCATTACAAAGGATGGTATCGTTCCCCAAGTCAATGATGGGTGCATGATGAATGCGAATGGTGTCGTACAGAGTATCGATGATTGTCAGGTTATTGGCATTTACCAATCTCAAACGAACACTTACATAATATATACCCGTATCTGAATATATGTGCCGTGCATTTTTCGTCGTATCGGCGTTCAAAGCTCCACTCATTGGGTCGCCAAAATTCCAAAGAACACTATCGATTTGCCCGTTGTTCCCCAAGTCGAATTTGGTTGTGTCGCCAAGGCAGGTATCTCTAATGCTTAAGTTGTTGTTGGCGAAAAAGCTTTGAATGAATGTGGGTAATCCCAGGCGCCCTTGGGCAGCTTGACCAGATGTTCCTCCAATCAGGGTGAGGAAGGTGTACGTAAAGCCGCAGCCCACACCAAGCACATTAGGATTGGGAATTTGGGAAAGTGCGGTTCCATTGTAATTAACAACGTAGATTTTTTCATCGGGCCCCAACTGCATGGCCCACATAGTTCCTGAACTGTGTGTATATATTGTCGTTCTAGCAGCTGAAATTGCAGCAGCTGTATACGTGCTTATATCGTATTGATAGATCTGACTTCTTGAACCTGTATAGAATTTTGTTTCATCAGGGGAAAAGTCACCACCATAGGGGCTCTGAGTTCCAGTGACCAAGAAGGGGTTGGTAATTGCTCCAGTTGTATTGTTGAAATCCATGAAGATCAATTCACTTGAATTGTACTGCATGTTGACCAATTTGTCACCAGAAGGGGAAGCTTTTAAGTAGCCGATGTAGCTGGTGTTGCTGCCAACGTTGATCGTAGAAGTCACTCCAGTCGTATTCACGCCAGCACTGCTAACTCTGTAGGCGTAGTAGGTTCCGACATTTGACCTTTGGGTAATCACCCAGAAGTCGGATCCATTTGAATGCCCTACAGCCGTTACCTTTTCACGCACTCCGACTCCCGCGGGAGTAACCTGAGTGTTTTTGTTCGTAGTGAGTACCGCTCCCAATCCGCCACTCTGGCTCATGTCTACTTCTGAATATCGAAGACCAACCGTAGAATTCGTAGCAGGAACAGTGAATATGTAGTAGTTTGTTGAACTTCCTGGTTTCGGTACAATCACTGCCGATTGCGTGGCAGAGAAGTTTCCTTGAAGACCAGTTCCGTTGGTCATTACGTTGTTGTTGGAATTCCAAACTGAAATCCCATCCGTATAAAAGAGAAGATTTCCGTTGTTGTCTGAAATGGTGGCGTTGCCTTCTTGGGTAACAATATTACTGCCTGCTACAGCAATAGGAGCACCATTGGTCCCAGTAAACTCAATTGCGGCACGTTGTCCGAAGTACCAGTTGTTGGCCTCTTTTTGTGCATGCACATTCGGGGCTCCCATCAATAGGAGCGCGCAAAACAGACATACGTGCTTGAAAAATCTCACTTGAGTGCCAAAGTTACCTAATGATTAGACGCGCAAAAAGGGAAAAGGTTGCCAATTCTCAACGAATTAAACTAAAAGTTCCCACCTTAACTTGCAGTTGATTGTTTAGGTCGGGGTAGGAGATGTAGTAGGTATAGGTACCCATTTGACATTCTTCTCCTTTGTATGTGCCTTCCCAAGCAAAGTTCACAGCGTCGGATTCGTAGATTTTTTCACCCCATCGATTTACAATTGACACTTCAATTTCATCCAGTCGCTCTCCGTAAACACGGAATACTTCGTTCAGTCCGTCCTTATTTGGTGTGAATGCAGAAGGGACGTAGAAGTATTGTTCACAGCGAATGAGCTTCACAGAGTCGACGGTCACACAGCCATAAATGTTTTCGACCCGAACTTTATAAACACCCTCCTTAAAAGTCAGAATTGTAGGGTGACTCTCAAAGGTGTTCCAGAAATAACTGTACTCATTCCCGTCATCTATGAAAGCGTTTAGTTCAATGAGTTCACCTGGGCAGACGAGTTGATCACCGCCTAAATCTGGTTTGGGATTGGTTGAATAAAAGACTTTTATTGAATCCACATCAAACCCACAGCGGTTTTCTGCCATGGCCCAATAGGTTCCTGGTTTGGAGGCTTCAACGACGTCAAACTTACTTCCATCGGACCAAGTCACTTCGGCATTCTGCAGAGCAGGAAGTTCAATTCGGTAGGATTTTCCATCGCACAGAACGGTGTCAGGCCCAAGGTAAATATCAGGAGTGTATTCATAAATCACCCGAATTTCATCTTCGTAAACACCGCAGGTATTTTCAATTTTCACATTGTAAACGCCAGTTTCAACGATGGTGTATATGGGGGCCGAAGAGCCCGTGTTCCACCAATACGTCGGCTTGTTTGGAGCAGTTACATCTAAGGTTAATGTGTTGGTATTGCAAATGTTGGTATCTGGTCCAAGGTCAACAATGAGAGGCTCATCAAAGTAAACGTTCACTGTATCGGATCCTCTTCCGCAAATGTTCTTGGCCTCAGCCCAAACTTTAGCGTTGCTTGTAATAATCACGCTAGTGTCCACGGAACCTGTGCTCCATAAGTATGTTGAGCGAGAGAAGCTGGTTGAAAACCCTACCGTATCACCGATGCATAGAATTGTGTCTCCAGGAAGTTGAACAACAGGAACTACTTCATCTTCAAATGAAATCGAGTCTGTGAAGAGGCCACATTTATTGTTTGCCACAACCCAATAATGACCTAGAGAAATAACGTCATATGTACTATCGGTAGAACCATCGGACCAAAGCATTCGAGCGTCGCGCACTAAACCAGGGTATAATTCAATGGTATCTCCTTGGCAAATCAGACTGTCTGGGCCGAGGTCAAGATTTAATGGGTAATCGTACTCAACAACTAAAGTATCAGAGGCAATACCACATTGGTTGGTGACCTCAACCCAATAGGTTCCTCCAGGTGCAAAGACATTGACAAGACTTGATTGGCTCCCGTTTTGCCATAAATAACGCGCTCGAGAAAATGCGACGTTTCTAACTAGAATGGTTCCATCGCAGATTGTAGTATCGTTCCCTAAGTCGGCCGTTGGGGGAACTTCAAAATCGATGTACACAACGTCGGAGAAGGAACCACACACGTTCGTTAATTGAACCGAAACGAAACCTGGGGTATCCGTTTTAAAAGTTGGAAGGGTATCGCCGCTGTGCCATAGGTAGTCGGTGCCTGTAATGGTTTCGACATCAAATTCCATGGTATCACCCACACAGAGCACGGTGTCGGGACCAAGGTTTACTGTGTCTGGCCAAAGACTGTCTACTCGAATCGTATCGTACATAAATCCGCAGAAATTCTCGACACGAACCCAGTATTCTCCAGCAGTATCAATCTGAAGTTTATTTCCAGTAGAGCTGTCACTCCAAAGGATGTCGTACAGACTCGTATTCAAAGAGAATTCGAGACTGTCTAAATTGCACAAAATGGTGTCGGGTCCTAAGTTTATGATTGGAGGTAGATGAATGCTTAAGGTATCGAAGAGAGTGTCGGTGCGGCTAACGTTTTGAGTATTGGTAGAATGAACAATGGCGTAGATAAAGTACGTACCAGTATTGGTGTAAACATGACTGCTGTTGGCGCTTGTATCTGTATTGAAGGGGCTGGCAGTGTCTCCAAAGTTCCACATCATCGAATCGAGCTGTTGGGTGGTGGTAAGGCTAAAGGAGGTTGAGTCGTTCAGGCAGGTATCTTGAATTACGATGGCTCTGGAAATGAAAAAACTTTGGTTGAAGTTAGGAAGCCCCATCCTTCCTGTAGCCCCCGAATTGAGTTGAAAAGCTTGATCGACATAACCACAACCAGTTCCTAGAACGTCTGGATTATTGATTCGAGCGAGCCAATTCGTCCCTGTTCCACCATTGATCATCCGACTGCAATAAATTTTATCATCTACAGCCAATTGGAGGGCTTCAATCGGCAATGTGCCCAAGGTATTCACATTTGTTTCAGAAGCTAGAACAAGGGCTGGTGTGGTTTGAGTCAAGTCATATTGATAAACAGAAGGGCCAAACCAATCTGTTACATATAGAAGCTGGGAGTTTTTCGAGAATTCAATTCCAAAGGGATTGTAATTGGTCGCAACTCGCCGAGAACTAATTGCGTTGCTCAAGGTTCCGCTGGCATTGTCGAAGTCGAAGATCATGAGGGTGTTATCCCAGGCAACGCCAAAAGCAACATATTGACCGTTTGGTGAAGCTTTTATGGCTCCTCCATGATTCACCGTTCCAACGCCCGCAGGTTGAGTGACTACGTTGATAACTGGAGTAGTGTTGACTCCTGCCGAGGTTACACGAAATGCATATATATTCCAGTCATTGTTGTTTTGGCCTAGAACCCACACGTCTTGACCATTAGAATGGGCAACCGCTGTAACCTTATCTGCTGAAGGATTGAGTAATAAAGTGTTTTTGTTTGTTGTGAGCACTGCCCCAAGTCCGCCGCTTTGACTCATGTCAACTTCAGAATAACGCAAGCCTTGGTTAGGAGAGGAGGGAACGGTGAAAATGTAAAAGTTTGTAGTGCTTCCTGGCTTTGCGACAATGATTGCACTTTGAGATGCACTGTTGTTTCCTTGCAGGCCAGTGCCATTGGTCATAATGACATTGTTCTGATTCCAGACGGTGCTTCCATCAGTGTAGAAGAGCATCGATCCAGTATTTTTGTCTGACATCGTAGCGCAACCTTCCAGCGTTTGAATCTGACTGTTCGTTGCGTTCGCGGGACTTCCGCTTGAGAATTCGATGTGAGCAAAGTTTCCAAAAGTCCAATGCCATGCTTCTTTCTGCGCATGAACGGTGGTAGCCATGAATAGGAAGGCCAGAATAATATATTGGAGAATGGATTTCACTTAAGCTACGAAGTTACCTATAGTTAGGACGTTACCAAAGAGAAAAGGTTGCCTCTATTAAATGGATAAAACATTCGGAACAACTTTTTTGCGAATGAGTTGGATAAAAATTCAGACTCCCAAGAAAATAATATGCTGAAGCATTGTCTGATAATTGAAAAAAGTGGACATTTGCAGCCGCTTTCATGGATAGTCCATGAATAGGAAACATTATCATTGATTAACAAGCGTTTAGGACGCTCAAACTATTAAAGAAATGGCAGTACGTATTCGACTTCAGAGACACGGTAAGAAAGGAAGACCATTTTATCACATCGTAATTGCTGATGGAAGGTCAAAAAGAGATGGTCGTTACATCGAGAGAATAGGTTCTTACAATCCCAACATCAATCCAGCCATCATCGATTTGGATTTTGATCGCGCGCTTCACTGGGTTAAAGTAGGAGCAGAGCCATCGGACACTATGCGTGCAATTCTTTCCTATAAAGGTGTTCTCATGAAAAATCACCTCGACCGAGGAGTGATTAAAGGGGCAATGACACAAGATCAAGCTGAAGCAAAATTCGCGAAGTGGCTTGACGAGAAAGAAAACAAGATTTCCAGCAAAACAGACAACCTTAAAAAGGCTGAAGATGCAGCTCGTAAAAAGGCCTTTGATATCGAGAGTGAAACTCTTGCTAAAAGACAAGCCTTGCAAAACGAAGCAGCAGAAGCGGCTGCCGCTGCCGCTGCCGCGGCCGCTGCTCCAGCGCCAGAGGTAGTAGAAGAGGCCGCCGCTCCAGCAGATGAGACTGCAATGGAAGCAGCTCCAGTAGAAGCACCCGCAGCAGAAGCACCAGTAGCAGAAGCTCCGGCAGCAGAAGCTCCGGCAGAGGAGGCAGCTCCAGCGCCAGTTGCTGAAGAGGTTCCTGCGGAAGAAGCGACTCCAGTAGAAGCTGAGGCCCCTGTAGCAGAAGCACCGGCTGAAGAGCCAGCAGCAGAAGCTAAGGAAGAAGAGAAGAAAGCGGAATGATTGACTCTTCCCACGGAAGAATCTTAAAAGTTCACGGACTTAAAGGCAGCTTAAAAGGTCGCCTGTATGAAGAATTCAAATTTAAAGGTGCTCCCAAGCACCTTTTTTTGTTGGTGGACTACAAGAAAGTCCCTTTCTTCCTCGAGTCGTTTAAGGCTCAAGGTAAAACGGTCGTTTTGCATTTTGAAGAAATTCCCGGTTACAATTCATTGGAAGAGATGATCGGCTTAGAATTTCAATTTCCAGAAGATTGTTTCGCTGAAGACCAGGGTGATGATGAGCCGAGCTTGGTGAACTTTAAAGTCCAAGACGTGAAGCATGGTTACCTCGGACTTGTAGTTGACATCCTCGAAGTAGGCGGTCAGTTTTCTTTAATCATAGAAGACGAGAACGAAGTAATCCTTCCATTTGTAGAGGAGTTCGTTTTGGAAATTGATGAAGAGAAACAAGAGATTCTGGTCGAATGTCCAGAGGGCTTGATTGACCTAAATCAGTAGAAGCTAGGTTCTACTTCTTTTTCTGAGAACTTAATTCCATGCTCCTCGAGCTCCTTCAAACAAGCAGAGTATACTTCTTCTTGGTCTGGAATCATTACTCCTCGTGCCGAAATCTGATCTTCTAATATCAATCGCGACATGATGGCCACAGGAATGCCCACAGTTTTAGCCATGGCAGTGAAAATTTCATTTTCTCCAATGCAACCCATGGAGGAATGAATTTCATAATTCCGCTCGTTTAGTCGATAGCTGAATCGGTGCCACATAACAATCATGTCCTTGTCCTCCGGGTCCATGGTCCATTTTTGCTTGAGGATATGTTCAAGAATTTGAGCTGGTGTCGCTTTTTTCAATCCAATCTTAGTGTTTTCGAAAATGCCAAGCCATTTCAGTTTATCCATCACCTCTGAATCCTGATCAATCTTGAGGTAGGCCATCAACTTGAGCTCTACAGAATCGGTTTCGTTGTAGGCAAGAAAAGTATTGATGAACTCGCGGTAGGTCATGTTTTCGGAGTCTTCGAGAACATAGTCATCGTCCGTTGCCCCAAGTTTTACGAATACATCCCAAGCTCGGCAAAACCCCGGACGTCTCAAGGTTCCTCTATATATGGTCGGCACATCATCTAAACCATAAATTTCGCGATACCACAACGAATCTCGATTCGCATAGCCTTCAAACCTGCCATAACCGTCGATGTTGATGTATTCAGTTCGTCGAAACAACTGGTGGTAGGGTATGAATTTGTAGCGGCCTTCTTGAATGAATTTTACAGCACCTCCTTGACCTGCAAGAACTACGTTTCTCGGGTTCCATGTGAATTTGTAATTCCACGGATTGTTGTCGGATTCAGGCGCCAAAAGTCCGCCTGTGAAACTCTCGAACGAAGTGATCTCGGCACCTTTGTCTTTTAAATGATTCAAAGTTTTTAGGGCCGACATATGATCAATGCCCGGGTCAACGCCACATTCATTCATGAAGATGAGGCCCTTTTCCTGAGCTTCTTTGTGAAGGGATTTCATCTCTTTGGAAACATAACTGGCAGTAACGAGATTTTTCCCAATAGCCAAACAGTCCTTGGCTATTTTCGGGTGAAACGAGGCTGGAAGCATGCTGATGACCAAATCGGTTTCGGCGATTTTCGCTCTTCTGGCTTTTTTAGAACTCGCGTCCAGTTCTGAGTATTTCAGATTCTCTGTTGCGGGAAATACGCCTTGCATGCGGTCTGTATTCTGGTCAGCAACTTCTAGAAAGATGTTTTCAGAGCCCGAATAATTCAAGAAATACTTAAGCAGTGCAGCAGAGGAGCGGCCTGCGCCAAGAATGAGAATGCGCTTCATATTTACTTTTTCCAAGCCACCAAGTAAACAAAATTGAAACGATTTCTCAGGAGTTTCATCTTTGTTCTCATGAGGTTTTTTCAAGCGATTGGTTCCTTCTTCTGTTTTCTGGCAATTTCAGCGGCAGCGATGAGCAGTCATCTGCTCTATCCATTTCTGGAAGATCCCGATATCCGGGCCGTTCAGACAGCAATATTCTTTGCCCTAATTCACGGAATTGCTCTTCTTGTGCTCCCAAGCACTTTAGCCTTGAATGCAAACCAGGCTAAGATCATATCACTTTCTTGGATCTTGGGAATCTTAGGCTTTTCAGTCTCAATATTTTTGTTGAAACTCTGTGTTGCACGCTCCTGGGAGGGGCTTGAATTCCTTAGTCCTATCACTCCTTTTGGAGGTGGCTTGTTGATTGTAAGCTGGTTATATCTCTTCTTTATTTTGCTGAAAAGGAAATAAGCTTTAGAGCATAGCCTGTTTATAAACAGAGCTGTATCGCTGGCTTTTTGGAAGATAAAATCTGTTTCTTTGGCCGCATAATCAAATTCGCGTCTGATGAATATCCAAGGTAGCCACGCTAAGGCTGAAGCACTAAAGGAATACGGAATACATAGTGAGGTTCAATATTGGAACCTAGAACCAGCCACCCTCGAAGAACACAGTATTGAACAAAAACACGCAGTTCGAACCAGCTTAGGTGCGATTGCTGTCAACACTGGAAAATTTACCGGTAGAAGTCCAAAAGATCGATTCATTGTAAAGGATGATATTACCTCCGACTCAGTTTGGTGGGGTGGTATCAACATTCCATTCGAAGCTGATAAATTCGATCGTCTGTACAATAAGGTAGTCGCATACTTGAGCGACTGTCCAGTTTATGTTCGTGATGCATACGCCTGTGCTGACAATGATTATCGCACAAACATACGAGCCATCAACGAGTACCCTTGGAGCAATCAGTTCGTGTACAATATGTTCTTGCGTCCGGATGCAAACGAATTGGAAAATTTCGAGCCCGAATGGCTTGTGATCAATGCACCTGGCTTCATGGCTGATCCCGAATTAGACGGAACGCGTCAGGCCAATTTTGCAATTCTCAACTTCACAAGAAAAATCGCCTTGATTGGTGGAACGGGATACACCGGAGAAATCAAAAAAGGAATCTTCTCGGCCCTAAACTTCGTGCTACCGCATCAGCGCAATACCTTGCCAATGCACTGTTCAGCGAATATGGGTGAAGGTGGTGATACTGCTTTGTACTTCGGTTTGAGCGGAACCGGTAAAACAACCTTGTCTGCTGACCCCAATCGTAGGTTGATCGGTGATGATGAACACGGATGGTCTCCTGAAAATTCAATCTTCAATTTTGAAGGTGGGTGCTATGCAAAGACCATTGACCTAACGGAAGAAAAAGAGCCGGACATCTACCATGCAATTAAGGCAGGTGCTATTCTAGAAAACATTGGCTACCAAGAAGGGTCGAACGTTCCTAATTTTGAGAACTGTGATATCACGGAGAATACTCGAGTGAGTTATCCTATAGATTTTATAGACAACATCGCCCTCCCATCCGTTGGGAAAGACCCTAAAAACGTTTTCTTCTTAACCTGCGATGCCTACGGAGTTTTGCCTCCAATTTCAAAACTAACCCCAGGTCAAGCGATGTTCCATTTCATCTCTGGTTATACAGCAAAGGTTGCTGGGACTGAAGAGGGAGTGACTGAGCCAAGTTCAACTTTCTCTGCTTGCTTCGGAGCTCCTTTCATGCCTTTACACCCTACAGCATACGCTGAAATGTTGGGCAAGAAAATGGGAGACTCCCATGTAAATGTTTGGCTTGTGAATACGGGCTGGTCTGGAGGTTCTTACGGAGTAGGTGAGCGCATGAAGCTCAAGTTCACAAGGGCGATGATTACCGAAGCTCTGGTTGGAGACTTAGATTCAGTTGAGTACGAAACTCATCCAATCTTTGGCTTGGCGATGCCAACTACTTGCCCAAATGTGCCAGACGAGATCTTGAATCCTAGAAATACTTGGGCAGACAAGAACGCCTACGATCGAAAAGCGAATCAGCTGGCAAGTGAATTCAACAAGAATTTCGAGCAGTTCGAGGCCTATGCAAACGAAGAAATTCTGAGTGGTGCTCCTAAAGTGAGTATGAACGCATAGGTTCCAACGCTGCTTCTTAATTACGAAGCGTGCGATATTTTTATTCTCGAGACATTCAGGGAGACGAAGTCATTCTCTCTGCTGAAGAACACAAACATCTTTATCGTGTGTTGCGCCTAAAGGTGGGCGACGAAGTTCAGGTGATGGATGGTGAAGGATACCTCTATCATTGTCGCTTGAAATTTTCAGAAAAGGATCGAAGCGTTTTGGAAATCATTTCCAAGAAGTTTCATGAACGTTCTGGTCTGTGGATTCACATCCTAATCGCTCCGACAAAAAACCAATCTAGGATTGAGTGGCTGATTGAAAAGGGGACAGAGCTTGGTCTCTCACGTATTAGTTTTATTCAATGTGAGCGATCTGAGAAAACTCGACTCAAAGTAGAACGGCTGCAAAGAGTGGCACAGTCTGCCTTGAAACAATCTAGGAACCCCTACATGCTGGTCATCGACGGCTTGCTTCCCTTCGAAGAGGCTCTCGGTTTTGAAGCTGATTTGAAGTATGTGGCGCATTGTGAAGATGATCGAAACAGAACGTTTTTGGAATCGAAGAAGGGTAAAAGTGTACTCGTGCTTATTGGCCCGGAAGGAGATTTTACCGAACGAGAAATTGAAATGGCTAAAAAATGCGGTTTTCATGAACTAACTTTGGGCAACACACGCCTCCGTACCGAAACAGCTGGTTTGTATGCAGTAGCAGCATTAAAAGCATTGTCAGAAAACACATGAATAGAAGCACATCCCGTTCAACATTAGCACTTAGCTCATTCATTGCACTGGTTTTATTTGCGGTGCTTCCCGCACGGGCTCAGCAAGCGCAAACACAAATAGCATTGTTGAAGTACAATGGGGGCGGAGATTGGTATGCCAACCTCGAGACCTCTTTACCAAACCTCATAGAGTTCAGCAACAAAGAATTGGAAATGAACCTGGCGGAAGAGCAGGTGGTAGTTGAAGCTGGGAACCCAGAAATCATTCAGTACCCTTTTGTACACATGACCGGGCACGGAAATGTGATCTTTTCGCCCACCGAACTCGAGAATTTATCCAACTATTTAATGGGTGGAGGCTTTTTACACATCGACGACAACTACGGTATGGATCCGTACATTAGAGTTCAACTTGCACGACTTTTTCCCAACAAAGAATTGATTGAGATTCCTGATGATCATGCGATTTACAATGCTCATTTTAAGTTTGATGGAGGCTTGCCGAAAATTCATGAGCACGATGAAAAAGCGCCAAAGGCCTATGCACTTTTTGAGCGTGGAAGAATGATTTGCTTGTATACCTATGAATCGGATTTGGGAGATGGCTGGGAAGATCTAAGCGTACATAAAGACAGTCCTGAAAAACGAAATGAGGCACTGAAAATGGGGGCGAATATTTTAGCTTACATTTTCAGCGGTCAAGAAAATAGTTCTGATGTCAAATAAGCCTAAAACCCTTCGTGAGAAGGTGGGGATACTCATGTTCTCAGCCAATACTAAATTGGGCCGAAGAGTTGATTTCGTAATTCTTTGGGGAATCATTCTCAGTGTGCTGGCGGTAATGCTAGAAAGTGTAAAACACATTCAAGCAAGGTTTGAATTTGAACTCAATGTTTTCGAATGGTTTGTCACCATTTTGTTCAGTGTTGAATACATCCTAAGGGTGTACTCGAGCAAGAAACCACTCAACTACGTTTTTAGTTTTTTTGGACTCGTTGATTTGTTGTCAATACTTCCTACCTACCTTGGTCTAATCGTTCCTGGAACTGGCTTTGGACGTGCGCTTCGAATATTAAGACTGCTTCGAATATTCAGGATTCTGAAACTCTCTCGATATCTCCGTGCGGCAGACGAGTTGTTGGATGCGCTTCGAAGCAGTAGGCCTAAGATTACCGTATTTCTTTTTGGCGTTGTTTTGGTCGCAATTGTTACGGGCACATTAATGTACATCATTGAAGATGCCGAGGCTGGCTTTACGAGCATTCCAAGAAGCATCTATTGGGCTATTGTAACGCTCACCACGGTGGGTTATGGTGATATTTCTCCAGCCACCGTATTGGGTCAGTTTTTGGCATCCATGCTCATGGTTGTAGGATACGGAATCATTGCTGTTCCAACAGGGATTGTCTCTGCTGAATATACCATGACAGCCTCAAAAAAGAAGCCGAGTGGCGAATGTGAGAATTGCCACGGACCTCTCACTGAATCCGATAAATTTTGCTCGAATTGCGGATATCTCCTACCCAAAAGGCAACCAGATGGAAATTCTGCGTCTTAATTAAAACTGCTTCAAATATGAAATCTGCTTTCAACCTCATTTTGACTTCTTTGATGTGTCTGAACCTTACAGCTCAGAACGATACACTTACCGGTCATTTCTCAGACTACAGAGATGTCCTTTCTCCAACATTGCCTTGGGGTTTTGTTTCTGGTCACAATTCATACGACGACGTATCGAAGCTGATGAAGTTCGATGCAACATATGGCACTGATACGAGCAAGTACATCAAGTCGATTTTGTTTTGGATTGCCAGAACAGAAAACCCACAGCCCAACTCCTTTGCTCTTGCCAATATTTGGTCAGAGGTAAATGGTATTCCTGGTACGGTGCTGAGCAATGCTGTGCTGAGTTTCGGAAACATTGACACCAATTTCAATAACATCACTCACATCAATGGGCAGGCCTATTACAATGCCGAGGCCGTTTTGAACCCACCCTTGAAAGTTCCTTCGAATGGTGTTTTTTACGCCGGAGTAGAATTCACAGCGTCCAGCTATATTTTGCAGAGTTATATGTTTCTCAAGATGACTAAGAACAAGAGCTTTGCTGATGCAGAGACCCACGCCTTTGATCAATGGAGCGACTTCAGCTTTCAGCATGTAAACAATTGGCAAAACGACAGCAACTTTGCTTATGCAGTATTCCCAGTGATTGGCGACACGGTAAACATTCCGACCAAGCCAGATACAGTTGACCTTGCGTGCGATTCTATTTTTGAGCCCATGGTAGGTGCCTATACACCAGGACAGGTGAGCCCAATTGAATTTCAACTTACCAACCACGGACCAGATCTGCTGAATGCAGGAGATAGCATTGAAGTCTACATGACAAAAAACGGTACCATCTTTTCACAATTAAGTTTCCCAGCTGCGGGCAACGTTCCAGCTGGATCGAGTGTTCCAGTAAACTTGGGTGCCGGCGCACTTAGAATGGACACCATTCCTGGTTCCTACGACTATTGTTTTTCGCTGAAGTTTCGGGATGACTTTAATGTTCTGAACGATACTTCTTGTGTTACAATCACTGTACAGGATACCAGTACCAATGTTTCTCTTAGTGAGCTAGAACGTGTAACAACCAAACTATTCCCTTCACCAGTCAGCTCAGTTTTGAACATTGAATTCGCTTTAAACCATCCAGACAAAGCCTTCATAGAAAATCAACTCGGGCAAAGACTTACTGAATTTGAAATCAATACTTTAAGCCCAAGTGTAAGTCTAAATGTTCAGGGCCTTGCACCAGGCGTCTATTTCCTTTATGAACAGCGCGGTGTGGTTCACAAAAGAACCAAATGGATGAAGCGTTGAGTCATTTTGATTAATTTTGAGCATATCCAATCACATAATCCTATGAAAAAACATCTACTCACAATCAGTGCTTTCCTTCTTGGAGCGACCACAACCTTCGCTCAAATTCCAGAAGAAATTGACATTCAAGCTATTACCCCTGCTACGGGCGGGTCTCAAACTCTCATTGTTGATTCAGCAGAAGAGAACACAAATGTGTACTTGATCATGACTGTTTTCAACAGCTTTTCAAACTCTTCCAATGTGAACAATGGGGATACACTCATTTTCGATTGGACCGTGGACGGGGGAACAGCCGTTGAGGAAATTCATGTTGTCTCTGGATCCATCATGAACCTTCAGACTGGTTACTTGATTTTCCAAAACAATTATAGTGTTGGTACAGAAGGAACTAGAACCATTTGCGCTACCAATACATATAACTCAGCCTACGGAGACGTCTCTAATGTTTCTACTGAAGTATGCGACGACTTTAGAGTATTCGCCTCTGATACCGGTGGAACAGGTGGTGTTTCAGTTCGCGACCTTGAAGTGAACCTAGGAAAAGCTGCAGCTTTTTTCTCTCATGATAAATTGTTCCTAAGCATGGATACAGAGAATCAAGAGTTGGACGTAGACGTTCAAGTTGTTGATTTAACTGGTCAAGTTGTTATGGAAGAAAAAATGATTTTAGCAGGTGGTGGTCTTCAGAGCCGTTACTACGACTTTGGCGCACAAGCTAAAGGAATCTACTTAGTTAATCTGCAAGCCAACGGAATCCGTAAGAGCTTGAAGGTTGTCAAGTATTAAAGACAAACCAATCAATCTGAACCATCCACTTTTTGTGGGTGGTTTTTTTTATCCATTACTTTTTAAAAATCAATCATGAAAAAAATTCTATTTCTCTCAATGTTGGTCTTTGCTTCCTCGAGCATTTTTGCTCAAGGCAACATCGATGTAACTAATGTCTACTTCACTGATCAAAACTCTCAAGCAATCGAAAACGATGAGTTGACGCCAGGCGACACTGTTATTCTTTGGTTTAGCTGGGATAACAACTTAACTTCTGCCCTTCAAATTGGTGATTCTTTGACTTTTGGATGGAGCATCGACGGGGTTGATCAAGGACGTTTAATTCTTGCCAGCTTAAACCAAACTGTTGCTGTTGGTGGTTCTGTAAACGCTTTCTTGCGCACTCAGTATATGCTGCCTACATCAGGTGATTTCACCATTTGCTGCTGGCCAATGTACAACCCGTACACTCCGAACACGGATCCACAGGTTGGACGTTTTTGCAATGAAGACTTCGTAATTGAAGTACCTGGCCCGCCAGCCCTCATTGATGAGCTGCAAGCAGCATATTCTTCTTCAATTCACGTGAACAATGGTACTCTTGCCTTTGAATCTAACGGATTCACTCAAGTGAGCATTTATGATCTTCAAGGTCGCTTGGTTTTGAATTCAAGTACGTCTGAAGGAATGCTTCAATTACCTGAAATGCAGCGAGGAACATTCATCATCCGATTGATGGATGAAGATGGTATTCGCAGTTCCAAGATTGGACTAGGTAACTAGAATAAACGTTTTTTTTTTTTTGAACCTCCTTTCTTTCGGGAAAGGGGGTTTTTTTATGACTCTTTCGGAAAGAGAAAAGCTTCAGCTGCCTTCATTAATCTGTGCAGTTCAACATCTTCCTTCACAAATGGGACGTGCTTCCTAAAATCAGAGTAATCCTTTTCAATCGCCTCAGAACTTTTTAAAGGTCTTCTAAAATCCAAGGCCTGGCAAGCAACCATCATTTCAATGCTCAGAATGCGCTGAACATTCATCACAACCCGCTTCAACTTTGTAGCAGCATTTGCACCCATACTTACATGATCTTCTTGTCCGGCCGAAGAGTCAATGGAGTCAATGGAGGCTGGGTAGGAGAGTTGTTTGTTCTGACTGGCAATGCTAGCAGCTGTGTATTGGGGAATCATAAAGCCAGAATTGAGTCCTGGGTTCGCAACTAAGAATGGCGGCAGTTCATGAACTCCGCTGATGAGCTTGTAAATGCGGCGTTCAGAGATGCTCCCCAATTCGCTGAGCGCTATGCATAAGAAGTCCATGGCCATCGCCAAAGCTTCGCCGTGGAAGTTCCCACCTGAAAGAATCAAATCGTCTTCAGGGAAATAAGTTGGGTTGTCGGTGATGGAATTCAACTCGCGAGTGAAGGTGTCCTGCACTTGATTTAATACATCTCCCACGGCACCATGGACTTGAGGAATGCATCGGAATGAGTAGGGGTCTTGGATGTGTTTCTTCGGCTGAATTGAAATTTCACTTCCCTCCAGAAGGGAACTGATTTCCTCGGCTACCCTCAGCTGGCCTGGTTGTTTTCGAATCTTATGAAGATTGGGATGGAATGGTTCCAATTTAGCGTCGAAGGCATCGATGGAAAGAGCGGCGATTCGATTTGCCTTCTGAAACAGTTCTTCTGATTTCCAACACGCCCAGATGCCGTGCCCCAACATGAACTGAGTGCCATTCAGAAGTGCCAATCCTTCTTTCGATTTCAGTTCAATGGGCTTCAAGCGATAAAGAGATTCCAATTCCGAGCCTTTGGCGCGTACACCGCGAACATGAACGTCGCCCATTCCCAACATTGGTAGTGAGAGGTGAGCGAGCGGGGCTAGATCCCCTGAAGCACCCAAACTCCCCATTTCGTAGACCACGGGAGTGATGCCCAAATTATAGAAGTCCAACAATCTCTGAACGGTAATGAGTTGAGCTCCACTGTGTCCGTATGACAATCCTCTTGCTTTGAGAAGGAGCATCAAGCGAACGAGATCTGTGTCAATCTCGTCGCCGGTGCCACAAGCATGACTCATGACAAGGTTTTTTTGAAGCTGACCAAGGTTTTCTGCACTGATGCTCGTGCTGTGCAAAGCCCCAAAACCTGTATTGATTCCGTAAATTGGAGTCTTAGATTGCTTTAAATACTTTTCAAGAGAGGCGCGGGAATCGACGATGCGGTGCTCACTCGAAGCGCTCAATTCAAGCTTGTTTTTGGAGTAGAAGAACTCGTGGAGTTCCATCAAACTCAAGTCGGCGGCACCCAATATTTCGGTCATGACTTGAGTGTTTTTATAAGGTCTTTTTGTGAAACTCGAATTTGCTCACCGCTCTCCATGTCCTTTATAGAAACTTCTGAGTTTGTAAGTTCTTCGGTACCGATGATGAGCACTTTCTTCACCCCAAGTTCGTTGGCGTACTTCATCTGTTTCTTGAAGTTTTTATTGTCGGGATAGAGCATACAAGAGAAACCCGCGTCCATCAGCTCTGAACTCAGTTGAAGCGCCAAAGAGGCTTCTTCATCTCCCATATTCAGGAAGAGTAAATCAACGGATTCTTTTAGGCTCGAAGGGAACAAATTCTTTGCTTCCAACAAATCGTAAATCCGATCTGCACCAAAAGAGATGCCCACGCCTGAAACGTTCGGAAGTCCGAAGATGCCAGTGAGGTCGTCGTAACGTCCACCGCCGCAAATGCTCGATGGGAAATCTGGATGAACGACTTCTAAAATTGCGCCGGTGTAGTAATTCAATCCTCTTGCTAAGCTGCAGTCAACCTGAAGATCAAAATTCAATTTTGCGCAGTTGTTTAATAGGAATTCAAGTTCGTTCAAACCTTCCATGCCTATTTCGGAAGAGGATAGGAAGTCGCGCATGGAGGACAAATCGTTGTTGCCTTCCAACATGGGCTTCAACATCTTAATTTCATTCTCTGTCAAACCTTTTTCAAGAAGTTCTTTCTGAACGCCCTCCATTCCAATTTTATCGATTTTGTCGATGGCCACAGTGATGGGAATGAGCATGTCGGCTTTGCCAATCACTTCCACCATTCCCGCAAGAATTTTCCTGTGATTGACCTTTACCACAACTCCTTCCAGACCAAGCTTCGAGAAGCCCTTGTGAATCATACCAACCAACTCAACTTCCGACCAAAGACCAGTAGAGCCAATCACGTCCACATCACACTGATAGAACTCACGATAACGGCCTTTCTGTGGCCTGTCGGCGCGCCAAACGGGTTGAATTTGGTAGCGCTTGAATGGAAAGCTCAAATCGTTTTGATGCGCCACTACATAACGTGCAAAAGGTACGGTGAGGTCGTAGCGCAGCGCTTTTTCTGAAATGCTTGAAATCAGTTTGTTGGAGTCCTTTGCTTGAAGGGATTGCTCGTCAGCCTTTCGCAGGTAATCGCCGCTGTTCAGAATTTTGAAGATGAGTCGATCGCCTTCTTCACCATACTTGCCCATGAGGGTGCTCAGATTCTCCATGGCTGGAGTTTCTATTGGTACATAGGCATGCGATTCGAAGACGGATTTCAATTGATCGAAAATCCACTGTCGACGTTTTGTCTGAACAGGTAGGAAGTCACGTGTTCCTTTGGGCGAGTTGGTAGAGATTTTATTCATGAGTACTGAGGCCAAAGTTGAGGCCTAAGGCCAAAATTAATCCTCCCGGGGAGGTAACGCGCAAACTCGTTTCAGCAATGTCGCTTAAAGTTGCACTAGGTGTGTTGACGGTCCAAGGGTTGCTGGAATCGAGCAGTTTAAACGACCAACCTCCTTCGACGTAAAAGCGGTTTCCACGTTTTCCGAACTTCTTGGAATTTCCCAGAACCAAATTTAAATTGTTGACTGCGTCGAGGTCGAAATTGATGACCTGAGCGTCGCCATTGGCATCGGGTAAGCTGATGTCGATGTCTTTCTCACCCGATGATCGCGAAAGTCCGGCCTTCAAGTACAGGCGGTTAAAGTCAAAAGGGTGGTACTGATAATTGACCGAAATTTTCGGTCCCCAGCCGCCCATTCCAAGTCCAACTTCCAACAGGCTGAAAGAATTCAGAGCGTAGCCAAACTGAATACCGAAAACGCCAACCTGATTGTTGATGCCCGTTGAGAATCCCAAATGAGTTTCGGCGTAGACTTCCGACTTTTCTTCTGGCTGACTTCCTTCTTCTCGGATGTAATCTTGCCCAACGGCCAAGCTTGTAGACAGCAGACAAAATGAGCAAAGGAGCAAAGAAGAAAACGCCAATCGCATTCTTCGGCTATTAGTCGTGAATTAGTTTCTTGTAGCGCAATCGAGTCGGACCGGCATCGCCCATTCGTTTGATTTTGTTCTCCTCGTATTCAGAGTAGGAACCTTCGAAGAATCGGACTTGGCTGTCGCCTTCAAAGGCAATCATGTGCGTACAGATACGGTCTAAGAACCAGCGGTCGTGAGAGATTACTACTACACAACCTGCGTAGTTTTCCAAAGCTTCTTCCAAAGCTCGAAGTGTATTCACATCGAGGTCGTTGGTTGGCTCATCGAGCAAAATCACATTCGCTTCTTGCTTCAAGGTCATGGCCAAATGCAAGCGATTTCGCTCACCGCCTGAAAGTACAGCAACCTTTTTTTGTTGATCTGATCCGCCAAAGTTGAACTTCGAAACGTAAGCTCGGGAGTTGATCATCTTATTTCCAACTTCCAGGTTTTCGTTCCCGCCAGAAATCACTTCCCAAACTGTTTTTTGAGGGTCGATTTCAGCGTGCATTTGATCGACGTAGGCAACCTTCACGGTTGAGCCAACTTCAAAAGTTCCTGCATCGGGAGTTTCAAGTCCCATGATTAAGCGGAAGAGGGTTGTTTTTCCAGCACCGTTCGGTCCAACGATTCCAACAATTCCCGCTGGAGGTAATTTGAACTCTAGGTTTTCGTACAGCAGTTTGTCGTCGTAACCTTTGCTCACTCCGTGAGCTTCAATCACATCGTTCCCAAGACGCGGCCCAGGTGGGATGAAGATTTCAAGTTCTTGAACTTTGGCACTTTCTCCTTCGCCCAACATTTTCTCGTAGTTGGCTAAACGAGCTTTACCTTTTGCTTGACGTGCTTTGGGAGTCATTCGAACCCATTCCAACTCACGCTCTAAAGTTTTTCTTCGTTTGCTTGCTTCCTTCTCTTCGCCGGCCATGCGCTTGGTTTTCTGATCGAGCCATGAAGAGTAGTTTCCTTTCCAAGGAATTCCTTCACCTCGATCCAGTTCTAAAATCCAGCCTGCAACATTGTCTAGGAAGTACCTGTCGTGAGTTACGGCGATTACTGTCCCTTTGTACTGCGTAAGGTGCTGTTCCAACCAATGAACAGACTCTGCGTCTAAGTGGTTGGTTGGCTCATCCAGAAGCAAGATATCTGGTTGTTTGAGAAGAAGACGACATAGGGCAACTCGTCGACGTTCACCTCCAGAGAGGTTGGCGATTTTAGCATCACCCGGAGGAGTGCGGAGAGCATCCATGGCGATTTCGAGCTTCGTGTCAATCTCCCAAGCGTTGGTCGCGTCGATGCGCGTTTGCAATTCACCTTGTCGATCGATGAGCTTTTGAATCTTATCAGCATCCTCATAGACTTCTGGAAGTCCGAAATCGTTGTTGATCTTTTCGTACTCAGTGAGTAGGTCGTGGATTTCTTGAACGCCTTCGCGCACAATTTCAATGACTGTTTTCGAATCATCGAGCTCCGGTTCCTGTTCTAAAAAGCCAACCGAGTAGCCCGGCGAAAAGGTAATGTCTCCCTGGTAGTTTTGGTCTATTCCAGCAATGATCTTGAGGAGAGTGGACTTTCCAGAGCCGTTCAGTCCGATGATGCCGATTTTGGCACCGTAGTAAAAGGAGAGGTAAATGTCTTTGAGAATCTCTTTGTTTGGTGGGATGGTTTTTCCAACACCACTCATGCTAAAGATTACTTTTTTGTCGTCGGCCATGGGCTTTGTTTATGAAAGGCAAAATAAGTGTTTTCAACTTGATTTCGGCCCTTATCTACTTATCATTCAGGATGCTATTTTTCCTTGAAACTTGTGAATAGACGTGAATAACTATTTCACCTCGAAATCGTCGGATTTACAACTGTGGCTGTTACTTTTAACGAAGCTAGAAAAGCCCCCTGATGTACCTCATTTTCGACACCGAGACCACCGGTCTTCCCAAGAATTACAATGCGCCCATCACCGATTTGGACAATTGGCCGCGCATGGTTCAGATTGCCTGGCAACTTCACGAGTTGGATGGGACTCTTGTTGAAGTCAAGAACTACATCGTAAAACCTGAGGGATATACCATTCCTTTCAACTCAGCCAAAATCCACGGCATCACCACCGAAAAGGCGGAGGCCGAAGGATTGGAATTGAAGTTTGTTCTGGAGGAGTTTAAGAAGGCGATGGACCAAGCTTCATTTTTAGCCGGTCACAACATCGAGTTTGACATCAACATTGCTGGGGCAGAATCTGTGCGTACCGAAATGGAGCACAGCATTCTCGACATTCCCAGTGTAGACACCAAGGATGAGTCGACGGAGTACTGTGCGATTCCTGGAGGTAGAGGCGGTCGGTTTAAGTGGCCGACTTTGACTGAGTTGCATATGAAACTCTTCGGTGAAGGCTTCGACGAAGCACACAATGCCTCCGCCGATGTTGTGGCCACAGCTCGTTGTTTCTTGGAACTCATACGTTTGGGTGTTATAAAAGCATCAACTCTTGGCTTTAATGCAGAGGAGATGGCGCGTTTCAAAGAGGTGAACCCAAGCGTCGTTCAAGGCATTGACATCACAATTGAGGCGCAAACGAAGGCGAGTAAGACAAAGAAGAAATCCAAAGACGGAGGTGAAGAAGATCTAGCTAAAACGCCAGTTTCGAAGATCAAGTCGCCTTTCATTCATCTTCACAATCACACCCAATTCTCTGTACTTCAGAGTACCACGAAAGTGAAGCCATTGGTGGAGAAGGCGAAGGCGGATGGAATGCCTGCCGTTTGTATGACCGATCACGGAAATCTATACGGGGCCTTCAAGTTTGTTCGAGAATGCATTATGAACGACATCACACCAATTGTGGGATGTGAGCTTTACGTTGCACAGGATCGGAGTATCAAGAAATTCACGAAAGACAATCCAGATCGACGGAATACTCAAGTTCTTCTTGCCAAGAATAGGGCGGGTTACAACAATTTGGTGAAGTTGTGTTCTGCAGGGTTCACTGAAGGATACTATGCTGGCTACCCAAGGGTAGATAAGGAAATTCTTGTTCATTACAAGGAAAACCTAATCGCTACCACAGGGGGAATTGGTGCGGAAATTCCCTCATTAATTTTGAACGTTGGGGAAACGCAAGCCGAAGAAGCTTTTCAGTGGTGGCACGAGCAGTTTGGGGTAGACTTCTACGTAGAGTTGGTAGATCACGGGCTGGAAGAGGAAAAGCATTTGAATGAGGTTCTTCTTCAGTTTGCCAAGAAGTACGGCGTAAAATATTTTCCAGCAAACAACTCATACTATCTCGAGAAAGACAATGCCGAAGCACACGATATTTTGCTTTGTGTGAAAGATGGTGAGCTGAAGGATACTCCAATTGGAAGAGGTCGTGGTTTCCGTTACGGAATGCCCAACGACGAATACTACTTCAAGACCCAGGAGGAAATGAAAGCGCTCTTTGCGCACCTGCCAGAGTCCTTCGAGACCTTCGACGAGATTCTTTCGAAAGTAGAAGTCTACGACCTGAAACGCGACATCCTTTTGCCTTCTTACGAATTACCAGAAGGCTTTACAGATCAGGACGAATACCTGCGTCACCTCACTTACGAAGGTGCAAAAAATCGCTACCCTGAGATGACGGATGAGATTCGCGATCGACTGGATCTTGAGCTCAAAGTGGTGAAGGAAATGGGTTTTCCTGGCTACTTCCTCATCGTACAAGATTTTACCAGCAAGGCACGCGAAATGGGCGTGAGTGTTGGTCCTGGAAGGGGCTCTGCGGCGGGTTCTGCGGTTGCCTTCTGTGTGGGGATTACGAACATCGACCCAATTAAGTACAAACTGCTATTCGAGCGATTCCTGAATCCAGAGCGGGTGAGCATGCCCGATATCGACATTGATTTCGACGACGAAGGACGCGGTAAAATCATCGATTACGTTGTAGACAAATACGGCAAGGAGCAAGTGGCGCAAATCATCACCTACGGCTCGATGGCAGCGAAATCGGCCATTCGCGATGTATCAAGGGTGATGGCTTTTCCTTTGGATGAAACCGATCGCATTGCGAAGTTGGTCCCCGATTTTCAGAATCTTGAATACTTGCTTCACGCAGATGCAAAAGGTCTGAGCCAAAAGCTCAATTCAGATGCTGCGGCAAACGCGACGCAACTTCAAAAATTCTTGAACGATGGAGGCAGAGCAGCCGACATTCTTGAGCAGGCTGAAATTCTGGAAGGCTCGGTTCGAAATACGGGAATTCATGCCTGTGGTGTAATCATTACGCCTGAGAATCTCACGAATCTGATTCCCGTTGCCACTTCAAAGGATTCCGATCTTCTTGTGACGCAGTTCGACAACAAAGTCGTTGAAGATGCTGGGATGTTGAAGATGGACTTCTTGGGTTTGAAGACACTCACCATCATCAAGCACGCCATACGGATCATCAAAAGCCGACATGGAGTGGAGATTGACATCGACGACATTCCGCTCGACGATGAAGCGACCTTCGAATTGTACCAAAAGGGGGAGACCAATGGGACCTTCCAGTTTGAGTCTGTTGGAATGCAGAAAAACCTGCGCAAACTCAAGCCTACGAACATTGAAGACCTCATTGCGATGAACGCTTTGTTCCGTCCGGGACCGATGCAATTCATCGACACCTTCATTGCGCGGAAACACGGACGAGAGCCGGTGGAGTATCCACACGCCGAATTGGAAGGGATCCTGAAGGATACTTACGGCATCATGGTGTACCAAGAACAGATTATGCAAACTGCTCAAATTCTTGGAGGATATTCACTCGGAGGAGCCGATTTGCTCAGGCGAGCGATGGGTAAGAAGAAGATGGATGTGATGGAGCAGCAGAAGGAAGTTTTCCGCGAAGGCTGCGCCAAAAAGCATCAAATAGAAGCGGAGCAGGCCGATAAGATTTTCGATATCATGGCGAAGTTCGCCGAGTACGGATTCAACCGGTCACACTCAGCAGCTTATTCAGTCGTTGCTTTCCAGACGGCTTATTTAAAAGCGAACTATCCGGCGGAGTACATGGCTTCCGTGCTCACAAACAATATGTCCGACATCAAGAAGGTGTCCTTCTTCATGGAAGAATGCAGACGGGCAGACCTAAAGGTTTTGGGGCCAGACATAAATGAAAGTGAGTATGGCTTCACGGTGAATAAAAAGGGTGAAATCCGATTTGGCTTGGGTGCTGTAAAAGGCGTTGGAGAAGCCGCAGTGGAAAGTTTGGTTGCCGAGCGCATTGAAAATGGATTGTTTGAAGGAATCTTTGACCTCACAAAGAGAATGGATCACCGCGCTGCCAACAAAAAGACTTTGGAAAGCATGGCCTACGCTGGTGCGCTCGATGCTTTCACCGATGGTCACCGAGCCGTATACTTCCATAAAGACGGAGATACAACCACCTTCCTTGAGAAGGCCATTCGTTTTGGTCAGAACCACCAGCATGCAGAGAACAGTTCTCAAGTTTCTCTTTTTGGTGAAGGCTCCGAAGTAAGCATTCCAGAACCTCAAATTCCCGAAGCGGAGACATGGGGGACGCTGAAGAAATTGTCGCACGAAAAGGAGTTGGTAGGAATGTTCATTTCCGGGCATCCACTCGACGATTATGCCTTGGAGTTGAAGAGCTTCACTACTTCTGGTTTTAACTTGGGTTACTTAGACAACTTTGAGGCATTGGTGAACAAGGATTTGCGCTTTGGAGCCATCGTAACCCATGCGGAACACCGAACCTCTAAGAAAGGAAAACCTTATGGTGAATTGACGCTGGAAGACTATCGAGCGAATTTTAATTTCCGCCTCTTCAGCGACGACTATCTGAAGTGGAAGGCCTTTTTAACCACCAATTTTTTACTCTACATCACGGGCCGTGTGGTGAAGCGCGAGTGGGGGAATGAATCCTACGTGTTTAAGGTTCAGCAGATGGAATTGCTATCCGAGTTGATGGATAAGAAGGTGAAAGAGTTGAGCGTGAGCTTTGATGTGAATGCCATCGATGAAGGACTTCTGGATCGCTTGGATTTAGAGCTTAAAGCCGCTGCGGGTGGATGTCGAGTGAAGTTGAACCTGATAGATTTTGAGGAGAATTTGAGTTCAGAGTTGATTTCAAAAGAGATTCGCGTTCGTCCGAGCAGCGAATTGGTTTCAGATTTGGAGAAGTTGGGACCATTGGAGGTCAAGTTGATCTAAGAACATCCTGTGAGAAATAGTCTTCTTTTATTCTTCCTGCTTTTGGGTTTTGCGCTTTCTGCTCAAGATGTGGATCTTCGGATTGATACCACTTTAAGTGCCGAGGCTTTGGTGAAAAATCTTTTGGGTGGAAATCGGGGCATTGAAGTAAAGGAAGCCGACTTTAAAGGTGCACGGCAAGCGGCGGGCAGTTTCAAAATTATTGGAGCCGAATGTTGTTTTTTCAAGGAAGGAATCATCCTCAGTACGGGAGAAGCCGAACACGCTCGCGGTCCGAATATGAAGAGCAGCTCCGGTGAAGCCTTGGGCACCCGAGGTCGGAATCATTTGGCGCGTATGGCTCGCAATGTTTCCATGGATGCGGCAATGCTTCAGTTCGATTTTAAGCCAAGTGGAGATAGCTTGGCCTTTGAGTTTGTGTTTGCTTCAGAAGAGTATCCCGAGTTTGTCAATCGAGGAGTGAACGACGTCTTTGTCTTTCTGCTCATCGACATGGAAACGAACGAGATAAAGAACCTGGCAACGGTTCCGGGCACAAAAGAGCCCATCAGCATCGACAACATCAACCATCGCCGGAACCATCGATTGTACAACAACAATTCCTATTGGTCGGGGCAAAAGATGGACTTCTGGAAAGAGAATTTGGAAAAAGCCCTGATGGCAAATGTGCTTCAGTTCGATGGCTATACAGTTCCCTTAATCGCCAGTGCAAAGGTGATTCCCGGAAGGTGGTATAAGATGAGTCTTGAAATCAGCGACATAGGAGATGGCTTGTACGACTCTGCGGTTTTCCTGAAGGCGGGAAGTTTTACCGATCGCGCAGGAGAAGATTCAGAGCAGAAGGTGGATTTGGAAATAGAAGACACAGATTGGTTGCATTCAAGAAAAGAGGGCGATACTACGGTGCTTGAGCTGCAACTCTATTTTGACCACGACGAGTATAAGCTGGTGGATTCAGAAATGGAAAAACTCAGCTCAGTGGCAGACGAGCTGAAAGCTAAGTCCTTTTCAATTCTAGTAAAAGGACATACCGATAACAAAGGAGAGGAGACCTACAATCAAACTCTTTCAGAGCGAAGAGCCAAGGAAGTCCGCTTGATGCTTTTGAATAGGGGCTTTGATGCTGAAAAGATAAAAGCGATCGGCAGGGGAGAGTATGAGCCTCTTGAAAAAGGTGAATTGGAAGAACAACAAGCTAAGAATAGGCGAGTAGAGTTATGGCTTTATTGAGGTGGTTGTAAGCCCTCCGCGTGCCTGAGCCTGTCGAAGGCTGCGATGTTCAAAATTGACAGACCTACGTCCGTGTAATTTATAGAGAGCACAAATTGATACAATTCATTCACTACATACTCCACTTAGTATTCCCCCTCTTCATTGCCATATTCTTCTTCAAGAAAGACTGGAAAAAAGCCTACCTCATTTTCCTAGCAACCATGCTGGTGGACGTCGATCACCTGCTCGCGGAACCGATATACGAATTGGGTCGTTGCAGCATTGGTTTCCATCCCTTGCATTCTTATCTCGCCATTGGGGTTTATGTACTGCTCTTATTTCTTCCGAAGCCCTATCGATACATCGCTATTGGTCTGTTGATGCACATGGCTACGGATGGGTTGGATTGCTTACTCATGGAGTAGAGAGTGGAGAGTGAGAGTGAATGTGGAGAGTTGGTCATCTTCTTGGCCCTTGTTCAGATTCACCGAAGCATAGTCAGACTGAGCCTGTCGAAGTCTACTTTAAATAAGATGATGTCTGCCATCGTTTAGCTCCTGCGGGTAAAGAGTGAGAGAGTGATGGAGTGGATTGCTGATGCGCAGATGTGCGAATTTGGAAATATGAGAATTTGCAAATGTGAATATCCGCCTCAGCTGCGCTAATTCGGACAAGTGTGAGAATTTACATTTGGTAACCTGTAACCTGTAACCTGTAACCTTTAACCTGTCACCTGTCGCCTGTCACCTGTCACCTGTCGCCTGTCACCTGTCACCTGCCTGCCCGCCCGAAGCGCAGCGTAGGAGGGTAACCTGTAACCCGTAACCTGTAACCTGCCCGCCCGAAGCGTAGCATAGGAGGGTAACCTGTCACCTGTCACCTGTCACCTGTAATCAAAGCCCTATTCTTTAACAATCCTGAACACCTTCGAATCTCCATTTCCAAATCTGGCTTCGAGCAGGTAAACGCCAGGAGCACCAGTAATATTCAAGACTTGGCTGTTGTCGCTAAGGGATACTGGAGCTAGAACATCTTGTCCGAGAATGTTTCTCAGGGTGAGGGTGATGGGTTCCGTATTATGAGTAGTTGAAATTCGAACAGCTCCTGTAGTTGGGTTCGGGACGATTCGAATCTCTGCACTTTCAGATTGATGAATTCCTAATGGATTGATGTTGACACTTAGAGAGTTCAATGTTGTACACGAATTGCTGTCGGTTTCCCAAACATTGATCACGCCGGGTCCACTGCTGTCCCACTTTACTTCAATACTGTCGCCAGAGTTGATGGAGATGGTTCCGCCAACAACATTCCAATTTAAGCTCGAGCCGGAAAGGGGAGCCAAAGAGTACATGTGTTTGCTGCCTCCAACAACGGTGGTAGATCCTATGATGCTGATTTGTGGAGGTTTTGGGAAGACTGTAATACTGCTGATAGCAGTGTCGCTGCAGCCATTGCCGGCAGTGTAGAGGTAGTTGACTACGAAAGTTCCTGCTCCTGAACTATCGGGATGGAATTGATTTCCAGAAATCCCTGTTCCAAAGAAGGAGCCACCAGTAGGGTCTCCGCCAGTTAAATTCAATGAGGAGTCGCTTTCGCAAATATCCTCCAGTTCATTCAATGTCGCAACAGGCTTGTCCAATATGGAGTAAAGCTTAGAAATGGAGTTGGTGCATCCATTCTGATGGGTATAGGAATAGGTGACTTGATAGGTGTTCGGTGGGGCACTTCCTGGATAAAGTATATTGTTTGAAACTCCAATACCTATGAAGCTTCCTCCTGCTGGACTTCCGACTAAAATCAGACTATCGTCTTTCTCACACACTGATGGAATAGTGAAATTAACGGCTGGATTGGGCTTCACGAAAATGTCGACGAAGGCAGAGTCAATACAATTGGATTGGTAGCTCTTGCTGTAGTAGACTCTATGAGAGCCCGCACCCGATACCGAGGTACTGAACACATTGCCAAGGACTGCTGAGCTGACGAACTGACCACCTGTCACATTGCTGCTCAAAATAGATGTTTCACCTTCACAAATCGTGTCGCGACTGGCTTGAACGACGATGCTTGGCCGCGAGGCAATACTTAGAGTTTGCATCAACGTATCTACGCAAATTCCAGAACTGTCTTGAAGAATGGCCCAAACGGTATCTTGAGAGCTGATGGTCACCTGAGTTGAAAAGCTTGTTGAGTCGCTGAACAAGGAGCCTGGAAACCAGCTTACGACATATCGAGTAGAATCAAAATTTCTCTCGTAGTTCATTCTCAACAGAGGCAAGCCATAAGATGCAGCCCAACCGAGTTGAGTAGAAGAGCAGGCGGAGTTTCCTGAAAGAATTGTGGCAATCACGGCTTGGTAATTCACCGAATCCATTTCTACTCTAGGACTGTTCAAGCCACTTCCATCTGAGCAGATCTGGATGATGAGGTTTGAATTCTCTTTTAGAAAGAATGTATTCTGCAATTGAATCATGTTCCAGCCAGAAACGATTGTCACATTGGTGTCTGCAAATACATCGACCATACCAGTCATGTAGTTTGTCAAAGTGGAATCAGATGTACAGCGCATTTTAATCTTAAAATCTGGGATGCTTACGGGTGGCGTTCCGTTGTCCACGAAAAAGCCAATTTCCTTTATGATTCCCGAAGTGAAATCAGATGCTTCGAGCGCAGAATAGCGGTATAAGAACGCCTGCTTCACACTTCCATCGTGAATTGCAAATGGATTCGGATAGGCCAAATTGCCAGAACCAGAGGCATTGGTGAGATAGTTCGAGGATCCAATGATGGCACTTCTCGGATTGTTGAGGCAAGTGACATTTGTGTCTCCACAAAGGGCATCGCATGCAGAGCCAATGTGTATGTCCAGAGGAACCCCTGCACACAAGCTGTCGGTTTCACTCAAAATCATCGCTGTCCCAGAAGCTGGAGCGATAACATTCAACATGACCTCCAGATTTTGACGGCAATATCCATCTCTTACTTCAAGCTTTATGGAGCCATCATTCCTATCCGAAAGGTCGGATGAAGAAAGGGTGTCGTTCGAAATGTATTCTGGTCCTGTCCACTTATAACTGAAGCTACCTGTTCGACTCATGCCAATTGGCAATCCAGTCAAGGTATCCCCAAGACACAGACTTGTGTCCCTCAGTCCAAGAATTCGAAAGGAATCAGTGACATAGATGGTAATTGTATCTGAGTTTTGACATTGCCGCACCGTGTCCCCAAAGAGGACATAGGTCGTTGTGAGTGTCGGCCATGCTTGTACCTGTGAACAACTATCGCAACTGAAATTCACTCCAGGTATGAGGCTAGAGCCACCGGGAAGTGCCAACCATTTAATGGAGTCGGTTGAAAGGGCCTGGAGGTCCACTGTGTCGCCCCGGCAAATTTCATTGAGTTTGGGATAAATGCTTGGCGTTTTGGTGAGGTCAATGATGAAGTCGGAGTAAGTAATTCCAGGCACATTACAAGCATTGTCACTTTTCTTGAAATAGAAATGGTATCGTTCAAAAGCCATGCGCACAACCTTCCATGAAAAGGTGGCAATTTGGACGGAATCGTTGATGGCGTTGATACTGAAACTAGCCCCGGGAAGTACACTTGAAAAATTCGATGTTAGAATCAAAGTGTCTGTACTGTCGGCCGAATAGAACTCTGGATCCCATACTGTGATGTCGAATGAAAAGCTGTCGCCTACACATGCTTCTATGCGATTGAGCGTGCTGCTGTCCAGTTCTGCTGTACCAGTGAAGTTCTGAATACCAAATGTATCTAGAGGAACTGTGTTGATACAACCACCAACCGAAAAAACGTAATCCTGCATCGACCTTCCTTTCAACTGCCCGCTCACATCGTATTCCGAAACTTCTATTACCACTACATAAGTCCCAATGACCGTCGGATTAAATTCGATTTGACCTGTTACGCTGTCTAGTGTGAGTCCAGGAATTGGGGATGTTGAAGAGTGCGGAGATGTATATGGAACACATGTGTTGGCCGATGATCGACTGCAGATAAAGGCATAGGTCAGACTATCCCCGTCTGGGTCCGTTGCTCCAAGATTAAACGTTGAAGGCTTACCGGTGCAGAACGATGGAAATGGGTCGGAGGCGTAGCTTGGGGCCGAGTTGCATGAATCCGAAAGGTTGCAAATACTTGTCTCAACATAAGGAGACGATGCACTTGCATTGTGAAAAGAAGGGCGACAACATGCTCCTCTGAAGCCAATGGTCCAGCAATCACATCTTGGAGTCAAGATAAAAATGCCTGAATAGAGAATAGCCTCAACGCCCGGCGAAAATCCGCTTGAAGTATCACAAGTGGTTTGTACGCTTGGGCATACATTGGTTACATCGGTTGTGCTCACTCGATTGACAGTGCCATTCACTACACTGCCACAAGAACTACTTGCTGAAATCTGTAAGCTAGTCGCAGTCCATCCCGCTCCATTGCAATTTCGAAATACTCTCACATTAATCTTGAAAGAGTCTTGCCCAATACATTCGTACAAAATTTCATTGCCAAGGATGTGCGAGGAGAAGCTCGGACCAAAGGCCATTGACAACACCAGGGAGGCGAATAGATATTTGAATCGAAGGAATTTTGGGAGATTCATGAACAGCACTTCCTTTATAGGACGAAGTTAATCGAGAATGGTTGCCTTAAGGTAATGAATAAAGAAGGATGAAGTCAGCTTATTGAAGATGGAGTGAGCGTAGAGAGTAGAGAGTAGAGAGTA
>DDDG01000019.1 GCA_002336245.1 Flavobacteriales bacterium UBA1986
GTTGTAAGCGGAGTAGAACCACCACCTAAGTGATAAATCATTCCATCTACATTAAATGAATCCAAATTGGCAGTTCCGATGTTCTGAACACTGATGTCATAGTCGCTTACCAAACCACACAATGGAGTTGTAGGATTATCAATGGTCAGCAAGGTCACCGAGTTTTGTGGAACACGGAACTCGTCCATTCCTGGATCAGGATTGAGCGGGTCGCGCGCTTGGCCGTCGAAATCTTCTGGAGCAACTGAAAGAGCGGCAGAACCAACTCCATCAACAGTGGCGTCGTAGAAGACGTGCAAATCTGTGTTTGCATCGAAGAAATCAACAACGTGCTCGATGCTACCAGCATCTTGTGCTGTTCCTGTGGCTTGCATAGCAGCTAAATCCGCTTTACAACCTGAGATGTAACCAAGGCAATTCCCTTGAGTAGAGTAAACGTTATTGTCACGGAAGTTGATGGAATTCAAACCACTCATGTATAAGGCATAGCCATTTCCGTCGTTGTTCAAAATGTTGTTTCTCGCATAAACATCGATGGGTGTACCGAACTCATATACATATAGACATGATGAACTTGCATTGGCGGAATTCAATCGAATTGTATTGTGAACGATTTCTACATAGTCTGGGTACCAAACCTGCATTCCGTAAGATGTCCCACCAGTGAAAATAGGCTGATTTACAATATTGTTTCGAATGATGGAAGGATTTCCTGAAGAACCGCGTGGGTCTCTAAGATACATTCCGTAAGATGTAGTTGAGCTTTCAAGACTTATAGTATTTCTCTCAATCAGCGCTCTATCTGACTGGGTGTTGACATAAATACCATAGGCAGTACGAGATCCATAAAGACGAATGTCATTATCAGCAATCACTGCATCGGGTGCATAATAGAAATAAGATGCATAACGGTAAGAACTTCCCGTGTTCAAATCCATAGAGTTGTTTGTGAAGGTCACATCAGGGGAATAGTAGATGTAGTTCACATAACCATAGTTGTTTCCTGCAGAAATGTCCCAAGTGTTGCCATCAATGAGGGCTCCGCGTACATAGTAGATGTAGTTTAACTGGCAGTAACTGGAGTAGCGTACATCCTTGAATGTATTGTTCGTAACCGTTACATCATCAACATAATAGAACCAGTTGTGACGGTAGTACTGGTCAGTAAACGTACAGTTGTTCACTGTCCAATCGTGTAATCGAAGTCCGCTGCTACCATATGCATATATGGCGTATGACCCATTGGTTAAGTTACAATTGTCTATAGTGACGTTATCACTGTGATCAATTGAACTCGTTGACATATAAATCAATGAGTATGATGTACCAGTAGAAGTGTAGGCCGGTTTTGAGATGTCACAATTTTGAATTGTGATGTGGTCGTTGTTGTCTTGGAAATAGATAACGTCCGAGAAACGAGAAGTTGTCTTGATGTCGAAACCATCTAGAGTAATCCACCAAGAATCGTCGAACTCAACTGGGTTACCGCCATTCGTAAGAACAGGAGCAGATGTGTTTCCAGGAGCTGATCGGAAGATGATCGGTGCAAATGGACCAGCACCTACAACACCACGGAATTCAATGAAACCATTATAAGTTCCTGAAACGACGTCCATATAAACTGTATCACAAACTTGTCGTGCAACCAAATCGCTCATTGCAGCAGTAAAGCTTGTGTAGTCTCCTCCACCTGAAGGATCAATTGTAAATGTCCCGCTCATTGCAGGCGTTAAGTTTTGAGTGGCCATAGCGTTGTTTGTAGCATCGCCATCAACTACACCGTTCGGGAAATATGCACTGGCATTCACTGCGTAGGTATTTCCTGAAGTGGCCGTATACTGACCTAGAGTTATAATAGTGTCTTCGCCTGGGGCAACACTCAAACCAGTAAGAGTGTCCGGGCCGTAGTTGGTTCCACCAAAGGATCCTTGGACCACTGCAGAGGTTAAAGTATTGGTACCGTAATTCTCTAAAAACACATCGAGGTCGTTTGTTCCAGCACAAATGGTTGGCACTTTAAGTGCGCTAACTCCAGCATCGTTGGCCGGGGGCGGAATGAACTCGATCGCGTAATCTTCATACTCTCCACCATAGCTGCTAAATAGGCTGCCACATGGACCAATTCGAGGAGGTGTGCCGTCGTAACCACATCCAATACGCATTCTGGATGTACCCGTCATAGCAGAGAAAGGAATCGTTACTGTGTGATTGGAACGACTACCCCACGAACTAGTCGTTTTATAGATGTAGAGGTTAAGATCTTCTCCTGGGTCGGTGAAGTCACCGTCGCCGTTGAAATCTATCCAAGCATTTCCTTGCCAAGAGTTGGTGATCTGTAAAGTAAAGGAGCTTCCTTTTTTTACGGACACTTTTTGTGTACCTGAATAGTTGGTATAAGATGCGCTTATACCTGATGAATTGGTAAAGTTTGTCACACCACCGATGGTAGCAACTCTTTGAATTCCATCCCATGTAGAGCTTAAGCCGGTTGGCACACAATACTGGGCATTTAGTTGCGTTGAAAGAAATATTCCAACAAAAAGAGCCGCAAGCGACGTAAAGAAGTTTTTCATAACCTCAAGATTAGATTTGTAAATTACTGGTTTACTTGTTATTAAGTCTTTTAATCCCTGAATGGTTGGAAACCATAGCTGCCAAATTTAGAAATTCTGGCTTCCCCACCAAATAAAAGTTCGAAACCATAGACGCGGCTTTAGCCAAGTGCGTTGGGTATCGACTTAACTTTTTTTAATTTTTCAATACTTTAAGTTGATCGTCGTTGTTTGCAATCACAAAGAAAGTGCTCCCATCGGCCAGCTTGCCTTTTTCAACGTCTTTAACATCACCCGGAGTAAAATACCCACTCTGAGTTACTGGCACCCATTCAAAGTCACCCTTGCCATTGCCTTTCAACATACCTCCAATGCTGGCGTCGTTTCTCGTTGTTTCAACTTCGGCACTGAAGAGGTTCCCTGAGAATACCACATCGAGATTGCCGTCGCCGTCGTAGTCGCCGGAATTGATGCTCGTAATACTCGAGATCTGCGCCATGCGCGGAAGCTTCCGTATTTCAAATTGCCCCCCACCTTTATTCTCTAAATAGAGGGAAGAAAAGTTGGTTACCGCATAGTGCAATGCTTTGTCAAGCTTATCACCATATACGTCAGCCAAAGAGGCCGTCCCAAAATCATCGTAAGACTTAAACTTCTTTTTAATAAAGGGCATTTGCTGAGAGGAACATGTTCGACCGCGAACCGGATAACAGGTTCCACCATTGTAGTATCCTAAAACAATGTCGAGATTTCCACTGTTGTCAAAATCGTGGCAATAGATGTGGAAAGGTTCCTCGAATGAAGCTTTGTATTTGTAGTTCTCGCCAAGGTTCCCCAAAATGATGTCCTGGTCACCGTCGACGTCGAAGTCATTTAAATGTATGGCCGACCACCATCCGATTTGTTTGGCAAGCAGATCGTTGTCTAAAATCTCAAAGGAGGTCCCTTTGTTCATGTAGAAATTGATGGAAGTCCATTCGCCTACAATCAATAGGTCGAGTTTTTCATCTTGATCAATGTCAACCCACTCGGCATCGGTAATCAATCCAGCTTGCCTTAAATCTGGAGCCAATTCATCTGTGACGTCAGTGAATTTTCCTCCGTCGTTTCTTAAAATGTAAGACACCGGAGAAAATGGATACGCTCCAGGCACCAGTCTTCCCCCAACGAATAGATCTAAGTCGCCATCACCGTCGTAGTCTCCAGCTTCAACTTCTTTTCCACTCGTGCTCATATTTGGCAGAGCTTCCCAATTCACTTGGAAATTCCCCTTACCGTCATTCACATAAAGGCGATCTTGAAGTTCCGCGGCTTGCTGAGGGTATTCATTTCCTCCACTCACGACATAAAGGTCTTGATCTCCATCATTGTCGGCATCAAAAAAGAGGGCATCTAGATCTTCGCGCGATTTTTCTTTAACCCATGGCTGAGCATTGGATAGTTTAAAGCTTCCAGACTTCGACTGAAGATACAGAGCTCCCGACTGAGCAAGTGCACCGCCAACATAGAAATCATCTAGGCCATCTCCATTTGCATCGCCAACGGTCACCCCTGGGCCATGCATTGAGTTTCTGTGCGGAAGTAAAATCTCAGTCGCGAAATCGTCAAACTCATTTTCAACATGAATAAATTCATGCGTCATCAAGGCCGTAGCATCTTGGAAATAAGTTTTAGGTTTCGATTGGGCATAGGTCCCTTGAGCGTCACTGATGGAAAGAGTGAACAGTTGGTTTGATTCCGTCAATTTTTTACTCAAGGCCTTACCATTTGGAAAAACGACTTCCACACGATCCAATTCAACCCCTTCACGCACGGCGAAGAAAAGATCTCTCCCATTGCTCGACATATAACCTCGGGTAGGCTGGTTTTCTGAAAACTGAATTCCATCACTCGTATATAAGGTCACCTTCGCGCCAATGGCATCCGGATTTTGTGGACTGCCTTCAAGCTTGAACTTTACATATTTCTGCTCGAACATCTCGTTTGCTTTGTTTTCATAGACCCAAGCAAAATCTTTGATGTTGTTTGTGACCAAGTCTAAATCACCATCTTGATCTAAATCGGCAAAAGCGGCTCCCTGGGTAAATCCTTTTTGTCCGACACCCCATTCATAGCTCTTCTTGGAAAAACTTAAATCGCCGTTGTTCTTGTAGGCATAATTCGGAAGCGGGGTTGAAGGAGCTTGTCTGAATTTCTCAGCAGCATTTTTTGGAGAGGTGCTTCCACCTTTACCATAAGTTTCAGACATGCGAATTCGATAGTCGTTGTCGCGGTCATCGATTCGATAGCCATTCGAGATGAAACAATCTTTGTATCCGTCGTTGTCGAAATCGGCAAACAAGGGAGACCATGACCAATCTGTACTGTGCATTCCAGTCATCTGAGCGATGTCGGAGAAACTTTCGTTTCCTTGATTCAGCTGAAGAGCATTGTACATATATTGATGTGGAAGACCAAAATTCACAAGCTCATAAAACCGATCCGGTTGCATGGCCGACATCATTGTTTTGATTCGTTTGTTGTCTTCGGCTGCCATATCTAAGGTGAAGATGTCGAGCAAGCCATCGTTGTTCACATCAGCAATATCATTTCCCATCGAGAAGAGCGAAACGTGTTTCATCCAACCTTTCACATCTTCAGTGAAGGTGCCGTCGCCATTGTTGACATATAAATAGTCGGGGGCATCGTAATCATTGCTGATGTAGATTTCTGGGTAAAGGTCTCCATTGAGATCGCCAACGGCAATGCCGAGGCCCCATCCACCCAACATTTCATAACCAAGTCCGGCTTCTTTAGAAACATTCTTGAAACTTCCGTCGCCATTGTTTCGATAAAGTATGTCAGCTTGAATGGGGCGATCGCCCGATGCACGTTTTATAAGACTCACCGACGACCATTCATTGCCATGGTTTAAAACATAAAGGTCGAGGTCACCATCTAAGTCGTAATCGAAGAACACCGCTTGAGTACTGAAGCCGCTGTCAGCAATTCCGAATTGCTCTGCTTGTTCCTTGAAGCTGTTGTTTTGCTGATTGATGTATAGTTTGTTTTTTCGATTGGGTCCATCTCGGTAGCCAGAACAACTCACATATATATCCAACCAACCATCGGCGTTTACATCGGCCATCGTAACACCCGAAGTCCATGAGGAGTCGTTTCCAACTCCAGCAGATGCAGTAATGTCCTCGAACTTTAAGTTGCCTTTGTTGAGATAAAGTTTATTGGCAACTTCACTTCCACCGAAATAGACATCTTCCAATCCATCGTTGTTGATGTCGCCAATGGCAACACCCGAACCGTTGAAGTTGTATTGATACTTATAAAAAAGGAGTTCGGTATCAAAAGTGAAATCGTTTCTGAAATTGATTCCCGTTTCTTCTGGAGTTAAAAACTTGAATAGCTTTTGATTCAAATTGGTTTTTACTGGCGCCTTGGTTTCTTCTTTAGGCGCATCGTTTCCGCAAGAGAATAATGTAAGGCTCAAGGCGGTTAACGATAGGAAGGAGAGTATTCGAATCTGCATGGTCAACTGTTCTTTAATTTTCAACTGATGCTAATATAATGGTCTCGGCTTATGCGTTACCGAAACTTTTGACATGATTTTGGTCAATAATATCGTCGCTTAAAATTACCAAGCGCTCAACTACATTCCGGAGTTCTCTAATATTTCCAGTCCAGGAAGCTTTTTGCAATTCAGCAATTCCTTTGTCTGAAATCTCCTTTCGTTTAATCCCTTGCTCTTTGCAAATATCGTCGAGGAAAAAATTCACAAGCAATGGAATGTCATCCAAGCGTTCTCGAAGAGGCGGTAATTCAATGAGTATTACACCAAGTCGGTGGTAGAGATCTTCCCGAAAGTTCTTCTCAGTAATTTCCTTTTTCAAGTCCTTATTCGTCGCGGCCAGAATGCGCACATCTACTTTAATGTCTTTGTCGCCGCCAACCCGACTGATCTTATGTTCTTGAAGGGCTCTCAGAACTTTGGCTTGAGCGGATAAACTCATGTCGCCAATTTCATCCAAGAAGAGGGTGCCTCCGTGAGCTTGTTCGAATTTTCCTTTTCTCTGCTTGATGGCTGAAGTAAAGGCTCCTTTTTCGTGGCCGAACAACTCACTCTCAATCAGCTCTGCAGGAATGGCTGCACAGTTTACTTCAATGAAGGGTGATTTAATTCGATTTGATTTTTCATGAATCTGACGAGCAACCAACTCCTTACCCGTACCATTTGGTCCGGTAATGAGAACTCGCGCATCTGTTGGTGCCACTTTATCGATCATGTCGAAAACGGCTCTCATGTTCTCCGATTCACCAATGATGTTGGAACTGAATTTTCGGTTGATCTTTTTCCGCAGGACTTGAGTTTCGACGATGAGCTCTTGACGGTCCATTGCGTTGCGGACGCTCACGAGCAAGCGATTTAAATCAATAGGTTTTGGAATGTAGTCGAAGGCACCCTTCTTAAGTGCGGCTACCGCGGTGTCGATGGTGCCATGACCACTGATCATTATAAAGGTAGAATTGGGCTTTGCTTCCAAGGCCAATTCGAGAAGATCAATGCCGTCCATTTTCGGCATTTTAATATCACAGAGAATGAGGTCAAATTCTGTCGCCTTAATTTTCTGAAGTCCTTCCATCCCATCTTCGGCTTCATGGATTTCAAACTTCTCGTACTCTAGAACTTCTTTGAGGGAATTTCGGATGCTTCTCTCGTCGTCTACAATTAAGATTTTAGGCATACTTAGTCGTCCAAGTTTGGTTGGACTCTACGAATCTAATAAAATGAGTGGCAGGATGGCAGGGCTTAATAGCGAATCCATTTCCAAAGTTCCTTGTACGAAATTTTTTTCCCATACATGAGAATTCCAGTTCTGTAGATTCTTCCAGCAAGCCAAACCACAAAGATGAAAGTTACAACGAGGAGAGACATCGATAAGGCAACTTCCCAAATTGGAATACCTCCGTCTCCTACGCCAATAGCTACCCGAACGAGCATGACAATGGGCGAGGTAAATGGAATGATTGAAAACCAGAATGCGGCGGGGCCTTCAGGGTTCTGTATGATGACGGTCGACATTACGTAGGCTAAGATCAAAGGAGCTGTGACTGGGAACATAAATTGTTGCGAATCGGCTTCGTTGTCAACCGCGGCGCCAACGGCTGCAAACAGTGCGCTGTAGAGCAGATATCCTCCAAGAAAATAGAAGAGAAAAAGTCCGAGCATCATGGTCCAATTCGTACGCTTCAGAATGCTGTTGGGATCCGAAAAATCGAATTCTTGTGGCATCGCAGAATTCCCTTGATTCATTTCCTGCAACACTTCTTCGGTTGCTTGAATTTGGGTCGTATCAATTCCAAGTATTTCGGGCAAGATGAACATTTGAACAGCCATCACAATGGTGAATGTGAGCACAATCCAAACCACGATTTGGGTGAGGCCAACAAGGGCAACCCCAATGATCTTTCCCATCATTAATTGGAAGGGTTTCACAGAGGAGATGATGACCTCGACAATCCTACTGGTTTTCTCTTCCATAACACCGCGCATTACCTGCACGCCATATAGAAAGATGAACAGATAGATGAGCAAGCCAAAGACGAAGCCGATGACTGTTTTACCTTGGTCGATGTCTTCTTCTTTTCCCGACTCCGTAAACTTTATGGGCTGGATGGCGTAGTTGGTTTTAACGTCGTAAAACTCTTCGCGTGATATCTGATACTTCTCAAGTTTTAGCTCTTCAATGATGCCTTCAACTTTTGTCTCAATATTTCGAATGACAACAGCGCTGGGTTGTTTCTTGAAGTAGAGCTGAGCAGTCTTAGAGCCGGTCTCAATGTTCTTTGGAATGAATAGGATTCCAGAGTAAGGTGAGTCGTGGAAACTTGCCTTTGCCTCTTCTAAAGTGAGCTCGCTGTAGTCGAAGGTGACACGCTTGTCGTTTTCGAGTTTAGAAAAGAGTGGACTCAATTGGTCGACGACTACAATCTTTTGCTCTTCCGCATCCTCAATGCTAAGCCATATGGTTAAGCTTATTCCACCTGCAATGAGCAAAGGACCAAGCAAGGTGAGGAGAACAAAAGTTTTCTTCTTAACCCTTGAGAAATATTCCCTACCGATGATGAGTCCAATCTTATTCATCGTCAGTTTCTATTTCGGTTACTTTTTGAATGAAAATATCGTTCATGGAGGGAAGAACCTCTCCTAGGGAATGAATTTCAGCAACGGGTAAAAGTGCTCTCAATAAGTCGTTGGATTTTACGTCACCAAGGAGTTTTACTTTGGCATATTGAGTCTCTCCCTTGTTCTGAAAATCGAGCAATTCAGCACCGGTCCATAAGGCATTCGTAAAGCCCATTTTATTGCCGACAAAATTGAGCTCATAGATGTTGGCTCTGTAGGCTTCTTTCACCTCTTTTACGGAACCATCTAAAATCTTTTCAGCCTTGTTTATCAGGGCAATATGATCGCAGATTTCCTCTACAGACTCCATGTTGTGAGTAGAGAAAATTACGGTGGTTCCTTTGTCCCGCAACTCCAAGATTTCACTCTTAATTAAGTTGGTGTTGATTGGGTCAAAGCCAGAAAAAGGTTCGTCTAATATGATGAGTTCTGGCTCGTGTAAAACAGTGACAATGAATTGCACTTTTTGTTGCATCCCTTTTGAGAGATCTTCAACTTTTTTATCCCACCAATCAACGATTTGAAACTTCTCGAACCAGTGCTTTAGTTTTTGATTTGCGGTCTTGCGATCAAGGCCTTTCAGCATGCATAAATAGGTTGCTTGCTCCCCGACTTTCATCTTGCGATAAAGACCTCTTTCTTCGGGCAAATAACCGATGCGTTCGGTGTGTTTAGGCTTGAGTAATTCACCATTGAACAGAACCTCGCCAGCATCGGGTCCAGTAATCTGATTGATGATGCGAATCAGGGATGTTTTTCCCGCTCCGTTCGGGCCAAGTAAACCGAAAATACTCCCCTTTGGAACCTGCAACGATACGTCCTTGAGCGCCTGATGTTTGGCGTAAAGTTTATCGACGTTTTTTATATCTAGAATCGGCTGCATTACTTGGCTTCAGTTCAGGCAAATGTAATTGAAAAGAAGAGCGTAAATTCTATGAGAAATAGTCTCTCATTTTTCGGAAGAAACTTTTTTCATCCGCTTTTGGGTTTGGACGAAAATGCTCGCTGGTTCTGAAGCCTTCAAGAATGGTTTTTTCTTCATCGTTTAGCTCAGTTGGCGTCCAAATATTTACATGCACAAGCTGGTCGCCTCGGCTGCTTCCATGAACTGAAGGGAGGCCCTTATTGCGAAGGCGAAGAATCTTGCCCGATTGTGTTCCCGCAGGAATTTTTACTTTCAACTTGCCTTCAATGCTGGGAATCTCCGCCGAGAAGCCAAGAGCAGCATCGGCAAAATTCATGTAGAGTTGGTAGTGAATTGTTTGTCCGTCGCGCTCAAATTGATTGTTCGCTTCTTCCTCAACAACCACAAGAAGATCGCCCGGAACTCCACCCATCGGACCTTCATTTCCCTTCCCACGTATGGAGAGTTGCATGCCTTCTTCAACACCAGCTGGAATATCAATTTCAACGGTTACTTCTTCTCGAATGAGACCATCGGAATTTGCGCCACCAGCCGATTTTGTAACGACTTTTCCTGTACCGCCACAACTAGGGCAGGCACTGGAAGTTTGCATTTGTCCGAGAATGGTATTCGTAATGCGCGTAACGCTTCCGGAACCGTGGCAAGTGCTACATGTTCCAAATTCTACGTCTGGTGAATTCACCAGTTTTTGGACCTTAATTTTCTTGTGAACTCCGTTAAGAATTTCTTTCAAATTGAGCTTCACCTTGATGCGGAGATTTGATCCTCTCCGAACAGAAGTTCGCTGTCTTCCACCACCACCAAATCCGCCAAAAGCGCCACCAAAAATATCTCCGAATTGCTCAAAGATATCGTCCATGTTCATGCCATGCCCTCCTCCGAATCCACTAGCGCCAGCGCCCATTCCTTGGTGGCCGAATCGATCGTATTGAGCTTTCTTTTGCTCGTTACTTAAAACCTCATAAGCCTCGGCAGCTTCCTTGAATTTATCTTCGGCAGCTTTATCGTCGGGGTTCTTGTCCGGATGATATTTTAAAGCCAGTTTTCGATATGCTTTTTTAATCTCAGCTTCAGTGGCTCCTTTGGAGACGCCCAATACTTCGTAAAAATCTCGTTTGGCCATTATTCTCCGATTACCACTTTTGCAAAGCGAATTACTTTATCGCCCAGCATGTATCCATTTTCAATTACGTCTACAACTTTGCCTTTTTGTTTCTTGGAATCAACAGGTATTTTGGTGATGGCTTCGTGCAATTCGACGTCAAAAGGCTCTCCTAAAGCTTCAATCTTTTTGAGACCCTTGGATTTAAGAATGCCATTTAGTTTTTGAAGGACTAGTGTGTATCCTTCCAAGGCAGCTTTAGCCGCTTTGTCCTCAATAGCTTCAGTAGCTTTCTGAGCTCTTTCAAAGTCGTCTACTGCTGGCAGTAAGTCCTTGATGATATCTGAACTTGCAGTACTGATCATCTCCAGCTTTTCCCTTGCCGTTCTTCTTCTGAAGTTCTCAAACTCAGAATAAATTCTTAGGTACTTGTCGTTGGCCTCGGCATACTTCGTTTCCATCTCAGCGAGAGGATCGTGGTCTTCAGGACTCAACTCACCGCTAGGCTCCGAATTTCCCTCAACATCAGGCTCTGTTTCGTCTTCTTGAATCTCTTCTTCAGAAATCATGTTTAATGCTTTGTTTGAAAGTGCTTATCACAGATGCTGCCAAGTCCTTAAGTGGGACAATATGGCATAAAAAACCCCGCCACGCGGGGCCTTTTGCAATTATGTCATTCGGTTTATAGTTGCTTAACCCATTTGTCGAGGGTGAGGTGCAAGTTTTGACCTCGTAAATTTTTCGCAACGATTACGCCGTTGGCGTCGATTAGGAAGTTCGTAGGTATTGCGTGAACTTGGTAATCTTTGGCTGCTTGAGATCCCCAATATTGAAGGTCGCTTACATGATTTTCCCAGTTTAAACCATCTTGCTGGATTGCGTTTACCCAAGCGGTTTTAGATCGATCTAGTGAAACGTTGTAGACCACAAAAGACTTGGCATTCTTGATTTTAGCCTTGTTGTATTTGTTGTAGGCTGAGACTACGTTTGGGTTCTCTCGTCTACAGGGTCCACACCAAGAAGCCCAAAAATCAACTAGGACTAAGTTTCCTCTAAGTGAACTCAATGGAACTTCCTTTCCATCAGGATTTTTTAAGTTGATTTCAGGAGCTACATTCCCGACATTGATACCTACTTCTTGCGCTGTTAAGATGGAAGTAAAACTGATCATGCTGAACAATACAGCAAAGACTCCCAGGTATTTTAATAGTTGATTTTTCATGCTATGATTCTAATTAGTATCCAATCGTTTAATGCTCGCTCCAAGTGCATTGAGGCGTTCATCAATCTTGAAATAACCTCGATCGATTTGTTCGATGTTGTGAATCGAACTGGTGCCTTCAGCCGACATTGCAGCGATTAGCAAAGATACACCCGCCCGAATGTCGGGAGATGTCATCTCTATGCCTCTTAAGGCAGTTTTTCGATTCAATCCAATTACGGTAGCGCGATGCGGATCACACAATATGATCTGTGCTCCCATATCAATCAGCTTGTCCACAAAGAACAATCGCGACTCAAACATCTTTTGGTGTATCAATACACTGCCTTTTGCTTGAGTAGCTATAACCAACACAATGCTCAATAGGTCTGGTGTGAAGCCTGGCCAAGGAGCATCCGAAATTGTCAAAATCGATCCGTCAATGAACGTTTCTATGACATACTCTTCCTGTGCTGGAACATAGATGTCATCACCTCTACGTTCAAGTTTAATGCCAAGCTTTTTAAAGACATTTGGAATGACTCCAAGGTCATCGTAACTAACATTTTTAATTGTGAGTTCCGATTGGGTCATCGCTGCCAATCCTATCATACTCCCAATTTCAATCATATCTGGGAGGACTCTGTGTGAGCACCCATTGAGGCGTTCTACACCCTCAATAATTAAGAGGTTGGAGCCCACTCCAGATATTTTGGCTCCCATGGAATTCAATATCTTACACAACTGCTGAATGTAAGGCTCACATGCAGCGTTGAATATTTCTGTTCTTCCTTTGGCGAGCACGGCAGCCATAAGTATGTTTGCCGTTCCTGTTACAGAGGCTTCTTCAAGCAGCATTTTCGCACCGGAAAGTCGTTTCGCTTCGGCCCGGTAAAAATTGGTGTCGGCGTCGTAATTAAAGTCGGCACCTAAATTTTGGAAACCAATGAAGTGGGTGTCAAGTCGGCGCCGTCCGATTTTATCCCCGCCTGGTTTAGGGATGTATCCTTTCCCAAATCTACCAAGCATAGGTCCTACGATCATAATGGAGCCTCGCAAGCCCGACCCGCTTTCCCTGAACCGTGGACTTTCTAAATAGTCTATGTCGACCTCATCAGCCTTAAACGTAAAGTCACCATCCCCGTTGCGAGTTACTTTAACAGAAAGTTCGCGGAGAAGGTCAATCAGTTTGTTGACATCTCGGATTTCGGGAATGTTGGTGATTCGAACGTCTTCTTCAGTAAGAAGAACTGCGCAAAGGATTTGTAAGGCCTCGTTTTTTGCTCCTTGGCAGTGAAATTCACCTTGTATTTGGTGACCTCCTTCAATTTCGAACGTAGACATTTATTGCTGTGGTTTTCTGAATGGGCGTTTGCGGCTTTTACCTTTTTTATGCGCTGGTTTTTTCTTGTTGAGGTTGGAGCCGAGAATGGATCTTGTCGATTCAAATTGAAATTCTGGGTCGACCTTTAATTGGCCGTCCGACATTTTTCCAAGCTGCTCAACAATTACTTCGTCGTTTACAGAGTCGCGATTCCAATTGAGATACGCTCGTTTCATCATATTGGCGATGGATCTTACCAATTCCATTTTTTCTTCCCCTTCGGGCATTTCGATCGCGCTTTTGATGTAGCCAGGAATGCTTTTTCCATAGTGCTTATACTTCATGTTTCCGTCAGGATAAGCAATGCGTTCCGGTCGTTTCTTCGCAGATTCAGCATCCGGAATTGGGTACGGACACTCAACATCTAATTTGAACTCACTCATAATAAACAGGTGGTCCCAGAGAATGTGTGTGTACTCTGCAATGTCGCGAAGCTGGGGGTTAAGCTGCCCCATCACTCGAATGATTTCTTCTGCAGCAAGGTTGCGTTGAGCCCGATCTTCTAAGCTCAATGCATGTTGAATCATCTTTTCAACATTTCTTCCATATTCCGGAAGTTTCACGTCTTCGCGGCTTGTGTTGTATTCCATCTACTTGATATTGAGGGTCAAATTTAGCCTTTTTGAAGTGCTAAGAGGATTTTAAAACTGTGAGCTGTGCAAACTTCAATAAGAGTTGTTTTTCACCCTTTCCTTCGAAGTTGATTGTCGCCTTTCTGCTTTCTGGGTTTCCTTCCACACGGATTACTTTCCCTTTACCAAATCGTTGATGCTCAACTTCCATTCCTGGGCTGAGGTCGCTTGGGCCTTGCGCTCGACCTAGGTTTGGTCGACTTCCGCTCTCCGACATCCTCACCAATTTTCGATTGGGCGCTGGGTTTATACTTGGGGTTGCCCTTGTGGGAGTTTTCGTCAGACGCTTTACCTGCCTGCTGTCCGAGCCAGAAGGTGAAAAAGATTCTTTTGAAGGAGGTGTGCTGATGAATGAAGAATCAATTTCCTCCAAGAACCGACTTGGTTCGCAGTAGATGAGGTTGCCCCATTTATATCGCGTAAGCGCATATGACAGGTAGGCCTTTTTCTCAGCGCGAGTGAGCGCAACGTAAAAAAGTCGACGTTCTTCTTCGAGTTCCGAACGTGTTCCAGTACTCATTTGAGAAGGGAATAGGTTTTCTTCTAGTCCCACGATGAATACGTATGGAAATTCAAGTCCTTTTGCACTGTGTACGGTCATCAAGCCAACTCGGTCGGAGTCGTTTTTATCGTCTTTGTCTTGGTCAGTTAGTAGGGCGACGTCCTGCATGAAATCAGCCAAATAACGCACTTCACCTTCAGGTGCGGAGTCGGTGAACTCTTTGATTCCAGCCAACAACTCCTGAATGTTTTCATAACGGCTGACACCCTCAATGGTCTTATCTTGATAGAGTTCTCGAAGGATTCCTGAAGAAGCTGCCATCTTACTCGCAAGTTCGTAGGCGTTTTCAGTTTCTAGAGTTCCTTCAAACGACCGAATCATGTTAATGAACTCGGAAAGCTTCGTAATGGTCCCGCTGTTGAGTCCTCGAGGGTTGGCGAGCAACTGCAGAATTCCATCCCAAATACTAACTCCTTGCTCGCTCGAGAAAACGGTAATCCGATCAATCGTGGTTTGGCCCAAACCTCTTTTCGGATAATTGATGACGCGCCGCAGCGCTTCTTCATCCTTGTGGTTGACCAACAATCTGAAATAAGCGAGAATGTCTTTTATTTCCTTGCGCTGATAAAAGGATAGCCCGCCGTAAATTCGGTAAGGAATATTGAGTTTTCGCAGCGCCTCTTCCATGGCCCTTGACTGGGCATTGGTTCGGTATAAAATCGCGAAATCGGAGTTGGCCGCTTGCTCCTCGCTGCGAGTTCGGTAGATCTCGTCAGCAATAGCTCGACCTTCTTCATTATCGCTTCTTGCCCGGATAAGTTGAATGGAATCTCCAGTCGCGTTCTGGGTCCAGACATTTTTATCTAGTTGCTCTTTGTTCTTGGCAATAATTGAATTTGCAGCACCTACAATCGTCTGAGTGGATCGGTAATTCTGTTCTAATTTGTAGGTTGCCGTATCTTGATAATCGCGCTTAAAATTCAAGATGTTCTGAATGTTCGCCCCCCTAAAAGCATAGATGCTTTGAGCATCGTCACCTACTACGCAAATATTCTCGTAACGTGCAGCGAGTCGCTTTAGAATGATGGCTTGAGCGAAATTGGTATCCTGAAACTCATCTACCATGATGTATTTGAATTTCTCTTGGTATTTGAGGAGAGCTTCTGGTGAATTCTTCAGTAAAACGTTGGTTTTGAAGAGAAGGTCATCAAAATCCATCGCCCCAGAATTGAAGCACCTTTTTTCGTAGCGGCGGTAGATTTCGCTCAACTGCGGGCGCTTCGCACTTGCGTCTTCCTGAAGCAGAATGCTTTGATTGGCATAGTCCGCAGCAGTTAGAAGGTTGTTTTTTGCGGCGCTAATGCGATTATGAACGATGGATACTTTGTAGACTTTATCGTCCAATTTAAGCTCCTTTGTAATGATGTTCTTGAGAAGGCTTCGTGAATCGGCGGTGTCGTAAATCGTGAAATTTTTAGGGTAGCCAATGCGATCGGCTTCGTTTCGAAGTATACGAGCAAAAACAGAATGAAAGGTCCCCATCCAGAGGGCTTTTGCGTCAGAGGGGCCTACAATTCGACTAATGCGTTCCTTCATCTCTCTAGCCGCCTTATTAGTAAAGGTCAATGCCAGAATGTTGTAAGGGTCGATTCCTTTATGAATCAAATGCGCAATCCGATAGGTGAGTACTCGGGTCTTGCCAGATCCGGCGCCCGCAATAACCATCAATGGGCCTTCGATGTGTTCGACGGCTTTGCGTTGAACCGGGTTTAATTCGTCAAGATAATTTGTTGAAGACATCTAAGCACAAAGAAAGTAAAGATGCTTTCGGAGGCTTTCCTTGGCCTTCATTAATAATCAACAGTTTCAAAAGGTCGCGGTCATTGCTTTAAACGCAATTGCATAATTCGTTGTGGGAATACTAAACTTCTCTGAAAGCTTTTGTCCGTCTGCTTTTGAGCACTTGATTTATTGGGCAGCTTTAGAAATCAATCACTTAGCTTAACTGCAAAAGCGTGCATTTCATCGAAGCTTATGCTTAAAATTGTTGATCGATTGGAAGAGATTTCCTAATTTAGGGTTCTCAAAGTGATACACAATATCTAAACTATAAGAACATGTCAGACAATAAGAAAGAATTAAACGACTCAGAATTAGAAAACGTAAGCGGTGGAGCAGGATTGGTTCTTCCAGATTACATGCAAGGAATGTCAAAGCAAGAAATCGGACAGGTTATGCGTGATCCAGATTTCGTTGGTACACCAGAATGGCAAGAGATCATGGACCTAAACTCAGACAGAGTTAGCAAAATGGACGATCGTCGTGAAGCTCGCAGAGCAAACCTAGGTCGCGACCAGTAGACTTCCAAAAACTTAAAAGGAAACCCTTGCAGCTGAGCTGTGAGGGTTTTTTTATGCCTGCAAATCAAGCTTTTGCACTTGCCGGTTTTAATCGGACAAATCTGGGCTTTGGTCGAAGGCTCTATGTAAGGTCGATGAATATTGAGGTGAATTTCTTAATTTAGGATTCTCAATTTGATACATAACAACAATCTAAATAGAACAACATGTCAGATAAAAATAAAGTAGAGCTTACAGATTCAGATCTTGAAGATATCAGCGGAGGAGCATGGAACCTTCCAGATTACATGCAAGGAATGTCAAAGCAAGAAATCGGACAGGTTATGCGTGATCCAGATTTCGTTGGCAGCCCAGAGTGGCAAGAGATTATTGATCTTAATCAAGATCAGTTGCAAAAGAGAGACGAGAGACGTGAAGCTCGTCGTGCGATGGGTACAAAATAAGCCTCGCATTTTCAACAGCTAAAAGAGCCTTCTGTTTCAGAGGGCTTTTTTATGTCTGCAAATTAGGCATTTATGCTTAGAGGATTTTAATCGGATAAAACTGAACGTTGGTCGAAGGCCAGGAAAAATTAGATTGAAACTGAAAAGGAATTCTTAATTTAGAATTCTCAATTTGATACATAACATCTAAACTATAAGAACATGTCAGATAAAAACAAAGTAGAGCTTTCGGAATCAGATCTAGAAGAAATCAGCGGTGGAGCATGGACTCTTCCTGATTACATGAAGGATATGTCAAAGCAAGAAATCGGTCAGGTTATGCGTAATCCAGATTTCGTAGGAAGCCCAGAGTGGCAAGAGATTATTGACCTAAACTCAGATCAACTGCAAAAAAGAGACGAGAGACGTGCTTCTCGTCGTGCGATGGGAACAAAATAATCCCCGCATTTTCAACAGCTAAAAGAGCCTTCTGTTTCAGAGGGCTTTTTTTATGCGACATGATTGTTCGTTCATCAGCCAAAAAAGTGCGTACGTCGAACATTTAATCATTTTTCCCACAAGGGACTGTTGAGGAGTACCTTCGTTCGTTCGATGCAAAAGATTATGACTGCCTCCGACAAACGAGAAAAATTAGATAATGAGCTGCTGAAGAACGTTAGTGGCGGAAGCGTGCTTGTACTTCCTGATTATCTCAGCGCCATGTCAAAAGACGAGTTGCGCGATATATTAAAAGATCCAGATTTCGTTGGCAGTCCTGAATGGGAGGAGTTTATAGAGTTAAACCCTAAAGGTTCACGTCTTGGTCGTCAGTCAAAAAGACGAGACAACTAAGCATACATTTCCATTCGCTTGAATTCTCCCAAAAATATGCGTACTATAGTCGCATGATTTTGAGAGGTCTAATCGCCCTATTTGGCCTTTTCTTCACAATACACTGCACAGGTCAGGACTATAAGCACCTGCAATGGGTGTTGGAGGAAACGTTTAAATCGAGCCCTTCGATAAAAATTTCTGAGCAAAACATAGAATCGCAAGAAGGGTTTCTGCTTCAAGCGGAGAATCTATTTGCTCCTGCACTCAATTTCAGTTTAAATAATTCAGTTGACGATTTACCCTATACGAAGTCTACACGCGAGGGTTTGTTCGATGACCCGATTTTATCCTACCAAAATTACCTACTGACCTATCGCCTTTCGGCAAGCAAGGTCTTCAAGAGCGGCTTAACCCTCTCACCTGAGTTTCGCCTGAATAATTTCGGGAAAGACGCAACCTACGATTTGTATCAGGCACTAGGAATGGGAGAATTCGTTACCAATACGGGTAGTTTGTTTCTGTATGCAAGTCAGCCTTTGCTCAATGGCCGAGGGAGCGCAAGTGCAGCTGCCAGTTTGAACATTCAGAAACTCCAATTAAGTGCTGCTCAGTTGGAGTACCAAAATGACGTTAGTCGACAAGCTTTCATTGTTGTTCAGAACTATCTCTCCTATCTAGGAAGTCGTTATTCATTCTCCATCAACAGTCAAGTTCTTGAGGGGCTAATTACCTATCGCGATCAGCTCACTGAATTGGCTGACAAAGATGTCATACCAAAGGCTGACCTCTTGTACGTAAGGGCGAATTACTCACAACAATCTGCATTTGTAAGTCAGTCTAAAAACAATGTGATTCGAAGCAGAAACAGTTTATCTGAATCGATGGGACTCGGAGGCGAACGCTATCCGGAATTGGAAACTTCACAAGAAGAGTTTTTCGTTGAGTCGATTGAAATTCCTGACTCTTCAAAATACGTGACTTATTGGATGAAGAAGGCTCTAGAAAACCGAGGCGATTATCAAGGTTTAAAGAAGCGAGTTGAAAGTGGCGATGTCAATATTCAGTTTGCGGAAAGAAATAACGCTCCTCGCTTGGATTTGAATCTAGGGGTGGGCTACAATGGTATTTACGAGTCCAATTCTGCGGAGCAGTATGTTGCCCCATTTTATTCGAACATTCCTGGAATGAGTTACACTGCTGGGGTTAGCTTCTCAATGCCTTTTGGTTTAAAGAATACCAAAGGAGCACTTCGGTCTGCGGTGGCGAATAGAGAGAGCTTGGCTCAAAGCTTAAGAAGTTTGGAGTTGAACATTCAACAAAGCGTAGCATCGAGCTATAGTGAAGTGGCTATGTACGCTGAGGCCGTAAGTCAATTTAAGCAGGCAGTTGCTACAAATGCGGAAGCTCTTGACAATGAATACATCAAACTTAAACTTGGAACTACCACAGTGGTTAACCTCATTCAAGTTCAACAAAATGCCGCGAATTCAAGAAGTAATTTAAACTCCTACTTGGGGATATTAAATGCTGCGATCATAAAGTTTAGGTACCAAACAGGAACCTTGGTAAATGGAGAAGGACAAAGTTGGAGCATCAATCCAACAGAAATATTCAGTTTACCGGCAATAGGGAAGTAAGATGAATACACAACTGTTTAGAAAGCAGGCCATGGATAAACTTCAGTCGCCCGATCGACTGAATGAAATGGTCAAGATTACGAAGCCACATCATTGGTTATCCATTTTAGCGATGGGACTGATCATCATCTATTTCATCGTATGGAGTGTAACGGGGCGTTTGCCCAATTCAGTTAGTGGTAAAGGAATTTTGCTTCAATCGGGTGGAGTGATGGAAGTTCCAGCACTTGCTGCGGGTCAAGTCGATCGAGTATTGGTAAACCCTGGCGACGAAGTTATTGCTGGGCAAGTAGTGGTGAAGGTAGCTCAACCTGAGTTGCGACTACAGATTTTAAACATGCAGAATCAGCTCAAGCTCTTCATTGAAAAGTATGATAAAATAAAGGGTTTTGACGATAAAGATTTGGCCTTAAAGGGTGAAATCATTCAAAAGAAGGCCTCCAATAAACGCAAGCGGATTGAGAAAAACATGGAGCGCATTGAATTCATGAAGGAGCAAATTGCTGCCCGTGAAGAGCTGCTTGAAAAGGGCTTGATTACCACAGAGATGATGAACAATACGCGTCTAATGCTATTCGAAATTGAACAGCAGAATCTGGTTCTTTTAAACGAGCTTGAGGAGATGCAATTGAGTATGTTCGAATTGGGAAAACAAAACGAATTGGAATTGAACAACCTCTCCGCCCAGATCATTGACCTGGAGGCTGGTTTGGCTGAGATGAATGCCAAGTACGGCCTAAATTCTGAAATAAAGAGTCCTTATAGCGGAACTGTGATTGAACTGATGGTCGATGCGGGAAGCATTGTGAGCCCAGGGAGCTACATCCTCAGTGTAGAAAGGGACCAAAAAGATCAAAGATTGGAGGCAATTGTGTACGTCTCACCCAATGAGGGAAAAAAGATCAAAGCAGGTATGGAGGCGAAGATATCCCCCTCTACAGTTGAGATTGAGAAGTTTGGTTATATGAGAGGGAAGGTTCTGCAAGTATCTGAATATCCCTCGACTTCAGCGGGTATGCTGAATACATTGGGAACAAAAGAGTTGGTTGCAACATTTGCTCAAGGGCTGCCGCCCATCGCGGTTCGTGTTCGATTGGAAAAGAGTAAGGAAACCCCAAGTGGCTTTAACTGGACTTCCGGAGACGGGCCGAAGTTGGAGGTGAAATCGGGTACGCTTTGTAACTCTCAGATTATTGTGCACAACAAACGCCCCATCAGTTTGATATTCCCAACGCTAGAATAATTCTCTTTCATTGACTCCAGAAGAAAAAGAAATAGCAAGAGTTTACAACTCGCCCAAAGGGAGGGCAAAGACGACTTCTGTAATTCAGCTTGAAGCAGTTGAATGTGGTGCTGCGAGTTTGAAAATGGTCATGGGCTATTACGGGCGCCACGTCGCCCTGGAAGCATTAAGAGAAGATTGTGGTGTCAATCGGGATGGGAGTAAAGCAATCAATATTCTCAAGGCCGCCCGCAAGAATGATATGGAGGCCTCCGGTTATAAAGTCGAGGACCTCAAAGAGTTTTTGGATTTCGATTTCCCTCTCATCATTCACTGGAATTTCAATCACTTTATTGTATTGGAAGGTTTCAAGAACGGGAAATTCTATGTGAACGACCCTGCCATGGGGCACCGTACATTGAGCTTTGAAGAATTCAATAATTGCTTTACAGGAATCGCGCTTTATTGCAAACCGAATGAAAACTTTGTTGCTGATGGAAGACAGAGTACTCTCATAGCGAGTCTGAGAGAGCGCTTGGATGGCTATCGAACGTCCATTTTGTACTTGTTCGTCGTTGGGCTCTTTTTGGTGATTCCTGGCTTGGTGATTCCGGTGTTTTCAAGAATTTTCGTCGATGACATCCTGATTTCAAAATCTACGGATTGGCTTTGGCCATTGATTGCAGGTATGGCTTTAACCGGAGTATTGCGCGGAGTGTTGCAGTGGCTACGACTCACAGTTCTTATGAAAGCTGAGAATAAGCTGGAGATGGTGAGTTCGGCAAAATATTTTTGGCATCTGCTTAAACTTCCCATTCAATTCTTCCATCAGAGAGATGCAGGAGAGATGGGTTCTAGATTGGCCCTAAATCACAAGATAGCCAATCTCATAACTAGCCAATTGGCTAGCAACTTGCTCGACCTTTTTGTTGTTGTGTTTTACTTTCTGCTGATGTTGCAATACGATGTGACCTTATCAGTAATAACACTGTTATTCGCAGCGCTCAACATTGGCTCGCTTAGGATCATTGGGGCAAAAAGAATTGAGAAATATTTCAGCCTTTCGGTGAGTTCAGGGAAACTTTACGGAGTAACACTTGGAGGAATAAAGACGATTGAAACGCTCAAGGCAATGGGCCGTGAAAACGATTTCTTCACGAAATGGAGTGGGAGTTTCACCAAAGTCTTAAACCAGTCTCAAAACCTTGCATCCTTTGAATTGCGCTTTGGAATGCTGCCAAAATTATTGGGCAGCTTGCAAAGCATGCTCATCCTTACCATAGGAGCACTGAAAATCATGAACGGTGAAATAACCGTTGGTATGCTCGTCGCATTCCAAAGTCTGGTGATGAGTTTTACCGGCCCGATTTCAAGTTTGGTCGGACTGGGAAGTACGCTGCAGCAAATGGAGGGTGATATGAATCGAATCGATGATGTCATGCGCTCAAAAGAAGACCCGCAAGTTGCGCAGAAGTTAGAGGTTGATGCAGATCACTATGCGGATATATCTAAAAAACTGGATGGTTACGTTGAGTTCAAAAATGTTTCCTTCGGCTATTCAAAAGTGGGCGAGCCCTTGATTGAGAATTTCTCGCTGAAAATAAACCCTGGAGAGCGCATTGCTCTCGTTGGTGGATCTGGAAGTGGTAAATCGACGGTGGCGAAGCTATTGATTGGATTTTATGAGCCTTGGGAAGGAGAGATATTATTGGATGGAGATTCGAGAACAAAGTGGCCCCGACAGATCATCAACAATACCATGTCTATGGTTTCTCAAGAAGTGCATCTCTTTGAAGGGAGTGTGCGGGATGTAATAAACCTCTGGGATAAGAGTATACCCGATCACGTATTGATCCGTGCCTGTAAGGATGCGGCCATTCACGATATGATTTCCACCAAACCAGGAGCGTACGATTATAAAATCAGCGAGGGGGGAAAGAACTTTTCAGGAGGTCAACGTCAACGTATCGAGATTGCACGTGCATTGGTCAATGACCCAACCGTACTCATTCTAGATGAGGCTACTTCGGCTCTGGACCCTACCACCGAGCAAGTCATCGATGAGGCGATTCGAAAACGCAAATGCAGTGTATTGGTTGTTGCTCACCGCTTGAGCACCATTCGCGACAGCGATGAAATCATTGTAATGGATAAAGGAAAGATTGCAGAGCGAGGAACGCACACCGAGCTTATGAAGAAAGCAAGTAAGTATTATCACTTAGTAAAAACGACCTAGTGGAACATCTTGCCATAGTAAAGGAATTTAGAAATCACGGAGAAATGCGTCAGCTTTCTGTGATTACGCCTTTCCTTGCGGATAATCCTGGTAAGGCATACTATATCCTAAAAGGGAAGGTCAATATTTCCAGTTGTGTATCGCGGGATGGACAACCCCATGGCCGCCTAGATAACTTCACGAGTTTCGAAGAGGGAGAACTCATAATGGGCTCTTTTCCAAGTAAGAAGTTGAACTTGTCTTTTCTTGTAGATGCAGAAGAAGATACCACCATCATTGTCTTAGATGAGGCCAATCTTAAAGAACTGCAAAAGCGCGAGGAACTTCAAGCTGATTTAGCCAAGCTCGTAGATCAATGGATCGTTCGTCTATATGAAGGAGTTGCTGACGACACTTCCATTGTACCTCCACCAACAGACGAATCAATCCTTGAGTTTACCTCTGTAAAAGTGGAAAAGAAGCTTTCGCTCGAAACGCACAGGACAAATTTGTGGTTGGAATTTGAGAAATGTTCGAATTTCCAGTTCAATACGCACATCTTGAACGAAGAAGGGCATGGCATCATTCCCGTTGCTAGAAATACCGCCTTCAGTGTTGACGAAGGCACTGTTTTCCATTGTTACCCTACATCGAAAGTCATTGGCGAGGAGAGTATTTGGACCTCACTTCACTTTCTTATTGATCAGGTGCTGAAGAGCGATGAATATGAGCGCCAGTATCGTTCAGAGCGTGAGGTTGATCGTATTACTAAAAAGTACAGACTCGAAGACGAAGAGTTTACAAATTCATTGGGGCTTATTTCCAAGGTCTTTAAGCACTCTAAAGGCTTTGATTTAGATTTCACTGAAACGAACGACCTCTTTGCTGCTTGTAAAATGGTAGGTCGGTTTGATGGCATTGACATGGTTCTTCCAGACAAGGAGACCAGCTCCAACGATGAGTTGGATGAAATTTGTCGTTACAGTCGAGTGCGTTATCGTGAGATTTTACTCGAACCAGGCTGGTATAAGCACAATACGGAGGACGCTTTTGTTGCTTTTTCTAAAGAAGAAGGTGATGCCTTAGCTGTTATTCCTGATGGACGAGGCGGATTGAAGGCCGTGAATACTTACACAAGGGAGGTATTTAAAATTACGGCTGAGCGGGCAGATGAGTTTTCAGACGAAGCATACCAGTTATATAAGCCATTCCCAGCAGACAAAGATTTAGGCATTAAGGACATCGCTCTGTTTTCATTTAATCGAAACAAGCGTGATTTTCTTTTTGTGATCGGAATGGGTTTCGTGGGTGCCACCTTGGGATTGGTAGCGCCTGTTTTAAGTGCGCAGATATTCGATTTCGTCATTCCAAGTGCTGATCGGATGCAGCTCCTTACCGTTGCATTAGCGCTCTTTGTGGTTTCAATTGCTGGAATGAACTTCGATTTAGTCAAGAGCTATGCCTTGCTTCGAGTTCAAGGGAGAATGGATTATAAGTTGCAAAGTGCTCTATGGGATCGCCTCATGGATTTGCCAACTGAATTCTTCAAGCAGTTTAATGTGGGTGACCTTGCGTCACGTTCAATGGGGATCAATCAAATTAGAGAAATTCTTTCTGGGGCCGTGATAACGAGCTTGTTGGCTGGTGTCTTTTCCATCATGAACCTTGGATTGCTGCTCTATTACGATGTGAACTTGGCACTTCTCGCCATTGGTGTATCTATGTTTCAAGTCGGGATGATCATTTATTTTTCGCGGCTTCAGTTGGCCAAACAGAAAGTATTGCTCGATGAGCAAGGGCAATTATCCGGTGTAGTCTTTCAAGTTCTAAATGGCATCTCTCGGTTCAGGGCGAGTGGAGCGGAGTCTATGGCTTTCTTGCATTGGTTCAGGCAATTCATGTCTGCAAAGACATTGTCGATTGACTTATATAAGATTCAAAACCAACAAGCAATTATGGGAGGAGCTTTCGGGCTTTTGTCAACCATGTTTGTGTACGTGACAGTAATAACCCTTGAGGACACTTTATCAACGGGTGAATTTATTGCCTTCATCGGAGCTTATGGTGGCTTTGTGGGTGCAATTGTTGGACTCTCATCCAGTTTAACAGGAGCGCTTCAAGTTCCAATCCTATTCAAACGTTTGTCACCAATCCTCGAAACTAAGCCAGAGAGTAATGAGAGCAAAGAGGCTCCAGGACCCCTGCAAGGGCGTATAGAGATCAACAAAGTCTCTTTTAGGTATACGGACGATGGTCCGCTCATTTTGAATGATGTAAGCCTTAAAATCCATAAGGGAGGCTATGTAGCCTTGGTTGGTCCGTCGGGGTCAGGTAAATCGACGCTCATTCGCTTGCTTCTAGGTTTTAACAAGCCAGAGGCTGGAAGTATTTTTTACGACGGATTGGATTTGGATCGTTTGGAGCCTAAATTATTACGGCGCCAAATTGGTGTTGTACTTCAAGATGGCTCTCTCGTATCCGGTGACATTTATTCCAATATTATTGGTGCTTCCACTCAATTGGATATTAGGGATGCATGGGCAGCTGCTCGTGCTGCGGCATTTGATCGGGACATTAGAACAATGCCCATGGGAATGCATACCATAGTAAATGAAGATGGTGGGACGTTATCCGGTGGTCAGAAGCAGAGACTTATGATTGCGCGTGCCCTAGTTCACAAGCCTAAGATTTTGATATTTGATGAAGCGACGAGCGCTTTGGACAATGAGACTCAAGCTATTGTTACCCAGAGTCTTGACCAACTTAATGTCACTCGAATTGTGATTGCGCACCGTCTTTCGACAATCATCAATGCGAATTCCATCTATTATTTGGAGGGTGGAAACATAATTGAGTCTGGTAGCTATGAAGAATTGATGGCTAAACAAGGTCGCTTTTATAAATTGGCTGAACGTCAATTGGAATAACTTCATTTAAAGCCCCATTCTGCGGCGTTTTTTGCCTTTTTCGAAGCCTTAAAAAAAAGCACTCTACCCCATTGTTTTTTACCATTGAATAACCTACATTTGCACCCCCAAATTTTTGAGGGGGAGCTATAATATTGTGTAAAATACTAGTAGTCAACGAAATGCCTACAATACAGCAGCTTGTAAGAAAGAGTAGACAGAGCAATTCTAAGTCCAGCAAATCCGCTGCACTAGACGCATGTCCTCAACGTAGAGGAGTATGTGTTCGAGTTTACACCACAACACCTAAGAAACCAAACTCAGCAATGAGGAAGGTGGCGAGGGTTAGATTAACCAATGCCAAGGAGGTGAATGCTTACATCCCTGGAGAAGGTCACAACCTTCAAGAGCACTCCATCGTGTTGGTGCGAGGTGGTCGAGTGAAGGACCTTCCAGGTGTTCGATATCACATCGTACGTGGCGCTCTTGATACTGCAGGTGTTGAAGGACGATCACAACGTAGGTCTAAGTACGGAACAAAACGACCAAAGAAATAAGCTGAATAATGAGAAAGAGCAGGTCAAAAGGATTTCGAGTTGAGCCAGACCCAAGATTTGGGGATGAGCTAGTTACACGCTTCGTGAACAATCTAATGCTAGAAGGCAAGAAGAATACAGCTTTCAAGATTTTTTACGCAGCTATTGATCGTGTAGCCGAAAAAACGAGTGAAGACGGATTAGAGGTTTTCAAAAAAGGATTGAGTAATGTTACTCCTCAGGTTGAAGTTAGAAGTCGACGTGTTGGTGGTGCCACTTTTCAAATTCCAACTGAGGTTCGTCAGAGCCGTAAAGTGTCTTTAGGAATGAAGTGGATGATCAGCATGGCTCGTAAGAGAAACGGTCGTTCAATGGGCGAGAAACTTTCAGACGAGATAATGGCTGCATACCGTGAAGAAGGTGGAGCATTCAAGAAAAAAGAGGATACACATAGAATGGCCGAAGCGAATAAAGCTTTTGCTCACTTTAGAGTATAACAGGAGATGGCAAAAAGAGATTTACAAGTTACGCGTAACATCGGCATCATGGCTCACATTGATGCTGGTAAGACGACTACCTCGGAGCGTATTCTTTATTACACAGGTCTTTCCCACAAAATTGGTGAGGTGCATGATGGTGCCGCAACTATGGACTGGATGGAGCAAGAGCAGGAGCGTGGTATTACAATTACCTCAGCTGCAACAACATGCTTTTGGAAATTCAAAGGGACCGAGTATAAGATTAACATCATTGACACTCCTGGACACGTTGACTTTACTGTAGAGGTAGAGCGTTCATTGCGTGTATTGGATGGTGCGGTAGCTGTTTTTTGTGCTGTGGGTGGTGTTGAGCCACAATCTGAGACAGTTTGGCGTCAAGCTGATAAGTATCACGTTCCACGCATCGGGTTTGTAAACAAAATGGACCGTTCAGGTGCTGATTTTTTCTCAGTGGTTGAGCAGGTGAAAGAACGTTTGGGGGCAAAGCCAGTTCCACTTCAGGTTCCAATTGGAGCAGAAGATGATTTTCGTGGGGTAGTCGATTTGATTTCGATGAAAGGAATTATTTGGAACGAGGATGACATGGGAATGACTTTCCAGGAAGTTCCAATTCCAGAAGATTTAGTTGAGACAGTAAACAACTACAGAGACTTGCTCATCGAATCTGTTGCTGAATCAAATGAGGAGTTGATGGAGAAGTTCTTCGAGGACTCTAGTTCGATTTCTGAAGAAGAAATGATTGAGGCAATCCGTCGTTCTACAATCAATATGGAAATCACGCCGATGTTGTGTGGTTCTGCTTTCAAGAATAAAGGTGTTCAAACTATGTTGGATGCCGTGATGCAATACCTTCCTTCTCCTCTGGATGTTGGAGCTGTAACTGGAATTAATCCAAATACAGGTAAAGAAGAGCAACGTAAGCCAGAGGCCTCTGAGCCTATGTCGGCATTGGCATTTAAAATTGCAACCGACCCATACGTAGGACGTCTTTGTTTCTTCCGCATGTACTCGGGTACATTGGATGCGGGTTCTTATGTCTTGAACACAAGAACGGACAAGAAAGAGCGTATTTCTCGAATTTTCCAAATGCATTCCAACAAGCAGAATCCGATCGATAGCATTGAAGCAGGAGATATTGGAGCAGCGGTTGGGTTTAAGGACATTCGTACTGGAGACACCCTTACTGCAGAAAAAAGCCCATTGGTTCTTGAGTCAATGTCTTTCCCAGAGCCAGTTATTGGTGTGGCTATTGAGCCTAAGACTCAAGCTGACGTTGATAAACTCGGTGTTGCTCTTGGTAAATTGGCCGAAGAGGATCCGACCTTCCAGGTGAAGACCGACGAAGATTCAGGTCAAACTGTAATTTCTGGAATGGGTGAATTGCACTTGGAAATTCTCGTTGATCGATTGAAGAGAGAATTTAAAGTTGAGTGTAATCAGGGTGCACCTCAAGTAAATTACAAGGAAACTATCCTTGCTAAGATTGATCACCGTGAAACTTACAAGAAACAAACTGGTGGTCGCGGTAAATTCGCCGACATTCAAGTAACCATTGAGCCAGTTGAAGATCCTGAAAAAGAAGGATTGGAATTCGTAAACAGCATTAAAGGGGGTAATATTCCGCGTGAATTCATCCCGTCTGTTGAAAAAGGATTTAGAACTGCGATGTCTAATGGGCCTTTGGCCGGATATGTAGTAGACAGCTTAAAAGTCACATTGACTGATGGAAGTTTCCACGCAGTTGACTCGGATTCACTTTCATTTGAGGTTGCAGCAAAATTGGCTTTCCGTACGGCAATGCCAAAAGCACAACCAGTGCTTCTCGAGCCAATCATGAAGCTAGAAGTTGTTACTCCTGAAGATAACATGGGTGACGTTGTAGCTGACTTGAACCGAAGAAGAGGTCAAGTGGATGGTATGGACTCTAGAGCAGGCGCTCAAGTAGTAAAAGCAAAAGTTCCCCTTTCTGAGATGTTTGGTTACGTCACAGCATTGAGAACAATTACATCTGGTAGAGCTTCTTCTACAATGGAATTCTCACACTTTGCGGAGTGTCCGAAGAACATTGCTGAAGGGGTAATCGCTAAAGTTAAAGGTAACGTAGCAACGGCTTAGGAAGATGGCACAGAAGATTAGAATCAAACTTAAATCCTACGATCACAACTTGGTTGACAAGTCAGCTGAGAAGATTGTAAAGACGGTAAAGTCAACTGGTGCAGTAGTAAGTGGACCTATTCCACTCCCTACTAACAAGAAGATTTTCACTGTATTGAAGTCACCTCACGTGAATAAGAAAGCTCGTGAGCAATTCGAACTGGCTTCATACAAAAGATTGATGGACATCTACAGTTCCTCTTCAAAAACAGTCGACGCTTTGATGAAGCTTGAGCTTCCTTCGGGAGTTGATGTTGAAATCAAGGTGTAACTATAGAAAAGACAGAATCATGCCTGGATTGATTGGAAAAAAAGTTGGGATGACCAACGTATATGATGAGCAAGGAAAGAACCATCCTTGCACCATCCTTGAGGTTGGACCTTGTACTGTTGTACAAGTGAAGACTGAGGAAGTAGATGGTTACAGCGCTGTGCAAATTGGCTACGGAGAAAAAGCGGAGCATCGCACAACCAAAGCCGAATTGGGTCATGCCAAGAAAGCCAAGGTCGCTACTCCTGTCAAAATGATTGAGGTAGATGGATTTGCTGCTGAAGTAAAGTCGGGCGATGTTTTGAGCGCTGAGATTTTCGAAGAAGGTGAATTCGTGGATGTTGTTGGAACAACAAAAGGAAAAGGTTTTCAAGGGGTTGTGAAGCGTCACGGTTTTGGTGGTGTTGGACAAGCTACTCACGGTCAGCACAACAGACTGAGAGCTCCTGGATCTATTGGTGCGGCCTCTTATCCAAGTCGTGTATTCAAAGGAATGCGCATGGCTGGAAGAATGGGAAACGCCAGAATGACGGTTCAGAACTTGAGAGTAATTAAAGTTTTAAAAGAGCAGAACATTCTTTTGGTTCGCGGTGCAGTACCAGGCGCAAAAGGCTCTTACGTAATCGTTGAGAAATAAGTCATGGAAGCGATTCTAATCGATAAGACAGGAAAAGACCTTGGAAAAAAGGTTAAGCTGAACAAGTCAGTGTTCGGAATTGAGCCCAACGAGCATGCCATGTATTTGGATGTGAAGGGAACTCTTGGAGCACGCCGTCAAGGTACACACCAGTCGAAAGAACGTGGTGAAGTAGTTGGCTCGACTCGTAAAATCAAGCGCCAAAAAGGAACAGGTACTGCCCGTGCAGGAAGTATCAAGAATCCATTGTTTAGAGGTGGAGGACGCGTATTCGGACCAAGACCTCGTTTGTACGATATCAAACTGAACAAGAAGGTTAAGGTATTGGCACGGAAGTCTGCTTTGAGCACTAAGGCTGCGGCCAACCGTATGGCCGTTATTGAGGATTTCTCTTATGAGAAGCCTTCGACAAAAACATTCCAAGCTTTGGTTGATAACCTCAGTATTGAAGGAAAGAAAGCAACCTTTGTAATGACGGATGCAGACAAGAATGTAATGTTGTCAGCGCGGAACATTCCAAACGCGAAGACGATTTCAGTAAACGAATTGAACACCTACGAAATCATGAAAGCAGATAAACTCATTTTGAGTGAAGCTAGCGTGAAGGCAATTGAGGGTATTCTTTCATAAGTAAAAGGAAATGGGAACTATTATAAAACCAATCATTACCGAAAGACTGACGGAAGAGGCCGAAACTCAAAACCGTTATGGTTTTGTGGTTGATCAAAAGGCGAATAAGCTTGAGATCAAGTCTGCAGTTGAAGAGATGTACGGCGTAAGCGTTCGTTCGGTAAATACCATGAATTATTTGGGTAAACCAAAATCAAGGTATAGTAAGTCAACCATCATGAAGGGTCGCACTGCCAACTACAAGAAGGCAATTGTGACTTTGGCAGACGGAGAAGAAATCGATTTCTACAGCAACGTCTAAGAAGAAGGAAATGGGAATCAAGAAATTTAAACCGAATACACCTGGTCAGCGATTTAAGCAGGTTGTAGATTTCGAAGAAGTAACAACGAATACTCCGGAGAAGAGTTTGATCGTTTCGATCAAAAGATCTGGTGGTCGTAACAACACCGGTAAGATGACTGTACGTTATCGCGGTGGAGGGCACAAACGCGCATATCGTATCATCGATTTCAAGCGTGATAAGTTTGGCGTTCCTGGAACAGTGAAGACCATCGAGTACGATCCAAACAGAACTGCATTCATCGCATTGGTTCAGTACAAAGACGGAGAAAAGAGATATATCATCGCGCCAAGCGGACTGGAAGTAGGTCAAGAAATTATTTCTGATGCTAAAGCTGCACCAGAAGTAGGTAACACTCTTCCAATTAAGAATGTGCCTTTCGGTACTGTTCTTCACAACATCGAGTTGAACCCTGGTCAAGGTGGTAAATTCGCCCGAAGTGCTGGTGCATATGCACAGCTAACGGCGAAGGATGGTAAGTATGCGATTTTAAAAATGCCTTCTGGCGAAACTCGCATGGTACTTCAAACTTGTTTGGCAACTGTTGGATCAGTTTCGAATTCAGATCATTCACTTCAAGTTTCAGGTAAAGCTGGTAGAAATAGATGGTTGGGTAGACGTCCGAGAACTCGTGGTGTCGCAATGAACCCAGTCGATCACCCAATGGGTGGTGGTGAAGGAAAGAGTTCTGGAGGACATCCACGTTCAAGAAACGGGATACCTGCAAAAGGCTTTAAGACCCGTGCTAAGAAAAAGCCGTCGAACAGATTTATTGTAGATCGCAAGAAAAAATAAGGTGAGAGATGAGTAGATCGCTTAAAAAACCTCCATTTGTACATTACAAACTTGAACAAAAAGTTCTTGAGACTCAGGGTTCTGGAAAGAAGTCTGTCATCAAAACTTGGTCGAGGTCGTCCATGATTACTCCGGACTTTGTAGGCTTAACAATTGCCGTACACAATGGAAACAAGTTTATCCCTGTCTATGTCACAGAGAACATGGTAGGACACAAATTGGGAGAATTTTCTCCAACCCGTTCCTTTAGAGGACACGGTGGAAAAAGAAGATAACAGAGTTAAAGCTTAAACACGATGGGAGTTCGTAAGCGAAAATCAGCAGAGGCGCGAAAAGAGGCGAAGAAGAACATCTTCCTAGCACGCCTGAACAATTGCCCCACTTCCCCACGGAAGATGAGATTGGTGGCGGATATGATTCGGGGTGAAGGAGTGGAAAAAGCTTCTGGAATCTTGCAGTTCAGTAAACAAGACGCAGCACGTCGTCTAGAAAAACTTCTTTGGTCGGCTATTGCCAACTACGAGGAGAAATCTGGAGAGAGTTGGGAAGGTTCGGAACTGGTAGTAAAAGAAATTATGGTAGACAGCGGACGTGTGTTGAAGCGTATCCAGCCAGCTCCTCAGGGACGGGCTCATCGCATCAGAAAGCGCTCAAACCATGTGACTTTGATTTTAGGAACAAAAGAGAATACAGTCGAAGATGGGGCAGAAAACTAATCCAATAGGTAACCGTCTCGGAATCATCCGAGGATGGGATTCAAACTGGTACGGTGGTAAACGCTACGAAGCCAAGTTAGTTGAAGACTACGAAATTCGTCGTTATCTTCATGCACGTTTGGAAAAAGCAGGTGTTTCGAAGATCATTATTGAGAGAACTCTCAAGTTGATTACGGTAACAATTAAAACCGCTCGTCCGGGTATCATCATTGGAAAAGGCGGTTCTGAGGTTGACAAGCTGAAAGAAGAGTTGAAGAAGATCACGAACAAAGAGGTTCAAATCAACATCTTCGAGATCAAGCGTCCTGAAATGGATGCTGCCCTTGTCGCTGAAAGTATTGCCAAACAAATTCAAGGTCGAATTTCTCATCGTCGTGCTTCGAAGATGGCCGTTGCTTCTGCAATGCGCATGGGGGCTGAAGGAATCAAGATCATGATTTCTGGTCGATTGAATGGTGCTGAAATGGCACGATCTGAGAGTTATAAAGAAGGACGTATTCCATTGCATACTTTCCGAGCTGACATCGACTACTGTTTGAAAGAAGCTCACACATCATATGGCCGATTGGGCATTAAAGTGTGGATTTGTTTAGGTGAAGTATATGGAAAACGCGATCTCTCACCGGTATTGTCTGCTCCTAAAAGAGCACCAAAACCGAGAATGAGATCTGGAGGCGGACCTAAGAAGTAATAGTTAAGAATACGAACGATGTTATCACCGAGAAAGACAAAATACCGTAAAGCGATGAAGGGGAGGGTTAAAGGCCTTGCCCAACGTGGAAGCACGATTGCTTTTGGTACTTACGCGATTAAAACCCTAGAGCCAGGACGTTTGACATCACGTCAGATTGAATCAGCTCGTATTGCCGTAACGCGGTATATGAAGCGGGAAGGAAAAGTTTGGATCCGTGTATTTCCAGATAAGCCCATTACAAAGAAACCTGCAGAGGTTCGTATGGGTAAAGGAAAAGGTGGATTTGACCACTGGGTTGCTCCAGTAAAACCGGGAAGAATACTTTTTGAAATTGAAGGAGTCGACCCAGATAAAGCACGCGAAGGACTTAGATTGGCAGCACAAAAGCTTCCACTCTTGACGAGGTTCGTGACTAGAAATGATTTTGTACCGAACAAGAAATAAGAGGAAATGAAACAAGCAGTAATTCGGGAAATGACTTCTGAGGAGCTTTCAGAACGCCTGGAAAACGAAGTGGAAAATTTTGGAAAAATCAAAATGAACCATACCGTTTCTCCTCTTGAGAATCCTATGTTGCTTCGGGAGAAGAGAAGAACCATTGCACGTTTGAAGACAGAGATTCGAAAACGTGAGCTTGCTGATATCAAGAACTAGTAGAGATGGCAGAAAGGAATTTAAGAAAAGAGAGAATTGGAGTTGTTTCTAGCTCAGCAATGGATAAGTCCATCGTTGTGAGCGTTGAGATTCGCGAGAAGCACCCTAAGTATGGAAAGTTCGTCTTGAAATCGAAAAAATTCATGGCGCACGATGAAAAAGAGCAAAGTGGTGTAGGGGATACTGTGCGTATCATGGAAACCCGTCCATTGAGTAAAAGCAAACGATGGAGATTAGTCGAAATCGTAGAAAAAGCTAAATAAACGAGCTAAAGAGCATCTAAGATGATCCAGCAAGAATCAAGACTGCAAGTAGCAGACAACAGTGGAGCGAAGGAAGTCCTTTGTATCCGCGTACTCGGAGGAACGAAACGTCGTTACGCTTCCATCGGTGACAAAATTGTTGTTACTGTGAAAGATGCTATTCCTTCGGGTAACATCAAAGCAGGTACAGTGTCACACGCAGTTGTGGTACGTACAAAAAAAGAAGTCCGCAGAATGGACGGATCGTACATTCGATTCGATAACAACGCTGTGGTATTGTTGAACCCTACAGGTGAAATGAGAGGAACTCGGATCTTCGGACCAGTTGCCCGTGAATTGCGCGAAAAGCAATTCATGAAAATCGTTTCGCTTGCACCTGAAGTATTGTAGACGATGGCCATTAAATTTCACGTCAAAAAAGACGACAAAGTTCGTGTCATATCTGGAGAGCACAAAGGCCAAGAAGGTCGCGTACTCTTAATTGATCGCGAGAAGTATCGCGCTTTGGTTGAAGGAGTAAATCTTGTAAGCCGTCATCAAAAGCCCAGTGCTGTTAACCCAGATGGTGGTATTGTGAAAAAAGAAGCAGCCATTCACCTTTCCAATCTTTCAGTGATTGATGGTGAAGGAAATGCAACCCGTGTTGGACGAAAGTTGAACAAAGAGGGTAAGTTGATAAGGTATTCTAAGAAATCAGGAGAAGAGATTAAGTAATGTATTCACCAAGACTAAGAGATACGTACCGCAACGAAATCGTTCCTGCACTCAAGGAGAAGTTCGCCTACAAAAGCATCATGGAGGTGCCTAGGGTTGAAAAGATCATCTTGAATCAGGGAGTTGGTAATGCGGTAGCAGATAAGAAGCTCGTTGAGAACGCAGTTCAAGAGATGAGTAAAATCGCAGGACAAAAAGCGTTGGTAACACGCTCTAAGAAGGATATTTCGAACTTCAAGGTTCGTAAAGGAATGCCTATTGGAGCAAAAGTGACCTTGCGCGGAGAGAAGATGTACGAATTTTTGGATCGTTTTGTCTCTGTTGCCCTTCCAAGAACTCGTGACTTCAGAGGCATCAATGCCGCTGGTTTTGACGGACGAGGAAACTACAACATGGGAATTAAGGAGCAAATCATCTTTCCCGAGATCGACATCGATCAAGTAGCCAACATTACAGGAATGGACGTCACGATTGTGACAACTGCTAAAACTGATGATGAAGCTTACGCATTATTGAAATCATTTGGCTTACCCTTTAAAGAGCGATAGATTATGGCAAAAGAATCCATGAAAGCGAGAGAGCGCAAACGCGAAAGAATGGTCGCTCAGTTCGCAGAGAAACGTCAGGCTTTGAAAGACGCCGGTGATTGGGAAGGACTTCAAAAGCTTCCTGCAAACTCATCTTCTGTGCGCTTGCACAATCGATGTAAATTAACTGGCCGCCCACGTGGGTACATGCGTCAGTTTGGTATTTCAAGGGTTACTTTTAGGGAAATGGCCTTGAACGGTTTGATTCCCGGAGTGAAAAAAGCCAGTTGGTAAAAGATTTAATAGAAGAAAAATGACAACCGATCCGATAGCAGATTATTTGACGAGGATTAGAAACGCGATTAAATCGCGTCACCGTGTGGTGGATATTCCAGCTTCAGGTTTGAAGCAGGAAATCACTAAGATTCTCTTTGAGAAAGGCTATGTATTGAACTACAAGTTCGATGCAGAGGCAGGTCCTCAGGGCACAATTAAAATCGCCTTGAAGTATCATCCGGTGAGTAAAATTCCGGCTATCAAGAAGATTGAACGCATTTCGAAACCAGGACTACGTAAGTACACTGGTTCGTCAAACCTTCCTCGCGTGATGAATGGTTTGGGAATCGCAGTTCTTTCAACTTCGAAAGGAGTAATGACCGACAAGGAAGCCCGTGCGGCAAACGTTGGTGGTGAAGTATTGTGTTACGTCAGCTAAAGAATAAGACTTATGTCACGAATTGGTAAAGAGCCCATAGTAGTCCCAGAAGGAATCGAATTGACCGTTGAAGGCAAAGAGGTTCGTGTTAAAGGGAAATTGGGTGAACTGAAAGAAACGATAAAAGGAAACGTTGAGATTAAACTCGAAGACGGTGTTCTTACTGTGACTCGCGGAAGCGATCATAAAGACGACCGCGCAATGCACGGTTTATATCGTTCTTTGGTTAACAACATGATCGTTGGTGTATCTGAGGGTTACAAAAAAGATATGGAATTGGTTGGTGTAGGTTTTCGGGCCACGTCAACTGGTCAGCAGTTGGATTTGTCACTTGGCTATTCACACAACATCATCTTTCAACTTCCAGAAGAGATTACGGTTGTAACAACCTCAGAAAGAGGTCAAAATCCAACCATTTCGCTGACTTCATACGACAAGCAGTTGTTGGGTCAGGTAGCGGCAAAGATTCGTTCGATGCGTAAACCAGAGCCTTACAAAGGAAAAGGTGTAAGGTTCGTAGGAGAAGAAATTCGTAGAAAAGCTGGTAAATCAGCCGGATAATAGAAGAGTACGATGGGAATTACTAAACTAGAAAGAAGACAAAGAATCAAGTTTCGCGTTCGTAAGAAGATTACGGGTACAGCGGAGCGTCCTCGCCTTTCAATTTTCAGAAGCAACAAGCAATTGTATGCTCAGTTAATTGACGATGTTGCAGGAAGCACTTTAGTGGGCATGGGTTCTATAAGCGATAAGGCAGGACAAAAAAGCCCTAGACAAGAGCAAGCTGCCAAATTGGGAAAGGCCTTCGCCGAAAAAGCGAAAGCAGCAGGATATGGTGATGTAGTATTCGATCGTAACGGATTTCTATATCATGGAAGAGTTAAATCATTTGCAGATGCTGCTAGAGAAGCAGGCTTGAAATTTTAAGAAGCATGTCAAACGCGAATACTAAACGAGTAAAATCAAGCGAGATTGAGTTGAAAGACAAGCTCGTGAGCATCCGTCGAGTTACCAAAGTAACCAAGGGTGGACGAACTTTCGGCTTCTCAGCGATCGTTGTAGTTGGAAATGAAAATGGTGTAGTAGGTCACGGACTTGGAAAAGCCAAGGAAGTCACTGGCGCCATTGCAAAAGCCATCGACGATGCGAAGAAGAACCTAATTAAAGTTCCAATTATCCATGGAACAATTCCTCATGAACAAATTGGAAAATTTGGAGGATCAAGAGTCTTCTTGAAACCTGCGTCAAACGGTACTGGTGTTATTGCTGGTGGTGCGATGCGTGCGGTTTTAGAGAGTGTTGGTGTAACCGATGTCTTGGCGAAATCTAAAGGTTCTTCGAATCCAAACAATGTGGTTCGCGCAACAATGGTTGCTCTTGCTGAAATGCGAGATGCATACACAGTTGCTCGTCATAGAGGAATTACAATTGACAAAGTATTCAACGGTTAGAGTCATGGCGAAAATTAAAATTACACAAGTACGCAGCATCATTCGACGACCAGAACGTCAGAAGAGAACGATGCAAGCTTTGGGTCTGCGTAAGATCAATGCAAGCGTAGAAGTTGAAGCTACCGACCAGATTCTTGGTATGGTGAACAAGGTGAAACACTTGGTGAAAACTGAAAATATTTAGTACAATGGAATTGCACAATCTTAAACCGGCGGAGGGATCCACCAAAAGCGAAAAGCGAGTCGGTCGTGGTGAAGGAAGTACCAGAGGTGGTACCTCTACTAGAGGTATGAATGGTCAGAAGGCGCGTTCAGGTTACTCGAAGAAACGAGGATTTGAAGGTGGTCAGATGCCACTTCAACGTCGTGTTCCGAAATTTGGCTTTACCAATATCAACCGTGTTGAGTTCAGAGGAATTAACCTTGATGTTCTTCAATACCTAGTTGACGAAAAGAAAGTAAAAGAAATCAACCCTGAGGTTTTGATCGAGAATGGACTGATTGCAAAAAAGGATTTGGTAAAAATTCTTGGACGTGGTGAGCTCAGCGTAAAGATTGATGTAACGGCAGACGCATTTTCTAAGTCTGCTCTAAAAGCCATCGAAGACAAAGGCGGCAAAGCCAGCCTGGTAAACGGATAAGATGAAGCGATTTTTTGAAACCATAGCAAACATCTACCGCATCGAGGAACTGCGCAATCGGATTCTCTACACTCTTGGATTTATTCTGATCTACAGACTGGGTTCATTTGTTGTTTTGCCGGGCGTGAATTCAGTGGATTTGCAGAACAATGCGCAAAGTGCGCAGGGTCTTGCGGCCATTCTGAATCTCTTTGCAGGTGGAGCTTTTTCGAGAGCTTCCATTTTCGCACTTGGTATCATGCCTTACATCTCGGCATCGATTGTGATGCAGCTCCTGCAAATTGCCATTCCTTCTTTCCAGAAGATGCAAAAGGAAGGTGACAGCGGACGTAAGAAAATCACTCAATGGACGCGTCTTTTGACGATTGCGATTACAGCAGCTCAGGCTCCTGGTTACATTGCAACTCAAATTCCTCCTTCAGCGATTGTTGATCCTGGAACCTTTTTCTGGTTGTCTTCAACTGTAATATTGGTTACAGGAACCATGTTCGTAATGTGGTTGGGTGAAAAGATTACCGACAAAGGAATTGGAAATGGTATTTCCCTTTTGATCATGATTGGAATCATCGCAGGCTTTCCAACGTCATTCTTGTTTGAAGTTGATTCGTTGACAACAAACGGTGGTGGTTTTGTAATCCTATTGGTTGAATTGGTATTCCTTCTTCTCGTGATCATAGCAACCGTATTGCTTGTACAAGGTGTTCGACGTGTACCGGTGAATTACGCCAAGAAATTGGTCGGAAACGCTCAGTACGGAGGAGCACGTCAGTACATTCCTTTAAAAGTAAATGCAGCTGGTGTAATGCCAATCATCTTCGCCCAGGCGATTATGTTCTTGCCATTATCCTTGGTTTCATTGCCTGGTTTTAATGGTGATTTCTTTACATCATTCGCCTCCTTATTTGCTGACATTACAGGCTTTTGGTACAACGCAGTATTCTTTATAATGATCATCCTTTTCACGTATTTCTATACGGCGATTACTATCAATCCGAAGCAAATGGCCGACGATTTGAAGAAAAATGGAGGATTCATTCCAGGAGTTAAACCGGGAGTTCATACTTCCGAGTTTCTTGATAATATTCTTTCGAAGATTACCCTTCCCGGATCTGTATTTCTGGGACTGATTGCAATTTTGCCTTCATTCGCGATGATTGCGGGTGTAAGTCAAGGTTTTGCATTTTTCTTCGGAGGCACATCCTTGTTGATTATGGTGGGCGTTACGCTCGACACACTTCAACAGGTTGAAAGTTATTTGCTCATGAGACATTACGATGGCTTGATGAAGTCCGGACGCATACAAGGCCGGTCGACTTCAGCTATTGGAATTTAAGTCGAGTTCGGATGGTCTATTTGAAGACTGAAGAAGAGATTGAGTTAGTTAGAATAAGTTCTTTGCTTGTTGGTAAGACACATGGAGTGCTTGCACCCCATATCGTCCCAGGAGTTGTTCCGGAAGAACTTGACCGCATTGCGGAAGAGTTTATTCGCGACAATGGAGCCACGCCAAGCTTTTTTGGTTATAATGGGTTTCCTAAGTCCATCTGCGTTTCTATAAACGAAGAGGTGGTGCATGGAATTCCTTCCAAAGAGCCTTTGAAAAACGGAGACATCGTATCAGTTGATATCGGTGTTTACAAAAACGGTTTTCATGGTGATTCAGCATACACTTACGAAGTAGGTGAGGTTGATGAAGAGGTTCACTTGTTGTTGGAGCGCACTAAAGAATCCTTGATGCGTGGCATTAAGGCAGCGAAAGCTGGAAATCGAATTGGTGATATTGGACATGCCATTCAATCTTACGTTGAAGACTTTGGTTACGGAGTAGTTCGTGAACTTGTCGGACACGGTTTAGGTCGAGACTTGCATGAATCTCCGGAGGTACCAAACTATGGTACTCAAGGTAGAGGAAAAAAGTTGGTTGAAGGAATGGTCTTGGCAATAGAACCGATGGTTAATCTTGGTGTTCGCGAAATACGTCAACTCCGAGATGGTTGGACCATTGTTACTCGCGATGGAAAGCCCTCTGCTCATTTTGAGCACGATGTGGTGATCCGGAAAGATGGAGCAGAAGTCTTATCGACATTTGAATTTGTAGAAAAAGAATTGGTTAAAAGCTAAATGGCAAAACAGGCATCGATAGAGCAAGACGGGACAATCGTGGAATCATTAGGTAACGCGATGTTTAGAGTCGAACTTGAAAATGGGCACAGCATCACTGCGCACATTTCAGGGAAGATGAGGATGTATTACATCAAAATCTTACCTGGAGACCGTGTAAAAGTGGAGATGTCTCCTTACGATTTATCAAAGGGTCGTATTACTTATCGATACAAATAGTGAAGAGATGAAAGTTAGAGCATCTGTTAAAAAACGCAGTGAGGATTGCAAAATCGTGAAACGAAAGGGACGCGTTTATGTGATCAACAAGAAGAATCCTAAGTTCAAACAAAGACAAGGTTAAAAGATTATGGCTCGGATAGCAGGAATCGACCTTCCCCGGAAGAAGCGCGGCATTATAAGCCTCACTTACATCTATGGAATAGGACCAAAAAATGCCACAGATATTTTGATGGCAGCTGGTGTAGATCCCAACAAACATGTTGCGGATTGGAATGATGATGAGTTGGCCAAAATACGGCAGATACTCAACGATAATTATAAGGTTGAAGGAGCGTTGCGCTCTGAGGTGCAGTTGAACATCAAGCGATTGATGGACATCGGTTGCTACCGAGGAATTCGTCACCGTTCTGGTTTACCTTTGCGCGGTCAACGCACAAAGAACAACAGCCGGACAAGAAAAGGTAAACGCAAGACAGTTGCGAACAAAAAGCAAGTAGGTAAATAACCCTGAAGCATGGCAAAGTCAAGTTCTAAAAAACTTAAAGTCAAAGTTGATGCAGTTGGAGAGGCGCACATTCAAGCCACTTTCAATAACATCATCATTAGTTTGACAAACACCAGCGGACAAGTAATTTCTTGGTCTTCCGCAGGTAAAATGGGATTCAGAGGTTCTAAGAAGAACACTCCTTATGCTGCTCAAACAGCAGCCGAAGATTGCGCGAAAGTTGCCTTTGAAAGAGGATTGCGCAAAGTGAAGTTGTATGTAAAAGGGCCTGGGTCTGGACGTGAGTCTGCGATTCGCACCCTGCACAACAACGGCATCCAAGTAGTAGAAATTACTGATGTAACTCCACTACCGCACAACGGATGCAGACCACCGAAAAGGAGAAGAGTTTAATAATTAAAGGATAGTAGAGAGATGGCAAGATATAGAGGGCCAAAATCCAAAATCGCTAGAAAGTTTCGTGAACCAATTTTTGGTCCCGATAAGGCACTTGAGAGGAAAAATTATCCTCCTGGGATGCACGGACCAAACAAGCGAAGAATGAAGCAATCGGAATATGCGGTTCAACTTCAGGAAAAGCAAAGAGCGAAGTACACCTACGGAATTCTTGAGCGTCAGTTCAGAAACATGTTCGAAAAGGCTTCTAGAGCAAAAGGCATTACAGGTGAGAACCTATTGCGTCTTTGTGAAGGACGATTGGACAATGTTGTATTCCGTATGGGCGTGTCAAACAGTCGCCGCGGTGCAAGACAACTCGTTACACACCGTCACATTACGGTAAATGGTGAGGTTGTGAACATCCCTTCTTTTCAGCTAAAGGCTGGAGATAAAGTCGGTGTGCGCGAGCGTTCAAAAGCAATGATTGCAATTCAGTCCTCTTTGTCAACGTCGAACGTTGCGAACTACGACTGGTTGGAATTTGATCAAACTACGATGGTTGGAACATTCATCAATTCTCCTGAGAGAATCATGATTCCAGAAAACATCAAGGAATCGTTGATCGTGGAACTCTATTCGAAATAATAAAGAACAAGGAAAAGAAATGGCAATACTTGATTTTCAGAAGCCGGACAAGGTAATTATGTTGAATTCCGACGACCGCATTGGTCAGTTTGAGTTCCGACCACTTGAGCCAGGTTACGGTATTACGATAGGTAACTCATTGCGCAGAATTCTTCTTTCTTCATTGGAAGGATATGCCGTTACTTCTATTAAAGTTGAAGGGGTTGATCACGAATTCTCTACTGTAAAAGGAGTTCATGAGGACGTTACCGAAGTCATCTTGAACTTGAAACAAGTGCGTTTCAAGCAGCAAATTCAAGACACGGATGATGAGCGCATCACCGTTAAGATGAAAGGTAAGGACAAGTTGACTGCAGGAGACATCGGACAGTTCACTTCAGGTTTTCAGGTATTAAACCCAGACTTGGTGATTTGCCATATGGATGAGTCAGTAGACTTGAGTATCCAGATGAGCATCAACAAGGGCCGTGGTTATGTTCCTAGTGAGGAGAACAGCATTATTGATGCACAGGTTGGTGAGGTATCGATTGACTCAATCTTTACTCCGATTCGAAACGTGAAGTACTCTATTGAGAACTATCGTGTAGAACAGAAAACTGACTACGAGAAATTGGTTCTTGAAATTGAAACCGATGGTTCAATTCACCCAAAAGAAGCCTTGAAGGAGGCAGCGAAGATTCTCATTCACCACTTCATGCTTTTCTCTGACGAACGTATTACGCTCGACGATGAGGATAAAGCAGCGGAGGAAGAGTTTGATGAAACTTCACTTCACATGCGTCAATTATTGAAGACTAAATTGGTTGATTTGGATCTTTCAGTTCGTGCATTGAACTGTTTGAGAGCCGCTGAAATCGATACACTCGGAGATTTGGTGCAGTATGATAAGAACGATATGCTCAAGTTCAGAAACTTCGGTAAGAAGTCATTGACAGAATTGGAGGATCTCGTTGAAGCAAAAGGCCTTTCATTTGGAATGAATCTTTCCAAGTACAAGTTGGACCTACAGAAATAAGAACAGCTCAGAACTGAATTGCAATGAGACACGGAAAAAAGTTTAATCACCTCGGTAGAAAAGTTGGTCATCGTAGAGCGATGTTATCCAACATGGCTTGCTCGCTGATTGAACACAAACAGATCAACACTACTACGGCTAAAGCAAAAGCTTTGCGCGTATATATTGAGCCTCTTTTGACAAAATCAAAAGACGATTCAACGCACAGTCGTCGTGTGGTATTTGGATATCTACAGAATAAACACGTAGTAACTGAACTCTTTAGAGAGATTGCTCCGAAAATTCAAGATCGTCCAGGTGGATACACTCGAATCATCAAAACTGGTTTTCGCCAGGGAGATGGTGCTGAGATGGCTATGATAGAATTGGTTGACTTTAACGAGATCTATTCTCCAACTGAAAAGAAAACTAAGTCTCGAAGACGTCGCAAGTCTAGCGGTTCCACTGAACCAAAAGCTGCAGCAGCTGTTGAGATTGCTGAAGAAGCGGAAGTTATAGTTGAAGAGACTCCTGAAGTTGTTGAAGACGTGAAAGTTGAAACTTCTCCGGAAGCTGAAGTAACTGCGGAAGCAGCTCCTGAAGTGAAAGAAACAGAAGAAAAAACTGAGTCTGATGAGCCAAAAGCGTCATCTGAAAATGAGTCCGATTCAAAAGAAGAGAAGAAAGACTAATTGAACATACATTTCAAAATAGAAAAGGGGTTTTACGTTGAGTGAAATCCCTTTTTTTGTGCCTATGGAAAAGACGAAAGCATTACTTGTTTTAGAGGACGGAGCTAGCTTTGAGGGAAGCGCCGCAGGAGCCGTTGGGACAGCCTTTGGAGAAATAGCATTCAATACCGGCATGACCGGTTATCAAGAGATATTTACCGACCCATCTTACTTTGGTCAAATACTCTTAATGACGCCTTCTCACATTGGGAATTACGGCGTACACGACGAAGAGGTAGAGTCCGATGGACTCAAAATATCGGGCTTGGTTTGTAAAAAGTTTTCGGACATATTCAGTCGGCCTTCAGGTTCGTCCTCCTTGGGTGACCTTTTTGAAAAGCAAGGAATGGTCGGAATTTCAGATGTAGACACACGAGCAATAGTGAGGCACATTCGCGATAAAGGAGCGATGAATGCCATCATATCTTCCAAAGATCATAGTGTGGATTCACTTCTGGCAAGACTAAAAGAAGTTCCGAGCATGGAAGGACTTGAATTGTCTTCGAAGGTGTGCACAAAAGAGGCCTACAATTTTGGAGATGAAAACGCAGAACTTCGAATTGCCGTTATGGATTACGGAGTGAAGAGGAACATTCTTCGATGCCTTTCAGATCGAGGAGCGTTTTTGAAAGTATTCCCAATGGATGCCTCACTGGAAGAAATTCGTTCATGGAAGCCTGATGGAATAATGCTTTCCAATGGCCCAGGTGATCCTGCCGCAATGAGCGCTCAAGTAACGGAAGTGAAATCCTTCGTTGAAAGTGGTATTCCAGTCTTTGGTATTTGCCTCGGGCATCAAATCCTATCTCAAGCTTTAGGTCTAAAAACCTACAAGATGCACAACGGACATCGCGGTGTTAATCACCCGGTTCAAAACCTTCTTACGGGTCGATGTGAAGTGACTTCGCAAAATCACGGCTTTGTGGTGGATATGGAGGCAGTAAAGAACAATGCTGATGTGGAATTGACCCACGTTCATCTAAATGACAACACCGTCGCAGGAATTCGATTGAAAGGGAAACCTGTATTCTCGGTACAATATCACCCAGAATCATCAGCTGGGCCCAATGATTCGCGCTATCTATTTGATGAGTTCATTACAAACGTCAGAAATAACAAAGTATGAGTTTTATAAGCAATATCAGTGCGCGAGAAATTCTCGATAGTAGAGGAAACCCGACCATAGAGGTAGAAGTTGTGACAGAAAGTGGTGCCCGAGGAATAGCAGCAGTGCCTTCTGGGGCAAGTACTGGAATTCACGAGGCTGTTGAGCTTCGCGATGGAGAAGAAAACAGATACATGGGTAAAGGTGTTCTTCGTGCTGTTCAAAACGTGAACGAGAGCATCAATAATGAACTGAGAGGTTCTTTGGTGTTTAACCAAGCAGGGATTGATCAATTTCTAATCGATTTGGACGGTTCGCCAAACAAGGGCAACTTAGGTGCAAATGCGATTCTAGGCGTTTCGTTGGCAGTAGCCAAAGCTGCGGCTCAAAATCACGGCATGCCTCTATATCGATATGTAGGAGGTGTGAACGCAAGAACGCTTCCAGTTCCGATGATGAACATTCTGAACGGTGGTTCTCACGCCGACAACAGCATCGATTTCCAAGAATTTATGGTGATGCCTTTTGGCGCCGACACTTTCAGTGAATCTTTACGCATGGGTGTTGAAGTATTCCATCATCTGAAGAAAGTTCTTTCTGCAAACGGTTTTGCTACAAATGTTGGTGACGAAGGTGGATTTGCACCAAACTTGGGTAGCAACGAGGAGGCCATTGAGTATGTTCTCAAAGCCATTGAAAATGCTGGATACAAACCAGGAGAAGACATTTACATCGCTATGGATGCGGCCTCGTCTGAGTATTACCTCGACGATGAGAAAGTATATCATTTTCATAAATCCGATGGCCGTAAACTGAATTCAGATGAAATGGCCGACTACTGGACGGCCTGGACAAAGAAGTATCCAATCATTTCCATTGAAGACGGAATGGCTGAAGACGATTGGGCTGGATGGGCTAGTCAGACAAAAGCGATTGGTGATAAAGTACAATTGGTGGGGGATGATTTGTTCGTAACCAATACCGAACGATTAAGTCGTGGGGTAAAAGAGAACATTGCGAACAGTATTCTTGTTAAGGTGAATCAGATAGGAACTTTGACAGAGACAATTGAAGCTGTAAACATGGCGACCAGAAATCAGTATACTTCAGTTATGAGTCACCGATCGGGTGAAACTGAAGACACGACCATTGCCGATTTAGCCGTGGCTTTGAGTACTGGTCAGATAAAAACTGGTTCGGCTTCACGCTCTGATAGGGTTGCGAAATATAACCGTCTCTTGAAGATTGAAGAAGAGCTGGGTGCGGAAGCATATTTCCCAGGAAGAGACTTTAAGTTTATTTAATTGGGGCTCTCGGAAATGCGAAGGCAAATTTGTATTTTCGTAGCAACTGGAAATTGGACTATTGTAGGCCAATGCCTCCCCAGGACTCATTGAAAAATAGAAGGATTATGGCAAATGTAGAATTGATCATCGACGGAGAAAGACACGAATTTCCAGTCGTTGAAGGAACGGAAAAGGAGAAGGCCATTGATATCAGTAAGTTGCGTGCGAAAACTGGTTACGTAACCTTAGACCCAGGGTATAAGAACACTGGAGCTACAATGAGCGCCATTACCTTTCTAAATGGTGAAGAGGGAATTCTTCGATACCGTGGATATTCTATTGAAGAGTTGGCCGACAGAGCGGACTTTTTGGAGGTAGCCTACTTGGTTATTTTTGGTGAATTACCAAATGAGGCCCAGTACTCAGAGTTTAAAAATGACATCAAGGTGCACACCTTGGTTCATGAAGAGATTAAAAACATCCTCGACGGTTTTCCTTCGAACGCCCACCCAATGGGGGTTTTGAGTGCATTACTTTCCTCTTTAACTGCATTCTATCCTAACTCATTGGATCCGAATCGTTCAGCTCATGAAGTGCATTTGAGCATCATTCGACTCCTCGCCAAGATGCCCACCTTAGCAGCTTGGTCTTACAAAAACGAAAAAGGACAACCGGTGAACTACCCCGACAATGGTCTTGACTATTGTGGGAATTTCTTGAAAATGATGTTTGCTGTTCCAACGGAGCCTTATACGGTGAACCCAGTTGTGGAAAGCGCACTCAACAAATTGTTGATTCTTCACGCGGAGCACGAACAGAATTGCTCTACTTCTACGGTAAGAATTGTAGGTTCATCACAATCGAGTTTGTATTCTTCCATCTCTGCTGGAGTAAGTGCCCTTTGGGGACCTCTTCACGGAGGTGCGAATCAAGCGGTAATTGAAATGTTGGAAAGCATTCGTCGCGATGGAGGTGATACTGAAAAGTATCTAGCCAAGGCGAAGGATAAAGAAGATCCTTTCCGCTTGATGGGCTTCGGGCACAGAGTGTACAAAAACTTTGACCCACGCGCCCGCATCATCAAAAAGGCAGCCGACGATGTATTGGAGAACCTAGGAGTAGACGATCCAATTTTGGAGATTGCCAAGAAGCTTGAAGAAGCGGCGTTAAATGATCCTTATTTCGTGGAGCGCAAGCTTTACCCGAACGTTGATTTTTATTCTGGAATCATCTACCGTGCAATTGGAATTCCGACGCAAATGTTCACTGTAATGTTCGCGCTAGGAAGATTGCCAGGTTGGATTGCACAATGGAAAGAAATGCGTGAAAACAACGAGCCTATCGGACGTCCACGTCAGATATACACTGGCCACAACTTGCGTTCGTTTGTAGAGCGAGGTGATCGCTAAAAGCTATCTACCCCAGTCTTTTTAATAAGCGTTGAACGCGTACTTGTCCTCTGAGATGAGCTGTTGTGCGATGATTTGACGCTTTTCCTTGACGTTGACGCTGTCCACTTTGGTGAATCGTTTGAGACCCATCAGCATCATGCGCTGCTCGTCGCCCTCGACAAAAGATAGGATTCCATCTTTCCCACTCTTTGCTATTCTGTCGGCAGCATCATACATGAAGACTTCCACCATGGCCATTTCAGAAGTGCATGCTGCTTCCCCTTTGATGCTGACCAATTTCTCAACCCGCATTTTTAAAGATTCAGCTACATAGGTATCGATAAGCATATCGGCCACATTCATGAGAATTTCTTGTTCTTTAGCTAAAGTGGTTGCCAACTTTTGAACCGCTGCACCTGCAACGAGTAAAACCGCCTTTTTAAATCCAGTTATGTAAGATTGTGATTTCTCGAAAAGACCTTCAGGAGCGGTCCCGAAGTCGGGGATTGACATGAGTTCGTCTGCTACCTTTTGAGCGTGACTGGCAAGGTCCAGTTCACCTTTCATGGCTTTTTTCAGGAGCATTTCAACCGCCAACATGCGATTGATTTCATTGGTTCCTTCAAAAATGCGATTGATGCGTGCATCGCGATAAGCTCGGTCCATAGGAGCTTCCGCTGAATAACCCATTCCACCATAAATCTGAACTCCTTCGTCGACGACATAGTCAAGCACTTCTGAGCCATAGACTTTTAGAATGGCTGCTTCCGTTGCATACTGTTCAACACCTTTTAAGATGGAAGTTGCGTGATCTGTTCCTTGCGAATCAAGGGCACTTATTGCTTCATCAATATCATGTGAGCAACGATACACGGCAGATTCCATGGCATACGTTCGGATGGCCTGTTCCGCGAGCTTAAAGCGGATGGCTCCGTACTTTGAAATTGGGCGACCAAATTGCTCTCGCTGATTTGCGTAGATGATGGATTGTGTTATGGTTCTCTTACACCCACCTAAAGCCGCTGCAGCCAACTTAACCCTCCCGAGGTTAAGAATGTTAAGCGCAATTTTAAAACCGCCCTGTCGATCTCCTAGAAGGTTTCCCGCGGGCACTTTCACATTATTGAAAAAGACCTGTCGCGTTGACGAGCCTTTGATGCCCATTTTTTTCTCTTCTGGGTTTAAGCTGAGTCCTTCGTAATCCTTTTCAAGAATGAAGGCGCTGAGGTTTGCATCGTCATCAATTTTTGCAAAGACGGTAAACACATCAGCGAAACCTGCATTCGTAATCCACATCTTTTGGCCGTTAAGGATGTAGTGCTTTCCATCTTCGGATAGCGTAGCTTTTGTTTTTGCGGAATTTGCGTCGGACCCAGAGCTTGGTTCCGTAAGGCAATAGGCTCCTTTCCATTCGCCTGAGGCTAGCTTCGGAATGTATTTCTTTTTCTGTTCCTTGTTCCCGTAGTATAAAATAGGAAGTGTTCCGATTCCGGTGTGAGCTGCGAAGGCAACGGCGAAGGAGTGACCGGAACCCATTACTTCTGCTGTGAGCATCGAGGTTACGAAGTCTTTTCCAAAACCTCCATATTCTTCGGGAACCTTAATTCCTAGAAGCCCTAGTTCGCCCGCCTTTTCAAGAAGTGATGGCATCAATCCCTCTTCAAGAGAGTCGATTCGGTCGTGGTTTGGATTTACTTCTTGTTCTAGGAAATCTCTGCACGAAGCAGCAATCATTTGCTGTTCTTCTGAATATTCCTCAGGAATGAACATCGAAGTTGCATCGGCATCCTTAATGATAAATTCACCTCCTTTTAAATTCTTTGATTCCATGGTTCTAATGATTTTGATCTAAATAATTTCGAAAATACCTGCTGCTCCTTGGCCTGAACCCACACACATGGTGACCATGCCATATTTCTGTTTGCGCTTCTTCATGGCGTAAATCAGTTGGGTGGTGAGCTTCGCTCCAGTGCATCCCAATGGGTGCCCTAAAGAAATTGCTCCACCATTTGGATTCACGATTTCTGGGTTCATACCCAATTCTCGAATTACGGCAAGGGATTGAGAAGCGAAGGCTTCGTTGAGCTCAATCATTTCCAGATCTTGCAATTTCATCCCAGCAATTTTCAAAGCCTTCGGAACAGCCTTAACTGGCCCGATGCCCATAATTCTTGGAGGAACTCCCATGGCCGCATAGGCTTTCATTTGAGCCAATGGCTCTACGCCCAATTGCTTCAACATTTTTTCACTCACCACAAGAACAAAGGCAGCACCGTCGCTTGTTTGAGATGAGTTTCCTGCGGTCACAGAACCTTTGGCGTCAAAAACGGGTCTTAGCCTAGCTAGGGCAGTTGGATTTGTGTCTCGTCGCGGACCTTCATCCACTTGAGCGGTCCAACTGCGTTCACTAGGCTTGCCAGATGTATCTAAAAAGTTTTCTCGAACTGTAATCGGAACAATCTCATCTGAAAAATGCCCTCTATCGATTGCGGCAACGGCTTTTTCATGACTCCTTAGAGCAAAGGCATCTTGATCTACGCGATTAACATTGTATTCTTTGGCAACTGCTTCGGCAGTTAAGCCCATGCCCCAATACCAATCAGGAGTTGTGGCAGAGACATCTAAATTTGGCACAATTCTCCAGCCACCCATTGGCATAGACGACATGCTTTCAACGCCTCCTGCAATGATGCAATCGGCCTGGCCTGCGTGTATTTTGGCAGCGGCGATTGAAATGGTTTCCATACCCGATGCGCAATATCTGTTTACAGTCATGCCTGGAACTTTGTCGGTGTTCAGACTCATGAGTGAAATCATTCGACCTACGTTCAAACCTTGCTCCGCCTCAGGGGTGGCGTTCCCAACAATTACGTCGTCGATGTCTTCCTTATCTAAGTTTGGAACCTCAGCCAAAAGGCCGTGAATTACCTCCTTCGCCAAATCATCTGGACGAGTAAATCTGAAAAATCCTTTTTTCGATTTCCCTACTGCAGATCTCTTTGCTGCTATGATGTATGCATTCATCTGTCTAGTGCTTTAGTTTCTTAAAATCTTTCCTGTTTTGATCAAGGACTGCATACGTTCCAGTGTTTTCCGTTCCATGCAGAGTTCCAGGAATTTTTTACGTTCGAGTTGAAGTAGGTAATCCTCGCTTACTTCGGTGGGTTCCGACAGGTCACCTCCACTCATTACGAAGCCCAATTTTTCTGATATTTTCTTATCGTGTTCTGAGATATAATTCCCTGAATACATGGTGTTTGCTCCAATGTATACCAGTCCCATTGCTTCTTTCCCAAGAACCGTGATGTCGGTTCGTTTTATCGGACGTTTGTATCCTTTCTCCCAAAGAGCCAATGCTTGACGCTTGGCATGTGCAAGTTGGTCTGCTCTGTTGACGACCCACTCATCAATTCCCCTTCTGAGATAGCCAAGTTCAAAAGCTTCTTCTGCTGAAGTTGCAACTTGAGCTTGACCGATGGTTAAGAAGCGTTTTCTAAAGGTGTTTGTACGAATGTCTCCTTCCTTCATTTCGTCGGAGAGACGAACGGTGAACTCTTTCGTTCCCGCACCGCCTGGAATGATGCCTACGCCAAATTCCACCAGTCCGATGTATAATTCGGCATGAGCAACAACCTTGTCGGCATGCAAACACATCTCAGCGCCACCGCCTAAACAAAGGTTGTGCGGGGCAACTACTACAGGGATGTCGGAGTAACGCAAGCGCATCACCGTATTTTGGAAAGATCGGACAGCCATGTCGAGTTCTTCCATTTCCTGCTCAGCGGCCATCATGAAGATCATACCCACATTGGCACCTGCGGTGAAAGCATCACCCTCGTTGTAAATGACGAGACCTTTGTAATCGGCTTCTGCCATATCGATGGCTTTGTTCAAGCCACCAATGATTCCTGCACCAATCGTATTCATCTTAGAGTGGAATTCTATGTTTAGAATTCCGTCACCCAAATCGAATATTGAGCATTCTTCGTTTTTCCAAATCACATGATCGGCTCGGAGTACAGCTAGACTAAGCGCTTGAGCTCCCGGTATAGCTGTGTATTCTAAACTAGAAACAGTTAAGAACTGCGCTTCTCCATTCTCTACTCTGTAAAAGCTTTCAATGTTCGACTTGTCAATTTTCTCAAGCCATTCAGGAATCTGCTTTCCTGCTTCTTTGAGATCTGCGATTACTTCCTTCAAACCAACGGCATCCCATGTCTCGAAAGGACCGGATTTCCATCCGAATCCGGCCTTTATCGCATCGTCAATTTGATATACGTTGTCCGCAATTTCTGGAATTCTGTTCGAGATGTATGCGAAAATGTCGATCCAAGTTTTTTTCGTGAACTCACCCGCGGCGTCTTTGGCATTGTAAAGTGATTTAATGCGGTCGAGGTGATGCTCAAAAGGACGGAGTGCTTCCAAACTCGCGAACTTAGTTTTCTGCTGCTCTTCGTATTCCTTGGTTTCGAGGTTGAGGGCGAGAATTTTTGATCCATCCTCCGATTTTACTTTTTGATAAAAGCCCTTTCCGCTTTTACTTCCCAAGGCTCCTTCAGAAATTAAGTGTTCTACATAGTCAGGTACTTTAAATCCGTCGATGGATTCGTCGTTTGGACATGTTGCTTCAATGCCTTTCGCTACTCGAACCAGCGTATCGATTCCTACAACATCGGAAGTTCGAAAGGTGGCCGATTTTGCCCGACCAATGAGTGGGCCCGTAAGCTTGTCAACGTCCGTTACACTCATTCCCATGGCTTGAGAATGTCTGAATATTGATAGAATGGCATAGATGGCGACTCGATTGGCAATGAAGCCTGGAGTGTCTTTACAGAGAATGGTTTTTTTACCTAGAAATCTACCGCCATAGTGCATCATAAAGTCAATGCTTTCTGGACTTGTTTCTGGTCCTGGAATAATCTCCAAAAGGCTCAGGTAACGAGGCGGATTAAAAAAGTGAGATCCGAAAAAATTCTTTTTGAAATCGTCTGATCTACCTTCCGCCAAAAGATGAATTGGTATTCCTGAAGTATTGGTTGTGATCAAACTTCCAGCTTGACGAAGAGGCTCGATTTTTTCGAAAAGGCCCTTTTTAATGTTGAGGTCTTCAATGATTGCCTCTATGACCCAATCGCAATCTTTAATAGATCCAAGATCCTCATCGAAATTGCCGGTAGTGATGCGTTTTGCGAATTCCTTGGAATAGATAGGTGAGGGGTTCGACTTTAAAGCTGATTGAAGCGCTTCGTCTACAATTCTATTGCGAACCTTCTTTGAAGTCAATTCCAAACCGGCTGCCTTTTCTTTCTCGTTCAGTTCTCTTGGCGAAATGTCAAGGAGTAAAACTTCATGTCCGGTATTGGCAAAGTGGCAAGCTATACGAGAGCCCATCACGCCGCTCCCAAGAACGGCTACCTTATTTATCTGTCTTCTCATTTTGGAAGAATGTTTCGGTGGATAATATTTCGTTGATTTTGTGCATGCTCTTCAAAAAACTGTCAAATCGTTTTTCGCCCATGCTGGAACGGAGGTGTTCGTTGAATTGAACCACGGTGTTTTTAGCCAATTCTCGACTTTCACGTCCGAACTTGGTAAGATGAATGAAGACTCTACGTCCATCATCTTTACATGGCCTTCTTTCTATTAGGCCTTTTTCCTCCATGTTTCGAATCGTTCTGCTCAAGCTTGTGGATTCCATTCCTAGCTTAGGTCCCAATGAAGTTGAAGGACTGCCTTGCTCTAAGTCTACATTCAATAGAATGTGCCCGAAAGCCATTGAGCCTCCGTACTTCGTCGCCTCCGCGTTGTATATGCGACTCACGTGGTGCCATGCCCACTTGATCGGAAAGTCTAAAGTCTCTTCTGGTTTCACAGCTTCAATGTAAGAAAAAAATACTATGCATGCATAGTAAGTTACGTAAGAACATCGAAAATGTTTTAATTCGACCTCTCAAGCAATTCAAATTATGCGCCTAAGTACATTCTTGTTCTTCCTCCTCTCTCTCTCTTGCTTCAATTTGGTTGGGCAATCTGAATTTGAGAATGTGAAGATCACCGGTGCGAACGATCCCAATGAGCCAAGCATTGCAATTCACCCACAGAAAGAACGGTGGATGGCTGTAGGTGTGAATCTTAATCGAGTGTACATCTCAAAGAACGGCGGGAAGAAGTGGAAGAAGAAGGTGATGCATTCCGATTTCGGCGTATGGGGAGACCCTGTAATGCACATTTCTGAGACGGGTCGCATTTATTATTTCCATCTATCGAATCCTGAAATCGGGAATTGGATTGATCGCATCGTATGTCAGTATTCAGACGACAAAGGCAAGACCTGGACGCCAGGGAGTTTCACGGGATTGAATGGCGAAAAGGCACAAGACAAACACTGGGTAGCTTCTAGAGGCGATACTTTGGTTTTAACCTGGACTCAGTTCGACAAGTACGGGTCGCGCGAAGCCTCAGATTCCTCCAACATTTACTTTTCAAGCAGCATAGATGCAGGCGAAACTTGGAGTGACGCCATTCGTATTAATCAGGTGAGTGGTGATTGCGTTGACAGTTCTAATACAACAGAAGGGGCAGTTCCGGCATTTGGTAATGAAGGAGAGATTTATGTCTCTTGGGCTGGTCCGGCTGGTTTGCGTTTTGACAAAAGTTTGGACGGCGGCAAGACTTGGTTAAAGAATGATGTTCTAATCGATGAAAACTATACAGGTTGGAACTATTCAATTCCTGGAATCTACAGAACGAATGGAATGCCGATTACCCTTGTCGACCAATCGGATGGCCCTAATCGAGGGACCATTTATGTTTGTTGGTCGGATCAAAGAAATGGTGCTGAGAATACGGATGTCTTTCTTTCCAATTCGAAAGATAAGGGAGCGACGTGGTCGGAAGCTGTGCGAGTAAATGACGACAGCACAAATCGTCAGCAGTTTTTATGTTGGATGTCCATTCATCCAGAAACGGGAGCATTGTACAGCGTTTTCTACGATCGAAGAAACTACTCCGACTTTCAAACAGATGTTTATCTAGCCTATTCTAAGGATGGAGCAGATTCATTTTCCAATCTGCGAATCAGCGAAAAGCCATTTGTGCCAAAGCAGCGAGTTTTCTTCGGTGACTATACCAATATTGCCGTCAGTGGCAATAGTCTTCGTCCTGTTTGGGCTAGAATGGATGGAGGTTCAACAAGTGTTTGGACCGCACTCATCGACCTGCGCAAATTGCCTTAGGGCCTCAAAAAGAGTTTGTGAACTTCCGAGAAGTTCTCGGACTTTAGGTGCATGAAATAGATACCAGAATTTAGGTGTTGTAAGTCAACAGCCGCATCTTCAAGTTTCCCTTCCTCAATGAGCTTGCCTTCCGCACTGAATACCTGCCAGTCTAGATCGCTGAGGTCGGTTTCAATAAATACAACTCCAGAACTGGGGTTGGGGTGAATGCGTACTCTTTTTCTTTCAGCCTCTTCCAAGCCGATGGTCTGGAAGGAGATGGTTTCTGAAATACTGTCGGACCCACAAGAGCCAATCGATTTCAATTTGATGGTCACAGCGCCGTTTTGGCCAAGAATTCTCCTAGGGCTAACCACACTTGAACGAAAGCCATTGTCTAAGTCCCAAACAAACGAATCTGCAAATTGTGAAGTATTCGTCAAGAAGAGTGTGTCTTCATTGGTGGTGTAGCTAAATCCAGCTGTTACAGTATAATCTGTGGTGATGTTTATTACTTGTTTTATGCTGTCGCTGAAGTTGGGTTTAATGCCGGTGGCGAAAGTGTCGCGCTTGAAGCCAGAAACCATGTATTCATAATCGCCTGGAGTAACGAGGCAAGAATCATTGAAATAATTCTGTTTCCAGAAACCGAAAGTGGTGAGTATCTGGAAGAAGCCGTTGGGGACTTCTCTTCGCCAAACGTTGTAGCCATTGACAAAAGAGGAGGAGTGGTTCCAATCCAGCTTAAATTGGTTTGCGCCCAAATCAGATATGCTTAGGTTGCTTACGGGCAACGGACGGTAAAAGTCAATGTCCAGTGTTTTGGAAATCGAATCACTGTTGCAGGCATTGATGGCAATCTGTGTCACTTTGTAAGTCCCGTTCTTTTGATAAATGTGAATGGGGTTTACATCAGATGAAGTGGTTCCATCTCCGAAATCCCAAAGCAAGTTGTTGGTTGAAGCTGAATTTGTGAAGCTAGCGGTAGCGCCGTTCACGGCTCGGCTGAAATCGGCGTTAACACTTACGGCCGTGTTTAAGGTGAGTGAATCGAAGATGCCAAGGCTTAAGTTATAGTACGATCCACTTGTGTTTTGTTCGAGTTTTAAACCTCTTACCATATAAACGTAATCACCTGAGTCTACTACACAAGAATCGAGATAATTTGTGCCATTGATGGCTTCAGTATTCACTCTTGAAAAGAAATCGTCGTATTTCTTCTTGCGGTATATATGGTAGCCAAGAACTGGATCTGTAGAGGCGGTCCAGTTGAGTTGAACTCGGTTGTTTCCTTGATCGGTGGCTGTGAAGTTTGAGGCTGGCGAAATCATATGAAGACGAAGAGTTGGATCGCCCATGAGGCTAATATTGACCCCTTTCTGCCAATTCCCTGCATCGTACACGCCACTGCTATTCATGGTCCTTTTAGCACATTGTCCCATACTTTCGCCAAGGCCCAAGGAATGGATTTGCCATTCTGGATTTCCAGTGTGGAATGAAGAAAGCCCATAACCCTGTGCGATGAGAGCTCGCAGCATATTGTTTTGAGTATCCCAATCGCCGAGATATTCTCCATGAAGGAGATGGAATACAGACCGGAGGCTATCCCCGGAAACTTGATTGCTCGTGCCGATGCCAGTTAAAGTATTGAACGTGCCATTGCCGTTCGCGTATGACATTAAGTATGAATTGTTGTTGAGCGTTCCACGATAAGCTGCCTCATCGATGTTGTTACCAACTAGGGGCCGAAATGAACGGTAGGCAGCAGCGCCTTGCGCTTGATTCAAGCTGATGCCTATGCTGTCAACCACAAGAGCTTTAGTTGGTACATTCCATTGATTGGTCTTGTACTCATGCGAGCGAATGACATAATTCTTCATCAGTTGCCATTCGTTCATAGAAAAGAAGGTTAGATCACTGAAGTCAACACGACCAACCTGTAATTCTGCAGCACTTGGAATAGAATTCTGGTCCCATTTGCCATCACCACGGGCGTTTTGAGTTCGAAGGGGGTAGGAGAACCAGTTGCTTGAGTATTGTAAGTCCGTCCAGATTCCATCTAAATCTGCGTACCAAGTATCTGTTGGCCAAGCACCCAAATGGTCATTAATCTGTCCATCAAATGCTTCTGTTCCAGAATATGGAACAGCCAAATGTCCAAAAAGATAAACGGCCTTAACATTCTGACGGTCTTTGTTGTATTCCTTTTGAATCCAATTTTTTACTGTGGTATCAGGCGCAGCGTTGTGAATGTCTTTTCGGATTACATGCCATCCGTCGCCTTCCAAATCGTTCGTGAGTATTCCCAATTCCTGCTGAAGTTGAGAGGCGTAAGCCAAATCGACCACAAGTAGAAGTTTTCCTCGGGTTTCTAACGGAGGCAATTCCATTCCAGCCGTGACGTATCCGTAAACGGTTTTTGTCGGTGTAGTTCGCTCAACTCTATACTCGTAGCTCTCACCTACATTCACATTGTAGTCAATGTACACATTGATAACACCCGATTGAGATCTTTTCACAGTCCCCCAGCTTACAGAGTCAGGATGCTTTCTCCAAATTTTGTACGTGGTAGTTGTAGGATCTGGAACCCAGTCCAACCGAATCTGTGGGTTCGAGCCGCTGGTGGTAGTTGCTTCTATTTGAACAGCATAGTCTTCAACAGACTGTGCTGAGGAGAGCAGAGGAAGAATTAGAATTAGCGCGAAAAGGAGATGTCTCATAATTAGTGTGTTGCCCAAATTTACGAAAGAAGCTGTACCGTAAAAAAGGGCTTATTGATCAGCCTTCAAATAGGAAGGAAATGGTGAAAACTTTCGAACGAATTTCATCGATTGGCGCCGAGAAGGTCGTGTTGTCGGGAACGTTGATGTCCCCAATTCCGTAACTCATTTTCAACTCAAGACCGAATTTGAAATACTCCAAGAAAAAATCAAAGCCACCTCCCACTTGGTAGGAATAGGTGTGCCGTTTTATTTTGACCGGAGCATCGCCTGGCGGGGCATCCTCATTTGAAGCCAAGTCTAGGCTATACATCCCTCCACCAATGACGTAAGCTGCAAAGTTGTTGTAGCGAAGCGATCGGTACTTAATGTTTATCGGGAAGTCTAAATAAGTGGATTCAATTGGCTTTACCTGAGTGGTAGTCGTCGTTGGCCCTCTTCTATATGTGTACAATAAGTCGCGCTGAGCAAATGAAAGAGTAAATAGAAATCGGATATTCAATTCAGGCAATAGATGATAATCGGCGACAGTACCAATATTAAAACCGGGTTGTTTTACTGTGTATACACCTAGTAGAGAGTCGCTGCTTAGAATGCTCGACTTTAAGCCGAAGTCGCCGACGTTCACACCTAAGTTGAAACCAAAGTGGAGTTTTTTACGATCGAACTCACGCAGGTTTTGAACCTTCTTCTTGTGGGAATACTTTTGAGCAAGGGCATCTTTACTTGGCAAAGCCAAGAAAGACAGCAATAGGATGAAAAATATGTGGACCCTTTTCATTAGCAAGGGCGCAAAAGTAATGAATGCCTGTTCAAGCTTAGGCTTTCTGACCAAAGTAGATTGAAGCAATCCCCATCGTGAGCGGATATTGTTTCACTTTTCGGTATCCAAGTCCATCTAGAATTGAAATGAAGGCCTCTCCGTGAGGGAAAGACTCTACAGATTCTGGGAGATAGGTGTAGGCACGAGCGTCTTTTGAAACCCATTTACCTACGACGGGTAATATGCGTTTAAAGTATAAATAGTAGAGACCTTTTACCAATCGGTTTGTTGGTTTGGAAAATTCTAGAATCGCGATTTGCCCACCCGGACGAAGAACGCGAAGCATTTCTGCCAATCCTTTCTCGAGGTTTTCAAAGTTTCGTACCCCAAAGGCAACCGTTATTGCATCGAAATGATCGTTTTCAAATTGAAGGTTTTCCGAGTCACCGTAAATGAGTGTCACAGTTTTATCCTTCCCTCGTTTCACCACCTTTTTGTTTCCAACGGCGAGCATGTCTTTTGAAATGTCTACCCCGATGACTTCTTCAGGCTTTAGGCTCAACAACTGAAGGGCGAAATCGCCTGTGCCAGTAGCAACATCTAAGAGACGTTTTGGCTTTGCTTTCGATAGAAGTTTCACCGCCTTCTTTCTCCAACCTCGATCGATGCCCAACGACAAGGCGTGATTCAAGAAATCGTAACGATGTGCGATGTTGTCGAACATTTCAGCAACCTGTTCTTTTTTCGATTGCTCACTTTGATAAGGTGTAATCTCTGCCATCAACCAACCATAAAGGATTCTTTCGGATACGTGTAATTCGTGCTCGCGATGTTCCGACTCAACGCGTAAGCTACGGTTAATGTTCCCAACCTTCCAACATACATGGAAATCATAACAACTACTTTTCCTGCATTGCTCAAGTAGGGTGTAACTCCAGTTGAGGCTCCAACGGTGCTGAACGCACTTACCTCCTCATAAACCAAGTCCATCATTCGGAACTGCCCTGAACTCAAAAGCTCAGATTCCGTTATGCTCAAAAGGAAGATTCCCAGTATGATGCCCGAAAGGGCAAACATGAAAATAGAGTGACTTCGAAAGACCACCCCAGCAGGTATTCTCTTTTTAAAGAGTTCGATGTTTTTCTTCCCGCGAATGGTGGAATAGGCCGAAAGTACAACCACTGAAAAGGTACTTGTTTTAATTCCTCCCGCAGTAGAGCTTGATGCACCACCAATGAACATGAGTACAAGGCAAACGATGATGAAAGGCATGGACATTTGAGTGAGGTCAACTGTATTGAAGCCTGCGGTTCTAAGACTAATGGATTGGAATACAGAAGCTACAATGGCCGAAAAACTATCCTTCCCTTGCAGGGTGTTGTCCATTTCGAAAATGAAAAAGAAGAATGCGCCCCCAAAAATCAGGAGTGCCGCAGTGATAAGGGAGACCTGGCTTCCTAAAAAGGGCTTTTTCCAGCTGTGCTTTCTACGTTCCATAATCTTTCTTGGATCGAGAAGATCGAACAAAGTGGTAAAGCCGAGGGAGCCGAAAATGATGAGGACTCCTGCCGTGATGTGAAACCATTGTAGGTTCACTAAGTAGTCGTTGTACAAACCTCCCGACATGGTTGAAAAGCCAGCGTTGTTGAAGGCTGAAACCGAATGGAAAAGAGAGAAAAAGAGTTTTTGACCAAAGGCCATATGCGTCAAGGAAGAGGTAGTTTGAAAGAAAATCAAGATCGACCCGAGCAATTCGATTAGGATACTGACTAAAACAATTCGGCCCAGCATGCCTTTGGAGCTAAAAACAGACTCTTTATTCACGAAATCTTCGACCACTAAGTGATGCTTCATTCCAACTCCAAGGCGACCAAGAAGTGTGAGGAAGGCACCAAAAAGGATGATGTTGATTCCACCTACTTTCATGAGTATTAAGAGGATGGTATGTCCCTTTACGGTCCACATCGTTGCCGTGTCAAGGGTGATGAGTCCAGTGACACATGTGGCGCTAGTAGAAGTAAATAGGGCATCGATGAAGCTCACATCCCCGGTGCTCATTTCAGGCATCATGAGAAGCAGTGAACCTAAAAGAATGATTAAGCCAAATGAAAGAACAAAAATGAATGCCGGGTGCAGTTTGATGGTCGGCATAAATCCTCCCGATTGACTGAGCTCGGCGGCAACTATTGCAAAGAGGTAGAATTGAATGAAAAATTCAGATACATCTGCAAGGGCCATCATATCGAACGATCGAAAGATGGACTCAATCATAAGGGTATTGAAGAAGGTGTAAAAGAACCCATCTAGTATCAACACAACCACCATGAAGGCTTCGAACCAATGCTGTTTTATAAATTGAATGGGGCTAAAGTCGTAGAAGACCTTGAGAAGAAAATGGAAAACGTAAAAGAGGAAGCTCAGACGAATGACGCCCATTAAAATATCTTCCCCTTGAGGGCTGTGCTGAAAACCGTAATAGTACACAAGCACGCCAAGGGCGAAAATGGAAACGACTAAAGAGAGAATCTTAAAGCTTTTGAGCACACGTAGCTTCGAAGCGTAGATTTTGAGATTGATTTTCTCTCGCCACTCGTGAATGTCCATTCGACCCTAGTTGGAATTTAGAATAGTCTGAATCAATTCTTCCTTGTCGATGGGAACAACACCAACCTTTTCGCACACTAGGCCTCCAGCCATATTTGACAGATATGCCGCTGTTTCAATGTCGAGACCCAGCGCCAAGCTTGCACTAGCAAGTGCAAGTACGGTATCGCCGGCACCAGATACATCGACGATGTTCCGAGGCATGGCAGGTAATATTCCCAAGTCGTTGCCCTGCATAAACAAAACACCTCTTTCACTTAAGGTGAGAAGTAGGGAGTCGCAACCGATGCGACTTTGGAGGGCTTGTGAAATCGACTTCAATTCTTCCTCTGTGGAAGTGGGTTTTTGCCAATTCAAACCTCCTATGATTTCCTTCAAGTTGGGCTTGAACAAGCTCACCTTCTGGTAGACTAAGAAGTGGTCTTTTTTTGGGTCAACTGCACAAAAAACATCGTATTCGTTGCAAAGTTTAATTCCTTCCTCAATGAGTCTTTTGGTAAGAACGCCTTTGTTGTAGTCTTGGAAAATGACCGCCTGAAAGGAAGCCTGCTCAAGACCCTCTTTTAGTTTTTTGAGAAGGGCATTTTCATCTGCAGTACTCAAGTCTTCGATGCGCTCTTCATCGACCCGAAGGAGGTGTTTATCATTCGCAATCACCCGATGTTTGATCGTTGTTTTTCGCTCTTTGCTTTGGATGAGTTGGGATCCGTTTAAATCCTTTTCTGAAAGAAGCTCGATCAATCGATTTCCAGAATCGTCATCCCCTACAACGCTGAGCACTGTGACCTTCGCGCCAAGGGCTTTTAGATTAAGAGCAACGTTTGCAGCTCCGCCCAAGCGCTCTTCTCGGTGGCCAACATCAACCACAGGCACTGGAGCCTCTGGTGACATTCGCTCATGGATTCCGTAAATGTAGGAATCGACCATCACGTCACCAATAACGGCAAAGTGGGCTGTTCCAAGTTTCTCAACGAGGTCTATTATTTCTTGGGGGCTATTCAAATCCCAGAAGGGCTTCTTTGATTCTTCGTGCAGCTTCTCGCAAATCTTCGTCGGAGGCTGCGTAGGAAATTCTCAAGCACTTGGGATTACCAAATGCTTCCCCACTCACAAGCGCAACGCCTGCTTCATTCAAGAGGTACATGCACAAGTCGTTTGCATCTTCGATGGTTTTTCCATTTTTCGACTTTCCAAATAATTCATCGATTTCGGGAAAGAGGTAAAAGGCACCACCAGGTTTGTTGAGTTTGAATTCGGGAATTTCACCCAAGAGCTCAATCAGCATATCTCGTCGTTTGAGAAATGCCTCACGCATCGTATCAATCACCTTAGGATCGGCTAAAACTGCAGCTTCAGCAGCTTTTTGAGAGATTCCGCTGGCAGCAGAAGTGAACTGACCTTGGGTTTTAGTACAGGCTTTAGCAATCCACAAAGGAGCACCGATGTATCCGATTCTCCAGCCTGTCATTGCGAATGCTTTAGAGACTCCGTTTACGGTGACCACACGATCCATCATGCCGTCGATGCTGGCAAGACTTGCATGCTCGCCAACGAAATTGATGTGTTCGTATATTTCGTCTGAAACAACGATGAGGTTCGGGTATTTTAGAATTACTTGAGCTAAAGCTTCGAGCTCAGTCCTGCTGTATAAGCTCCCGCTTGGGTTGCATGGTGAGCTGAAAATCATCAACCGCGATTGATCGTTTAGATGTGCATCCAATTGGTCGGGGGTGAGCTTGAAATCTTGCTCTATTCCGCAAGGGATTTCCACGACTTTTCCCTCCGACATATGTGCCATTGCGTGATAGGAAACCCAATAGGGGCTAGGTAGAACGACCTCGTCACCAGGATTAACAAGAGCGAGCGCAACGTTCATGATGCTCTGCTTTGCTCCTGTGCTTACTACAATTTGGTTGGGCTCATAATGAAGGCCATTGTCGCGCAGAAATTTCGCGCAAATGGCTTCGCGCAAACTTTCGTAACCTGGAACGGGAGGATACTTGCTGAAATTTTCGTCGATGGCTTTTTTAGCGGCCTCCTTGATGAAATCGGGAGTGTTGAAGTCGGGTTCTCCCATGCTGAGGCCAATGATGTCTTTGCCTTCAGCACGAAGTTCTCGACTTCGAGTGGCCATTGCTATCGTGGCCGATTCAGCCAAACTTGCAATGCGGTGTGAGAGTCTTTTTTCCTCCATTTGAAGAGCTCAAAAGTAATGTTTTGCTCGCTGTTATTTGAGTGGTAAAACAGCCTTATTTTAGTCAAGAGCAGTGAAATGAAAAAGAAGACTGCCTTAAAATTGGATTTATGACGCTCGTATCCTTATTCATTGCCTTGATTGTTGGGTGGAATGTCTCTAATATTCAGAGCGAGGAGGAGCTGTATCATCAGCTGGCCTATGAGACTTTCCTTCCAAAAAAGGACGTTTTTTTAAAGGCCATGAAAGGCTTCAAGCTTTTAAAGGAAGAGGGCAGCTTGGACAATCCCAGACTCATTACCATCATCGATATGGAATTGCCTTCCAGCAAAAAGAGGTTGTGGGTAATTGACCTAACATCAAAAAAGGTGGTCTACCATTCCTTGGTGGCACATGGCAAGAACACAGGTGAGCTCAAAGCCGAATCCTTTTCGAATGTATTGGGTTCAAAACAATCGAGCTTAGGCTTCTATGTTACTCTTGGAACTTACATGGGAAAACACGGCTATAGTTTAAAGCTGCGCGGCATGGAGGAAGGGATCAACGACATGGCTGAGGAAAGAGCGATTGTGATGCACGGGGCCAACTATGTTTCTCGACAGTTTATAGAGCAGTACGGTAGATTAGGGAGAAGTTTTGGCTGCCCTGCAGTGCCGGTATTGAAATCGAAAAAGATCATCGGCGAAATCAAGGGAGGAACTTGCTTATTTATCTATCATCCATCCGAGAAGTATTTGTTCGGTTCAAGATATCTCAACGGACTTTGACGAACCCTGCTTATGGCGCAACTATTCTGTCCAATTCTAGCAGGACTTTTCCATCGCGCTTATAAATATCCTTTCTGAATTGAAGCGTTCCTTCGGCATCAACCCAAGCAGTGGAATATCGCATATGAACCTGAGGTTTCTCTTTTAGATTGACGGTCTGTGTTGTATTGCCTTGAACCACGCTATTAATCTTTGCGGCATTCCAGTTGACGGGGTCGTTCAATAAAAACTCAGCAAGAGCGATGGGCGATTCAACACGGATGCAACCGGAACTAAATGCGCGTTCGTTTTGAGCAAACAATTCCTTGGCAGGCGTATCGTGTAAGTAAATGTGATAATCGTTCGGGAAAATAAATTTCACTGCTCCTAAGGCATTTTCGGAGCCTGCGCTTTGGCGATAGGTATATCCCCGAACAGCATCGCTCGACCAATCAATGTCGTTGGTATTTAGAGCCTTTCCGGACTTGTCGGGAACAGTCAACTTCTTTTTTTCTAAGTAGGAAGGATCCTTTCTGATTCCTGGAATTACGTCAGCATTTAAAATCGTTGGTGGAACTGTCCAGGTTGGGTTGAACACTAGGTATTGAACTTGAGCACTGAAGACAGGAGTCTTTCTGGCCGGTTTCCCGACGATGATCTTGTGCCTTCGAATGATTTTATTATTTCTCACAATTTCCAATTCAAATTTGGTGATTCTTACCATCAGGTAATAGTCTCCATAATCACGAGGCAACCATCTCAGGCGTTCCAAATTAACCCGAATCTGTTCTATTCTAATTTTCGGAGAAACGTTCAAGTTCGCCAATGTTTGCGCTCCAATATTTCCATCGGGATCCAATCCGTGTCGCAGTTGGAAGGATTTTACCGCATTCGCAAGACTAGAATCGAGAAGCTCTGTTTGCTGAGTTTTACCGGAAGACAAATCACCAAGCAACTCAAGACGCTTACGAATTGAGTTCAAACGTTCATCTTTCATGTTCATTTTGATGGTTGGTCCGCCTTGGATTTCTTGCCACTCCACATCCCTGAGCTTACTATAATTTGACAGAGCTTTTTTCAGCTGTTCATATTCTGGGTGTTCAGCATTGAGCAATCTGAAGATACTCATGAAATCACCTGTTTCTGTGCCTTTCTGGATCAATTCAAGTGGATTTCCTTCTCTGCGATTTACCTTCCATTCGGCATCAACAGTTACGGGGTTGACTTTTCCAGAAAGCATATGAGAACTGTAGATTAAAAAGGCATCAGTGAGGAGTAAATCGAGATCTGCTTTTTGATCGCTCGACGGAGAATTTATTGTGAGTGCCTTCTCGAGCCCTCGAAGATGATAGTCTTCTTCACTAAGGCCTTCGCTAGTGCATGCCTTTAGCGTGTTGATTAAGATATCTCGACTCGGCTTGGTCCAAGCTAAGGAAAACCCACGAGCTCGATAGAATTTGGCTGTTGTTTCCTGAGTTCTGAGTTTGATTCCAAAACTGTGAATGGCTGTGTAGTCTCGGTTTTCAATTTTCAGTCGAATGAATTCACTTTCGTTGCTCGAAGCAAAAGATTGAAACGTCCCGAAAAGGCTACATACACCTACAAAAAGAGTTGCAAGGTATTTTTTCATTACTACAGGGAAGTCTTATTTCTGGACTGGAAAAACCTTTATAAACTGGTAGGAGATGGCAGATATTCCTGAAGAGTAAAACACAATTCCTGAACTATCCAAATTCGCGTAAACGTCGTCGTATACTGACTTGTCCCTTCCGATCCATTCTACCGTAAAAAAGTTAGCAGTTGCGGTTTTTTGAATTCGTCCTTTCAATTCTCCAGCTTTCCAATCTTGATCGTTTCTCGCTCCAGATAGATAGATGATTAGGTATTCGTCGGGATCCTCAGCGGGAAGGATGGCCATGCTGTATTTTCCACCTGCAAAATCTTCGAAAGAGATGCGCACCCGTTCGTAGACCCCTTCGACCTTACTGAGGTTATCTTTTTTCGAGAGGTAATACTCCTTGGCTTTTGCCGCGGTCCATTTTGTTTTGTTGGGAGTAAAGGAGAGTTGGTTGCTGATTTGGTAGGGCCCTTTAGGACCTTGAATTGACTTCCAGTCTTCAATCACCTATTTTTCGACATCGGCAAAGAGGCCGTAACTGAATTTCTTTTGAGACCTAAAGCCGAAGACGTCTCCTTTGCAGGAAACGAACGTAATGGTCATATTAGAAATCGATTTCTTGTCGATGTCTCCACCAAAAATGACGGTCGCAGACTCGCAGTATGATTTAATGGTGTTGTCTAAAATTGTTTTTTCGTTTGAGGTTAAGGCAACGATTCAAATCCTATTTGCTGCAGGTATTGCTGCGCTACGAAATAAAAGGCAGCGATGCCTTCCTGGTTGTCGACCATCCCTTGATTGACTGGGTTGAGAGCAATGGACGCATATTTTACTCCAGACAAAAAGTCTGCAGCAGGCATTTCTGAACTACTCGCGTAGAGAAGCTTCGAATTCTGATTTTGGGCAAAGCATAGAGTTCCAAAAGCGAGAAGCGAGAGAAAGATGAGGCTAAGTTTTTTCATTGAAAATTAATTGATGGTTTTCGATTGGATGAAATTGCCTTTTCCATCGAATCGCAATATTCGAGAGCGCAGTTTTTTAGAAACTTGAAAGCGGTAAACATCTTCAGGCCATGCTGGATTGTTGATGCGCTCTTTTAATTTCGAGATTTTCCAATCGGAGTATTGAGATGCTTCTAGCGATTCTAAAACGGGGAGAGGCAATCCTCTTATTTGGGTTCTTGTTTCGTACCAGTAGCCATAAGCATTGTAAAAGGCTCGGGATATGCCATCTGCGTCCTGAGTGAATTCAACTTCAAAATAGGAGGGTTTGTCGTAGGTGTAAACAACAGTGCTTCTAGTGCCATACCAGCCGTCGTACCACGATGAGCTGACGTCGCTGTACCAGTAAGTAATGTGACTTACGTACCATGAGTGGACGAGCACATTTGGGTATTGCTCAGTGAACACTTTCGTCACGGCTTTCGGAATCGCTTGAACGTTTGCTGGAAGGCGATAGCCGCTTTGTCCATTCACTTGGAAATTTGCGAAAAGGGCGCATCCAAAGACGCAGATAAGAATGAAGAATTTTCGCAATATCATAGATTTGGTGGCTGCAGAGGTGGGGATATTCGCTAAGATAAGATTCTTTATTCTGGCCTTTCAAGCCTTTGGATTTTGTAGATATTTGTGGTCAATATTTGACTATGGATCTCTTTCTGGAATTTTTAAAAATCACCATCCCGGCTCTCATTGTGCTTCTTGCAACCTATTTCACGATGAAGCAATTCTTCCAAAATGAACAGCGCCAGCGTCAGCGCGACATTCGTCTTGAAAACATAAAGACGACTCTACCAATACGCTTGCAGGCATACGAGCGTCTCATCTTATTTCTTGAGCGCATCCATCCAGAGTCTCTCATCATACGAGTTCACCAGCAGAATATGTCTGCCCGGGAACTTAACAAGCAAGTGATTCGAGCCATTCGGAGCGAGTATGAACACAACATCACTCAACAGATGTACATTTCATTGGGTGCCTGGAGTATGGTGACCAATGCTCAAAACAACATCATTAAATTGTTCAATATGGCGCTTGTAGAATGTCCGGAAAAGGCCACAGGACTCGATTTGAGCAAGAAGATTGTTGAGGCCGTGCAAAAGGCGGAATCCATGCCGAATGCCATTGCTGCCAATTACCTCAAAGAAGAGGTGAAGCGCTTGTTTTAAGAATTTAGAACTGCATCCATCAGTTTTCGGCTCGCTCCAAGTGGACTGATTTCGCCTTGTCTTATTGAAAGTCGAAGCTCATCGCGCAGTCGAATGAGACTCTCTTTTTGCTCGATCAATTCAGATAGTTGAAAGCGAATGCTTTCTTCAAACCAAAAAAGATTTTGATCCGCTCTCTGTTGCTGGAGAAAACCAGAGAGATCTGTTTTTCTGTAGAAACTTAAAATGTTCTCCTCTATTTCTGGAATTCCTGTTTTCTCAATTGAAGAACAGAGGAGCACCTCTGGACTCCATCCACTTTTCCTAGGAGGGAAGAGGTGAAGCGCCGATTGATATTGTTGTTGTGAAAGTAGGGAGAGACTTCTGTTGTGTTCTTCGGCTTTGTTGATGACGATGAGGTCAGACAATTCAATGATGCCCCGTTTAATGCCTTGAAGTTCATCGCCGGCGTTGGGTTGAAGCAGAGTAAGAAAAAAGTCAACCATGGATACCATATGGGTTTCCGATTGTCCTACGCCAACAGTTTCAATCAATACCCAATCGTATTCTGCCGCTTCAAGAAGAAAAATGGTTTCTCTTGTGGCGCGGGCTACTCCGCCCAATGAGCCCGATGAAGGTGAGGGACGCACGAAAGCTTGTTTAGATCTTGATAGCTCGTTCATTCGAGTTTTATCGCCCAGAATGCTGCCCTTTGTTAGAGAGCTGCTCGGGTCAATTGCCAGCACAGCAATTTTATTTCCCTTCTCAATCAGATGAGCGCCAAAGGCTTCGATGAATGTGCTCTTACCAACACCAGGGGTGCCGGTTATGCCCAATACTTTCGACTTTTTACCCAAGCCGATGCAGGCGTCTATTAAGTTTGATGCGAGGGCTCGATGTTTGGCATTGCTTGACTCAATTAATGTGATGGCGCGTGCCAGAACAGCGTGATTGTTTTCACGAATTCCTTCCAGCAAGGAGGTGACATCTTCCTTACCTCGATCGGCTTGAATGAAACGTTCTTTTTGCGGATTGATTGGCATCGCCCGAAATTAAAGCATTACTCTACAATGCGCGCATCAAAACTCAAAATGGGCGATTTGCAATTCCCTTTTCGAACTTCACTGACGGTTGTGCGATAGGAAGTGCCTATACGAATGCGGTTTTTGGCTAAGGTGGAGGATCGAATTTCAATCCCTTTCAGCTCGTCGAGTAGTTGGATCTTCTCGGCGTATACAGTTCCATTGAATTGCATGTGCACGTGAAACAGGCTGTCCCCATGTTCATTTTGACCGTAGGGCACGATGTCCACGACTTCTGCCAATGCTCTTGTCTCGGCCCATTCACAGGGGCCAGACTCTGGATTGCAAGAGAAAAGGAGGAGACTAATTAAAGTAAGGGTCGTTCCAAACGTCTTCACTGAATTCTTTTTCCAATAGTACACCTAACATCAGCGACAATGTGAAAAGCAGTCCACTAATGGTAAAGAATATGATTGCACGGAACACAAAACTCAAAGCTGAAGTGCGCGCGTAGTATTCAGGAATGGCGTCTGACGGCATGATCATACTCGCTAAGAAAGCAACAACAAAGGCGGTTATCGCCAAATTTTGAATGTTTGAAAGAGGGAAGTAAAGGAGACGCTGATACCACTTCATATCATTGCCCCACTGATGTATATACAAGAAATCATCGTTTTCTGTTTGAGCCAGGAGAATCGGATCTTTTGTGCTGTCTTTCAAGCGAAAGCGTTCAGAAGGTGCGATGACTTTGAAAGCCTTAAACTCGGAGCCTTGCTTTTCTTCTAGACGTTTTATTTGAAGAATCGCTTCTTGAGGAATGTCTCCTTTGAACAGCTTCGATTCTAAAAATCGTAGACGATGTTTGATGCAGATACTTTTTATTGCTGCAGTAGAGAAATATCGTTCTCCCGAAAGTCGTTCGAGCTTGGTCTGTGGATTGAGTTCCTTCCCAAGTCGGAATCGAATGGCAGCTTCTCGTGATTCTTCTGCTTTGAATATTTCTTGCGCTTCTCGGAGAAGGTCTGTTGATTGAACTTGCTCCTCGGCAATTTCGAGTTCGTCTAGTAGATTATAAGATCCTTTCATACCTCAATTTTCGTCTTCTAAAATATTGATAAAAGCGAATGAGCATCCAACGTGGCGATCGATGGGTGATTGAAATCACATCAAATAAACATAAGATCGGCTTTGTTGTTTAAGCTTTAGTAAATTATTTTGCCAGAGGGACGACATTCCGTGAATTTAAAGACTGTAATTTCGCAGCCGAAAAGTAGAAAGAAATGGAGACAGAACACGTAAAATGCCTCATCATAGGATCGGGCCCAGCAGGATACACAGCAGCAATTTATGCGGCGAGAGCCGACCTTCACCCAGTGATGTACGAAGGAATGCAACCGGGTGGTCAGTTGACCGAAACAACCGATGTTGATAATTTCCCTGGCTACCCAGAAGGTATCAATGGCCCACAGATGATGATTGATTTGCGCAACCAGGCAGAGCGCTTCGACACTGATGTTCGTTCTGGGTGGGTTACAGAAGTTGACTTTACTGGTCCCATTCATAAAGTGATTGTTGACGGAAAAAAGGAAGTTACCGCAGATGCAGTGATCATTTCGACTGGAGCTTCAGCAAAATGGTTGGGCTTGGAATCTGAAAAGAAATTCCGTGAGAATGGTGGAGGTGTTTCAGCCTGTGCTGTTTGTGATGGCTTCTTCTATCGCAATCAAGATGTTGTGATTGTAGGTGCCGGAGACAGTGCAGCTGAGGAAGCGACATACCTTGCTAAGTTATGTAAGACCGTAACTATGTTGGTCAGAAAGGATGTTTTTCGGGCCTCCAAAGCCATGCAGCATCGGGTGACAAACACTAAGAACATTAAGGTGCTCTACAATCATGAAGCAACGGAAATCCTTGGCGATGAAACGGTAGATGGTGTTCGAGTGATCAATAATCAAACTCAAGAGGAAACGGTGTTGCCAGCAACAGGTTTTTTCGTAGCGATTGGTCACAAGCCAAATACCGATATTTTCAAAGGCTGGCTCGACATGGATGAAGTAGGATACGTTCAAAATGTACCTGACTCTACTAAAACAAACATCAAAGGTGTATTTGTAAGTGGCGATGCTGCCGACAAAGAGTACCGTCAGGCGGTTACTGCCGCAGGAACCGGTTGCATGGCTGCTCTAGATGCAGAGCGCTACTTAGCCTCTCTGGAAGACTAAGTCTTTAAAGATATTTGAACTAAAAGCCCGGCGAACTCAGCCGGGCTTTTTTTATGTTGTTAATCCTCTCATTTAGCACTTCGTCGTATTTCATAGAATTTACCGTTTCGTGAGAGGATACATGTGCAGCTACTTTTCTAAATTGCTGAGCTCAATTTGAAACTACCCCAATGCTCCAGAGAAGTGCCCAGTTAACTCTCTTGATTGTCCTTCTGACATTCACTACAAAATCTTCAAATAGTCAGACCTACTGCGTTCCGAGCCATGGAAATGCAAGTTACTTCCTGTCCAGCTTTAGCACCAGCGGAGCGCATGTAAACATTAATAACCCTTCAGGTTTACCACCAGGGGGAGTGTATTACACCGACTTCAGCTCGAGCCAATACGTGAAGGCCGATCCTGGCGATGCGGTGAGTTGGAGCATGACTACAAGTCAATACTACACCTAAAAGAGAATATGGGTCGATTGGAACCGAGACGGCGATTTTGTAGATGTTGGTGAAACGATGTACGGATCAAATGTGGTTGGCGCTACGATTGCAGGAAGCTTTAATATTCCAAGTACTGCTAGAGGTCAATATCGAATGCGGGTTCAAATTCGTTATTACGGCAGCGTTCCAAGTCCTTGTGGCTACTACCTATATGGAGAAACTGAGGATTATTCTCTTCTAGCGACTACCGGAAATGACTTGAAAGTGGTTGACCTCGAAAAAGGAATTTACTGTTCGGGCAGCCAGAGTGTAAAGGCTTTAGTAAAGAATGAGGGCAACAACAACATCACAAGTTTTAAGGTCAATGCAAGTTTGGGGAGTACCAATTTTTCCACTTACAACTACTCAGGAACACTGCAGCCCGACAGCTTTCTTCTGGTCACTTTAGGAAATCACAGTTTTTCAACTTCAAGCATCGACACACTTTCGTTGTTCAGCTATGATCTCAATTCTGGCATCGATTCGAATACTTTAAATGATACACTCACCGGAGTTTACCGAGCGGGATTAACTGGCACCTACACCATCGGTGGGACGAGCCCCGATTACACCGGATTTTCTAAGGCCGGAATTGAGATGGCTCAGAAGTTTCACATTGAGGAGAAGGACACGATTACAGGCATTGCCTTCTATTTGAATTTCCCTCAATTGGGCGACTCCATAAAAGTGAAATTATATGAAGACAGCTCAGGGCCAGGCTCTGTGTTAGCAGAGTCGAACTCTTATAGGATTGTGAGCAATGCGGGTCGATCGTATTACCTCGAGTTTAGTTGCCTTGAAGTGCTCGACTCGGGCTCCTACTTCATCGCCCTTGAGCAGATGAGTGCACGTCCGATTACTCTTGGAATGAGCAAAGGGAATTTCCGTTCCAATGTGGCCTTTGCAAAAGACACTTCCGGTCTTTGGTCCTCCATGGAATCTCAAGGATTGCCATACCTCTTCAGTCTTCGAATGATCCTCGACCAGTATGACTTAGCGCAAATCAATCTTCCGAGCAGCCTTTGTTCAAATGGTGACAGCCTGGTGGTAAGCGCCATTCCTGCAGGTGGAATATTCAGTGGAATTGGCCTTCGTAACGACAGTATTTTTGACCCAGGCCTCAGTGGTGTAGGTAGTTTTGAAATTCGATATACTCTGTTAAACAGTCGAGGTTGTGTCGATACCAGTGGACATACAATTCGGGTGGATACGGTGCCAACAGTGAGCTTTACAAACCCCGCCGATCTTTGTGAAACTGCTGCGCCAATAAGTCTGAGCAGTGGCTTGCCAGCGGGAGGAGTTTACAGTGGTCCGGGAATTAGTGGATCTAACCTCTTCGACCCTTCAAGTGTTGGGGCAGGAAGCTATGCACTTCAGTATCGTTACGGCGACATCAATGGATGTAAAGATTCGACGGCCGCACAAATCGTTGTTGTGGGGGCGCCAAGTGTAAGTTTTGGTTCAGTGCCTGATGTTTGTGCCGATGCTTCGAGCTTTCCGTTGTTTCAAGGTAGCCCGAGTGGAGGAGTTTATTCAGGAACTGGAATAAGTAGTGACTCAATTTTTGACCCCAGCTCATCTGGAGTGGGAGTATTCACCATCGACTACACCTTCACCGATTCGCTTTTATGTTCTGGAAGTGCCAGTCAGGATGTTGTTGTGAATGCACTTCCGCTTGTAGACCTTGGTGATGATTTGGAATTGTGCGGAACTCAACTGGACACAGTCGACGCCGGAAATCCAGGTTCAACTTACCTGTGGAGCAATGGTAAAACAGATCAGTCGTTTTCCGTCAACCAAAGCGATACACTTTGGGTTCAAGTAACCGATGTCAATTTATGCGTAGGCACCGACACCATTGTGGTAAACAACACTGGAGTTTGTGTTGGTGTAAATGAGTTGAATCAATTGGGTGCGCGAATCAAGCTATTCCCGAACCCAACAGAGGGAGCCTTTCACATCTCAATTTTAGGCTTGGAAGGACTTGTACAGGTCGAAGTGCGGGATGCTAGGGGGAAACTCATTCGCTCCAAAGAAATTCATACAACCGGAAATCTTTCTGTACACCCCATAAACCTTATGAATGAGTCTGGGGGTATCTATACAGTGAGTCTTCTTCACTACTCTGGTACTGTGAGTTATCGCATAAGCGTGAAGTAAGCTCGCCTTAATTGAGAATTTCTACTTTTGGTTCCCTTCGAAAAATCAAGGAATATGAAATACTGGACACTAGCATCTATTTTGGCACTTTCAATTCTTTCGGCATGCGCGCCAGCCGAGCAAAAAGAAGAATCTACTGAGATGGCTGAGGCTCAGCCGACGGACGAATTCGAATATTTGGCCGAGCAGTTTGCCGATCTTAAGATCATCCGTTACCAAGTTCCTGGATTCGATAAGTTGAGTCTCGATCAGAAGAAGCTTGCCTACTACTTGTATCAGGTTTCACTTGCAGGTCGCGACATCATTTGGGACCAGAATTACCGTCACAATTTGAGCATTCGAAAAGCACTCGAACACATTGTATCGAATTACGAAGGGGATAAGACTACCAAGGATTGGGAGAATTTCATGGTTTATACCAAACGCGTTTGGTTTGCAAATGGAATTCACCACCACTATGGTATGACGAAGTTTACTCCAGAGTTCTCTCAGGATTATTTTAAGTCACTGATGGAGGCGACTTCAACAGAGGTTTCCGATGAGGTGCTTTCAGCGATTTTCGATCCAGCAGTAGATGCGAAAAGAGTGAATCTTGATCCCAAGAAAGATTTGGTGCAAGCATCTGCCAATAACTTTTACGACCCGAGCATTACAGAGGCTGAGGTTGATGCCTATTATGCCGAGAAAATTGACAAGACAAGTGCAACTCCAGTTTCTTATGGCTTGAATTCGAAGCTTGTGAAAAGAGATGATGGAAGCCTACAAGAAGTTCCATGGAAAGTAGGTGGGATGTACGGAGCCGCCATTGAAGAAATGGTTTCTTGGTTGGAAAAAGCAGTTACTGTTGCTGAAAGCGAAGACCAGAGAAAAGGCTTTGAATTGCTCATTGAGTTTTACAAAACAGGTGATCTCAAAACTTGGGACGACTATTCAATCCAATGGACTAAAACCACTGGAGATGTACTCGACTACATCAACGGGTTTATTGAAGTATACGGAGATTCGAAAGGTTTTAGAGGAACATACGAGTCGATCATTCAAATGGAAGATTTCGACGCTTCTGCACGAATGAAAGTTGTTGCAGATAACGTACAATGGTTTGAAGACAATTCTTCCATTCTTGATGAACACAAAAAAGCAAGTGTTACTGGAGTTACTTATAAGGTTGTAAACGCCATTATGGAAGCAGGTGATGCTTCTCCGTCTACCCCAATTGGAGTGAACTTGCCAAACGCCAACTGGATTCGCGCAAACCACGGTTCAAAGTCGGTGAGTTTAGGAAACATCGTTGAGGCCTACAGTCAAGCTGGCGGTAAGAGCATGTTGAAAGAGTTCACCCTTACAGAAGAGGAGTTCAATCGCTCTGATGAGCATGGAAAACTGGCTTCGAAACTTCACACTGCATTGCATGAGGTTGTAGGTCATGCTTCAGGAAAATTGAACGATGGTGTGGGAACGCCAAAAGAGACGCTTAAAAATTATGCAAGCACTCTGGAAGAAGGAAGAGCCGACTTGGTGGCCTTGTACTACCTCTTGGATTCGAATCTGATCAAATTGGGTTTGATGGAGAGTTTGGAAGTAGGGAAGGCTGAATACGACAGCTACATCCGGAACGGAATGATGCTTCAATTGCGTCGCTTAGATCCGGGAGAAGTAATTGAAGAGGCACACATGCGAAATCGCCAATTGGTTGCAGGCTGGGCTTATGAAAAGGGAATGGCCGAGAATGTGATTGAAAAAGTCACCCAAGAAGGTAAGACCTATTTCCGTGTCAACGACTACGAAAAATTACGAGTCATATTTGGAGATTTACTGCGCGAAATTCAACGCATCAAATCTGAAGGTGACTATGACGCTGGACGAGATTTGGTTGAGAATTACGGGGTTCAGGTAGATGCAGACTTACATCAAGAAGTTCTCAGTCGTTCTGAAAGCCTCGGCATTCCTCCGTACGGTGGATTCATCAACCCTCGCCTTGTTCCAGTGATGGAAGGTGAGAACATCATCGACGTGAAAGTTGAGTATCCATCGGACTTCACAAAGCAGATGCTCGAGTACGGAAGCAAGCATTCCTTCTTGTAGGGAGAACGGAATGAAGAAATCGAAGGGGGCAATTTGCCCCCTTTTTTTGTGATGTGAATCATGGATTTCACGGACTTCTCGAACTATCTTTTTCCTATGAGAAAACAAACAACACTGGCTCTAATGATGATTGTATTTGCTGCCCTATTCTCCTGTAAGGCGAGACAAGAATTGCCCACAGTAAAAGACCTAGACATCTCCAAATATTCGGGGACTTGGTATGAAATTGTGCGCATGCCAAGCAGTTTCGAAAAGAATTTGAAATGTGTAACGGCCACTTACACTCCTATGGAATCTGGTAAAATCAAAGTCCTGAATCGCGGAGTCAAAATTTCCTCAGGCAAGAGTGAAGAGATTACTGGCTCTGCTAAGGTTCCCGATGACGATTTTCCGGGCAGATTGAAAGTGACCTTTTTCTGGCCTTTTGCAGGAAATTATTACGTGATCGAATGCGCCGATGATTATTCGTGGGCTATGGTCGGTGATCCGTCAAGAAAGTATTTGTGGGTGCTGAACCGAGAAGCTCAAATGGATGAACAAAAACTGGGCGACCGCCTGAAGATAGCCGCGGAACTCGGATTTGACGTGGAAGCCCTAGAGTACATTGCCCACGACTGTGCTCTTGAGTCTGAAAAGACTGAATAGGTTGAGAAGTGAGAGTTTATGTTTTCTCTCCTTTCTTTGAACTGAGTTCAACAAACCACTGAGGAAAGCTTTGCGAATCTAGCTGACTTCAAGGCCTCAGTTTCATACCTTTATACTCTAAAATCCTAGAAGTATGAAGAAGGTCTTAATAGCACTTTGCCTTGTTTGGTCGTTCAGTGCCAATGCTCAACTCAACCTGTACAGTTTACAATCCCTTTCTGGAAACTTCGACACTCTCGTCTCTGGAAACAGAGTTACAGCCATCGAAGCCGACGACGAGGAGTCTGGCGGAATTCCGCTTGGGTTTAACTTCGTGTTCGACGGCGATACCTTTCAGCACGTGCAAACCTCTTCTAATGGGGTTTTGTTTTTCGATACTACTTCAAATTATGTCACTCCTACAAATGATCTAGACTTCAGCTCAACATCCATTCGCCCGTTGTTGGCACCTCTATGGGACGACCTTGACGGACGTGCAACTGGAGGTTCAAAAGCTTCTTGGGATACGACTGGGTCAGCGCCAAACCGTGTGTTCACCTTTGAATGGTTGCGTTACGAATGGTATTATCAATCCAATGTCCCGGTAATTTCCTTCCAGGTGAAACTCTATGAGTCGACCAATGTCATTGAATACATCTATCAACAAGAAAGTGGGAACCCACTCTTTGGTTCCGCATCAATTGGTTTAGCGAGTTCGAGTACTGGAAGTGGAAATTTTCTGTCTTTAGATGGTACGGGATCAAGTCCGGGCTATTCTACTACGACGGAATACTCGAGCTTGAGTTCAAAGCCTGCGACAGGTCAGATCTACAGATTTCTTCCACCTAAAGACAGGGACATCGGTATACAAGGCATCGTAAGCGTTCCTTGTGGCGGAACTTCTGATGTTGTAGTTGTCTTGAAAAATTATGGTCAAGACACGGTGACCTCTGCCAATGTTGGTTGGAGTGTTGCTACCAATGGTGGAACTCCTGCAAGTCAAACTGGAGCTTCCTGGACAGGATCCTTGCTTTCAGGAGATACTGCGCATGTAAACCTTGGCTCCTTCTTGTTTTCTTCCAGTGCAAGCTATGACCTCATAGTCTATTCGGATGCGCCAAATGGCTTGACGGACGAACAAGTGGTGAATGATACATTAAACCAAAATGGCTTTAGAACTGGAATGTCGGGAACTTATACCATTGGAGGTGCGGGTCCAGATTATCCAAATTTCTCGGCTGCAGTAGCAGCTCTAGATAGTTTTGGAGTTTGTGGAAATGTGAATTTTGATGTCCGATTTGCGGGCTATAATGAGCAAGTCGTCATCGGCTCTATCACGGGTGCTGGTCCTAGCGCGACCATTACGTTTAAAGCAGCACCTGGTGCAGCTGCAATTCCTGAGATGTATTACATCGGAAGCTCTTCCGACAATTACATCGTTCGTTTTGAGGATGCCTCTTATGTGACTTTCGACAGTATTTTCCTCGATAACACGGGTACGCTTTACGGTCACGCCGTTGAATTCTTGGGTTCCAATTCAAACATCACCATTCAGAATTGTCGCTTGCGCTCCTCAACTTCCAATACGAGTACCAATGGGGCGATTATTTACGACTATACCGGTACAGGAAACAAATCGAACGACATTACCATAAAAAATAATTCCCTGGAAAATGGAAGTTATGGGATGTACATCTATGGCGCTAGTTCTACTGATTTTCAAGAAAACTTTGAGATTACCGGAAACAGCATCAGCAATTTCTATTACATGGGAATTTCGTGTTACTACACTGCTAATGGGCATATCGATGACAACTACATTGAGGATTTGGGAACCTATACTTCGCCTAGAGGGATTTACGCCTACTATTCCGATACACTTTCAGCTCAAGGCAATGAGGTCTTGTTGAATGGGACTTCTTCACCTTACGGGATCTACATGTACAATTGCGATGGTTCCACCTCGAAGCCCACTATTTGTGCGAACAATTCAGTGGCGATGTACAATCCGAACGCTACGGGAAGCCCTTACGGCATCTATGGAGCAGAAGGTACGGAGAACAGAATTTACTTCAATTCGATTCGCCTCGAAAGTGGAGGAACTTCTTCAAGAGCCTTGTACTTAGCCTTTAGTTCGGGTGATAATGCCATCGTCATGAACAATACAGCCTCAAACTTTGGACAGGGCTATGCGGTTTACACAAACCCATTTACAGGTGTTGATAGTTCTGACTACAATAACTTCCATTCATTGGGTTCGAACTTGGGGTATTGGGGAGGCAATCGAACCAGCTTAACCATCTATGCAGCATTGTCTGGGAAAGAATCCAATTCGATTTCTGTAGATCCAAATCACTGGAGCTCGACAGACCTTCGAACACGCTCGGTAGATTTGAACAACTCTGGGACTCCTCGAAGTCTCGTTACTGAAGATTTCTTCGGAACTACTCGAAGTACAACTTCACCAGATATAGGACTTGAAGAGTACACTCCTCCAGCAAAGGATGTTGGTGTGCTTGGAATCATTAACGATTTGAGTGCCTGCGGAGTAACGAACCAAGATGTGAAAGCCATCGTAAAGAATCATGGTACGGCGGCTCAGTCGAACATTCGGGTGGTACTTGAAGTAAGTGGAGCAGTTACATCCACGCTGGTCGATACATTAACTGGGAGTCTCGCGAGTGGGGCAACGGATACGGTGACCTTCTCTTCAATCAATACATCCGTAGGCGGAATCTTAAATTTCCGTTCGTACACTGATTTTTCGGGAGATACCATTGGAGCCAACGACACGATAGAGTTTGGTGGACTTACAGTTCGAGCTCTGCCTACAGCTCCAGTAGTTCAAGATTTTAGCATTTGCTTCGGGACCGATACACTTGTAACAGCAAGTTCTTCCTTGGATTCTGTTGAATGGTACAGCAGTGCAACATCCAACACTCCATTGTATGTTGGAAGCACTTACGGAATTACTGGATTGGCACAAACCGACACTTTTTACCTAGAAGGCTATGACATGAGTAAAGAATCCTTGGGTGCCGTAGATAGTGCCATTGGGTTTGGAAATAATTACACATCGATGACTGACGGACTTGTATTTAACGTCTACAACTCAATTACCCTAGATTCTGTAACAGTCTATCCAAACGGCGGAGGAAATGTTGTGGTGATTTTAGAGAACTCGGCAGGAAGCATTCTCCAGAGCAAAACCATCGCAGTTAGTTCTGCAGGGATGAAACGCATTTCAGTCGACTTCGACATTCAACCGGGTAACAATTATGCATTGCATGCGAACACAACAACTACAGGTGGATTGTTTAGAAATTCTGGCGGCGCTACTTATCCGATGGCCAATGCAGGAAGTGATGTAGAGATTACCCAAACCATCAATAATTTGGCTGGTTACTACTATTTCTTCTACGATTGGGCCATTACTGTTGAAGGATGCCACAGTGAACGTATTCCGATGGAAGTTACAGTCGACAGTCTTCCAATCCTCAATCTTGGAGCAGATACAGGCTATTGCGTAGGAACGAGCTTAGGATATACCCTAAACGCTTACAACGATTCGGCAACTTACTTATGGCACGACAATTCGACGAATCCTAGCTTTACCTTCAATGGTGCTGGAAATTATTCTGTGGAGGTAACAACTCCAGCTGGTTGTTCTATAAGTGACACCATAGTCGTTTCAACCTTTGCTCCTCCAACGGCAACTCTTATTGCTCTTACGGATGTTTGCGAGAGCAGTGCACCATACATCTTTACAAATGGTGGTGGAACTCCTGCCGGTGGAACAGGACTTTATTTAGGTCCGGGCATCGTATCCGATTCGGTGTTCTCACCGGGTGCGGCTGGCGACGGAACCCATACCATTCGATATGTATACGCCAGTGGACCTGGTTGTGCAGATACAACGACCTCAAGCATCGTTGTTAAGCCCAAGCCTACGGCTTCATTGTCAACCATTCCTAGTGTTTGTGCCAATGGCGCGCCCTTTACCTTAAATCAGGGTAGTGGAGTGCCAGCTGGCGGAACGGAATTGTACTTCGGCCAAGGAGTAACGGGAGGCCAGTTCAACCCGATTGTTGGTATCGGAAAATATGATGTTGGATATGTGTATACCGGAACCAATGGTTGCGTGGACACAGTGATTCAAGAAGTAAGCGTAGATAGTTTGCCGACAGTAAGCCTTGGTTCAGTGGCTTCTGTTTGCGAGAGCGCTACGCCATATGCATTGACTCATGGAAATCCTTCTGGAGGTGTTTATTCAGGAACGGGAATTTCAAACGATTCGATTTTTAACCCTTCGATCACGGGTGGAGGAACACAGTCCATTTCATACAATTTTACCGACGACAATGGCTGTTCAGGAAGCGCTTCAGGTGTACTTCGTGTAAACGCCAATCCTGTGGTAAACATCGGTCCGGATACAGTGATTTGTGAAGGAGAAACTTATTTTCTTGATGCGGGCTTTGGATTTAGTGGATACGAATGGAGTACAGGCAGTACAGCGAATTCAATAGCTGTAGTGAGTGCTGGAGTTTACACCATCACTGTGAGTGATTCTCGTGGTTGTTTAGGCGTTGATTCTATCGAGGTGACGATTGAAGTTTGCACCGGACTTGAAGAATTGGCCAAATCAGGCATCGAGCTCTTCCCGAATCCATCGAGCGGTACAATTCACTTGAAAAGCTTGAACTCATCTGCGCTTTCAAATCTTGAAATACTTGACGTGAGCGGGCGCATTGTGCACAAAAGTGCAGGTAAGCTGTCTTCAGATCTAAGTTTGGAATTGGGCGACTTAAGCCCGGGCATATACACTTTGAAAGTAGAGAAAGAGGGCGAAGCTCTTCAGCTGAAATTCATCTTGGAATAAGAACAAAAAAGGAGGCCACCTCGCCGCGATGCGGAAAGGTGGCCGTTTTGCACTTTAGCTTGTAAGCCGGATTCTGTTCCTATTTCAACAATTCCCTGAAATAGGCCTTCATCATTTATCTATACGCTCTACCCTCCGAGATTAGGCGAGCCGCCCTCAAGCCTCGGTTTATTTGAGCTTTCACCTCGCAAGGTTTACCAAGCCAGCCAATTACTTGAACTGCTGGTGGGCTCTTACCCCACCTTTTCACCCTTACCTCAATTGCTCAAGGCGGTTTACTTTCTGCGGCCCTATCTGTCTGCGCGTCTTAAAACGAACAGCCCGCCATTAACTCGCGGTGCGATGCCCTTTGGTGTCCGGACTTTCCTCTCTTTTCGCAAAGAGCGATGAAGCGTCTAAAGCGAGGCAAAGGTATTCTATAAGCCGGTATTGGCGTTTGCTTGTGGAAGGCGGAATTAAAACTCTACGGCGGTAGCGCCGCGACCGTAATGTTTGAAAGAGGCGTCGTGGTATCGTACGCCAAGCATATGATCCAACATCAAGCGAACTTCATGACGTAGAATACCTTCTCCAACGCCATGGATTATGATCATATGTTTTTCGCCGCGTTCTCGATGGGCATTGATCTCTTTTCGGCAAAACTCCAACTGGTATTTGAGCTTTTCTGTGTTGGTTTCAAAAGAAGATTCGTCGTCAACCAATTCGTACAAATGCAGGTCGATTTCAACGGTTCCTTTTGGGTTGCGCCTCACAGCACCACGTTTTTGTTTCTTGAAAGGATTCACATCCTTCATCATGAGCTTATTCGTAGAAGCGAGATCCACGAAATCGATTTCATCGTCTTCAAGCACTTTTACGATTTCACTGCTCGTTTTGGTGTAGGTGAAGCCATCGATCTCAACTTCGAACAGGCTGCCTCCAAGCACTTTGGTCAGGGTGCCTTCTCCTGCTTCATCCAAGAGTTTGATTTTATCGCCTTCAGCTAATGACATCAGAAATATATTGGGTGAAATCGAAGTTTATTACCAGCTTTCAGTTCGAGTGTTGGCATTGGTACTTTGATGAAATTGACTGTCCCTAAAATTAGCTTCAACCATGGATTTTTGATGTTCAACTTTCTCAAATCGATGTCAGGAGAAAAGTACCACTGACGTTCACGCTTAAATTGAATCGGTGGACTGCCGTCGGAATGCAATTGTATTGGATTCGAATGACCTCCAGTCATTCCTGAAGCGCCATAACCAACGGCTAGACTGAGCCAATCTGGAAATTTTGAGTCTTTAGCCATGAAAGAAGATGGGTTTACGCTCAGCCAATGGGTTTGCCCGTTGTAGTCTTTGATGATGTTGGTAATCCCACCGGTACCCAAGATGTTTGGCCGAAATCTTCGGTATGGACTGTTGTGAAAACTGTATTTCATTACCATGCGCTGCTCGTCCCAAAACTGTTCTTGTAAGCCAAAGAGTGCGTAACCACTAACATTTGCAGCCATGTCGCCAACAGAAAAGCCCCATCCGGCAGAGAAGCCGTCGAGGACCTCGACCATGGTCAATGCAGCTAAGCCCAAAGAGCCTCCAATCCAAATGGAAGGATTCTTTTTTATTCCTGCCCAACGAAGAACCTTGTAATTCGCCCAGCCGACGTAATAGCATGAGAGGGCGTGCCCAACTTTATCCATTTGCAGCCATTCTCGGTTGTCGTTGAAGCTTTGAAAGGATTGGCGGGGATAGTCTTTGTACCAGAGTTCATTCATGCCGATGAGGTAGCCTGTAAGCATTAGGCTCTCAGTGAAAATGATTCCCCGGGTTCGGTCGTAGTTGAAGGTGTCAGAGACAGCTAGAAACTGCGACTTGGCGCCCAAGAACATCGACACGAATAAAAGAAAGCACAAAAGCTTTAGCCGCATTGGGCAAAGATATCCAGCTAGAAGTTCAGAAGCGTCGTGGCCGACTAGAAATCGAAAATGATTCCCAATGTTGGCAGTACCGTTCCATCGTTGCTCTCAACTACCTTAGTGTCATACCTCTGATCGACGTAATTGGCATTGGGGTTCAGAACAATCGGATTCGTATTGGCATCCTCTACAATGTTCAAGAATGGCTGACCTTCCGCTTGGAAGTTGTAAGCATTCTGAATGTCGAAGTAGAGATTCAAAGAGAATTTTTTGGTGTAGAATACTTTGTCTACACGAAAGTCCAATTGATGAAAGGGAGCCAAGCGTTGGCTGTTGATTTGCGAATAGTCGAGGATACCAACTCCGCGAATGTCCCAGTTTCTTCTGTAGGCAGACTCATCCAAGAGGTAAGGAGTAATAGGTCGTCCATGCACATATCTCCAGCGCAAGCCCATCTCCCAATTGCCTTTAAATTTCTTCCCGGCCGTAAGTGTGATTAGGTGTTCACTGTCCCAAGAACTTGGAATGAATTCGCCTTGAGTGCCATTCTCAAACTCACTTCGAACCCAGGTGTATGCGAGTATGGTATAGAAACCTTTGAAGAGTTTTTGCTGAGCTAGAAACTCTGCACCATAGGCTCGCCCTTTGGAGCTCGAAGTCACCTCTTCATTTCCAATCACGCCGAAATCAGCCCCTAGGTTCGCCAAGCTCACCTGTTGGTTGATTGAGAATGGGTAATCGCTGTAGTTTTTGAAGAAACCCTCAACGGTAATTTTGGCTGAATTTCTCGGACGGTATTCTATCCCAGCAACAGCATGATCGCTTCGAATGTATTTCAGGTCATTGTCCTTATTCACCAATTGACCATCTACGCGGTAACCCATTACCGTATAGGCAGGAAGTTGGTAGTATCGACCGACATTGGCATTGATGGAAAATTTATCGCTCAAAGCATAAGAGGCTGAAACCCGTGGTGAGAATTGGTTCAATGGATTTGCCATACTCGAGCTGTAAGTATTGGCATCCATTCGTGCACCTACCGATAGGATAAGAGCTCCCATCGTACGACTTACCTGACCGAAGAGTCCAAATTTCAAAAACTCGAGGTCCGAACTAAAGTCGATGGTATCTAAGCCACCCGACCCTAGTGGCGTTTCAGGAACGAATATTCTATTGAAAGTTGAATTTGAATAGTGCGCAGATTCGAGGTTCGCACCAAAGTTGGTTTTCCAATCGCCACTTCTTCCAGTGCTCTCAAAGCGCAACTTATTTTCAGCCTCTCTGGAGTTGTAGTCGAGGATCAAGTTTTCTGGAGCTTCAACGTTGTTCTCATATTTGATGGAACGATTGTCGAGCATATTCCTACTGAGCGCAATGGTCTGGAAGCTGTTTTTTGAGAAGTGCTTGTACACAGCACCAATGGTATAATTCCATTGTTCGTTGACTGGAAGGTTTCTAAGAATGTACCGCTGAGATTCAGTTTCATTCGCCTCTTCATTCAGTTTAAAGTTGTCCAAGGCACCAAGGCTGATCAATGAGATTTCATTCTTCTGATCAAATTTATGTGTGACTTTCATTTGGTAGTCGTTGTAGATCGGCAAGAAAGGCAACTCTAAAATGCTGAAGAGAAATTGCAAATAGGACCTTCTCACAGAAAGCATGTAATTCGTCTTCTCTCCAAGTGGACCGTCAATGGTTAGCCCCAAATCAGAAGCTCCCAAGGTTCCGCGGAAACGAATCTTGTCTTTGTTGCCTTCCATCTGCTTGAACTCCATTACGGAACTCAATGCGTTTCCTCGATTGGCAGGAAATGCTCCCGAGTAAAAATCGACCTCTCGGATGAGGTTCACATTGATGATTCCTACGGGTCCACCAGATGCTCCTTGGGTCGCAAAGTGATTGATGTTAGGGACTTCGATTCCGTCGAGATAAAAACGGTTTTCGTTCGGTGCACCTCCGCGAATGATGATGTCGTTGCGAAAGGCTGGAGTAGATGCAACGCCTGGAAAGGATTGAATCACTTTTGAAATATCTCTGTTTCCTCCGGGATTTCGCTCAATTTCAGCGACCCCAATAGTTCTCATCGAAACAGGAGACTCTTCCTTTTCATTGAATGGCGAAGCCTCAATTACCACCTCTTCCAATTGTGTTGAGCTTTCAGAAATCGAGATTTCGATGTAAGCTGGTTTGGCGTTGGTGACAAGAATATCGGAACTAGAACCGGGCTTGAAGCCCACACTTGAGGCAGTGAGCTTGATGAAGCCAGGCTCGAGCTTTTCAAGTCGAAATTTCCCATCAAAATCGGTTACAGTTCCGACGGTCGTTCCTTCGATGTACACATTGGCGAAGGGGACGGGTTCATTGTTTACTTCGTTGAGAACCATTCCTGTTACAACGCCATCTTGGGCGACGCCAATGAAAGGAATGAGCAAGAATAGCAGAATTAGCTTTTTCATGTTTGATGATTGCGTTGGTGATAACGAATTCAGTCCGGTAAACAATAATACTTGGACTTGGTTCGGGCGATGCTCAATTGTTTCTATTCTTGGAACTCCATTTGTACACTGGCTAACATGAAATCCTTTTTGGTGATTGTATTCTTCTTTCTGACGCTGGGCTCTTTTAGTCAGGTAGAATATGTGAATACGAAGGTATTGGAATACCGAAATATGAATTATGAAAAGCAGATCAATTCTGTACTGCTCTACCGCAAGGGCGATATTTTAAGTCTACCGAACATTCCTTTAGGCGGAAATGGTCAGTTGGCACTTTTGTTCGACGATTTCAATACGGAGATTCAGGACTATATGGTCAGCTTCATTCATTGTACACCCGACTGGAAACCTACTGGCTTGGACTATATGCAGGTTGTGGATGGGATCGATCATCAGTACATTACGGACTACGATTTTTCTGGCCCCACCAAACAGCGCTACCTTCAGTATCGATTTGAATTCCCCAATGAATCGGCCCAGTTTCGGCTTTCGGGAAATTACCTCTTGCTCGTTTATCGAAATGAGGATAAGTCTGACCTGATTCTAACGCGTCGCTTTATGGTGACTGAGAGTAGAATACGTGCGAGCGTCGACATTCATCAGGCAACCATCAATAAAGACTACCGTCGTCGTCAGGAAGTGGATCTCATTCTGCGCCCAGGAGCATTTAGAATGGAAAACATTTACGAGAATCTCGAGGTTCAAATTCTCCAAAACGGACGTTGGGACAATATGGTTTCAGGGCTCAAGCCCCTGTTTATAAAACCCGATGAACTCGATTACGACTACGATGAGGAAAACACCTTCGAAGGAGGGAATGAATATCGATTGTTCGACACTCGTCCTACGAGCTTCAATGGCTTGAATGTTGGAAAAGTAGGCCAGCAATCAGATACCAACATCGTTTTTCTTACCCTGGGAGAGCGAAGAAACATAAGAGCTTATCGAGATTACGATGATTTGAATGGGCGTGTTTTGTACGATGTTCAAGACGAACGATATTCTTCACCAACAGATATGGATTATCATCTGGTGTATTTCAGTTTGCCGCAGCCTTATGAATTTCCTGGCGGGAAAGTTTACCTGATGGGGGAGTTCACTGGAAACGAAATCAAAGAGGAGTTTCAGATGAAGTACAATGAAGAGCAGAAGATCTATTTCGGGAAAGCTTACCTCAAACAGGGCTATTACAATTACATCTATTTATTCGTACCCGATGGAGAGAGCGCTGGTCAGGCAAGGCAGCTAGAGGGGACACACGCCGCCACAGAAAACATGTATTCAATCTTGGTCTACTACAAGAGCATTCATGAAGATCACCACCGACTTATTTTTTTCGAGAACTATCGAATAAATTTCTAATTTGTCGTCGTGGTTGTTAAAGTAACAGAAGGAATAGAGGTGCAAGTTCGAACGAACTTCGATCTGCGTCACTCCAAACCAAACAGCGATTTTTTCTGGTTCAATTACCGCATCCGCATCGAGAATAAAAGTTCAGATGCTGTTCAACTTCTGCGTCGTCATTGGTTGATTTATGACTCTTTTCTTCTTACCAATGAAGTAGAAGGAGAAGGGGTAGTAGGTGAAACACCTTACATCGAGCCCGGCGACAGCCATTCTTACGATTCACATTGCAACCTTCATACTGATATGGGTTTTATGGAAGGAACTTATTTGATGAAGAGAATTTCTGACGGCCACCTTTTTTTCGTCGACATCCCCAAGTTTGGAATGGTTGCTCCATTCCGATTGAATTAGCCCATTTCTTCCTTCTTTCTTCTGCTTCAAAATGGTAGATTTGCATTCCCAAATTTTAAGCAAAAAAAGCCATGCCTAAAGGAATCTACGATGTACCCGTTGCCATTAACGAACCTGTTAAAGTTTACGCTCCAGGAAGTGAGGAAAGAGAAAGCTTACTCGCAGAATACAAGCGGATGGCATCGACTACCGTTGACATCCCAATGTACATTGGTTCTGAAGAAGTTCGAACTGAGGACAAGCGCAACATGGCTCCTCCGCACGATCACCAACATTCATTGGGTGTATTCAACTACGGTGAGAAAAAACATGTAGAGGCTGCGGTTGATGCAGCTCTAGCAGCAAAAGAAGATTGGGCGAACCTTCCATGGGAGCACAGAGCATCCATTTTCCTAAAAGCTGCCGAATTATTGGCTGGCCCATTCAGAGACCGCATGAATGCCTCCACTATGTTGGCGCAATCGAAGAATGTAATGCAAGCCGAGATCGATGCTTCATGTGAACTCATTGACTTTTTGAGATTTAATGTTCAGTACATGGCCGACATCTATGGTGCGCAGCCAGAAAGCCTTCCTGGTATGTGGAATCGCTTAGAGTACCGTCCTCTTGAAGGTTTTGTTTTTGCTATCACGCCATTCAACTTCACCAGCATCGCAGCGAACTTGCCAGCGGCTGTCGCAATGATGGGAAATACGGTGGTATGGAAACCAGCAGATACGCAGATGTATTCTGCTAAGATCATCATGGACTTGTTCAAAGCAGCCGGACTTCCAGACGGAGTTATAAACCTCGTTAGTGTTGATGGGCCAGTTGCAGGAGATGTTGTCTTTAAACATCCTGACTTTGCAGGACTGCACTTCACAGGTTCTACCAAAGTGTTCAAACACCTTTGGAAAGAAATTGGTGCAAATCTAGACCACTACAAAACCTATCCGCGCATCGTTGGTGAAACGGGAGGGAAGGACTTTATTGTCGCTCATTCTTCTGCAGATCCAAAAGAGGTAGGCACAGCCATTTCTCGTGGCGCCTTCGAATTCCAAGGGCAAAAATGTTCAGCAGCTTCTCGTGCTTACGTTCCTAAGAGCATCTGGAATGAAGTTAAAGAACACGTCGTAGCCGAAGTTTCCAGTTTTAAAATGGGAAGTCCAGCCGACACTACGAACTTCATCAACGCAGTAATTTCAGAACAAGCCTTTGATAAGATTGCTTCGTTCATCGATTACATCAACGGACGCGACGATGCGGAAGTTCTTACTGGCGGTAAGTACGACAAGAGTAAGGGTTACTTCATTGAGCCAACTGTTGTGGTCACTACCGATCCAAAGTTCCGCACCATGTGCGAGGAAATCTTTGGGCCAGTCATCACGATCTTCGTTTATGACGATGCCGATTGGGATAAAACCTTGACCTTGGTGGATGAAACTTCGGAGTACGCACTTACGGGTGCCATTCTCTCGAGAGATCGTTATGCCATCGACCAGGCGACCAAAGCACTCAGCAATGCTGCAGGAAACTTCTACATCAACGATAAGCCTACAGGTGCCGTTGTTGGGCAGCAGCCATTTGGTGGTGCACGAGGTTCTGGAACAAACGATAAAGCAGGTTCCTTTTTGAACCTTGTTCGTTGGGTTTCTCCAAGAACCATCAAGGAAACTTTTGTTCCTGCAAGCGATTACCGCTATCCATTTTTAGGATAGGCCAATTCGAAATTTCGTGATTTGAGCAATTAAACTTCTGCTGTTCATAACGAATGCAGAAGCGCATCTTTTGCTTGAGAACATTCGGGAAATTCGTAGAGATGAAGACTTTACTTGCCCGTGTTGTTGCTTATTGGGAGAACCTGCCAAAGTGGTTGAAGAATAAGTATACCTACGTGACGTTTGCCTTCGTCCTCTATCTTCTCTTTTTCGATCAGCACAATTTGATTTCTCAATACAAGCTGAGAGCAGAGCTGAACGAGCTCGAGCAAAGCAAGGAATGGTATTTGGAGCAGATTGAACAGACGCGCTCCGATCTCGATGAGCTGCTGACAGATGACGAGCAATTGGAGAAATTTGCACGGGAGAAATATCTCATGAAAAAGGATGGCGAAGAAATCTTCGTGATCGTACATGAGTAATCTCTCATACTAAGCCATCTCTTCTTACTTTCGTTCTAGAATTAAGCAGAGCTTGGATCCAATTAAATTCATTCCTTTTGACGGCATTTCGAAGCAAGAATGGTTCGAAAAAATCACCTTAGATTTAAAAGGTAAACTACCGTCTTCCATAGATCAGACTTGGCAAGACATTCCGTACAGCGCGTTCTATCATCACGAAGATGCTAAGAGGCGCACGAGTCGACAGGCCGAAACCAACGACTGGCTCATTCGCAAAAGCATTCTGATTACAGAAGCGAAAGAGTTCAATGCTGAGCTTCTTAGTTTGCTAAACCTCGGTCTTCAGAATCCAGTCATTCGAGGAGAGTTTACAAGTGATCAGCACTTAAAGGCCTGTTTGGATGAGGTGGTGCCAGATTACATTCGAATGGATTTTGAGCTGCTTGGAAATCCTGAGCAGTATGCTTGGATTGATGCCTGGTTGAAGAAGAATTCGAAAGATTATAGTACTCTGCAGGGAGGCATAAATCTCCTTGGCAATTCGGGCCTTTTTGAAGAATTAAACGCCTCTTATTTCCCGCTTCGCTTAACGAGCGTTTACGGTTCAGAATATCAAGCGCGTGGCGCATTCGCAAGTACTGAGCTCGCCCTTGTGCTCAATGACTTGAATGCCTTCTTAGAGTACAACTCTAAAGTGGATGCAACAAAGCTTTATCAGAAGAGTCAGGCCATCCTTGGAGTCGGGCTTAATTTCTTTGGAGAGTTGGCGAAATTGAGAGCCGGACGAAACTTGATTGATTTCCTCTTTCTGCAATATGGGGCAGAAGTGGATGACTCTTTCTTTATTGCAAGTCAGACGAGCAGCTGGACCTTCTCCGCTTACGATCGTCACAACAACTTACTTCGAAACGCCTCCTGCGGTCTAGCAGCAGCATTGGGCGGTGCCAGCGCCATTGAATTGTTGCCTCACGATTTTTTGGTGAAAAAGCCAAATCATTTTTCTACCCACCTAGGCGTCACGCTTCAACATCTGATGAAGGAGGAGTCTTATTTGAACCGAGTCTCTGATCCATCAGCAGGAAGTTATTTTATTGAAGATCTTACTCAAAAGCTTGAAGAGCAAGCGTGGCGAAAATTCCAAAAACTTCAGGCCGGAGCGTCAGCTGAGGAAATGATTGAGCACGATCGACTTGAGCAGAAAAACGCCTTTGACTCCGGTGAGTTCAAACTCTTAGGAGTAAATCTCTTTCCCAATCTCGAAGAGAAGCTTCGCGGGGAGTTGGAAATAGCATTGAATGGACTGCCAAGATTGGCTTTCGAAACAGAACAAAAACGTTTGAAGGATGAGTAAGATCAATTTTTCAAACATTGAATATAAACGACCTAATTCAGGAAAGAAGGTCGAGCTCGAAGAATGGAATACTTCAGAGGGTTTGAAGATTAAATCCGCCTATTCGGTAGCTGATTTGGCCGGTGTAAAACACCTCGATCATGTTGCTGGCATTGCACCTTACACCAGAGGTCCTTACTCGAGCATGTACGCCATTCGTCCGTGGACAATTCGACAGTATGCAGGCTTCTCAACAGCCGAAGACTCCAATGCGTTTTACAGAAAGAACTTAGAAGCCGGTCAGAAAGGATTGTCGATTGCTTTTGATTTGGCAACGCACCGCGGATATGATTCCGATCACCCGAGAGTAGAAGGAGATGTAGGAAAAGCTGGAGTTGCGGTCGATTCCATTTTGGATATGGAGATCTTATTCAAGGACATTCCACTAGATCAGATGTCGGTTTCCATGACGATGAATGGAGCGGTCATTCCGATCATGGCATTTTACATCGTGGCCGCAGAGGAACAAGGGGTGGACAAAAGTCAGCTTACGGGAACCATTCAGAACGACATTTTGAAGGAGTTCATGGTGCGGAATACCTACATCTATCCGCCGGGACCTTCCATGCGCATCATCTCCGACATTTTCTCTTACTGTTCGAAGAATATGCCTCGCTTCAATTCGATCAGCATTTCGGGCTACCATATGCACGAGGCTGGAGCGCCAGCAGATTTGGAATTGGCTTACACCTTGGCCGATGGCCTCGACTACATAAGAGCGGGGATTAAGGCAGGAATGGACATCGATTCATTTGCACCTCGGCTTTCGTTTTTTTGGGGCATTGGAATGAACCATTTCATGGAAATTGCCAAGATGCGAGCAGCGCGAATCCTTTGGGCGAGCATCGTTCAAAATTTCAATCCAAAAAGTGCCAAATCACTTGCACTGCGTACTCATTGTCAAACTTCTGGCTGGAGTTTAACCGAGCAAGATCCATTCAATAATGTGGGTAGAACCTGCATTGAAGCCATGGCCGCTGTTTTTGGTGGAACCCAATCCCTGCACACAAATTCCTTGGATGAGGCGATTGCACTTCCTACAGATTTTTCCGCGCGAATTGCAAGAAACACTCAGATTTACCTTCAGCAAGAAACTGGAATTACCTCGGTTGTTGACCCTTGGGCTGGAAGTCATTATGTGGAATCCTTGACGCAAGATTTGGTTGACAAAGCTTGGGCTCACATCGAAGAAATTGAATCTCTGGGAGGGATGACGAAGGCCATTGAGACTGGCTTGCCCAAGATGCGCATCGAAGAAGCCGCAGCAAAACGCCAAGCAAGAATTGACACGGGAGAGGATGTCATCGTAGGCGTGAATCGTTTTAGTCCTGAAGGAGAAGAGCGAGAGTTGGATACGAGAGAGGTCGACAATTCAAAGGTTCGTCTTTCGCAGATGGAGCGATTAAAAAAACTGCGCGATGAACGAAATGAAGAAGCCTGCCAGGCTAGCCTGCATCGCATTGAAGCCATTGCTGAAGGCGGAGAAGGTAATTTGCTGGAAGCTGCCATTGAAGCAGCTCGAGCACGAGCTAGCCTAGGTGAGATTTCGATGGCAATGGAAAAATCCTTTGGTCGATACCAGGCCGTGATTCGAAGTATAGCTGGTGTTTATTCATCTCAAATGGGAGGGAATATGGAGTTTAAAGAAGTTCAAAAACAAGCCGATGCATTTGAACGACTTGAAGGTCGTCGGCCCCGGATTTTGATTGCTAAGATGGGGCAAGACGGTCATGACCGCGGTGCGAAAGTGATAGCTACTTCCTTTGCCGACATGGGATTCGATGTTGATATTGGCCCATTATTTCAAACTCCAGACGAGGTCGCGAAACAAGCCATCGAAAATGACGTACATTTTGTAGGCGTAAGCTCATTGGCTGGTGGTCATAAAACACTGGTTCCTCAACTCATTGAAGCTCTAAAGAAACTGGGTAGAAAAGATGTAATGGTAATAGCGGGTGGTGTGATTCCAAAGAAGGACTATGATTTTCTGTTCGATGCAGGGGTGATTGCTGTTTTTGGTCCAGGAACAAAAATTCCAGAAGCTGCCCACGAAGTCTTAGAAGTACTCATTAAAAGATACAGTTGATGTTTGGTGGATTGAAGGGGAAACTCGAAGAGGCAAAGCTTAAAGCTGAAGCGGCGAAAGCAAAGCTTGATACCATTGAAGTTCAAGGGACTTCTGGCGGTGTAGTCGTTCGTGTGACGGCCAACCGAGAAGTGCGAGCGGTGAGCATTCCGGAGGGAATGGAGCGGGAGGAACTTCAAGACCGCCTATTAACAGCAATGAACAACGCCATTCAGGCCGCTAATTCGGTTAACGAAGCTGAGATGGCCGCCGTGGCAAGAGAAACCATGCCCAACATACCGGGAATGGGGAATTTATTTGGTAAAACATGATGGAAATGTTGAGCAGTCCGGAGACCTGGATTGCCTTTCTTACGCTTACCTTTTTAGAAATCGTCCTCGGAGTCGACAACATCATCTTTGTCTCCATTGTAACGAATAAACTTCCAGAAGATCAACGAGGTCGTGCTCGAAACATCGGGCTTTCAATGGCAATGATTCTTCGGATTGCCTTACTCGTAGGATTAGCATGGCTCATTCAGGTTTTTGACGAGCCTCTTCTCACTGTATTCGACTTCGCCATAAGTGGTCGCGACATCATTCTCTTTTTTGGTGGCCTTTTCCTTCTTGCTAAGAGTACAACTGAAATTCGTCACAAGATGGAAGGTGAACAGGAAGAACACGTTCGAATTCGCACGACTACTGTGAATTCGGTAATCATTCAGGTCTTACTCATGGACGTGATTTTCTCCTTTGATTCCATACTTACCGCCATTGGTTTGTCAAAACAACTTCCAGTTATGATTGCTGCCGTTGTAGTAGCCGTAATTGTTATGATGGTTTCGTCTGGGCCCATTTCGAAGTTCATTTCAAAGCATCCTTCCTTGGAGATTTTAGCCCTCTCTTTTTTAATCTTGATTGGCTTCATGTTGGTGGTGGATGCCTTGCATACAGACGTTCCTAAAGGCTACATCTATTTTGCTGTGTTCTTCTCCCTTGGTGTTGAATTGGTGAATATGAGGGCAGCCAATAACCGAAAAAAGAAGCGGGAGTCGGGTGGCTGATTTAATCATTGTCGGCTTGGTTGCTCTGTTGGCTTCATTGCTGACTTTTTACTCGGGCTTTGGCCTTGGAACCCTTCTCACTCCAGTTTTTATTCTGTTTCTTCCTCCTGAGTTGGCCATTCTATCTACAGCCATCGTTCATCTTTTGAATAACCTCTTTAAGGCTGGATTGATGCATCAGCACTTGAGTCGAAAAGTCTTGCTTTGGTTTGGAGGTCCAGCTTTTGTCTTGTCTTTTTTTGGAGCCGCCGCTCTTGGAGAACTGGGTTCTATGGATGTCCTGCGAACGTATAACATGGGAGGTCTGCAGATGGAAATGAATCCTTTGAAGGTGACCATAGGTTTCCTCATCATACTCTTTGCGCTGTGGGAACTATTCCCGCAATGGTCGTTTAAAACAGTGAACAAGACGCTCATGGCTGTCGGCGGTTCACTCAGTGGTTTTTTGGGCGGCCTCTCTGGGCATCAAGGCGCATTGAGATCTGCCTTTTTAATCAAGTTGGGCCTGAGCAAAGAGCAGTTCATTGCCACAGGAATCTTCATTGCCGTGCTGGTAGACTTAGGTCGAATCCCGATGTATTTTGTCTACGAGCTCGATGCCATTGGCTTGAACATCAGTTTGATACTAACGGCCCTGATCGCGGCTTTTGTTGGCGCTCTTTTGGGAAAACGTCTGTTGTCGAAGATGAAGCTCAAGTGGATTCAAATCCTTGTTGGGATTTTTATGGCACTGATAGGAATACTCCTCATCTTTGGCTGGCTATAGAAGATGAAGAAGTACTACACAGAAGTAGGGCATTATTACGATGAGGATGCCCCTCAATTTGAGGATCGGTATTGGAATAACCTCACTCTTCAACGAACGCGCATGCACTTCAGGTCGGAAGTGAAAAATGACGTTTACGAAAATGTTTTAGAGATTGGAACCGGACCTGGTTTGGATGCGTCACACTTCGCGCAATGGAGACCAGAAAGTGAGGTTTATGGCATTGACGTCTCTCAGGAAATGTGCAGGCTATCTGAAGAGAAAGCAGAAAGCAAGGGCTTGAAGAACGTTCACATCAAGCAGGGAGCTGTTGAAGATTTGGATGCCTTGTTCCCGAATGAAACCTTCGATTGCATCTACGTCTTTTTCGGCGGCTTGAACACGGTTGAGGACTTAACGAATTGTGTGGAGATCTTAACATCCAAACTTCGACCGGGAGGGAGGTTTGTATTCACATCCATCAACCGTTATTTCTTGGTCGGATTCTTCTTCGATCTGTTGAGAGGTAAAGTTCGAAAAGCCTTCGGAAGAATCAACGACTCTTGGGGCGGCTACTCCACCGATCGGCAGTTGCACAGCATCGCCTATTCCCCAAAAACAGTGTATCGAGCATGTAAAGGATTAAGCCTAGAGAAGAAGGAAGGTTTTTCCATTTTGCACCCAGCCTGGTTCCACGATCACTTACGCAAGAAATTGGGGCGGTGGGCAAATGTACTTTGGAGACTTGATCGGGTTTTAAACCGAACGGTTTTTTGGTCTTTTGGAGAGCTAAATATGTACGTTTTCCGTAAGTAGAACGTCCTCAAGGATGTTGTCTACGCTTGAATACTTCAAAGAATAACTCGATTTGATTTCAGGGTAAAGTGTTCCCAAGCGAATGGATGAGGACAAGGCTTCAGCAGAAGCTGGCTCAAGTTCGGCGAGGTCGAATTCTTTGATGGGAAGGCTCAGTCTGGTAGACAGTTTTTCGAGGAATGCATCGGCTGTGATTGCTTCTGGTCCGAAGAGGTTGTAGGCGTTCCCAAATGCGGCATTTTCGGCATAGTGCCGTATCATTCCAGCACAATCTTTTAGATGGATGAGGTTCATCCATTCCTTTCCACTGCCGTATTTCGGAATGCAGTTTTTCAGTTCGCTCTGGTGAAGGTAGAAGTACTTGAACCAAGAAGCTCTTCCGACAATCCAAGGCGGGTGGACCATCATCACGCGCCCTTCACTTAGGCCTTGCACAAAGGGCTGTTCGGCGATGGAGTATTCCTTTGCATAAGCAATCGGATTGTGAGCTGTGCTTTCAAATACTGTTTCATCGCCATGGTTGCCATACATCAATGAACCAGAGACATAGAGCCACTTGCAGCTCGGGAAAAGCTCTTGAGCTTGCATCAATAAGCGCTGGTTGGCCTTCTTTCCGCGCTGAGCACTTTTATTTCTTCCAGAATCCGACCTACCTGCTATGCGGGCGAGGTGAAAGATGAGTTCTGGAGGGTCGTGTTTTAGGCCTGAAAGATCAAATGTCTCCAACTGCCCTGGAATGAGGTTGCAATCTTCGAATGTGCGATAGGGAGCTGATTTGTTGACAAGAACTGAAACTCTGTATTCTTGAGATGCCAAGAGCTCTTTTACGAGGGCGGTACCAATGAATCCAGTTCCACCAAGTACGAGTACGTGGGTTTTATGCGACATTCAACTTCTTCTCTTCGGTGGTGAATTTAGACATTCTCATGTCCAATTCTGAAAGTACCGCATCTTGGAAGTTGCTTGGGTGATGTTTGGAAACATGTTTTTTGGAGCGCAAGGCAAGAGCAAATTCATCATCTGTCATATGCCCAAACTTTTTTCTCCACCGATTTAAGGTGATTTTGAAGAAGTAATCGTCGAGGGACTCGCCGATGGGGCCACTTAACCAGCGCTCAAATTTGATTTTCATTCTTGATTGTCCTTCGAGAATCTCCACACCAACATTGCGAAAAAAGTTTGGTAGAAATTCTTTGTACCAGCTGTTGACACGCATAAAATCGTCACAGACTTTTCGATTGTAAACTGGAATTAGATGAGCTACTTCGGTGGCGGTAAATTGATTTTTATCTGGAATCTCCATCGCTTCTTCCGAAACGAAATAGTTGATGCAGAAGAACTTCTTGGAGTTCAGAAGAAAGAGCTTCTTGAAAAGAATCAATAAAGTTCGATTCAGCCAAAGGCGCTCACTTCTAGTCACAATAAAGTAATCGATGTCCCCTTTTTTTCCAACGGCACCTTTAGAAAGTGAACCCGATATAAAGACTGCTCGAGTGAATGGAAAGGAGCTGATGATTCGAACGAATAGAGGGGCCTTTTTTAGATAACGGTCGGCTCTTTCCTCATTTTGGATTCTGGAGCTCACAAGAGCTGGCTCATTGCGTAAGCTGAAATAGTCTCCGGATTGAAAGACAACGCCCTTGTCGATCAACGAGCTCAAAACCCCTTCGACATTGATCTCCTCATCGGCGAAGAGAGAACGCTCAATTTCATGCGCCATTAAAGGAAATTTGAAAATATCGAAATAAGACATGGTCTTTAGAACAAGAAGTTCCTTCCTGTTTGGGTCTAGGCTAAAGCTGCTTCTGCGATTTTGAAGAAGTTGTGTCAACTTACTCTTGTAGTCTTCAGATTTAGGGTTGATTAGGATGGCGTAGAAGGTTCTGAAAAGTATGAGGACATTGAAATAGAGGCTTTTTTTTGAAACATAGGTTAAGTCCATACTCACCCACCGCCTCAACATATAATCCGAGGTAATTTCACCTCTTAAGCCATTCACTTGAGCCCAGCCGGTTAGCCCAGGTTTTACGGTCAAGCGTTCATCGAAATTGAGAATTTTCTTGCGATAGAGATTGCTGTGGTAAGTCATAAAAGGACGTGGTCCTACCAAGCTCATTTCTCCTCGTAAAATGTTGAAGAGTTGAGGGAGCTCGTCTAAACCACTCGATCTTAAAATGGCACCAAATTTTGTGATGCGCGGGTCTTTGTCGGAAGCTTGAAGGATGTTGGATACGCTGTTCGGGCGCATCGTACGAAATTTCAAGAGCTCAAAAGGCACTCCATTCATGCCAGTTCTTTCTTGTCGAAAAAACACAGGTCCTTTGCTTGTGAGTTTTATGGCCAAAGCTATTATCCCGCCAAGCCAGCTGAATACAAATAGTATCAGCCCCAAAGAAAGCACTACATCCATGACTCTGATGGCAAAGTCTGAATATGTGTTTCTAGCACGTAGATTTTTCTGTGCGGGTGTGGTTTTCATGGTTGATAATGTAAACGCGAAGAAGACTCCGATGGTTGGTTTTACGAAAGCTTTCCGTATAGCGAGCAAAGGTACGGGCTGAACATCACGACTTGCCTTCCAAGACGTTGTTTTTTCGAACGGTTGCCCCTAGAAGCAAAACACCTGCACAGAACAAGCTGAGTCCCTTCTGTCGTTCAAAAACCGACTCGGTCAACATCAACCACATGAAGATCAAACCAAAACAAATTTGAAGGATGTTCTTCGTCTTATATCCCTCCAAGAGTAGAAGAGCGAATAGTCCTAGAGTAACCATTAAACCTACTATTCCAGACTTCAGGCTTGTCTCTACAAACTGATTGTGCGTATTTGTTTTTTGGTAGCCGGCATCTCCCAAATATGGATTTCCAAGATAGATTCCATGAGCTTTGTATTTCTCTACCAAGCGAGTTTGGCTATCTCCAGGCCCGACTCCAAAAATCCACGCCTCATCCTCTTCTAGAATCTCGAAGGCAAAACGCCAAAAAGTGAGTCGCATATTTAGTCCATCGAAGTCGCTGCGGTATGTAAAACTGTCTTGCTGAATCAGTTCAAGTTTACTGCTGAATACATCTTTGAATCGATCGGCAATTGGAGTTTGGGAAATGAAAGCAGTAAGTGCAAAAAGGAGAATTGCAATGCTGGCAATTTTCTTCGGCCAAGAAAATGGTAGATGCCTGAGCAGGCTGAAGGATAAGAGAATAAGCCCGAGTAAAATCAGAGATTTTGAACTCAAAAGCACTAAAAAAACAGAGAGGAAGAGCAGAGACGGAAGCATCCATTTGCGAGACAAATACTGAAGAGTTTCTTTTTTGAGGTACCAATGAGCCACGATCACGGCAGTCCAGAGTACATAGAGCGATTGGTATATGGCAGAATTGCCAATTTGATTAGACAGTTGATGATAGAATAGAACTTCGGAGTTTCCTTCTTGAAAGAAGAGGATGAGCGCAGCGATCAGGCAATAGATAGATGAAGCCAGTGTGGCCACAACAAAACTTAGCAGTGCCTTTTTGCCTTCAATGTTCACGAAATAGGTTCCTAGAAAAAATGGAAACAAAACCAGCTGCAGCTTTTTATCGAGGTTGAACCACGCGAGGTCCATGTTCGTGGTGTTAAAAAGACCGTAAACGTTGACAAAGAAGAGGGCAATCATTGCCCAAACCAATGTGTTGTTTTGGAACATCTTTGGAAGGTGTTTCCATTGGGCGCTGAGAAACCAAAACACGATGAGGACAATGAATACGGTGTTGTTGATTCTCAAATGAAAAGGAAGACTCGCAAAAAACAGCAAGACCAAAAAACCGTAAATCCGATTCATTTTAGTTTGCATGTTCGAGCATTAAGTCTAAATAGCTGCGGTTGACCATTTCCCAGTTGTAGGTAGTTCGAATGCGCTCTAAATTCCCAGAGATAAAACTAGCTTCTCGGACTTCGTCTCGCGGAGTTTCAAGTATTTCGATGATGTCGTGATGGCTTTCAAAAAAGTATGCATTCTCCTGAAGAACTTCGCGATTGAAAGGATTGTTGTGGGCAACAATTCTTGCAGAACATCCCATCGCCTCGAGCAGGGAAGGGTTTGTACCACCCACTGAGTGACCGTGGAAATGAAAACGTGAGAAATGCCGGAGTGCGTTTAGCTGTTCTTTCACATATACACCGCCCAACCATTCGATGTTCTCGGAAGCATACTGCGATTGCATGTCTTGCGCGAACTGGTTCTCTATTTTCCCCACCATGAGCAAGCGTTCGGAACGGCCTTGGTAGGCTTTTAGAATGCTCTCTATGTTGTTCTCAGGCTCCATGCGGGCAACCACCAAATCGTAGATTCCCTCTGCCTTGTACTTTTCGAGAAGTCCTTTGTCAAACTCAGAAACGATTTCTGCTCCGTACGGAATGAAGGAAGCCTTGATTTGAAACCGCTCTAGAAGATGGTCTTGGATGCCAATTGCGTCGGCAATGAGCACATCGCTGTTTCGTGCGGCCCAAAATTCGGCCCTGCGCAGAAAGACTTTTACCGAGTTGGAATACTTCGCCCGTTTCCATTCGAGTCCGTCCATATTGGTGAGAAGCTTTGCCTTTGACGGCATCAAAAATGACCAAACGGATGAAGAGGTGTAGCCCAATTGTAAGAGGACATCAAACTTCCTTTTTCGGGCGTCAACCACGCAATTTAAGTCGTAGAAAAATTGCCCTACTGTACCCATTTTTCCTTCTGGATCTTTCTTGTGCAGGATGTTCACTCCTTTGAACATTTGTTCTTGGTAGGGGTGGTTGTGCGAAGAGTAGACATAGACTTCATGACCTTCCTTCGCGAGAAAAACTGAAAGCTGCTCGGCCAATTCCTCAAATCCACCATAGTGATTTGGAATGCCACGGGTTCCTAAGATGCCTATTCTCATATCAACTTCTGATATACGGAGAAGCTGCGCTCTGCGGCAATTTTCCAAGTGAATTGAGAGTGAACGTAGTTTGAAACTCGTTCGTGATCTTTACGCTGACTCGCTCTCTGAATGGCCCGCTTGATTGATTCTACGGATTCGGGTTCGCAGAATTCCGCGATTTCAGAAAAGTATTCTTGAACATCTCCTTTAGGCGATACGATCGGAATGCAGCCACTGGCAGCTGCTTCAAGGGATGAGAGTCCGGTTGTTTCAAACCAAGAAGGAAGCGCATGCATATGAGCTTCACCATACAATTTGGCTAGCTCTTCTTGCGGCATAAAATCTTCAAAACGAATGTGCGATTCAGCGGCATTCATACAAGCTTCATTGTAGGCCTGGTGATTTGGAGCCGATCTTCCAATGATGCGTGCAGGAATTTTAAGATCATTCAATGCAAGAATCAAATTCAATTGGTTTTTCCCACCTTCAATTCTGCCTACACACAATAGACCTTTTCGCTCTTGGTTTTCGAGGTAAGGAAAAAGTTCGGGGTCCACGCCATTTGGAATCATTTCATAGGGAACCTTAGTGCTGAAGTCATGGACAAAGCGTTCGTACTCCGAGTGAGAATTGGGCAACAGATAGTCGATGTTGTTCAGAACGCTTTGAATGGCTTTTTTGTGGCCTTTGAGTATATAAGACTGACTGCGAATTTTTTCTTGTCCTTTAAAATGTCGCACCAGAGCCTTCATATACTCAGTGCCATTTTTCCCTAAGGACTTTGCAATTTTAGCTTGAAGGCCAGAGCGAGATTTTTGATCAAATTCGGAATAGTCTACGTAGATGCTCGAAACGACTTTGGGAATTTTCAGTTTTAAAAAGGGTAGAATTTCCTGGGGACGAATGATGTTGAAGAAGTGAATCAATTGGTGCTCAGAAGTAATTTGATCGGCTGAGTGAACCATCTCCACTTCACAACCCAGCTTTTTGAGTTCACTAGCTGTCGACTTCATTTGAATGGTGTCTCCACCAACCACCTTCTCGGCACTACTTCTATTTACGAAAGCTACTTTCATGATTCTGAAGAGCTCTTCCTGAGGCTCTTTAAATCGTATTGATTGAAGACAGGACTGAAGGCCAAGGCCCACATCACATACTCTACGATGTTGAAGATGAAGCTGCCCGTAAACTGATAGGCGAATGCGAAGATGAATAGGTTCATGCGGTAGATGTTGTTGTACACCTTTGTTTTAACGGCTAGGTAAAGAATGAGCATGAATCTCAAAATCACTCCCGTTAGACCAAAAGTGGCCAAGGTATCGGCTACGGCATTGGGAAGTCGAACCGTCCAATTGTCGGCATCCGTGTAATTGTAGTAATTCACGATGATTTCGTGCCCAACAATCTTTACCTGTCCGAGACCCACTCCGAACCACATGTTTTTCTCCTTGGCGATGAGGTATGCCAATTCAAAGGAGTCGCTCGTTCGCCCTTGAAAGGATGAGTCTTGTCCACTAAAAATGTTGGCAATGCGCAAGCTAACGGGGTTGTCGGGAAAGACGACAATTCCTAAGAAGAGGGCTAGAAGTAAAAGAACTCCAGAGAGCTTTACCAAATTCCTGAAACGTGAAGATTTCCAGAACGCTCGTGAGTACATGAATGAAATGAGGACAATTGAACCAAAGACCAATGCGATTACCCCGAAGGAGAGAGAAAGCACTAAGGGGATGGTGACGGCCAGCAAAGTCTTCCACCAATGTTGAGCACCCTGAAAAAAGCACTTCAGATAATAGTAAATGACGAAAGGAGCAAAGAGAAGCGAGTAATAGGAAGGTTCGTACGTGAAACCTCGAAAGCGCGGGAAGATTGGAACTCCAGGACTGATGGGTTCTGTGCTCCAGGTCAATGACCACAGAGGAGGGATGGTGAGAATGATAATTCCAAAACCCAATAAAAGCAGATTGCTTTCAACCACTTTTCGGTACAGCCATTCTAGGTTATTGCTCTTCTGGATGAATTTATAAGTAGCCAATGTAAAGAGGTAGACCGAGAAAAATAGGATGCTCGACTGAAGGTAGTCGCCGTAATCGATGGCTTGGTTTGTATGAATTGCGAAGTAAGGCAAGAGGAACAAGCCGAAAAGCAGGCCGGTGCGCTTGCTGCCGTTGCTGTGCAAATACCACCAGAAAAACGGGAAGAGCAATGAAGTATAGAGCAGACCATGAGGCAGAAAGAGGCTGTTTACGAAGAAGTAAACGAACACAAAAAGCCATTCAATTTCCCGTCTTGCTATGGTCATGAGCTGGTTTTGCGAATCGGTGAGAAGCGAGACCGATAAAACGTGAGAATTCTATTTAAGCCAAAACGTTTTAAATTTCTTTGAAGCAAATAAGCAAAGCACTGTCGCCAATAGTATCGATTGGCTAGCATGTCATTTTCCAAGATTGCCATCTTCGCTTTTCGAACTTCTTGAAAGCCTTTTTTCCAGTTCAGGCTGCTCACACCATCGAGATTCATCACACTCACACTTTTGGGAAAATGCTCAAAAACGGCCCCCGTCGTCCTTAGGCGCAAGAGGAGTTCATAGTCCATGGCAATCTTGTAGTCTAAATTAAAACCACCAAGGTCTTCAAAGCATTTTCTTCGGACGAAGGTTGCAGGGTGGTTTAAGCTCATTTCTTTTTTGAGCAGGCTGTGGTTTGCGTGAATGATGGTATTTGAAGCGTCTTCAACTTGCATGTTCGCATAGAGCACATCTGCCTCTGACTTCGAAAGCGCCTGTAAAAGCTCTTGAAAGGCATCAGATTTCAGGCGATCTCCCGCATTGAGGAACAAAACCCAATCTGCAGTGCTCGCGCGCCAACCTTTATTGAGGGCATCGCTGATTCCAGAGTCCTTTTCGCTGATCCAATAACTGAGCTTATCGGAATTTTCCTGAATGAACTCGGCAGTACCATCTGAGGATAAGCCGTCAATGATGAGGTGTTCCACTTGCGCATCCAACAATCCCCACACGTTGGCGCAGGTCAACTTCAGGCCGCTAAGGTCGTCTTTAACAATGGTGACAATACTTAATAGTGGTTTCATTCTGATGAGTCCCCAAAGTTATCGGATTTCAATCTCGAGAGGCAGTGCATTCAGTTGTGGACGCGCAGTTTAATGCTAGTTTTGTGCAATACTAAACGCAATGTCAGAGAACAGCCAAAAAAGACCTCAGAGCGACGAACTTGATTTTTCAGGTTTGCTGGATCTGCTGAAGCGCATTATGCGTTGGTGGGAAACACTTCTTCTTGATGTCGTGCGTGTGTTTGGCCGTTATTGGAAGAGCATCTTATTCTACACGAGTGTAGCCATTGCCATCGCCATTGGTTTGTACATCATTCTTCCATCGAAGTATGAGCTGAAGATGACTTTGAAGACAAATCAGCTCTCGAACCCCAACATTCAAGAGCAGGTTTATTCTTTGGAGAAGCTGACTTATTCCAAGTCTAAGAATGAGCTTTCGAAGCTGCTCAATCTCACTCCAGAGCAATGCGAAAACATCGATGAAATTCGTCACGAAATCATTTATGAAGAATACATTTCCCCAAATCCTTATTTGGAGCACTTGCCTTTTCGGATAGTTGCAATTGTCCGGGATCGAGAACTTACTCCCGTACTTCAGAGGGCTGTTGTAGACTATTTGGAGAACAATCCTTATGCCTTAGTAAGTAAGGAATTGCGGATAAAAATGCTCAACGATCGCCATCAGAAGATTGCAGCTGAAATTGCGCAGATTGAGAATTTGAAAGAGAAGTTCTTGGATAATCTAACAAGGAAAGATGAGAACGTTCAGGTGAAAGTGGGCAACGACATCAATCCGATAACATTTCACGAGAAGAGCATTGAATTGCACCAAGGGCTAATGGATATTGAGTATGCACTTGAGCACGATGACAACATATCTGTCATCGAAGGTTTCGCAAGCAGCGACAGGGCAGATCAGCCGGAACTAGGAGTGTATTTAATGTGGGGAGCTGTTTTCGGTTCTGTTGCCTCTTTCCTCTTCTTCCTCTTCAATATGCGCCTCCAACGAAGAGTCTCTGCGCAATAAAACAAGAGTGAGTTCTCGAAACTTCAGCAGTCCACTGAGCCAAACGAAGGCGAAGCTCACGAGTCCAATTCCCAAGACTTCCAAAATCCAATTTAGTTCCATGGCTGCCATGGAAATGTGAATTCCGTATGCCAGTGGCATGAGGCAAACCAGAAGAACAACATCCTTCGACCCTAAGCCAACTTGATGTCTACTGCGTGCGATTCCATAAAAGAAAACCGCAGCTAAACTGTGGCTGCTTAAGGTCGCAATGGCCGTCCCCAATTCTGCATTTTCAGGAACTAAAAGAAAGTTCAAACTAAAGCCAAGTAGGATTGCTGCTGCAGAAACTCCGATCATATATTTGAGTTTTCCTGAGGCTGTAAGTAAAGTTCCATAGATGTTTACAAAGGATATTGGAATAAAGGAAATCATTAGAACTCTGAAGGCCAGGATGGTACGTTCAGAAGCTTCGGGATAAAGTAGGTGGAGTACTTCGGAACCGAATAGAAAACACAATGTGCTGACCACGATGGCCGGAATGAGCAATAGCCTAGATGAGATTTGGACAATCTCATTTAGATCTCCTCCACGCCTCGTCATATTTGAAAAAATGGGGAAGAGCAAAGCCACGAACATATTCCCCAGCATGATGACCGAATCGAGGATGCGATAGCTCTTGGCATATTCACCAACGGCGCTGCTTCCTGGGCTCAAATAATCTAAGATCACAGTTCCCGATTTGTAATAGATGGACATGAAAAGAATCAGGATGGCGTAGGGTAAGCTTTGCTTTATGATGGAAAGAATGAAGGCCTTTGAAATGCCAAATTCAATTTTGGATAGGTAAGGTCGGAGTAGAAGCCATGCAACAAAGACTGCAATCAAGTATGAGATTCCTTGGGCGTAGGCGAACCACATGATGTTGAATTCTGCCTGCAAGTCGAGGCCCCAGAGCAGAATGGAACAGAAGAGAATCATCAAGCTCTTATCAAGAATGGAGAGAATGCTGTCCTTTTTGAATTCCAGAATACCCGAGATATTCGAACGCATGAAAAGCAGTAGCGAAGCCAAAAATTGATTGAAGAGCAAGATTCCCAAGAGCTCTAAATCCTGCGTTCTGTAACCAATGAAAAGCGCGAAGCCAGATGTGAGGATGAGGTACAATACCCCTAATCCAGCCTTCATCTGAAAGAGTGCAGCAAAGTATTTCCCTAAGGTTTGACGATGCTGGGCAATGTTCCGATTGTTGTAGTTCGTGATGCCAAGATCAAGGAAGATGCTGAAGACGTAGGACAAATCAAAGAGGACGAAATAGAGTCCGTACTCTTCAGAGCCAACCGCATTTTGCACATTTCGATCGATGGCAAAAATCCAAATGGGTTTTATAAGAAGGTTGAGAACTAGAAGAAGTCCAAGGTTCGAGACGAATTTTCGAAGCATCGGAACAGAATCAGTTCTTCGGTGCCAGTTCAGCTTGCACCTTGCAGGTGATGACTTTAGCTAATTTCTGGTTTACTATGGTTGGAATCTTGATGTCGTGATCTTCCAGCGATACTTCAAATTCCGATTTGATGGTAATCATCTTTCCGATGATGGTAATGGCGGCTGAAATCTCACGCTCTTTTATAATCCCATGAACGTTCAGCTTTCCCTGCACTTTTACAGGGTAGTTACCGTTTTTATCGTAATCAACATCCCCATCGATTTTCCCCACGAACTTCACTTTTGGGAACTTTGTGGATTCCATATAGTTCTCGTTGAAGTGTTCACGTTGGAGCTCAGAATTGAAGCCTTCGAATGAGATTACAGCAACTTGAAAAGCGAAGGAATTTTTGCTTGTATTGATGAGGCCAACCAATTTGGTTGATTTCGCCATGATGATCTCCATGGGCGCCTCTGAGGAAAAGGACACGCTGCCCCGTGAAGTTTTGAACAGTTCAGCAGCGGGACGCGCCGCCACCAATGTAAGAATCAAAACAGAAAGGAACAGAAGTCTCTTCATCATATACATTCAAAGGTATCATTAGAGTTCATCGAGCAGGTCTTCAAGCTCTTCCGTTTCTTGCTCTTCTTCCTTTTTTTCGTCGAATTGTACTTCTTCGATGTCATCCCTTACCTTGAGGTCTTTCTTTACGAGCTCCTTTTCAAGGGCTTCTCGCACTTCTTGAATCTTCAATTGAGTGCCGAGCATATCATAGTAATAGGTTTCAATCAGCATGTTCAAACGGCGTACTCGATTGAAGAGATCCATTTTTAATTGATCATCGGTGAGCTTTAATGTTCGAGCGTGTTCATCCGTATAGTCGATGAGGAATCCAGCCCATGTTATGCTGTTTGTGAAATCGAGAAAGTGCCGACCTTTTTGCTCATTGGTGTCAAAATTTTTGTCGAGTTCAAACAAGAGAATTTTGAGCTCGGCATTGGTGATGAACTTAATGTCACCACTTGATTCTAAGGCTTTGTATGTGTTGTTGGAAGGAACGTAGGCGAAGTTGTAGGCCAGCTTATGGTCAATCTTTTCAAGAACTTCGGTGCGGTCGCAAGTTTCAGGCTCTCGGAGCGAATTCATCAACCAAATGGTGACTCCCAATTTCTGTTCGTACTCGCGAATTCGTGTAGTGAGTTGATTGAAGTCCTTCACGAGGTCGGCATGAAGGCCAACCAAATAGATTTCTTCCTTTTCGGTCTTCTCGAGTTCTTCATCGAAATTCTCGATGGCAAAGGCTGCAAGAATGGAGAGCATGATGCCCAGAACTTCCACAACCTGGCGTCCAAGTCGTTTCCAATTGAATGTTGCCATGGAGCAAATGTATAAACACAGAAACAACGATGCATTCACACTCATTCCAACTGGCAAGATTCGCCTCCAGTCAAGACAAAATCACCTGCCGCGAAATGTGTTACTTTTATTCGGTTTGACCCCAAAACAAAATATTCAATTCTGCCTATTTGCCTTTGTGCTTCTTGCTTGCAATGGGATGACCTATGCGCAGATTTTCAAACCTGTACGTCTTCAAACTAATCTGG
>DDDG01000022.1 GCA_002336245.1 Flavobacteriales bacterium UBA1986
CCTATTAAATGGGGTATCTACACTATGTCGTCTCCAGTTTTAAAAGCACCAAATAAAAATTCAGGTGGACTGATCTCAAAATCAGTCATTTTAAAACTGAGCTTCCCATCGATGATCACATTTCCATCTAGAATCTTGTGTTCTACTTTAGTCTCTACAGCTTTCGTGACTCCCGCAATGGTCAATTCACCTTTCACAGTCATGGTGCCATTGTGTACTATGTAATCCTTGAGCTTGTAGTGAATTTTAGGGAAGTCCTCTTGTTGCAGCGCTTTATAAATATTTTCGTCCATTCCCGACTTACCACTTTTCATGGATTTGACCAGAACGATCACTTGTGCTGAGCCTATGCTGCTAATGTGATTATCGGCTACCTCCGCAGAGAGCAAGCCAGACATCTCCTCAACAACAATCGTCCAATCGTGCAAGGTTGAAGTTCCATCTAAGTACATCGAACTTGCTACGTTATCAAGCTTAAATTGCCCCTGAACTCTAAAGGATACTAGGAGTATACTACCAATGATTAAAGTAGTGCGCAGCATGCATTTAAGTTTATTCATATTATTCGACGTTTCTAGAGCAATAGTCCCCAATTCGACTCATGCATATATTGATTAAAGTCAGTTATGGAGCGCCTAAAGCTTGACATCTATCAGTTATGGGTGCGGTGCAAGCAATGAACCTTGAAGTGCCTCTGGAGAAGCTTTAAAACGTTTGAAAAAGAGAACGAGCTGTGGCTTTCGCCGATATGCTCTTCAATGGAATTAAACTGAGCATGAAAGCGATACCTATCTCACCGAAGGATCTTTTTCTGCTCGCACAGGAATAGATCGAAGGGGCATCTCACGAATGGACAGCCAGCAATAACTCAGACAAATCTCATGCTCATATCTCACTCGGAGATTTTATCCTGAGCTCGTCGAAGGGAAAGATCGGAGAGGGTATCTCACAAATGGACAGCCAGCAATGCAAAGCATTAGCTAGTCTTTTGTTTTGAGTGCCCGAACGAGCTCGGCACTAAAACAAAAAAGCCCAGCTCGCTGCGCGAGTGGGCTGTCCATTTGTGGAGTCGGGGAGATTCGAACTCCCGTCCAAACAAGGACCCGGAGAGTTTTCTACAAGTTTATCTCTCAATTAATTTTCGACCAGAGGCAGGCCAAGAGCAACCAACCTCAAGCTTATTTCCTTTAGTTCGATTTAGGTCCGGAACTTACCTAGATCTATCCCATGCTTAGCTGCGCCCCTATCGATACCGACCACGGGAGTACGGTACCAGGAACGTCTCGTCCGCTCACCTAGTGAGGGATTAGGCAAATTTGACTAAGTCAGAATTACGCCGCGAGAGCAAAAGATGTTTCGCCAGTTATATAGTAAGACACGTTTTTAACGAGCCGCATCTCAACGCCCGACTTGCTTACAATCAAAATCATCTTGCTGTCTAAACCAGTCGACCCCAGAATTCAAAGAACATGCAAAGGTAAGCGACATCTTACTAGTTTAGCTGCCTAATTACAGCACTTTGAAAATAGGTATCATAAGAGAAGATAAAATCCCGCACGACGAACGCGTTCCGTTGGCACCAGAGCAATGCAGGGAACTTCTGGACTCTGACCCAGACCTCCGCATAGAGGTTCAAATCAGTCCAATTCGTAGATACCTAAATGAAGAATACGACGCATTGGGGATTCCACTCGTGGAGAAACCTCAAGACTGCGATGTACTTATGGGAGTTAAGGAAGTTCCAATCGAGAAACTTCTACCGAACAACACCTACCTATTTTTCTCACACACCATAAAAAAACAGGAGTACAACAAGAAACTCTTGCAGGCTGTATTGGAGAAAAATATTCGACTCATCGATTATGAAACCCTGGTCAATAAAAGGGGGAGTCGTTTACTAGGCTTTGGTCGTTTTGCAGGAATCGTTGGCGCTTACAATGCTTTTTTTGCTTGGGGTCAACGTCACGGAAGCTTCAATTTAAAGCGTGCCTACAAATGTGAAGATCGCGAGGAGATGGAAGCCCAATTGGTGAAAGTCGATATGCCAAACATCAAGATTGCGCTTACTGGCCGCGGACGTGTTGCGGGCGGTGCTATTGAAATCCTAGAAAAGCTCAACATCAAAAAGGTATCTCCTCAGGATTTCTTGAATAAAGAATTTGACGAGCCCGTCTACACACAGTTGTCGGTGACGGACTACAATAAGCGAAAAGAGGGAGAAGGAAGCATGAGTGACTTCTTTAAAAACCCTACGATGTACGAAGGGAACTTTGGTCGATTTACAAAGGTTGCCGACATGTACATCGCTTGTCACTATTGGGATCATCATGCACCATTCATTCTCACAAAGGAGGCGCTTCAAGCTTCGGACAACAAACTCCAAGTAGTTGCTGATATATCCTGCGACATTGATGCTCCTGTGGCGTGCACGATACGTCCATCCACCATCGAAGACCCTATTTATGGTTACGATCCAAAGACTGGAAAGGAAGTAGACCCAAAAGAAGGAATCACTGTGATGGCTGTAGACAACTTACCCTGTGAATTGCCCAGGGATGCTTCTTGGGATTTTGGCTCTGAGTTTATTCAAAAGGTTCTTCCAGCTTTCCAGAACAATGATTTAGATGGCATTCTGCAGCGAGCCACTATTGCTAAAAATGGTTCCGTTACGGAGCGCTTCGCTTACTTGAGAGAATGGCTGGAATCCTAATTAGAGCTTCAGAGAAGAAATGGCTGATTCACGATCTTCTGCCTTGAAGACATAACTTCCAGCAACGAGCACATTGGCTCCTGCATCCACTAGTTTCTGTGCATTCTGATCCGTCACTCCACCATCCACTTCGATGTACAAACTTGGATTGTGTTTTTCAGCCAAAGCCTTTACTTCCGCAACCTTGTCAACAGCAAATTCAATAAATTTCTGACCACCAAAACCAGGGTTCACAGACATGATGAGAACCAGATCAAGATCAGCAATCATATGCTGAATGCTTGAAACTGGAGTGTGCGGATTTAATGAAACTCCGGCTTTCATTCCTGCCGCTTTAATCGCCTGAACAGTGCGGTGTAAATGTGGACTTGCCTCAACATGAACCGTCATGATATCTGCTCCTGCCTCAGCGAAAGCATCGATGTAATTCTCAGGCTTTACAATCATCAGGTGGCAATCCAAAGGCTTATCGGTGTACTTCTTCACCGCCTTAATCACGGGAAGTCCAAAGGAAATGTTTGGCACAAAAACTCCGTCCATCACATCCATATGAAACCAATCCGCTTCCGAGCGATTCAACATATCAATGTCTGGTTTCATGTCCGCAAAATTGGCGGAGAGAAGTGATGGGGCTACGAGGGTTTTCATAAGCACAAATGTAATTTACTCCTAGTGATTCTTTCAACTAATTAGAAAGAAGATAATGAGCACGATGTAGATAGGAGCAAGAGAAGTGGACTTTAGACATTAGCAAGAGATGCTGGGTTGAGATATTATGAGTGAGAGATAATTATGTCTTCTTAAGAGGAGATGAAGGAATCAGCTTATTCGTCGGTCCAAAATCGAAGACTTCATATTTGACTCATGTTCGAATATGAAAGACTCATCGCCTTCAAGAAAGCAAAGAGATTCTATGTCCAAATCCGACCGTTAATTTCTTCCAAGAATTCGCTTATGTATTTTGAAAAGGATCAACTAGGCAGATCGGCTTTAAGCGTTGTTGCGAACATTGCAGAAGGAAATGGAGCGCACTCCTCAAAAGCAAAAGCCAACTATTTTAGAATTGCCCGAGGAAGTATCTCAGAGGCCGCAGCCATTCTGAGCGTCCTATTCGATTGTGACATTCTCACCAAAGATGACTATTCCAATTTGCATGATCTAGCCGGAGAAATATCCAAGATGCTTTACAGCCTCATGCGCAAGAGCACAAGCTAAGATTATAGAGCTCTCTTGCTAATATCTCATATCTGGACAAACCTGTCCAAGGAAGACAACTCATCTTAATAGGGTGAATATTGAATCGGAGTAAATCCTAAAATCAGCCTAAAAACTGCTTTAAGTGTTTCGACCTTGAGGTCTGCCTCAGGCGTCGAATGGATCGTTCTTTAATCTGACGAACACGCTCTCGAGTCAGGTCGAACTTCTCACCAATCTCATCGAGGGTTAAAGGATGTTTCCCTGAAAGTCCGAAAAAGAGATTCACGATTTCCTTCTCGCGAGGAGATAAAGTAGACAATGAACGTTGGATTTCACGGCGAAGAGAATCGTTGATCAACTTGGTTTCTGGCGTTGGCTGATCTCCTTCATTGTAAACGTCGTAAAGGTTTCGATTTTCATCTTCTCCACCACGAAGAGGGGCGTCCATTGAGATGTGCCTAGAAGTGTTTTTAAAGCCGTTTTTGATCTCTTTGTAGGAGATGTCCATTTCGGCGGCGAGCTCCTCTGCTGTGGGCTCTCTCTCGTAAAGCTGCTCGAGCTCAGAGAACTTGCGATTCATCTTGGTAATGTTCCCAATCTTGTTGAGAGGAAGACGTACTATTCTGGATTGCTCCCCTAAAGCTTGTAGAATGGATTGCCGTATCCACCAAACCGCATAGGAAATGAACTTAAAGCCTCGAGTTTCGTCGAAACGCTTCGCAGCTTTGATGAGCCCGAGATTGCCCTCATTGATTAAGTCGGGCAAGGTGAGACCTTGGTTCTGATATTGTTTAGAGACCGAAACCACAAAACGCAGGTTAGCCTTGGTCATTTTCTCCAAAGCCTGCATATCACCTTCACGAATGCGAATGGTGAGCTCAACCTCTTCTTGGGCTGTAATCAATGGAACCTTCGCAATCTCTTGAAGATATTTATCAAGAGATGCGGTATTCCGGTTGGTTATCTGTTTAGTTATCTTGAGTTGTCGCATATTCTATAGTGAGCTTCCCCTTCAAAAAGATTGGGGTCTCTATAGAATAACGCAACTAAGCCTGCTAAGGTTTGGGCAAAAGAACTTTACGGGACAATTTTAACTTTCCGTTCTTAGGGTCAACAGCAATCAATTTAACCTTCACCATTTGCCCTTCCTTCAGCTCCTCCTCTACCTTCTCGAGTCTTTTGTGTGAGATTTCCGAGATGTGAAGAAGACCATCTTTGCCAGGAATTATTTCGACGAACGCCCCAAAAGAGGTGATGGAACGCACTTTTCCTTCGTACTCTTTCCCAACTTCTGGTTTGGCACTGATCAACTCAATGCGCATACGCGCATCTTCGATGCCCTTCTTGTCTTCCGACATGATTTCCACAATACCTTGTTCGTCCACCTCTTCGATGGTGATCTTGGTATTCGTTTCTTTCTGCATTTCCTGAATGATTTTTCCTCCAGGGCCGATAATAGCACCAATGAATTCTTTATCAATTTTCAGGGTAATGATGCGCGGAGCATGTTCTTTGTAATCCTCACGTGCTTGAGAAATGGTTTTTGCCATCTCTCCAAGAATATGAAGACGTCCTTCACGGGCTTGGTTCAAAGCAGCTTCAAGAATCTCGTAAGGAAGACCATCTACTTTAATGTCCATTTGACATGCAGTAATTCCGTCTTGTGTTCCTGTTACTTTAAAGTCCATATCGCCCAAGTGATCCTCGTCTCCAAGAATATCAGACAATACAGCGTACTTTCCTTCATTGTCCATGATCAATCCCATGGCAATTCCAGAAACTGGTTTTTTCATTCCCACACCCGCATCCATAAGGGCCATTGAACCGGCACATACGGTTGCCATTGAAGACGAACCATTTGACTCAAGAATATCACTCACTACACGAATCGTGTAAGGGTTTCCTTCTTCTTGTGTAGGAAGCATCGGCTTCAATCCGCGAAGCGCAAGGTTTCCGTGTCCTATTTCACGACGACTAGTTCCACGCATTGGATATGCTTCTCCAGTTGAGAATGGAGGGAAGTTATAGTGCAACAAGAAACGAGTAGAACCCTGGTGGAATGCACCGTCAAGCATCTGCTCATCCTTTTTGTTACCAAGTGTAACCGTAGTCAAGGATTGCGTTTCACCTCTTGTGAAGATTGCTGACCCGTGTGTACTTGGAAGGTAATCTATCTCCGTCCAAATGTCCCGAATCTCGTTGGTCTTACGACCATCCAATCGAATGCCGTCATCCAACATTACTCGGCGAATAGCATCTTTCATGACTTTAGAAAAGTACTTACTGATAGTCTTTCCAGTTGTCTCTAACTCTTCTTCGCTAAGGCCTTCCTTCAAGCTCGCCTTAATGGCCTCGAATGAAGCTGTGCGTTCGTGCTTTCCAGAGGCTTGACGAGCAACTTCTTGACAAGGACCATAAGCTTTCGCTTTAACATCATTGAAAAGAGCTTCGTCGATTTCTTCAGTTAGAATTTCTCTTTTGTTCTGAGCCTTTTCAACATCAGAAGCAAGATCCAATTGTGCCTGAATTTGAATTTTGATTGCATCATGAGCAATCTTAATTCCCTCGATCATGTCAGCTTCGCTGGCTTCTAGCATCTCACCTTCTACCATCACAACGCTTGAAGCAGTTGCAGCGATAATGAGATCCATGTCGGCCATTTCCAAATCAGATTTGGCTGGATTCACTACAAAACTTCCGTTGATTCTTGCAACACGGACTTCAGAGATAGGTCCAGCAAAAGGAATGTCGGACACTGCAAGGGCAGCAGAAGCTGCAAAACATGCAAGCGAATCAGGCATTGTTTCAAAATCCGAAGAGATTAGAGAAACCAATACTTGGGTTTCGTTTCTGTAATCGTCTGGAAAAAGTGGACGAAGAGCACGGTCAATCAAACGAGAAGTTAAAACTTCAGTATCCGATGGACGAGCTTCACGCTTCAAAAATCCTCCAGGAAAACGACCAGCTGCTGCGAATTTCTCGCGGTAGTCTACTGTAAGAGGGAAAAAATTCATTCCCGGTTTTGGCTCGCGGGCAGAAACCACTGTTGCAAGCAACATGGTATCTCCTGACCTTACTACTACCGACCCATCCGCTTGTGTAGCAAGCTTACCAGTCTCTATAGTGATTTCATTTGTACCAATCTGAATGGTACGATTCACAATTTTATTCATCAATGTAAAATATAAGGAATGAAAAAAGGGTACATAGAGCACCCTTCATTCAATAAATTATTTTCTAAGATTGAGCGTCTTGATGATCGCTCTGTAGCGCTCAATCTCCTTGCCTTTCAAGTAGTTGAGCAGCTTACGTCGCTTACCAACCATTCCAATTAAGGAACGTTGAGTGGCGAAATCTTTTCTATTCGCCTTTAGGTGACCGGTTAGGTGCGTAATGCGATCTGTGAACAAGGCTATTTGTGCCTCAGCTAAACCGGTGTTTGTTTCAGAACCACCATGGGTTTTGAAAATCTTTCTCTTGTCTTCTAAACTTAATGACATCTTTCTTCTTTGACTTGTCTTTCTTTCGGGCGGCAAATGTAAGGAAAACTTCAGGAAGTATGCGCTAAGATTTTCATTAGCTCTTGAACATTGTCAAAAGCAGAGAAATCTTGTCCTTCAATTCTTTTCTATGAACGATGAAATCGAGGAAACCATGTTCGAGCAAGAACTCCGAAGTCTGAAAACCATCAGGTAAATCTTTCCCAATCGTTTCCTTGATTATTCTTGGACCAGCAAAACCAATAAGTGCATTGGGCTCTGCAATATTCACATCACCAAGCATTGCATAGCTTGCCGTTACTCCACCAGTGGTTGGATCTGTGAGCAATGAGATGTAAGGCAGCTGAGCTTTCGCCAATAAGGTGAGCTTCGCAGAGGTTTTCGCCATCTGCATCAAGCTAAAGCCAGCTTCCATCATACGAGCACCACCAGATTTGGAGATGATCATAAAAGGCATTTTCTCTTTCAGGCAATGATCGATGGCGCGACTGATCTTCTCCCCCACAACAGAACCCATGGAACCTCCAATGAACCGAAAATCCATGCAGGCAATCATCAAATCTTGACCATTAACTTTTCCGTGTGCTGTGCGCGCGGCATCGTTTAAGCCAGTAGATTTTTTACTCGACACCAATCGATCGCTGTACTTTTTAGTGTCTTGAAAACGCAAGGGATCTCCTGCCTTCATAGATCGATTGAGCTCTTTGTACTTGCCCTCATCAAAAAGAATATGAAAGTATTCTTCAGAACCAATTCGAACATGGAAATCGTCTTCAGGGCTCACGTAGAGATTCTCCCTCAGTTGCTCTGTATCAACAATCTTCCCGGTCGGAGTTTTGTACCACAGACCCTCGGGAGTCTCTTTCTTCTCCTCAGTGGGGGTGATGATTCCTTTTTTCTCGCGCTTAAACCAAGCCATACAATAAGGTTGTGTTTATTAGGCTAAAGTGACCTGATCTTCCAAATATACGTCCTGAACTGACTGAATCAATTTAACTCCATCGTTCATTGGTTTTTGGAAAGCTTTTCTTCCTAAAATAAGCCCATGTCCACCAGCTCGTTTGTTGATTACCGCAGTTTCAACTGCATCTGCTAAATCAGATTCTCCTGAAGAGGCTCCACCAGAATTAATGAGACCAATTTTACCCATGTAGCAGTTTGCCACTTGGTAACGGCATAAGTCGATTGGATGATCCGTGGTCAGTTGGCTGTAAACTTTTGGGTCAGTTTTCCCAAAATTGAGAGCTGTATAACCTCCATTGTTTGTCGGAAGCTTCTGCTTTATAATATCTGCTTGAATTGTTACTCCCAAATGATTTGCTTGAGAAGTAAGATCCGCAGATGTATGGTAATCCACTCCATCTTTCTTGAAACCATCATTCCTAGTGTAACACCAAAGAATGGTAGCCATTCCTAATTCGTGAGCCAATTCAAAGGCTTCGGCGATCTCTACAATCTGACGCTCTGAGTTTTCCGAACCGAAGTAAATCGTGGCACCAATGGCAGCTGCACCAAGATTCCAAGCTTCTGTTACACTTCCAAATTGGATTTGATTGTAAGTGGTAGGAAGGCTCAACAATTCGTTGTGATTGATCTTTACAACAAATGGAATTTTGTGGGCGTATTTTCTTGACGAAGAAGCTAAAACACCAAAGGTCGAAGCGACTGCATTGCAACCAGCTTCAATGGCCAACTCAACAATATTGTCGGGGTTGAAATAAATGGGGTTCGGAGCAAATGAAGCACCCGCGGAGTGCTCAATTCCTTGATCAACAGGAAGGATGGATAAATATCCCGTTCCACCCAACCGACCATGATCGTATAAAGTAGCGAGACTTCTTAAGGTTTGCACACTACGATTGCTGTTAATGAAAGCTTCCGAAACAAAGTCTGCACCGGGTGCCATTAGACTTGAAGTCGGAAAACCTGTGCTTTTATGAGTGAGCAAATCGTTGGCTTTACTGCCAAGGAGATGTTCGATTCGAGATAGTGTACTCATGAAATATTTTTTGTTCGTATTGAGTGGGCGTCAAAAGTAATAAAATGCCCTTGTGGTTCTTTTAACCTAAACGTCCTGATCGAACCTTTCAGCATATACTTTGAGTCCTTCCTTTAGGCATGTGATTGCTGCAAGAAGAGAGGTCTTCGTCAGCACATAAGCCAAGCGCACTTGATTTTTTCCAGCGTCGGGTGCTGAATAGAATCCACTTGCTGGCGCCATCATAACAGTTTGATTTTCGTAGGAGAAATCTTCCAACATCCATCGACAAAAATCTTCGGCATCGTCAACTGGCAATTCGGCAATGCAGTAAAACGCTCCACTCGGTTTCGGACAATAAACACCGTCAATCTCATTAAGACCTGCAACCAAAGCATCTCTGCGTGCCCAGTAACGTGAAATCACCTCTTCAAAATAAGAGTCTGGTGTATCTAAGGCTGCCTCACTGGCAACTTGCCCCAAACTTGGCGGACTCAGTCTAGATTGAGCGAACTTCATGGCAGTGCTCATCAACTCTGCGTTTTTACTGATCAAGGCTCCGATCCTCGCACCACACATGCTGTAGCGTTTCGAAACTGAGTCGATCATTACAATATTGTCTTCAAGACCTTTCAGATTTAATACAGAAAAATGCTCTTTTCCATCGTAACAGAACTCCCTATAAACCTCATCAGAAAATAGGTAAAGGTCATGCTTCCTCGCCAATTCTCCGAGCTGTTGAATCTCTTCCTTGGTGTACAAATATCCAGTTGGGTTACCTGGGTTACACACCAGAATACCTTTTGTTTTTTCGTTGATTTCTGCTTCAAATGAAGCTACAGAAGGAAGTGCAAAGCCAGAACGGATTCCGGAAACGATTGGCTTTATAACAACAGCAGCAGCGGTGGTGAACCCATTGTAATTCGCGTAATAAGGTTCCGGAACAATCAGCTCATCGCCTTCGTCAAAGCAGGACATAAAAGCAAAAAGCAAAGCTTCACTTCCACCTGTGGTTATTAGGATGTCTTCATATTGCACATCCAACTCCAGCTTCCTATAGTATTGAGCCAATTTTATTCGATAGCTTTCGTTGCCGGCGGAGTGAGTGTAGGCAACTACTTTATCTGCATAGTTGTGAACCGCCTCAAGTGCAACATCCGGAGTATTGATGTCAGGCTGCCCAATATTTAAGTAATAGACCTTCCTTCCAGCACGTTCAGCTTTTTCAGCATAAGGAACAAGCTTTCGAATGGGCGATGCAGGCATCGCCTTACCTTTTTGAGATAGACTAGGCATGGGCTAAATATTAGGAAGGCAAATGTAGTTTTAATCCAAAAAAAAAGCCCCCATCCATAATTGGATAGAGGCTTTAAATATTATTCGCTCGTAATTAGTTGTTAATTGGAGCTCCTGGCGTTGCTTCTTTAACCGGAAGAACAGCTGGGGCAACATCTTTAGCTGTGATGTTCCCTTTGATTCGAAGAACCTTTGTCGGCTCATTTCCAGCATTCGAAGTGATCGTAACTGATTTATTGATTGGACCAATGCGGTTTGAGTCGTACTTCACTTTAATCGATGAAGTCTCTCCCGGCTTAATTGGTTGCTTTGGCCAGCTTGGAACTGTACATCCACAGCTACCTCTAGCATTCGAGATGATCAATGGCTCTGAACCCGTGTTGGTAAACATGAACTCAGTAGATGCATTCCCACCCTGAGTTAAAGTTCCAAAGTCGTGAATGTCTTTTTCAAATTCAACATCCGGTCCTGTATTTAAAGCTTGTTGTGCTTGTACACCGAAGATTGAGGCTCCGATGAAAGCAAAAGATAAAAGGAGATTTTTCATAGTCTTTCAATAATTTCTTGGAACAAATATATTCTTGGAATCAGGCTTACAAATATGGCTTAACAAAACAATAACAGCTCAAATAAAATTGATTCGAATGCTGAGCTTTTGTTCACCCGATTTATCGTTGCTGCGAATGGAAACAAACTTCATCACATCACCTTTTGTTCCACTCTTCACATAACCCTTAAACTCACCAGCTTCTTTTGGAAGCAGTTCCTCAGGAAAAGAAGAAACCTTCACGCATGAGCAGTTTGGGTCAATTTCCGAAATGCGCAACTTGGCGTTTCCTTCGTTTTTAACATTCACTTTCCATTGCTTAGAGCTGTTGATTTTCACTTGACCCAAATCGAGGTAATATCTTTCCAATTTCAACTTTGGAACGTCCTGAGCCGTGGCAACAAAAGAACTCAAGGCAATGAAGAGGAGCATCAATCTCATGTCAGATCTAAAAGATTTTCCACTCCAATAGGACGTTCGCAAGTAAAGCCCTCAGCATATCGAACATTAATCAATCGTCCATAATGCAGGGCGCGCGCATCGATGTTCTCCAAAAATGATTTTGAGCTTATTGGGCTTTCTGGCTCCTCTGAATTGGGGTCGTAAAACTGCGTCGCGTAAGCCTTGACACTTTCCATTCTCTTCTCCCAGAAACTGGTAACATCCACCACAAAATCAGGCTCGATGTAGCGATCTTGAACGGAACGATAAACCACCTTAGGCCGCCAGACCTCTTGACCTATACCTTCCCATGAAGTAACAACCTTCCGCAAGCCCGAAAGAAAACAAGCCCTACTCACCAAGTCGCCACCACGCGCATGGTCGGGATGACGATCCCATTCTGCATTGGCAATAACGATCTGTGGTTGATGTCGACGGATTTGCTCCACTACTTTAAGCAGGCTGACTTCGTTGATTTCGAAAAAGCCATCGGCCAAGCCAAGGTTCGTCCTGTGCTTCACCCCCATGACATCTGCCCCTAGTCGAGCTTCTTTCTCTCTGATTTCTGCAGAGCCTCTTGTCCCCAACTCTCCTCTCGTGAGGTCGACTATAGCCACTTGAGAGCCCGATTGAACTTGCTTTAAAATGGTTCCTGAATAGGCCAATTCAACATCGTCGGGGTGAGCTCCGATGGCAAGAATGTCAACTTTTTCCATGTTCTTAACTCTGCTGCTACATTTGCAAAGGTAGTAGACGAGAAGTATGGGAAAGTTGATTCAGGAAAGTCTTACAATGTTCAATTGGGATTTGAAGCGCGAGTGGAAAGAGAAGAACTCGATTGGCTCCATGCTCATCTTTCTACTTTCAACTCTCATGGTGGTCTACTTCGCCTTGGGAACTCAACTCCGTCCGGGAATTTGGACTGCCCTCTATTGGATCGTCCTGCTGTTTGGCACTTCAGGAATTGTACTTAGAAGTTTTGCCAGCGAATCGAAAGCCAAGATGCTTGGAATTTATACGATGATTCATCCCAATGCTTTCATTCTCGCGCGCATCCTCTTCAATGGCGTAAACAGCCTTATCCTATCACTGCTTGCCGCTTTCTTTTTTCTCTTTTTCTACCAACTGGAAATCGCATCCCCAAGTACATTCATTTTGGCAAGCGTGCTGGGAACACTCACCATGACCAGCCTACTAACCTTCATAACTGCATTATCCTACCGAGCGAAGAACCCACACATTCTCTCTGTCATTTTGGCCTTTCCAATCAGCATTCCAATACTCCTTTCTGCCATTCAGTTAAGTATGATTTCAACGGGACAAGTAGGCCTCGTATCGAGCCTGAACCTAGTGTCCGTTTTAGTAGCACTTCTAGTACTTGTGGTGGTCCTTTCCCTTCTCTTATTTCCGTACCTTTGGCGCGATTAATTTGGCCTGTTGATGAAAGGAATGTGGTGGAAAATTTTGGGTGTATTTTTAGTGCTTTACGCCATTGTTGGCGGCCTGCTCATTGAGGTTCCTAGGCTCCCCATACTCAACGAAACCATTCGCAATCTTTACTTTCATGTAACCATGTGGTTCAGTATGATCATACTTCTTACGGCCTCCCTAGTTCACAGCATTCAATACCTATCTAGTGGATCTCTCGAACGGGACACTCGTGCCACCGAAACGGCTTCGGTTGGAATCTTGCTCGGATTGCTGGGCGTTATTACAGGATCCTTGTGGGCGAAATTCACTTGGGGTGCATATTGGGTGAACGACCCGAAATTGAATGGTGCGGCCATCACGATTCTAATTTACCTAGCCTACAACATTCTTAGAGGCTCACTCGAAGACCCGAAAAAACGTGCACGAATTTCAGCAGTGTACAACATCTTCGCCTACGTCCTACTAATCGTTTTTCTCATTATCCTTCCACGAGTCACTGACTCCTTGCATCCGGGAAATGGCGGAAACCCAGCATTCAGCACCTACGACCTCGACAACAATATGCGCCTTGTATTCTACCCCGCCATCATCGGCTGGTCATTGATTGGCTTCTGGATGGTAAATTTGAGGCGACGTTTGTTTTTATTAGAATCTAAAGACGATGATTAGACGAATTCTTGCAGCATTCTTATTACTCTTGAGCCTTCCAACCTTCGCTCAAGACCAAGTGCCGATGGCCGACTTGATGCGCTCCTCTGGAAAAATTTATGTTGTGGTAGGCGTATTGGTGATCATTTTCGTAGGAATCGTTGTTTACCTATGGAGTCTAGACAAACGCTTGACCAAAATGGAAAAGCAATCGAAGTAAACTATGAAGAAACTTCACATCGTAGGAATCGTCGTTATCGCCGTAGCCATTGGAGCAATCATAAGCTCCTTGAGCGACTCCAGCACCTACGCGAATTTTGAAGAAGCCTTTGCCACTCCCGAATCTGAGTTCCACGTTGTTGGAACCCTGAACCGAGACAAAGCAAGCGTGTACGAACCAGAGGTCAATCCAGACCTATTTACATTTTATATGGTAGACCGAGAGGGCGAGGAACGTCAGGTCGATTTACTAAAAAGCAAACCGCAGGATTTTGAACGTTCAGAACAAATCGTTTTGATCGGCCAAGCAAAAGGGGAAGTCTTCCGGGCCACCGATATACTGCTCAAATGCCCATCCAAATACAACGACGGAAACCCCGAAGAGACGGGAAAAGAATCTTAAGAGCAGAATGGAATTTCAAGGAGAACACCTTTTTAGCGGTCAGCTAGGTCATTTTTTGGTTTTACTCTCATTTGTAGCGGCAGGACTTTCATGCTTTGCCTTTTTAAAAGGCCATCAAGAGTCCGACGAAAAATGGGAGCGACTTGGAAAACTCAGTTTTCGACTGCATACAGTGTCTGTTTTCGGAATGATTGGCGTGCTTTTCTACATGCTCATCAATTCCTTCTTTGAATACCATTACGTCTGGCAACATTCGAGTTTAGACATGCCGGTTCGCTACATCTTCTCCTGTTTCTGGGAAGGTCAGGAAGGAAGCTTTATGCTCTGGATCTTCTGGAACGCTGTTCTAGGAAACATCCTTCTTTACAAGCGCAGTGAATGGACGGCCTCTGTAATGGCCATCTTCAGCTCTGTGCAAGTTTTCTTGAGTTCTATGATTCTCGGGACTGTTGTGCTCGGATATAAAATCGGAAGCAGCCCTTTCACAACTCTACTAAGGGAGCACGTAGATTTCGCCAACCTCCCTCTATTTCAGAACCCAGCCTATTTAGAATCTCTCGATGGCCGTGGCTTAAACCCTTTGCTTCAGAACTATTGGATGACCATCCATCCTCCTACTTTATTTTTAGGCTTCGCCCTTACACTTATTCCGTTCGCATATGCGCTCTCTGGTCTTTGGAGACGGAAATACAACGAATGGATGAAGCCTGGTTTACCTTGGGCATACGTTGGCATAATGGTTCTCGGAACCGGGATTTTAATGGGTGGAGCTTGGGCTTATGAGGCCCTCAGTTTCGGAGGTTTCTGGGCATGGGATCCAGTAGAAAACGCATCTCTCGTACCCTGGCTTACCCTTGTTGGCGGAGCGCATTTGATGATGATTCATCGAAACAAAGGAACTTCACTCTTTGGTGCCATCGCCTTGGTAATGATCAGCTTCTTATTGGTGCTTTATTCCACTTTTTTAACCCGAAGTGGGATTCTAGGAGACTCCTCAGTACACGCTTTCACCGACCTTGGAATGAGTGGTCAGCTCCTTCTCTACTTGCTCTTTTACATCGTCTTGACCATCCTTGCAATCGCCATTCGATTTCGTGATTTACCAAGAACGAAAAAAGAGGAACCTCTTTGGTCTCGTGAATTCTGGATGTTCATTGGCGCATTGGTACTTCTAGTTTCCGCCTTCCAAATCATCTTCAACACTTCACTTCCTGTCATCAATAAAATTTTTGGAACCAAGCTCGCCGCTCCTACCGACATCAAAGACTTTTACAACAGTTGGCAAGTTCCATTTGCCGTCATCGTTTCCTTCATCATGGGCTTTGTTCAAATGCTTCGGTATCATGGCAGCAAGTTCGGTCCCTTCATTAAAAAGCTCAGCATAGCTCTCCTCCTTTCTGCGGCCCTTGCGATCGCGGCCGCCTTGAGCCTAGAGTTTCAGAACCCTTTCTTAATTGCACTTCTTTGGACTTCCATCTTTGCGATCATTGGAAACACTCAATACTTCATTGAAATTTGGAGAGGAAAGGTGAGGAAAGTAGGTTCGTCCGTTGCGCATGTTGGCTTTGGCTTCATACTTCTTGGAGCACTCATCTCTGCAGGGAAAAGCGATAAAATCTCCATGAACACCTCTTCCTTCGACATCACTGCCTTGAGTGAGGAAATGTCAAATAGGGAAAATCTGCTTTTGGTGAAAGGTGATACATTGCCCATGGGCAAGTATTTGGTAAGCTATACGGATCGCATCCGCGAAGATCAAAACCTGCGATTCAAAATCGACTTCTTCGAACGAAAAGATCAAGGAATAAATAAGGTCTTCACTCTGTTCCCCTTTGTTCAGTTAAATCCTCGAATGGGAAATGTTCCTGAACCAGATACAAAACACTTCCTGGATCACGACATCTACACACATGTTACATATGCCGTCCTTGAAGAACCTAAAGAAGGTGAATACGACGAACGCGAAGCATGGATGGCTGTTCACGATACTGCCTTTTTGTCGAAAGGCATTCTATTCCTCGACTCAATCTTTCCCGTGAAAGAAATCGAAGATCAGGAGATCGAACCGGGCGACATTGCCGTTGCGGCGAAATTTGAACTCTGGGATTTCAATACGGTCAAACACGATCTGTACGCCTACTTCATTCTTAGAGATACCAGCTTTGTCTTTAACATTCCCGCAATAAAAGAAGACATGGGTTTGCGTCTGAGTTTTCAGTCCATCGACCCTCAAACAGAGAAAATTCAAATTAAAATTGAAGAGGAGCAGGCCGAAAAGAAAGACTTCATCGTGCTTCAAGCTATTGTCTTTCCATACATCAACCTATTGTGGCTGGGGTGTGTTTTAATGGTAATCGGTACTTTTATCGCAGTCGTTCAAAGACTCAAACTCAGGAAAAACTGAAAGCAATTCAAAGCCTAGCGCTCTTCGGAGCCGGCAACGTAGCGCAACACCTTTCAAAAGCACTTCATTCGAAAGGGGTTTCTTTTACACAGGTCTTCAGCCGAAACCTTGAGCATGCACAAAATTTGGCGAAGGAATTAAAAGCAGAAGCTACGGACAAGGCCGAAAATGTGCGCCCAATAGACGCCTTCCTTTTCTCGCTCAGCGACGATGCCTACAGCTCTGTACTTGAAAAAGTGCAAGCTTCGGAATCTCTCCTCATCCATACTTCAGGAAATTTAGGCCTCGACTTATTTGAAGGACACAGTCAGCGGCGAGGGGTTTTCTATCCTTTCCAAACCTTAAGTGATGGACAAAAAATCGACATGAAGACTGTCCCCTTGTTCATTGAATCGAACACCACAGCAGACCTGCAATCCATTGAAAAGCTGGCCAAGAAAATAAGCCAGAATGTACATCGCATTTCCGACGACGATCGACGATCGTACCACCTTGCAGGAGTATTCACCAACAACTTCGTCAATCACATGTACTTTCACGCGAAGCAAATTTGTGAACGTGAAGGTCTTAGCTTTGAGCTGCTAGAACCCCTCATGAGAGAAACCCTATCGAAGGTGATTGCACTGGGACCCCGACAGGCACAAACGGGTCCAGCAAGAAGAGCCGATGAAAAGGTTTTGAATCGTCATTACGCGCAGCTAGAAGATCATTCAGACACTCAGAAATTGTATCAAACTTTGTCGGAAAGCATCATAAAAGAGTACCTCAATGAGTGAACATTATCTCGAGAAATTTGAAAAAATCACCACACTTCTGTTTGACGTCGATGGCGTGCTCACAGATGGAAGTGTTGTACTTGTTGGTGGTGGTGAGCAAGCGCGAACCATGTATGTTCGGGATGGTTACGCTCTCCAATTGGCCGTGAAACAAGGTTTCCACATTGGCATCATTTCCGGAGGTCGATCCGAAGAAGTAAGAAAAAGAATGAACGGACTTGGCGTACAGAATGTCCACCTTGGCGTTGAGAACAAACTTGATTGCTATGAAACATTTAAGCATGAGCATAATCTGACAGACGAACAGATCCTGTACGTCGGGGACGACCTCCCAGACTTTCAAGTTCTTCAGGCTTGTGGAGTCTCTTGCGCTCCTGCAGATGCGGACCATGAGATCAAAGAAATTGTGGATTACGTTTCTCCAATTGATGGTGGCCGAGGATGTGTTCGAGATATCATCGAAAAAGTCTTGCGCGTTCAGAAAAAATGGTTCGACCGAAATCACGAGAATCATGAATTCAAGAAATTCTTCTGGTAATGAATCCTATAATCGCCTTTCTTAAAGCCGCTCGTTGGAAAAACCTGCTGATCATTGCCCTCACGCAAGTCCTCCTGCGCTATTTCATCCTCCAACCTTTTGTGCAATTGGTTGAGCTGGAATTGGCCTTTACCAACTTTGAGTTTTTCCTACTTGTTCTATCAACAGTTATGATTGCAGCTGGCGGGAACATCATCAACGACTACTTCGATTTAAAAATCGACCGCATCAACAAACCCGACAACATCATCGTCGGACGATACATCAAACGCCGTGTGGCCATGGTGGCTCATGTAATTTTAAACATTGGCGGATTTGCTATTGGGCTGTTTTTAGGAATTCGGCTTGGAATCTGGCAGCTGTGCTTTTTGCAGCTTTTTTGGACCATTGCCTTGTGGTATTACAGCACCGAATTGAAGTACATGTTCCTCTGGGGAAATGTTGCCATCGCCGTTTGTGTGGCTTTGGTCCCTCTTTCGGTCGGCCTTTACGAAATCCCTGCGCTCATCGACGCTTATGAGTATTACGCTAAAGGTCAAGGAGAGCAAGTATTTGTTTTCGGAACCATGATTTACCGTCTATTGTATTGGGTTCTTGGATTTACGGCCTTTGCATTCCTAGCAACCTTAACGCGAGAAATCGTGAAGGACATGGCCGACATTGAAGGAGATCGAGCATTTGGCTGCCGCACCTTACCCATTGTTCTAGGCATTCAAAAAACGAAGGTAATCGTGCTCATTTTGAACATCCTCATCCTCCTTTCCATTGGGGTGGTTCAACAATTCTATCTAGCCGACTTGTATTCCTTACTCTACCTTCTGTTGGTGATTACGCCCATAATGGTCGTTGGACTTGTAATCTTGATGCGTGCTCAAGAAACGCGTGACTTTAAGCTTGCCAGCACCTTCGGAAAACTCTTTGTTTTAGCAGGCATCTGCTACGCCTTGGTGGCCTACATCAACTTCAGCAGTCTTGGCTAGTTCGTTTCAAGAAAACTTCAACACCAAGTGGGATTTGTTGTTGGGGTCGAAATCCCCTCGAAGAAAAGACCTCCTTTCCGAACTTGGTTTTGATTTCCAAATGGTGGACATTGAATGCAACGAAGACTTCCCTTCGAATTTGAAAGCTGAAGAAATCGTGAGCTTCTTGGCGAAATCTAAATCCGAACACTACCAAAAAGAACTCCTTGAAAATGACCTGCTGATCACCGCCGACACCATTGTCTGGCACAAAGGTGAAGTGCTCAACAAACCAGCAGATTCATCTGAGGCATTTCAAATGATTTCAAAACTCCAAAACTCCTTTCACGAAGTTATTACCGGAGTTCATCTAAAATCAGCAACGAAAGAATCAACTTTCACGGAAACAACAAGAGTCCATTTTCGAGCGTTGAAAGACTGGCAGATTGAGGCCTACGTGAATACCGATGCGCCACTTGACAAGGCCGGAGCGTATGGTATTCAGGACTGGATTGGTAAAATAGGAGTCGACCGAATTGAGGGTTGTTACAACAATGTTGTCGGGCTGCCCACGGCTCAACTTTATTTTGAATTGTCCAACTTTGGCAAGGAGCAAGCCTGAGCAATTCCAAGGCATGCTTTTTGAAATTGCCCAAGAAAAAATTATGATCAGAATACTCAGCATAGCACTTCTACTTCTCACCACAAACATCAGTTTCGGCGCGAAAAAAGAAGTAATCATCGAATCACAAATCAAGAATGTGACGGTTTTCTTGAGAGGAGCTCAAGTTGAACGAACTTCGAAGGAATTTCTAAAACCAGGAGTTTATACACTCATTTTTCCAGGGCTTTCACAGCAAATTACCAATGGAAGCGTTCAAGTAAGTGGAAAAGGAGACCTCACCATTCTCTCTGTTTCAAACCAAGTTAATTACAACAGAGAAGTTGGGACTTCAGCCGAAGTGCAAAGTCTCATGGACAGCTTAGCCCTGCTGCAAGAAGACTTGAACTACAATAGAGAGTTGAAGCAAGTCTATGAGGAAGAAAAATCAATGATTTTATTGAACAAGAAAATCGACTACGGAGATCAAACTGGCTTTGCCATAGAAGACATAGAAGACATGTCCGACTTTTTTCGTTCTCGTCTAAAAGGATTAATGGACAAACGTCTTGACTTGCAGAAGGAAGAAAAGGAACTTCAAAAAGAAATCGCAAGAATTAATGGCCTCATCAATACCAAGCGTCAGGGCTCAAAACGCACCTCAGAAGTCCTAGTGGAAGTTGCTGTAAACAGTAACACTCCAGCAGAGTTTTCTCTTTCATATACGGTTCCAAATGCAGGCTGGTCAGCAAGTTATAATGTGAGAGCTGGAGACTTAGGCAAGCCCGTAAGCCTTGCTTACAATGCGAAAGTCTACCAAAGCACTGGCATCGACTGGGAAGGGGTAAATATGAAACTTTCTACCTCCGACCCTTCTACATCAGCTCGAAAGCCAAACCTTAGTCCTTGGATGCTCAGCTTCGTAAATATTGGAACCTACCTTCAACAGCTTCCTGGTAAATCCAATAGAAGATTTAAAATGAGCGCAGATGCCGAAGCTATGGAAGATGATGCCGGAGGGGTTCAACTTCCAGAAATAACAACCGCCGGAAGTTACACGCAGGTTCAGGAAAGTCAACTCAACGTAAAGTACGACATCAAACTTCCGTACGACATTCCAAGCGACGGTAAAACACATACGGTAAACATTCGCAACGAGGAATTGAGTTCCAACTTTGTGTACTTCACTGCTCCGAAGATGAATCAAGCTGCTTTTCTTCTGGCTAAAGTGGGTGGATGGGAAAACTTGAATCTACTTTCAGGGCCTGCAAACATTTACTTCGAAGGAACATATGTAGGAGCATCTTACATCAACGTTCAAAACTCTAAAACCACCCTAGACTTATCGATGGGCATCGACCGTCAAGTAATCGTAACAAGAAACCGAATCAAGGATTATACTGAAACGAAAATTCTTGGCAACAATAAGAAGGAGACGATTGGAATTGAGATTATGGTAAAAAACACCAAGAGCCGTCCAATAGAAATCAGAGTCCAAGATCAGATTCCTGTTTCAACAGATAAAGGAATCGAAGTTGAAGCAGAAGAGTTCATTGGAGCCGGCATCAAAAACGAGACTGGAATTGTTACCTGGGACCTAAAACTAGCCCCGGGCGAGAGCAAACGATTGGTTCTGAAGTACAATGTGAAGTACCCCAAAGACCAAACAATCAATCTTTAATAAGTCATTGTGCGAAAAGCCTCATTGGAAATGAATTTCCCTTGAGGCTTTTTCTATTTTTGAGCTGTCTAAAAAAACAACGATGTCACACGATACTCATCAAGATCCAGGATACGAAGACGGTGGAGCAAAAGCTTTCGTTACTGTATTCACCATTATTGCACTAGTCATCATCTTTGGTTTGGTCTCCGGACTACTTTGGGGTTAAACTCCCGCCTTCCGCATCGACCACAATAGGCTGATCAAGCCTAGGAACGCCAGTGCCGCCAGCATCCATGCGCGTTGGTATTCCATGAAAATGAAATATCCGCTGGACAATAATATGGAATAGGTCATCACAATGGCGCTAATCCACTGCACGAAAAGCAATCCCATTTTGGAATTATCGCTCTGATATTTTCCCCAAGCACCAGAAGGCCTTACTCGATCCACAAATTTTTGCAAGACTTCGTGATCTACTGCCGGTGTTATGAAGGTCACCAACAACCAGCTCACTGAACTGAAACCCACTGTAAAGAGAAAACTCTCTGGGAACTCTAAGTTTAGAAAGGCCTTATTGATTAAAAAAGCGACTACCGGTGCCAAGGAAGCAATCAACTCACTCCAGGCATTCACCCTCCACCAATACCAGCGCAAAATCAGAACTGAACCAAGTCCAGCTCCTGCTTGAATGAGAAACTTAGCTGCCGCATCTATGGTTTCAATTTGGAGCGTGACCGCAAAAGCCAAAGCCATGATGAGGAGAGTAAATATCCTTCCCACTTTCACATATGCCTTCTGGGCAACTGCATCATTTTCGAACTTATCGTCTCCTTTAATGAATCGACGATACACATCGTTCGTTAGAAAACTCGATCCCCAATTGAGTTGAGTAGAAATGGTACTCATGTATGCAGAAAGGAAGGCTACAAACAGTAAACCTTTTAGTCCAGCAGGCAAGTAATCGCGCATCACCAACACAAATCCCTGCCCCGAGTCTTTGATGGACAAATCGGGATACAAAACCAGTGCAGCAAGAGCAACGATGATCCATGGCCACGGCCGAAGAGCATAGTGGGCAATTTGAAAGAATAGGGAAGCGAAAATGGCATGGCGCTCATCTTTAGCGCTCATCATTCTCTGGGCAATGTAACCACCTCCTCCAGGTTCATTTCCAGGATACCAAGAAGCCCACCATTGAACTAGGAAAAATGTTAGGAAGGCCCCAACGCTAATGGTGAAGATTTCAAAGCCGCTTGAGTCACCCGTAAGAGCTGGAAAAAAATCGAACCTCCAGGCTGGCAGTTGAGCCTTTAAACCAACAATTCCACCTATTTCTGGAGTATCCAAAACGTAGTAGGCCAACAAAATTGTTGCTGTCATGGCAACAAAAAACTGAAGCGTGTCAGTAATCGCCACTCCCAATAAACCAGCAAGAGACGAATAAGCAGCAACAAAGAGCATCGCAGCAGCTACAGCGATGTAAAGCGGGTTTTCGTACCACGGAGTACCCTCAGGAACATCAACATCAAAGAACACTTTGAATATTGTTATCAAGGCGAAGTTCACCCAACCAATGATGATGATGTTTAGAAACAGTCCTAGGTATACGGCTTTAAACAATCGGAGAATGCGCGCCAATTTCCCTGAATAGCGCAATTCGATGAATTCGAGTTCAGTGAGGACTTCAGCACGCCGCCAGAGTTTCGCAAAGAAGAAGGTTGTAAGCATTCCTCCAATGAGCATATTCCACCAAAGCCAGTTCCCCGAAATTCCATGTTGAGCAACCTGCTCAGTCACCCAAAGAGGAGTGTCGGCAGCAAAGGTGGTGGCCACCATGCTGATCCCTGCAATGTACCAGGGCAACTTTCTTCCACCCAAAAAGAAATCGGCTAAATTTCCTTCCGCTCGAGATTTAAGACCAAGCCCTATCGAGAGGGAAATGACCAGAAAAACCGCTACAATAATCCAATCCAAAGTTTCCATGGGCTGTAAAGATGTGGCAAAGCAATTTTGATTTTCTATTACTTCAGCCAAAAGATTGAACAGCTTTGTGTAGAATTACAAACAGCCTTTTTGACAAATAAATCTTCGTGAACTCGTTTGCCAACCTCATACTTCCTTTAGCCGTTAAAGAAAGCTTTTCATACCTCATCCCTGAAGGACTGAAGAGTCGCGTACAGGTTGGAAGTCGCGTGCTCGTGCAGTTTGGGAAGAGTCGGTTCTATACGGCCATCGTTCATAAGGTTCACACCGATGAACCCATTGGAGAGCTGAAAGAAATTGAAGACGTTTTAGACGATGAGAACTTCGTAACCGCTTCCCAACTTCAGCTTTGGGAATGGATTGCAGCTTATTATATGTGCACTCTAGGGGAGGTTTACTTAGCTGCAGTGCCTTCCATTTTCAGACTCAGCAGCGAAACCATACTCGAAGCCAATGAGGGCGATTTATCCAATTTGCGAGAATCAGAATTGATGCTCTATGAACGAATTCAGTCTTCAAAGAAGCTCAAATTGAAAGAATTACAAAAGGAGGTCAAACGATCTTCTTTAAATGAGATTCTATCGAAACTCATGCAATACGGATTGGTTGAAGACGCTGAACTAATTAGAGAAAAGGCAAGCAGAAAGGTTGAAATCATGCTTGGCCCCGGCCCGAAACTTAGCCCGAATTTGGATCTCGACGAAACATTTTCCCGAGCGCCGGCTCAAAAGAAAGCACTGGAATCGTTTATGGAAGCTGGTGAAGATCTCGGAAAATCAAGCTTTTTAAAAAAGGCCAAGGTCGGCCCTAGCGTTCTAAAACGACTTCTTGAAGATGGATATCTTACTCAATACGAACAGCAATTTGACCTCTTTCAGTTTAAGGATGAGCCCGAGGAACTGAAAGAATTAAATGAGGAGCAGACTGCGGCCTACTCGACCATTCTCGATTCCTGGAAAGACAAAGACTGCTGCTTACTTCAAGGCGTCACCTCCTCGGGGAAAACGGAGGTGTACTTCAAATTGATTCAGCGGGCGTTAGAATCCGAAGGACAAAGTCTTTACCTCGTTCCGGAGATAGCTTTATCCAGTCAGATGATTCATAGAATAGAGCTTCACTTTGGCGCTGAACTTGCGGTTTTTCACAGTAAGTTGAAAGCAAAAGAGCGGGCAGAAGCTTGGCGAAAATGTGGATCGGGGGAGGCTAAAGTAATTCTTGGCGCTCGTTCGTCCGTTTTTCTTCCCTTCAAGAAATTGAGCTTAATTATTGTTGATGAAGAACATGATGCTTCCTATAAACAGCAAGATCCTGCTCCGAGATATCACGCACGTGACCTCGCCCTTGTTCTAGCCAAGTTCAGCACTGCAAAAGTCCTCTTGGGTTCTGCAACACCCTCTCTTGAAAGCATTCATCAAAGAGACGAAGGCTCGATAGGTTTCGCCCAACTAAAGAGTCGTTATGGAGGCTCGAAACTCCCCGAAATTAAAATCGTAGACCTCAAAGAAGAACATCGGAAAAAACGGATGAAAGAACTGATGAGCAAGGCTCTTTACGACAGCCTTTCCGAAACTCTGGCAAAGTCTGAGCAAGGCATCCTCTTTCAAAATCGACGTGGTTACTCTCCTTTTGTACAATGCGAAAATTGCGGTGATGTCCCAGAGTGCCCATCTTGCGACATCAGCCTCACCTATCACCGTCATTCATCACGTCTTCGCTGTCACTATTGTGGATACCAAAAAGATCTGCAAAGTAAATGCGAAAAATGCAATCACCCAAGTGTGCTGAGCAAGGGTTTTGGAACGGAACAAATTGAGCAGGTTGTTGGAATGCTCTTTCCTGAAGCAAAGGTTTTAAGGATGGACTACGATACGACCCGCACCAGACTCAAGTATGAAAAGATCATTGAGCGCTTCTCGGCGGGTGATGCAGACATTCTGGTTGGGACTCAAATGGTTACAAAAGGACTGGATTTCGACAAGGTTCACGTGGTAGGGGTGTTACAAGTCGACCAGATGTTGCATTTCCCCGATTTTCGTGCACATGAACGTGCAATACAAATACTTTTGCAAGTGTCGGGAAGATCTGGGCGAAGAAGTGAGCAAGGAATTGTATTTTTGCAAAGCTATGAACCTGATCATCCAATACTTAGATTCGTAAAAATGTCTGCATTTGAAGACTTCATTGTACGGGAACTCAAGCTGAGAAAGGAATTCCATTACCCCCCTTTCTACAGAATGATACGTCTTGTACTCAAATCTAGGCGTTCTGATGTTTTGGATCAAGCTTGCAGGAAGCTGGCTGATAAGTTGAAGTTTGCTGAACCTATAGAAATGCTTGGCCCAGAAATACCAGGTGTTGCGAGAATTCGGAACTTCTATTTGCAGCAAATACTCTTCAAATTCCCGCGAACTGTTTCTCCTTCCAACTTGAAGAAGAACATTTTGGCGAGAATTGAACATAGTCGCATGAATAAAGAACTTGATTCTGTTTTGGTTCAATACGATGTTGACCCATTTTTGTAGTCTCTAATGAAACGCTCGTCGAGCATATTCATTATTCTGTTTCTCTTACCTCTTTTTGGTTTGAGTCAGTACTTTACCATTCCTGGTAGAAAGAAGGTGGACCGTCATGAAATCATTTTTGGCCTTGGGATGAGCAATTACGTCGGCGAATTGGGAGGCAGCGATGGCCCCGGAAAAACTTTGTTTTTTAGAGACGTAAATGTCCAAAAAACACGACCCACCTTCGAGACGGGATATCGCTTCAATGCGCATAAGCACCTTTCATTTAAGACTCTGTTTTCATATTCCCGTTTGACGGCTTCAGATGAGCTGACCTCTTTTCCCGAAAGGAATTATAGAAATCTAAGTTTCGCTTCAAATGTTTTTGAGGGCGGTGTACATGTTGAATTTTATTTACTGAGGGCCAGTTCAAGACCTTCGTATCTGTTCCGGTCAACAACTCGCGGGAACAACCTTTACAGTCTTTACCTTTTCGCAGGGTTTTCTGCTTTTAGCTTCAACCCCACCCGCGATGGAGTTGAACTTCAACCCTTAGGAACTGAAGGTCAAGGACTGCCTGGCGGTGCGGAATTTTATGACTTATACTCTTTTGCCATTCCAAGTGGAATTGGTTTTTCATACCGAAAGACCTTCACAGATTATTTAGATGACACCAGCGACTTGTATTACGACAACGACGCATTGCGTGCTGCGCGCGGGAACCTAGCCGCCGATTTGGCAGACCCATCTTCAGGTGAAATTCCCGGATGGACGACCACCGATGCCATTCGTGGAAATCCGGAAACTATGGACGCCTTTTTCTCGTTTACAGGACAAGTTTCTTACAACTTGTATGAAATGTATCATAAGCGTCGCTTCAATCCCAAGTTTTAGATTTGCGGACAAGCACGTTTTCGCTTGTAAAAATGATAAGGCTAAAAACGCACATATTTTGGGCGCTTTTGCTCCTAATGCCTGAGTTGGCACACTCTCAATTCTTCAACCGCCAGAATGGATGGAAGAATTACAGAAAAGAAGTCTTCGGCTTAGTTGGCTTCAGCAACTACTTGGGAGAGCTGGGCGGGCTCGATGGTTTAGGGAAAAAATACTTCATTCTCGACCTCGAAATTTCACAATCGAAACTGTCGTACGGAGGGGGATTCCGCTACCACTTCAATCAACAAATGAGTGGTCGGTTTCAGGGTTATTACGGCAAAGTTTCAGGAAGCGATCAACTCACAGGTAATCCGGAACGGGCTTACCGCAACCTTTCGTTCGAATCAAAAATTTACGAAGCTTCGATCCAATACGAGTATTACATCCTTCGAACTCAACCCGGACACCTATACCGAATTAAAGGAGCGAACGGGATGAAACCTCAGCGTTGGGACCTCTATGGTGCTGCCGGTATTTCTGGGTTCTATTTCAATCCAAAGGCGGACGGCGTGGCTCTTCAGCCCCTGGGAACTGAAGGTCAGGGTTTACCCGGTGGCCCTCCCAAGAAATATTCAAGAATTATGATTGGCTTCCCTGTTGGCTTTGGCGTAAATATGATGCTGACCAACAACATTAAAATTGGGCTTGACTTTTCCTATCGCTTCACCTTCACAGATTACCTCGACGATGTGAGCACCTTCTATTACGACAACGATAAATTGAGAGCATTGGCTGGAGATGCTGCAGCGGATCAGGCGGATAAATCTCCGGGAGGCAACCCAAATTGGACAGTAGAAGGAGCGATTCGAGGCAACCCAGCGAACAATGATGCCTATCTCACGGCAATGGCATCCTTGACCTACGTAATGAAGAAGAAAAGACGAGGACCAAGACGCCAGGGAGGAGCGCACCCATTCCAACGGCGTGGAAAGTCATCTAGATTCTAAAGATATTCTCGGAAGACGTTCCAAATGGTTTCGTTTGGAAGAGGAGCTCTAAAAGTCATCTCTTCCTTTTTTACAGGATGTTCCAAACTAATTTCGTAGGCATGCAGATGAAGTGACCCATCAGGGTTGCTCCTAGGCGAACCGTATTTTAAGTCACCCTTTATTGGGCAAGCTATCAATGAAAGCTGACAACGAATTTGATGGTGGCGACCCGTATGAAGATCAACGGAAACTAAGTGATATCGATCTGAGCTTGCCAAGAGCTGATAAGAGAGTCGGGCCTCCTTGGCTCCTTTTGCGCCCTGATTTAACGGGTATGACTTGTTTTGCTTAGGGTTCTTTCGAAGGTAGTGTTTGAGCGTCCCGCTCTCCGGTTCTGGTCTGTTCGCTACTACAGCCAAATATGTTTTCTTCAGCTCTCGCAACTGAAAGAGTTGACTCAAACGAGTCATCGCCTTTGAGGTCTTGGCCAGCACTAGCACACCCGATGTAGGACGATCCAATCGGTGCGGAAGTCCCAGATATACATTACCGGTTTTGTTGTACTTCTTCTTTAAATACTCTTTGTAGAATTCTAGAATAGAAGCTTCTCCTTCATCGTCTCTTTGGGCCAACTCCCCTGCGAGTTTGTTGATGACCAATAAATGGTTGTCTTCAAAAATTATCTGAGGCCTATACACTAGTATTGCTCCCCCTCATTAGGAAAGTCTTGAGTCTTTACATCCTGAATGTAGTTCTTTACCGCTCCCTGAATTTCATCGAATAGGCTGTGGTACCGACGGAGGAAACGCGGTGAAAAGTCTTGGTTGATTCCGAGCATGTCGTGAAGAACGAGTACTTGTCCATCAACTCCTCCCCCTGCTCCAATTCCTATTACTGGAATACTCAATGACTTACTGACTTCTTCAGCCAAGTCTGCAGGAACTTTTTCGAGAACGATGGCAAAACAACCAGCCGCTTCTAAAAGCAAAGCGTCAGTCTTCAATTTTTCAGCCTCTTCGTCACCTTTTGCACGAACTGCGTATGTTCCAAACTTGTATATCGACTGCGGCGTAAGCCCTAAATGTCCCATCACAGGAATTCCCGCTGAAATAATCCGCTCTACAGATTCCTGCACTTCTTTACCACCCTCTAGCTTTACCGCATGAGCCCCCGATTCTTTCATGATTCGAATGGCTGAAGACAAAGCCTCTTTTGAGTTCCCCTGGTAGCTACCAAAAGGAAGGTCCACCACAACCAACGCATTTTTCACACCGCGGATTACTGAAGCCGCATGATAAATCATCTCATTGAGCGTAATCGGCAAGGTTGTCTCATGCCCGGCCATTACGTTAGATGCGGAGTCGCCGACTAAAATCACATCAATGCCGGCTGCATCAACAATCTTTGCCATCGAGAAATCATAGGCAGTGAGCATAGAGATCTTTTCTCCTTCTTGCTTCATAGCCTTAAGAACATGAGTAGTAACTTTCTTGGCCTCACTACTAACAGGTCTGTGCTTAGTCGACATAATACCTTTTAATCGCTCCCCTTTGCCTCTCGTGTATTTGAACATCGCAGGCTTGACGAGCATTATACATTTGACAAAATTAATCTTTCGAACATTCTACCTCATTCTTATATTCGCGTCACTTTGAATGCATTGAAAACCTGTTCCATCCTGCTGCTTAGTTTCCTAGGATTGAGTTCTTGCGAAACTGACGTGAATGTGAATGCCGACTATCAGGCGGTTCCAATCATATATGGATTGTTAGACGTAACCGATTCAGTTCACCAAATCAAGATTAACAAGACCTTTTTGGGTGAGATGGATGCTAGAGAAATGGCAACTGTCAGGGATTCTTCAGAGTTTCAGAACGTGAATGCCATCATCGAAAGCTGGAGCCAGTATGGTAATAAGGAACGTGATTACCTTCTGGAAGAAGTTGAAATCACCAATAAAGATTCAGGTCTTTTTTATGGCCCCAATCAGTCTGTATTCCAGTTTGTTGACAACCAACTCTCCTCTACCTCTACTTATAAGCTGATTGTTGACATCAACAGTGGAAGTAAAATCGCTCGAGCTGAAACCAAGCTGGTGAATTTTAGGGAACTTTATAGGACAACGGATTGGGCACGCCTCAAAGCAACCGGCTTGCGATTTGCTGATAGCGATACCATACTCGGTGGGCACGAAATTCACATTGTCCCTCCAACGAACAGCAAGCGAGTGCAAGTTCGCGCAATATTCAACTACACAGATGTCATCAATGATGGAGGCAATCAATTGACTTTCGACCGTGAAATCAGCTTTAATTTAGGAACTGAAATCGTTGAAAATGCGTACGCCCCCAAGGAAGAACGTTTCTTCTTCACTGGAAAACAGTTCTTTGATGCTATTAATCTATTTGTTCCAGACTTTGAAGACACCAAGGGACTCGTTCATCGAATTCCCGAGGACATGGACTTTGAAGTCACAATTGCTGGGGAAGACTTACATGTTTATATGGAAGTGAACGAACCCAGTGGCGACTTGAATCAAGAAAAGCCTGAATACACCAATGTTGAAGGCGGCTATGGAATCTTCTCGTCCAGAATGAGAATGTTATTTTCAGAGCGCGAGGTCAATTCTGAAATCCGACTTTCCAAAGGAACAATTGAAGAGTTGGTGAGTGGAGTTCTTGGATCAGGAGCTGGCACCAAAGGCTTTTGCAACTCTTCTGTTGGCACTGCAGTTCCCAATTCGTGTTTCTGACAGGCTGTCACAAAAGCTGTCTATTTCTGACATCTTCTTGCGCATCTTCTGACAAATTTGTCGACAAATCATTCTCAAATGCTGATGGCACATGGATTGTCAAAAGCCAGATGAAGATTTAGAAACAAACGAAATAGAAATGAGCAAAATAATTGGAATCGACCTTGGAACAACCAACTCCTGCGTTGCCGTAATGGAAGGTAACGAGCCGGTTGTAATCCCAAACAGCGAAGGAAAAAGGACTACACCTTCCATCGTTGGATTTATTGATGGTGGTGAGAGAAAAGTAGGAGACCCTGCTAAACGTCAGGCCATTACCAATCCCGAAAAGACTATATATTCCATCAAACGTTTGATGGGAATCACTTTCGACGAAGCTTCGAATGAAATGAAGCGATTGAGTTATAAAGTGGTAAAAGACGGAAGTCTTCCAAAAGTGAAGATTGATGACCGCCTTTACACTCCTCAAGAGATTTCAGCAATGGTGCTTCAGAAGATGAAGAAAACAGCTGAAGATTATCTTGGACATGAAGTGACAGAAGCGGTTGTGACTGTTCCTGCTTACTTCAATGACTCTCAGCGTCAGGCAACGAAAGAAGCTGGAGAAATCGCTGGATTGAAGGTGAAACGAATCATCAACGAACCAACGGCGGCCTCTTTAGCTTACGGGCTTGAGAAGAAAGGACAAGATCTAAAAATTGTTGTCTTTGACTTGGGTGGTGGAACGCACGATGTTTCAATCCTAGAACTGGGAGACGGAGTTTTTGAAGTAAAATCTACCGATGGTGACACTCACTTGGGTGGTGACGACTTCGACAACGTAATCATCGACTGGTTGGCAGAAGAGTTCAAAAAAGAAGAAGGTCTTGACCTCACGAAAGATCCGATGGCCCTGCAGCGTTTGAAAGAAGCTGCTGAAAAAGCCAAAATTGAATTGTCAAGTACTACAAGTACTGAAATCAATTTGCCCTACATCATGCCCGTTGACGGAGTGCCAAAGCACTTGGTTCGCAGCCTGAGCCGTGCAAAATTTGAGCAGCTAGCTGACTCATTGATCAAACGCTCCATCGATCCTTGTAAATCTGCACTTAAGAACGCCGGATACAGCAAAAGCGACATTGATGAAGTGATTCTCGTTGGAGGTTCTACTCGAATCCCTGCGGTTCAAGACGCCGTCAAAGCATTCTTTGGCAAGGAGCCATCGAAAGGCGTGAACCCGGACGAAGTAGTTGCTGTAGGAGCAGCCATCCAAGGAGGTGTCTTAACTGGTGAAGTGAAAGATGTACTTCTTCTCGATGTGACTCCACTCTCACTTGGTATTGAAACAATGGGTGGTGTATTCACTCGTTTGATTGAAGCAAACACAACAATTCCAACAAAAAAGTCGGAAGTGTTTTCAACGGCGAGCGACAATCAGCCATCGGTTGAAATTCATGTTCTTCAAGGAGAACGACCAATGGCTACTGACAACAGAAGCATCGGACGTTTCCACCTAGATGGCATTCCACCATCGCCCCGAGGAGTTCCTCAAGTTGAAGTAACATTCGATATTGATGCCAACGGAATCCTCAACGTAGCTGCGAAAGACAAAGCGACAAACAAAGAGCAAAGCATTCGCATCGAAGCTTCGACTGGTTTGTCGGATGAAGAAATCGATCGCATGAAAAAAGAAGCTGAAGCAAATGCTGAAGGCGACTCTAAAGCACGCGAGAAGGTGGATAAAATGAATGCGGCGGACAACCTAATCTTTCAAACTGAGAAGCAATTGAAAGAATTTGGCGAGAAGATTCCGGCAGAGAAAAAAGAGCCGATTGATGCTGCGCTTGCAGAATTAAAAGAAGCACACAAGTCTGAGAACATCGAAGCAATCGATGCAGGAATGGAAAAACTGAACACAGCTTTCCAAGCCGCCTCTCAAGAAATGTATGCTGCTCAACAAGCCTCTGAAGCAGAAGGCGCTGGTAATCCAGAAGCTTCTGCAGATTCTTCAGAAGAAGAAGTTACGGATGTTGACTTTGAAGAAGTAGAGGAAGATAAAAAGTAACACACTACTGTTATTAGTATAGGACCCCAGTTCGGTATAATCGGACTGGGGTTTTCTATTTTTGCACGATGCAACGGCTTTTAGCACCCCTCCTCTTCGTATGCTTCTTTTGCTCCGTTGCATTCGCTTCGAAGAATCAAGTCGACAGCAATTACATTAAGGACTTCACTCAGCAGTACACCTTCAAGTTATTCGGCATTCAGAAGTACACCCGTTTGCACATAACCGAAAAATTTGGAGATCTCACCCACAGCTTCTATCCCAACGAACAAACCGACTTAGGTTTTGGCTTCAACTATAAATGGCTGGGAGTTGCGCTCACCGTCGACCCCAATCGTTCAAGAAATGTTGAAACCCTTGGCGAAACCAAAAAGTTGGATTTACAGCTGTTCAGCTATGGACGTAAGTTTGGTTTCGACGTCAACATCAGTCGCTACCAAGGCTTTTATCTAAACAACCCCGATGAACTTGGAGTAAAATGGGATCGCGTTCACTACCCGCTCCGCCCCGACATCAATACCAATCACACAGAATTCAATTGGTTCTACGTTCGGAACCACGAAAAATTCTCATACCGTGCCGCTTTTACTCAAAACGAAGAGCAGAAAAAAACTGCTGGTTCTTTGATTTTTGGAGCCTTCGCTGGAAATACTGGAATTCGTTCTGTCTTGGGCTTACAAACAATTCTTCTTGATGATCTAGTCAACAATACGCAGCAACTTCGTGGTGGAAATTTCAACTTTATAGGTGGAGGAGCAGGTTATGCCGGAACCCTCACACACAAGGGTGGCTTCTATGGCACTTTGTCGTTTTTTGTGGGCTTAAGCGCGCAGTCCTCTGCCTTAGAGCGATTGAACGGCGAAAAAATCAATGAGTTTCGACTGAGAAGTCGGTCAAACACTCGCCTTTCTCTGGGCTACAATCATAAAGCGTTTTTCGCAGGAGTCTCAGGTATTATCGTTAACCGAGTGCTCCACAACGGACAATTTTACGAGGTAGAGAATGAGACTGGGCAGTTTCGATTCTTCGTCGGTAGGCGCTTCAATTGGCGACCTATTCATATCTCAGTGCCTCTATTGGATCGAACTTAGCAGCCTTGTTTGCTGGGTAGTAGCCTGCTAGAACACCAACAATAAAGCAAAGACTCACACCCAAACTGATCCAAAGCCATGGGATGATAAAGCTTACTCCCAGCACGAAGGACAGTATGTTCCCAATTCCAATTCCTAATACAATACCCAAAAATCCGCCCAGTTGACACACAAGAACAGCCTCCGTTAAAAACTGAAACCGAATCATCTCTGCGCTCGCTCCTACCGCCTTCCGGATGCCGATTTCCCTAGTGCGCTCAGTTACCGAGACCAACATGATGTTCATTAAGCCAATCGCAGCACCCAAAAGGGTAATGATGCCAATGATGGTTGCTGCCACGGTCACAAAACTTATGTTCTCAATCAACCTACTCGCGATGCTATCGCTGCGTCTAATTTCAAAATCTTCCTCTCCTCCAAGTGGAATCTGACGAATAATTCTCATCAAAGACTTGGCTTCATTGGTAGCCGTGAACAACGCTTCTGGGCTATTTACAGTTACACTAGCGGTGTAAGACATTGGTCTGTCGCTGGGCATTTGGCGAACAGCACTCACCGGGATGATCACCTGCCGGTCTCCGCTGAAGCCTATGCTCGAGCCTTTTTCTTCCAAGATTCCTATGACCTGAAACCGTTGCCCACGAACACTGATTCCCTTTCCTAAAGCACTTGAATTCGGAAATAGTTTATCCTCAATTTCTGAACCTATTATGGCCAGGCGACGTGCACCTTTTATCTCAGAAGGCATAAAATTTCGTCCTTCTTGAAGACGATATCCTGAGGTTACCAAATAGTTCTCATCGCTTCCCCAGACTTGAACATTTGGGTTGGTTTTCTCAGCACGATGCGCAATCGTAGCATTGAAACTCAATATTGCCGAAACCGATTTCACACAAGGGAAGTCGTAACGTTCAACAAATTGAAGTGCCTCGTAATAATCGATTCCACGGTACGCTTTGGCGGAACCACCCCGATTTCCGGAACGTACCGAATTACTCTTGGATCGCATCGTGAAGGTGTTTGAACCCATTCTAGAAAATTCAGAATTGATGCTAGCCTTCAGTGCGTCAATGGCTGTAAGAATTCCAACCATTGCCGATATTCCCACACCAATAATCAGTACAGTCAGTAATGTCCTAAGCACTTGTGTGCGAATGGCGCGAAGGGCAATATTCATATTTTCTTTCCAGAGCTTCTTATTCACGAGCAAAGGTGTATTTCAATGCAATTGACGCAGTTCAAATGATTAAATTCGCAACCCCGTAATGCTTATTTGAATCAAAGATAACTCGACACACATGGCGTTTGACATTGAAATGATAAAAGAGGTTTATGCAAGATATCCGGAGCGCATCGAGGCTGCTCGGAAGATATTAAACCGTCCATTGAGCCTTTCAGAAAAAATTCTTTACACCCACCTCTGGGATGGAAAGGCAACTGAAGTCTTTGAAAGAGGCGGCTCTTATGTCGATTTCGCTCCAGACCGGGTTGCTATGCAAGACGCCACGGCGCAAATGGCTTTGCTTCAATTCATGCAAGCTGGAAAACCAAAAGCAGCTGTTCCTTCAACGGTACATGCCGATCACTTGATTCAAGCAAGAGTTGGCGCCGACAAAGACCTTCAAGAATCCATCAATAAAAACAATGAGGTTTACAACTTCTTGGAATCTGTTTCGGATAAATACGGAATCGGTTTTTGGAAACCCGGCGCTGGAATCATTCACCAAGTAGTTCTTGAAAACTACGCCTTCCCAGGAGGAATGATGATTGGAACCGACTCACATACCGTGAACGCTGGTGGTTTGGGTATGGTTGCCATAGGAGTGGGCGGTGCTGATGCCGTAGACGTGATGGCTGGCATGCCTTGGGAACTTAAATTCCCAAAACTGATTGGCGTGAAGCTCACGGGCAAAATGAGCGGTTGGACTTCTGCAAAGGATGTGATCCTCAAAGTTGCTGGAATCTTAACGGTAAAAGGTGGAACTGGTGCTATTGTGGAATACTTCGGAGAAGGTGCCATCTCTATGTCTTGCACAGGAAAAGGAACCATTTGCAATATGGGAGCAGAAATTGGAGCTACCACCTCGACCTTTGGATACGACGACTCCATGGCCCGTTACCTTAAGGCCACAGGAAGAACCGAAGTAGCTGAGATGGCCAATGAAATTCGTGAGCATCTTACCGGCGACGACGAGGTTTATGCAAACCCAGAAAAATACTTCGACCAGGTCATTGAAATTAATCTCGACACTCTAGAGCCACACCTAAACGGTCCGTTTTCTCCAGATATCGCTACGCCAATTTCGGAAATGGCAGCGAGAGCAGCAAAAGAAGGATGGCCAACAGAGGTTAAAGTGGGCTTAATTGGTTCTTGTACCAACTCCTCTTACGAGGATATTTCACGAGCAGCATCAATTGCGGCGCAAGCTGAAGCAAAAAACCTGAAGACCAAATCTGAATTCACAGTTACCCCAGGTTCAGAACAAGTTCGCTTTACAATCGAACGAGATGGCTTCATCAAAACTTTTGAAAGCATCGGCGGCGATGTTTTCGCAAACGCTTGTGGGCCTTGTATTGGTCAATGGGCGCGCGCAGGAGCTGACAAGCAAAAGAAGAATACCATCGTTCATTCATTCAATAGGAATTTTTCGAAGCGCGCCGATGGCAACCCCAACACCCATGCATTCGTTGGCTCTCCAGAGCTTGTAACCGCCATTGCCATAGCTGGAAACCTTGGCTTCAACCCACTCAAGGATAGCTTGACGAATGAACGCGGCGAGCAAGTAATGCTCGACCCACCTACAGGCCATGAATTGCCAGAAAAAGGATTCGATGTTGAAGATGCAGGATATTTAGCGCCGGCAGAAGACGGCAGCGGCATTGACGTAGTGGTTAAACCAGATTCTCAACGCCTGGAGTTGTTGACTCCTTTCGAAGCTTGGGATGGTAAGAACATTACAGGAATGAAATTGCTGATCAAAGCTCATGGAAAATGCACCACCGATCACATTTCTATGGCCGGACCTTGGTTGAGATTCCGCGGACATCTAGACAACATTTCCAACAACACACTTACTGGAGCAGTGAACGCCTTCAACATGGAGTCGAATTCAGTGAAAAGTCAACTGACTGGTGAGCACGGAGAAGTGCCAGCTGTTCAACGTGAATACAAAGCTGCAAACATTGCCAGCATTGTTGTAGGTGATTCGAACTATGGTGAAGGATCTTCCAGAGAACATGCAGCTATGCAACCTCGTCATCTCGGAGTTCGCATCGTCCTAGTAAAATCCTTTGCGCGAATTCATGAAACGAATTTGAAAAAGCAAGGAATGCTAGGTCTCACGTTCGCAAATGAAAGCGATTACGATAAGATCCAGGAGGACGACACCATCAATATGTTGGACTTGGTAGACTTCGCACCAGGCAAGAACTTGAATTTAGAGTTCGTACATGCCGATGGAACGAAAGATGTGATTGAAACAAAACACACCTACAATGCAAGTCAGATTGAATGGTTTAAAGCAGGGTCTGCCCTAAACTTAATTCGTCTAAAATCTCAAGCCCAAGCCTAAAGCTTGGTAAAACGTTTCTGGATTTGGGCGTCGCCTTGAGAGATTATCAGGAAATATACTCCTGAACTCAATTCCGAAAGCTCGATGGAAGACTCTATGTTGTGGTTAGTTATTAACAGACAACCTCGAACGTCAAATACTTGAGTTAGGTAATCTTCGTCTGCCTTTAAACCATAAACATTCAGTACATCGTCTACTGGATTCGGCCCAATAGTAAGTCCGTCAAGGCCATTTCGCTCAGTAACTAAAAGAGGTTCTTCGAAACGCAATAAGAAGGAAACGTCGAGGTGAAATATCCCAACAGTTGAAGCCCACGAAGTACCGGGTCGATAGCGCCCGTTCCAACCTTCTAAATCACTGTTGTATCGAATTGGTGTATTCGCAATTAAACTGTGATTGTAATGTCCTGGCTCAACGTTCGACTCTACATCTTGAACCTCATAAGTCATAAATGCATTCACCTTTTTCTTTGGATATAAATAAGGGTCCAGTGTATCACCTGCATAAGTCTTATTGAAATGATCGAAGCTGAGGCTAATGCCGAATTTCCCTCCTCCACGAACATATAGATCCACAGGGATTTCCAAGTTTCGAATCGCTCCGAAATTGCTTGTATCGTCATTCCCAAGAAAATAGGTTGTTTCTAAAGTCGGGTCAGAACCTTTTCGGAATCTCCAATCATATTCAGCACTTGCGTAGGATGCTCCACTAGGCCAATTGGGGTCCACAACTTTCTCAAGCGCACCATCGTTATAAAACTGCACCCATAAAATATCTGAAAGTGTATCGAAGGGCCTGAAGTACCTATAGGCAATGGAGACCTTTTCAACCGTGTAGCTCCTCGTGCTGTCTAAAACGGCATTCGTTTGTGAGAACAAGGGAGCGCAAGGATCTAAAACTTGACCTACTCCATGAGTAGAGACTTTTGCTACGCCCGTACTGTATCCAACAAAGACGGTGGTATCTGGAAAAACGAAGTTCTTTCTTGTTCGCTCCTGATCTGAAAAATCAGAAATCGTTTTGGCATAATTGAACCACTCCCGAACAGTTGTACCCACCTTTTCGACTCGGCCATAGGGAGAATTCGAGACGTCCTGAGCTACCAATAAAGTCGGCCAGGCAAGCAAATAAAAAATGAAGAAAATTGAAATTTTCAATTTCATGAATCTTACAAAGATACAGTCGCTTCTGTACTTAACTTCAAAAGCTCGATAAGGATGAACTATAACCGCTAAAAAAAAGGCGGCAGCCCCGCAAACCAATTGATTCTAACTGCGTTTAGATTTGATATATTTGTTTGAATGCGCGTACTCCTAACCTTCATTAGTATTTCGCTCCTTTTTGGAAGCTTGAAGGCACATGCGCAGGACTCATCTCCTTCCACAGGAATCAAAACGATTTTCAAAAAAGAATATTACGGAGGCATCGTACTTCATACTCAAGGCCTAGGATTAAACTTTCGAGCTTCTAAATTCCTCAACGTAGATCTTCGCAGAATTCTCGGGCTTGAAATGGTGAACATCAAACATGCTAAAGAATTTAAGTCTTACAACCCCTACGTAGCAAGCGGCAACAAGAGCTTCGTATACGGCAAAAAGAATTCAGTTCTTAGCCTTCGTCCAACATTTGGGCGGGAAATGGTGATGTTCCATAAGTTGGCAAAACGCGGAGTTCAAATCAGTAGAGTTTGGATGGCTGGACCAGCTCTCGCATTCGTAAAACCTGTATACCTAGTAGTATACAACCCCAATGGAGAAGGTGGACGAACATCCCTTGAACGCTACGATGAACTTAAGCATCGCTTCGACCTCATTGAGGGACGAGGACCAATGTTGAAAGGCATAGAAGAGAGTGAGCTCGTTCCTGGAGTTCACTTGAAATATGGTTTTAATTTCGAATACGCCCCCGAAGCGGAGACGGTTCGCTCTTTTGAGGTCGGTATGAACTTCGACGCATATTACAAGCCAATTTCAATCATGGCTTTTGAGAACGACCAACAGTTCTTCGTTACTTTGTATGCGAATTTTTTCTTTGGAAAAAAGTATTTACACTAGATGGAATCAACCGTGGAGAAAGAAGAGATCAAGAGAAAACCATCTTGGCTCCGAGTTAAGTTACCTGTAGGGAAAGAATATAAGAAGGTTCGTTCGCTGGTGGACGACCATAAGCTCCACACGATTTGTGAGAGCGGGAACTGTCCAAATATGGGCGAATGCTGGGGCGCAGGAACTGCCACCTTTATGATTTTAGGAAACGTGTGTACTCGCTCTTGCGGTTTCTGCAATGTTGCCACCGGCGTTCCCGAAGGAGTAGACGCATTTGAACCACTTCGAGTTGCAAAGTCTGTGAAGTTGATGAAGGTGAAGCATTGCGTAATTACTTCGGTTGACCGCGATGACTTAAAAGACGGTGGTTCTGAAATCTGGGCTGAAACAGTTAATACGATTCGCCGCTTGAGTCCAGAAACGACCATGGAAACGCTCATTCCCGATTTTCGGGGAGTTTGGGACAATCTGCAACGCATCATCGATGTGGCTCCTGAAATTGTATCTCATAATCTTGAGACCGTTCGAAGACTTACCAAACAAGTTCGTATTCAAGCTAGATACGATCGAAGTTTAGAGGTTCTTTATCGGTTAGGAAAGGCCGGAATGAAATCAAAGTCGGGGATTATGCTCGGACTTGGTGAAACGGATGAGGAGGTTATTGAGACGATGGACGACCTTCGCTCAGTTGGCGTTCAGGTTATCACTTTGGGTCAATATCTTCAACCGACTAAGAAGCATTTGCCTGTAGCTGAATGGATTCACCCGGACATTTTTGCACGTTATAAAGAAATTGGCTTGCAAAAAGGCTTTCAATACGTTGAAAGCGGACCACTTGTACGCTCCTCTTATCATGCAGAAAAGCACATTTAAGAAGATAACCACCCGCTCAATAAAGCCGCTTTCTTCCTAACAATGCGAACAATTTAACCGCTTCGTTTTTTAATATATTGCAAACGGAAATTTTATACCGAAGAATTATGAATCGGAAAGTACTATTTGGATCAGCAATCGCCCTAACACTTGCCTCTGCAGGTGTGTTCTTTAACGTTGATCGCACAGCTTCCTACGAAGCACGAGTTGAGAAACAAGAATTCGCTCCCCGCGCCAAGGATTGGGAAGACGACATGAAGCGAAACGCCAAAACTGGTTTGGTAGATGAAGCAGCCCTCGCTCATGGTCGAGTTCAAATGAAAGAGCGGGCCGCTAAACGGGGCGTGGCTGACATGTCTTTTCAGTTTTTAGGTCCAAACAACATTGGTGGACGCACGCGAGCCATCATGGTAGACTTTAACAACAATCAGCGGATTTATGCCGGTGGTACTTCTGGTGGCTTGTTCATTTCAGATAATGGCGGAAATGAGTGGACAACTCAATGGGACTTTGAAGACAATCTTTACATCGGATCTATCGGTCAAACTGGAAATGGAGATGTATTCGTAGGAACAGGTCATTCATTTGATGACGGTAATGGTACTGGTATCTATAAATCTTCAGATGATGGGCAAACTTGGAGTGTTCTTGAATCTACGCAGAGTTCAGACTTTTCAGCATGTAATTGGATGATTGCTCATCCAAACGACGATAGAACTCTATTTGTCTGTACAAATGCTGGCGTGATGCTCACAGAAGATGGAGGTTCAACTTGGACTAAAGTTGTATACGATCCAAGTGGTACTGTTCCAATTACAGGAATGCGCAACGCTGCTTGGTCAGGAGATGAGAAAGTTCTTTACGTTGCGAGTGGCTCAGGTGTGTATTATTCCTCTACCCCTACCGACCCGTTTTCATTTACAAAAGCCAATGGCGTGCCAGGAGCGCAACGGATTCAAGTCGGAACTACCGATGCCAATCCAAACGTAGCGTATGTGGCCACGGCCTCAGGCTCGAACACCTTTGGTACCGTATTTAAAACTGCAAACAAAGGAGAAGACTGGAACCCTATCGATCCAGCGCCACCACGTTCGAATCCTGGATTCCGAGAATTAGGAGGTCAGTTCTTTCACAATTTCCTATTTGGTGTTCGTCAAGATGTTGAAGACGTCTTTTTTGTTGGTGGTGTAGATATATGGAGGTTCGACGGAAACTGGACTCTTGCTGCTTTGCGTGGTCAAGGATCACCTATTAGAATGCACGTGGATCATCACACATTGGTATGGGATCCAACAGACCCTTTGATTGGTTACTTTACAAACGATGGTGGAGTTTTTAAAACATTGGATGGAGGTTATAGCTTCTTTGAAATGGCAAAAGGATTCCAAACAACCCAATTCTATGGCATGGCTTTCAATAGAGAAGGAAATGTCGTTGGAGGAACACAAGATCAAGGAAACATCATCATCGATCCCGGAGTGTTTGGAACACCTGATTATGGAAACAGAAATTCAAATCAAGGAGTACTGAATGGTGATGGCTTTGATGCCGCTGCTTCTCAAATTGTAGATGCGAAATTCACCACCGCACAGAATACTTCTATTGGTCGTTCACGATTTGCTGACGAGCAAGGTGGTGGAATTGTTTTTCATGAGTTCGATCCACTTGGAGGTAAAATTGGTGGAGTTAGCGGGAAGTTCTGGACAGTAACTGAACTATGGGAATCTCTCAACGACACTTATAGCCGTGATTCAGTAGAATTCATTGTAGATACTGCAGACCAGGTTATGGGTATAGGGAATGGTTCTCAAAAAACCTTTACAGGATTTATTGAACCCAGCCAAGCTTCTGCCGTACCTGTCTACACCAGCTTATCTGTGAGCTCTGGAGTAAGTGTGGCAAATGATTTTGATGGAGACGGCGCCCTTGATGGAGACGGCATCGGAACTGTTGACCCGCAAACAGGAAGAGTGCAGGTTACCTTCAATGTTGCTCCGCAAACAAATGCTCAAGTAAAATTGAACTATACTTCTACCTATCCTGCAGGAGGAGTTCTAAACCTCTTAAGCAAGACCGAAAATCTTCCTATCCGTCATGTACTCAAGTCTAGTTTATCGCCTGGCGATCGTCTCATGGTACAAGACCCTGTTCAATCTGTATTAGCAGTCACTTCCGCGACAGACCAAGATGGTGTTGGAGCGCCAGCAAATGGTGCTGGACTTCTAGTGACTAGAAATGCCTTGCGTTTCAATGAAGAAGTTGAGTGGACTCTCTTGGAATTGGGTGGTCAGCCGAACGCCATTGAGTTCTCGCCTGATGGAAGACATATGTACTACTCGATTGGAGGTAACGTGCGTCGCCTTACCGGCTTAGAGAAAATCTATCCGCCGATGACAAAAGCTGAAATCTCTGATGCAATCAGCATCTCTACAATTTACACTGGAAGCGGAAGCGTTGGTGGGTTGGCGCTCAACCCCAACGACCCGACTCAATTGGCCGTTTTTGTAGGAGGTGTTGGACACTCTGCTCACGTAGTAGTTGTCAGCAATGCATCTACCAACCCTTCATCTGTAAATGTGAATGGCGACTTCCCAAGCGATGTTCCAGCCTTTGACGGCGATTGGGACATCAATTCACCTGGACGTTTGGTGGTTGGAACTCAATTTGGAGTTCTAGCGACCGACAACTTCACAGAACCAATGCCCGAATGGACCGTTGTTGGAAGCACAGACTTCACCTTTGCTGAAGTTCGATACGTTCGTCAGCAGCACATGAGAGGCGCAGCCAATGAAGGAGTGTTCTACTTTGGTTCTTACGGTCGCGGAATGTGGAAGTCTGAAAGTTTAGTGAGTGTTGAAGAGCGCACTCAGTTCGACGATTGGAATGAAAGCGAACTCGAAATGCTTTCCATCTATCCAAACCCAGCTGTTTCTGATGCAAAAGTTCAACTCATCACTGATGGAGTTGAAAAAGCTCAATTGAGCGTGTTCAACATCAAAGGCGACCGCGTTCTAAACAGAACATTGAACAGCTTACAAGATGGAGAAAATGAGATTGAATTCAATGTCGGTTCTCTCGATGCCGGATCTTACATTCTAACGATTGAATACGGCACTTCTAAAAAAGTAGGCAAGTTCATCAAGTTCGAATAGGCCTTTCCAAAAACATTTAAAGTGAATCCCTTGCTCATTTAGGCAGGGGATTTTTTTTGGAATTCAATTCTTAATCCGCACTCCATTGAGCTTAAAAAAAATCACCATATTGTCATAGTATTAAATACACCCCTCGACTTAGTGTACTAAATACACTTTAACTATATTTGAGCTGAATAAAGAAACTATGGCTACAAGAATTGCAATAAACGGACTGGGAAGAATTGGACGAGCTGCTCTTAAACTTCTTCTAGAAAGAGAAGATGTTGAAGTTGTTGCGGTAAATGATTTGGCTCCTGCTGAAACATTAGCTCACCTCATCAAATACGATTCAATTCACGGTCGCTACGCTGAAATGGTGTCATGCGACGACAACACTCTTTACTTTGTGGATCGTGCTGTCCCTTATTTCTCTCAGCGAAACCCAGAAGACCTTCCATGGAAGGAATTGGACGTAGACCTAGTCATTGAATGTACCGGTGTTTTCCGCAAGAGAGTTGACGCTGCTCGTCACCTCACAGCCGGTGCTAAAAAAGTATTGCTCTCAGCGCCTCCGGGAACACCAGATGTGAAAACTGTTGTACTTGGTATCAACGATGAGATTATCGTTGGTGATGAAGACATCATCTCAAATGCTTCATGCACAACAAATTGTGTAGCACCAATGGTGAAGGTCATTGATGAGTTGGCTGGAATTGAGAACGCTTACATCTCAACCATTCACGCTTATACTGCTGATCAAAATCTTCACGATGCTCCTCACTCTGACTTACGAAGAGCTCGAGCAGCTGCTCAATCCATCGTTCCAACCTCTACTGGTGCTGCAAATGCGATTGGACGAATCTTCCCACACCTCAGCGGTAAAATGGGTGGCGTTGGAATCCGTGTTCCCGTTCCAGATGGCTCATTAACTGATTTGGCCGTCATCGTCAAGAGTGAGGTTACGGTTGAACAAATCAACAAGGCTTTCCTGAAAGCGGCGATTGGCCCGATGCGCGGCTATTTGCAGTACGTCTCAGAACCAATCGTGTCCATTGATATTGTTGGAAACCCTCACTCGTGCATCTTCGACTCTCAGCTGACTGCTGTGACTGGTAAGCTCGTTAAGATTGTTGGATGGTACGACAATGAAATGGGCTATTCCAACCGTTTGGTAGAAATGGCAGCAATGCTCTAAACTACTTTTCGAAGTACCTCAAATAACAGCGATCCCCGTCGAATTCGAGATAGCTGTTGTATCGAATCCAATCTCCTAGATTGTAGTACGTACTATCTTGCCCTAGATCAAATTCTATGGGTAGATGGCGATGGCCGAATACGAAATAATCGTGATGTGATTTGGACAGCTCGTCTTTACAGAAGTGTACGAGCCATTCTTTCTCTTCACCCTGCCATATCTCCTCATCAGATGACGTCGCTATTCTCGATTTTCTTGAAAAGTAATTGGCAAGGCCAATGCCGAAATTTGGGTGCAAACGCGCGAAAAGCCATTGACACAATCGATTCGCAAAGACTTTCTTGATGAACTTGTATACATAATCGCCAGGGCCCAAGCCATCACCATGCCCAATGAAGAACTTCTTACCCTCCCACTCTCGCTCTATAGGTTCACGATGGACAGACACGCCCAACTCTTTAGGTAGGTAATCGAACATCCACATATCATGGTTGCCTGTGAAGAGATGTACTGGTATTCCTGAATCAGTGATGGAGGCTATTTTGCCTTGAATTCTCGCAAAACCCCTTGGAATGGCATGTCGGTATTCAAACCAAAAATCAAATAGGTCACCAACAATAAAAATCTCCGTGGCGTCTTTTGAAACTTGATCTAGCCAACGAATAAGCTTCAGCTCACGCTCCCGACTGCTGGCATCATCTGGCACTCCCAAGTGGACGTCAGACGCAAAATAAATTTTGGTAGTATTCTTCAAAAGCCTCTTGGTTCAGGCTGCAAAGAAAGACCTTCCAGAGGATTAAGAAGGTCTATAAATGTGTTTAATTTGATCGTGGTATTTTTTCTTGATGATCTTGCGCTTCAACTTGAGGGTTGGAGTAAGCTCTTCTGTATCAACCGTCCAAGGTTTGGCCAAGATTTCAATTTTCTTAATCTGTTCCCAACCGCCAAAGTCTGCATTGGATTTCTGTACCTCTTCCCAAATTTGCGCTTTCACAACATCGCTTGACGCAAAATCCTCAATGTTGTCATAGCTATGCCCGTTGCGTTTTGCCCATTCTGCCAAATATTCAAAGGCTGGAACGACCAAAGCTGCAGGATGCTTCTCATTCTCGCCAATGACCATTATTTGTTCAATAAAGAGCGACTCTTTGAAGCGGTTCTCCATCATCTGTGGTGCAATGTACTTTCCACCAGAAGTCTTGAACATCTCTTTCTTTCGGTCAGTGATTCGAATGAATCCATCGGAAGAAACCTCACCAATGTCTCCTGTATGAAACCACCCATCTTCATCAATAACCTCCTTGGTTAAATCTTCGCGGTTGTAATAACCCAACATTACATTTGGTCCCTTAACTAGTATCTCGCCATCATCTGCGATTTTCACAGTAACGTGTTCTATTACACGACCTACACTTCCAATTCGAAGTCCGTCATTGTCAGCGCAATTCACGGAAATCACTGGAGAGGTTTCCGTAAGTCCATAGCCTTCCATTACTGGGATCCCAGCTGCCAAGAAAATTCTTGCCAAGCGAGGCTGCAAAGCGGCTGATCCAGAAGCCACTGCTTCCGCCCTTCCACCTAAGGCTTCTCTCCACTTACTGAAAATCAGCTTGTTTGCGATCGACAATTTGAAATGATACCAAGCACTCTTTCCGTGTGTATCGTACTCATTTGCTAGTCCAACAGCCCAAAAGAACAGACTGTGTTTTACCCCAGTTAGCTCAGCGCCCTTGGCCATAATCTTGTCAAACACCTTTTCAAGAAGCCTTGGCACTGCCGTAAACACATGCGGTTTCACTTCCCTAAGGTTGTCTCCAATGGTTTCAATCGATTCCGCGAAATAGATGGACACACCCGTAAGCTGATACAAATACATCAGCATGCGCTCGTAGATGTGACATACCGGTAAAAAGCTCAATGCGATTGCATCTTTACCTACCGGCAAGCGCTCGACACATGCCACTGAGTTCGAAACAATATTTCTGTGTGAGAGCATAACGCCCTTTGGTGTTCCTGTAGTTCCAGAAGTGTAGATTAGAGTTGCAAGGTCATCCGTTTTGATTTCACTCTTCAGAGCTTCAACTTCTGATTGGGCGCTGTCATCACCAGCCTCTAAAATCTCCTTCCAATTCTTCGTGTCTTCGTATTCTTCAATTGTATAGACCTCCTTCAGACTAGGAATTTGATCTCGAACAGCTTGAACTTTATCGTAGAGTTCATGGTCGGAGACGACACACAAAACCACTCCAGCGTCGTTGAAAATAAACTTGTAGTCCTCACTGGAAATGGTGGGATAGATGGGAACGTCGATGGCTCCGATTTGGAGTATTCCCATATCGAGCATGTTCCACTCAGGTCGGTTATTGGAAATGAGGGCAACCTTGTCGCCAGGTTTAATGCCCATTTTAAGCAGACCTCGGCTTACTTTATTTCCAGTATTAATGTATTCTTCTGTGGAGTGCTTGACCCAATTCCCATTCACCTTAGCACAGAGCGCATCGCTTTGTGGGTAGTGTTTTTGTTGATAGTATGGAATGTCAAACAGGCGTTGTATTTCTTCAAACATGCGGCTAAACTATAGGCTGTTCTCAAATATAGAATAATGATAGTTTAATAATGATATTCCATCTTTCCGCGGATGTATGTCCTCTGAACCTTTATATCATTTAAAATCTCAGATGGAGCTTTTATCAGATTGCCGTTCAATTCAACAAAGTTGGCCTCCTTTCCGACATCTAAACTTCCAATTTCATTCTCCATGAACATTGCCATCGCTGGGTAAAGACTGATTGCTTTTAGGGCTATTTCTCGTGCTGCCGGATCGGCGCCAAGAAATTCCGCCATGATTCTGAAAGTCCGTAGTGGATTCAGCTCATCCAATGGCGCCGCACTTCCAGCTGTAACAAACCTATTCGCTTCAAAAGCCTTTTTAAAAGGATAGGCTTTGTCTCGATATTGTGGATATTCACTTTCCACGTAGGCCAAATCAAGCGGTGCTTGTTGGGGACAGAAACCTGGGAGTAATGTGTACTTCTTCAAAGCCTGAATGTCTCGCTCAAGCATGAATTGAGATTGCTCAACGCGCCAGCGTTTGTCGTTTACTTCTCCAAGAATTTCTGCAGCGACTTGAGCAACTTGTCCGACCGCTGAATCTCCAAAACAGTGAAAAATTAATTGGGCACCTACAGTATTTGCCAAAGTCCCGATTTCGATGAGTTGCTCCGTAGAGTAGTTCAATGAAATTGAATCTTCGCCTCTTAAAGAAGAACGGCCCGAGAGTAAGGGCTCATCGAGGTATAGATCCAAGCCTCCTAATTGAAAGTTCGGAAAACTATCCAGACGTTCAAAGAGATAGGCACGGTTGCCCTCGTTGTCGTATAAACTCTGATAGATTTTAATTTTTAAATCTTCCTTCCCCTCCAACGTTCTCAGGAATTCAGCTCTTTTGACCTCAGAAGCCATTTCACTGATGGCACAGATTCCAAGCTTCAAACAAGAATCTTGAAGCAATTGAAGTTGATCTTGATAGCTTGTACTCTTATGACTCAAGTCAACGACTTGTTCCCAAACATCAAAAACTTCTTGACCATTTAGAACACGATTCGAAATATTTAAACTGTCGGCCATTCGAGGGCTCATAGCCATTCGAAGTCCTGAACGTCCTTTGAGGACATAAAGCAGATTGGGGAAATAGTCGAGGTAAGAAATGAGCTTATCTCCCATTAAATCATCCTTCACATTAACGCCAATGAACAGTCCGGTTTTTCCCTCTTCAGTTACGAATCGCAAAAGCTCGTCAATGCTGTTTACATCTTGAAGATTATTTTGTCCTTGAAGCCAAGCATATCGCAGCGCAAAGGCATGTGCATCAACGAAGGCCGGGACTAAAACCGCCTTTTTCATGTCGTGGTACTCCTTGGCTTGATAGCGATTCATGATTTGATGCTCATCGCCGATTTCAATGATCTTTCCATTGGTGATGGCCATGGCCTCTGCCTGATTCAAATATGGATTGAGGGTATAGATCTGAGCATTGTGAACTACCAGATCGGCTTGTTCTGTTTTTACGCAAGAACTCAGCAATGCGATGATGAATATCGGCAGAAGGAGCTTAGTTTTTTTCATGGAGGAATTTAAGACGACTCAAACTTAAGCAGCCAATGAGTAGGAATGATAGAGCAGGGATTTTATAACGAACAAGAGCACCTGCAACAGGAGTTATTGTTCCAATTAAGATGAATAATATCAGCGTGAAGGAAAGACAAAACCAAAACATCTGACTTTCTTTCAGACGCAGTTTCGAAAGAGTAAATAAAGACATTAGGACGAGGCCAGCAATTGCGATGTTTTCAAACCAACTCATAAGAGAAGCGGCACCACCTGAATCTTCCCAAAACGGACGGAAGAAAGAATTCCAAAGTGCTTCAGGGCTCAACATTATTAAAGACATCCATGTAGGCTTCAAAATGCTAAGATCAAAATAGCTCCCAGCATCGCTCATCAAGCCCAATCGTATGAAGTCCATTTGCTTCCCCGCCAGATTTTCCAGCAAGGGATATATACTAGCATTCAGTCCAATAACAAGCACAAGAAGGACAATATGAGTTTTGAGAAAGATGGAGAAAGCATGCTTTGTTTTTCCTTTTCGAATGATTGCCCAATATACAAGGGCGGGCATCAGGCATGCGAGCACATAAATCTTGGTAGTTAAAAGAACTGCCAAACCAAGTAGAAACATGAGGACAGACTTCCATTCAATTCTGTTGAGCAGAAGGTCAAAAGAATACAAGAAAAAGCCCAAGCCGAAAAAGAGAAGAGCCTCTTTCAACAAGCCCGATGACCAAAGCCATGATTGGGGGATGAAAAAACACGCAAGCAGCAGCACCCAGGATTTTAGGTCTGTGTGTTTTCGAAAGAAACGGAACAACAAAGTGATTCCTGAGAAGGCTAGGAAGTTGATGATGACCAAGTTTGCGAAGTAGTTCGCATTGGTGAAGATCGAGGCCAGGGCATTGAAACGAATGATGGTCTGGTTGTCGTTGAAAATGCCATAGTTGTATGTCTTGTACCAGTTGTTCGTTTGATCGACCAAAGCCTGATGTGCACTGGCGTCCCAAACAATTCCCGTCATCACCTGAAAGAAGGTGGACGGTGCTGCGAAAAAGCTTTCGTAGAGAATGAGACCATCGTCGAAAAAGCGGAAGGTATCGCTCGTTACACGATCATTTCCGTAGGCATAATAATAGACTGCCCAAACCAGCATTCCCCCAGCGATTTTGCTCCAGAAAAGCAATACGGAATGCCATTTCGGATGTCCTTCAAACTCCCAAAAAGGAAAACGCCAAACGAGGAAACTGCAAAGAATTGTGTAGAACAGCAGGAGGATCACAGCTCAAAGATAAACTCCTCAGCACTCTGAACTCTTGTTGATGAAAAGGAGCTTTTCAACTATAAATACAAAGCACAAAATGTACATTTGTCGCCATCAAAAAGCACAGCATGGAAGCAGTAATTCCCGGATTAGACACAGCCAAAAAACTCGGACTTCTCGAAGAGGAGTACGACAAAGTATGTGAAATCCTAGGGCGCAAGCCGAACTTCACAGAACTCAGCATCTACTCAGTGATGTGGTCGGAACACTGCTCCTACAAAAACTCCATCAAGTGGTTGAAGACCTTACCTCGAAAAGGACCACACCTTTTGGCGGAAGCAGGTGAAGAAAACGCAGGTCTCGTCGACATTGGAGATGGACTTGCATGTGCCTTCAAAATAGAATCGCACAACCACCCCAGTGCCATTGAGCCCTATCAAGGAGCTGCTACGGGTGTTGGTGGAATCAACCGAGACATTTTCACCATGGGAGCTCGACCAGTGGCCCAATTGAATTCCCTCCGCTTCGGCAGCATTGATGAAGAACGCACCAAATGGTTGCTCAAAGGAGTTGTGAAAGGAATTGGCGATTACGGAAACTCTTTCGGCGTGCCTGTTCTTGGAGGTGAAGTTCATTTCGACCCTTGTTACCAGACCAATCCACTGGTCAATGCCATGTCGGTTGGTATTCTTGAAATTGACAAAACAATATCCGCCATCTCATACGGAGAAGGCAACCCAGTATTCATTGTAGGTTCTCGAACCGGAAAAGATGGGATTCATGGAGCAACCTTCGCTTCCGGCGACATTACAGATAGTTCTTCCGACGACCTACCAGCAGTTCAAGTTGGAGATCCCTTCCAAGAAAAACTTCTCTTAGAAGCCAGTTTGGAATTGGCCGAGACCGATGTCATCATAGGAATGCAAGACATGGGTGCTGCGGGCATCATTTGTTCTTCATCTGAGATGTCGGAAAAGGGTGGGCACGGTATGGACATCTGGCTCGATAAGGTTCCAACGAGACAGGAAGGTATGGAGCCTTTCGAAATCCTTTTGTCTGAATCACAAGAGCGTATGTTGGTCGTTGTGAAAAAAGGCCAAGAGGACATCGTCACTGGAATCTTCGACAAATGGGATTTGCAAGCTGAAGAAATTGGAATCGTAACCAAAGGTGACACCCTGCGTTTCTTCGACAATGGAGAATTGGTTGCTAAAGTTCCTGCAGAATCATTGGTTCTGGGTGGTGGAGCTCCCGTGTACGATCGCGAATATTCTGAACCGGCTTACTTCGCAGAAACGAAAAAATTTAAGATTGAAGATGTTGCTGAGCCAACTGATTTGATCGAGGTTGCTAAATTCTTGACTGAACATCCCAACATTGCTTCAAAGCGATGGGTTACCCAGCAGTACGACAGCATGGTTGGAACCATCAATATGACAACCAACCGTCCTTCGGATGCTGGTCTGGTGAATGTGAAAGGCTCAAAGAAAGCCTTAGCTGTTACCGTAGATTGCAATGCGCGATATGTGCATGCAGATCCTAGAAAAGGCTGCGCCATTGCTGTAGCCGAAGCGGCTAGGAACATTGCCTGTACAGGGGCAAAAGCCTCCGGAATTACCAACTGCCTGAACTTCGGCAACCCTTACAACCCTAAAGTTTATTGGCAATTTGTTGGGGCAATTAAAGGAATGACTGATGCGGGAACAATCTTCGAAACTCCAGTAACCGGAGGGAACGTATCATTCTATAACCAAACCGTCAGCAAAGACAAAGAAGAAGCGGTCTTCCCTACTCCAACCATTGGAATGATGGGGATTTTGGAAGACAAAACGAAGGCAATGGGATCGGATTTCCAGCATGCTTCTGACAGCATTTACCTTCTTGGAGAAAGCAGAAACGACATCAACTCTTCAGAGTACTTGTACTCTTTTCAGGGAGTGAAACTTTCGCCTGCCCCTCACCTCAATTTGGAGGAAGAATTGAAATTGCACACTGTTCTTCGAGAAGCGATTGACAAAAAAATGATTGAGTCTGCACACGATTGCGCAGATGGAGGCTTATTCATTACTCTTCTAGAATCTGCCATGAACCACGATCTAGGCTTTGACGTCGATTACGACACAAGCGTCCGAAAAGATGCCTTCCTATTCGGAGAAGCGCAGGGTCGTGTTGTCGTAAGTGTTCATGCTGGAGAAGAAAAGAAATTTGAGGAATTCTTGTTTAAGCAAGGACAGACATTCTCCAAGCTCGGTTCTACCAATGCAAGTGGTGATTTGAGCTTTGGTGGGAAGTCCTTCGGGAACATGAAGCAGTACAAAGAGCGTTTCATGAACTCATTGGAAGAACGCCTTCTGTCTTAGTCTTTAACCAGTTTCAGACTTACCTTCTCATCCTCGCTTTCATACTCGAGGAGATATACTCCACTGGCCAGCTCAGACAATCTGAGTGCATGCTCTCGGATACCTGAGAGTTCTTCTTCAAAAACCATGGCACCACTCAAGTTGAGAATACGAATCTTCGCGGATTCGCTCTGCTTTAAATTGATGAAGAGGGATTCGTGCACTGGATTTGGATATGCTTCCCAGTTTTCTGAGGTGTAATCTTCAATGCTCACAGCAAAGATTCCAATTGAGCTGCAGGTCGAATCAAGACCACAGAGACCATCGAGGTACACACACCAATTGTAGTTCCCATTGGATGTGTATTCATGCGTTACAGTGGCTTGATGTGACGTATCTCCGTCGCCAAAATCCCAGTACAAATCACTTGCATTTGTCGGAGGTCCAACCGCGAAGCTAAACTCGATGAAAGGATCGTTTGATTGGTCTGTTTGCGTTGCGTAAGCGTCAAATTGGAATTCCAAGAAATCACGTGTGATATTAGACGAACAACCGTTGACATCCGTAACCGTAACAAATACACGCTCCCAGAAATTGCTAGGTGTAATGCTGAAACTTGATGCTATGCCCGTATTGGTACCGTCAGACCAGCTGTAGCTCACCAAGTTAGGATCGGTTAGGTCGAAAGTAACTGGCTGACCAATACAACCAATGGTGGTATCTGCGGCGGCTGGCGCTAAATTCGGTCGCACGAATAGGTGAAGTCTAGTAACGCTATCACAGCCTATACTGGGGTAGAAGATGAATCGAACGTCGTCATATTCACCTGATTGAGAGTAAGTATTGCCATTCCAAACAAAGCTCTCACCAAAACAGATGGTGTCGAACACATCAACTTCGGGGGAGAGGTAAACAACGAGCTCTGTTGTTAGAATGGAATCACAGCCCCCATCATTTACCAATGTATCTATGTAGAAGTCACTTGTGTTTTGCCAAGCTCCGCCTAAGTAGACGCTGTCATTGGAGCAAGAGTAGATTGTAACGGTATCGTAGGTTGTTGCTATCACTTCGGGATTCCATGCTGGAGTTGTATCGCTGAAACAAGAATATACATTGATCACGCGCCCAGGAGCTCCAGAGAAGTCTAAAGGTGCATTGGTAAAGAATATTGTGTCGTTCGAAATGTTCACCTCTGGAAACATTGCGTTGTTCACAGTAAACCATCCAGCACCAGTATCTGCCTGCACTAAAGTAGAATTCGGTGCAATTCCTCTAGGGTGCCATGCCCAAATAGTGAAGTTCGAGTCAGAACCACAAATAGGTCCGCTTGTCCAGGCACCTTCGTTGCTGGTTCCAAAGCTTTCGTAGGCACCAACATCGATTGTTCCTCTGGTATTTCGAAAATTGCCTGCAAGGTCAAATTCTTGGTATTCGCTATCGAAGATGGTATCTCGGTCTCCGGCGTCGATGACTGGCGAAGTGCAGCTATCAACTCGCCAATTAGCGCTCAATGCATTTATGTGACTTCCTGGGCCACTGCTGGCATTCACAAAAAGTGGGTTGCTGTCGAAATTTCCAGTTCCTCCAAGACCACCGACACCGCCTTGCACGTCGCAGTTGTAGAAGTATGTGTTGAAGCTTTGTCCGGTTGAAAACTGCTCGTTGAATGTGTTAAGGCTCTGGTTTCCCCAAAGTATTGAATTTATGACGACGGCCTCTCGACCTGAAGTGGGAGATAACACTACTCCACCGGCTTGAGCCGTGTCGATGTTGTTGACAATGGTGTTATTGACTATTCTAAGTTTGCGACCGGAGGTGTAAACTGCTCCACCTCTGTTTGCTGAATTATTTGCAAATAGGTTATTGACAGAAGAAATATTAGTTGGCGCTGAACCAGTATAAAAAAAGGCACATGCTCCACCATTGACATCAGCGTGATTATTTACAAAGGTGTTGTTGTGGAAGCCAACGTCCTCTGCTTGAAAATAAATGGCTCCACCTTGTCCTCCTGCTCTATTTCTAGTGAATGAATTATAAGCAATCATCACCTCAGCTGATAAGGAAACGAAAACGGCACCTCCGCTCCCAGAACATACATTGAATCAAATGTATTGTAGGTAAACTCAACTTCCGAAATCCCGCTTGAGCTGCTATTAAACATAACACCACCACTTATATTTACATCACCATTTCCTTTGAAAACACTGTTCGTCACGCGACCATCGGCAAAGACAATTCTCATGGCTCTAGAGTTGTTATAAAACTCACAACCATCGATGTCGAATTTACCATCGAGCAAATAGAGGGCGTCTGTACCCCTTATATTACGAAATACGGATTGAACCAACTCTATATAGTCCGTGGACCTTATTCCATAACTGAGACTTTCAAATGTGCATTGAGAAAATCGAGTATCAGACTCCACAAGAACTTGGTAAAGATTCCTTACTTCACAATTTTCAAAATTACTTTCACCTGTTTGAACTCTAAGCTGATAGAAATCGTCAAAAACCGCATGTTGAATATTGGATTCTCCATTAAGGATCATGATGGAAACAGTATTCGCTGAATCTCCCGTAAAAATAACTTTAGCGGTGTTTGTTCCCATGACTGTCAAATCACCTTGAATACGAAAAGGACCATCAATGACTACCACCACTCCAGGCGCAATCGTTAAGGTTCTCCCACTTAACAGTGTAGCTGAGGTAATACGAAAGGTATCTGCCATAGCAGTATTCCATGTACCGCTCATAGTGATGTTACCTGTAAGTGTGGTGTCTGAGGCTTTAGTTTGGTTGAAGCACAATATTAAAGCGAGACTAAGTAGTGCAATTAAGCGCATAGAGTTGGTTTTCATGTATTTCAAAAATAGATTTGCTTGTCGATGCTTTCTAAAGCAAACCAACTAGTTATCAACGGGGCACAATAGAATAGTTCCGAAAATAGGGCATCTAAATGAGAAGAAGAAATTCAATTGGATGGGCGGTGAAGAAATCACCATTCTCTTAAGATGAAGGGATGGCTATAAAAAGAAAAAGCCCCAACCTAAAAAGGAAGGGGCTTAATCAAAGATCGGCAACGACTTACTCTCCCGCCGGTTAAAGCAGTACCATCAGCGCTAGTGGGCTTAACTTCTCTGTTCGGAATGGGAAGAGGTGATCCCCACCGCCATAGTCACCGTAAATCTTTAGAGTCGAATAAGACTCTGTAAAAGATATCTTGAAATGCGTAATTAGTACAACTACTGAGTACTCAACAGCTATTGTTTAGATAGAATGCTACGGATAATTAGTATTACTCGGCTATGACATCACTGCCTTTACACCTGTAACCTATCAACGTCCTGGTCTCGAACGATCCTTAAAAGAAATCTCATCTTGAGGCAGGTTTCGCACTTAGATGCTTTCAGTGCTTACCCCTTCCGAACATAGCTACCCTGCGATGCAACTGGCGTCACAACAGGTACACTAGAGGTTCGTCCAACTCGGTCCTCTCGTACTAGAGTCAGGTCCTCTCAAATTTCTAACGCCCATAGCAGATAGGGACCGAACTGTCTCGCGACGTTCTGAACCCAGCTCGCGTGCCACTTTAATGGGCGAACAGCCCAACCCTTGGGACCTTCTCCAGCCCCAGGATGTGACGAGCCGACATCGAGGTGCCAAACCCCTCCGTCGATGTGAGCTCTTGGGAGGGATCAGCCTGTTATCCCCGGCGTACCTTTTATCCTTTGAGCGATGGCCCTTCCATACGGAACCACCGGATCACTATATCCTAGTTTCCTACCTGCTCGACTTGTCGGTCTTACAGTCAAGCGTCCTTATGCTATTGCACTCTACGCACGATTACCAACCGTGCTGAGGACACCTTTGAAAGCCTCCGTTACTCTTTTGGAGGCGACCACCCCAGTCAAACTACCCACCACACACTGTTTCCGTTTAACCAGATTAGGCATCAAATAAAAGAAGGGTGGTATTTCAAGGACGACTCCACCTGATCTAGCGACCAAGCTTCATAGTCTCCCACCTATCCTACACATCTTTTATCCAATGTCAATGTGAAGCTATAGTAAAGGTGCACGGGGTCTTTCCGTCCCGCTACGGGTACGCGGCATCTTCACCGCGACTACAATTTCACCGAGCTCGTGGTTGAGACAGTATCCAGATCGTTACACCATTCGTGCAGGTCGGAACTTACCCGACAAGGAATTTCGCTACCTTAGGACCGTTATAGTTACGGCCGCCGTTTACCGGGGCTTCATTTCAGTGCTTCTCAACCGAAGTTGATAACACCTCCACTTAACCTTCCGGCACCGGGCAGGTGTCAGACCCTATACATCGTCTTTCGACTTAGCAGAGTCCTGTGTTTTTGCTAAACAGTCGCCTGGATCTTTTCACTGCGCCTCATATTGCTACGAGGGACCTTTCTCCCGAAGTTACAGGTCTATTTTGCCTAGTTCCTTAACCACGAATCACTCGAGCACCTTAGGATTCTCTCCTCGACTACCTGTGTCGGTTTATGGTACGGGTGGCTGCAACATAAGTTTAGAGGTTTTTCTTGGAAGTCGGATTAGGCACACTATCCACTCGCCCGAAGGTTTGTGGTACTATCAAGCTTCAGCACAAGAGGCGGATTTGCCTACCTCTCGTATACCTACACTCTTCAACGAACAATTCCGTCTGTTCGCGGTGCTTTCACTCCTTCGTCACCCCATCACTGTTACAGTCAGTACTGGAATATTAACCAGTTGTCCATCGACTACCCCTTTCGGGTTCGCCTTAGGTCCCGACTGACCCTGAACCGATTAGCGTTGTTCAGGAAACCTTAGTCTTTCGGTGAGCAGGTTTCTCGCCTGCTTTATCGTTACTCATTCCTACATTTTCTTTTCCAGACGCTCCACCGCACCTTACGGTACGACTTCGACGCAACTGGAATGCTCCCCTACCACTCTTTCGAGTCTATAGCTTCGGTGGCACGCTTATGCCCGATTATTATCCACGCCGGATCGCTCGACTAGTGAGCTGTTACGCACTCTTTAAATGAATGGCTGCTTCCAAGCCAACATCCTAGCTGTCAATGCAATCCAACTTCGTTAGATCAACTTAGCGTACACTTGGGGACCTTAGCTGATAGTCTGGGTTGTTTCCCTCTCGGACATGGACCTTAGCACCCATGCCCTCATTCCCGGACATATGTCATAGCATTCGGAGTTTATCAAGGGTTGGTAGGCGGTGAAGCCCCCTAGCCTTATCAGTAGCTCTACCTCTATGACACTCAATTCCGAGACTGCACCTAAATGCATTTCGGGGAGTACGAGCTATCTCCAAGTTTGATTAGCCTTTCACCCCTACCCACAACTCATCCAAAAACTTTTCAACGTTTACTGGTTCGGTCCTCCATTGCATGTTACTGCAACTTCAACCTGGTCATGGGTAGATCACAAGGTTTCGCGTCTACCGCACCTAACTAAAACGCCCTATTCAGACTTGCTTTCGCTTCGGCTGCGTCAATTAATGACTTAACCTTGCTAGATACGAGTAACTCGTAGGCTCATTATGCAAAAGGCACGCAGTCACCCCGAAGGGCTCCTACAGCTTGTAAGCGTATGGTTTCAGGAACTATTTCACTCCCTTGTTCAGGG
>DDDG01000009.1:0-12998 GCA_002336245.1 Flavobacteriales bacterium UBA1986
CAGATTAGTTTGAAGACGTACAGACCGAAGCGACCATTTCCGATGCTGAAGATGCTCTCACTGACGCGGTTACGCTCTTGGTGGAAGCCGTCTTCGATGATTTTCCAAGGGTCTACGAGGAGGTATTTATCCATGCTATAAAAGTGCTATTAAACTGAGCGGATTGGAAAGATCGTTTAGGTGGTGATCTTCACCGGGAAGGGGTTCTGAGCCCACGCCGATTGCGAGCATTCCCCCCGCAATTGCTGCAAGAATTCCTGAAGGTGCGTCTTCCAGAACTGCACATTCCGCAGGGGCGACTCCAAGTTTTTGGGCCCCTGTGAGAAATACCTCTGGATCGGGCTTCGACTTTTGAAAACCATTTCCATCCACCACGGCATCGAACAAGTCGTAGATGCCTAATTTCTTAATCACATACTCACCACTTTGGGAGGCGGATCCTAGGCCTATTTTAAACTCTCGGCTTTTGAGTTCAAGCAGAGTCTCCTCAACACCTTCAAGCAAGTCTTCGCTGGAGAGTTCATTCAAACACCTCAAGTACCATTTGTTTTTCGTGTCGGCGAGTTCAAGTTTCTCTTCATCTGTTTTTTCAATTCCTCCTAAGGCCAAAATCATGTCCAAGGAATCCATTCGACTCACACCTTTCAATTCCTGATTAAACTCCTCATCGATTGAGATGCCCAGAGAGGACGCCAGTCGTTGCCAACAGATGAAATGGTATTTAGCCGTGTCGACCAGAACCCCGTCGAGATCAAAGATTACCACTTGAATCATCGGGAGATTAGTTAGATTTCTTTTGGGCGGCTTCTTTTCGAATCAAGCCTATGATCAGAAGTTCTGCTGAAGCAGCATTCGTTGCAAGGGGAATGTTTTTGACATTGCAAGATTCGAGTAGGATGCGAATGTCTTCGTGGTGCTTTTCCGTCACTTCGTGATCGCGCAGAAAAATGACCATGTCGACCTCTCCTTTCCCAATCATTTCGGTAATTTCCTGGTATCCACCCGACTTACCTGGGCTCAGGTGTTTGAGTGGGATTTTGAAGTTTCCTTGTTCCAGAAATTCAGCAGATCTACCAGTGGCAATTAGGGTTTTTCCCCACAGCCACTGTTCTCTTTCTTTTAGAAACTCTAGAAGTTGCTCCTTCCTTTTGTTGTGGGCCATCACAACAATGTGATTAGTACTCATCCTTTTTCAGCTTTGAAATTCTTCAAGGTATTCAAAATGATAACGAACCAAGCCTTCGATGGGCTTCTTTATAATCGTGTTTACTGTAACGTTCAGTTCTTCGGCAACAACCCTTAATACGTCCTCAAAGTAATAAGCCACCGATCCCACAAAATTAACTTCAACCTTCTGATGATCTTGAAAGCTGCACACATGCGTGCGAAAGAAATCCATCATACCATCGTAAATCATATTAACAATGTATGGATGTTTTCTGTGTTCAGAACAAAATTTTACGAAGCTCGCTAGGTATACATTTGGGTGAGGCTGACGATACACTCGATCAATGACCTCATCCTTGTTTATGTTGTAGGCATTTGAAAACTCACCTTTCAACTCCAACGGCATGCGTGTGTAGAAATAATCTTGCAACAACTTCTTACCGTAATAACTACCACTTCCCTCGTCTCCCAAGATGTAGGCAAGCGATGGAACTTCCTCACTCACATTCTCTCCATCAAAAAAGCAAGAATTGGATCCAGTCCCTAAAATGCAAGCGATCTCTGGTTTTCCAGAATAACAAGCAAAAGCCGAGGCATCTAAATCGTGGTGCACGTGAATTTCAGAATCCACAAAAAATTCTTGCAATCCGTCTGTGATCTTTTTGGATAATTGGGGCGTTGAACAACCGGCCCCATAGAAGTAAACCGACTGTATGCTCTTCCGAACTCTTGAAAGTTCAGCGTTTGAATTGAGCTCTGCGAGGATAAAGTTCCTGTCGTGAAAATAGGGGTTGAAGCCTCTCGTTTTCAAAATTGCCTCAATCTTGCCCTCCTCATCAACCAAGGCCCAATCTGATTTAGTTGAGCCGCTGTCGGCAATTAAAAAATGTGTTCCTGACTTCATTTAATTCTTTTCTGTGACGCCCAATACAACCCTATGTTGCCAGTGTGTCAATGATTTCGAGACTCAATAAATCGAGTTCTTTTTTAGCTCCTTTAAGATCTTCGAAAGGAACAAATTCCAATTTTCCTTTCCATGAGGCTACCATACCTTCCGACTTATCCTTGAGAAGAAAATCAATGGCTGCCCAACCCATCCTACTTGCAAGATTTCGATCAAAAACACTTGGCGATCCTCCTCGCTGGATGTGTCCTAAAATAGAAACTTTGGTTTCGTATTGAGGTAAATGCTGTTCCACCGCCTTTGCCAAACCAACTGCTCCTCCGAGTTCATCGCCTTCGGCAACAATCACGATGCTCGAACTTTTATTCTTTTGCTTCCCTTCACTCAGCTTGTTCAGAAGAGGTTGAATGTGTGACGTGCGCTCTGGTATGTAGGCCATGAGTGCTCCACTTGCAAGAGCCGCCTCAACAGCAATATGACCTGTGTCCCTTCCCATTACTTCCACAAAGAAGATTCTGTCGTGAGACATGGCGGTATCTCTAATCTTATCCACCGCCTCAATGACTGTTTCACAAGCCGTATTGAAGCCAATCGTATAGTCCGTCAATGGAATGTCATTGTCGATGGTGCAGGGAATCGCAATGACTTTAATGTCCGATTCTTCAGCGATTTTTTGTGCCCCTCGAAAAGTACCATCACCTCCCAATGCTACGAGAGCTTGAATGCCGTTGGCTTTTAGGTTTTGAATGGCGATTTGCCTGTTTTCCTCTTCGAGAAAATCTAAACTACGTGCGCTCTTCAAAATCGTGCCTCCACGATTCAAAACACTGTTGACTGAGCGAGCACTTAGCGTTCGAAAATCGTTTTCAATCAGGCCCTGGTATCCTCTAAAAAAGCCAAAAACATCCATTCCACAGTAGATTCCAGTTCTTACAACAGAGCGAATGGCAGCATTCATTCCAGGGGCATCTCCTCCTGAAGTTAAAACTGCTATATTGCGGATATTGGACATAGTTAAGTGTACTTGTTACACTAACAAATATATGTTTTGTTTCCAAACACCGTTCGGCTCTCCCGGCTGTACTTAGTGTACTAAATACACTAATTAATTTATTATATCTTTGACGCCATGTCACCCGCTCCACACAACCCGAACATTTCGGTTGATTGCGTCGTATTTGGCTTCGATCAAGACGAGCTGAAAGTGCTTCTAATTGAACAAACTAGAGGGCCGAAGGAAAAGGTGGTCATTCAATATGCCCTTCCTGGCGATTTGCTATTTAAAAACGAAGGCCTCGACGATGCAGCGGAGCGTGTACTCTATGATCTCGCCAGTCTAAAAGGTATTTACCTAAAGCAGTTTCACACTTTTGGTGACATCGACCGGCTTCACGCTGCGAAGGATCAAGAGTGGTTGCAAACGTTTCGAGAAGACCCAAAAGCACGAGTAATTACGGTGGCATACTACTCCCTTGTTAAGATGGATGAGTATGAGCCCCAAGCGGCTTCTTTTGCCGGAAAAGCAGAATGGGTGAACATCGAGGAAGTTCCATCATTAGCTTTTGACCACGACGCCATTTTATCGATGGGCTTGGAACGACTAAGAGAAGAGCTCGAGACCAAAAACATTGGCTTCGAACTTCTTCCTAAAAAGTTCACACTATCGCAACTTCAGCGCTTGTATGAAATCATTCTTGCTAAGAAATTAGACAAACGAAATTTCCGCAAGAAGCTCAAGAACATGAGCGCCATAAAACCTCTGAGCGAAAAACAAAAAGGGGTTTTGCACAAGCCTGCACAGCTGTTTACATACAAAGACGACTAGTCTAACTTCAGCAGCTTGGCGCTCGCGCCAAATTGACTTCGAAGATGATACAAGCCGGGCGCAAGACCACTGAGGTCAATCACTCCATTTGAATTCCCCGAGCGAATCACATCTCCTTTGGCGGAAAAAATGAACCAGTTTTCACCCATTTCCAAACCCTGAATACTCAATTCGCTCCCAATTGGATTTGGGAAAAGGCGCAGCTCATTTTTCGATTGAAGCTGAATTGAGCTGATCATTGGACAAGCCGTCGACTCGAATCTGCCGTCTCCTTCATTTCCCAAATATGAGCCCCAAGCTGGACAAGGATCGTAAAAATCGAGTTCGATTTTCGCTACTTGCAAAGCATCGGGCACGTACCAGCTGTCCTTATCCAAACCGCGTGCAACAACAATTTCTAAAACGGAATCCCGATTCAAATCCCATAGCAAATTGCTGCTGAATGCTTGGATTCCAATTTGCTCTTGAGTCAATTGCCAGGTACTGTCCCTTGCAGGATCGACAACAAATAAGCCAAACTCCAAGGCCCATTCTAATTGAGATGTTCGATCAAGAAGACGTTTTTATTGGGTGCTGGTCATTCAAAATGTGGCAAGAAGACTGGCCTTATAAGGATACGTTCTATCTGTATGAAGAAACTCCTTATATGGTTGAGGAATTTCAAGCTAAATATGGGAGTGACGGGAATGGAAAGAAGTGAAATACATGCCCGAATTAATCTTTTACAAGAATTAGAAGAAGCCTATTGGGAGAATAGACAATTGCAAATCAATCTTCGACTTATGGAGCGCGACGATAATGGGGTCTTATATTGTAGCAGTGTGATTGTAATAAATACTGAAGGCGTCCCAGACGGATACGTTAAGATTCCAAACGGGACATATAGCAATGAAGACTATCAACGTTTCTGGAACAAATAAAAGGACATATATAGAAAAAGCTAACGGAAAGGTGCTTATAACTAAACCTCATCCTCTTAGATCACCCCTAGCATACTCTAGAGGAGGTTTTACCACGCAAAATGAATTGAATTTCAGCCAATGAAACCGAGTTCATAAAACATAAAAGTAAAACTCAAATGTTCATGAGAACATTGAACTAGCGGTCAATTTAGGTTTCTTGAAATTGGTTAATTACAAAAACGGCGAACTTGTCCAAGGGCGTCGGCATCTCCCAAATCAGAAGATCTTCTAAAATACTTACATGCACTTGTCGTATCACTAAGTCGCAAATAACAAATTCCAAAATTCCAACTCATCAGCTTTTCAACTTCGACATCTTCAATAGGATACTTTTTGTATTCAGAAATGGCTTCTTGGTATTCACCAAGTTCATGATAACAACCTCCACGATTCCAATATAGTTTAGTAAGCATCCATTGGTCCATTGGTGCTATGAATCCCTCAAATAAGGATTCCGCAATGTCAAAATCCATTATTGCCCCTCGATAGTCTCTCAGTTCCGACTTTATTTTGCCACGGTAATAAAATTTCTCACCATGTGGTTGCAAATCAATACTCTCAGTCAGGTACGGAAGGGCTTCTTGATATTCGTCGCCATCTAGACAACACATGGCAATACCAAAAAGGCACCCTGCGTGATTCCATTCTCTGTATGAACATAATCCTAATCTTTTACGTTTCAAAATCTCGACAAGGCGCATCATGTAAATTCCTTTGTTTTTGGACAAGTAGGGAGGGCTAAATACCAAATGATTATACCCGACGTATTCTTCCTTTACATAGAAAGTGTCCATGCCGAATGTTCTTACCCGAATAAACCCATTCTCGCTATAACTTTTGAGTATCACAACCTTGTCCCCACCAGTTAATCCCAATGATAGTCTTGATTCGATTGCAGGTGAGGAATACGTGCCAATGGTATCGGTAAAAGTCTCAGGTTCAATTCGTGCTGTGTCGCCAACTAAATGTGTACATCTCGTCGCTGCGCTTGACGGCAATTGAAAGGTAAAAAGCAGGGCGAAGACCAGCCCACATTTAACTGAGAAACTATATGCAGATGAACTCATTATATACTCTTGAAAATTGAAAAAATATTTTACTTCCATTTGATGGAGATTCAGGCTTTGAATCTAAAATACAGATAAAGGCGGTATTATCGAAGGCATCATATTGTTATGCCCTCTTAATTTGACTGTTTAATCTCTTGTTCTAATAACCAAAGGAATAATGCGGGGAATAGCCTTACACTCTACCTGAATTGGCGGTTGTATTTTTGTAAAAACTTATATAACATGATTATACGAGAAAGATTTGCATTTATCTGGGGTTACTCTTTAGCCATTCGGAAACAACATGAATATCGGAATAAATATGGCGAGGATTTCATGCCCAAACTCTATGAGAGCTTCGTCGATTCGTTTGGAAATCACTGCAACGAAGGGCTAATGCTCTTTTGGGGTACAGTAGGATTACAATTTGGGGCGAACTTGAAGGAGTCTCCGAACGAGATCAAATTGACCTAGATTCTGCCAAAATATTGCAATTTTTTTGCAAATGGGCATAAAAAAACGAGTTAGATGTTAACCTAACTCGTTGATTTATAGTTGCTCCTCAGCCTGGACTCGAACCAGGGACACCCTGATTAACAGTCAGGTGCTCTAACCAACTGAGCTACTGAGGAAGCTATTTCCTTTTTTCAGGGCTGCAATATTACAAAAATCCGGATTACAATTAATCTAACTTTGCCGCCGAATTTAAGCTTGAAAAAATGAGTCTAGTTGTAGTGGGTACTGTTGCCTTTGATGCCATTGAAACTCCCTTCGGAAAAACAGATAAAATAATCGGTGGGGCAGCCACTTACATCGGCCTCGCGGCTTCCAATTTTTCCAATAAAATCCAACTTGTTTCTACCGTCGGTGACGATTTTCCAACTCCTTATATAGAGTCGCTCAACAAACGAGGCATTCGAACAGATGGTTTGCAGGTTCATAAAGGACAAAAAAGTTTCTTCTGGTCTGGTCGTTACCACAACGACATGAATTCTCGCGACACACTAGAAACAGAGTTGAATGTGCTGGCAGATTTTAATCCTGTTGTTCCCGAAGAAGATCGTTCTGCTGATTTTGTGATGTTGGGAAACCTACAACCTTCGGTACAAAAATCTGTGATTGAGCAAATGACGAAACGTCCGAAGCTCATCGCCATGGACACCATGAACTTTTGGATGGACATCGCCATGGACGAGTTGAAAGAAGTGATTGGGATGGTTGACATCTTAATCATCAATGACGAAGAAGCGCGTCAACTTTCAGGAGATTATTCGTTGGTTAGCGCAGCTCGCAAGATTATGGCATTGGGTTGTCCGTACCTCATTATCAAGAAAGGTGAACATGGTGCCCTCTTGTTCAACAACGAAAATGAAGTCTTCTTTGCCCCAGCGCTTCCGCTCGAGGAAGTTTTTGACCCAACGGGAGCCGGAGATACTTTTGCAGGTGGATTCATTGGTTTCCTCGCCTCAACCCACGACATTTCATTCGAAAACATGAAACGCGCCATCATCTATGGTTCTGCGCTGGCGTCTTTTTGTGTGGAGAAATTTGGAACTGAGCGTTTGGAAAGCTTGACTCAAGACGAAATTGATCGCCGAGTTCAAGAATTCGTGAATCTCGTACAGTTTGAGATTTCTTTAAGCTAGTCTTCTAGGCTCCGAGCAAACTGAAGCATCTTCTTTTCTTCAAACGGTCCTGCCGTAATTTGAAGTCCGATGGGCATGCCCGATGCCGACTTAAATTTCGGGATTGACACCGACGGCACACCTGCCAAGTTCGCTTGAACAGTAAAGATGTCTTCTAAGTACATCTGAACCGGATCTTGAATGTCTCCAATCTTAAAAGCCGAGTGAGGTGTGGTCGGACTAAGAATAAAATCACAATCGCTGAGTGCGTTGATGGTGGCATCGCGAATGAGTCTGCGCACTTTTTGCGCTTTCGAATAATAGGCATCGTAATAACCTGAGCTCAAAACAAAGGTGCCCAGCATGATTCTTCGTTTCACTTCTGGACCAAAACCTTCACTTCTCGATTTGGTATAGGTCGTATCGATGTCGCCGGCGTTTTCACTTCGGTAACCATATCGAATTCCGTCGTACCGACTCAAGTTGGAACTTGCCTCCGCATTCGACAATACATTGTATGTAGGAACCAAATCGTTGAGATATGGAAAGCTCAATTCTTCCACCTTATGCCCTTGTGACCTAAGAATTTCCAACTGCGCAAGAAAGTCAGCTTTCAGTTGAGGGTCTAAACCCGGGTGCTCCACAATTTCTTTGTAATAAGCCAACTCATATGTTCTGGCTTTACCTTCTTCCGAATACTCGTCTACTCTATGGTTGGAAGAGGTGTTGTCTTTGCTGTCTTTTCCCGCCATCACCTCAAGAAGTAATGCGGCGTCTTCCGACTTACTTGCGAAAGGACCTATTTGATCCATGCTGGAAGCATAGGCTAAAAGTCCATAGCGTGAAACTCTACCGTAAGTTGGCTTGAGTCCTACCAATCCGCAAAAAGATGCAGGCTGACGAATCGATCCACCAGTATCGGAGCCTAAAGAGGCTAGACACATCCCTGCAGCCACAGCTGCGGCACTTCCTCCAGAAGATCCTCCAGGAACAAGGGCTTCATCGAGTGGATTCAATACAGGGCCGTAGGCCGAATTTTCATTCGAACTGCCCATGGCAAATTCATCGCAACTCGTTCGTCCTATAATAATGACATCCTCGGCCAACAATCGCTCGACGATGGTGGCGTGATAAGGAGAAATAAAACCTTCAAGAATTTTCGAGGCGGCTCCCACCTCATGGTCGCGGTAGCAGATGTTGTCTTTGATGGCCAAAACCATCCCCGCCAATTTTCCGGCAGTGCCCGCTTTAATTTTTGATTGAACTTCAGAAGCGCGTTCCAAAGAGTCGTCGGTGAAGACCTCTCGAAAGGCTGCTAAATGAGAGCGCTCAGCAATCTTGCTCTGATAGTGTTTCACCAGATCAGTCAAACTGTAATCCTCGCGAAGCAATGCTTCACGAATCTCCCTCAAAGAAGAAGGTGTTTCCAAGGAAAAAATGATTTAGGATTGAGTGTCTTCCTTCTTATCGTCTTTCTCAGAAGACGCCTTTTTGAATTCGTTGATTCCTTTTCCAAGGCCTTTCATCAACTCCGGAATTTTCCTTCCTCCAAAAAGCAGAAGAATGACCAATACAATCAATACAATCTGCCACGGTCCAATCGATCCCATTTCGCTTGTGCTTTAACGCGTTTAATGCGTGCCCAAAATTAGTAAAAAAGAAGGGGTGAAAGTCAAAAACTACGTGGGCTTCAGAGCTTCCAAAAAAGTTTTCTTGAAAGCTTTTTATCTCCAGGATATTTGAATACTTTTGCCGCAGCTTTTTGAGGGGTCTCAAACGAGTCAGAAAACGATGGAAAAGAGAAGTTTACAAGCGTTCAGAGTTGGAGTATTGAGTCTCCTATTTTCTCTCATTTTCAATCTTGGGTCTTTTGCTTCTTCGGAAGAAACAAAAAAGTCCTTCGATCCGGGAGAAACCATAATGCATCACGTGATGGATGCGCATGAAATTCACATCACCAAAGGAGTTCACATTCCCCTTCCCTGCATCGTAAAGGCAAAAAACGGATTCGATCTTTTCTCTTTTTCTTCCTTCAAGAAAAATGAGTCTTTGGGTTACCTAACCTACACTTCAGGCTCAACAGGAAACACCTACTTCTACGAACACGGCCACATTTATCTGCTCGATTCTGAAAAGGGTGTGATGACCGATGAAACTGGTTCCATTCTGAACGAGGCGCCTTACGACATCAGCATCACTAAGAACGTAGCTGGAATGTTCTTAGGGATCGTCATCATGTTCCTCATCTTTTTAACTGTAGCTAAGTCATATAAGACAAGAGTAGGAAAAGCTCCAAAAGGCATCCAATCTCTCATGGAGCCGCTCATCTTATTTGTACGCGATGAAATTGCAAAGCCATCCATCGGTCATGGTTACGAGCGATTCATGCCTTTCCTTCTCACCATATTCTTCTTCATCTGGATTCTCAATATGTTGGGGCTCATTCCATTTTTAGGTGGAATGAATGTTACCGGAAACATTGGCGTGACCATGGTACTTGCCCTATTCACCTTCGTCATCACATCCGTCAACGCCAAGAAAGGCTATTGGATGCACATCGTTGCGCCTCCAGGGGTACCACTTTGGTTGCTCCCTATTATGGTACCTATTGAGATCCTCGGCGTTTTCTCTAAGCCAATCGTATTGATGTTGCGTTTGTTCGCCAACATAACAGCAGGGCACATTGTACTGCTCTCTTTTGCCTCCTTGATTTTCATTTTCGCTGAAGCGAATGGTCCAGCGGCAGGTTTTGGAGTATCTATCGTATCAGTCGCTTTTAGCGTCTTCATGAACTTTTTGGAATTGTTAGTAGCATTCCTTCAAGCATATGTGTTTACTCTCTTGTCGGCCCTCTATTTTGGGATGGCAACAGAAGAGGCGCATTAAGTTTAATTATGTCAAATTCAAATTAAGAACGATGTCTTTACTAAGCATTTTACTTCAAGCAGCAAGTTCAGGAATGGACGTAATGGGTGCCGGTATCGGTGCTGGAATCGCTGCTCTAGGCGCAGGTGTTGGGATTGGTCGAATTGGGGGTTCTGCTCTCGAAGCGATGGCCCGTCAACCTGAGTCAACAGGAGACATTAGAGCTAACATGATCGTTGCTGCTGCCCTTGTAGAAGGTGCAGTATTCTTCGCGATTGTACTCTGTCTGTTGGTTGTACTATAGCCAGAAGAATTGAACGGTAGTCCTCCACGGTTGGTGGAGGGCCCGTTTATTTATAAAGACACGAAAACTTAGATTATGGGACTTGTAACACCCGGTTTTGGATTGATTTTTTGGACGACGCTCTCCTTTTTGATCGTCCTGTTCTTATTGCGCAAAATGGCTTGGGGTCCTATCCTAAAGTCTTTGAAAGAACGTGAAGACAGCATCGAAGGTGCGCTTCAATCCGCAGAGAAGGCAAAAGAAGAAATGGAGAAGCTTCAATCAAGCAATGAAGCTCTACTCCGTGAAGCTCGCGACGAACGCGACTTATTATTGAAAGAGGCTCGAGCTACGAAAGACGCCATTGTAGGAGAAGCCAAATTAAAAGCTAAGGAAGAAGCAGACCGCATCATTTCGGAAGCCCGTACCGCAATCGAAAATGAAAAGATGGCTGCCATCACAGAATTGAAGGCTGAAGTGGCTAACATTAGCCTCGACATCGCTGAAAAGTTGCTTCGCAAAGAATTGAGTGGAGACGCAGGACAGCAGGAGTTGGTTGACAATATGCTCTCTAAGGTTAAATTGAACTAGGATGATTGTTCATAAGGTAGCACATCGATATTCTAAATCTTTACTCGACCTCGCCATCGAACAAAACTTGGTCGAAGAGGTGAAGGCGGATATGGATTTGATTCTTGTGTTTAACCATGCGAGCTCCGATTTCAAAACTCTATTGAAGAGTCCAGTGGTTCGCAGAGACCTCAAGAAAAAGAGCTTAGACAAAGTGTTTTCGAATGAGCTTTGCGCCATCAGTGACAACTTTATCGATGTTTTATTGCGCAAGAACCGAGAGTACCTTCTTGCTGAAATTGCAGAGTCTTTTGTGGCGCGATACAACGAATACAAAGACATTGTTGTTGCGAAAGTGACGACTGCCGTTCCATTGAACGATGAAAACGAAAAAGAAATCATAGCTCTTGTTCACAAAATGAAGAAGGGAAATGTCCAAATCGAAGAAGTCATTGATCCTGAATTGATCGGTGGTTTCATTGTTCGGGTTGGTGACATGCAAATTGACTCTTCCGTGATTCGAGAATTGAATGTGATGAGAAGAGAAATGAATGAGAATCCATACATCGCTGAACTGTAATAAAAAACAACATGGCACAAGTTAATCCAGCAGAAGTATCAGCCATCCTAAGGGAACAACTCGCAGGAGTTAAAACCGAAGCAGAACTTGAAGAAGTTGGCACCGTTCTCCAAATTGGAGATGGTATTGCGCGCATTTACGGACTGAACAAAGTTCAGGCTGGTGAATTGATCGAGTTTGAAAAAACTGGTCTTCGCGGAATCGCTCTCAATTTGGAGGAAGACAACGTTGGAGCTGTACTTCTCGGATATTCCAACGACATTAAGGAAGGTGATACAGTAAAACGTACTGGAGAAATCGCTTCCATCAATGTTGGTGAAGGAGTAATTGGACGCGTTGTTGACACGCTCGGTATTCCAATCGACGGAAAAGGTGCCATCCAAGGCGAAACTTTCCAAATGCCTTTGGAACGTAAAGCTCCTGGTGTAATCTATCGTCAGCCGGTAAACGAACCACTTCAAACTGGTATCAAAGCGATTGACTCGATGATTCCAATCGGACGTGGCCAACGTGAGTTGATCATTGGTGACCGTCAAACTGGTAAGACTACCGTTGCGATTGATACCATCATCAACCAAAAAGAATTCTACGACCGAGGTGAGCCTGTTTATTGCATCTATGTTGCGATTGCACAGAAAGGTTCTACCGTTGCCGGTATCGTAAAAACATTGGAAGAAGCTGGAGCAATGGCCTACACGACTGTTGTAGCTGCCAACGCATCTGATCCTGCTCCAATGCAGTTTTACGCTCCGTTCGCTGGTGCCGCCATCGGTGAGTACTTCCGCGATACTGGACGTCCTGCGTTGATCGTATATGATGACTTGTCGAAACAAGCCGTTGCATACCGTGAGGTTTCACTTCTTCTTCGTCGTCCTCCAGGACGTGAAGCATACCCAGGTGATGTATTCTTCCTTCACTCTCGTTTGTTGGAGCGTGCTGCAAAAGTGAATGCCAGTGATTCAATTGCTCAGGCAATGAACGACCTTCCAGATTCTTTGAAAGGAAAAGTAAAAGGTGGTGGATCTCTAACTGCACTTCCAATCATTGAAACACAAGCGGGTGACGTTTCGGCCTACATCCCAACCAACGTAATTTCGATTACCGATGGTCAAATCTTCTTGGAGTCAGACCTTTTCCTTTCTGGTGTTCGTCCGGCAATTAACGTTGG
>DDDG01000009.1:13050-58299 GCA_002336245.1 Flavobacteriales bacterium UBA1986
CGCTACTACATCGGTTCTTGCAAAAGGTCGCCGAAACGTTGAAATCTTGAAACAAGCAGAGCATTATCCTTTGCGTGTTGAAGAGCAAATTGCGATCATCTATTTGGGAACCAAAGGTTTGTTGAGAAATGTGCCGGTAAACAAAGTCGTTGAATTTGAAAAAGAATTCCTTGCTTTGATGAATGACCAACACAAAGACACTCTTGAAACTCTAAGAGCTGGAAAGCTTACTGATGAAGTAACCAAGACTGTTGAGCAGGTAGGTGCAGACGTTTCAAGCAAATACAAGTCATAATCTGGATTAGCGCAAAGAGCAATGCCTAACTTAAAAGAAGTACGGAATAGAATTCAGTCGGTGATTTCCACCATGCAGATTACCTCTGCCATGAAGATGGTTTCTGCGGCTAAGCTTAAGCGAGCGCAAGATGCAATCGTCAAGCTTCGTCCTTACTCTCAGAAACTCAGTGAGATCATGAGCAATCTCAGTGGGAACCTCGAGGATGTAGGCAGCTCATTGGCTGAAAAACGTGAAATAGAAAAGGTACTTGTGGTTGCCGTAAATTCCAACAGAGGGCTTTGTGGTGCATTCAATGCCAACGTTCACAAGGAAGTGAAACGACTCATGCGCGAAGAGTTCGAAGGCAAGACGGTACACGTTCTTGGATTGGGTAAAAAGGCGCACGAGCTTTTCAAAAAAGCAGATCAAAAGATCGCATCAGGAGACTTGTCGGGTGAGCATTACGGCATTTATGACAATCTCGATTACGAGCACGTAAGCACAATTGGAGACAAGGTGATTTCTGCTTTTGAGCAAGGTCATTACGACAAAGTTGTTGTGGTTTACAATGAATTCAAAAACGCCGCATCTCAAAACTTAAAAACTGAAGCTTTCCTTCCGGTTGAATTGCCAGAAGGAGTTGAAGCCTCATCTACCGATTATACTTTCGAGCCAGCGCAAGCTGAAATCATTACTGACCTGCTACCTAGAGCACTGAAAACTCAGTTGTACAAATCCCTCTTGGATTCGCACGCTTCTGAGCACGGCGCACGTATGACTGCCATGCATAAGGCTACCGACAATGCAAGCGACATGCTTCACGATTTGAAACTGTCGTACAACAAAGCGCGTCAAGCGGCCATTACCACTGAGATCCTCGAGATCGTTGCTGGCGCCGAAGCTTTGGATGGATAAGCTTAAGCTTATTTAGACTCAGTTTAAATAGTCAACCTTTTCGAATTATCTTTGTTTCTCAATTGGCATGGAAACCATAGAGCAGAAACAAAAAGAGATTATTGAGGAATTTGCCCTTTTCGAAGATTGGATGGGCAAGTACGAATTCATCATTGACCTTTCGAAAGACTTGGAAAGCATGGACGATTCTCTAAAAGATGAAGATCATCTGGTGAGAGGTTGTCAGTCGCAAGTGTGGTTGGAAGCCAAAACTGAAGACGGACTCATTCATTTTCAAGCAGACAGCGACGCGCTGATTACAAAAGGCTTAATCGCCATGTTGGTGCGCGTGCTCTCCGGGCAAAAAGCCAATGACATCGCGACCAGTGACCTCTTCTTCATTGATGAGATTGGATTGCACGAACACCTGAGTCCAAACCGCAGCAATGGATTGGCCTCGATGGTGAAAAAAATGAAAACCTATGCAATCGCCTATTCCGCAAGTTGAAATGGAAGTAGATAAAAAAGCAGTTGAAAATCAGGTAATCGACATCCTTAAAACAGTTTACGATCCTGAAATTCCCGTGGACGTTTACGAATTGGGCTTGATCTACGACGTGAAGGTCGATGATGAGTCCAACGTCGACATCATGATGACCCTAACCTCGCCTTCTTGTCCGGTTGCAGAGAGCCTGCCCGTAGAAATTGAAGACAAAATTCGAGCAGGTAAGTCGGTCAATAAGGCCAAGGTGACCATCACTTTCGAACCACCTTGGGATAAGAGTATGATGAGCGAAGAGGCCATGCTCGAATTGGGCTTTATGTAGTCCTCGGATGACGCCCTTCGTTAATCCTTCGACAAGCTCAGGAATTCACTCAGGGTGTCGTTGATCGCAGTTTCGCATGACAATTAAATGAATCGACACACTGAGTCTAACGAAGTGTGAACCTAACAAAATGACCAAAGAGCCAAAGCAGATCGTCAACCGCGTTGAGCGCATGAAGCTCATCACCATCGACCTGGAGGAAGACTATCCACCAGGAGAACGCGTATTGTATGACCTCAAGGACAATTTATGGCAAGGTTTGGCTTTGAAAGAAAAAGACTTTCGTGAATTTCTAAAGGAACACGACTGGAGCCAGTACACAGGAAAGCATGTTGCCGTAGACTGTACCGCCGATGCCATTGTTCCCACTTGGGCCTTTATGTTGGTGGCTTCGCACTTAGAGCCTTTTGCTGAAACCATCGTATTCGGAAATATGAAGGTCTTGGAAGAGAAAGTCTTCGAAAAGCACATCGATGCCATGGACTTTGAACGGATGCAGGACATCCGTGTGATTGTAAAAGGCTGTTCTGAAAAAGCCATTCCCATTTCAGCATATGTACACCTTCAAGCCAAAGTTCAGGAAGTGGCTAAGTCGGTGATGTATGGTGAGCCTTGCTCGACAGTTCCGATCTATCGCAAGGCGAATTAGAGTTTTACCTTCAATCCAAGATTGAAAAAGAAACCATCAAGAGGCGCCCAAACGTCTGTGAATTGAGGCGTTCCATAGGGTGCACTGTCAATGCCTCCAGAAAGATATTTTGATTGACGCACATCGGTGAAGTTCTCCGCATTGAGGAACAGTAAGAAGGAATTGATGGTTCGTTCTACAACGATTCCTGTTGTAAGTATGGAGGGCGACCTCAGGCCGGAGCTAAGAAGCTGCGCAGACTTAAATTCATAGTCCCAGCCAATTCTCCATTTATTCTCCTCTACAAAAAGCAAGTCGCCTTTAATGCTGTGTTTGGGCACCAAAATGAGTTCGGAATTTAGCGCTCCATTCGACAGAAAAGCATTTGTATAGGTGTATCCAACGAACCATGTGAACTTCCAAAAAGTAAATTTCATCTGACTCTCAAAGCCATTGGTGGACAAGATGCCAGAGCTGTTCTGAAAATCATAAAATCCACTTCCATCAGGGGTAAGCAGAATGGGTTGGTCAATTTGGTTGTAAAAGAACATTTGGTTCAGAGTAAACAAGAAGTTAGGCGAACCAAAATCCGTTCGATACTTAAAGTCTATGTTCGCTCCGTATGAACGCTCCGCCTCCACGTTTGCATAATCTATTGGTCGAATGGCTTGATAGGCATATGGCTCGGCCTCCTCGTTGAAGAGCGTTGGTATGCGATACCCCATTCCACCTCCCAAACGGAGCGAAAGGCTTTTATGTGCCTTCCAGAGTGCGCTGAACCTCGGTAGTACGAAGGTCTCCCCGGCATTTTTACTGCGCATTGATTTGGCTTGCACGTAGTCTGTTCTCAAGCCCATTTCCAAGTCCATTTTGGAGTTCACATCCCACAACTCATTCACAAAAACCCCGACGGTCGAAGAGTTTTGATCTCTCGCTTCGAAACTTGTAAAACGTCGTTCCTCAAAAGAGCTGTGATTGAAATTCAAGCCGATGTTCAGATTGCTTGTGCTGCTACTTTTGCTCAAGTTCAGTTCATTGAATGAATTGGATTGAGTTCCACCAAATTGGGCCAAATTCCCGGCGGAATTCTGACGAATTTCCATGAATCGCTCAAAGACGCTGTAGCTGTTTTTCAATTGCAGCTCGGTGCTAGAATTAAGTTCCCTTTTAACCCGAAACTGTACGGTGTAGCGCGAACTCTCCTGTTTGTCGTAGTAAAAATGATCCACACTAGGCGCTTGTTTCCGAATCAATCTCATATCCCCACCCATCCGGTTCTCATGTGAGATTCCTGCACCCAAATAGAGTTCTGTTTTTTCGTTTGGGCGGAAGAAAATCTTTGGATTGAAATTGAACTTTGAAATTTCAGGAACGTCGGTATAGCCATCCGAATCGGCGTCGTAGGGATTGTGCAAATGGTAGGAAGCCAAATTGGTAAATCCCCACTTTCCGATTTTTCGCGATACAAAAGCATTCAAATCTCTAGCGCCAATGTGGGAAAGGTTGATGTGTAAAAGGGTCTCGTCCTTCTTTGCCGTTTTGGTCAAAAGATTCACTAAACCACCTATAGCCCCACCGCCGTATAGGGTGGAGGCCGAGCCCTTGATGTATTCCACTTGACGCAAATCGAGCGGAGGAATCTGAAGTACATCCAAACTTCCCGACAAACCTCCATACAAGGGGAAACCGTCTTTGAGCAACTGTGTGTAGCGACCGTTGAGTCCCTGAATTCGAACTACAGCACCATTGGATGTGGCCGAAGTAGTTTGAACTTGAATTCCTGTGCTGTGGGTGATGAGGTGGGCTATTTTACTCGGCTCCATAGAGGCCGCTTCATCGATTTCTTCGGTTAAGACTTCCGTTCTTGTCGGCAAATCAGCAACCGATTTATTGGCCCTGGTGGCCTCAATCAATATTTCGTCGAGCGCTTCTTGCGAAGGTTTTAAGCTCACTTTTAGTGCTGTGGTCTCCTTCCTAGGAAAGACCAAAACCATCTTTTCCGTATCGTAACCCACAAATGAGAATTGCAGTTCTACCTCTCCGTTGGGAATGTTTTTCAAGCTTGCCTTTCCGTTCGGATCTGTGGTGACGCCATTTGTGGTACCCGAAATGAATGCCGTAGCGCCAATCAAAACTTCATTCTTCGCGGCATCTACTATGAGCACGTTCAACTGATTTTGCGCAAGCCCGACCATTGGTAGGAGGAACACGAACAAGAGGAGCGGGTATTGGAAAGCTTTCAATGAACTCCCAAGGTAAGATTTCAAGCGGCTCAATCTGTGCCTTTTGCATAGCTGTGCATATTATCTTCGACCTTATGAATCCAAACCCATCGTTCAAGGTAAAGTCGCTCAGGCGGGTAAAAATGGTCATTGGGATTTTCCTTTGCTGTTTCTTCTTGAATCCCCGTCTTCAGGCTCAGGCCACTGAGCGCTTTCGTCAGAATCAAACTTACGACCTGCCATCGCTCATTGAAGAATACCAAAAACTAGATGCGGCCTACGAAGAAGCCAAGCTGATTACCCTCGGACAAACAGACGTTGGCAAAGACCTTCACCTGTTCCTAATCGATCGGAAAAAGCAATTCAACCCGATTCAAAACAAAGCCGATAAACGCGTTTTCTTGCTCATCAACAACGGCATTCACCCTGGCGAGCCATGCGGCGTTGACGCGAGCTTAAAATTCGCTCATGAGCTGCTCAGCAATAAGAAATACAGTGAGATTCTTCAAGATGTTGTGGTCGGAATCATTCCGATGTACAATGTAGGCGGCGGACTGAATCGAGCCTGCTGTTCACGAGCAAACCAAAATGGTCCTATAGAGGCTGGCTTTCGTGGAAACGGACGCAACCTAGACCTCAACCGCGACTTCATCAAAGCCGACGCTAAAAACACTTGGCTGCTGCAAAATGTAGTTGTGAAATGGGACCCCGATGTATTCATCGATACGCATACTTCGAACGGCGCCGATTACCAATACGACATGACCCTCATTTCCTCGCAGTCGGACAAACTATTTCCACTTCTTGGAAAATACCAACGCACAACGCTCGACCCAGCCATCTTCGCTAAAATGGAAAAGAAAGGTTTCCCGATGAGCCCTTACGTGCACAGCCTCAAACAAATCCCCGACAGCGGCATCTACGACTTCCTAGAAACTCCACGCTACTCAACCGGTTACACGGCACTCTTCAATGCCTTCTCATTCGTAAGTGAAGCCCATATGCTCAAGAGCTTTGAAGCGCGAGTATTGGCAACGCACGCCCTCCTTCATTCTCTAGTTGAAACTTGTTCCGAAAACAGACTTCAAATTCTTTCTACGCGTCAGAGCACACAAAAAATTCTCAGCACTGCCAAGCAATTCCCGCTGCATTGGCAGCTGGACACGAACGTATTCGAGACCATAACATTCAAAGGCTACGAAGCCAAGTACAAGAAGTCGGAAGTAACGGGAGCTGAGCGTTTGTATTACGACCAAAAGAAGCCGTACGAAAAGAACATCAAATATTACAACCGCTACTTTTTCGATAAGGAAGCGGCCGCCCCATCTTTCTACGTTTTACCCCAAGTCTGGTGGCAGGTGGCCGATCGCCTCAAGAACAACGGCGTGCAGCTCGTGCCTCTAGAGCGCGACACCAATATGCTTCTAGAAGTGAGCTACATCAAAGACTACAAGAGTTTGAACCGTCCTTACGAAGGCCATTACTTGCACTACGATGTAGAAGTTTCAAAGGAAGAGCAGCTCATCGATTTGTACAAAGGAGATTACCTCATCCCCGTCAATCAGTTCAGCAACCGCTTCATTGTTGAGACTTTGGAACCCGAAGGAGAAGATTCATTTTTTGCCTGGAACTTCTTCGATGAAATCCTTCAGCAAAAGGAGTGGTACTCATCCTACGTTTTTGAAGATGTAGCCGCCAAACTCCTCGTGGAAGATCCTGAAATCAAGAAAGCCTTCGAAGAGAAAAAATCCTCCGATTCAGAGTTCGCCAACAACCCAAAAGCCCAACTATTCTTCATCTACAAACAATCGGATTATTACGAGAAGAGTCATTTGCGGTATCCCGTTTATCGTGTTAGATAAGAGAGGAAGAGCTAAAAAGTTGAAGAGTATATAAGTCCAATCGGCTAATACTTTCGGGTTGCGAAGGAGGTAAATAATGAAACTGAAAGAGTGGAAAAGTTAAAGAGACTGCTGTACTTGACTTCCAACGCGAATGGCCTCATCTGGCTTGTAAACGAATAGGGTTAAAGAGGTATTCCGCTTTTTCAGCTCTTGAGCTTTTCAATTAGAGTTTACGAATGAGAGAAGCAAGCATGTACGCAATCTCCTCACTCGAACGAATGAACTTCTCCTTGGTGTCCAAATCAAGGTAGTTCAAATCCGCAGCCAAGTATATCATCGATCGCACTTCACCTGCCGAGGCTTTTGCGATGTAGAGAAATTGTCTCCATTCAAGCGAACTCCTTCGTTCATGTCCTTCGGCAATGTTGTTCATCACTGAAATAGTTGCTCTTAGGATTTGGTCCCGGAATGCATAATCAGGAAGTTTCCCAAACAGCCGGTACATCTCTTTTGCAAGGATTCTACTTTTTTGCCAAACAATAAGATTCTCAAAACTCCCATTCATCTCTTTCATCTTTTCACTTTCATCTTTTCACTTTGGTCTTTCATCTTATTGAGAAGCAAAGGCGACAGCCGCCACATAAACCTTGGTGCCAGCAACTTTATTCAACTCAGAAACGCAGCTTGCCATGGTAGCGCCGGTAGTAATCACATCGTCAATGAGGAGCACTGTTTTGTTTTCTAGAGCACTCGATTGTGTGACTTGGAAAATGCCTTCTACGTTCTCGACCCGTTCTTCTGCGCTTTTATTCGTTTGGGTTTCATTGGCCACCGTTCGGATGAGTAGCTCTGTGTTTAATGCGCTGTCAAGTTCTTTCGATATTCCTTCGGCAAGGATCTCTGCTTGATTGAAGCCCCGCTTCTTTTGTTTCTTCGGATGCAAGGGAAGAGGAAGAATCAAATCGGGTTTAGGCCAATGTCGTTGAAGTGGTGCCGCCATCATGCGACCAATTCGACGCCCGATCCGTTTATTGCCTCTGTATTTCAGTTCGTGCACCAAACTTCGGATTCCGGCCGATTTTGAGAAATGCGCAAAAGCGGAACCCGATTCCACCTCAACTTTCCCCCAAAAAAGTCGCTCCAACTCATTGTCTACTACTTTCAGGAAATCGGTTCTTGGGATGGACGAAAGGCATTGAAGGCAACAATCCTCCTCTTTTGGAATGAGCGCTGCACCGCAGACAACACAGCTTCTGGGAAAAATAGAGTCTAGGAACTCACAAAGCATTGGAAAGCCTTTACATTTGTTAGATACATCTACAATCTTATGAGCTCCGAAGGACAAAAGACGAATAATCGTATTTATCAAGGATTGGCCATCTTGCTGTTGATCAGCAACATCGTGTTCATCTACCTCTATTCTCAGGAAAAAGAGAACTACCAAATCGCCATCGAAGACACTGGCATTCTTGAACGTCAGAAGACAGAAGTAGAGGCCGAACTGGAAGGAATGTTCGATCAGTACGAGGCGATGAAAACCAACAACGATACCCTGAATGCTCGCCTCACAGAACAGCAAACGAAAATTCAAGAACTCATCAAAGAGTCAAAATCAAAAGGTTGGACCATCTATAAGTTGCGTCAAGAAACCGCGACTCTACGAGATATTATGCAGGATTATGTGCGTACAATCGACTCATTGAATACAGCAAACATCGAACTCACTGCAAAGAATACCCAGATCACCGAAGACCTTGGCAAGGAGCGAAGCAAAACCAATTCCCTCACAAAAGAAAACGTAGAGCTTTCGGAAAAAGTAAAAATTGGAGAACAGCTCCAGGCATCTGATATGTTTGCTGGAGCCCTTCGCAAGAAAAGCAACAACACCACGCGTGAAACCGATCGTGCCAAGCGTTCAGACATGTTGAAATGCTGCCTCACCTTAGACGAAAACGAACTCACGCCAAAAGGTAAAAAATGGGTGTATGCGCGCATCATAGCCCCAGATGGCAAAGTGGTTGTGCTTGAAGAAAATGAGGACAATATGTTCATGTACGACGGTGTAAAAGCACTGTATTCTGTTAAGAAGCAAGTTGACTATCAAGGTGCCGAAACAGATGTTTGTTTGTATTGGGATGTAGAAGATCCCGAGGCACTACTTGAAGGTAATTACGAAGTGTACACCTACTGCGACGACTACGAATTGGGTAAAACGAGTTTCATTCTGAAGTAGGTTCTCAAGCCTAATATGAAATCCATCCAGCAACATCTAAAAGCCAATTGGTACTATTACCTGCTCGGCCTTTTGATGTACATGCCAATTTTCGGGCATTTGAACAGCCTTCCATTGAGGTACTGGGACGAGCTTCGCTTGGCGATTAGTGCATGGGAAATGCTCGAACATGGCCAATACCTCGTTCCGCACTATTTCGGCGAACCCGATCTGTGGAATACCAAACCGCCTTTAATGGTATGGGCACAAGTGTTCTTCATGAAAACGATTGGCGTTAATGAAATGGCCGTTCGACTGCCTTCTGCCATCTCGGCCTTCTTAACCTGCGTGGCAATTTTGGTCTTCAGCAAGAAATACATCAAGTCGCGTTCATTTAGGAATTATAGCTGTGCTTGTTTTAATCACCTCCTTAGGCTACATCAGCGAGCATGGAACACGCACGGGAGATTACGATGCCATGCTCTGTCTGTTTTCTGGCCTTGGCTTGCTCCTGATGTTTTCCTTTTTTGAAAGCCAGCGATTACTCTTTTACTATTTGGGCTTCTTGGCTTTTGCTTTGGCTGTTCTCACCAAAGGGATTGCAGGTTTGTTCTTTGGGCCAGTAATTTTGATTTATGCTCTTATCAACAAAAAGTTGATTGGCCTTCTGAAGAACCCACATACCTACATTAGTTTTCTCGGGATGGCCGTGCTTGTTCTAGGATATTATTTCGGGCGGGAAGCCCTAAACCCGGGTTACCTAGAAATGGTTTCCTTCAATGAATTGGGTGGGCGCTTTGAAGAAAATTTAGGTAGCAAGAAGTTTGGCTACTGGTATCATCTAGAAGGCTTCAAGAATTACCGTTTCGCACCTTGGTTGCTCCTTGCTCTCCTTGCCCTTCCCCTGGCTTATTATTCCAAAGACGACAAGCTCAGAAAACTCACCACATTAAGCACCCTAGCAGTATTAGTGCATTTTTTCGTCATTTCATCATCGGCTACCAAACAACCTTGGTACGACTTGCCCATGTATCCATTTTTAGCCATGCTTGCGTCGATTCCCTTGTGGATCCTATACTCGGCCTTGCAAAAAGTGAACTTATATTCCTTTGCTCTTTCGGGCAAAATCATTGCCTTCCTGCTTTTGGTGGTGGTCTTTCGAGCTCCTTATCAAGAAGTTTGGGATGCTACCTACAAACCCAGCGAACCACCTTGGAACTATGAGACCATGGGCTCCGAACACTTTCTATTCAACGTGCTCTATGGAAAGGACAATCTAGACAAGGCTAAGGTCCTTCACCTTGGAAACAACGATCACCTGCGTTTCTATAAAAAGGTGCTGGCTCAAAAAGGCATCGAGGTTGAATTGATAGAGCCTGAAAACCTCCAATCTGGAGATGTAATTGTTACATGTCAAGCGGAAATTCAAAGCTTGCTGAATGAGAACTACAGGCTTGAATTATTAAACGACAGCTCCGTATATCGGAAGTATCGGATTCTTAGCGCAAACCGAAAATCACCCATTGATCATCGGTAATCGATAATTAATCATCAGAATTTCGTTACTTCATCTTGTGAGACATAGCTTCAAGACTCTTCTTATTCTAAGTACAAGCATCATCCTCTTAAGCGCTTGCGTGCGTGAGTACTTCCAAGCTTCGAGTGTCCAGTTGGCCGATTGGCCCAAAGAACTTGGCATTCCCATCATCAATACTGAAATTTCTACGGCTCGCCTCATCGACCGACTCGACGACGGTGAATTGCAGGTCCCGATAGATGCAGACGGACGAGTGAGCCTTTGGCAAACAGGCCAACTTTTTTCCATTCAAGCGAATGAGATTGTAAGCTTTCCCGACACTGGAAACTCTCTCACCATTCCTGGCTTAATCGTATTGGCCTCGCCAGTAAGAACCACAGAACAGTATGCCTTCAATGCGCCAAATGGGATGAAGGTTGAACACCTCGACCTCAGAAGTGGTGAAGCCTATTTGCGTTTGAGCTCCGCCTTTTCGAAACCTGGAAATGTGCGCGTTGAAATACCCGCCTTGTCGAATGGAGTGACTTCATACGATGAAACGCTGGCCTTCGACACGAGCAGTGGAGGTGTGCTGAGCGTAACTGAAAAAGTCGTCGACATCTCGGGTTACTCCTTCGATTTTACTCAAGCCACTCCTGCTTACAACCGCTTCAATTACGACATCACCTTAAGCATGGACGGGGCGCTTCCGAAGTTCAGCGACAGCTTGATTCTTGAATTCGGTTACCGCAATTTAAGCTTTACCTTTATGGATGGGGATTTTGGTCAGCAAATAGTAAGCTTAGATGAGGACTCCATCTTCATGCCTCTCTTCGACGCTTTTGGTGAGGGTTCCGTATTGTTCAACGACCTCGAGTTCGAATTCGAAATCATCAACTCCTTTGGTTTTCCCGTCGACATCGACTTGAAGCTGGAAGCTCTAGACGTCGGGTCCAAAAATCCAACAATTTGGGACCCGAATGGAACTGCGGGCTCTTTTCCACAACCCTTCAGCCTCGACTTCCCTGCCTACGGCGACTTCGGAGCCTCCGCGACCACCATCTTGGCCATGAACCGCGAAAATTCCAACATCAACGACCTCATCGGCGACAAGCCGAAATGGCTTTACCACCAGATTGAAGCCACCTCAAATGCCGACAGCAATACCACTCTGGATTTTATGACCGACACCAGTGGCTTCACCGTAAATTCAACGATGAAGATTCCATTGAGTGGAAGTGTACAGAATCTCGGCCTTACCGATACCGCCGACTTTAGCTTCGATTTTGACCTGTCAAAAGTGGATCGATTGGAAATGAGGTTTGGTGCTGAAAACTCCTTCCCCATGGGCGCGCTTGTAGAAATCACTTTGTACGATGAGCAATACAAATCCTCGAAAGTTCTGCTCGAAAACTTTGAGGTAGGTGCCGGCAGCAATGCTGTGCCGTTCTCGAACATCTCCGATCCCTACATTCTAAAACTGAACTCCCAAGACCTTGAGGAACTGCCTTCCTATTCCTTCGTTGTTATTGAAGTGACCCTAGATACGGATGGAGATGTTGTTGTGAAAGACCACCTCTTCAAAGTGAGAGCTGGCGTTAAAATCTTCAACGAATGAGGCGCCTTCTTCCCCTGCTTTTCATTCTATATCTTCTCGCGGGAATGCAATCTTCACATGCGCAAAGCTCCATGTCGCTGTACAGCATGCCCAATCAGCCCGCTTCCCTTGGGCTGAACCCGGCTTGGGTTCCAAAAGATAAATTTGTTGTGGGCTTGCCCTTTGTGAGCGATGCCTATTTCCAATCGAGAAGCAACGATTTTGTTTTGAGCTCCTTGCTTCAACCGAATCCAGATTCTGCAAGCCTCGACTTAATTCCCGCCAACATCGCTGATCACATCAGTGCAAATAACTTCCAAAACATTCACTTGAGTTGGCAGTGGCTCTCGGTAGGTATGCGGCTTGGGGAGAAAAATTTCCTGACGTTCTCCATTCGAGAGCGACTCAATTTTCGCTCCTACCTCAGCGTTGACCTGGTTCGTTTGGCTGGACTGGGAAATGAGATTTTTCAAAACGAAACGGCCGACTTGGGAAGCTCTGTGCACTTCGATTGGTATCGGGAATATGGATTGCGTTTGGCCAGACAAGTAAGCGACAAACTAAACATTGGAGCCCAGGTGAAACTCATCGACGGCATCAGCAACATTCACACTGAGTCGAACAACTACTCAGCAAGTTTCGATGGTGACTACTACGATTTTGAGCTCAATGGTTCGGCTCTCTTTCAAACGGCAGGTATGACTACCATTACTCGCAACGACAGCTTTCGTTTGTTCTCCACAACTCCCTTGCGTGGAGTAGGAAGTGGTTTTGGGCTTGACCTTGGTCTGGATTATAGTGTGAACGAAAATCTCCGTTTTTCAGCTTCGGTGGTGAACTTGGGCCGCATTGCCTGGAAACAAGATGTGAAACAAATTCAGGCGCAAACCGACAGCTTTTCCTTTCAAGGTTTCGACATCCTCGACTTGATCGACGATGGTTTTGGCGATTCTACCAATAGTCCAGGAATGGACGTTCGCGATAGCCTGAAGTCCATCCTAAGCCTCGATGACGACAATGCCGAGTCATACAGTACAACAACACCCTGGACGCTCTACTTAAGTGCTTCCCACAAGATCAACGAAAAGCTCTCTCTAGCTGGAGTGTATGCGGTGGAATCTGGCTACGGAAGAAGTTTGCATGCCTTCAGCTTAGCGCTTCCCATCGCCATCAATGAGCAATTGCGCATCCACCCAAGCTATACCTTATCCAGCGGTGGCTTTGCCAACATTGGCTTCTCTGCGAGTTACAGCTTGAAGATCCTTCAGCTGTATTTGGCAACCGACAACATTCCGGGAATGTTCTTGCCGCAAGACACCAAATTGGGTCATGCTCAAGCCGGAATCTACTTGACTTTTTAGAAGGATTTTAAATCAGAGAGTGCGCCAATTCCCGCGCGCTTGCGTCGCTTTCGAACAACTGCTCTAAACTGGGCTTTTGGATGAAAGAAGCTTTCGCTAAGGTCTCGCCGTTGATGCGGGCAATGTCCAAGAATTTGATTTTATCCTCGAGGAAGAGTTGAACAGACACTTCGTTTGCAGCATTCAATGTACAAGCGGCGTTTCCACCAGAATTTAGAGCATCAAATGCGAGTTGCAAGTTCGTGAAGGTCTCTGAGTCGGCCTTCTCAAAAGTGAATTCAGGATAGTCTAAGAAGTTGAAACGCGGGAAGGAGGTCTTCATCCGATTCGGATAAGTCAGCGCAAATTGAATGGGCAGCTTCATGTCGGGAAGTCCCATCTGTGCTTTCATGGAACCATCTTTGAACTGAACAATAGAGTGCACGATGGATTGCGGGTGCACGATGACGTCCACCTGTTCTGGTTTCAAATTGAAGAGCCACTTAGCTTCAATGACTTCCAGTCCTTTGTTCATAAGACTTGCCGAGTCGATGGTTATTTTGGCTCCCATCTCCCAATTCGGATGTTTAAGTGCTTGCGCTTTGGTCACACCCAAGAGGTCTTCTCTTGTTTTTCCCCTAAAAGGACCTCCAGAAGCGGTGAGGTAAATCTTCTCGATTGGGTTGTGGAACTCGCCAACCAAACATTGGAAAATGGCAGAGTGCTCGGAATCTACGGGATAGATGTTTACCCCTTTCGCTTGGGCCAATTTTGTGATGTACTCACCTGCCACCACTAAGGTTTCCTTATTGGCAAGAGCAATGGCTTTCCCTGCTTCGATGGCGCGAATGGTAGGCTTCAAGCCTGCAAAACCCACCATGGCTGTAAGCACCACATCGATGTCCTCCATCTCTACGGCTTGCTCAATGGCTTCGCTTCCAGCAAATACTTTAATGTCGTCTTCCCAAAGAGCATCGCGCACTTTCTCGTATTGAGCTTCGTCGGCGATGACAACGGTATTCGGCTTAAATTTTTTGGCTTGTTGAATCAACAATTCCCCATTTCGCCCAGCTGTGAGGAGTTCCAGCTCAAAATATTCCGATTGTTCTTCAAGAACTTCAAGGGCCTGTGTGCCGATGGATCCGGTTGATCCGAGGATGGCAATATGACGTTTCTCTTCCTTTTTCACCTTGCGCAAATGTATTCTTTGGGATTCATTCCTTTCTTTGAATTGTGGGAATTAAAGCTGCTCTATCAAAAGTCTACGCGAAGCAAATTGTTCGCGGCACCAAAAAGTGGACAAAACATCCGCACGGTGCGCAAGAGCATACCTTCGAAATGCTCCTTCGAAAAGCGGCTCAAACTGCCTTCGGAAAGGATCACCATTTTCAAGACATCCACAGTTTTCAAGACTATCGAGAAGCTGTTCCCGTGAGGGAATATGAAGAGCTTCGCCCCTATTTCGATCGCATCAAAGCGGGAGAAGAAAACGTTTGTTGGCCTGGTCGTCCGATTTACTTGAGCAAAACTTCGGGAACTACCTCTGGCGCTAAGTACATTCCCATCACAAAAGATTCGATTGCACATCATCTCAACGCTGCCCGAAATGCGCTCTTGTCATACATCAACGAAAGTGGTAATGCTCAATTTGTCGATGGAAAAATGATCTTCCTGCAGGGTTCACCTATTCTAGAAAAAGAATCGGGAATTGATGTTGGACGGCTTTCAGGAATTGTTGCTCACCACGTACCTTCCTATTTGCAGAAGAACCGCATGCCCAGTTGGGAGGCCAATTGCATCGAAGATTGGGAGGAGAAGCTGGATGCCATCATTGAGGAAACCTTGAAAGAAGACATGCGTTTAATCTCGGGAATTCCTTCGTGGGTTCAGATGTACTTCGAACGCATTCTTGAAAAAACCGGCAAGGCGAACATCCTGGAAGTCTTCCCAAATTTCTCCTTGTTCGTATACGGCGGGCTGAATTACGATCCCTATCGTGCCATCTTCAAAGAGCTCATCGGAGCCGAAATTCCGAGCATTGAAACCTTTCCTGCTTCTGAGGGCTTCATCGCCTACCAAGACCGCCAGCGGGGTGAAGGACTCTTGCTCAACCTCGATGCCGACATCTTTTACGAGTTCATTCCCATGACGGAATTCCACAACGAAAAACCTTCAAGGTTGTCGCTTTCTGAAGTGAAGTTGGGTGAACAATACGCTTTGATTCTGAACACCAACGCCGGTCTTTTTGGTTACAGCATTGGCGATACGGTGGCCTTCACCTCTCTTAAACCCTACCGACTTGTTGTTACCGGTCGCATCAAACACTTCATCTCAGCCTTCGGTGAGCATGTGATTGGTCATGAAGTTGAGAGCAGCATGAAAGCAGCCATCGATTCCTTTTCACTGAGCATTCGAGAGTTTCATGTGGCCCCCGAGGTGAAGCCGAAAAGCGGACTGCCCCTTCATCAGTGGTTTGTTGAATTCGACCAGCTTCCCGAAGACCGTGCAAAAATTGCCAGCTTCCTGGATGAGCTCATGCAGAAGAAAAACGTCTATTACCGAGACTTAAGAGAGGGGAATATTCTGAGGGAATTGGAGATTGTTCCAGTAGAGAAAGGCGGCTTTATTGAAGCGATGAAAAAACGTGGCAAGCTTGGTGGTCAGAACAAAATTCCTCGTCTTAGCAACAACCGAGAATTTGCCGATTTGCTCAATTAGAAAAGCGAATTCCTCCGCGGAAGCCAAGGAAAGGTGCTGGACTTATTGGAGTTCGAAGAGGGTTGATTAACAGGAGCGCTGCTTCAGGCGCGAAATAGAAACCGTTTCTCGATATGAACTCAACACCCAAAGGAGCGTAAAGATTTGCTTGGGCAAAGCCCCATTCTGTTCGGACAATGTTGAAAAAGCCCCCTGCATACAAGCTGCTGTTCTTCTCTTTTCCTCCCAAGAAATGAAAGCGCATTCCACCATAACCTCCCCCGAAGCCTATTCCGATGACGGCCTCGAAGCTGGGCACGACGTAGTAATTCAATTCTACAGATACCGCCCCTGTTGGACCAAAAATGTACAATCCAACTCCAAGCGGATAATACTCTCTAGGGTTTCCAAGGCAATTTCGACCCTTCGATTCAAGAATTTCAATGGGCGGCGGCATCAATGGAAATTCATCCGCCTCACCCTTGAGGTATTGAATTCGCTTTACTTCAGTTTTGTTGGTTACGTAAAGAGGCCCTTGCAAATTCGACCATCTGCGGTACCGAATTTCCGACACTCCCACTTCAAGAACTTTCACTTCTAAGCTATCGCCCGTGCGAAAGAAGATGAGGTCTTGAGCCCACAAGGATCCGCTCATGCAAACGGCAAGAATAAAAAGTGCGAATTTTTTCATGCTTAGAAATGAGCACTCAATTTCACTCCACCCCAAACCATCGAGATGTCAGCAAAACGATTCATCCAAGCCACTTCAGCTGAGATTCCAAGACCGCTCTTTTGATGCATGATACTGATTCCGAGAGGAGCATAAAAACCTTGGTACTGAAAGCCGTCTACGAACCAAACATTCGCACTAAACCCAATGTAAGGAGAAACGGATTCGTACCGCAGATCGTTGAAAAGGTAATTCACTCCGGCCCAGGCGCCCGTATTCCCAAAGCCGGCCTCCAAGTCGAAGTTGTGACTTACGCGATAGTCGAGTTCCACGGAATAAAAAATACTTGGCCCTCCCAGGTTCGCTCCTAGGCCAAACTTTCTTGCCGATCGTTGGGGAATGTTGGCATAGCTCTCGACGAAGCCGTTTTCGTACTCGATGTGGTCGATGTCGCCTTTGAATGTGTAGTAAAATGGACCGCCTAGGTTTTCATACATCTTGTAGCGGACCTTGTCGTTGCTCACCTCATAGACTTTTGTCTTCAATGCCGTTCCATCCTTTTTGTAAATCATGTCTTGCGCTTGGACGGAGATTCCAAGGGCAAGGAAAAGAAGAAGTGCGACTGCTTTCAAGGTCTTCAAAGATAATCTCCTGAACTTCATTTTTACCGCTTCACATTCCTCACTGATTGAGCGCATTTTCGGTAGCTTTGCAGCCTTCTAAAACAGGGGGTTATGCTCAATAAAATCATCAAATATCTCGTCATCGCCGCCATGCTTGCATGGTCTGTGTGGCAATACGCCGACGGCAATATTGGCAACGGCATCTTCATCAACTTGCTGATGGTACTTCCCATCTTCCTGCTCTTCCGACACGAGACCAACCTACTCGCTTTTTGGTTTCTTCGACGAAACAAGCTCGACAGAGCACGAAAAGTATTGGAGAGTGTAAAACACCCAGAAGCTTTTCCAAAAACTCAAGCGGCCTACCATCACTTCCTCAAGGGACTCATTGAATCGCAAGGTGGAGCAGTTGGTAAATCTGAAAGTCATTTCAAAAAAGCCTTGAGCACGGGTTTGCGCATGGGACACGACAAAGCTTTGGCGAACTTAAACCTCGCCGGAATTGCCATGTCGAAACGCCGCAAGCGCGAAGCCATCAATTATATGAACCAAGCTAAAAAGCAGGACACTGCAGGGCTTCTCGATGAACAAATCAAAATGTTCAAGAAGCAGCTCGGTAAGATTTAGAGGTCCAATTCCAAGAGAATAGGGCAATGATCTGAGTGTTTTGCTTGACTGAGAATTCCCACTCGACTGATTTTATCGCGCAGACTTCTGCTTGTAAAATGGTAGTCGATTCTCCATCCTAAATTTTTACCGCGTGCTCCGGCACGATACGACCACCAACTGTATTGATGAGGCTCATCGTTCAGTTGACGGAAACTGTCGACAAAACCACTGTCTAAAAACGAGCTCACCCACTCGCGTTCTTCCGGCAAGAATCCCGAAGTTTTCGCCAAACGCACAGGGTTGTGAATGTCGATGGCCTCGTGGCAAATATTGACATCCCCCGAAATCACTAGGTTGGGAAATTCCTTTTTTAGTTTGTTGATGTAGCCTTGGAAATCTTTCAGGAACCGCATTTTAAATGCTTGCCGTTCGTCGCCCGAAGAGCCCGAGGGAAAATAGCAAGAGAGCACGCTCACGCCATCAAAATCAGCCCTTAAAATTCTTCCTTCGCGGTCGTAGGCATCAATCCCACAGCCCACTTCGATGCGTTTTGGTTTGACCTTGCTCAGGATTGCCACCCCGCTGTAACCTTTCTTCTCCGCCGAAAACCAAACGTGCTCGTAGCCTAAATTTTCAAACTCCTCCACTGGAATTTGCTCTATGTTGGCCTTAATTTCTTGTAGGCACAAAACATCCGGATCGGCGGCTTTGAGCCATCCTATGAAATCTTTTTTGAGTGCCGCACGAATTCCATTCACATTGTAGGAGATGATTCTCATACTCTTTTAGTTGATTTTACGTTCAAGACTTAGCTCATTCGCCCTTCCCAAGAAAACAAAGAAAGCGCTTCCAGAGATAGTGTTTCTACCTTTATCCGCTGCATGTTAAACGTCCGCTTTGGCCTTTGGTTTCTCTTTCTCTTTCTTGTGAGCTCTGCGCATGCGCAGCAAAACCCCATGCGCAATGCAAGAGTTTTCAGTGGAGACACGATTAAGCTCGACAGTTTAAGCATCGTGCCAGGTAGTTTTGTGCTTCGTTCGAAAGGAGCAATTGTGGACCCGAGTGCTTATCACCTCGACCTATTTCGTTCTGAGGTTTTCATTCCAAAAAGCCTGAAAGGAACATTCAATGCAAGTTTCAGGGTTTTCTCAGTGGCCTTCACGACTCCATTGCGGCATAAGAACCCAGACCTTCTTCGTCCGAATTTTGAAAGTGCCGACCCCTTTAAATACAGCGCTCGTTCACAACCCAATTCCATCTTCGGTTCGAGCAGTTTAGAGAAACGAGGAAGCATTTCTAGGGGTGTGAGCTTCGGCAACAATCAAAACTTATCGGTAAACTCCAACCTGAACTTGCAACTTTCTGGGCGCATTTCCGACAACATCCGAATTTTGGCGAGCATTTCAGATGAAAACATTCCCATCCAACCCGAGGGAAACACCCAACAACTTCAAGATTTTGATCAAGTCTTCATTCAACTCTACGACGACAACAACAAACTCATTGCAGGTGATTTCCAACAAAAACAAGCGAGTCAATCCTACTTCGCGAAATATTTAAAACGAGCTCAAGGCGCCTTTTTCAGCTCAAAAATCAAAACCGACAAAAACCTCGTCGACAGTCTTTCTCCTTCACACACCATCCAAACCTCAGCAGCAGTTTCTAGGGGAAAATTTTCCAGGAATGTAGTTCAAGGGGTTGAAGGAAACCAGGGTCCATATCGACTCCGTGGTGAAAATGGCGAAAGTTTTATTGTCATCCTGAGCGGAACGGAACGCGTCTACATCGATGGAAGACTACTGAAACGCGGACAGGAATACGACTATGTGATCAACTACAACACCGCCGAATTGATTTTCACCGCCAACCAGTTCATCACCAAAGACAAACGAATTGTGGTTGAATTCCAATACTCCGATCGAAATTACGCGCGCAGCATTCTTCAAATTTCAGACGAGTACAAATCGCAAAAAACAAAGGCCTTCATCAACCTCTACTCCGAACAAGACAGCAAAAATCAGAGCTTACAACAAGACCTCACCGACGAGCAGAAAAGCATTTTGCGCTCAGTCGGAGACAGTTTGGACTTGGCCATTGCCCCTTCCATCAATGCGGTAGAATTCGATCAAGACCTCATTCTCTACAAACTGGTCGACACTTTAGGCTACGACTCCATTTTCGTTTACTCCTCCAATCCCGACAGCGATTTTTATCAGCTGGTCTTTTCTCAAGTTGGAGAAAACCAAGGGAATTACCGACTTGCCCGCTCCCTAGCAAACGGAAAAGTCTACGAATGGGTCGCCCCGTTGGGCGGGCTTCCTCAAGGGAATTTTGAACCGATTCAAAAGCTCATTACACCAAAAGTTCGGCGCATGCTTTCGGCAGGACTTGAGCAGAAATTAGGTGCGCAAAGTCTGTTCAAAATTGAAGGCGCCCTGAGTGAGAACGACCTCAACACTTTCTCGAATCTCGACTCTCAAGACGATTATGGTTTTGCGGGAAAAATGGAATTAAGCAAGAGCATGCCCGTTTTTGGTAAGAAGGACACTGTACTCGGACCTTGGAATTTGGAGCTCGCGGGTGGGCTTGAGTATTGGCAAGAAAATTTCCAGGAAATTGAACGAATTCGTAGCGTAGAATTCTACCGCGACTGGAACTTACGAGGAGTTTCCCTCGGTTCTTCGCAACTGCTCTCAAATTTTCGAATGCGCCTTTTTAAGAAGAAGCGCGGCTATTTAAATTATGAACTTCAAAACTTTGGGGCCACGGCAGAGTTTCAGGGATTGAGGAATAGTTTGGACGCGAAGTACCTCGATGAAGATTGGGATCTGAGCCTTCTTGGGAGTCTTCTTCAAACAGATGGAAGTATCAGCAGCAGCGATTTCCAGCGACATAAAAGTCTTCTGAAACGTCGACTTGGGAAAGTGTACTTCGGTTACCGCGACGACTTTGAATGGAACCGAAGACGGGACCCCGGGAAGGGCAGCTTGAGCTCCACTTCCTATCAGTTTTGGGAAAGGGAGGTTTTTCTGGAAAGTCCGAACAAACAGAAAAATAAGTTCAAACTCTCCTACATACAACGCCGCGATAAGGCGGTTCAAGAAAACGAATTGCGCACAGCAACATACGCACAAGCTCTTGCGCTCGAAATGGATTTGTTGAAGAACCGAAACCACCGATTCAAAACGAGGAACTCCTATCGCCAACTGGAAGTGTACCGTTCCGACATTACAAGCCAAGCCCCCGACAATAGTTTAAACTCCCGCTTTGAATACAATATGAACGCCCTGAATGGCTTCATTCGTTCGAACACTTTTGTGGAGGTCTCGTCTGGTTTGGAGGCTAGAAAAGAATTCAGTTACATCGAAGTTCCTACAGGTCAGGGAGTGTATGCTTGGATCGATTACAACGACAATGGTCAACAAGAATTGGATGAATTTGAAATCGCACAATTCACCGACCAAGCAACTTTCATCAAGATTTTCACTCCTTCCGACGACTATGTAAAGATCTTCACCAATCAGTTCAACCAATCGCTTTTCCTCTCTCCCGCATCCTTATTCGGTAACAAGAAAAAGAGTGCGAAAGACGATGATGACGAGCTAAAAAAGAAAAAAGAGATTTCCCAAAAAGCACTGGAAAGGCGAAAGAAGGCGCAGAAGTTTGCCGGTCGATTTCAGAACCAATTGGCCTACCGCATTGAGCGTAAAACTGCCGAGCTTCCAATCCTTGAACGATTCAACCCCTTGCCGATTGAGATTGCCGACAGCTCCCTAATCTCTATGAGCAGCAACTTTCGAAACACGCTCTACTTCAATCGTTCCAATCCGAAATTTGGAGCCGACATTGGCTATCAGGACATTCGAGGAAGGAACTTATTAGTGAATGGTTTCGATGCTCGCGAGAACTCCTTTTACCTGCTCACATTGCGCTTCAACCTCAGCAAGCAATGGATGTTGACCAGCAAATACAGCGAAGGAATAAAACGCAATGAATCGGAAGTTTTTAGCAGTCGCAATTACCGCTTTCAGTTTGAGGAATACGAGCCCAAATTGAGCTTTCAACCAAGTACCTCTTTACGTGCCTCGATTCTATTCAATTACCGCGAAAAAAGCAATGCAGCCGATTTTGGCGGAGAACTCGCAGTGGTTCGTAAAACCGGATTTGAATTCAAGTACAACTTCATTGGAACGGGTTCCTTGCTCGCCAATTTGAACTACGTTCTAATCACCTACAATGGAAGTGGAAACGACGCGCTTTCATTTGAAATGCTCGAAGGATTGCAATCCGGCTCAAACATCACTTGGTCGGCTCTCTTTCAACGCACCTTGGCAAACAACCTTCAACTCAACTTGCAATACAACGGCAGGAAGACCGAAACAGGTCCGTACATTCATGCTGGTGGCGTGCAATTGCGCGCGTTCTTCTAAACTATTCGGGCTGCTAAAACGTTCTACAGTAGCATGGCTTTTCCGGGCCGACATTTCAATCTTTTAAGAGTCTGACCGTCAGACTTTCTACTTTCTTTGCAAGTCAAATCTGAGAATGGAAGAATTCCTAATAAAAGCGACCCAACTTATTCTAAGCCTATCCATTTTGGTTGTGCTTCATGAATTGGGACACTTCATCCCTGCCAAACTTTTCAAAACTCGCGTCGAAAAGTTCTATCTCTTTTTCAACCCTTGGTTTTCTCTTTTTAAAGTAAAACGCGGCGATACAGAATACGGAATCGGCTGGCTCCCCTTAGGTGGTTACGTGAAGATTTCTGGAATGATCGACGAGAGCATGGACAAGGAGCAAATGAGTAAGCCTCCAGAGCCATGGGAATACCGTGCAAAACCTAGCTGGCAAAGGCTCGTCATCATACTTGGTGGGGTTGTGGTCAACTTCCTGTTGGCCTTCCTGATTTACGCCATGAGTCTCTTCTACTTCGGAGAGAAATATCTGCCAAACGACAACATCGTCGACGGTGTTTGGGTGGTGGACTCCGTAGGAACGAACCTCGGCCTTCAAACAGGCGACAAGATTGTCTCTTTCGACGGTCGCACTCCTGAAAGGTTCAGTGAAGTAAACGAGGGCCTACTCTTAGGAGAGCGCGCAATCATTGAGCGCAACGGAGAGCAAATCGAACTTGAAATTCCTACCGACATGATCGGTCAGGCCATTGAACGCGAATCGCCCCTTTTGGTTATGCCGCGCATTCCTTTTGTCATTTCCAATGTTCCCGACAGTTCACACAACGCTTCCATTGGCCTCGAGCCATTGGATCGAGTGAGAACGATCAACGGAGAGCGTGTTGATTACTTCGATCAAGCGAAAACAATTTTGGCAGAATATTCCGGAAGCGATGTGAGTTTGGGTCTAGAAAGAAATGGTGAAAGCCTAAACCTTACTGCACATATTTCAGAAGAGGGAATGATTGGCGTTGTCCCAGCCATGTTCAGCTACAACGACATGGAGCAGTTGGGAGTTTATCAATTTGAGACTTTGAAGTATGGCTTTTGGGCCTCTTTCCCTGCGGGTGTGAATAAAGGTCTAGAAAAGCTCGCCAGCTATTGGAGGCAGCTTTCCAAGCTTGCAGATCTTTCCTCTGGAGCCTATCGTGGCCTAGGAAGTTTTGGAACCATGGGGAAACTCTTCTCTGCGACATGGAACTGGCAAGTGTTCTGGGAGATGACGGCATTCTTGTCCATCATCCTCGGTTTGATGAATGTGCTTCCAATTCCGGCGCTCGATGGTGGACATGCGATGTTCATCGTGATCGAAATGGTTTCTGGACGACCTCCAAGTCAGAAAGTGATGGAGGCGGCACAAACTATTGGGATGGTTCTTCTCTTGCTTTTGATGACCTACGCCATCGGAAACGATATTTTTCGGGCCTTTACCTAAGGCTATCCAACTTCCCATGTTGAAAACTAGCCTGTAAGCGGGATTTGGCCCCTCTTCGGCAGCCTACCTTTATTCCCATGAAGGCAAGCCTCCTCTATCGACTATTCATACTTCTCGCTCTCAGCACTTCTGCGCTTGGAGTTTTATCTCAAGAAGACAACACGCTGCTTCCAGGTGCAACCGAAATGGACCGCGATACGCTTCTGCTTCCCTTGGATCAAAGTCGCTTGATGATCGTTCCCTTTGAGCCCAAAATGTACCGTTCGGAAGTCGATCGCTACATTGGAAAACGCGACCAATTGAGCTTTCAGGACATTCGGGGTTACTTCCGTTTGGCTCTCGACAATGCCTTGAGCATTGAGGCTAAGAAAAGCTATGAAATTGTTCGCATGCACGCCGACAATGCAGACGTGAACCGCGATTTGGACTACATCTATAAATCGATTGGTTATCAGTATCGCGAAATGCCCAAGCCGCCCGAACCAGAAAAAAAGGGTCTGGGAAAAATTGCAAATAAGGTAAAAGGTAAGATCGATGAACTAGGCGAAGACAAAGATCCTGTTGAAGAGGGCGGTAGACTCGAAAACGGGCAAATCGTCCATGTTTCCTACACTCAGGAGCGTTTCATGGCTACTAAAATCATCAACCAAGAGATGCTCAACTTCCTCTCTCCAAAGTATGGAACTGGCCTTTACCTATTCGTCAATCAACTCGACATACGTTTGAGTCCGGGTCAGGAAACCACCAGTTTTGGCAGCGATAACTTCCGGCGAGAAATCAAGGTTCACTACAGCATTCTCAGCAACGATAAAACGGAATTGTACGCCGGGGCTGTTAAACGCGCGTTCAGTGGAAACAACAACAGCATCAAACTCATTATACTGAACAACTTCCCTGCAATAGCGACTGAAATTGTCCGTACTTTGCCTGTCGTTCTCAAGCCCGAGCAGATGGAAACAGGTATGGAATGAACATCTTCAGCAGTTACACTTTAGTCATCTTCTTGGCTTGTACGGTAATCCTATCGTACCTCTTCAATGTCATTTCCAAGAAGACAAAAATTCCTTCCGTTCTACTTCTGATTCTTACTGGGATCGTTGTAAAACAAGTTATGATTGTGGCGGAAGTTCCCGCGCAAAACTGGTTCCCAATCTTAGAAGTTCTTGGTATTGTTGGGCTCATCATGATTGTTCTGGAGGCTGCACTAGATCTTGAGTTGACGAAAGAAAAAGCCCCACTTATTCTGAGGTCTTTTGCCGTTGCCTTATTTGGCTTGCTTTTAAGTACTGGCGTTTGCGCCATGATCATTCACTTTTTTATTGAAGTTTCAAATAGTCAAGCGGTGCTTTATGCCATTCCCTTAGCCATCATCAGCTCGGCCATTGTAATTCCATCGGTGGGTCATATGGTTGCCGACAAAAAAGAGTTCCTCATCTACGAGGGTACCTTCTCCGACATTCTTGGAATCATGTTTTTCTATTTCCTCGTTGGGGCCATGGAAGCTCCCGCAGGCGAAAATGTTCTTCTGTCTGCTGGAGGAAACCTACTCATCACCATCGGTCTATCCTTCTTGTTAAGCTACCTTCTCATTCTGGTGTTTCACCGCCTATCTGGACAAGTTAAGCTCTTCCTGCTCATTTCTGTTTTGATTCTCTTGTATGCGGTCGGCAAGCAGTTCCACCTTTCTTCCCTCTTGATCATATTGGTGTTTGGGCTCATTCTCAACAACCACAAACTCTTTTTCCGAGGGCCTCTGGCAAATCAGATTAAAGAAGAGACCATCCTTGCGATCTTGTCGAATTTTAAGGTCGTCACACTGGAAACCTCCTTTGTAGTCCGAACCTTTTTCTTCATCATTTTCGGACTTTCCATTGCCTTAAGCGCACTCTTCAACATTGAGGTTTTTCTCATTAGCCTGTGCATTATAGTGGCCCTCTATATGGTGCGATTTCTCGTTCTTAAGATCTTCTCAAGTTCCAAAGTGGACGACTTCCTGTTCATCGCCCCTCGAGGTTTGATCACCATCTTGCTCTTCTACTCCATCCCCATTCAATTCGAAAGCTCCGACTTCGACACTGGAATCTTACTCTACGTGATTTTGATTTCTTCTGGTTTAATGAGTTGGGCTCTAATTCGCGCGGATAAGAAGGATGTCTTTGAAACCGTTCTTGAAGAGGTAAGAGTTGAGCACGAAAATCCGCCTGAAGCAGAGCTGAATCCTGCTCCAAGTACCGATTCGGAAACCGAGGCTGAAGACTCCAATTCTGAAAAGACAGAATAGCCGAATTTTCTTTCGTTTGAAAGGGGTCAAAAATTACCTTTGACCAAAGAAAAAATATGCTTGCACAGGCCGAATTGTCCGTTTTAGAAAGCTTAGGAATAGAAGCTAAAAACCAAGGAACCAGCACAGGCTCAAACTGGTTGAAGGGCAGCGGTGAATATTTCTCATCCTCCTCTCCGGTAGACGGAAAAGAACTTGGCAGCCTAGAAGTCACCTCAAAAGAAGCTTACGAAGAAGTCATTCGAACGGCCCAGAAAGGATTTTCGGAATGGCGCACTTGGCCAGCTCCAAAACGTGGAGAGATCGTTCGTCAGTTTGGCGACCTGCTTCGCAAACACAAAGACGCCCTAGGAACTTTGGTTTCGTATGAAATGGGTAAGTCTCTTCAAGAAGGAAAAGGCGAGGTACAAGAGATGATCGACATCTGCGACTTCGCAGTAGGCTTGTCTCGACAACTGCACGGCTTAACTATGCACTCCGAACGACCTGGCCATAGAATGTACGAGCAATACCATCCGCTCGGCCTAGTCGGAATCATCTCGGCATTTAACTTTCCAGTTGCCGTTTGGTGCTGGAATACTGCTCTTGCTTGGGTCTCGGGAGATGCTTGCATTTGGAAGCCATCTGAAAAGGCTCCGCTTTCCGGAATTGCTTGTCAGAAACTCATCACACAAGTTTTTGAAGCCAACGATGTTCCCGAGGGAATCAGTTGTTTGGTGAATGGGGATTATAAAGTTGGTGAATGGATGAGTCACGATCGTCGCGTTCCTTTGATCTCAGCTACCGGCTCCATTCGCATGGGAAGAAAAGTTGGCGAAGCCGTTGGTGCGCGACTTGGCAAATCGCTTCTTGAATTGGGAGGAAACAACGCCATCATCATCGCACCTTCTGCAGATATTGACACTACTCTTGTTGGTGCCGTATTTGGCGCCGTTGGAACCTGCGGACAAAGATGTACCAGTACCCGTCGTTTGATCATTCATGAATCTATGTACGATGAGGTCAAAAGCAAAATATTGAAAGCCTACAAACAGATTCGCATCGGGAATCCTTTGGATGAGAACAACCATATGGGTCCACTCATCGACACCTTGGCCGTAGACGCCTATTTAAACGCTCTTAAAGAGGTTAAGCGCGAAGGTGGGAGCGTGCTGATTGAAGGGGAAGTGCTGAGCGGAGAGGGCTATGAAAGTGGCTGCTACGTGAAGCCCGTCGTTGCTGAAGTTGAGAATTACTATCAGATTGTTCAAGACGAAACTTTTGCACCCATTCTGTACCTTCTAAAATACTCCACGCTCGATGAAGCCATCGCCATGCAAAATGGTGTAGATCAAGGTTTGTCGTCAGCCATTATGACGACCAACCTTAGAGAAGCCGAACTCTTCTTGAGTTCTCGCGGTTCCGATTGCGGTATTGCCAATGTGAACATCGGTACCTCAGGTGCAGAGATTGGTGGTGCTTTTGGAGGAGAAAAAGATACTGGTGGTGGACGTGAATCGGGCTCCGACGCCTGGAAGGTTTACATGCGCCGCCAAACAAATACAATCAATTATTCCACAGAACTTCCCTTAGCCCAAGGGATAAAATTTGAACTGTAACATGAGTACAGCAGCTATCAAGCAAGCCAACAAGGTTCTTTCTGAAATTCAGAAAGACTTTGAAAAAAACGGACTCACTGAAAAGACCGTTTCTGATTTACGTGAGATTCGTCTCCACTACCGCGACGTAGTTGTAGATCCTTTGTTGACTAAAATGTGCCGCCTTTCGGCCGACCACATCGAGAACAACAGCAGCTTCGATTTCGATATTTCTGACCCTGAAGAGGAAGAAGAGTTCAACGAAGTTCCCTTCACGTATTTGTTGGAGATCATGAAAGATCCTATAAACAAATACAACCGTGATGAGATTCAAGCCTTTAAGGCCCTCATCATTGCAGAGCGCGACTAGTCTCTCGTTCTACTTCCGAATAAATCGCTTTTGATAAGGCTCTTCTGCGCCAATCAGTCTGAACATATAGGTTCCGGCTGGATAGGTGCGAAGGTCGATTTGGTGCTCGTACTTTCCGCCACCATCTCGGATGTCTGAAGTCCAGATCAAACGCCCATTGATTTCGAGCACTTCCATTTTAACCTCTTCTGAGCCCTGGTGTTCATAGACCACGTTCAGGAAGTCGTCGGCTGGGTTCGGATACACCTTCAAGCGATCTTCAATGCTCGCTTCCTCAACACTCACAGCACCGATGTGGATTGTTGTCTGCGAAGAATCTGAACATCCATCAACACTGTTCTGAATCAAGGTAATCGTTCCTTCCTTCTGGGTTCCCCAGAGGATTGAGGCTACGTTGTTCGCGCTGGCGATTAAACTACCATTGCTCACCTTCCAAGTATAGCTCGCCCCATTCACCGGAATCACTTGATAATTGTAGCTCGTGTTCTTGAACACAAAACGGAAGCCAACGATTTCAGGAACCTCAGGAATTTCAGCGACCTTAACGTTCTGAGAATAACTGTTGAAACAGCCATTGGTATCCGTGTAGCTGTGGCTCAGTACATAATCTCCAACTGCCACATTTCTTGGCACAAAGGAGGTTCCAACGATGCCACTGCCGGAGACGGTTCCACCGCTTAATGGAGTTAGGATGAAGGCATCTGGTCCGTCATTTTCACAATAAATGGACTGTAAGCCGTCGATGCGCACCACGGGGAGCGCATTCACAACAGCAGTTTCAAAAGCGCTGTTCGAGCAACCATTGGTGTCGGTAAAGTTGTAGGTAATGGTATGTAGCCCTGCACCGGAAGAGCTCGGATCCATAAGGCTTCCGCTCACACCAGGTCCAGAATATTGACCACCCGAAGGGCTTCCTTGATTTAAGGTAAACACTCCCGCATCAATACACCGCGATGGAATACTGCTCATCGCAACGGTAGGAGAACTCAGGGCCGTAATCATTACCGCATCGGTGTCGGAACAACCAAAAGTGTTTGAGCCGATTAGGGTGTACATCTGACTTGAACTTACACTCAAACTGCTGGTAGCTGAAGTAGAATCGCTCAAGCCTGTGCTCGGACTCCAGATATAAGAATTGGCTCCACTTCCCATCATAGTGTAAGGAAGTCCATCACAAACCGCTGTGTCATTACCAGCATTCACTGTAGGCTTTGGGTTTACATCGACGCGCACTGAATCAGAACCGATGCATGAATTGGTATCCGTTCCGATGAGCGTGTAGCTGATGCTGCTCGACACGTTTACCGTTGGTGTGGCAGAACTTGTACTGCTCAATCCAGTTGCTGGACTCCAAGTGTAATTCGATGCGCCGCTGGCACTTAAGGTGGTAATTTGACCATCGCAAATGACCTGTCCGCTTCCTGCCGAAACATTTGGAAGCGCATTTACCACAACTGCAATCGAATCAAAATTGGAGCAGCTGTTCAGCGTTGTTCCGGTTACAAAATACCTTGTGGTCGTCGTTGGAAATGCCTTAGGAGCCGCTGAAGTCGGATTGTCGAGACTTGACGCTGGGCTCCAGGTATAAGTGATTCCTCCTCCTACGGTAAAGCTCGCAGTATCACCAATGCATATTCCGGTGTCTTGCAAAGCGCGGATGATTGGAAGCGGCTTCACAATCAAATTCTGCTGCGCACTGTCCGTACATGAACTCGTATCGGTGAAAAGGTATGTGATCACTTGTGTTCCCACTCCAGCCATTGCCGGGTCGAAGCTTGTTCCGCTCACTCCATTTCCAGAGAAGCTTCCTCCACTCGGACTAGCGCCAGAGAGAGAAACGATTGAATCGTTCAAACAAACATCGGCCAAAGGCCCTAAGGTGACCGTTGGTTGCGCCAACACAGTAATGGTGCTAAAGGCGGAATCTCGACAAGATGAACCATTCACATGATCGTATTTGATGGTGTAAGTTCCAGCACCCAATGTGCCCGGGTTGAAGTTCGTTCCAACAACTCCATTGATGAAGTAGTTCCCTGGACTTGGATTTCCACCGCTAAGGGTGAAGGCGCTGTTTCCGGCACACTGATTTGCAAAACTCGCAAGGCTAACCGTTGGTGACGCATTCACTGTTATGAGTTGAGAGGATGTGTCTGTACAACCCAAGGCAGTGGTGAATACGTATGAAATTGTATGGATTCCTGTACCAGTAGCGCCTGGGTCAAAACTTGTCGCTGACACCCCATTAACCAAATAACTTCCCCCGGTTGGGGTTCCGCCAGTGATTGTGAAGGCTGCTTCATTATCACAGATGGACCCGAAGCTCGATAAGGCGGCTCCACCAAGTGGGTTCACGGTCACGTTTTGTGAACTGTTCGCAGAACAGGAATTGGAATCGGTTACAGAATAGAACAATACGTGGCTTCCCGCTCCGGCTGACATTGGATTGAAAACATTTGAAGACACTCCGGTTCCTGAATACGTTCCACCCAAGGGAGTTCCTCCGCTGAGTGCAACAGCTGAATCGTTGGCACAATAAGGTCCGACTTGTGGCCAGTTGACGTTCGGCACGGCGTAAACGATTTGATTCACGCTAGCTGTATCCGAACAACCAGAATTGGAAACTGTGTATGAAATCACATGCGTTCCCGCCCCGGCAAGAGATGGAACAAATACACTTCCTAGAACCCCAGGTCCGAAATAAGTACCTCCGGAAGGTGAACCTCCTGTCAATGGAACCGAAGTGGCATCAACACAAAAGGGACTCATTCCTGCGAGTAGCGCTGTTGGGCTTGATGAAACCGTGATGTTCTGACTTGCACTTGCGCTGCAAGAATTGCTGTTAGTAACGGTATAGGTAATGAGATGAGTTCCAACTCCTGCGGAGGTCGGGTTGAAAACACCACTCGAAACACCCGTTCCTGAGTAGCTTCCTCCTGCAGGGCTTCCTCCGCTGAGTGTGAAGCTTGAGTCGTTGCTGCAAACACCAGTGAATGTGCCAAGAGCTGCTGTTGGCGCTGAATTCACAACTACACTTTGACTGGCCGTATCGGAACATCCAAAAGCATTCGTAACAGTATAGCTAATCAGGTGTGTTCCAACTCCCGCGACTGAAGGGTCGAAGCTAGCGCCAGAAACTCCAGTTCCGAAGTATGAACCGCCGGAAGGTGTCCCTCCAGTTAAGCTCAAACTGCTCGCATTCACGCATTGTGCGCTGATGGAGGACAGACTTGCCCCTGGTGAAGGATTCACAACAATAGACTGATCGGCTGTGTCGGAACAACCGTTTGAGTTTGAAAGCACATACGAAATTGTATGGGTTCCTGCTCCAAGCGAACTTGGGTTGAAAATGCTGGCAGTACTTCCATTCACGAGATAAGTTCCACCGCTTGGGCTTCCACCAGTAATAGTAAAGCTCGCCGCAGCTTCGCATACCGCTGAAAAACTCGTCAAACTTGCTGAGGGAGCTGTGGAGACAACTATGGTGTCGCTGCCGTTCGAAGAGCCACAAGTGTTAACAACGCTGTAAGAAATCACATGAACTCCAGCTCCTGCTGTTGAAGGGTTGAAGCTGTTTCCACTCACCCCTGTTCCACTGAAGCTCCCGCCACCTGGAATGGCACTCAAAGCGATGGCAGCTTCATTCGTACACATCGAATCTGGCGCTGTTATGGCCACTGGAGAACTTCCAGATAGAACCGATAAAATTTGCGTCGCAGAATCGGTACAACCACTTCCGTTGGTGAAGGTGTAGGTGATGGTATGATTTCCAATTCCCGCAGTTACCGGCGTAAAGGTTCCCCCTGAAACTCCAGGTCCTGTGTAGGTTCCGCCACTCGGACTGCCTCCCGTTAAACTGAAAGGAGCGTTGGTAACACAAACCGATGAAAAAGCCGTGAGAGCAACACTTGGACTCGCGTTCACTGTAATGTTTTGCGTGGCCGAATCGCTGCAACTACCACTTGAAACCAAATATTTTATTGCGAAAGTTCCAGCTCCAGCAGCAGATGGATCGAAAGATCCTCCAGAAACTCCCACTCCAGAATAGGCGCCCCCAGCAGGACTTCCACCGGTAAGGGTAAAGCTTCCGTTGTTTGTACATACTGCGCTAAAGGGTGATAAGCTAGCCGTTGGAGCGGCACTCACCACAATGTTTTGAGAAGCAGAATCCGTACATCCACTTCCGTTGGTGACAGTGTAAGTAATTGAATGCGTTCCTATGCCCGCAACCGAAGGGTCGAACTGACCGGTGCTGACGCCGGTTCCTGAATAGCTTCCTCCAGTGGGGCTTTCCCCCGTTAAAGCAAAAGCTGCTTGATTCACACATACCGAGCTAAAGCTCGACAGGCTAACTGTAGGTGAGGCATTTACCGCAATGTTTTCAGTAGCGGTAGACGTGCAACCCGATCCATTTGTGAACGAATAGGTGATTGTGTGAGAGCCTACTCCCGCAGTGCTAGGGTTGAAATTTCCACCCGACACTCCCGTACCGCTGTAGGTTCCACCCACGGGGCTTCCACCACTTAAGGCAAAGCTTCCTGAATTGGAACAAACCGCCGAAAAGCTTGAAAGACTAACCGTAGGATTTGCATTGACCGTGATGTAATTCACTTGCGTAGAAGTATCGGAGCCAACGGCATTCGACGAGATCAATCGCACGGTATAAGAACCTGGAGTATTATACACCACCAAAGCAGTTCCTGCAGAAGATGAAGACGGCGTTCCTCCCGTAAAGGTCCATTGACTCGATGTTGGGTTTCCTGTAGAATTATCGGTGAAGGTTACTGTATCGCCCACGCATACGCTCGTTGGAGTTCCTGTAAAGGATGCCGTAGGCGCCGAACCCCCAACAAACTTGCTGGTGAAAACTCCCCTGCCAAAGGTGGACGCCATTACGGTTGAATCGGAGCTTCGCGATTGCAGCATGTCGACTCGAACGTTTGCTAAGCCGTTGTTTGATCTAGACCAGGCCGGGCTTGCGGCGTTGATGTCCGGACAAGTCCAAACACCAATTTCTGTGGCTAGAATAACTTCACCTTGAACGTATGGGTTAAAGAGCGCCCATCGAATGGGCATGTCTGGAAGGCTTGTATTGTCTTTATCTGTCCAAGTTGTCCCTCCATTGGTTGAATACCAAACAGAGCTCACCCCATAGTTGAAGAAAGTAACGAGAAGCGTGTCTTCGCTTCCACCAACTTGAATGCATGAAACCGAACCGTTTGGAAAACTGGACGGATCTATTCGGCTCAGAGAGGCAGAACTTCCTTGGGCTCCTGTAATCTTATAAACCGCACCCGCATCGGTTCCAACAAATAAAGTAGTGCTGCTGGTTGTGTGCGGCGACACCTTCAGTGCCGAGGCCATGGATCCTATGCTCACGCTCAATACATCATCTGAGAAGGTACCTGTTACGCTTTTAACCCGCTGTATTGTGCTTGTCGTTCTTGCCGAATACAAGACATTCTGATTGTCGTCGTAATCTGCAGGATTGATGAAAGCTCCGGTAGTTAAGTCTCGAATCAGCTGAGTGGTAAAATAGGTAGCGCCCCCGTTGGTGGATAGGTAGTACGCATTACGCACGTAGGAGGCGATCTGATAAGAGGGTTGTGTTTGATCAATGAAACAAAAAGCTCCATCTCCACCGCGAATTTCCGTTCCGCTCGCTACGCCAGCAGTGTTGAGGCGAATGGTTCCGTTGTCTTGTGCCCCTGCCAACATATGATTGTTGCCCGAAGTTGGGTGAAGCGCAGCAGAGTAAAACTGAGTTACGTTGTATCCATTGTTTCTGGAAGAAATTGCTGTGGAGTTTGTGGCTGAAAAAGAAAGGCTGTCGGAAAAATATACTCCGCCATCATTTCCAATGATTACAGTATCCGAGGAGCCTGGTTTAAACAACACCTGATGCTGGTCAGCATGCACTAAGGGGCACGAGAGGGTGTTCAAGTTGGCGTTGTTCGACCATTTTGAAATTTGCGTCCACGAAATGGTTCCGTTGGTAGATCGAAACAAATCGATCCCTCCGGCAATAACGACTCGGCGGTCGTTTGGGTCCACTTGGAGTATCAAATCATACCAGGCCTGTCCTCTGGTAAAGTCAGTAGCTGGAATTCCCAAATCCGCATCGCTGGGCTCATTTCTTGTCGTCCAAGAAGCTCCTCTGTTGGTGCTCTGTTTTACTTCCAACAAAACGCTGGAAGTCCCTGAAATGCCCTCAATCAATGCGTAGAGGTAGCTCTGATCGCTGGGTGCTGTAGCAAGCTCAACTCGCCTTCCTCCGGTTGCTGTGTAAGAAACTGCCCATGTCGTTCCATTATCTGAACGCAGAATTGTTCCTCCTCCGTTTCCAAAACCATTGCGTCTTGACCCAACCCAAATTCGTCCACCGGCATCCAATTCGATGTCTGCTGGAGCATAGGGTGCCCCAGAAATATTCGGCAATACCTGAGTCCAAGTAGACCCGTGGTTGGTTGAGCGAAATAGGCCTTCGTCTCCATGCCAAACACCATTGTAATACATCTGACTAACAGCCGCATAAATCACAGAACTTCCACTTTCGTTTCGCACGATAAGGTCGTTCACATAGAACATTTCACTCGTGCCAGTAATCGTGGAGCTCAATAAAGACCAGCTGCTTCCTCCATCCGTACTTTTCCAAATTCCTCCACCAATGCTTGAGGCCGTTCCCCAGCCTTCACCAGTTCCAACATACATGGTGTCGTTGTCGTTCGGGTCGTAGGCAATGGCCGTAACAGAAATGTTGTCCCAAAAGTCATTCACCTTGGTCCAACTTGTTGAAGAACTTGTGATGTCGGTATTGTACCACAACCCTCCAGTAACACCCCCGGCCCAAACCTTATTGTTGGTGTTTGGGTCCCACAACAATGCGCGTGTTCGTCCTCCAATATTGTTTGGTCCACGCTCGGTCCAAGCGTTCGACGCAGTCGCACCTGGGGCCAAGCCAGGGCTTGCTCCACCACTTACGCTTGCCATGTACTGATACAAACGTTGGCGCTCTGGCTTTCCCGTTGCGGGGTCCATGGTGCGCAAGAAGTCTTGTTCCCAAGCAAGATCCGGACGATCTCTTTTGTCCATCTTCTTTATCTCCACTGGGCTCAATGGAGGACGGGTTTTGAAGGGGTGGTTGTTTATGAAATCCTGGTATTCTTCCTTGCTCATTTCTGTGCTAGGAGTTGGCGGTTGTTGAGCAAATGCATCGCTGGCAATAAATGCGATGAACAAGCCAAAAAGTGCGCTTAATCTCATAATTGTATGTTTAATACCACTTTTCCCAATTGTGCGGATTCTTTCAAATGTACTGAAAATAGGACTCTTCCTCATTGCAGGCCTCTTCCTTTCGACCACTTGTAAACAAACGCCGTCGGATGCCCCAGCCATTAAATCGCTCACAATCAACATTCTTGTAATGAGTGCGAGGGGAATTCAAACGAAGCGTGCAAGCCTTGTGACTCATTCAAAAATTGGACGCTCGATTCTACACGTTTCGCCCAAAGCCCCCTAACAGACTACCTATCAACGGTACGGAGTAAACCACAAGAGGGGGAATTGGTTCAGCTGAATTTTACTGAAATGGGCGGGGGTGCAAGAGGTTAGAAATGAAGCCCCACCAAAAATACTTGCTCAAAGAATCACAGGCCCCAGACTACCGCTAGAGCAGTTCGTTGGCCAAGTTGGCCAGTTCTGATCGCTCACCTTTTTCTAAAGTGACGTGCGCAAAAAGCTGGTTCCCTTTCAAGCGATCAATGATGTACGACAGGCCATTACTCTTCTCGTCGAGGTAGGGAGTGTCGATCTGATTGATGTCGCCAGTGAAGACAATTTTTGAGTTTTCCCCAGCTCGAGACACTATGGTTTTCACTTCATGCGGCGTCAGGTTCTGAGCTTCGTCGATGATGAAAAAGCTGTTGGCCAAACTTCGACCTCGAATGTAGGCCAGCGGCGTGATGATGATCTTCTTGTCGTCTTGCATCTGCTTGATCATCTTGTGCTTCTTCTCGCTCTCCTTAAACTGATCCATAATGAACTTCAGGTTGTCCCAAAGCGGTTCCATATAAGGATTGATTTTTTCGTTGGCGTCTCCCGGTAAAAAGCCAATGTCGCGGTTACTCAAAGGAACAATCGGTCGAGCTAGAATGATTTGCTTGTATTGTTTGTGCTGCTCAAGCGCACTGGCCAAAGCCAACAATGTTTTCCCTGTACCTGCAACTCCTTGCAAAGTCACCAATCGAATCTCAGAATTCATAAGTGCGTGCATTGCAAAGGTTTGCTCAGCATTGCGCGGCTTAACTCCATAGGTGTAGTTTTTATCTACACGCTCCAAAAGTTTAGATTCCCCATTGAAGAAGGCCAAGGAAGACGACTTTCCATTGCGAAGAATGTAATAGTGATTGTTGATTTGCTTCTTGATGATTCCACCATCTTCAATCGAACCATCGGTGTACAATCGTCGGATGAAATCGCTGTCCAAATCCTCAATAATCTCCTTGCCTTTGTACAATCCGTCGACATCTATTTTACCGGTTTGGTAATCCTGCGAGTCGATGTCGAGGGCTTTTCCCTTCAGGCGAAGATTGATGTCTTTGGTCACCAATACCGCTTCAGCATCTGGCTCTTCTTGCTTCAGAAACAGCACCGAGTTTAGTATTCGATGATCAGCCTTTCGGTCTTGAAAAATTTTCTCTGCGTTGATCTTAAGTCCTTCGTGACCCATCACAACCTTAAAGCGGCCTTTGTTTTTCCCTTCAAGTGGAATCCACTCTTGTAGTGTGTGGTCGTGAGAAAGTCGATCAATCAATCGAATGAACTCTCGTGCTTCGAAATTTTTGGAGTCGTTGCCTCTTTTGAAGTTGTCGAGCTCTTCCAAAACTGTAATGGGTATGCCAATGTCGTGCTCGTCGAAATTGTTGATTGAATTGTGATCGTGAAGAATCACAGAGGTGTCTAGAACGTAAATTTTTCTGACGCGTTTTTTCTTTGGCATATTGAAGAGGAGATTAGCACTCTATAAATGTAGGCCCGAGTCGGGGCGACCCTAGAAAAGACTTATAAAAGAAATGAACCTTCGAATATTGAAAAGCTCAAAACTTAGTTCGAGGCAAGCATTGGCTTCTTTTTCGGCTCCAACTGCTTGCGCGTGAGCTCAATGGCCGCCATGTAGGCTTCCATGTGCTCGGCGGGAATTGGTTTTGAGGGAGGAAGTTTTTCACGACGATGATCGACTTGTGCACCGTTTTTCCAAAATCGGAAACACACATGTGGCCCGGTGGCCAGTCCAGTTGAACCTACATAGCCGATCACATCACCTTGCCGTACATAAGTGCCGTTTTTCACTCCTTTGGCGAAGCCACTCATGTGTAAATATTGGGTTGTGTAGGTCGAGTTGTGGCGAATCTTCACATAGCGTCCGTTGTACTTCCCGAAGGCCGCCGCAATCACTTTTCCGTCGCCCACGGCTAAAATTGGAGTTCCCTTCGGCGCTGCGTAATCGGTTCCCAAATGCGCCTTCCAGCGTTTTTGTACCGGGTGAAATCTTTTTCTTGAAAAACCCGAACTGATGCGACTGAACTGAAGCGGTGCCTTTAAGAATGCCTTGCGCAAGCTGTTCCCATTTTCATCGTAGTAATCGGAAATGGAGTCTATGCTGTGTTCAAAGGCGTAGAATTTTTCGCCGCTGTGCGTGAACAAACAAGCTTTCACATCTCCAATGCCAATGGCTTCTCCCTCCACCTGGCGTTCGGTGTACATAACCCGAAAATGGTCTCCCTTCTGAATTCTATAGAAGTCGATGGACCACGCGTATAAATCGGACAGCTTCATGGCAAGCACTGGACTCACACCAATCGATTGAAAGCTCTCGTACAAACTGCTGGAAATTTCTCCTTCCGCCCATTTCTCAACTTCAGTCACTTCTCGTTCTTCTCGGTAAACCCGAACGGAATCGCGTAGGTCGAAAACAATGTATTCTAAAGCGTTTGGCTCGTAGATGAAATAAGCTGCCTTCCCCGTAGAATCGCGCTTGCTGAGAACGGTGTACTGATCGCCAGGAACAATTCTTCGAGCATCGAAAACTCCCTTCGCCGCCTTCACCAACTTATCGATTTCGGGATAACTGATGTGGTACTTCAGGAGTACATCGGCCAGAAACTGATTGTTCCGAATCTCCCCTTGGTGTATGGTGTAGGAATCGATTGGAATGCCGTAGGCTGTTTCAACCTCGGGAATTTCTTCTTCCACAATCAACAAGCTCGCCTCGGCATTGCCGTCACCAGAGGTGCACGAGCTTAGGCCTAGAAGGCCAAGAATGAGGAAAAATGAAATCTGCTTTAGCATGGCGACAAAGAAAGAAAGCTAAGCCTTCGCTTAGCCTTGTCTCATGCCTACGTTTTGAACAGCCGAATGTTTTCAGTGAGTGGCTAGGTACTCGATGAACTCGCTTTTTTTCCGACGCGACACATCTGCCTTGCTTCCATCGCTCAATAAAACGTAGTTCGCACTGGAGCCTTTCACGAACTTCTCGAGGTGATTCACATTGATCAAATGGGATCTGTGAACGCGAAAGAAATTCTCAGCTTTGAACATGTCTTCGTACTCTCCCATGGTTTTCGCCACAAGAATCTTCTTTCCTGTATTCAGGAAAATGTTGGTGTAATTCCCTTCCGACTCACAACGAACTATGTCGCCAATGTTCACGAAAATCAAACCTCCTCCGTCTGGCAAACCAATCTTCCGACCATTGGGTTCGCTTTTCAAATTGTCCATGAGGGTTTGAATGTTTTCTCTGTTTGGAAGCTCCTCTTGAGGTTTTTCTTGATGTTTTTTAATGGCTGCGCGCAACTCATCAATGTCAACAGGTTTCAGCAAGTAATCGAGGGCCGAGTACTTAATTGCCTTTAGAGCGTAGTGGTCGTAGGCTGTGATGAAAATGATGTCGAAATCAACTTTCTCGAAGCGATTCAACAAGTCAAATCCACTGCCGTATGGCATCTCCACATCAAGCAGCACCAAGTCGGGACTGTAGCTGATTATTTTGCGGTGGGCGGCTTCAATGTTATCAGCCTTGGCGATCACTTGAACTTCCGGAAAGTATTGCTCGAGAATGTTTGAAATGGACTCTCTTGCTCCTTCTTCATCGTCTACGATTATGACCTTGGTTACCATAAGCTGGGGTTTTAATAGATTTCCAAATTAACAATTGTGCACTGGCTCCTACAAGTATTGAACGTGCTCTAGTGCGAATGGTTAAGGATGATGTGTGAAAGGTATCAATCTTCGAGCGGAATGTAAATCTCCACCCGCGTCCCTAGGGAATTTCCGGCATCGTCTTTCAAGTCGATGATCTTCACACTGAGGTTGCTCTTGCGTGTGCTGTTGATGATTTCGAGCCGCTCTTTGGTGATGGAAAGTCCACTCGATTCGTGCTTTCCTTTTTTGAATTCCAATGCTTTCTCTCTCCCCACTCCGTCGTCTTCCACCACGCAAAGCAACATGTCTTCTTCCCGTTTGAGATGAATTAGAATGTGGCCACGTTCCCTTTTGTGCATCATGCCATGAACGATGGCATTTTCTACATAAGGTTGAATCAAAAGTGGCGGGATGTGGTCGTAGTCTTGATCGAGCTCATCCTCAATCACAATCTCGTAGTCGAATTTTTCCTTGAACCTAAAGCTCTCCAAAAGCAAATACAAGTCTAAAGCTTCCAACTCCGACCGCAGGGGAATCTCACTCTTCTTGGAATTCTCTAAAATCGTCCGCATCAAACGCGCAAACTTGCTCAAGTACTGAATGGCCTCCTTGCTCTTATTCACGGTAATGAAGTGCTGAATGGAGCTCAAGGTGTTGAAGAGGAAATGCGGATTCATTTGCGATCTCAAAGCGCGCAATTCCATCTCCGAAATTTTTCGATTCAACTCCACCCTGCGCTTTTCGCGCCGACGCTGAGCTCGAAGCCAAACAACTACTCCCAATGCAATTAGAAGGAGTACGAATGAAATCAACAATGCACGAAACCACAGCCGTTCCCACAGCGGCGGATGAATCCTCAATTTGATTTGTTCCGAACTCTCGCTCCACAAGCCGCTCTTATTAATGGCTTGAACTTCGAAGCGATAATTTCCTGGTGCCAAAGCGGTGTATTGCGCCAAATTCCGACTCGTTAAAACCCAGTCCTCATCAACGCCTTCCATTCGATACCTGTATTGAAAAAGCTCCTGGAATTCTGAAAAGCCAATGAAACTGAACTCAAAGAAGTTCATGTCGTAGTTCAAAATGTACTCGGAAAGGACGGCTGTGTCTTTACCCTTGATGCGCAAACCGGTGACAAAAACATCGGGCGGACTGGTATCGCGTTCAAGGTTGGTCGACTGACCGGTGATGGAACCAATCGGGTCGTAGGCCAAACGGATTGCCTTGCTCGTAGTTTGTGCACTGTCGGCGTTCGAGAATACATTTGGGGAGCGGTAGTCCTCCGTGAGCCTCTGCTCGAAGGAATAAGCTCCTTTTTTTGTGGTTCCAATCCAAAGGGTTCCCGACTCGTCTTCATACAAACAACTCACATCTTCATCTCCCAAGTAGCGAATCGAAGTCGACTGATCTTCCATTCCCAGCGGATAACAGAGCAAGCCTCCGTCCTTCATTCCAATCCAAAGCTTTCCCTCACGGTCGACTAAAAAACATTGAATGTTTTTCTCTGTGAACTCGCGCTGCAATATTCCACGCTCGCTGAATGAAATCAACTCTACTCCCCGAAAAAAGTAAAAGCCACTTTCCGAAGAGCGCATCAAACCGCTGCGTTTGCCCTTCTTGCTCAAGCTGAGCGGAACGTCGAAAATCTTTCGCTCTGCAAATACGATGAGTCGGTTTTGGTTGGTGAGCGGATCCAATTCCCCGCTGATGAATCTGTTGTCGTCGATCTCCAAGCCATAAAAGCGCAGTTCTTTCTCGTATGGAAACCGAAAATCTACAATCTGATCCTTGCTGATTTGAAGCAGGCCGCCGTTCGTTAAACTCGCCCAGAGCTTCCCTCCTCTTCCAGCTCGTATTTCGGTGATGCTGTTGCTTCCCAACGTCTGACGAAGTTTGCGGGAAACCTTCATCTCTTTGAATCCCGAAGAACCAAAACGCTGAATCGTTCCGTTCTTACTGTAAACCAATGGGTCGCTGTTGTCGCGGATGATGATTCCAACAAGCGAATCGGAAATGGGCAGGTTTAAGTTGTGGACTTGAAACTCAAATCCTCTTTGAACGGAGACCGACCTCGGGTGGACAAACCACAAGCTTCCGAGAAGGTCTTGGTCCACATCCAGAATCTTGCTGGATGCCATCCCATTGGAAATGCCGTATTCTTCAAAGAGCGCCGACTGGCCTTTTCCCTGAAGAAAAAACACGAGAAATAGGGACGATATGAGCAGGCGATTATTCATCCGTTGCTCTACAAAGATGGTTCGCAGATCTTAGCTTGCAGCTCAACTTGATTCAAAGGCTTTCCAACCTTGGGCTTTCAACTCAATTTGTTGGCCCACATTGTTCACCAAGTGAAAGCCCTGATCGGTCATATGACCAATGATGTGAATGTCCTTTTCGTCTTTGATTTTTTCAAAATCAGATTGGTCGATGGTGAAAAGGAGCTCGTAATCTTCTCCCCCGTTTAAGGCTGAAGTCAAGCCATCCATCTTGAGCTCTTCGCTCGCCAACATCGTGGCTGGGTCGATGGGCACTTTGTCTTCGTAAATCGTCGCTCCGAGTGAAGCCGATTTTCCAAGGTGAAACAATTCAGAACTCAGTCCGTCGGAGACGTCAATCATGCTCGTTGGTTTCACGCCAATAGTTGCCAACTGACGCACAACATCAAAACGCGGTTCGGGTTTCAACTGACGTTCCAGCACATAATCGTGGCCATCGAGTTCGGGTTGTATTTCCGGGTTTTCTTTGAAAACACTTTTCTCGCGTTCGAGCAATTGAAGACCCACATAAGCACCGCCCAAGTCGCCGCTCAAGCAAATCAGATCGCCTTCTTTGGATCCGCTTCGGTACACGATTTTATCTTCCTTCTCGAAGCCAATCGCCGTAATGTTGATGACCAAGCCAGAAGTTGAAGAGCTGGTGTCGCCGCCGACCATATCCACTTTGTACACTTCACAACAGGTGCGAATTCCGAGGTAAAGTTCTTCGAGTGCTTCCACCGAAAAGCGATTGCTCGCTGCGATCGAAACCATTATTTGGGAGGGAACGACGTTCATCGCTAGAATGTCGGAAAGATTGACCGCCACGGCTTTGTAGCCCAAATGTTTGAGCGGCATATAACTCAAATCGAAGTGGATTCCTTCAATCAGCTGATCGGTGCTGATGACTGTTTTCATCTCTCCTGAACCGATGACGGCCGCATCGTCGCCAACGCCTTTAATGGTGGAATCCTGTTCGTTGGTAAAAGTTCCTATGAGTCGTTGAATGAGTGCAAACTCACCCAAGCTTGAAAGTTCTGTTCTGTCCTCCATTATTTGCCGCTAAATTCTGCTTTTCGCTTTTCTAGAAAGGCTGTTGTGCCTTCTTTAAAATCATCGGTTCCGAAACTCTCGCCAAAGAGTTCTACTTCTCTTTTTAATCCGGCTTTCGATGGCTCGTAACCTGCCTGAATGGCTTGTAATGCAAAGCCAATTGCCTTAGGAGAATTTCTTGAAATTTTCGTCGCGAGTTTCATGCAAGCAGGCAAAAGTTCTTCGAGTTCAAACACCTCATTCACCAAGCCGCTCGCTTTAGCGCCGTCGGCGTCGACCATACCTCCACTCACTACCATTTCGGTGGCCTTACCTCGTCCAACCAACTGAGCCAAGCGCTGTGTTCCTCCATAACCCGGAATCACTCCCAAAGTCACTTCGGGCAAACCCATGCGGGCGTTGCTGCTCGCATACCGGATGTGGCAAGACATGGCCAATTCCAAACCTCCGCCAAGTGCGAAACCGTTCACGGCTGCAATCACTGGAGTGCTCATCTGGTCGATGTAGTTGAATAAAATGTCGTGGCCTTTTGCGCTCAAACCTTTACCTTCTTCGATGGAGTATTGCGCGAATTCCGAAATGTCGGCACCGGCGACGAAGGCCTTTTCTCCAACACCGGTAAGAATGACCGCACGTATGTTTTCATCTTGGTTGGCTGCCTTCAGGGCTTCACTCAGCTGGGCGATGGTTTCTGTATTGAGTGCGTTGAGTTTATCGGGGCGATTGATTTTCACAACTCGAACGTGGTCGTAATCTTCAAGAATCAAATTCGAAAAAGACATCAGTTTGATTTTGTGGGAAGGCTAAAACGGAAGGTGCTTCCACGGTTTATTGAGCTGTCAAAAGTAATGCTTCCTCCAGCATTCTCGATGATGCTTTTCACCATGCTGAGGCCGATCCCCATTCCTCCAGATTTGGTGGTAAAATTCGGCAGGAAGATGTCTTTCTTCATGGAGTCTTCGATGCCCTTTCCATTGTCTTTAATTTCTACTAGAGCAAATTCACCTTCATCTTTAATGAAAACCGAAATTGCCCCGTCATCTTTTCCCGCCAATGCCTGAGTGGCATTTTTAATGAGGTTGATGAAGACTCTCGAAATCTGTTTTGGATCGGCAAAAACCTGAACCGATAGATCGCCCTTGAGCTCAAATTCTACCTTCTCTGTTTCTCGGAAAATCGAGATTGCATTCTTGGCAATTTCTCCAAGCTCAATCATTCTCAGCTCCGCGCGCGGCATTTTGGCAAAGTTTGAAAACTCGCTGGCAATGTCGGCGAGGTTGTCGATTTGCTCCACCATGCTTTTGCTGAACCTCGTCATTCTTTCTTCCAGATTCTCTTCTTCCTTCCAGGCACGACTCAACTGCTGAACGCTGAGTTTCATTGGGGTCAATGGATTCTTGATTTCATGCGCCACTTGTTTGGCCATTTCACGCCATGCACTCTCACGTTCGCTTTGCGCCAACAACACCGCGCTTTCTTGAAGCTTCACCACCATGTTGTTGTAATCCTGAATCAACATGCCGATTTCATCCTTTCCTTTCCAATCAATCTGTTCGTTGGTTGTATCGTATCCCACTTTGGCCATCTTTTCCTTTAGAACCCGCAAGGGCCGAGTAATCGAGTTGCTGATGAAGTAGGCCAATAAGAGCGCGCCTATCAGTAAAAACAAATAGATCTGACTCAATGAAGTCAGGAACTCAACGATCTCTTGTTTGTTTAGGGTTTGGTCTGAGAAATACGGAATGTTGACGATGGCAACAGGGTTTCCCGAGGTGTTGTAGATGTAAGAATAGGTCGATAGGAAACTCCGTCCGGTTTCACGTTCAATCTCCAAAATAGTTGAATCTCTACGCGCCAGTTTTTCGATGGTTTCTTGCGCGATTTTCCATGGAATGACCTCATCGGTGAAGAGGTCCATTCGCGTGGATGTGATTAAGTCACCCCGAACATCGTAGACGTTGATGTCGAATTTGTTGATGATGGAAATTTCTTCGACTTTGTCGGAAAACTCTTTGGTGTAGAAAGGGAAGATATCTCCTTCCTGATTGGCTAAGAAGAAGTTGATGGACGAGAGCACCGTGCGTTCTTTTCTCAGAAGTCGTTCGGCGTGATAGCGTTCGTTTTCGTTGCTGAAGAAGAGGAGCGTAACCGCTCCGATCAATACGAACGAAAGGAGTACGAAGGAAATTAGGAATAAGTAAATCTTCTTCTGAAGGGAAATCTGAACCACGGAAGGCGCTTTTGGTAAAAGTAAATAAGTTGCTGCTGCCGTAACAAAGATTGGGCCTCTTCAATCGATTGCCGAGCAGAGCATGAAAAGAATAAATTTGCGGCCATCAAGTCCAAATTGAAGGCCGCTCTGTCGGACAGGCACTTCGCTAAGGACCTGAGAAGAATTTACAACTGGGGCCCTTAGCTTCCGCCGATGCTCCGCATAGTCGGACAGGCACTTCGCTAAGGACCTATAAGGGAATTTGGGCCCTTAGCTCAGTTGGTTAGAGCACCTGACTCATAATCAGGTGGTCGCTGGTTCGAGCCCAGCAGGGCCCACTGCTGATAATCAGACACTTAAGCCTCGCGAGTTATGCGGGGCTTTTTTGTGTTTGCAAAATATTTGCGCTAAAAAGGACGCCTTTTCTGAATTGCCCCTGTAAGGGTCCCTAAAATCCGTA
>DDDG01000012.1 GCA_002336245.1 Flavobacteriales bacterium UBA1986
AAGTTCTTTTTGGAGCTCATCAATCATCTGCTCAACCCTTCGTTCTTTAAAAGCGTAGAGAGCACCATAGACGGCTTTGCGCAACTTCTGATCTTCTTGCTTCACGAAGATGTTTTTCTTCTTCCAATCGTGCAGCTCATATTGAAGGTTTACGAGCTCTACAATTGCGTTGCGCACATTTTCCTCACTTGAGTTAAGAAAGACGTTCATATCAACCCCTAAACCTTGATCTATGCGGGTACAAAGTTCTTGATAGATTTTAGCATGAACCGGATCTTCCATTTGAAGCTTGTCGCTCTGGAGTTCTTGAACAATAAAATTTGGTAAAGCGATGTCTTCAAAGGCTTCTTCTTCGGAATCTTCAATTCGAACAGGAATGAATTTGTCAGAATGATTGAAGATGATTCTTAAAAGGTCCCTTTCCTGATAATAGGAGGACTTTGAATCGGCGGCGTCAAATTGATGCGGACTGGGATGTTCCTGAGAGGTTTCAATAGGAGCCTGGTATGTACCACCAGCAGCACGGTTGTTGTCGTTAAACAGTTTTTTTCGCTGTTTGTTGAGTTCCAGCACAAGAACACGCTCCTCCATGTTGAGGATGTTTGCGCATTCTTTGGTATAAATTGATCGCTTTAAGTGGTCGGGGATGAGCGCAATGCTGTGAACGATGCTCTTAATGGCCTCCGCACTTTTGAGGGGGTCCCCTTTAATTTCTTGGAAAAGCAAGCGAGACTTAAACAACATGAAGTCTTCAGTATGCTTCGTCATGTACTCCTCTATTTCCTCGGAGGAATTGTTACGCGCAAAAGAGTCAGGGTCTTCACCCTCCGGGAGCAACAGTACCCGTGCGTTTAGACCTTCTTGGAGAACAAGGTCGATTCCTCGGAAAGAGGCTTTTACACCCGCCGGGTCGTTGTCGAAAACGAGGGTGATGTTCTGAGAATACCGACCAATGAGGCGAATTTGATCAGGCGTTAAACTAGTACCCGAGGAAGCTACTGCATTTTCAACCCCAGCCTGGTGAAGAGAAATTACATCGGTATAACCCTCAACAAGCAAACAAGCGTCTTTCTTGCTTATTGCAGACTTTGCGAAGAACAGACCGTACAGCACGCCACTCTTGTGGTAGATTGGGGTCTCTGGGCTGTTGAGGTATTTAGGAACGTTTTTATCTGACCGAAGTGTGCGAGCCCCAAAGCCAATGCACCTTCCAGAAAGGTTGTGTATAGGAAATACAACCCGAGCTCGATAAGTGTCGGTGAGCTGTCCTTGACGCTCTTTAACCAAGCCGAGGGTTTCAAGATATTCGAGTTTGTACCCGCGGTCTTTGGCGGCTATGATTAATGGATTGCCATTTTTCGCGTTGTAGCCCAGTTTAAAGCGGTCTATAGTCTTTTGCGAGAAGCCACGTTCTAAGAGGTAACTTTGACCAATTGCTTTTCCCTCACCATCTTTAAGAGAGTCTGCGAAGAATTCTTCAGCAAAGGCATTGACCAAATACAAGCTTTCTCGTTCGTTGGCTTGTTCTTGTTCTTCAGCACTGAGCGGTCGTTCTGGAACCTCGATGTTGTAGCGCTTAGCCAACCACTTGAGCGCTTCAGGGTAGGTCATTTGCTCATGCTCCATCAAAAAGGTGACGACGGTTCCACCTTTTCCTGAACTGAAATCTTTAAAAATTTGCTTCGATGGCGAAACGATGAAGCTGGGTGACTTTTCTGTTGTGAAGGGACTGAGCGCCTTTAGGTTCTGACCCGCTCGTTTGAGGTTTACGAAATCAGCAAGAACCTCCTCGATGCGAGCAGTTTCCATGATTTGACTTACGATTTCAGGAGGGATCATATATCTTCCAAAGTACAAAAAAACCCCGTCAGACATGTGCCTAACGGGGTCCTAATCTTATTGTGTTTGCTTTTATCTTGCTACCACAAATCTTTCTGTGCGTTGCTCGCCATCAACTAGCATTTGTACGAAGTATACTCCGCTTTCAAGCTTGTTAACGTTAAGCTGCACGCCGTTGTCTGTTGACGTTGCATTCCAATCATTTGCGTCAACACTTTGTCCAAGTGCGTTTACAATTGAAAGGTTAGATGCAGCAACTGAGATGTTCACAAAATCTGAAGTTGGGATCGGGCTGATACCAATTTCAGTTTTTTCAACATTAGCCAAACCTGTTGATTTAGCATCCCATACACGTAGGTTGTCGAAGTACAATGAATTTCCACCAGAGTTACGAGCACCAACTAAACGAAGGATTACTTCACCTTGTCCTTGAAGGTATTCAGCGTCGATTTCAGCAGTTGCCCACTCATCTTCTTCTGGGTAGAACCATGCTCCGTTTACACGACCAGCAGTTTCTAAATCATCACCTGATTTTGCCCAAGCGTCAATCCAAGTGCTACCGCAGTTGGTAGAAATTTGAAGTTTGAAAGAAGCATCGCTAGATGAATTTTCGTTGGCATAAGCGTAGTCGAAAGAAATCTTTACGTCTTCATTGTTGCTTAGGTCGAGCTTGTCGTAGTAAAAAGCACCAATTTCACCATCCGCCCAATCGTAGAAGTCGAAGCGGAAAGAGTTGTCACTTTCTCCATATGCACCTAAGTCTTGGCTTACACCACCTTGGTCTTTATCAACTACCATATAGTCATTGGTTCCACCAGACTCATCGCGGTGAGCGTCATCGATTTCTAGATCTCCACGGCTGTAGCTTTCAAAATCTTCTTCAAGCTCAGTGTCGAAGGTTCCTGTGTTCACAGTGTATAAATAATCGATGCTACCCATGTTGTTCGCAGAGTTTGTATCGATCAATCCATTTCCTTGATCATCAACGATGTTTGTTGGCGCTCCGTAAGAAACCTTACTTACTCCACCAGGAAGTGTTGCGCTATTAAAGGTTACAGTAGTACTTCCACCAGTGGCTAGAGTACCAGAAAAGCTTTTCGTTGTTGCTGTTCCATTTAAGTAGAAAGAAACATCAAAAGCAGAAATGGTTTTGTTGAAGTTGTTAGTTACAGTAACTTCTGGAGTAGCATTGTAATCACAATAGTCGCCATTTGGAGTTGTGTTGCTTGTCATCGACAAGTCAGTAGTAACACCTGGAGGAAGGGCAACAGCTGTTTCAGCACCGCTGTAGATGTTGTTTCCACTTGCACTCGCAACAAAGGCAACAAGTTTCAACTTGTGCTTTTCAAGAATAACACCTCTTATGTCTGCTGGAAGAGTGATTTGGTAACTCTTCGTGTAGAGAGATGTTGCAGTAGTAGCGTTGATAACCTCACCTGAAGGTCCGTTGTCGTTTAAAACCATACGGAGCATGTGTGCGTGGTTGTAATCACCATTAGGTAAGATTTGTTCTGGGTAGAAGTTTGCAGCCCCTGTCTGTGGACCAGGTAGGTCATCCTGAAGGAGGTAAACAAACAATTTGTTCGTAGTGTCTGCCGCGTTGGCTGTGTAGTAAACCTCAACGTCTACATCTAGAACCCCGGTGTTCAAATCTACGTTCGCACTAGCGCCAACATTCACTGGAGATGATTGTGCGGTAATTGTGGCTACTTCACCAGCCCAATTAGTTCTACTTCCAGCCCATGGAGTGTTTACTCGGTTGATTGAACCAGCTGGGTAACCAGTTACACCGGCTTGATCATCAATGGTCTCACCGTCGGCAGTTCTGAAGTCAGGCTCACCAGCAGCAGGAACAGCGAAAGATCCAGCGTGGATATTCACAAGAATCATTTGGTCGCCATACTGAGCTTTGAGGTCGTTAGCTCTTTTGTGGCCATCAGGGCAGTAAACACATTTAAGTCCCGTAAACTCTTCGAGAACGGCTACCTTGTTTTTTGGACTAGTACTTACAATGGTTTGGGCAAAGGAGACCGCCGTAAACACCATAAGTGAAAAAGTCGATAAATAGATTTTCATCATGATTTTTTGATTTAAGTAGTTTGATAAAAGCGGGTAAAAATAACAAAAAGCCAACATCCCACTTGCTCAGATTACGAACGGTAAAGAATTAAGGTTGGGTGATGTTGGTAGCCGACAAATTTTTTCCGGTTGAATCGTAGTAGCTGAAGGAGTTCCTTAACATGCTGTCCATTTCATATTTGCCTAAATAACGGAGGTTTCCATTTTCAAAATATGTTGCGCTCTCACCATGCCGCAAACCGCCTTCATACTCACATTCCGACCACAAAACTCCATTTGGGTAATAGTAAAACCAGCGCCCCATTCGCTCTCCCTCGGAAAGAGAACCAGTCATTTCAAGAGTACCATCAGGGTAGTACTGTTTCATACCGTTTATCAATGTGTCACCAGAATCAATAATTTCAAATAAGCTCACTTTTTTCGGTTGACCAGTTGGAAATCGAGATTCAACTTTTTCAAAAACAGTTTCTTGACACCCGAAAAAGAGAAGAGAAAAAAGGGAAAGGATGACTTTGTTCATTCTAAAAATTTCAATTTGCGCAATTCCGTCTGAGCGCTAATTCAGGGACTAAGCTAAAAAGTCTTTAGTTTTGGCAACTTCCAAAGAAACCGCATGTTGAAAATAGCCAAAATTACCCTTAGCCTNNGAATCAGACACCATTTGTGCTGGCGATTCAACAAGAATTTTTGCCAGCGGTAGCGCAAGCTACGCCTGGAGCCCATCGACAGGGTTGAACCAAGTGAGCGGAGATACCGTTTGGGCAAATCCAAGCAACAGCACAACCTATACAGTAATAGGAACCAGCGATACTGTAAGCATCACAATAACTGTAAAGAGCCTTCCAAGCATTTCAATAAGCGCCTCTTCAGATACGGTTTGTGTTGGAACGCAAGTTGATTTTACCGCGAGTGGAGCGATTAGTTATACTTGGACCGGAGCCAATACAACAAACACAGTAGGCGACAGTGCGAGCGCTTCTCCAAATTCAAGTGGATACATCTACGTTACAGGAACTGTGGGAACATGTTCACAGATGGACAGCATCCTAATTACCGTAAACGCTCTTCCGAGCGTGAGCATCAATGCATCAACTTTTGTGTGTGCGAATACACCAAAAGCGATTTCAGCTTCCGGAGCACTAACTTATGTTTGGTCTCCAAGCTCTGCTTTTAACGTAGACACCGGCGCCAATGTCATCATCAACATACCAAGTGGAACGTCCATTTCTGTGATTGGTACCAACGCAAACGGATGCTCAAAAAGCAGCAACAGAACGCTTTTAGTGAACACAACCGCCCCTGCTGTAACAGCGTTCACCAACGACACCATTACGTGTGAGGGTGATTCAGTGTTTTTGAGCGCCATTGGAACATCGGCCGATTCATATGTCTGGAAAGACCTTTCTGGAAACTCATTGCTCAGTTCGAGCACTAGAGATGTATACGCAACCCCAACAACAAACTCCAGTTTTAGGGTTATTTCTGTAAAGAACGGATGTGCCGATTCTGCCGAGGTTGCGGTTGAGGTGAACCCAATTCCAAACATCAGCTTAACCCAAACTTCAGGTGGAGCGGCTTTGTGTCAGGATGTGGCCGACACCATTACCGCTACCAGCAACGGAGTTTTATTTGTGTGGAACATACCAGGATCTAGCGTAACGACAAGTTCTAAAACGAAGGCAATTGCGCCAGGAATTACAAGTTCGATAGAGGTTGTGGCTGTATCAAATAAAGGTTGTAGGAATGGAGCCATTCTTACCATCACTGTTGACACATCTTGTGGAGAGGCCTTAAATGTGAAAGAGATCGAATTGCAATTCTCAGTTCAGTACAACTCGAAGCGAAACTTATTCACGCTCAGCTCCGATGACCATCAAGTTTCTTCGAGCATGGACCTCATCGACCTTCAAGGGCGCAGCCTAGCAAGCTCAATAGACAGCAATGAACTGCAAGCGCCCGAGCTCATTCCTGGCATTTACATTCTGAGAGCCCAAACCTCTCAGGGAATTCTTAGCAAGAAATATTACATCGAATGAGTCTAGGCCGTATCTGGCGTAGTTCAAGTTTCATCCTTCTTATTGCATTGGGGTTCCTAAGACCTCTTGGCGGACTTCGTGCGCAAATTGACCTTGGGGGAACCCAGTTGGGGCCTAAACCACTTCTTGAAGGTTTAGAAGTGCCTTGGTCATTGGCTTGGGCAGGAGAGGATACTATCTTCTTTTCAGAATTGGGTGGACGCGTGAGCCGCCTCGACCTGAATACCCTTCAGAGAACGACCCTCTTACAAATCGACGAGCTGGCCCGGGAGAATCAGAGTGGCTTGATGGGCTTAGAAGTCGACCAAAACTTCCCCCAATCGCCCTATGTGTATGTGGCCTACACCTACTACAATCCATCGAACGACATTCGAATACGAATTGCGCGCTTTGAGTACTCCGCCGACAGCCTTGTAAATGAGTTGATTTTAAAAGACGATTTGGGCTCTGCCTCATCGAATACAGGTTGCAGATTGTTGGTTCGAGGCAATGATTTGTGGTTCACTTTAGGAGATGTAAAAGATCGAGATGCACCCCAGGATACCAGCAGCAACAACGGTAAAATACATCGCATTCACACCGACGGAAGCACCCCTTCCGACAACCCCTATGGCTCAAGCGTCTGGTCCATGGGACATCGAAACCCACAAGGATTAGCCTTTCACGATTCACTATTGTTGAGCTCTGAGCATGGTGCGGCAACGAACGATGAACTCAACTGGGTCAAGAATGGCGGCAATTACGGTTGGCCTTGGGTTTCGGGTTTTTGCGAAAGCTCGAATCAAGATACCTGCGACCTATTCAACATTCAAGAACCCTTAAAGGCTTGGTCGCCCACAGTAGCACCGGCAGGAATTGACGTCTACCGAGGAACAGCCATTCCCGAATGGAAAGACCATCTGTTGATGGCTTGCCTAAAAGATCAATCGCTGCGAGTGATGAGCCTAAATGGGGCGACAGTGGTTTCAGAGAAGACTTATCTCGAGGGTTTGATCGGTCGAATTCGGGACGTTATGGTCAGCCCTGATGGCCGAGTCTTTATTTGCAGCACCAACGAAGACGCTTTTGGCACCCCCCGCCTTGGAGGAGATAAGATCTTTGAGCTTACAAAAGATTACGTCTACGACCCACCTGACTTTGGCGGCGACACAAGCTTGGCAGATTTTTTCCTTCTCGACAGCACCCTAGTGCAGACACGAATCTTAGCAGATCACCTCTACATACCTTGGGATTTTCATTGGGGCCCAGATGCCTGGATTTGGTTTTCTCAACGAGATGGTTGGATAAAAAAAATAAATCCTGAGGATGGGGAAATTCAGGACGTTTTTAAAATTGAAGAGGTGTATGAATCTTTCGATAACTCTGGCTTGCACGCCATGGCGCTTCACCCTCGCTTCCCACTGGTGCCCTATGTTTATGTGAATTATACCTATTCGCTCTACGGAGCTCGTTTGGTTCGGTACACTTATTCCATTCAAGCGGAAACCCTCGTCGATTCGGTGCATTTGATTCACAACATTCGAGCAAACTTCACACACAATGGATCCCGCATTGTATTTGAAAACGATTCAATTTTCTACTTCGCAATCGGAGATGGTTTTACTTCAATGGAGGTTCAAGACCCGACGAAATTGAATGGTAAAATCTTACGCATGGGAATCAATGGAGAGGTTCCCGAAGACAACCCTTTCCCTGGAAGCTACACCTGGTCTCTTGGCCATAGAAATCCCCAAGGATTAGTGTTTGGCCGAGATGGGAAACTGTACAGCTCAGAGCACGGCGAAGCCACCGACGACGAGCTGAACCTCATCGAAAAGGGAAGAAATTATGGTTGGCCAGATGTGGAGGGTTTCTGCGATTTGATTTCAGAACAAAGTTATTGCGATGAATACTTCATTCGTGAACCCTTAGTCGCTTGGACCCCAACTGAAGCGCCCTGCGGATTGGGTTATTTCGATCATGAGTCGATTCCTGAATGGAGACACAGCCTGTTGCAAACCTTCCTAAAGGACAAAGAACTCAAGGCTCTGCGTCTCAGTGAAGATGGTAAAAGCATTCTCCAAGAAACAGATTACCTGAGCAGGAAAGACGACGTCGGAAAAAACATTGGCTACTACGGACGGCTGCGCGATGTTTTGGTGGCACCCAACGGGAAGATCTACATTTCAACCTCGAACAGAGAGCCAAACGGCGGGGCTGTTGTAAAAGAAGATGACGACAAAATCATCGAACTCTTCAACCCGAACTACTCCTACAGCTCGGGAGAGGATACAGTTTTGGGATTAGAATCTCTAATTCATCCAAACCCCACCCAAGACTACCTGAACATTCGCTTTGCTCAAGAGTTAAACTATACACTGGACCTTTACGACCGAAGCGGAAAACTGGTGAAAAGCGATCGCCATAACTCGGGCCTCAACGGAAGTTTCTATCAATTTCAAAGAGGGCAAATTGAGGCAGGAATGTTCATCCTCGTAATAAGCTCGAGAGAAGGTTTCAAAGAGGTCCACAAAGTCATTTTCTATTAACACGGCCTTTAGGCTCATTAGCTAAAAAGCCAATTATATTTGGCGCCAAATAAAAATACCATGAAGCAAGTTGTCATTGATTTCCCAAAGCAATTCACAGAATCCCTAGAAATCGCAAAAAACTGGAGCATTCCCGCTCTAAGCTCTGAAATTAAAAATGTGCTCGTTTGCGGATTGGGTGGCTCAGGAATTGGAGGAACCATACTCGCAGAACTCGTAGCATCAGAATGCAAAGTTCCTGTTCTTGTAAGCAAAACGTACACACTTCCAGCTTACGGCGACAAAAACACGCTCTTAATTGCATGCTCTTATTCAGGAAACACAGAAGAGAGCTTAGATGCTTTTGATGAAGCGCACAAAAGAGGAATGCAGATCATCGCCATCACATCGGGCGGTCAGCTCGAAGCGAAATGTAAAGAAGCTGGAGTTCCAGCTATCCTCATCCCAGGAGGAATGCCTCCTCGCGGTGCTTTTGCATATCCGATTGTTCAACTCCTAAACGTGATGAACAGACTTGGTTTGATTGGAAGTGCGTTGGTGAACCAACTTGACAATCTTCCGAGCTTTCTTGCAAACGGACAAGAAGAAACAGCCAAACTCGCAGCGGAGTTTACAGAGAAGCTTTACGACAAGATTCCGGTTTTGTATGCCGATTCTAAGATTGAAGGTGTCTTGGTGCGTTTCCGTCAGCAGATCAACGAGAACTCGAAAATGTTGTGCTGGCATCACGTGTATCCAGAGATGAACCACAATGAGCTCGTGGGCTGGACAAAAAAAGACGATCAATTGGCGGTGGTTACTTTCCACACGAGCATCGACCACCCAAGAGTTACCAAGCGTATGGAAGTGTCGAATGAAGTATACAGAAAGTACACACCAAATGTGTTCGATGTGACGGCAGAAGGTTCAAACCTCCTAGAAGAAGTGGTGCACCTCATTCACCTAGGAGACTGGATTTCAGTCCTCTTGGCTGAGAAAAAAGGCATCGACCCGGTTGAGGTAAACATCATTACCCACCTTAAAGGTGAGCTCGCGAAATTTCATGGCTAAGCCAATTGTTCAGCTTCAAGATTTAGGGCTCATCGACTACAAAAGTTGTTGGGACCTTCAAGAAAAACTGAACCGGACAAACGTCAACTTCAAAATCAAAAGGGCCAAAGGCGAAGAAGCACCAGCCCTTCTTGAGAATTTCCTCATTGCTTGTCAGCACCCTCCAGTGTACACCCTTGGGAAGAGCGGCGACTTAGCAAACTTGCTCATCGATGAACAGGGCATGGAGTCCATTGGCGCCGAGTACTACCACATCAATCGAGGCGGCGACATTACCTATCACGGCCCAGGGCAGTTGGTGGTATATCCCATTTTCGATCTTGAACAGTTCTTCACAGACTTACACAAATTCTTGCGTTACCTCGAAGAAGCGGTCATCCTCACGATTGCCGAATATGGACTGAAGGGGGAGCGTTTAGAAGGTGCTACCGGGGTTTGGCTGGATGCGGACATTCCAGAAAAAGCGCGAAAGATTTGTGCGATTGGAATTCGGATGTCGCGCTGGGTGAGCATGCACGGATTGGCTTTGAATGTGAACACCAATTTGGATTATTTCAAACACATTGTTCCTTGCGGCATCGACGATAAGGCGGTGACCTCTATGGAGAAAGAGCTGGGCAGAAAACTAGACTTTAAGGAAGTGACCTCCGTTCTTCAAAAGCAATTGAAGACTCTTTTCGACTACGAGGAAAACTAGGCCTATTTTTGGGCAATGAACTTGAAGTCGGCACTCAAATTCCTTCTGAAATTAGGGCTCAGCGCCCTGGCCATTTTTCTCATCCTGCGGAAGGTTGATTTAGAAGAAGCCTTAGCCAATCTCAGTTCCGCCAATCTCGGTTTCATCCTGCTGGGCTTCAGCTTCTTTTTCATTTCGAAAGTGATTTCTGCCCTGCGCATCAACGCTTTGTATCGGTCTCGTGATATGGAAGTTAGCGAACTGCTCAACGGAAAACTCACCTTCATGGCGATGTTCTACAACCTCTTTGTTCCACTCGTAGGAGGAGAGGCCTACAAGGCTTATTGGCTCAAAAAGAATTACGACTATTCCGCCAAGGTGAGCCTTACGGCGGCTCTCTTAGACCGACTTGCAGGAATGCTAGCCTTAAGCGCGATGGCGCTGGTTTTCTTCTATTTCAGTTCGTACACTTGGGAGTTCAAATGGTTGAGCTTCATTGCCATCCCCATTCTGTACATCGCCTATTATTTTGGAAGCAAATGGATTTTTCCAAAGTTCATCAAGGCCTGGATTGCGACGGGTATCTACAGTTTATTGATCCAGTGTTTGCAGGTGGCCACGGTGTTTACTATTCTTCACGCATTGCACATTCAAGAGCAAGTGATTGAGTACATTTTCGTTTTCCTTCTCGCCACATTTGCCTTTGTGTTGCCCTTGGTTGGAGCGCGGGAAATGGCTTTTGTTTTTGGCTCAGAATTTCTGGGTTTGAATATGGAAACCTCCTTAGCGATTGCTTTGATGTTCTACCTCTCAGTTCTCAGCTCAAGCGCCATCGGAATGCTTCTTTTTCTTTCTGAAAAGAGTCTTCGCAGGTCAGAAGACTAGTGTCGGACTACCACCATTGTTTGTTTCAAGTGGTAGTCGTAGTAGCTGTATACGAGCGTATCCTTTTTTGTCATATTGCCCTCATAAAGTAGGTGCAAAGCCCCGGGAATATAATCCTCAACTACTTCCATTGGGACTCCTTTCGCTCGGTCCAAATAGTAAGGAATCTGGTGCCCCAAAAATGGTGAAATGATCAGGGTTTTTTCTGAAATTCTCCAAGGACCAATCTTCGCTTCAGTCTTCAACCGGTGGAACCATTGTTTGAAATAGATGGGCTCTTTCCCTGTGATTTCAACAATCTCAGCACAATAATCCCGGTAAGGAGTGGCGTGTTGGTCGTTTTGGAATGCGGGCAGGTAGAAGAGGTTGTTCCCAAATTTTAGGAGAATCATAAGCAGGGCAAACACAATGAACTTATGTTGGCTTTTCGCGAGAAGAAAGAGCATGCCTATGCCGAGGATGAAACCCAAAATAGATTTCAACCAAACGAGTTCAATGTCCTTGGTTTGTTCAATGAAGGGCGGGCTTAGAAAGCCAAGTACTATTGCAGCACCTATGAAATAAAATAGGCCGTTGATGAATTTCACACGCCCAGTCATTTCCGATTTAAAGAGCAGGAAGAAATGACTTAGAATCAAGAGCGCAAAGGGAAGGAACATATATACGTAGCGTGCTTTAAACAAGCCAGAAACCCAATAAATGGGGATGTTCAAGAGAATGAATAAGCAGGCGAAAGTGATGAAACGAGATGCGCGAATGTGGTGGAAGAGCTTTTTCTTGAAGATAAAAATGACGAGAAAAGACCAAGGAAAAATCAACTTCAAAAACTGAAAGGGAAAGGTGAAGAGCTGGATGAGCGTATCGCTTGCGCTGGTGACCAAGCCAGATTTCGAAGCCGCTTCGTCGAACTGTCGGATGAGAAAACCCTCCAAATCTGCTGCTTGAGAATAGGGATAGAAATAGGCGGTGTTGATGCCGAGGAAGATGAACAAGCCCAGAGCGTGTTGCCAGTTGAACAGCCACTTCCAAGAGCGTGCGGTGAGCGCCATGGCCAGTAAGGTGAATCCCTGAAAGGGAATGGAAGGCAAGCCTTTGGTTAAGAAGCCAAGCGCGGCAAAAGCATAGGAAAAAGTGTAGAGGGCCAAGAGGTTTTTCTTCTCGAAAAAGTGGAAGATGGCAAAGACTTGAATGAAGACTAGGAGGCTGTAGAAAAAGTCGATTTCACCCGTATACACGCCGCCAAACAACATGACATCTGCTGAACTGAGCAGAAAGATTCCTGCAAGAATTCCCGCCTCCTTGCCTAAGTATTTCTTTCCCCAAGCATAGCTGAACCAGCCCATTAAGAAGAGACTGAGCAGACTAGGAAGTCGCACAACCCACTCATCGTATGAGTCGAAGATGAGGTAGAAAATTGCCACGATCCAATTAAACAAAGGTGGCTTGTTGTAGTATGGAAGGGAGTTCAGATGCGGCACCAACCAATCTCCGCTGAAGATCATTTCGAGACTTACTACAGCCCTCCGAGGCTCCTCGGCGCGCAATTCTACAAAACCCAACCAGCCCAAATATCCAATGAGCGCAAAGACTATGAAGCCGAGAATCAACCGGCGTTTTGAAGGTGTTTTCATCTTAGACTGCAAACCTATTCATCTTGAATTTTATACCCACAATCCATTTGTAGTAAATGAAAAGATTCGCAACATTTGTAGTGCGCGCCTGAAGTACGATCAACTTAAAACTGGAATTCCATGACTCGTTTCCATTCTTCTCAGGCGCTTTTCATTTTAGCTCTTGTCCTATTTTCTTGCTCACCACAAAAGACTAAAGTCTCCAAGGAGCCCCAAAAAACCTCAGTTGAAGAAGTTAAACCTTCCAAGGTTTCCTACGATTTCAGCACCACAAACCCCAATGAGATTGAAGATGGAAGTTTGGAGTTTATTCTCGAGGTGGGGGAAAGCGGCCGTTACCGAGTTTCAGTTTATTCCAGCAACTCCGACAGCGCAGTTTTATGGTTGGAAGACTACATCCGGAACACCGACGATCGTACCTACAACATCACTGGAAGTTTGAGCCCCGACAGCAATGGGATGGCCAGCGCAGATGGCTCGCCTATTGCGACCGGAATGCACCAAATGCGTTTGAATGTTTCAGGGAAGATTAAGCTCGACAGCATCGTGTTCGACTTGATGCAGAGGCAGACCGAAACCCAAGAGTTTCTTACCCAGAATATGGAAGGAGAAGAATGGGAATTGGCTTGGTCGGATGAATTCGACGGCGAGGGATTGCCGGATGCAAGCAAGTGGTCGTACAATGTTGGCAACTGGGGCTGGGGAAACAATGAACCCCAATACTACACCGACGCGAGAATTGAAAATGTTCGACAAGAAGGAGGAAATCTCATCATTGAAGCGCGCAAAAACGACGAAGGAATGGACTGGTCGTCCGCACGACTGACCACCCAAGGGAAGATGTCTTTCACTTACGGAAAAATTGAATTTCGGGCAAAGGTTCCAGAAGGACGAGGTACTTGGGCCGCTGGCTGGTTGCTGGGCGACGCCTACCGCGACGAAGTTTCTTGGCCTTATTGCGGGGAAATCGACGTATTGGAATGTGTGGGCTACGAGATCAACGACACCACAGGAAGTGGATTAAATCACGCCACTTGTCACACACGCAAATACTACTTCAAGCAAGGCAACCAGATTGGAAGTGAGATCGCGATCGACAGCATGAACACAAAGTTCCACACTTATGCCATTGAGTGGTATCCCGACGGAATTCATGGCTACTTGGATGGGGTGAAATACTACACCTACGACAAAACTGCCGACGAACTCGAATGGCCTTTCAACAATCCACAGAACATCATTATCAACCTCGCTGTTGGTGGCGGTTGGGGTGGCGCCAAAGGCATCGATGAGAACTACGATTCCCACCTGTTTGTGCTCGACTACGTTCGGGTTTATGGGAAGAAGTAAGCTGAAAAAGCGACTCAGTTTTTTACCAACCTCAGCACGCTCGAGCTTTCCCCTTGAAGGATTTTTAAAAGGTAAACACCCGAAGCAAGATTACTGGAGGGCCGGATGCTAGATTGAGGATGACCGATGAAGGATTCCAGCAATCGACCATCCAAAGAATACAACTCAAGAACGGCAGACTCATTTAAGCCCATGATTTGAAAAGATCCGTTTGAGGGGTTTGGAACTACCTGATAAGCCCTTGGTTTAGAAATGGATTCACGCGAAGTGTTCAAATTAAAGAAAGGCTGCCAGTTCACAATGTTGAGATTTCTGGTGCCGCGCACAGTTCGTTGGGGAAATACCTCCGAGCCAAATTGTTGTTTTCCGTTTGTCAGATCAAATATTTGAACGCTGCTGTCAAGCCCAATTAAACTCATCATTTCGTAGCCGCTCGCCACGCTGGAAACACTGTCCCACACAAGTTTTTCTCCAGTTCGGTCGATGGCGTAAAACACTTGCTTACTGGACCCCAAGGCTTCGAGGTTGGCGTTTGTGACATTCCTGACGTAGAGGTAAGAAGTATAGTGGGCGTCGTACGAGCCCATTAGAGAGGACTTATCAGTACTCAAGTATGAGACCATGTTTGTGTTCCTCCATCTAACACGCGCATCCAATCTCGCGTGCCATCGGGCTTAAACCTCAATGCTACCATTGAGTTAGAGTTCGGCGTTGTTAAGTTGGCGGCAGGAACGGTTTCTCCGTCTATTTGAAAAGAGGTTGAACTGCATCTAGAAGCATTAATAAATAGCAAGCAATAGGTATAGCCATCTGCATCTACGGCTAAATCAATGACTTGGGCGACATTCGACAACTTTATTGTTCGAATTGGATTGAGGTCTCGATCTGCAATCGAAAGAGCCTGATTGCACAATGGATCACCCCCCGTTAGGGTGTCTTGACCGAAAATCAGAACCTCACCCTGATGGTTCATGGAAACTGCAATTCGAGAAGAGTTCACAGCAATTTTCCGAGTAACATTCCCTGAGTTGGAATTAAGCCGCCTATAAAGCTGGGTCGCACATTGAAAAACGCCGTTTGTGTCACTCAAAATCAGGCTCGATTTATATAGAGAAGAGGGTTCAGACAGCTTACCGCAGCCAGAGTAACTTAATTGAGGTATGGATTCATCTTCAACGAACAAAGTATTCTCGAAACGAGCTTTAACAGATAGGTACATTAACGTATCCTGGCCTACAGCTCTATCTAGCTGGAAATTATTTCCAACAGTATTGTCATTTTTCAAGGTAGTAAACACCCTAGCAGATGTAGAGAAATTGAGGCCACGCATTTCTGTTCCCGTCCAATTACTTAGGAGGCCTGAACTTGAAGAAAACTGCGTCATTGTTCCGTGTGTAGTGGATTTACTGTAATCAAAAAATAATGGCGTTCCTTGATTGTCGAAGGCGAGGAAAGGTGAGAAGCTAGTAGGTAGGGACGGGATTTCCAGATTACCAATTCGAAGAGTATCAGATAAGCTGAGTTTCATTGAAGAGCATCCCCCGCCGGATTTAATTTTACTTATGAATCCATCAATGCTGAGGTTGGTGTACTGCTTGACTTTAGTGAACTCCTGTGCGCTTGCATGGGAGGAGAGCAAGAGAGTCAAGCAGAGGAATAGAGAGGAATGCTTGAGCAAAAGTTTCACAAAGTGCGGAACGGGATTCACGCTTAAATCTATGAAAATACGAGGAGTCCTTTAGAAGGACGAATGAACAGTTCCATCCTGTGAGAAGTTACCGGTAGAGTTTTAGGAAGTTTCTAATCCCCGTCGTTTCGATTTCGAAATTTTGGTCACTTTAAGACTTGACGGACCAGACCCTTTTGATTTCTTTTCCAGAACTGGCTCATTTTTAACCAGCCACTTAACATCCTCATCCTTAGAAAACAAAAACCTGTATGGGATCTTTAGTCCTGTGTGAATTCGATTTATTTGTCCTTTGGTAAGACTTCTCTTTCGACTAAACACTTCCGAAGCTCGAGGCCGAGAAGAGAAGATGCCAAGCTTTACTAGGTCGGCCTTTTTCAAGCCTTTCTTTTCCATAATGTACTCCAAGTAAGCAATCGGGTCGGGCTCCGATATTGCATTATGTTCGTTTTCGTAATGCTCGACCAATACAGACAACAATTCAAACTCCTCACCTTCTGGGGTGTTAGGAGTTGCGTCAAATATTTCAAGAAGTCTTGTAAGTGCCTTCTTGTACTCAAGTTCAGTTTTTATAACCTTCATGGTGTATAAGTATTAGCGTCAATTTTATCGTACTCAGCATGGCTTCCAATGAACAAGACAAATACAGATTTATACTCATAATTGACCTTCGCAATCAACCTGTAGTCGTTGCCTTTTATATTAAAACACACCCTTTGATCTTTTAACAAGCTAATCCCGGAAAAAAGATCTGATATTTCCGACGGTTCTGACCAATCAGCATTTGAGCAGAGCTTGAACCAAACCTTTAGAGGCTGCTCAGAATCTGCATGTGTTCGCCAGAAACTAGTTAATGTGCTTTTTGAAAAGATTCTCATTCACAACAGATCCAACGACAAAAATAGAACGTTTGTTACCATTTTGGTAACTTTATTCTAGATTCCTTTTAAGTGGATTGAAGTTACTGCTTCACGACTTTTAGCGTTGAGGTTTTAAAATCCTCAGTAACCTTCAGGAGGTAAACCCCAGAGGAGAGTTTGCAAGAAGACTAAGCGCAAAGCATGAAGCAAGAAATTGAAGCCAAGCTGGCATTTATAAGGGCACTTCAAATAGATGACCTTAAGAACGCGGGGAGACTTATGGTTGAGATTGTTGAGCTTGAGAATGGTAAGCAAGTTGTAGTGAGTTACATAAGAAAGTATCTGTACGGCACCCCTGAATGGTTAAGAGTAATCCCTGAGGGCGCGCATACCCTTAGAGACTGGGAGAAATATGTATTGAAAGAAAACCTAGTCTGGGAGGGTGCTGAAGGGTGATTGACTGAAGAAACCCCACTACCAGCAGAACCCAGCATAGAGCTGTACTGCCAGTAATGTCGGGTTGGAACGTCAATGAGCCAACGCCAAAATTTGATGCAAAAATCGCTACGGATTTTAGGGACCCTTACAGCATGTCTATACAGTAGGTGAATTAGAAGGACCTTATGATTTTTAGCACATTAATGGCACCCCTGATGTAAGGGTTGCAATGGATTCAGATTATTGGATAACTTTTGATACCATCTCATTTACCACCCCTATGTATGGGGTTTTAAGTTGGTACAGTTCACCTAATATGGAAGGGTCACTACTTAATTTACTTTTAAGATCAATAATTTGTTCGTTTGATATATATGCTATATTCTATTTAATTTCTTACAACGGGTTGCAGATTTGCGATGTGGCGGATTTAGTAGCACAAAGTTTCATTTTACTACAAATGTTAATTAGAAGTAGAATGCTTCATTTACCACTAAACCCGCCATATTCGCAAATGTGCTGTTATGGGCTGGTTATTTTACCTTAACTCTTTGAAAAATAACGCCTTTGCTATTCGTCAAATTTGTATAGCCCTCGTTGAATTTCCAGCTAATAGAAACATTATTTTGCTCATATACACCCTCAGCGTTTACATTATCGATAGCATTCCATTTTCCAGAAAGATCAATGATTTTAGTGAAATCTCCTGAATTTGTTTTACCATTCATAGAATAAGCCGTAGTTCTAAATATTAACCCATCAAAGGCAAGTGTAGTGTATATCTGAGCTTCTGTGTTGATAGACTCCCAAATATAGCCATAAGAGGTTCCAATTTCTTTCACAAGTTCACTATTCCTGTCAATTTCTTCGACTCCGGTTTTCACCTTGTTGCTCCCTGTGCATTTTTCAACTAGTATATCCCATTTCCGATTCAACTCCGGTTCTTTAGAGAAATTTACCTTCTCCCAATTTTCTACACCTAATTCCTTGCTTATAGCATCACGACATGCATCCTTATTTTCTACCGCCCATTCAGAATTTCCTGGTTCTGTCAAACATTTACATAAATCCACTGATGTGTTAACTATTTTGTTTTCAGATTCATTTTTAGAGCCTCCACTACAGCTAGTCAGAATTACTGAAGCAAAAAGTATTACTCCATAAATTGTCATTACTTTTTTCATTTTTCGTTTTTTTAATTTTCTTCTTCCTACTCTTTTCGATTTTCAGAATACTCGCTGTTTTTAAAGTGGTTTTCTTGTCTCCACTATTTTTTGTCAGCAAATTTATGCTATAATGATGAGTCAATTCCGTTTATCGGTTGCTCTCTTGTTTGTCCGCTATATCTGTTTAACTTGCCCATAACGGTCCCGGCCAAGCGGCTTTGCTCGACTGAGAGTTTTGTAAGGGTCCCCTAACCCGAA
>DDDG01000003.1:0-397 GCA_002336245.1 Flavobacteriales bacterium UBA1986
GGAGTTAGCCGGTGCTTATTCATTTGATACCGTCAGCCTGGTACACGTACCAGGGTTTCTTCTCAAATAAAAGCAGTTTACAACCCGTAGGGCCGTCTTCCTGCACGCGGCATGGCTGCGTCAGAGTTTCCTCCATTGCGCAATATTCCTCACTGCTGCCTCCCGTAGGAGTCTGGTCCGTGTCTCAGTACCAGTGTGGGGGTTCACCCTCTCAGGCCCCCTAGACATCGAAGCCTTGGTGAGCCGTTACCTCACCAACAAGCTAATGTCACGCATGCCCATCTCAAACCGCCGAAGCTTTAATCCATTCAACATGCGAAGAATGGATACTATGGAATATTAATCCGAGTTTCCCCGGGCTATCTTCCAGTTTGAGGCAAGTTGCATACGCGTTACG
>DDDG01000003.1:437-389750 GCA_002336245.1 Flavobacteriales bacterium UBA1986
TGAGCCAGGATCAAACTCTCCGTTGTAAAAGAAAATTTGAGTTATCTGGTCTCGTTTAATTGTCAAAAAATGACGGGATGTTCAATTTAATTTATGCTGCTATTCAATACCTTCAAAGAACTTTATATCGACCTCTTCTCAGAGGACAATTTTTCATTTCAAATAGAACTTTCGTTCTACCCCTTTTCGTTAGGGTCGGCAAAAGTACAAAACTTTTTATCTTACCAAAACTATTTTGAGAAAATTTATTTCTCTCTGCAGAGTTGAAAAGAACGACCCTTTTTTTACGGGGACGCAAATATAGAACTAAGCCTTTGAATTAATCACACTATTCGAACTAATATTTTATATCTTTTTCTAAGGTGCTGAAAAGGAAACTGGTAGGCTCTGCCCATTGTACGTTTCATGGCCTTCTAGAGCAAATTTAGCGATGTACTTTCCCATCGATTTTGCGTCCAGTGGCGCACGGTATCCGGGAAAAGCTTCTTCCAACATCTCGGTTTGTACAGCCCCAAGGTTCAAACAGTTTGAACTTATCCCAAATTCAGCAAGCTCAACCGCCAAACATTCACTCAAGGAAGCGAGCGCTGCTTTGCTTGAACTGTAAACTGAAAGTCCATTAAATTTTTGGGAACCTTGAAAACCTCCCATTGAACCAATGTTTACTATATGAGAAGATTTTGCCTTCTTGAGAAGACCAAGACATTCCTGAATGAGAAGTGCCGCAGAAAAATAATTGACCTCAAAGATCTTCCGAATGTCTTCCTCATCCAAATTGGGAAGACTGCCATTGACTAAAAACCCTGCATTATTGATGAGCCCATCTAGGTGGGAGCTAATGGAGTTGATCTTATTGAGTGCAACCTTGCGTTCCGACTTTGAAGTTAAATCACATACTATTGGTATGATGTTCGACGACGCAGAGGCCAGCTCATTCAAAGCAGACTCATTTCGACTCAGCGCAAATACCTTACATGAATGATCCTTCGCAAGAGATAAACTGATGGCCTTTCCAATTCCTTGACTTGCTCCTGTTACCAATACGCATTTTGTGTTTTCCATTCAGCTACTTTTGAAGGAGCCTAATGTAATAAGTCTTGAAGAAGTTGATTCTTTTCTTTCTACTATATAATGTATACCTAATCGTTCCTGCGCAAGAAATTGATCAGACAAAGGAGAAAAAAAGCACTCCGAGTGAGACTCCTCTAAAGGATAAGGTGTTTGTTGGAGGAGGTCTTGGTCTGTCGTTCGGAACTGAGACATATATAAATCTTGCTCCGCAAATTGGACTGAAACTCGATGAGCATTGGATGCTCGGAACTGGTGTTCAGTATACCTATTATAGTAGCAAAACTTTCAATTACTCTACTTCCTCAATTGGAGGGAGCGTATTTGCTCGCTTCTTTCCCCTGCAAAACATCTTTGGGCAAGCCGAACTTGAAGTCTTGCGCGGCAGGTGGGATGTTACGCGCACAGGATCATTTAATGCGACCTCAGCTTTTATAGGAGGTGGATATTTTCAGGGTGAAGGACGCTTTGGCTTTTTCATTCTCGGGCTCTACAACCTCAACTATAGTGTCTACTCCCCATACTCGAGTCCTTTAATCTTTCGAATGGGGATCAACATAGGTCTTTAATGCAACTCAGCTTCTCACAGACTATATATGTCCGCAAGAAGCTGAAGAGCATAGATCATTGCGACTAGTCGTCGCTCATAGTATACATTACTGGCAGCTTCATTTCAACAGCTACCTTTTCCCCATCCTTTGTAGCGGGTTCCCATTTCGGCATTTTAGACATGAATTCTATTGCTGGCTGCTCCAATTTAGGGTGATCGCTTTGTACTGCCTTTAACTTTGAGATGCTTCCATCTGCTCCAACAACGAAGGACAAAATAACGCGGCCTTCAATGTTATCCGACTTAAGCTCTTCGGGATATTCGAAATCCTTTTGGAAAAAAGCGACCAATCCTTCGTTTCCTCCAGGAAATTCAGGAAGTTGATCGACCTCAGCGGTAGGCACTTGGGTCACGGCCTTCTCGCATGAAATCATCCAAACGGAGACGAAAAGAACAGGAATGAGTAATGCATAGCGCATTTTTGACTTGAATTTAGTTGGTGTATTTGATAGCATGGTCAATCGGTGTTTAATGGTTGGTTGTGAAAAGAATGAATTCACCAAGCTGAAGGCCTGGGTATTGAAAAGCTCGTTCAGGAGCGTCTTTTGGTATGCAGGGTTATGCGCTTGTCTGCGATCTGCAAGAAATTCGTGATTCAGTTGAACCTCTCTCATCAGAAGATGTACCGCAGGGTTCAGCCAGAAAAGGCACCGCAACAATGCGTAAAACATCACATCGAACGAATGGCCTTCTTGCGAATGAACCAACTCATGAGAAAGAATGTGCTCGCGCTCCTTCCCTTGAATGCTCTCGTCGATCTGGATTTTAGAAAAGAATGAATAGGCTCTACCTACTCCTCCATTCATGTTCATCCATATGAGGATGGTTGTGCGCAAAAGGACAACTAAAGAGATGGCGCAACCTAATGCATATATGACCATAGCCCAGTTGATGATGGAAACTCCGGAGGCCATTGTTGAATTCACTTCCATTGCCGGCAATAGGGCTCCTTGGAAAAGCAAAGGCTCCGAACTAGGTATTCTGAAGTAGACGATGAAAGCTGCCAATAGCGGATAAGCCAACAGAAGAAATCTGTTCGTATGAAAAGCTGGAACTTCTCGCAGAAAAATCCTGTGCAGAATGTAGAACAGTCCTAAAAGTGCGTTGAGTGCAATGAATTCGTTCATGACTTTTTGTTTTCGTCTTTAATCTGACTGAGCATCTGGTCGAGTTGCTTCAGGTCAACTTGCTTGTCTTTCACAAAAAATGAGAGCAGCTCCTTCACCGAGCCATCGAAGTATTTGCCCAAAAGGTTTCCGGCCGTAAACCGACTGTACTCTTCTTTATTCACAGTTGGGTAATACCGATGACTCTTTCCGAAGGCCTCGTGAGCTACAAACGATTTCTCTTCAAGGATGCGCACAATCGTGCTCACTGTATTGTAGGCTGGCTTAGGCTCTGGCATTTGTTCAATCAGCTCTTTTACAAAAGCCTTTTCCAACTTCCACAGCTCCTGCATCACCTGCTCCTCTGCGCGCGTAAGCTCCTTCATCTTCGTGTTCATGAAACAAGTATAACTATGTTTTTAGTTTACAAACTAATTCTTTAGTTACAACTTTCTAAACGGTCGTATTCTAGAAACAAACGAGTGCTTCGAATCATTAATTGTTAGACAACATCGCGGTATCCCATAATGGACACCCGATTCAGATGGCCAATCGTTACCTCCTAGTCATTATATACAGATCAATTGGAGCTGTCCAGAAAGCTTTATTTTGCAAGCATTCATGAAGAAGTTCAGCTCAAGTTTCAATACTCAGCTCATTAGGTGATAGGAAAAGTTCTCAAGCACAGCGCAATTTGGCTCTCCCTGTTGTTTGCCGTGTTTCTCTATTCGCAGAACCATTGGAAGGTTTATAAAGAAACGGGAAGCCTAAGTTCCATTCGCAGCGACGGCGCCGGACACTATGCCTACCTACCCGCCATCTTCATCTACCAAGACTTTAATTACGAGTATTTGCTGGAAGACTCTTTCCAGAAAACCTACGGTCAGCTTCCCAACGAAGGCATTCTCGACCTGCCCGATGGAACTCGCTACACAAAATACTACATCGGAACATCGATTCTGATGACGCCATTTTTCCTCTTGGCCATGCTTTGGGCTTTCCTCTTCAACTTTCCCGTCGACGGCTACAGCCTGCCCTTTCAAGTCAGCGCCTTCCTCGCGGCCCTCTCCTACCTGCTCGCTGGTTTATGGCTGCTCAAGAAGGTGCTTCAAAACATGAACTTCGGCAAATACAGTGTGTTTTTCACGCTGCTGGCCTTCGGAGTTGGAAGCAACTTGTTGAGTTATGTTCATATGGATTCGGCCTTCAGCCACAGCTACCTCTTCTTTTTAGGCTCCGCCCTTTTCTATTGCTTTCAGTCTTTCTTGAAGAATCCCAACAGCATGTTTGCCATGGCTTTTACCGCGGTATTCATTCTCATCGGCATCACCCGACCAACGAGCATCCTCATCGTTTTAGCGCTGCCATTTCTCTCTTCCAGGAAAGAATATTTACAAGCCGCCCGAGCATATCTATTTGGAAACGTTCGACTGCTGCTGAGTTTATTGGGAATAGCAATTCTTCTTGGATCAACACAACTCTTGCTCTACCAACTTCAAGTGGGAGCACCTTTCATCTGGTCGTATGCCAACGAAGGTTTCAACTTCAGCGATCCTCATTTCATTGAGTTTCTATTTGGTTTCAGGAAAGGGCTTTTCGTCTACAGCCCAGTGCTCTACTTCTCAATCTTCGGATTGCTCATCTGGGCTTTCAGAAAAGAAAAACGGGCCTGGATAGGCTTTGGCTTTTTCATTCTCATCACCTACATTCTCTCCAGCTGGTGGTCGTGGTGGTTTGGAGCAGGCTTCGGAAGTAGAGCTTTCATCGACTTCTACCCCGCCCTTGCGATACCGATGGCGAGTTTTCTTGACTTAAAACTCTCCTACAACTACCTAAAACTCATTCGAACTGCCGCCATTTCGATTGCCATTCTTCTTGGAGCAGTTTTCCAGTATCAATACAGCCAGAGCATCATCGCCTACGACCGCATGGATTCCGACAAGTTCTGGCAAGTGTGGATGGAGACGGATTCTTTCTTTCGCTGGAAAACTTTGGATTCGCCTTCCATTCTTGAAAACCGAGAAATCTTCTCCGAGAAACACTATGTGTGCAGCATGGGCGAGCCTTGTCACTCCGCTTTTAAGTTCAGCCCAGAAGAAATCAATGCAAGTCCATTTGTAATTGACGGAGAGCGCAGGCTTGGCTACAGCTTCCAAATGCTTACCGACTCGCTCATTCTTGAAGAAAAACAACTGCTGCTGCGCGTTGCGCTTCGTGCGAACGTATCGGATAAAAGATGTCCGGCTGCCATTGTTTGCACCCAAAAAGGAACGGAGGTCTGGAAATCGGTGGACATAGTACAGAAAGTAAGAAGGGCCAATGTATGGACAGATGCCGTGTTTGAGTTTACATTTGGCCCCGAACTTCGGAAAGGTCAGGTGTTGGAAATTCATTTCTTGAATGAGAGCAATGCCCTTCTCGAACTGGAAAGCATCGACATCGGAATACTGCATTTGCATCCCCTATGAAATCCTTTACTCTCAGCATCGTAATTCCCGCCTACAATGAAGAACGCACCATTGTTTCGCTCTTGCAGGCAGTACTCGACGCTCCTCTCGACAATTGCATTGGCAAGGAATTGATTGTGGTAAACGATGGTTCCAAAGACAAAACGGTTGAACTGGTGCGCAGCTTCATGGCAGAGAATGAAGAAGCGAACATTCAGCTTTTCGAACAAGATAAAAACCGAGGCAAGGGCGCTGCATTGCACAGAGGAATTCTGGTAGCCACGGGCGAATACCTCATCATTCAAGACGCCGACCTAGAGTACGACCCACGGGAATACAATTTGTTGCTGCAAGCTGTAGTGGAAGGCAAAGCCGATGTGGTTTACGGCTCTCGATTTATGGGAGGAAAACCTCACCGCATTCTATTCTTCTGGCATTCGTTGGGGAATCGCTTTCTCACGATGCTTTCGAACATGTTTACGAATTTGAACCTCACCGATATGGAGACTTGCTACAAGCTCTTCAACACCGAGATGGTTCAAAGCTTAAAACTCCGCGAAAAACGTTTTGGATTTGAACCTGAGGTGACGGCCAAAATCAGCCGCATTCCTAAGGTGCGCATTTACGAAGTTGGCATATCCTATTACGGCCGCACCTACGAAGAAGGCAAGAAGATCAACTGGAAAGATGGAGTTCAGGCGATTTGGTGCATTCTCCGCTATGGAATGTTTGGCTAAATGGAGCAAAGGATTCTTCCTCTCAAAGACCTACCTTTATCCAGCTATGCAAGTCCTTACCCTGTCCGTCGCGCTTTTCTGTTCCTTTATGAACTTCCAGACTTGGGCTCAGAACAACATTTCCTGGGAACCCGCTTCAGAGGTTGCTGCTCCTTCCTACCAAAACAACTTTCCGAGAATTGCTAAAGACGCCGATGGAAATCCCTTGATCTCCTGGAGCAACAACCTCGACCTATTTTTTACTCGCTGGAATGGAAACGGCTTTGAAGAACCCATCAAACTGAATTCCAATGACCACAACATCGCCGGACCAGGCTGGATGGGGCCCGACATTGCTACACACGGAGACACGATTTATGCTGTTTACAAGCAGACTCCTGAGGGCGACACCAACAAGCATGTTTGGTGTAGTAGCTCTTTCGATGGCGGCCAGAATTTTAATCTGCCTGTGCGGGTTGATTTCATCGGTCACAACATCAGCCGATTTCCGACGGTAACAACCGATGTAGAGGGTAATCCAGTGGTTGGATTCATGAAATTCGAGAACGACTTCTCAGAGCCTCGTTGGGTGGTTGTGCGATCTGATGACCATGGAATGAGCTTCGGCACAGACGTTCTCGCGAGCGACTACAGCAGTGCCATGGCCGAAGCTTGCGATTGTTGTCCAAGCACCATCGTCAGCAGTGGAAATACGGTAGTTATGCCTTACCGCGACAACAACGGAAACATCCGAGATACTTGGGTGGGGGTTTCCACAGACGGGGGCCAATCCTTTCCCAATGGCATGGACGTGGACGAACAGAAATGGGCCATCGCCACATGCCCCTCTTCAGGTCCTGATGCGGTCATCATTGGGGATGAGCTTTACACCATTTTCATGAGTGGAGCAAGTGGGTCCTCTCGCGTGTCCTACAGCAAATCTTCCATATCGGGGATGAGCACAAGTGGAGCCATTGCTTTGGATGCAAATACTCCCACCAACTTGATATCCCAGAACTATCCAAGAATCGATTACCACAAGGAAGCCATGGCAATGGTGTGGTACCAGTTCTCGAACGGAAAGCAAGAAGTTGCTCTGCAGTTTACTGAAGACCTTAACCAAGGCCTGAACAACGTTCAAGAGATTGTGGATACTGACTTCGTGAATGCCGTGGATGTGATGCTCCACGAAGGCAACATTTGGGTGATTTGGGAAGATGAGGTCTCAGGAACCGTCAAATACCGAAGAGGCTCTTACAGTTCCAGCTTGTCTTCACCCTCCCTTGTGGCAGAAGAAGAGGAACTTCAAGTAATCCATGGGAAGGAGTCTTGGCTCATTTCCTCCGGTCGATCACAGGAGCCAATTCACTGGCAGCTTTTTAATGTGAATGCGCAACTTTTGTCTGCAGGAAACACCTCATTTGCAAAAGAAGGGCAGAGAGTTGAAATCTCATACGATTTCCTCCCAGCGGGCATGTACGTTTTGCGGATTCAGCAGGACAAGCATCCCACCAGCTGGAAAGTTCAGCGTCCGTAGCAAAAACCTCGGACGGGGAGTGATGGAGTGTGAGAGTGATAGAGTGATAGGCATAGGAGTTCTACTCGATTGGGACCTTGGCTCGGATTTTCAATACGGGCAGGTGCTCTCACTCACAAAAAAAAGTCCCAATTCTAAATTTACTATATTGGGTGAAGTGAAAAGCACCCTTCGACTGCTCCTCCGCTATAGCTTCAGCGCACGCAGAGGCTCAGGATGACTGGGCTCATTTAAGGCTTGAAGAAATTGGTCATCGAATCCCATTTCCAAATGCCCTCTTGACTTTTGGCTCTTAGCTTGCAGCTTTAATCTAAAAAGCCACGGCATCACTCTCGGAGTTGATGAAATGGTGCGGACCAAGTTGATCTAAGTCTCCACGGTATTCTTTGATGATCTCATCTAAGTGCAACACCACCCCACGAATGCGGTTGATGCTTTCGCTATTCATTACTTAGCTGAAAGCCATAAGTAAGGCCTAAGGAGAACTGAAGCATCTGTTTACTGCTTCCCATATCATAAGAGTATCGACCACTGTTTTTATCATTCCGCAGAAGTACTTGAGAGAAACCCATCTCCAAATCAAGACCAAAAGGCCCCTTTCGTACGCCAACAGTAGCACTTGCTTGCAAACCGAAATCAGCCATGGTCCTGTTGTCAGTAACCACTTCGAAGGCATTCCAGCCTACGAAGAAATGCTCAATACCAAATCTACCGAACACGGATCCACCGACCCCTGCGGTTAAGCCATCTCCTGATTCCATCACGAGGACTCCATCTCAACTTACTAAAGTGGCTCCAAGTCAATCAAGCCTTTCTTTCCAGCAAAACTTCTTGCACTAGAATAAACATAATCCATTGCTGAGCTCACGAATTGCTCTTTCACCGGATTGTTGTGGATGTAATTAATCTTCTGATCGATGACCGCATTGCTCCACAATTCAATCGGTTGGTTGTCACCTCGCCAAAATCGGAAAGACTGCTTTTCTTCATTCCAAAACAAATTGAGCATCCATTCTTTTCGGCTTTCCCGAGGGTTATCCCGAATTGCTCGGACAATTGCCTTTGAAGTAAATCTCTTGTAGTCGCGCAAGACATCTTGTGGTAGAATTCCATCACTCGCTCTCATGACCAGATGTATATGATTTGTCATGATGCACCAAGCAGCCAGTTGAAGCCCTTTGTGTTTGCAGCAATATCTGAGGTTCCTAACTAGGATGTCCTTGTAAAGCGGCCTTGTAAATACATCAACCCAATGACGTACTGCGAAAGTTACGAAGTAGTAGCCCTCAGGATTATGAAATTTGTACTTGCGACTCATGCAATACAAAGCTGCCCAACTCTATTGAGAGTGAGGCTATGTTGACAACTGAATGCATTCCTTTTGGTACTGCGCGGATGGCACCTGCCAGCCTACCGGCTGGTATCCGCGCGAGCAAGGGGACTACGCTTTCAATATTGTATCCAGTTCTGGGCAATTCGATTTCAGCGATGATGGCGACGTCGACATCTCAGTCGAACTGTCGTGGGGAGGCTATATTGACAACTGAATGCATTCCTTTTGGTACTGCGCGGATGGCATATCTGCGCGAGCAAGGATTGGTTCGACGTAGAAGGAGGAACCTATGGATATACGCAATACTTCATCGAAGAAAAAAATGGAAAAGAATTGATCATCGCTTGGGAACAGTTGTATGGCCAATATGGCACTGTATACCTTTTCAAAGTGAAGCGCTAAATTGAGAGATTCTTGCCTCTAGAGTAGAACAAACGAGCTCAACGAACGAAGAGAAATAATCAATAATTGGTAATTGGAAATCAGTCATCAAACATCAAGGAGGCATCTGACCTTCGAACCGAACGCAGGGAAGATCGGGAAGAAAACAGCGGTGTTTGATGTTCAGAGCGCCCAAATCAACTGAAGCATCCTTCACTTCAAAAGACTTAAAACACTCTGCCCATTTCTTGCGGAAACAAGCTTCATCTACACCAACATCTTGTGAACGCAGGGAAGATGGGTTCGCAGCTTGCAATTGATATTCTCGCACGATGCAGTAGGTTCCAGCTTCAAGTTTCAATTCAAACTTGCCTTCGGCATCGGGCATGATCTCTTTGATGACTGGAGAGCCAAGTCGGTTCACACTGTCTTTTCTCAGATAAATTTTGAGTGGATAAGGCCTCGGTCGACGGATTTCATCTTCCATCTCCTGAGTAGGTCGCGCGCCACCGCAATATTGACTGGTTTGTGTGAGCTCACCAAGTACCGAATAAAGCACGGGAGCTTTGTCTTGAACCTCCACTTTTTCAGAGTTCTTGCATGAAAATAAAAGGCCAAACAGGGCAATCAAATAAATCGTTCGTCTCATTCTACCAATAGTTTAACGCTCGAGTTATAGCCTTTAGATTCAACGCGAACAACATAAAGCCCAGAACTAAGCCCTTCCAAAGAATAGTCCCCCCGCGATCCATTCCATACGCGTACAGTCTTACCATGAATGTCTTGAAGGACCACAGCCTGCACTTCTCCTTCACAGCAAATCAGCTGAAAGGATCCCTTGGCTGGGTTGGGAACCACCTTCACTTCCATCGAGGCATTCTGTTCCTCCAGCGATTGCGGCGGACCTATGACAACCGTATAGTCTTCCACTTCACCCACCCGAGTAGCACAGGGATCTGGGGCTTCATTGTAGTACTGATTCCTCACTCGCATTCTTGTAGAACCGGTTTTGGCATCTGTTGGAACAGTGAAAAAGGCGAAGGATTCATGCTGCGCATTGAGCTCTGTCATCTCGATGAGCTCATCGGAACTGAATTCAGAATCTTGGTTAAAGTCTATCCAGGCAGCAGTAGTATCCGGATCCCAATGGAAATTCAAAGTGATCTCAAGTGAATAAGACAGACCTCTAATCAGAGGAATCTCAACATTGGTAAAGTCGGCGTATCCTTCCTTCCCACTGGCTTGCCCTACTCCATTCAACTCTACATAGTCGATGTAGTCGCCACCTGTACCCGAACCGCCCACGGCATCGCAATACACAAATGGATGAATGCTGTACATGAATCTATAGCTCTCACTTTTATCGCCCTGATCACCAGTCGATGTAATTCGGAAATGAAGATCAGAATCGATGGCGAGATCCGGCATTGGCTCAGCACTGCGATACAGGTTTCCAGACTGAAGAACCATAGCCTCTGTAGTGTCGAGATTCAGGTGATTCTCACCCCAACTCAAGTTCACCGAACTAAGAGTTCCGGCATAATCGATTTCGGCGTAGATGTAATTGTCGACGCCCTTCTTTGGCTGAGACAAGCTGTTCGGTTGAGTCATATACACGCGTTCAATCGAAGGAAAATCTTCTCTACCTGGCAGTTTCACCTCAAACAATCCTCTACCCCAGCTCACCGCCCGCAAGGTGTTGCTTCCTCGGTGAATCTTAATGTCTCGAATGGAAACGTTGGGTAGGTTTTCATTAAACAAGGTCCAAATAGAATCCTTGAGACCTTTGAAGTACAAGCCAATCTCTGCGCCCACATAAATATTCATGTCATCGGTATGATCGATGATCACCGAGCGCAAAGGCATATCGCCAAGATTGTAGGTGTGGTTCCCCCAACTTTCTCCAAAATCACGCGACACAAAAATCTTCCCACCGTTGTTTTGCCATTGATCATTGACGATCACAACGATGCTGTCGTTTCCAGGGGCCATTGCAATGTCCGTCACGAAGTGATTCACCGGTTGAGTCAGACTCTTGTAATTCTGACCTCCATCGGACGTTTTTGCAAGATCTCCACCATCCGAGAAGAACATATAGTTGGGATTGTTTTCTCCTATGACCGCTTGATTGATGGCTCCAGTTCCGAAAGGTGTTCCAAGATCATCCCAACTTGAACCAAAATCGTCGCTCGCAAACAAGGTTTCGTCCATGCTGTACACCCGAAACTGATTCACGGGATCGAGCAGCAATGGAGCTACCCACAATCCATCGTCCTGATCGAAAGGAGTACAGACTTGTCCACTTATTCCTCCATCGAAGGATCTTCGTCGCCCTCCAAATTGCCAGCTGCCCATCAAAATGTTCGGGTTTAATGGTTGAATGACTCCTTCCATTCCATCGGCCCCGTAGATCTCCAACCAGGCAGTGTCGTTCACCAAACTCTGACCATTGTCTTGCGACCCGCAATAGCTCACTTGCCGATGCGATTGACTTTGACCCAAGGAATAATTCTCTCGAATGCCGATCTCTTCGCTTATGATTTCCCAGCTGTCTCCATCGTCGCTGCTGCGAGCGAGGTAGCCGTCGGTGGCCAAATAGAAAATACCATCGTAGCAAGCGCTCTCTCTGAGGTCTGCATGAATGTACTGATCGCCATCAAAGGGTACACTTCCTAGACTCCACCAAGTGACTTGATTGAAGTTGAGACCACCGTCGGTAGAGCTGTAGGCATCCACTCCTCCAGCAATCATCACATCCGAATCTTCGTCGCTCACGACCAAATGGTTCCCTCCACCGCTTGGATTTGAAATAAAACTGAACGTAGCTCCTCGATCTGCTGACTTCCAGATTCCATTTCCACTACCTACGTATACGCATTCAGGGCAATCGTCGCTCACGGCAATTGTGGTCCCGCCTGAATTCTGCCCAAGCATTGTTGCGGAGTAGCCAAACGTATTTCCAAAGTCAGAGGATACCGCGAGCTTGTCGCGTTGGGAAGATTCCCAGGCGTACACCACACTGTCGTTGGTGGGATGAAAAGCCATGTCGCGGGTTGAATTTGTGGTCACTTGAACCCAGGTATTCAGCGTGTCGATTGAGCGATAGATTCCTTGAGAAGAAGCCACGAACATCAAGTTCGGTATCGTCGGATGATAAGAGAGTTTGTACACGGTGAGATTTGTTCCGAGTCCGCCGAGGCCGTTCTTAGAGCTGAATTCAGTTGGACTCCAAGTCGTGCCATCGTCCGTCGACATGTAGATCCCGTGTGTTCTTCCATTCGAAGAATTCTGCACATTGATCAAAATGAGATTGCTGTCGTTTGGTGAGACCGCGATTGAGTTCACTCCGCTTGCTGGGAGTTGATCGGTGGTATTCTCCCAGTGTGCACCACCGTCGTAGCTTCTCCAAAAACCGCCGCTTCTAGAACCCAAAAACATGCGATTCAAGTTGACTCGATCAATGAAAAATGTCTCGACTCTTCCCATGCCCGGAGCGTAGTGACCGGTGATGTTCTCCACTTTCCATGGACCCAATTCTGTCCAGGGGTTTAATCCAGCTCGAGCTGCCGATCCAGGATTCTTGGCTATAAAATCTTCAAAGGCCTTTTCTGCGATGAAGTGAGACGATTGATTTCGCACACCGCTCGGATAGTAATGCGGTTCATTCTCATACTTCCAGCGTTGAAATGGCGTGTATCCAGTTCCCTTTCCTTTTGGATTGTTTTCAAAATAGCTCTCCGCTTCACGCACAACCTCGTAGAAGTTGTAAGAAGGGTCTTGCATCATCTCCTTATAGTTTTGGGAGAAACCTGTGAAACTCAGGAGAAGAAGGAAGACAGGTGCTTTGCTAGTGTGCATCATCGCTCGAAGATAGCGTTTTGACCAGGAGAATCCGATGCCTCTTATTGAGCTGTAAGCTATAAGGAATCATCAACAATCGCCAATCGATCATCAACAATTGGTAATCAGTATTTGACTCAAGCCTGCCCAGCCGGACCTCCGAAATTCATCGGGAAAGTATTCTGGCTGTTGTTCGGCTCGGTGATGCTACCGTGTGCGGCTTCGTAGCGCACAATGTTGTCTTGGAGGGCACGAACCAATCGTTTGGCGTGCTGTGGAGTAATTACTACACGTGCCTTCACCTTTGCCTTTGGAACGTTCGGCATAGCCTTGATGAAGTCTAGCACAAACTCAGATGGTGAATGAGTAATGACCGCGAGGTTCGCGTATTCGCCATCACCAATCTCTTCCGAAAGTTCGATGTTCAATTGGCCTTCTTGTGGCTGGCCTTCCTTTTCTTCTTCTGCCATAATAAGTCAGATAATAAGACAAAAAAAATGGCGCCCTAAGGGCGCCATCTTCATTTATGATTTGAGTTCCACTTCCTCAACCACATCTTCTGTAGATGGGGTCTTGGCACTGAGTAAGGCTTCGTACTCTTCTTTCGAACCAACGATCATGTGATCGTATGAACGCATACCTGTACCCGCTGGAATTTTGTGTCCAACAATTACATTCTCTTTCAATCCGAGTAAGTGATCTTCTTTTCCTGAAACAGCTGCTTCGTTCAAGACTTTAGTAGTCTCCTGGAAGGATGCCGCAGAAATGAAGCTATCGGTTTGTAGAGATGCTTTGGTGATACCTTGAAGCACCGGACTTGCTGTTGCTGTAACTGCTTCACGTGCAACCACCAACTTCATATCCTTACGCTGCAATGTCGTGTTCTCATCACGCAACTTCCGTGGAGAAATCAACTGGCCTGCCTTCATGTCCTCCGAGTCTCCCGGATCGTCCACTACCATCATACCATAGATGGCATCGTTTTCGATTCTGAAGTCACGTTTGTTCACCACTTGCTTCTCGAGGAACTTCGTATCTCCAGAATCTTCGATGTATACTTTACGCATCATCTGACGAACGATTACCTCAAAGTGCTTGTCGTTGATCTTCACACCCTGCAGACGATAAACTTCTTGGATCTCATTCACGATGTACTCTTGTACAGCGGTTGGGCCCATGATGTTTAGAATATCTCCAGGAGCCATAGCACCATCAGAAAGATTGTATCCCGCTTTCACGAAGTCATTCTCTTGAACAAGAATGTGTTTCGACAATGGAACCAAGTATGTTCTCTTGTCTTCGAAACGACTCTCGATGTGAATCTCGCGGTTACCACGTTTGATTTTACCAAAGCTTACAGTTCCGTCGATTTCAGAAACAACTGCAGGATTCGATGGATTACGCGCTTCAAACAATTCCGTTACACGTGGCAGACCACCAGTGATGTCACCAGTTTTTCCAGATGTACGTGGAATCTTCACGAGAATCTCACCTTCCTTAATTCCTTGCTTATCGTCCACGATTACGTGAGCTCCAACTGGAATGTTGTACGAGCGAAGAATCTCACCACCCTTAGTAATGTGGATGGTAGGGTTTTTCTTCTTGTCGCGAGTTTCAACGATTACTTTCTCCTTGAACCCTGTTTGCTCATCAGACTCTTCCTTGTAGGTTACTCCACGCTCAATGTTTTCGAACTGGAGTTTACCTGCAAACTCAGAAACCATAACGGCATTGTAAGGATCCCACTGACAGATCAAGTCATCCTTTTTTACTTTGTTTCCAGACTTCTTGTGAAGTTCAGATCCGTAAGGAATGTTGTTGGTCACGATTACGTTACCATCCTCGTTCACAATACGCATCTCAGCAGAACGACCAATAACGATGTCTACTTCAACACCAGATTCATTCTTTCTGCGAACCGTACGAAGCTCATCGATTTCAAGTTTCCCTGCGGCCTTAGCAAGAATCTTAGATTCCGCTGCAATGTTAGAGGCTGTACCCCCAACGTGGAATGTACGAAGCGTAAGCTGTGTTCCAGGCTCACCAATCGACTGTGCGGCTATAACACCAACAGCTTCTCCACCTTGAACGTGTGCACCACTTGCGAGGTTTCTACCATAGCACTTACCACAAACTCCGCGAAGAGTTTCACAAGTAAGAACCGAACGGATTTCAACTTCTTGGATACCCGCCGCCTCAATGGCACGAGCAACGTCTTCATTGATTTCTTCTCCGGATGCAACGATTACTTCTTCAGTCTCAGGATGAACTACGTCTTCCAATGCAGTTCTACCCAATATACGGTCGTACAATGGCTCTACTACATCTTCGTTCATCATCAGCGCAGAAGCAGTTAAACCTCGGAAGGTTCCACAATCTGGTTCGTTGATTACAACGTCTTGCGCAACGTCAACTAAACGACGAGTCAAGTAACCAGCATCGGCTGTTTTAAGGGCAGTATCGGCAAGACCTTTACGTGCACCGTGAGTTGAGATGAAGTACTCAAGAATTGAAAGTCCTTCCTTAAAGTTCGAAAGAATCGGGTTTTCAATAATTTCACCACCAGATGAAACCGTACCAGATTTACGTGGCTTGGCCATCAGACCCCTCATTCCAGAAAGCTGACGAATTTGTTCTTTCGAACCACGTGCTCCGGAATCGAACATCATAAAGATGGAGTTGAATCCTTGATTGTCATTTTTCAATCGGTTCATCAAAGCGAAGGTCAACTTCGAGTTCGTGTGCGTCCAGATATCAATGATCTGATTGTAACGCTCGTTGTTGGTGATGAGACCCATGTTGTAGTTCATCATCACGTTTTCTACTTCAGAAGCTGCATCACCAAGAAGTTTTTCCTTCTCTGGTGGTACGATTACATCATCCAAGTTGAAGGACAAACCTCCCTTAAATGCATTGTAGAATCCGAGTTGCTTAATATCGTCAAGGAAGTTCGCAGTAGATTTAAATCCAGTGATCTTCAATACGCGACCAATAATGTCTCGTAAAGATTTTTTGGTCAAAACCTCATTGATGTAACCTACTTCTTCCGGAACATGCTCATTAAACATCACACGACCAGTAGTCGTTTCGATCACCTTGCTAACGCGTTCTCCGTTTTCAACTGTCTCTACTTTTACATTGATGTAAGCGTGTAGATCAAGTTTCTTCTCGTTGTATGCGATCAACACTTCTTCAGAAGAATAGAAGACTTTGCCTTCACCAATCATGGTTCTGCCTTCGTCTGTTCTTCTTCCCTTAGTGATGTAATAGAGACCCAATACCATATCCTGAGAAGGAACGGCAATAGGAGCACCATTTGCAGGGTTCAAGATGTTGTGTGATGCAAGCATCAATAGTTGCGCTTCCAAAATGGCAGCGTTTCCTAGTGGAAGGTGAACAGCCATCTGGTCACCATCGAAGTCGGCGTTAAAGGCCGTACAAACGAGTGGGTGCAATTGAATGGCTTTTCCTTCAACCAATTTAGGCTGGAAAGCTTGGATACCCAGTCTGTGAAGAGTTGGGGCCCTGTTCAAGAGAACTGGGTGTCCTTTCAAAACGTTTTCAAGAATGTCCCAAACAACTGGCTCTTTGCGGTCAACGATTTTCTTCGCTGATTTTACTGTCTTCACAATACCACGCTCAATCATCTTGCGAATGATGAATGGTTTGTATAATTCAGCAGCCATCGATTTTGGAATTCCACATTCGTGCAATTTCAAGTCTGGTCCAACAACAATTACCGAACGTGCAGAATAGTCAACACGTTTACCTAGAAGGTTCTGACGGAATCGTCCTTGCTTACCTTTCAATGAATCACTCAATGATTTCAATGCACGGTTTGCTTCAGTTTTAACCGCTGAAGATTTACGTGAGTTGTCGAAGAGAGAATCCACCGCTTCTTGAAGCATACGTTTCTCGTTTCTAAGAATTACCTCAGGAGCTTTGATCTCAAGAAGTTTCTTCAAACGATTGTTACGAATGATCACACGACGGTAAAGGTCGTTCAGGTCGGAAGTCGCAAAGCGTCCTCCATCAAGTGGCACCAATGGACGAAGGTCTGGTGGAATTACTGGAACCACCTTAATGATCATCCACTCTGGATTGTTCTCCATCCGGCTTTGAGCGTCACGGAATGCTTCAACAACTTGAAGTCTTTTAAGAGCTTCGTTCTTACGTTGTTGTGAAGTTTCAGTAGCAGCTTTATGACGAAGAGAAAAGGACAGTTCGTCCAATTTCAAACGTGAGAGAAGATCAAACAATCCTTCTGCACCCATCTTAGCGATGAATTTGTCTGGATCAGAATCATCCAAGTACTGGTTTTCTTTTGGAAGCGTGTCCAAAGTATCCAAGTACTCTTCTTCTGTCAAGAAGTCCAAGTATTCTAAAGGTTCACCTTCAGCGTTCTTAGCAACTCCAGCGTTGATAATCACATAGCGCTCATAATAGATGATGCTATCGAGTTTCTTCGATGGAAGCCCAAGTAGGTAACCAATTTTGTTTGGAAGTGACTTAAAGTACCAGATGTGTGCAACTGGAACCACCAATGAGATGTGTCCCATGCGCTCACGACGCACTTTCTTTTCAGTCACTTCTACTCCACAACGGTCGCAGATGATTCCTTTGTAACGGATTCGCTTGTATTTACCACAATGACATTCATAGTCCTTTACAGGGCCAAAAATGCGTTCGCAAAACAAGCCGTCGCGTTCCGGTTTGTAGGTTCTATAGTTGATTGTTTCAGGCTTAAGAACCTCACCTCGAGAATTCTCAAGGATCATCTCTGGCGATGCCAGACCGATAACAATCTTCTTAAAACTACTGTCCACTAAATTCTCTTTCCGAATAGCCATAAATCGTGTATAATGAATTCGTTACAGATTATTCTAAATTGATACGTAATCCCAAACCGCGCATTTCATGTAGCAATACGTTGAATGATTCTGGAATACCAGGGATCGGCATCGTTTCTCCTTTTACAATCTTCTCATAGGCTTTAGCTCGTCCTGTTACATCATCCGATTTAACAGTCAAGATTTCCTGAAGAATGTTCGACGCTCCAAATGCTTCGAGAGCCCAAACCTCCATCTCACCAAAACGCTGTCCACCAAACTGAGCTTTACCACCCAATGGTTGCTGTGTAATGAGAGAGTATGGTCCGATGCTACGTGCGTGCATCTTATCGTCAACCAAGTGATGGAGTTTAAGCATGTATATCACACCTACGGTTGCAGGCTGATCAAACTTCTCTCCAGTTCCACCATCGGTCAGCTGAGTTCGTCCAAAGCGTGGCAAGCCAGCTTTTTCTACCCAACCTTCGATTTGTTCGTTGCTCGCACCATCAAAAATTGGAGTAGAGAATTTTTCACCCAATTTCAATCCGGCCCAACCAAGTACAGTTTCATAAATCTGACCTAGGTTCATCCGTGATGGTACCCCAAGTGGATTTAGAACGATGTCAACGGTAGTTCCATCTTCCATATACGGCATGTCCTCTTCACGTACAATCTTGGCAACAATACCCTTGTTTCCGTGACGACCAGCCATCTTATCACCTACTTTCAGCTTGCGCTTCTTAGCAACGTAGATTTTGGCCAACTGAACAATACCAGTAGGAAGCTCATCACCAATTGAGATGGCGAATTTTGCGCGTTTGTAAACGCCAACTTCGTCGTTGATTTTTAAGTTGTAGTTGTGAAGCAATTGTCGGATCAACTCATTCTTAGCTTTATCGGTGGTCCAACCTGTTGGGTTGATGTCGCGATAATCCAGTGAGCTAAGCAACTTGAGGGTGAATTTAGTCCCCTTCTTCACGATCTCTTCTTTGAAATTGTTGAAGACACCTTGCGAAGTTTTACCCGTCACAATTGTAAAGAGCTTCTCAACAAACTTAGACTTCAAGTCTCCAAGAACCTTTTCATGCTTCTCATCCAATTCTTCAAGAATCGGCTTTTCTTCCAATTTCGCTTTGCGATCTTTAATTTTTCTGCTGAAGAGCTTCTTATTGATTACAACACCTTCTACTGATGGTGGAACTTTCAATGAAGCATCTTTCACATCACCCGCTTTATCACCAAAGATTGCGCGGAGCAGTTTTTCTTCTGGAGTTGGATCCGTTTCTCCTTTCGGAGTAATCTTTCCAATCAGAATATCACCTTCTTTCACACGTGTCCCGATGCGGATAAGTCCGTTTTCGTCAAGGTTGCGCGTAGCTTCCTCACTTACGTTTGGAATATCTGCTGTCAACTCTTCCAATCCACGTTTTGTATCTCGCACTTCAAGTGCAAATTCATCAACGTGAACAGACGTATAGATGTCGTCTTTTACTACGTTCTCAGAGATTACGATGGCATCCTCAAAGTTGTAACCCTTCCACGGCATAAAGGCCACTTTCAAGTTACGACCGAGTGCAAGCTCACCGTTCTCAGTTCCGTATCCTTCACAAAGAATCTGACCCTCAACAACGCGCTCACCTCTCTGCACGATTGGTGTTAGGTTGATGGTTGTGGATTGATTGGTTTTAGAATACTTCGTAAGAGTGTATTCTTTGCTGTCGTCGCCAAATCGAACCAAACGATCTAGATCATCAAGGTCGTATTTGATTACGATGCGAGTCGCATCAACGAATTCAACAACCCCAGGACCTTCAGCATTAATTAAAACACGTGAATCCTTAGCCACGCCTTCTTCTAGACCAGTACCAACGATAGGTGCTTCTGGACGAACCAAAGGAACAGCCTGACGCTGCATGTTTGATCCCATCAGGGCACGGTTGGCATCATCATGTTCCAAGAACGGAATCAAGGATGCGGCAATAGAAGCAATCTGGTTTGGAGCAACGTCCATCAAAGTAACCTTGTCGCCTTCAATGACTGGGAAATCACCTTCGAAACGTGCTTTTACTTTATCAGAACCAAATGACCCGTTGTCTTCGAGCTTAGCGTTTGCCTGGGCAATCATCTGACCGTTCTCTTCCTCAGCGCTTAAGTAAGTCACCTCTCCTTGGAGATCAACTTTTCCTTCAGTTACACTTCGGTAAGGAGTCTCAATGAATCCTAGTTTATTCACTTTGGCATAAACACAAAGGGAAGAAATCAAACCAATGTTCGGTCCTTCAGGTGTTTCAATGGTACACAAACGACCATAGTGAGTGTAGTGAACATCACGTACCTCAAATCCGGCACGTTCACGAGACAAACCACCTGGTCCGAGTGCTGACAAACGACGTTTGTGAGTTACCTCAGAAAGAGGGTTGGTTTGGTCCATGAACTGAGACAATTGATTCGTTCCAAAGAACGAGTTGATCACAGACGAAAGTGTCTTCGCATTGATCAAGTCAATCGGAGTAAATACCTCATTGTCACGAACGTTCATTCGCTCACGGATGGTACGAGCCATACGGGCAAGACCTACGCCGAATTGGTTGTACAATTGTTCACCAACAGTACGTACGCGACGGTTGCTCAAGTGATCGATATCATCAACATCTGCCTTGGAGTTGATCAATTCAATCAAATACTTGATGATTTCTATGATGTCTTGTTTCGTGAGAATCTTAGTCTCCATATCGATGTCGAGACCCAACTTTTTGTTGATTCGATATCGACCAACTTCTCCAAGATCGTATCGCTTGTCGGAGAAGAATAGTTTATCAATTACACCACGCGCTGTTTCCTCATCTGGTGGCTCAGAATTACGGATGGTACGGTAGATGTGCTCAACCGCTTCAATTTCAGAGTTTGAAGGGTCTTTTTGTAGTGTGTTGTAGATGATGGCGAAATCTTGAGCATTCGCTTCTTCTTTGTGAAGAAGGATTGTTTTAGATCCTGAATCCATTATCAAATCGATGTGGTCTTTTTCAAGAATCACTTCACGATCGATCAATACTTCGTTTCGTTCGATGGAAACAACTTCTCCTGTATCCTCATCAACGAAATCTTCAATCCAAGACTTCAAAACTCTAGCCGCTAGCTTGCGACCAACAGCTTTCACCAATTGAGTTTTGTTCACCTTGATCTCATCTGCGAGGTCGAAGATTTCAAGAATTTCTTTATCACTTTCATACCCAATCGCACGAAGGAGAGTTGTTACTGGCAACTTCTTCTTACGGTCGATGTATGCATACATCACATTGTTGATGTCGGTTGCAAATTCAATCCAAGATCCTTTAAATGGAATTACTCGCGCTGAGTAAAGCTTAGTTCCGTTGGCGTGGAAACTATGTCCAAAGAAAACACCAGGAGATCGGTGCAACTGAGAAACTACAATTCTTTCAGCACCATTGATGATGAATGAACCTTTTGGGGTCATGTAGGGAATGGTTCCCAAATAGACATCCTGTACGATGGTTTCAAAATCTTCGTGTTCAGGGTCTGTACAGTACAATTTAAGCTTTGCCTTCAGCGGAACGCTGTAAGAAAGGCCTCTTTCGATGCACTCGTTCATTGCGTAACGAGGTGGATCCACAAAATAATCGAGAAACTCCAGCACGAAGTTGTTTCGTGAGTCGGTGATTGGGAAGTTCTCAGAAAAAACACTGAATAATCCTTCCTCATCTCGGTTTTCCGGAGACGTTTCCAATTGGAAAAAGTCTTTGAAAGATTTCAGCTGAATCTCCAGAAAATCCGGGTAATCCAGAGTGTTTTTTGCTGAGCTGAAATTAATTCTATCCTTATTCTTTGTCTTTACAGCCATGTAATCTCGTGCTAAATAATCCGATGAAAGGTCTAAAAACGCAGAAGGGTCTAGGCCCCTTGGGACCTAAACCTCTTCTAATAACTTGGGTTCTAAAGCTTACTTAAGCTCAACTTCAGCTCCCGCTTCTTCTAACTGTGCCTTAAGTGCTTCAGCTTCGTCTTTTGCAACGCCTTCTTTAATTGTGCTTGGCGCGCCATCAACTAAGTCTTTTGCCTCTTTGAGACCTTGACCCGTCAATTCTTTAACAAGCTTCACAACTTTCAGTTTAGAAGCACCGCCTGATGTAAGAACAACATCAAATTCTGTTTGTTCTTCAGCAGCTTCTCCACCGTCAGCAGCAGGTCCAGCAGCAACTGCAACAGCAGCAGCAGCGGGCTCAATGCCGTATTCATCTTTAAGATAATCAGCGAGTTCTTTTACTTCCTTTACGGTAAGTCCTACGAGCTCGTCACCGATTTTTTTAATATCAGCCATTTCGGTTGTTTTTATTATGTCTAGTTTTTAATCAATTATTTCTCTCCTCTAGTGCCTTAAGCAATCCAGAAATATTGGATCCACCTGCAGTTAAACCAGAGACCACGTTCTTCATTGGAGATTGAAGCAACAAGATGATATCGCCAATAAGCTCTTCTTTCGATTTAAGCTCAGCAAGCATTTCCAACTTGTCATCACCAACGTATGTTGCAGCATCAATATATGCGGCCTTCAACATTGGTTTTTCTTGCTTCTTGCGAAACTCTTTTATAAGCTTTGCAGGAGCATTTCCAATTTCAGAGAACATGATGGACGTATTTCCTTTCAAAACATCATACAGTTCTGAAAAGTCCTTATCCTCCACTTTCTCCATGGCTTTCTTTAGAAGTGTGTTTTTCACCACTTTTAAAGAAACATCGCGGTTATAGCAAAGGCGTCGAAGTTTGTTCGAGTTCTCTACCGACATCGCGGCTACATCTGCCAAGTAAAAGATGTCACTCTCTCCCAATTGCTTGGCGAGTACATCTATTTCTTGGTTCTTCTCCTCTCTATTCATACCAATAGGTTAACGGTGACTAAATCTTAGGAAGCGATAGACTTCGTCTCCACATGGATGCTTGGGCTCATTGTACTCGACAAGGCGACGCTTTTCACATAAGCGCCTTTTGACGAAGTAGGCTTGAGCTTTAAAATGGTTTGTAACAGCTCGGATGCATTATCGTAGATCTTATCCGCTTCAAAAGACGTTTTACCAATCGCAGCGTGTACGATTCCAGTCTTATCTACACGGAAATCAATCTTTCCTTTTTTAACATCTTCAATGGCCTTTCCAACCTCCATAGTAACCGTACCGGTTTTAGGATTAGGCATAAGACCACGTGGACCTAGGATTCGACCTAAAGCACCAACCTTACCCATTGCCGAAGGCATGGTAATGATGACATCAAAGTCGGTCCATCCACCTTTAATTTTTTCAACGTACTCGTCAAGCCCAATAAAGTCTGCACCGGCATCTTTCGCCTCTTGCTCTTTATCTGGTGTGCATAAACAAAGTACACGTACCTCTTTACCTGTTCCGTGTGGTAGGCTAACTACACCACGAACCATTTGGTTGGCTTTTCTAGGATCAACACCTAAACGAACAGCCAAATCAATAGAGGCATCAAATTTTTCTGTGGAAATCTCTTTGATCATTCCAGCAGCCTCTTTCAAGGAGTAAGCTTTCTCGAGATCAAATTTCTCAAGAGACTCTTTTCTTTTCTTTCCCAGCTTCGACATTGTCAGACTTATTTAACGCGAATCCCCATGCTTCGTGCAGTTCCAGCTACCATTTCCATAGCAGCTTCAACTGTGAATGCATTTAAATCCGGCATTTTTTCTTCGGCAATCTTGCGCACTACATCTTTACTCACGGTTGCAACCTTTTTCTTGTTTGGCTCACCTGAACCAGACTTTAATTTCGTTGCTTCCTTAAGTTGAACTGCAACCGGAGGCGTTTTAACGACGAAGTCAAAAGACTTGTCGGAATAAACCGTGATGATTGCAGGTAAAAGTTTTCCCGCTTTATCTTGGGTTCTAGCGTTGAACTGCTTACAAAACTCCATGATGTTCACCCCTTTAGCACCCAATGCAGGTCCTACGGGAGGAGAAGGATTGGCTGCGCCACCCCTAATCTGAACTTTAATTAATCCTGATACTTCTTTAGCCATTGTAGCTTAATTATTCTTTTTCTACTTGCATGTAGCTCAACTCAAGAGGTGTTCTTCTTCCGAAGATTTTAACCATAACCTTGAGTTTCTTTTTCTCTTCATTAATCTCCTCAATCACACCAGAGAAACTGTTGAAAGGACCATCGATCACTTTTACCGCTTCACCAATAATAAACGGAATGTTGAGTTCTTCATCGCTCTCTGCGAGTTCATCAACTTTCCCGAGTATTCTATTCACCTCGTTCTGTCTCAAAGGAACAGGCTCCCCTCCTTTTCTGTCACCCAAGAAACCGATGACATTCGGAAGGTTCTTAATCATGTGAGGAATCTCACCCGTAAGAATCGCCTCTATTAAGACATAGCCAGGAAAGAAGTTTCGTTCTTTACTGATTTTCTTGCCATTGCGGATTTGGAAAACTTTCTCGGTCGGAATCAAGACCTGTGAAATGTAGTGATCAAGCTTTTCATGCTCTACCTCCATCTCGATCTGCTCCTTGACCTTCTTCTCCTTACCACTGATGGCTCGAACGACGTACCACTTCTTATTGCTAACCTCTTCCATCTTCCTAATTGAAAATGTTGTTGTAGATGAGTTTCATCAAATTACCAAAAGCGGAATCCATCAAATAAATGATTGCAGCGATCAAAAAGGTCGCTACCAATACGAGAACTGAACTGCTTTGCAATTGGGTCCATGTTGGCCATGAAACCTTATGCATTAGTTCATTCCAGGAATCGCTTACGTAATTTTTAATTGTATCCATCTATATTGTATTCCGCAACTGCATTGCACGGGTGGAGCGACTCGAACACTCAACCTGCAGTTTTGGAGACTGCTGCTCTACCAATTGAGCTACACCCGTAAAAGAGGTTTAGAGAGACGCCTAATCCCAAGACGTCTCTCATCCACTCAATGAACTTTTCTATTTTAAAATCTCAGTGATCTGACCCGCACCTACAGTACGTCCACCTTCACGCATCGCAAACTTGAGACCTTGATTGATGGCCACAGGAGCAATAAGTTTAACAGTGATTGTCAAGTTGTCACCTGGCATTACCATTTCACGATCTTCTGGAAGCATGATCTCACCAGTAACGTCAGTGGTTCTCAAGTAGAACTGAGGACGGTACTTGTTGTGGAATGGAGTATGTCGTCCACCTTCTTCTTTTTTGAGGATATATACCTCAGCTTTGAATTCAGTGTGCGGAGTAATGGTACCTGGCTTACAGATAACCATACCACGTTTGATTTGAGTTTTCTCAATACCACGAAGAAGAAGACCTACGTTGTCACCAGCCTCACCTCGGTCGAGGATCTTACGGAACATCTCTACTCCAGTAATGGTTGATTTCAATTTTTCAGCTCCAAATCCGAGGATATCAACTTCTTCAGCAGTGTTGATTACACCAGTTTCGATTCTACCCGTTGCAACTGTACCACGACCTGTAATAGAGAATACATCTTCTACTGGCATTAGGAATGGTTTGTCAACATCACGTTCTGGAAGTGGAATCCAAGAATCCACAGCATCCATCAATTCCATGATTTTTTCAGACCATTTTTCGTCTCCTTCTAGACCACCTAGGGCAGAACCTTGGATGATTGGAGTGTCATCACCTTCGTACTCGTAAAAGTCAAGAAGTTCACGGATTTCCATTTCAACGAGCTCGAGGAGTTCCTCGTCGTCTACCATGTCAACCTTATTCATGAATACAACCAATTTAGGTACACCAACCTGACGAGCCAATAGGATGTGCTCGCGAGTTTGTGGCATAGGACCATCAGTTGCAGCAACTACCAAAATAGCACCGTCCATCTGGGCAGCACCTGTTACCATGTTCTTTACGTAGTCAGCGTGACCAGGACAGTCAACGTGAGCGTAATGACGCGCATCAGTCGCATACTCCACGTGTGAAGTGTTGATCGTGATACCACGTTCTTTTTCTTCTGGTGCGTTATCAATCTGAGCGAAATCTCTGTTTTCTGCAAGTCCTTTTGATGCAAGAACTCTCGTAATTGCCGCTGTTAATGTGGTCTTACCGTGGTCAACGTGACCAATGGTACCAATGTTGACGTGCGGTTTCGAACGGTCAAAATTTTCCTTAGCCATGGCTATTTTGGGATTAGTTGAATTTGATTATTACTTAATTATTACTCTTACTATTATATATGTCATCTGAGCCAACGACGGGATTTGAACCCGTGACCTCTTCCTTACCAAGGAAGCGCTCTACCACTGAGCTACGTCGGCTAAATGCCAAAAGAGCGGGAGACGAGACTCGAACCCGCGACCCTCAGCTTGGAAGGCTGATGCTCTACCAACTGAGCTACTCCCGCTAATTATTTTAATGCTTTAAGTGGGGAGAGCAGGATTCGAACCTACGAAGGCGAAGCCATCAGATTTACAGTCTGACCTCGTTGACCGCTTGAGTATCTCCCCAGCTTAATATATTTTCATTCAAAGAACGTGAGCCGATGGAGGGATTCGAACCCCCGACATGCTGATTACAAATCAGCTGCTCTGGCCAACTGAGCTACATCGGCACTTATTTCCATACAGGAATAAGGCCCCAAAAAGGCTTGCAAATGTATAAAAGATTATCATGTTAAACCAAACTCCCCTAGTCTCTTTTTTTTCTATCGCCTGTTGAACAAAAAAATGGACCTCAAAGAGCGGCTAGAAATCAAGCATGACCATGCTTAGACTTGTACTTACGCACTTGACGGCGTAGTGCCTCAATGGCAGTATCTGTGGCTTCTTCAAAAGATTTACACTGTCGTTTGGCGAACAGTTCATTTCCTGGAAGGGAAAGACGAATCTCTGCAACTTTATTTTCGTGATTGCTGGCATTATCTAGCCGTAAAAAAACCTCTCCTTCAATAATTCCGTCATAGAACTGGTTCAATTTATCGACTCGGCCCTGAACAAAGTGGACCAATTTGCTATCTGCATCAAAGTGAATGGAGTGAATTTTTACTTGCATACATAGGAACATTACGCTCTTGGATGAGCTTGTTGATAGACTGATTTTAATTTCTCAAATGAATTGTGCGTATAAACTTCTGTCGCACTCAGATTAGCATGTCCTAAAATTTCTTTGATCGCATTGATGTCGGCGCCCTTGTTCAATAAGTGCGTAGCAAATGAATGTCGAAGGACATGCGGACTTCTTTTCTGTTGGGTTGACACCATTCCGATTAAGCTATTGACCTTGCGGTATACGAACTTTGGATACAAGGGTTTCCCATTATCCAATATTAATAGGAACGGTGAATCGAGCTCATTGGTACGTTTTAGAGCAAGGTATTCTTTAACCGAGGAAACCAACGTGCGATTCATTGGCACGATGCGCATCTTATTGCCTTTACCAGTAACCCGCATTTGGGCATCTGCCAAATCTAGGTCCGACTCTTTTAGGCCTATCAATTCAGATAGGCGCATGCCCGTGTTGTAAAGAATCTCTACTAATAGTTCATCGCGTTTTCCAGGGAAACCCTCACCGAATTTAATCTGATCGAATAGGAAATCAAGCTTACTTTCCTCCACATACTTAGGTAAACGCTTATCCTTTTTAAGGGCGCTTAACTTTTGACTCGGGTTTTGAGGAACGAGATCTTTGGAATGCAGAAACTTAAAATAGCCCTTTACCGAAGAGAGTTTTCGGTTGATGCTGCTTGAAGTGAGGTTTTGCTCAGAAAGATGGGCCAACCAAGAACGAATCATTGGATGACGAACCTCAAGGGCCGCATCCACCTCGTAATACTCTAAAGTGTAATCTGAAAATTGTTGAAGGTCTATTGCATAAGACCGCACGGTATGCGTTGAATACCGTTTTTCCTTAAGTAAGTAGTCTAGGAAGCTCCTTAAATCCATTCAAATTCTTTCGAACCCATAAATGTAAAGGATTCTAAAGAAGATGTCAAGTGATTTAGGAACTGCTATGCATCTTACCTACGTAGATCGCTTTTAGGATCTCTTCACGTCGCTTGATAGAAGGCTTTGTGAACTTCTTGCGCTCGCGCAATTCACGCATAACACCTGTACGTTCGAACTTCTTCTTGTACTTCTTGATAGCACGTTCGATGTTTTCTCCTTCTTTAACTGAAATTACCAGCATCTATTTTTCTTTTATTCAGGGCGGCAAAAGTATGACTATTCTCTTTGCTCGTCAAGTTTATTGTAGAATTTCCCTTGCGATGACCAACTTTTGTATTTCTGAGGTGCCTTCACCGATGGTACAAAGTTTTGAATCACGGTAAAACTTCTCTGCTGGGAAGTCTTTTGTGTAGCCGTAACCACCAAATATTTGAACCGCCTCGGTACTTACACGAACACAAACTTCTGAAGCGTAATATTTAGCATATGAAGATTCCTTCGTCATTTTCTTCCCTCGGTTCTTCATGTCTGCTGCTTGAAAGGTTAAAAGTTCTGCAGCTTCAATTTCGGTTGCCATATCGGCAAGCTTAAAGGCGATGCCTTGGAAAGATGAAATCGGTTTATTGAACTGATGACGTTCTTTTGAGTATTGAAGCGCCGCTTCGTATGCGCCTTTCGCAATCCCCAAGGACAATGCCGCAATGGATATACGTCCGCCATCTAAAACCTTCATGGACTGAATAAATCCATCCCCTACTTTACCCAAAACGTTTGCCTTAGGCACTCGGCAATCTTGAAATATCAACTCAGTTGTCTCCGAGGCCCTCATACCCAGTTTGTTCTCCTTTTTACCGGCGGAAAAACCTGGGGTTCCACGCTCGACAAGGATGGCCGTCATACCGTGAGAATCTCCTTTTTCACCCGTCCGCACAATTACAACTGCTACATCACCAGACTTTCCGTGTGTAATGAAGTTTTTAGTTCCATTGATGATGAAGTCATCCCCATCTTCAACTGCAGTTGTTAGCATACCTCCCGCATCGGAACCTGTGTTTTGCTCTGTCAAACCCCATGCTGCCAAATGCTCTCCAGAGGCCAACTTCGGCAACCAACGCTGTTTTTGTTCTTCGCTTCCGAACTGAAGAATGTGTCCGGTTCCTAAAGAATTGTGAGCAGCTACGCTCAATCCAATTGAACCACACACTTTACCAATCTCAGTGAGTACAGTTACATACTCCAAATATCCCATTCCCGATCCTCCATATTGTTCAGGAACAAGTACTCCCATCAACCCGAGTTCGCCAAATTTTGAGAAGAGTGGCCGTGGAAATTCTTGACTCTCATCCCAATCCATGATATTTGGACGCACTTCCTTTTCGCAAAAATCGCTCACCATTTGAGCAATCATCTTTTGGTTCTCTGTTGGTTCGAAATTCATAACTAATCTTCGTAAGTCGTTAAACAATGAATGTTGTTGGAATACTTCTGCACCTTTTGCAAGCCGTCCAAAAAGCCTAAGTGAATGAGAAAACTAAATCCAATTACATTTCCTCCTGCAATTTTCACCAAGTCTGCTGCAGCCGCTGCAGTTCCACCTGTAGCGAGCAAATCGTCGTGAATTAAAACTCGTTGCCCTTTGTCAATGGCATCGAGGTGCATCTCCACCTCATCAAAGCCATACTCTAAGCCATAACGCACGCTAATGGTCTTATGCGGGAGTTTACCCTTCTTCCGAATTGGAATAAATGGAACACCCAGTGCCTGAGCCATCGAAAAAGCGAAGAAAAAGCCCCGACTTTCAATACCAACAATTGCATCAACATCTTGTTTGAAGTGATCCAATATTTGGTTCGTAATTTTCTTGCAAGCTTCGGCCGATTTCAACAGGGGCGTGATGTCTTTAAATGAGATTCCCTGTTTGGGAAAATCTGGCACTTCACAAATCAGTTCTTTAATCTCTGCCTCTGTCATAGCGGCTTCGAAAATAGCACTATTTCATATACTCACCTCAGCTCTATTACGGCTTCTCAATGAATAGATAGGGTTCGATTTTCACGTAGATAGAATCGTTCATTAAATCCAGGGTTTTTAATTGCGACAAGGATTCCAACCGCCCTTTATCCCGAAGTTGAAAAATTGACTTCACAAGCGGATAGTCAAAGTATGGATGCTTAAGCAAGCTTTTGAATTCAACCTCGTCAATATTAACTTTTCTCCAGCTTGAATCTCGCACTTCAAGAAATGGGTGCACAACCGAGTATACAGAAGAGTCGATTGTATAAACCTCGAGTAATTGCTCAAGCCTGTAAAAGCCTCCCAACAGCTCTCGATATTTAAGAATTTCCGATGCTCGACTTGGCCCAATTAGTGGTAGTTCTTCTAGTTCCTCACGATCTGCATTGTTCAATCCTATTTTGGCCTTGTCTTTTACTTCAGTCCATTGTCTTGCCAAGGGCTTTTTCAAAACAATGGGCTCCACCTTGTCAGGCGAATCACTCAAGGTTGACTTTTCTTGGAGCTTCGAAAAAGAAGCCTCCATATCATGTTCAAAGGATGGGAATTCTGCCAGACCGCTGTGCTCTTCAATGTTTAAACTGTAATATTCAATTCCCTCTCGAAGTGCAAACAGAGTGCAATTCAGCATCAGTAAAAAAACCAGAGCGGTCCTTTCTTTCGGATGGAAATAGAAGTAATCCCGGAAGCGGAGAGACATCGAATAATCTTTCTCCGAATGTCTGAAGACTCAGCTCAAAAAGACGCATGACTTCATTCGTGGGCCACGTCCCTTTCACAACTGTTCATAAGGACTGGCTAGGAATCAACTTATCACTCCCCAATCAAGCGTTTGCAGGCCTCAATGTGATATATGTGAGCATTGATCATCTTTCCATTGCGGAAGAAATACTCACCACCCCAGGCGTGCTTTACTTTCATGTATTGGGTCACGCGACCATCGAGTTCAATGGTCCGCAATTCAATGGACTTAGCCCCTTCTTGGCGCTCTTCGATGAGGATTCTCCTACCATCGACGTCAATGACCTCCGAAAAGTTCATCATCGGCCTCCCAGTTCGCATATCGCTGTGAAAAGCTCTTCCATTTGTCATGATTTGATATGCTCTTGAGTCTGTAACCTTGGCTTCGCGTACTTCTCTCCGATTCTAGTCACTTAAAACGGCATCAACTCTTTCCCTTTTAGCGTTTAAATCATCCTCTGTAAGATCTGTAATGAGCATGTCTTGATTTACCGACCAATCAAATTTTCTTTGATTGAAATCAAAAAACATCTCGCCAAGTACATCATCATAATCGCTGTAATCCTTGCCTTGCTCTGCCTTAAATAAGCGCACTTTCCAAGGTTTAAAAATTTGATCTTCCGGAACCATCGACTTCACAATCTTATCACCCTTAACCAAGATTCTTTTTGAAACATAACCGGGTTTCGAGAAATGGATGTAATAATCGCAGCCAAAAGGCAGTTGGAAATCAAATTCTCCGTCAATCGATTTGTACGACTTGTATTCTGAGTGGGCCATGTTGACCGAGACTTGAACGTTCCTTAAAACATCATTTCCCTCAAAAATCTTCCCTTTGACGAGAATGTCTGTTGGGCCAGCAGAAGCAAGGCTTACAAAGACAAATAGGATGAATGACGCGAGGAGACTCTTTTTCATGGATTCAAACACAAAGAAGCATTGAATTTCGAATCAAAAGTGACACAAAGGGAAGTCCTTTGTGAACAGAATTCTGTGAACGGGAGGTATAGGCGACGAAAAGCGTATTCGCTAAAATTTAGGCCACTATTTGTACCTTTTGATCACTCCTGTGCGAACCTTCTCTTGATAGTCGCGCAGATCTTCTTTGATCTCGGGAGCAAGAATAATCAAGCCAACAATGTTTGGAAAACACATCGCAAAAATCATTGCATCGCCGAAGTCGAACACACTTTTCGCACTGATGGCGGAACCCACAACAATCATGATGCAAAACACGATTTTATAGGCGTTGTTAGCCGACTTACTCTCCCCAAATAAATAGGTCCATGACTTCAGTCCGTAATAGGACCATGAGATCATGGTTGAAAGGGCAAACAAGATAACCGCCACTGAAAGTACAAGTGGAAACCAGCTTAAGGTTTTAGCAAAGGCCGAAGAGGTTAGCGCAATTCCCGCAGCACTTCCGCCACCAGAGCTGGCAGACTCAAATGCAGCCTGGGCGCCGATATCACCATAGCCCGATATTACAATCACCAAAGCTGTCATGGTACAAATAACAACTGTATCAATAAAGGGCTCTAAGAGAGCAACTAAACCTTCACTGATTGGCTTGTCTGTTTTGGCTGCAGAGTGAGCTATAGAAGCCGAGCCAATTCCCGCTTCATTGGAAAAAGCAGCTCTTCTGAATCCCATGATAAGAACTCCAATGAATCCACCATACATTGCATCTGCATTGAAGGCCCCTGACACGATTTCTCCAAAAGCTGCAGGGATTTGACTGAAATTTCCAAAAATGATGATGAGTGCAGCAAGCACATAAATGCCCACCATAAAAGGAACGATTTTGTCGGTCACTTTTGCAATGCTCTTGATTCCACCAATGATGATGAATCCAACTACGCCCGCCATGATCAATCCGAAAATCCAACCCTGACCAAAAAAGATGCTGTTCTCACCTCCTGTAACTTCAGTGAGTTGCATTGTGGCCTGGTTGATTTGAACCATATTTCCACCGCCGAAAGAACCTCCAATAGCTGCAATGGCAAAAACGGCGGCTAAGACTTTCCCCAGTCCACCCATATTCTTTTTCTTCAATCCCTTACTTAAGTAATACATAGGACCGCCAGAAACGGAACCATCGTCGTATTCATTTCTATACTTTACCCCAAGCGTACATTCAACAAACTTTGAAGACATACCGAGCAAGCCCGCTACGATCATCCAAAAAGTGGCACCCGGACCACCTAAGGAAACAGCTAGAGCAACCCCAGCAATATTCCCAACACCTACAGTACCACTAAGAGCGGCTGTTAACGCCTGAAAGTGCGATACTTCACCTGGGTTGTTTGGGTCATCAAATCGACCTCGCACTACATCAAGGGCATGCTTAAATCCTGTAAGATTTACAAACTTGAAATAGAAAGTGAAAAAGAGAGCTCCAGCGATCAGCCAGATTAAAACAAATGGAACCTTTTTCCCAGGTGCAATGGGAATTTCAAAGAAGATTATTTTCCCTAAAAAATCTGAGACTGGAGTAAATACCTGGTTGATTGTTTCATCAATTCCGCTTGCGGGTTGAGCTTCAGCAAAAAGAGGAATGAGGGCGATGAACGCCAGAACCAAAAATACTTTGTACTTCATATGGTAATTTCTTGGGCTGATGGGGCCCAAATATAAGAATCTGGCCTACTTAGTTGGAAACCTCGATGAGAATGGAATTCAACTTCCTAATTTGCTCGGCATTGCCCAGAACAAAGAGCTTCGAATTTGGAATGAATTCTAAATCTTCCGGTGGGTTTATGATGTATTCTCCTGCAGCTGTTTTATAGCCAATGATTTTCGCTCCAATCTGGTATTGATTCTCCAATTCCTGAAACGACTTGTACCTGAAGCTTGCAGGAATGTTCTTGAATTCAACTTCCTCGAGATTGATGTCGGCAGAACCTGTGATGGAAATCTTATCCAGGAATTCCATAACATCGGGAGTCACGACTAAAGATGCCATGTGAGAACCGCCCACACGGTCTGGCATGATAACATTGTTGGCACCTGCCATCTTAAGCTTCTTTTCAGTTTGAAGCTCACTCGCTCTACTGATGATGTTTAAGTCTGCGTTAAGGCTTCTTGCAGTGAGAACGACAAATACATTATCCGCATCTTCTGGCAATGTTGTGATCATGGCCCGCGCCCTTTCTATTCCAGCATCAATTAACACCTCTTCAGAAGTTGCATTGCTGCGCATGTATATCAGATCAGAATGAAGTCGAATATCCTCGACTACCGCTTCATTTTGTTCAATCACAATGAAAGGAACTTTATGTGCTTGAAGCGTAGCAACTGCTTGCTTTCCATTCCTTCCGTAACCGCATACGATTACATGATCCTTCATATTCAAAATGGCTTTGTTCACGCGATAGTCTTTAAAGTAGTTTTTGTATTTCCCGGTTACAAGGTAACGAGTGATGGAAGATACAGCATAAGCGAAAATACCGAAACTCGTAATGATGAGAAAAGCAGTGAACAACCTTCCCATATCTGAAAGAGGTCGAACTTCGGAAAAGCCTACTGTAGAAACCGTAATGATTGTCATGTAGAAGGCTTCAAAGACGTTGTATCCTTCAATGAGCTTAAAGCCTAGAGTGCCAATAAAAATGATTGCAAGGAGGGTTGCTAGTGCATAATAAATCTCCTTGAAAAATTTTAAATTAAACAGCATAACTACCTACAGGTCCCAAATTGATCTTCGTTTTTTCTTGAAGAGATAGCGATGCTCAATAAAGAAAGCGAGAATGAGATAAAAAATCAAGGTCGAACCAATCGTAATGAAAGAAATGTAGATGAAAAACACGCGAATTCGGCTGGAATCCATTCCCAGCTTATTTCCCAAATAATCACATACACCAAAGGCCTGTTTCTCGAAATAGCCCTTAATTCTCTCAATCATTCTTCAAAATTTCTGCACCCAATTGGCAACTCAAACACTTCTGTTGATTGCAATAACTGGCTTTCAATTCTAGTAAAGCTTGTGAATCAGCCGCCGACCGACTGATCATTCCCAAAGATCGCCATTTTTTTAGAGTAGAATTGGACTCCTTCTGAATCTCAAAATAGAATTCAATGAGCTCCGCAGTGTCCATACCGTGATGTTCTTGGGAGCAAAACCGAAAAGGTAAAAAGAGGTTTATAAGAATCAAATCAATACTCGACTTCCCTAGGTGAGTTGAATGCTCATTTGAGCGCTGACCAAATCGATAATGCTGACTCCAATACGAACCAGCATTTACCTCCAACAGTTTCCTCATTTCATCCAGTTCAGAAGCCTGCAACAGGCTATGAACTAAATTTCTATCCGAGGCCAGTAAGGCCGTCAATTGCGCCAAGCGAATGCTAGGAAAATTACTAGGCCTCATTCGCGACCACTTCCAGGAACTTTCGTCAATGCTTGTTAGCTTGAATTTTCTCCTTAGAAGCTCAAAATCGTATTTCAACTTGATTTGCTTGTCGTCTTCTTTCCCTCTCAACATTCCGGCAGCGCCAAATAACATCGCCTCGATGTACTCCAGGTTTCCCGCTTCCCGTTTGAAATGTGAAAAACGAAGTTTTCTCGAAAGCCATTCCATAGGTAATCGATTGGTTTTGAAGCCCATTTGTTGAAAGAGCAATTGCATGAAAGCTTCTTCCCAATCAAAATTTAATTGCGACACCAGGCTCAGAACATCCTTTGACTTCCGCTCCAAACGCTCACACAACAATCGGTGTTTCCATAATTCGAATGAAGAATTGAAATTTGAGGAAATCTGATCTTCACAGGGAATCCAGAGTTTTGAATTCATTAAGCTGCTATACTTCTGAAGCAGGTTAGAATTCACTCTAGGATACAAATTCAAACATGGAATTCCTTCCAATTCGATGGGAGTCTTCTCTTCATATACCACATGCAATATCACATTGGAATAGGCTTCATCCAAATGGTGTTTGTGATTGAACCAATCTTTCGATTGAAGATGCATTTCCACATTTCCGACCCATAATCTAGCGCCAATTTTAAGGTGGGCGTTGAAGAAGTCGGGGCCTGAATCTGTATTCAGCTCACCTCTCTTTAGGATGCGAATTGAAGCCTCCTTCGTTGTTCGAAGATTCTTCTGATCGAAGAGAGCATGCAACCATATGTAGTGAAGGAGCTTTTCTGGAAAGCTTGTTTTCAAGTTCTACTTTTCCAGCAAAACTCTCATTTCGTTGGTCAAAGTCATGGCCGATTCACGAATGTCATCAGTCGTAAATTCTCCTTTTTTTGGATAAAGAATGCCTCTCGAAGAATTGACTAAAAGACCACAATGCTGGTTCGAACCATGGTCGTATAAGGCCTTTAGGTCCCCACCTTGAGCTCCAACTCCTGGAACTAAAAAGAAATGGTCGGGAGCAAGTTTTCTAACTTCAGCAAGTTTCTCTGGCCGAGTACCCCCTACTACAAACATCAGATTATCACCTTTGCCGACACTTTTTAGAATAACCTCTTCAAATACCTTCTTGCCATTCTGCGTTTGCAGCATTTCAAAATCTTCTGCTCCTGGGTTCGAAGTAAGTCCCAGCACGATGGTCCATTTTTCTTTGTAAGCCAACCAAGCTTGCATGGTTTCCATTCCCATGTATGGCGAGACAGTCGCAGCATCGAAACCAAAGTAGTCGAAGAAGGTAGTTGCATACTTCTCGGCTGTATTGCCAATATCACCGCGTTTTCCGTCGGCAATGCTGAGTACTTCTGAAGGAATCAGCTCCAGTGTTTTCTCTAAGCTTTCCAATCCCTTCGGACCGAAAACTTCATAGAATGCAATGTTGGGCTTATAGGCGACACACAAATCCGAAGTCGCCTCGATGACCATTTTATTGAAACTAAAAATGGGGTCTTTTTCCTTCAGAATGGAAGGTGGCATTTTACTTAAATCGGGATCCAATCCCACACATAGGAAACTCTGTTTACGCTGAATTTCTGCGACGAGTTTATCCCTAAGCATTTTCATCTCCGTATTTCAATTTCTCGGCATTCTCGGCCATCTTCAACTCCTCGATGAACTTCTCAATGTCGCCGTCTAATACCGCGCTCAAATTGTACAAGGTCAAGTTTATTCGATGATCGGTTACACGTCCTTGTGGATAGTTGTACGTTCTAATTTTCGCGGATCGATCGCCCGTTGAAACCATGGTCTTGCGCATCGCTGCTTCCGCTTCATGCCGTTTTGCAAGCTCCATTTCATAAATCCTAGAACGCAATACGGCCATGGCCTTTTCAAGGTTCTTTAGCTTAGACTTTTGGTCTTGACATTGAACTACGGTTCCGGTAGGGATGTGAGTAAGCCGGATGGCAGAATAGGTTGTATTGACCGACTGACCACCGGGCCCTGAAGAACAAAATTCATCGCGTCGAATGTCGGCGTCTTTCAAGTCAACGTCAAACTCCTCAGCCTCCGGAAGAATAGCTACCGTAGCAGCTGAAGTGTGCACCCTTCCTTGGGTTTCCGTTTGAGGAACACGTTGAACGCGGTGAACTCCCGATTCATACTTGAGCGTTCCGTAGACATCAGCTCCTTGAACGTTGAAAATAATTTCTTTAAAGCCTCCAGAAGTTCCGGCGGTGCTGTCAACCATATCGGTTGTCCAGCCTTTTGAGTCACAATACTTCAGATACATTCGCATCAGATCACCGGCAAAAATCGAAGCTTCATCTCCTCCAGTACCAGCTCGTATTTCAAGAACTGCATTCTTCGAATCCTCGGGATCTTTTGGGATCAGCAAGACCTTCACAACGGCCTCCAATTCTTCGCGTTTGGCTTTGAGTTCTTCCAACTCCTTTTTCGCCATTTCCACAAATTCCGGATCGGATTCAGTCTTGAGAATTTCTTCAGAAGACTCTATGTTATCGAGCGTATTTCTATACTCCCTTGAAACTTTCACAATGTCTTCAAGGTCTTTGTACTCCTTATTAAGTTTGACGTATCGCTTCATATCCCCAATGATCTCGGGGTCGACAATAAACTTGCTCACTTCTTCGAAGCGATCTTCTATGGCGCTTAACTTATGGACTAAACTCATAGTTCGTATTCGAATGTTCCGTAAGGACTTATAATGGTAAGGGCGGGTTCTTCCGACTCCTCTACCCGACCGATTATTTGAGCATCCATACCAAAGCTGTTGGCCACATCAATCAATTCTTGTACTCGAGATTCATCCAAATAGGCTTCTAACCTATGGCCCATATTAAAGACTTGATACATTTCCTTCCAATCGGTTCCAGATTCACTCTGAATCAAATCGAACAAGGGTGGAGTAGCAAATAGGTTGTCCTTGACGATGTGTCCGTTCTTTAAGAATTTACCCACTTTGGTTTGGGCTCCACCAGAGCAATGGATTAGGCCATAAATTTCTTCCCGTCCATTGTCCAAAAACTTAGATAGTACAGGTGCATAGGTTCTCGTAGGTGACAAGACCAATTTTCCATAGGTCAAGCCAGTTTTCTCTTCAACATCGGTCAAAGACTTACTTCCAGCGTATACAAGTTCTCGAGGAACGTGTGGATCGAAACTCTCAGGATACTTATCCGCTAGACCACCAAAAACGTCGTGACGCGCAGAAGTAAGTCCATTGCTACCCATTCCCCCATTGTAAGTTGATTCATAGCTTGTCTGCCCGTATGAAGCCAATCCAACAATCACATTTCCAGGTTGAATTGCAATGTCGATAATGTCTTTTCGCTTTGCTCTCGCAAAGGCCGTAAAACCAACGTCGAGCGTTCGAACGATGTCGCCAACATCGGCTGTTTCTCCACCAGCCAACTCAAGACCTACCCCAAGGGATCGAAGTTCTTCAATGTATTCGGCTGTGCCTTGAATCAACTCCTTAATGACCTCTCCAGTAATTAGATTCTTGTTTCTACCAATGGTAGATGACAATATGATTCCGTCTGTGATACCCACACAAATCATATCATCCAAATTCATGATTAAAGCATCTTGAATGATGCCTTTCCACACGGACATGTCGCCGGTTTCTTTCCAATAGAGATACGCAAGCGAAGGTTTCGTCCCTGCAGTATCTGCATGCATTACATTGCAGTACTCTACATCACCTCCAACGAGGTCCGGCAATACCTTGCAAAAAGCATTTGGAAAAAGTCCTTTGTCGAGGTTTTTAATGGCTTCGTGCACCTCGCTTTTATCGGCCGAAACTCCTCTTTGGTCGTATTTCATTGAGCGGTAAAAAAAAGGCACCCTATAAAGAGTGCCTGTAATATTCTGGGAGACAAAAGCTCCAATTCCTTGCTAGTTGTTCTCAGGTGCAGATGAAGTAGGAACAAAGTCGTCACGTAAAACGAAGAATACCGTTCTACGATTGATCTGATGCGCTGCTTCACGCTGATCCTTTGGCAAACCATTGATGTATGCTTCAGTATAGGTAATTCCCGCCTTAGCATCAACAAATGGTTGGCTTTCACCATATCCCTTTGCTTGCAGTCTACCTGCGTCAATTCCTTTCTCAATCAGATAGTCGACACAAGTTTGAGCACGTTTCTGAGAGAGTATTTGGTTTCTCGCGTCCGAGTCACGTGCATCGGTATGTGCTGCAAGTTCAATAACAATTGTTGGGTTTTCTGTAAGGGTCTGGAATAAGAAGTCCAAGGAATCTTTAGAGTTGACTCTCTCATCCACAAGGAGTTCCCATTTCGCCAAAGGATAAAGAACCTTAGGGAAGCGAATCTCACCACAATTTAAACACTGCAATTCAAAGTCATGTACGAAGGCTGTTGAACGCTCAATTCCAATTGTAGTCTCCTGACCACGACCATTCAAATAGCTTCTTTCGGCAATCACCGTTTTGTTGCAATCGGGAGAAGCCTTTTTGGCATCGCCCTTTCTTGAAACCACAATTGTATAGGAGGTGTTTTCAGCAAGGAAACGCTCGTCGTTTTCCTTTGCATCAAACTTGTAGAATCCTGTTTGATCGGTTGTAGCTTCAGCAGAAGAACCGTCGGTTCCAATAAGTTTAACAACCGCATTAGCAACCGGCTTACCACATTCAACATCTTTTACTTTCCCTTGAAGAACGTAAATGATTGGAGGCATTTTGAAGCTATAGATATCGGCATATCCCTTTCCGTTTGAACGAATGGAAGAGAAGAAACCTCTATTCTTATTTCCCTCAAACACAATTCCAAAATCGTGACCCGGACCATTTATCGGAGCACGCATGTTTTCAACTTTACCCCATGCATTGGGGCCCAATTTATTTGCAGAGAAAATGTCTAAGCCGCCCATTCCTGGATGACCATTTGAAGCAAAGAAAAGACGGCCATCATCGTGGCTAAATGGATACAATTCATCACCTGTAGTATTTACTCCTTCAACATTTACTGGCTCACCCCAAACCTTTGCTTTGGAATCGTAAGTCATGTAATAAATGTCTTTACCACCTTGGCCACCTGGCATATCCGATGAAAAGAACATCATATCTCCCTTGGCATTCATAGAGGCATGTCCAACTGAAAAAGTATCGCTGCCCATTTCAATTTTCGTGGGCTCTTCCCAATCTTGGCCGCGCAGAGTCGTTTGGTACAACAAACAGGCTTTCACAGAGTTCTTTTCAGACTCGCAGCGCGTAAAGTACATGGTCGACTTACGCGAGTCAAAACTTGGCGCACCATCGTTGTGCTTTGTATTGATAGGTTCAGGAAGAGGTTTAGGAGTGCTCCACTTTCCTTTTCTATCAACAGAAGATTCAAAAATATCTGTGAATGCTTGCCCTTTATTTGGGTCAATGTCAGAGCCAGATGAACCTGGACGACTGGAGGCGAACATCAAAGTTTGATTCTTTCTGTCGGCAAATGCCGGGGCGAAATCATGAAATTTAGAATTCAACTGAGGCACATTTTCAACCAAATAATTGGTCGGCTTGGACTGCCATTCAATCGATTGTTCGCAGGAATTAATACCGTCCTGAGCTCGCGAATCGGAAGGAGCAAGTTGTTGGTACTCTTTATAATGTACAAGGGCGTCTTCGTACTTTCCTTGCATTTTTAGAACCATTGCGTAATTCAGTTCCAATTCAGTATCATCGTACTTAGCCCTTTCGGCCTTTTCATACCACTCTTCTGCTTGCTCGTAATCGAGAAGAAAACGATAACATTCACCAATCCGGTAAATGATTTTTATTTTCAAATCCTTCTTCGATTCTTTTGAAAAAGCTTGCTTGTAGAGATCTACAGCGTTGAAAAACTGCTGATTCTCATAGGCTTCATCCGCCTCTTTTGTCAAGTTGTGTTGAGCAAAAGAAATGGTAGTAAGGCTGACGAAGAAGAACAGTAAAATCGCGCGAATTACCCTCATATTAGTTGTTTTCATTGCAGTTAACGACGGTACATTCTTCCTTTTGGAAGGACGACAAAATAAAGAAATATTTCCAAGTATTCAAAAGGCATCGCGCAGCTTAGCTGCTTCCCCCTATTTGATGAACAACATTTCTCTGTATTTAGTCAACGGCCATAGCTCGTCGTCAACAATAAGTTCCAGCTTATCAACCTCATACCGTATTTTATCAAAGTATGGAACAACTTCATCGCAATAACCTTTTGCCTCTGAAGAAACCGAATCTAATTCGTTGTTTCGCTTCCGTGCCGCAATCATTTCATAAGTCAAAGTGCGGGTTTTCTCCACTCTTTCGGATATTTCCCGAACAATTTCAATCTGAGCCTTCGCCATTTTCTCAAATTCCTTCGGGAATATTTCCTTGAGATGACTCACACCATCAAGAAGCTCTTTTTGGTATTTAAGACAGGCAGGAATGATTTGATTCATAGCCAAATCGACCATAGCTCGAGACTCAATTTGAATTTTGAGTTTGTAGTTTTCCAAACTGATTTCATGTCGAGCTTCTAATTCTTCTGGAGTGAGAATATTGAATTCCTTAAAGAGGGATTTTGAAGATTTACTCACGTATGCATCGAGGGCGTATGGAGTCGTCTTTTGATTTGAAAGACCTCTCTTTTTCGCTTCTTTAACCCACTCTTCGCTGTATCCATTTCCTTCAAAACGAATGTCTTTAGAACTAACGATGTACTCCTTCAATACTTGAAAAATTGCTTCGTCCTTTTGAAGGTTTTTTGACTTCATTCGAGAGTCAACACTCTTCTTGAACTCCTTGAGCTGTTTTGCCACAATTGTATTCAATACGGTCATACTTTGCGAGCAATTGGCTGCTGAACCCACCGCGCGAAACTCAAATTTATTTCCAGTAAATGCAAAAGGAGAGGTTCTGTTTCTGTCAGTATTGTCGAGAAGAATAGCTGGAATGCGCCCAATCTTCAATTTAAGATCAGTTTTAACGTCAGGGCTCATTTTACCAGCAGTCACAGCTCGCTCAACTTCATCTAAAATTGATGTGAGTTGGGATCCAATGAAGATCGAAATGATCGCTGGAGGCGCCTCATTCGCACCTAGGCGATGATCGTTCCCAGCACTGGCGATGGACGCACGAAGAAGATCCGCATGCTCATGAACTGCCTTGATAGTGTTTACAAAGAAGGTTAAGAAACGTAAATTCGTTTTTGGCGTTTTCCCTGGACCTAAGAGATTCGATCCAGTTGAAGTCGACATTGACCAGTTGTTGTGTTTTCCGCTACCATTCATCCCCGCAAAAGGCTTCTCATGAAGCAAGACATGTAAGTCGTGTTTGCGTGCAACTTTCTCCATCACATCCATAACAAGCTGGTTGTGATCTGCCGCCAAATTCAGCTCTTCAAACATCGGCGCAAGCTCAAATTGATTTGGAGCTACCTCATTGTGCCGAGTAGTTACGGGAATTCCTAAGCGGAGAGCTTCCAACTCGAAGTCACGCATAAAATTGAATGCACGTTCTGGAATTGAACCAAAGTAGTGATCATCTAGTTGCTGCCCTTTTGACGATGCTTGTCCAAAAACAGTTCTTCCTGAAAGCAAAAGATCTGGACGAGATTTAAAAAAGGCCTGATCGACCAAGAAATACTCTTGTTCCCAACCCAGGGTTGCATTTACATTGGTGATGCTCTTATCAAAGTACTGACATACATCGGTCGCAGCTTTATCAAGCGCTGCAGCAGCCTTCATAAGAGGCGCTTTATAATCCAAGGCATGCCCAGTGTAGGAGACGAAAATTGTAGGAATGCATAGAGTATCGTCGTAAATGAATGCCGGCGATGTGGGATCCCAGGCGGTATAACCACGAGCCTCGAAAGTATTTCTCAATCCACCACTTGGAAAGCTAGACGCATCTGGTTCTTGCTGAACAAGTTCGCTCCCGTCAAACTTCTCAATGGCTCTTCCATCTTCTATGGGGTGAAAAAAGGCGTCGTGTTTCTCTGCAGTACGCCCTGTTAATGGCTGAAACCAGTGTGTAAAATGGGTAGCTCCTTTTGACAAGGCCCAGGCTTTCATGGATGAAGAAACCTGATCGGCCATGCTGCGATCAATAACCTTCCCACTCAATCTAGAAGCACGAACGCTTTTGTAAGCTTCATCCGAAAGAAATTCCTTCATGGTAACGTCGTTGAAGACATTCTTTCCAAATTCCTTAGAGAGGACAATACCATCAAAGTTCACCGACTTAGGGTGTCTTTTCATTACTTCTTTAAGCGCTTCGAATCGTAAATGAGCCATTTCGCTGATTTTTTGAAGAATTTTTACAAAAGTGAGCTATTTAGAGGGGGTGATAACAAAAAGGGGGTGTCGATTTTATCAACACCCCCTTAATTTTTTGTGAACTACGAGAAATTTCTACTTTTTCTCTTCCTCAATTTGTTTTTTTACGTCTTTGACGCTTTTCTCCAAATCTTCTTGAATATCGTTGGCTGCATCCTTAAATTGTCGGATGCCACGCCCCATTCCTCTTGCGATTTCAGGAATTCGTTTTGCACCAAACAAGAGCAATACAATGGCCATGATTATGAAAATCTCACCGCCACCAAGATTAAAAAAGAGGAGTTTGTCCAATGTTTATTTTTTCTCTTCCGCTGCTTCAACTTCTGCTTCCAATTGCTTGGCTCCGAAGTCGAGCAAAATAGGAGTCGCAACACAAAGAGATGAATAAGTTCCCACTGCCACTCCAATCATCAATGCGAAGATGAATCCTTGAATTACTTCACCACCAAAAAGGAAAATGAGGAGAAGCACAAAGAAGGTTGATAAGGAAGTATTCACTGTTCGTGACAAGGTGCTGTTCAATGCGCCGTTCACCACCTGATCGTACTGACGATGCTTATACAAGCCTAAGTGCTCCCGTATTCTGTCGAAGACCACCACGGTATCGTTGATTGAATAACCAACCACCGTGAGAATCGCCGCGATGAATGCCTGATCTATTTCCAGTGAAAAAGGAAGAATACCATAGAAGATTGAGAATACAGCTAGCACAACCAAAACATCATGGAACATAGCTATCAAAGCTCCTACTCCATATTGCCATCTTCTAAATCGCAACAGGATGTATAAGAAAATGATGACCAAAGAGAATATTACCGCCCAAACAGCAGACTGCTTAATGTCGTCGGCTATGGTTGGTTCAACTTTCTGAGAGCTCATAATCTCAAAGCTGGAACTAATACCTGCAAGGCCTTCGTTGAGCTTATCTTCAACCATCACATCTACTTCTTGACCTTTCTGTTCAATCAAGTATTTAGTGGTGATTTTCACTTGGTTTGAGGTTCCAAAGACTTTCACTTCCGGACGTTGTTGGTTTCCTTCAGCTGATACAAATGCAGCCCCAAGTGAAACGCCAATTTTCTCGACATCTGCAGCTTCATCAAAACGAACCACATAGGAGCGACCTCCTGTAAAGTCAACACCGTAATTCAATCCACGAGTTGCGTATGAAGCGATTCCAGCAAGAACAACCAAGGAGGAAATCACATAGAAAATACGTCTTCGAGGAATGAAAGCGATGTTCAAATTCTTAAAGGCTCCTTGCGTCAATTTCGTTGAGAAGTTGATTTTCTGATTTCTCGACATCTGCCATTCGAAAATCAATCGAGTGATAAAAATTGCAGAGAACAAAGAAGTGAGGATACCTATAATGAGGGTTGTCGCAAAACCTTTAATAGGTCCAGTTCCAAAAACACCCAAAATGATACCTGTTAATAGTGTGGTTATGTTCGCATCCAAAATGGAGCTACGTGCATTTGCATAACCATCAGAAATGGCCGTCTTAAGACCTTTTCCAGCCGCTAGCTCTTCACGTATCCGTTCATAAATTAGAACGTTCGCATCAACAGACATACCAATAGTAAGCACGATACCTGCGATACCTGGCAAGGTGAGTGTGGCACCTAAGGCTGTAAGAACTCCAAAAACAAAAAAGACGTTTGCTAGAAGTGCAATGTCGGCTACGATACCAGCGCGGTTGTAGTAAAAGATCATGTAAGCCAAGATGATTATCAGGGCCAAGATGAAAGATCTCAAACCACTGCTGATCGCTTCTTGTCCAAGTGATGGACCTACAATGGCCTCTTCAATTATGTTCGCTGGGGCAGGAAGTTTACCGGCCTTTAAAACGTTCGCTAAATCCTCAGCCTCTTCAGGGCTAAATCGACCAGAGATGGAAGAACGTCCACCTTTAATTTCAGTTTGAACCGTTGGCGCCGAGTAAACAAAATCATCTAGAACGATGGCTACATTCTGACCAACATTCTTTGCTGTTAGGTCTGCCCATTCTTTAGCTCCAGTAGAGTTCATTAAGAGTGTCACCTCAGGATTTCCAAGCGGATCAGTATCAACTCGAGCATTCGTTACGGCATCACCTTCCATCGGTGCTTCAGCATTTCTACCACCAACCTTAATTGCGTAAAGCTGATAGAACTGATTGTTGTCGTCGAAGGCTTGTGAGCTCCACAAGAATTTAATCTTACCTCTCCCAACCGTACGCTGGATGATTGCCTTGGCTTCGGAACCAGCTAAGAAGGCATCAACTTGCTTCATGTTGTTCACCGTCGCATAACCTACAACCGGACCTTGAACTTTAAAAAGCTGTCCATTTTCATCACTGTTTAGGGCCGGTACAAGAACCTCAAACAGAGGATTGCTCACATTCGATGCAGCAAGGTTTGAAGTGCTGTCTGAAGTTGAATCAGAAGGATTAGCTAAGTCGGAGAAAAGATTACCAGTTGCATTTGAATCGTTTTCAACGACTTCCTCTGCCAAAACCTCTTCGGTATCTTCTTCTTCGGCTGGAAGCTGCTCGAAATCATCGAGTACTGCTAAAGCAGAAGTATCCTTCTTGGAAAGATTCGCTATTGAATCCTTCACTTTGAGAATTTGGTTTATTTCTCCAAGCAGCTCATAAATATCATTGTTGTCGTAGGTCTCCCAAAATTCCAATTTGGCTGTTCCTTGAAGGATCTTACGCACACGTTTTGGATCTTTAATCCCAGGAAGTTCCACCACGATTCGATCTGATGTAGTAAGCCTTTGAATTTTTGGCTGAACAACCCCAAGGTTGTCAATGCGTTTTCTAAGAACCTGCTCTGTACGTTTCACCGCATCTTCAGCCTCCAAACGAATGATTTGGATGATGGCTGCATTATCAGCATCGCGCGGGAACTTTTCTTTGTTGTTCATATTATGGAACACAGCCGCAAGCTTAAAATCGGGGTCGATCTCAATAATCGATTGCCCGAAGAGTGTTACATAATCATCTTGACTGCTGACCATCTTTTCCTCAGCCATTCTTAAGGCTTTTTGGAAGGTTGGGTTTGCGGAATTCGATCCGAGAGCCCGAACCAAAGCTGGCACTGAAACCTCCATGGTTACATGCATCCCACCTTGAAGGTCAAGACCTAAGTTGATTTCCTTTTCTTTTGCCCTTTTGTAGGTCGTTCCTATGAATGGCACCACTTCTACATTCGCCTGAGTTACCAAATAATCGGCCTCAAAACTTTGAAACAATGAATCCTGAGTTCCAAGGTCCATTTCTTCACCTGATTCAGCATTCAGGGAGTCTAATTTTTGTGTGGCAACCACTTTGGCTTCTGCCTCAACTCCCCCGGTGAAGAAGGAAAAAGACATTTCGTAAAGGCAGGCAACGACCAGTAGAATCGTAAATAGCCAAATTGCTCCTTTGTTTTGCATACTAGTTTAAGTGAAAGGTTTGCGCTTTTTTGAAGCGTGCAAATATAGAATTTAGAAGACTCCATTCACCTATGGTGAAATTGAAGCCTACTATTTGAAAATCAGTGAGGTTGGTAAAAGCCTTGCTCCCTGTAATTGAGAGCAAGGACTTTCAATAATTTAAACGTTCATTCCATCAAGAACACCAAGGACTGAGCGGACAGCTGTTGCAGACTCTTCGAGCATAGTCTTTTCAGATTCATTCAAATCTAATTCGATGATCTTTTCAATTCCATTCTTACCAAGAATGACAGGGACTCCAAGATAAATATCCTTCATTCCGTACTCTCCAGTCAACCAAGCGCATACTGGGAAAACACGTCTTTGGTCGCGAACAATAGCCTCCACCATTTGAGCGGCAGCTGCGCCAGGTGCATACCATGCGGAGGTACCAAGGAGTTTCACGATTTCACCACCACCCGATTTTGTACGATCAACGATGGCGTTGAGTTTTTCTTCTGAAATCATTTCAGTTACAGGAATTCCACCAACAGTTGTGTAGCGCGGAAGCGGCACCATAGTATCACCATGACCTCCCATAAGAACAGCTTGAATATCCTTTGGAGACACATTCAATTCTAAAGCGAGGAAAGATCGGTATCGAGCAGTATCAAGAATTCCTGCCATTCCAAAAACGCGGCTTGAGTCAACCTTGGCAGATAAATATGCCTGGTAAGTCATTACATCAAGAGGATTACTCACGATGATAATTTTCGCTTCTGGAGAGTGCGCAATCACTTGGTCTGTTACAGACTTAACAATCTTTGCATTGGTTGCAATTAAGTCATCCCGACTCATGCCAGGTTTTCTTGGAAGACCCGATGTGATTACAACAACTTCTGAATTAGCTGTTTTAGCGTAGTCCTTGGTAGAACCAATGACTCGAGAATCGTAAAGATTGATTGGGGAGGTCTCCCACATATCTAGTGCCTTTCCTTCAGCAACACCTTCTTTAATGTCGAGAAGAACTACCTCGTTTGCTATTTCATTGTGCGCTAATACATTGGCACAGGTTGAACCCACATTCCCGGCGCCTACTACCGTTACTTTCATTTCTTTGATTTGACTTTATTAAACTAGCTCAATTTCGAGCTCGGCAAAAGTATCAAAATGCACCTCGCCTCGAACGACAATGCTCATGAAATATGAATGGCTAGGGGCTTCAAATGAAGTGGGCTCTTCATTTTCGTAAATTTATCGCAATTAGAGGCAACCATTTGAACATCCTCTCGTCTTAATAGAGATAAATCGAAATGCGTTCAACCAAAAATGATTTTGAACTTATCGTACAAGGGTGTAAGAAAGGCGACAGAGCCAGCCAACACCTTTTGTTTGAGCAGTATTACGGTTTAATGAAAATGATTTGTTTGCGCTATGCCGCAAATGAAATGGAGGCGGAAGATCTTTGTCATGATGGATTCCTGAAAGTTTTTGAGAAAATCAAAAAATTTAAAGGCGCGGGCTCATTCGAAGGCTGGATGAAACGAATTTTCGTGAACATGGCCATTGATATGTGTCGAAAGAAATCGGCGAATCAGCTGGTCACTCTTGAAGACAACCATTTGGGTGTTGAAGATGAGCCAGATGAGGAAGATTTTACTGAAGAATTCTTCAGACGCGTCGGACGCGAAGCCTTACTTGAGAGCATTCAAAAGCTCTCTGATGCCTACCGTGCGGTTTTTAACCTCTATGTTGTTGAGGGCTATTCGCATCAAGAAATAGCGGAGCAACTGCACATTAGTGTAGGATCTTCAAAATCGAATTTAGCAAAGGCAAGGAAAAACCTCAGGAAAACATTGGAAAGATTAATGCAGAAAAAAAATGTCGGTTAAGAAAATGAAACAGTTCGAAGACCATATAAGAGAAGCTTTTGAAGGCCACGAAGCGCCGTACAATCCAAAAGCATGGAGTAAACTAGAGGCCAGTCTTGGCGGAAAGCTTGGTGGCTTTTCAAGCAGCCTAAAAATAGCCTCTGTTGTTGCTGTTATTGCAACATCAGGCTTTGGCTTGAATTATTTCAGTGACTCCAATTCTGAAATAACAAACTCCATAGAACCTACACAAATAAGCACAAGCGCTGCTCAACTAGAGGTTAAAAATGCCGATTCAAATGAGGAGGTTCCTATTCAATTGACCGATGAAAGTTCTGCAAATGAAGCTTCAGCCGTTTTGGCTTCAACAGCGGAAGTTGAACAAAGCGACTTAAAAGTGGAAACTGCTTTCGCAGCAAGTGTCGTTGCCGCTGCGCCTAAAATCAAAGAACCAAAACTCCCTAAACAAGCTTTAGAGATTTCAACGAGCAATGCATGCTTGGGTGAATTGATTGAGTTTCGAGTTGAAACAGACAAATCCGTCGTATGGGAATTTGGTGATGGCAAAGTTCAGTACGGAAAAAGTGTTGCTCACCGATATTCCAGTGCAGGAGTTTACATAGCTAAGGTTTCCGTTTTAGACAATCGGGATCAAGCAATGCAAGTATTGAACTCATCTGAGTTGCGCATCAATGACATACCGAATCCAGATTTCGAATTTGAACGTCCTTGCGACAACGCCCAAGCATCCATCGTTTTTGACGCTTCAAACCCCGAAATCCAAAACATCTGGAAACTTGGAGATGGAAGCGTTCTTGAAGGAGCTCATGTGGAGCACAAGTACGAAAAAATGGGCTTTTTCAAAGCCAAACACATCGTTGAAAACGAATTTGGATGTAGAGACTCCGTCACTAAGCGTGTGGCAGTGTGCCGAGCCTACAATTTGCTTGCACCTAAATCATTCAACCCAAGTCTTGGTGGCTGGTTCCCTATTGGCTTAAAAAAGGGTGATGTTTCCTTCGACCTCAAGATCATGGATTCAGAAGCTGGAGACCTTGTTTTCCAGAGCTCCAATTCACAAGATGAGTGGGACGGAGTTGTAGCTCATTCTGGTAAAAAATCCAAAAGCGGGCAAAGCTTTTTATGGATCGCAGTAGTTAAAGATGCGACTGGAAAGATTTCCGAATACGGAGGTGATATCCAAATCGTTGACAGTGAATGATCCGATTGTCTGAAGGCCTAGATTTGTAGCACCTCTTTAATTAACTTTGGGTGCCCAATGAAGCCGGAACTAATATGATTTTCAGACTTCTCCTATGTGTTTTCACCCTAAGTGTTTTCAGTTTTCAACTGGAAGCGCAGACGCTTCTATATGGGGAAGACTTTGCAAGCGGGAACCACAATATGACCTTAAACACGACTGGAGTTGGAAGCCCTTCGGGTAACAATGTTTGGGTCGTAAATCAAGCTTACACAGGGAATACCACTTACCCAAACACAACTCCTCAATCGAACACCGTTGCCGGTACAATCTCAGCTGCCGGCGGACATTACTTGCACATCAACGACACCAGCTCGGCCGTAAGCAATGCTAATTTCAGCACAAATTCCGCTTCGGATCGTTTTGCTATTACCGGCGACATCTGCACCATTGGATTCACAGGAGTCACCTTTTCCTACTTCTATCTTGTTGAAGGTGATGCGACGAATGTTGGTGAAGTTTACTACCAGGTTAACGGTGGTGCTTGGACTCAGCTGGGGGGAGCATTTAACAACCAGACTCTCTGGAGATATCAGACTTTCACAAACACCGCGTTCGATAATGTAAGCAGTCTTAGGTTTGGTTTTCGCTGGAAAAATGGCAGCAGCGGGACGCAAAACATTTCCTTTGGAATCGACGACATCTTGGTAACCGGAACCTTAAACGTCACCCCAACGATCACTCTCTCAAATATTCCAACCCAGGTTTGTCAAAACAACTTTCTACGATTCAACTACACGGTATCTCCAGCTCTATGCCGTGGTGATTATAGCATTGAACTTCTTGGAACTTCTCTAACGTGGCAAGTAAATGGGATGACCCAGACCTCAGGAAGTTTTACTCTCATGATTCCCACCACCGCCCCAACGGGCTGTTTTAGGTTGCGGATGTCGCGGGTTTCAGGAAGCAACCCTCCCAAGCCGCCCTTCTTCAACGGTACTCCCAGTACTGCGTGCATCACGATTGTTGCTTGCCCGAACACCATCACAACTCTACAACCTGCAGTAACCATAGGCAGTACTCCCGGTGGTGGTGACAGCGTATGCGTTGGAAGCGTTATTGATATCCCGTTTTATTCCACTGGAACCTTTACCAATGCAAACGTTTACACTGCTTGGTTGAGTGATTCGGCTGGAAACTTTGGAACAGCTGGAAGTCAGCAATTGGGAGCTGCACCTGACCCGAGTACCTATGACCCAAGCGTGCCTCCAGGCCTACCAGGGTCTGTAAGTGGTCTCGTTCCTGGAACGCCTGAAGGATGTAATTATTACATCCGTGTGGTTTCCTCCTCACCCAACACAGTTGGCATAAACTGGGGTCCATTTTGCATTAAAAACTGTGATATAAAAAGCAACAATCAGGTCGACATCGCATTCTGTATCTCAGCAGTTGCCAGTGCTACAGGAACTGTTCAGGTCGATATCAATACGCCTCCAAAGAACAAAGTCTACAACCCGGGCAACGTCTTTCAACTCGAAGTATTGGACATGCAATTTTTCCAGCGACAGTACATTGGAACTGCTTTAGGATCACTGGTGTCAACTACAAACGGAGTGATGGCAATCAACATCCCTGCATTGGCAGCTTTGCGCGCCTTGGGACTTGATGCTGGAGCATATTATTTAAGAGTGGTTTCAACAAATCCAGCTTTAAAGGGTAGTTTGATTCGAATGACTATTGGGGCGCCATACATGACGGCTCCTTTATCCATTTGGTCCTCAGACACCGTAACATGCTTCGGGGGGGCCGTGTTCTTTAACGTCAACAGATTTGCTCCGCCGATGTACAACAGCAAGTCCAGCTACCAATGGTTCTTGAGCACCAATGGAGGAACGCCTGTCCCCTTCCCAGGTCCAGGTTTAAACCCTCAGCCTTCATTGGGAATTCGGTACAACAGCACTGGTGTTTTTACTGTGTACGTTCAGGAAACCAATTTTGGATGTCCTGGTCCCTTATCCCCTCCTGTCACAGTAAATGTGGCTAATGTTCCAAACACATCATTGGGTGGACAAGCATTACAGGTTTGTAAAGGCGATACACTCAATTACACTGTAGGTTTCTTACCGGTTACCCAATACAACTGGCATGTTGATCCCGGTGGCGTTGTGGTCGACACTGCAAACAACCAAATCCGGGTCGCTTGGGATTCGATTGGGGTCTTTAAAATGAAATTATCTGCCACCAATTTCTGTGGAAGTGATGCGGACAGTGTTTTCATTACCGTGAATCCACCTCCAATCGTAGATGCTGGTGCCGACATTAATTTATGCGAAGGCGATACGGCATTTCTCAATGGCACAGGAAGCGGAATGAACTCTTCATTTTGGACTCCCAGCTCAAAGGTGAACAACCCATCCATTTTAAACCCTTATGCTGCAGGCCTAACCGATACAACGGAGTTTGTACTGCTCGGAATTAAAAATCTCATCGGCCTCTTCAGTTGTCGGGCCTACGATACTGTTCGGGTGAACATATCCCCAATTCCTGTGGCATACGCAGGTGAAGACGAAATCATTTGCAATTTCAATAGCGTTAAGTTGAATGGTGGAATTGGCAGCGACCTTCAGTACGAGTGGATCAATACAGACGGAACTTTGAATGATACGAGCATACAGTTCCCTACCGCCAGCCCTAAAGCAAGCATACAATACAATTTACGCGTCACTGATACCGCTAGTGGATGCTTCTCAGAAGATGACATCATTCTAGTTGTTTCACATTTGGTCGAGGATCGCCCACGCTATTATGAAATATGCGAGGGAGAAGAAGTCACTTTGGTCAACGACAATCTTTTGTACGACTTTGAGTGGAATACTGGTTCGACAGACGTAAGCATTAAAGTAACCGAACCGGGAACATACTCTGTTCGGATCGAAGACATAACAGGCTGCGTCGCAAACAACGAATATATCGTACAGGTCAGCGAGCCAGAATTTGAAGGCAAAGGCTATGATACGGTCGCAATTTGCATTGGAAACACCGACTCTTTGATCGGACGCTTGGATGCAAAACGCTATTTATGGAGCACAGGTGAAGAGAGCAGATACATCGAAGTTAGCAACCCTGGAGAGTACCGATTGCGTCTTTACGATGCGAATGATTGTTGGGCTTTGGACACTTATAGAGTAAAAGTTTTGGATGATTGCGACCTTCAATTTTACATTCCAAACACCTTCACGCCCAACAAGGACGGGCGTAATGAAGTATTCAAGCCCATCACACTAAATGTTCCATCTTATGAATTTTGGATTTTCGATCGATGGGGTGAGCTTCTCTTTCAATCGGATGGAACCGAAGGTTGGAACGGCTACGGCGCTTCCGGTATTGAATACCCAATTGGAGTTTATACCTGGAAAATCCAATACCCCGATTTGAACAGCCAGGCCCAAATAAAAGTTGGCACCTTCCAGTTGCTTCGTTAACAACTTTCTGAAACTAGCAGGACTATTTTCTCGTACACGCATTCATAACTAAAACGTGATGCGATGATGAAAAACGAAGATGAGTTTGGGGATCAACACCCCTCGGAAAATCAAGAAGACCTTTTCAGTCAAAGACCAAAACGCAGAACCTCAATTAAGGCGGCCCGGCAGTTGGTGGATATACGCTCAGAATTTCGAAGAACACGTCAGCAAATCTATCGCCGAGCAAGTTTGATCGTATTTACTCTTGTTGTGGGATTTACTTTTACCACCTACGAAGTCACAAGCTCGATCAGCAAAAAAGAACGTGAGGCCAAAAGAATGGTCAATAAAATTCGTCTAAGTGAACAGATTAAGATTTACGACCTTCACTTAAACACAGGTGCAGAACAAATCAAACAGCAACAATGGGATAGTGCCGTAAATCAATTCAAAAGAGCTCTTTTGGTAGCACCCGAAGACTTAGTTGCAAGTGAAGGATTGGCAGAAGCCTATTGCTTAAAATGTATGGACTCAAACGCGAACTGCGACCAAGCAATGGCCTCAATTGTACAACTTGAAGAATTGAGTCCAAAACACCCCCGTGCAAAAGTGCTTCGTTCCTTTCTGAACCTTAAAAAGAAGAACTAAACGTCGATGTTAGCGTAAACCGCATTCTTCTCAATGAATTCACGACGTGGTGGAACATCATCCCCCATGAGCATAGAGAAGGTGTGGTCTGCACTGGCAGCAGAGTCTATGGTGATCTGACGAAGAGTTCTATAGCTTGGATCCATGGTTGTTTCCCAAAGCTGTTCGGCATTCATCTCCCCGAGACCTTTGTAACGCTGAATCTTCACACTGCTTTCACTTCCGCCTTTTTTCAATTCTTGAATGACCGCATCGCGTTCAGCATCGTTCCAACAATATTTGGCAGAACTTCCCTTTTTCACAAGGTACAAGGGTGGGGTTGCAATGTAGATGTATCCCTTATCAATCAAATCGCGCATGTAGCGGAAGAAGAAAGTTAGAATTAGGGTCTCAATGTGACTACCATCAACGTCGGCATCACACATGATGATGACTTTATGATAGCGAAGCCCTGTAATATTTAATGCACGTTCGTCCTCTTCGGTACCAACTCTTACCCCTAAGGCGGTATAGATGTTTTTAATCTCCTCGTTCTCAAAAATCTTGTGAGCCATGGCCTTCTCAACATTGAGAATTTTACCTCGCAATGGCATGATGGCTTGAAAATTTCGGTCGCGGCCTTGCTTGGCGGTTCCACCGGCAGAATCACCCTCGACGAGGTAGATCTCACACAATTCTGGGTTACGCTCTGAGCAATCCGCTAGTTTCCCTGGTAAACCGCCACCTGAGAGAACGTTTTTCCTTTGAACGAGTTCACGTGCCTTTCTTGCCGCATGGCGTGCCTGAGCAGCTAAGATGACCTTCTGAACAATCATTCTAGCGTCTTTTGGATGCTCTTCTAGATAAGCTTCCAACATAGCTCCTACTGCCTGTGAGACACTTGCAGTAACTTCTCTGTTTCCAAGTTTGGTTTTAGTTTGACCTTCAAACTGAGGTTCCTGAACTTTCACAGATATAACAGCCGTAAGCCCTTCGCGGAAGTCATCACCAGCAATGTCGAATTTCAGTTTCGACAACATTCCGGAGTCATCCGCATATTTCTTCAATGTTCTTGTAAGCCCCTGACGAAAACCTGAAAGGTGTGTCCCACCTTCGTGGGTATTGATGTTATTCACATATGAGTGGATGTTCTCACTGTAACTATTGTTGTAGACCATAGAGACCTCAACAGGAATACCATTTCGCTCTCCATCCATGTAAATTACATCCTCAATGATTTGCTCTCGCGATTCATCCAAGAACAAAACAAATTCTTTCAACCCGCCTTGGGAAAGGAATTCATTCTTGTTGTGATTCCCGTCCTCGTCGGTTGTTCGAAGATCCGTAATCGTGAGTTTTATGCCTTTATTCAAAAAGGAAAGTTCACGCAAACGACTTGCGAGAGTTTCATAATTGTAGTCGACAATTTCAAAAATAGAAGCGTCTGGAGTGAATGTTACAGTGGTTCCTCTTTTGTCGCTTGTCCCTACTTCCTTAACGTCAGCAACTGGCTTACCTTTTTGGTAATTCTGCTCATAGACTTTACCGTCGCGATACACGGTTGCCTTCAAATCAGTACTTAAGGCGTTCACACAAGAAACACCCACACCGTGAAGTCCACCAGAAACTTTGTACGAATCTTTATCAAACTTACCCCCGGCATGGAGAACAGTCATTACCACTTCAAGCGCAGATCGACCTTCCTTCTCGTGCATCGCCACTGGGATACCTCGACCATTATCAATGACTGTGATGGAGTTTCCTTCGTTGATGAAGACTTCAATAGTATCGCAATGTCCGGCGAGTGCCTCATCGATGGAGTTGTCGACTACCTCATAAACTAGGTGGTGCAAACCGCGAACTCCAACGTCTCCAATGTACATGGCTGGACGCTTTCGAACAGCTTCCAAACCCTCTAATACCTGAATGCTATTTGCTGAATAATCTTCGTTTTCTTCTTCACTCATAAAATGGCGGTTTTAGGACCTCAAACAAATGTAACTTTAAGGGTACTTCAAAAATGCTGAAACCCTCGTAAACACTAGGGGTTTATCAACATTTAATTAACAAATTATCGGCTGAAAAGCGAGAAGCTCAAACCACCCATCACAGTGATTCCTTGGATGCGGTAATTGTTGTACAAATTGTACTTGGAATTGAGCAGATTGTAGATTTCTAGGTACATCCCAAGTCGTTTTGAATAGCGGTACTCAGCCGAAAGGTTGACATCCACAAGCATGGGCAACTTCTTCTCGAAATAAATGCCCCCGGAGTAGTCTCCATCCCAACTGTTTGGACTGCGAGCAAAGCGCTCTGAAATAACAAAGACATCGCCTTTAAAGACAAGTTTATCATTCATGTCGTACCAACCTCCTAAACTCACTTTATATGTTGGCAAATGCCAAGCTTGGAATTCGTTCTGCATACGATAGTTGTAAAAATCACCTCTGAAGTACAAATTCATCTTTCCAATCTCTTCCAAACTCACTTCTGCCCGCAAGTTCATCACATTTACATCGTCGTAAATCACCTCAAACTCGTTTTCAATGCTCTGCCAACGGTTCATGCCGTACACATTCACAAACAATGGCATATTGAGTACTTGATCATAGTCTGCTTGAAGATTAAAGGACACATTTCGAGAAAACTGTCCGCGAACACCTCCCCTAGCTCCGAACTCATGCTCCCGATTTAAGAGCAAAACTCTACTGGCCATAAATGAATTCTGACGTCGCAGGAAATCGAAACTCGTCCGCTCTAGGCCACCGTAGGAAAGTTGAGCATATGGAATTAATAAATCACGAGCAAAGCTGTAACTCGCATAGGCAGCAACACGGCCATAAAAATCTGTACTCACCGTGCTTTCCGAAAACCCATCTACTTCGGCCTTCAAATGAAAACCCTCAAGTGTTCTTTCAGCACTTGCACCAAGGCGGATGATGGTAGAGCCCGTTTTGGGGTTGGGTACCCCCGGAAAGACTGAAGGAACATAATCGTTGTGGTCTACCGTCGCACTAATTCTACCGAAGTACCCCCCGGGCAAGTATCGATCAACCTTTGCATTCATTAAGGCATTCAACTCATTGATGCCGTAATGCTCTTCAGTGTAGCGCAATTTTCCACCAACATCAAAATTGAGCTTATTTGAATCCTTGTAAAAGGACTTTAATTGAACCCTTCCACCGTAGGTCTGAAACCTTTGAAAGGTATTTTCCCTCGACAAATCTTCATTTGCCGTAACATCGTTTAGGGTGTCGGGGTTAAAGCCATAGCGATGCAAGGAATTGCGCTCAAAGAACACACCCCCTGAGAGGATCTTGTTGTAGAAAAATCGCTTTCCGTGAAGTTCTAAGTCATTGTCATTGTAACCCGCATACCCAGCTTCTTTTACCGATTGATTGGAGCTTGATGAGAGGTGGTTGTAATTGAGTCCGAAATTGGCCTTTCTACTTCTCAAATTATGAATTTGAACCGTTCCTTTTACGGTGGCATAGGCACCAACCCCCAGTCGAGCATAGCTGTTGTACAGCTTATCCAAAGGCTCACCTTTCAATCTCGCCGCCTTCAACTTCGAAGGTGTAAAACTGCTCTCGATGGTTTTATTCAGTGGAGAATACTTCACTTCTTCCTTTTTCAATTGAAGTGAATCGTAGATCTCTGGAGACCCATTTAGCTTGGTAGCATCTGAAATGGTCGGCTCGTAATCCTTCACAATCAGAACGCTCCCACCCTGAAGCGTATCTTCCTGGGCTATGCTGACGCCGGCAAGAAGCAGCACAGCGCATATGGTGCTCATTATTTTCATTCGAAATCCTCCTCTTCTTCTTCCTCTGGTGCAAACAGATGGTCGTAATTCTCAGATCCATCTCCAAAGTCAATTTCTTCCTGTTGCACTTCAACATTGTTCAGAGAAGCTTCAATTTCTTCAATCCGTTTTAAGTTGGCCTTGGCCACTTTCAAAAACTCATCTTCTCCTTCGTAGTTATCGATGATGCTCATCAAAGTGGCCTTTGCCTGAAAAAGATCATCTGTAGCCATGTATATGTCGGCCAATAGGATTAGACCTTTGGCCGTCCAATTTGGATAACTAGGCACTAGGTTCACTAAGTCGAACACAGCAAGTTCAGCCGCTTTGAAAGAGTCTTTTTCCATCAAGATGGTCGCTAGCTGGAAACGCGCATTTGCTCCAATTTCACTATTTGTTGTGTCTGCGAGCTCCCTAAAAATCACAAATGCCGAATCGCTCTCGCCACGGGCTTGAGCCGCCTCCGCCTGAAGCGAACGGGCTTCAGTGTAGAGGTCGAGGTTGATCTTTTTAAAACCGAGAACTTTCGCAGCATACTCCGCCGCACTTCCTTTGTTGTCCAACTTATTCAAACAGCGCATTTGTCCGAGGATTGCTTCATTGACATTTTCAGGTTTTGCTCCAATTTTTTCAAGAGATCCGAAGGCGGTTAAGGCTTCTTCCCAATTTCCCTTCTCAAAGTAGATGCGAGCTGCATAGAGCAGGGAGGGCTCGCTGAACTTATTGGTTGGACGTGGAATAATTCGCTGAAAACCTTCAAGTGCTTTATCCTTATTCCCACCCTTCAAGTAACAATCTGAAAGGTAATAAGTGGCGTTCACTTCAAAAAGGGCTGGATTAAACCGAATCAAGTATGCTTCAAAATCACCTCGAGCCTGTTCACACTTCCCTTCGAGGTACTTCAATTGAGCCGAACTGTACACAGATGAATCCAATTCGGCTTCATTTAGATCAACAAAGTCAAGTTCGTTGATGTATGCAGTATAGGTATCAACTTCTCCCTTTTCGATGTAAATATTTTTAATCCCTAAGAGTGCCTCCTTGGAATCTTCATAGGTCGGAAAATCGCTCACAATCTGCCTAAACACTGAAAGCGCCTCGTCGTTGTTGCCCTGGTTGTATAAAATCAGGCCTTTACTCAGAAGCGAGCGCTTTACGTAGGATGAATTCGGGTAGTTCTCAACCACCGACTCGAAGTATTGCATCGCTTTTACTTCATCGTTCTTTTTCAAGAATGATGCGCCTAACTCATATTTGGCTGCATCTTGATAACTGGATTTTGGCTGCTCTGTGATGAGTCTCGCCAATAGGTTAATCTTCTCCTCCAAATTTCTTGTCAAACCCTGACAAACAGCCATCTGGTATAAAGCATAGTCGCGATCGAAAGCTCCCAAGTCGTAGGCGCTTTGATAATATGGAATTGCATCGGTGAAGCTTTTCGAAACGTAAAAACAATCGCCAGTTCTCATGTAAGAATCGGTTAGGCGAGCACTGTCCGTTTCACTCTTGTAATAAAAGAACTTACGGAACCACGATTGAGCATTTTCGTAATCCTGAATCTTAAAATAGGCATAGCCTAGATTGTAATTCGCCTCATTAAATTCCTTCTGAAGAATAGCGGTTGGCTGAAAGATAAATTGTTTGTAAGCCTCAATGGACTTAACGAAGTTGTTCAAGCGGTAATAGGATTCGCCCTTCCAATAGTGCGCGAGAGCAATTAGGTTCTTATCCAAGGGAAAGGTGAGTGAGCGATCGTAATATTCAATGGATTGCTTGTACGATTGATTTTGAAAGAGCTCCGTTCCCCTGTTGTAGCAGATCAATTGATAGGCCTTCTTCATCTCCATCGACTTGTTCGCGATTTTCTCTATGGAAGTTAATGCCGCCTCGTAATTCTTAGAAGTGAGATAAACCTTCAGGATGTACTCATAAGCCTCTTCAACACGCTCAGATTTGGGATACTTTTCGATGTAGGCATTAAAGGCCTTTACTGCCTTGTTGTACGGGTCGAAAGAGACCTCGTAGGATAGCTTGGCGTAATTATACAGTGCATCCTCAGCAATCTCTTCATCAAAATCCATTTCAGATGCCGACTTGTAAGCATTGCGGGCATATTTCTTCTCTCCTACCTTCAAATAGGCTCCCCCGAGCTGGTACAAACTCATTTGCCCAAGTGCATCATTGTTTCCCGACAACTTTGAAAAACTCTTTATAGAACCATAAAAGTCACCGCTTCTAAACTTTGAATAGGCCAATTGATATTCTCCTTCGCGATCCAATCTAGAAGGCGGCGTGCGCGCCATCTCAAGATAAGTGATGGCATCTGCAAACTTTTGCTGCGAATAATAGGCATCGCCCACAAGACGCGCCATTTCACTGCGACGTTTAATCTTTTCAGAGTCTAGTTTTGGCTTCACATAATCCAACAATTGATCGTAGCGGCCCTGAGAGTATAGTATTTGAGCGATGTAATAAGGCACAATAGGCCCAAATTGCTTGTGGCCCTCCAATTTGGTGAACTCATCTAAAGCAGTTTGGTAATTCCCCTTATTAAACTCAATGTGACCATAGTAGTATCTCGCCGGAGCTTGATACTTATTCTCAACGTCCTTTATTTCATAAAACTTCTTCTTAGCATCTTCAACGAGCTTTTCTTGGAAGGAAGCGTAACCGTATTTGAAAAAGTATTCAGATTGCTCGTTGGGCGAAAGATCAAATTTGTCGACTTGTGAAAACCAGGCAATGGCGTTGTCCCAATTCTTCTTGCGGTAGTTGTAAATCCCCAATTGAAAAATAGCCTCCTTCACCTTCGGGCTCTCTGGATTTGATCGAATGAATTCTCTCAAAAGAAGGTCTGCATCTCTATTGAAAAGTTGCATTCCACAGAGCGCAGCATAATAGCGCGCGTTGATTTGGACTTCTGAGTTCAAGTCCTCTGAAGTCGACATGGCCTTCTCAAACTGATTTTGAGCGGCGGTATACTTCTCTTTATCGAAGTAATCTAGACCTCGATGAAAGTACCTAAGAGAGGTGGTGTTGATGGTCGTTTTCTGCGCGATCAGTCCGGCTGAAGCGAAATACAGAACAAATAAACTGAGCAGGAATCGGTGCATTCAGGAGATAAAAGGGGCTCTTTTAGACAACGCTAAAATTAGACTAGCCCAGGCTGGAAGTCGACTGCATGGTGGGGAGTTATTAACGCGTTCGTGTTAAAACAAATGACCCGAAAACCGCGCCAGTTCTTGGCTTTCGGAGGTATTTTGTTGTCACGCTAGCTGGGCTTTCACTACCTTTGACACCTCTATGGACGCAGAGCAAAAACACATCATAGACCTCAAGGAGGTCAACATCTATCAGCAGAAACACTTGATTCTTTCCAATGTGAATCTTCAACTGGAGGCTGGTGAGTTTGTTTGGCTTATTGGAAAAACGGGTTCAGGAAAAAGCAGTTTGCTCAAAACACTCTACGCGGAATTGGAGCTCACCGAAGGAGAAGGAGAGGTTGCAGGTTTCACATTAAAGAAACTCAAGACACGAAAAATACCATTGCTTAGAAGAAAGCTGGGAATTGTATTTCAAGATTTTCAACTTCTTTCAGATCGCAGCGTCATCGAGAATTTACTCTTCGTAATGCGGGCTACTGGATGGAAGAAGAAAGATGAAATCAAGGACCGCATCGACGAGGTGCTGCACCTAGTTGGTCTTCCCACTAAAGGATTCAAGATGCCGCACGAACTTTCGGGTGGTGAACAGCAAAGAGTTGCCATTGCCAGAGCCCTCATCAACCACCCGAGCGTAATTCTTGCCGATGAGCCAACGGGTAATCTAGATCCTGCAACTTCAGGAAGAATCTTAGATCTACTGCGCGACATTAGCCAACAGGGAACTACAGTAATCATGGCTACGCACGATTACGAGCACATGCGAAAATTTCAATCGAAAATCATCGTCTGTGAAAATGCAAAGCTCGTAGATAAAAGCAGTGAAACTTTAGCCGAATAAGGTGCTTTCCATTCTAATCCCGATTTACAACTTTGAACTAGACCCATTCGTTCGAGAACTTAGAGAGCAGTGTCTGACTGAGAAAATCGAATTCGAGATCCTTTGCATCGACGATGCCTCCGACCAAGAATTTAAAGATGTCAATCGTCGTTTGAATCAATTGGAGCAAGTAGATTACGAAGAACTCAACTCAAACATCGGGCGCTCAAAAATTCGGAATTTACTTGCCGAACGCGCTTCCTATGAAAACATTCTCTTCTTCGACTGCGACTCTAGTCTTGAAGGAGAAGAACTGATCAAGAAGTATCGACCCTTTTTCGATCAAAAGAAAGTGGTGTATGGCGGAAGGTCCTATCGAAGGCAGTCGCCTTCGGACCCGAGTTTAATGCTTCGTTGGAAATACGGCTTTGAACGCGAAATTCAGAGCCTTGAGCAGAGGCAAGAGTTTCCGTACCGCAGTTTTATGACCAACAATTTCTTGATTCCAAAATCGATTCTGAGTGAAGTGCAGTTGGATGAGAAGCTGAAAGGTTACGGCCATGAAGACACCATGCTGGCTTTGGAGCTAAAAGAACGTGGGTATGAGATCATCCACATCGACAATCCACTATGCCATATTGGGCTCGAGGAATCGGAAGAGTTTCTTTCAAAGACAAAAAACGGCGTTTATAATTTGGCGAGAATCATTGAAAGTGGAAAGCTCGGTCCGAGCAATAAACTGTTTCGGACCTACACCAAGCTGAGAAATTTTAAGCTCTTGAAGGCCTTCCAATTCTATTACGAGAAGAATGAAAGGAAATTTTTAAAGAACCTCAACAGCCCACAACCGAAGCTGAAGTATTTCGACGCCTTCAAGCTCTACCACCTCTCGAAAGCCCTTTCCTGATGTATTCAATATTAAAGAGATTGGCCTTGAGCCTTCTTCCCTCATCCGCTTTGGATGCACTTGAATTTCCACTGAGGTCTCTCTATTACCCTTTTGTAAAAGGAGATAAGGTCCATTGTCCATGTTGCAATCGCAGTTACAAAAGCTTTCAGGAAATGAATCGCGAAGATTTTGAAGATCAGCTTTGTCCAGGTTGTGGCAGCATTCAACGCACGCGCTTGTTGAGGGAGTATTTAAACTTAGAATTCCCAAAGCTTCAAGAACTTCACATTCTCCATTTCTCGCCCCATAAATACCTTCGAAAAATTATTCTTAACGAGAAGCCAGCCAACTACTACGACACCGATTTCGTGAGCACGCGTTGCCGATATCAATTTGACATCACTGCGCTCGAGCTCGATTCAAATTCCCTCGACCTCATCATTGCCTACCACATCTTCGAGCACATACCCAACGATCGATTGGCGATGCAAGAATGCTTTCGCACACTGAAACCAAACGGCAGAATGTTGGCTCAGGTGCCATGGCGCGAAGAACGTACCATTGAAGACCCGAGCATCACCGATCCCAAAGATCGTCTCAGACTCTTTGGTCAAGAAGACCACGTTCGCTATTACGGTCGAGAGGATTTCATCAAACGACTCGAGGAGCTTGGCTTTGAGGTTCAGGAAAAAAAAGCTCAGGATTTGTTCGACGCAAACACCCTTGAAAAGGAGTCGCTTCGCGGAGAGGAAATCATTTTCGACTGCTTTAAGCCTTAAACAGGTCTAGGTATAACTCCGAAAGCTTTCGCTCCTCTTCCTGCCAATTGAAATGCATACGTGCTTCCAAGGCATTCGACTCAAGTCTTTGGTACTCGCTCTCATTCTTTAAGAGCTGATTCAGAGAAGGTGCGATGGTCCTTGGGTTCAGATCATCAATCAATACGGCCACTTCGTGCTGACGGTTGAAGTTTTGATACTCGGGGTAATTCATGGCCAATTGAGGAATGCCCGCTTGCAAATAATCAAAGAAGCGGTTTCCCAAGCTGTACTCATTGCTCAAACCTGCTTTACTGAAAAGGGTGATTCCAATGGAAGCAGACTGTGTGACTTTCAACAATTCTTCAGGTCGCAGATAACCTGTGAAGGTCACCTTCTGTTCAAGTTGCCTAGAATGAACCAAGGACTTTAGAGGTTCATACAAATCTCCTTCACCACAAATTACCAGTTCGCCTTCCACTAGATACATGGCTTCAATCAACTCCTCCAAACCACGACCATGGTTTACACTCCCTTGATAAAGAATGCGTTTTGGATTTCTCAATTCCGGCTTTAAATCTTGAAGACGTGCTATGTTTCGGATGATGTGGAAAGGGGTGGGATATTGTTTCTCAAAGAGCTCAGCATATCCCTTTGAAACGGTGTAGGCCAAATCAACGCGGGGAACACACAGCCGTTCGACTGCCTTCCAAATTCTCCGAATCCAAGGCCTCTGAACAACCTCTTCCATTTCACTGAAATACTCGTGCGCATCGTACACCCACTTCCAGCGCTTGCGCAAAAAGAAGCCCGGTAAAATCGTGTCTAAATCGCATGAGCATAAGGCGTCCATCTCTTGCTCTTTGAGGTATTTGTACAGACGCCAATTGTACTCTAGATAGAAGAGCTTTCCCGACTCAAATCGACACTTGATTCGGTGCTGATTGAAATTTTGTCCACTCAAGGCTTTTGACTTCCCCTTCTCTCTACCAACTAAGGTCACTTCAAAACCAGCACTCGAGAGCGATGTGCAGATGCGCTGCATCCTCTGGTCGAAGTTTAAATCTGTGGTAACCGTAAAGAAGAGGCGTTTCATTCGAGGCTTTCGTACCAGTTCATATCCAACTTCTTCCTTTCTTCTCCATCTATCAATACTGGAGGTTCAAATGGAGGGAAAAAACTTGCGCGAAAATGCAATTTCTGACGCTCTATTGGCCAAGTCGCATTGACTTGTTTTATGTCCCCAATTTCTTTTCTGAGATGAAATGAAGAACCACGCTCTTGGATGAGCTCATTCTGAGGAATCGGCCTGTAAGTTCCAGCTAGAAGATCTTTAAAATGCTCACTAAAGAGAAGTTTTGATTCTTCGATTGTTCGAGTAAAAAGATCCTGAACCCATTCTTCATGGCCCATTTTAAATCGACTCTCAAAAAGAAGGTCTCCAGCATCTGCTTCGGGAGTCATCAGATGAAGACTGGTCCCAAATTCCCTCTTCTGATCGAGAATGGCGAAACTAAATTGATTGCACCCTCGGTATTCAGGAAGAGGAGCCATGTGCAAATTGACATTGATCTCTTTCGCTGCATCGAGGTGTTTCTGGTTCAAGATGCGATCGTACTGAACAGAAATCAGAATGTCGTATTCTAAACTTAGGAGTTCATCGGGGTTCGAAAGCACTTGAACATTCCTTCCTTCAAGAAGAGAAGAAAAACCCTCGTCAGATTTCAATCGAGAGCTTCCACCAAATGCAAGCAAATCACATTCTTCGCGGTCAACCGAATCCAATAGGACACTCAGACAATAACGTCCGATTTCCTTTGCTCCAAAAAAGACAATGCGTTTCAATAAATGAAGATTGGCAACAAATGTAAGAAGCGTCGAATGCTAAAATTTATTTCACAAAAACCTTCTTGGTCTCATCTAAGAATTGGCCTTTTGCATGGATCATGTACAATCCCGCATCCATTCCTCTTAGGTCAAATGGAATTTTATTCAAGCCAATATCGAGCATTTGGGCATGACTCAATATGACTTGCCCAATGGCATTCTGAATGCTTATTTCAACTTCTTCAGCTTCCAGTGCATTGATTTGAATGGAGAAGTCGCCATCAGAAGGGTTCGGCATCACTTCAAAAGTTGCGCAAGGGAATACGGCGACCGGAATGAGCGATTGTCCAACGCACAATCCACCATCTTTTCTGGCTTCAACCAATATGGAGTTTTGTCCCATGTGGAGGCTCGAAGCTTCAATCTCAAGAGCGTTTCCTTGAATGAGGCTATTCCAAACTACTTGGGTAAATGTGCTATCTAATCTCAATACAAAGTCATTCGCCGCACATACCGCAGTGTCTAAGGCCAATTGAAGATCAGGAATTGGGTTCACCACAACTCGGTTGCTGATTGTATCGGAACAAAGCCCATCGCTGTAGGCATACAAAACATCGACAATACCCGCAGACAAGCCACTCGGATCGAAGATGCTGTCGCCAATAATTTCATCTCCCAAATATTTACCTCCACTTGGACTAGCGAGAGTAAGTGCATACAAGCCACCATTTGAACAGACATCTAAGGAATCCGTAGACATCAGGCTCGGTTTCGAGAATACCGCCACTGGACCGGCAGTGGTATCCCAGCCGCAGAAGTTAACCGCTGTATAGTAAAGAGTATCATTTCCAACTCCCAGAGTTCCTGGGTTGAAGGTACTGTCGGTTACTCCAGGCCCGAAATAGTATCCATTGTTTGGTGCTCCACCCCTAAGTGTAATTGGAAGGTCATTTTCACACAAGGCCTCACTGAAGTTCCAACTTGAAGTTGGGTCGGGATGAACAAGACTCACAGCAATTGCGCTATCGGTACAACCTGCGCTAGTGGTTACTGTGTATGTTAAGTTGTATGCACCAACGCTCAACGAGCTCGGATCAAATATGCTGTCGGAAGTGACACCATCTCCTTTGTAGATTCCACCAAATGGCGAACCACCTCTAAGTGTGTCTACATCATAATTTCTACACAAAGTATCCTCGAGCAGTAGGCTTACAATTGGAAGCGTATCTACCGAAAGGCGTCTTCTTGCAGTATCTCCGCAACCAAAGACATCGATGAATGCATAGTAAATGAATGGCTTCAAATCTGATGTGCTGTCGGGATTGAAGGTAGTTCCCCCAAAGACTCCTGCACCAAAGTAGGATCCTCCTGCAGGAGTTCCTCCACTTAAAATCAAATCTCCTGACTCCTGACACAAGCGAGGCAATCGGGCAAGTTTTGCAACGGGCAGCGTATCTACTTGAATTGGGGCAACTACAGAATCACTGCAAGAATTTCCGTCTGTGTAACTGTATTGAATTTGGAATGAACCCAATCCAATGGATGGGTCAAAATCAGATCCAATAACACCCGTTCCGCTGTAAGTTCCTCCCGAAGGAACACCTTGAGTTAAGCTCACCGGCGCACTATTAAAACATGCTCTTCCAAGGTTCGACAATTGAACGTTTGGAACACTGTCGACTCGGAAATTTCTTTGAGTTGAATCGGTACAACCATTTAAGTCGGTGTATTTGTAATAAACGCGATCAGCACCCAAAGAGCTCGATAAAGAAGCATTCAAACTGTCGTTTACGACTCGAATTCCAGAATAAGAACCACCAACTGGTAAGCCATTGGTCAATTCAAACGTTGGCTCGTTCAAACATATTCTTCCGATGGCCGACAAGCTCACGCTTGGCCGAGCGTTCACGCTGGCACTATACGAGGCCGAATCAACGCAGCCATTTCCATCTGTGAAAGTATATGTGAGCAGGTGACTTCCTGCGCCAGCTGCGCTTGGATCAAATGCCCCAGAACTGATTCCCGTTCCAGAATATACTCCCCCAGCTGGCAAGCCTTGAGTTAGTGAAAGTGGTGTATCCCCGAAGCAGGGATCTGCAAATGCGCTGAAGCTTACGAGAGGTAAGGTATCAATGGTGATGTTTTGCGAAACCGAATCAGAACAAGTGTTTCCATCGGTAAAAGCGTACTGAATGGCATGAATCCCAGGGCCTACTGCGCTCGGATCAAAACTTCCTCCGCTAACTCCAGCTCCAGAATAAGTTCCACCAAGAGGCGAAGCGGAGCTCAAGGTGAAGCTAGGACTGCTGTCGCATACATTCGAGAGAGCCGTAAAGTTGATGAGTGGAATGCTATCGATTACAATGGTTTGGGTGGCAGAATCCGAACAGCTTGCTCCGTCTGTATATAAATATGTAATGGAGAAGCTTCCCGCTCCTGCAATCAATGGATCAAAGATTCCAGCACTCACTCCCACTCCACTGTAGGTTCCATTCAGAGGACTTCCTCCAGTTAAGGTGAAGGTATCTGAGTTCGCACAAACATTTGAAAAGCTTCCAAGGGTGACTGTTGGTTGGGTTGTTACTTGCACTGTGGAGAAAGCCGTATCGCTGCATCCATTTCCATCTGCCCAATAGTATCCAAGAATGTGTGAACCGGTACCAGCAGTTACAGGGAAGAGACTGTCGTTGCTTACACCATTTCCAAAGTAATTTCCTGAGCTCGGACTTCCTTGCGTAAGAGCAACTGGGTCGCTTCCAAAACAGATGTCGGGAATGCCTCCGAATGAAATGCTCGGTAAAGTATCGACGGTGATGTTCTCATTGTCGGTCGAGCTGCATCCATTTCCATCGGTGTAGGAATAGCTCAAATTCGTTGAACCTACTCCAGCAGTAGCTGGATTAAACACGCCCGATGTTACTCCCGTTCCAGAGTAACTTCCTCCAGTGGGCAAGCCTTGACTAAGAGTTACCGGTGCTCCATTCAAACACACATTCGGGATGCTTGAGAAAGTAACGATTGGCAGACTGTCGACCACTTGATTTTGGCTAGCAGAATCCGTACAAGAATTTCCATCTGTATAGATATAGGAGAGAGAGATCGTTCCAACTCCAGCAGTAATCGGGTCGAAGTTTCCAGCAGTAACAGCTGTTCCTGAATAAGTTCCACCACTTGGCGAACCACCCGAAAGTACAAATGAGCTCGCATCCACACATACATCAGTTAGACTAGCGAAGCTGACCGTTGGTTGTGGGTTTACTGTAACTGATTGTGCCGCTGTATCGCGGCATGAATTAGCATCGGTGAAGTAGTAACTCAAAGTATATGAGCCAGCTCCAACAGAAGAAGGGTCAAAGTTTCCGGCGGTCACACCAGAACCAAAATAAGTTCCACCCGAAGGTGATGCTTGAGTGAGGCCCGTTGAATTATCGCCCGCGCAGAAGTCTGAAATGGCGGCAAAGGTCACCAGAGGCAATGTATCGACAGTAATGTTTGTACTCGATGAAGCTGAGCAGGAATTTCCGTCGGTATAAGAATAACTAAGGCTGAATGTTCCCGCTCCACTCACACCTGGATGGAAAATTGCTGAGCTCACTCCAGTTCCGCTGTAAGTTCCACCAGAAGGGGATCCTTGAGTTAAGCTAAAGGGACTTCCATTTAAGCAAATGTCATTTAGAGAAGCGAAATTTACAATGGGCAAGCTGTCGACTACTTGATTTTGACTTGCCGAATCGGTACAAGAATTCCCATCGGTGAATACGTATGTAATTGAATGACTACCTACTCCAGCTGTTGAAGGGTTGAAATTGCCAGAGCTGACACCAAGGCCAGAATAGGTTCCACCCGACGGGGCGCCACCAGAGAGTGCGAAACTCAATCCATCCAAACAAATGTCTGAAAGACTTGAGAAGCTGACCGTAGGTTCTGCGTTTACCGTGATTGAAGTTGTCGCTGTATCTGAACAGCCGTTTCCATTGGTAATGCTGTATCCAATACTGTGTGTTCCAACGCCAGCAACAGAAGGATCGAAAATTCCAGCTGTGACTCCACTTCCAAAGTAGGTTCCACCAGAAGGGCTTCCTTGACTTAGGAGCACGGCACTTGATGCAAAGCAGAAATCAGAGATTGCAGAAATGCTGACCGAAGGCAAAGTATCTACTGTAATGTCTTCCGTGTCGGACGAGGAACAAGAGTTTCCATCCGTAAAGCTGTAAGTAAGCGTAAAGGTTCCCGCACCCGAAGTTGTAGGATTGAAGTTATTTCCACTCACTCCTGTTCCAGAGTATGTTCCTCCACTGGGACTTCCTTGAGTTAAGCTCACTAGACCATTGTTTTCACAAACAGATGGGATTGCCGAGAAGGTCACCACGGGAACGCTGTCCACAACTTGGTTTTGACTCGCGGAATCGGTACAGCCATTTCCATCTGTGTAGGTGTAGGTGATTGGATGAGTTCCCACACCTGCAGTAGCTGGGTTGAAGCTTGAGCCTGTCAACCCATTTCCGCTGAAAGTTCCCCCTGCTGGTGAATTTCCACCAATGGTAAACGGACTTGCATCAGCACAAACTGGGCTTAGGGTGGAAAGTGTTACTGAGGGTTGACCAAAGACTACAACAGAAGTTGTCGTAGTATCAGAACATGAATTTCCATCAGAGAATGCGTATGAAATTGTATGCGTTCCTGCACCAGCCATGGTTGGATTGAAGGTCGTTCCGCTTACGCCTGTTCCGAAGTAGTTTCCACCAACTGGGCTTCCGGTTGTCAATGTAATGGCATTTGAACCCTCACAGAGAGAGGCAATGGCACCAAGTGTAACATTCGGCAGTGGGTCGACTGTAATGTTCGATGTCGCGTTGTCTGAACATGAATTTCCGTCGGTATAGCTGTAAGTTATAGTCGTTGTTCCAACACCTGCTGCAGCAGGATTGAAGTTGCTTCCTGAAACGCCTGTTCCTGAATAGGTACCACCAGTTGGAGAACCTTGAGTGAGAGCAAGCAAGCCTCCATTCAGACACACATCCGACAAGGCTCCAAAAGTTACAGTCGGTAAAGCATTGACCACTTGATTTTGACTCGCTGAATCGGTACATCCATTTCCATCGGTGAAGGTGTAAGTAATGGGATGTGATCCAACACCCGCGGTTGAAGGATTGAAGTTCGAGCCTGTCATTCCAGTTCCACTAAAAGTCCCGCCTAAAGGTGAATTTCCACCAATATTAAATGCACTTGCATCGGCACATACAGGACTTAAGCTCGCGAGAGACACCGATGGCTGACCAAAGACGGTAACAGAAGTAGTCGCAGTATCGGAACATGAATTCCCATCGGAGAATGCGTAAGAAATAGTATGCGTTCCGGCACCTGCCGTTGACGGATTAAAAGTCGTTCCGCTCACGCCAGTTCCAAAGTAAGTTCCACCCGCTGGGCTTCCAGTTGACAAGCCAATGGAAGTTGAGCCCTCACAGAGAGAGGCAATCGCTCCAAGAGTCACATTCGGAATCGAGTCGACAGTTATATTGGAAGTCGCATCGTCTGAACAAGAATTTCCATCAGTGTAGGTGTAGGTTAAGGTCGTTGTACCCATCCCCGCTGCAGCCGGATTGAAGTTATTTCCCGTAACGCCGGATCCGGAATAAGTTCCTCCGCTCGGCGATCCCTGAGTTAGTGCAACAAGGCCAGCGTTTTCACAAACATCTGACAAAGCCCCGAAGGTCACGATTGGCAGTGCATTCACCACTTGATTTTGACTCGCGGAATCGGTACAACCGTTTCCATCGGTGTAGGAGTATGTAATGGGATGTGTGCCTACTCCAGCAGTGGTTGGGTTGAAGCTTGATCCGGTCATTCCAGTTCCACTAAAAGTTCCGCCAATTGGAGAATTTCCACCAATATTAAATAGACTTGCATCGGCACATACGGGACTCAAACTCGCAAGTGACACCGAAGGTTGAGGATCCACGGTAATGTTCGTGGTCGCACTATCGGTGCAAGAAGAACCATCTGTATAGATGTATTTAATGCTGTGTGTTCCTACTCCCGCCACGCTTGAGATGAAGTTTCCAGAGACAACCCCAGGGCCTGAATAAGTACCCCCAACCGGGCTACCTTGAGTTAAGGCGAGTGTGTCGCTGGCAAAACAGCGGTCGGAAATAGCTGCCATGGTCACGGTAGGACCCGCATTCACAACTACCGTCTTTATGGATGAATCTGATTTACAGAAGTTCGCATAGTTGTATTGAATGTTGTGCGACCCTACACCTGCTGTAACCGGATTGAATAGGTTTCCTGTGACTCCAGGACCAGAAAAGGTTCCTCCGAGTGGTGTAGCTGAAAGGGTATCAACTGCTGCTCCTTCACAGAAGGATGTATTAGGATTGAAGCTAATCGTAAAGTTTGGCTCAACCGTAATGCTTTCAGTGGCCGAACCGTCGCAACCAGTAGCATCTGTATAGGTATAGGTTATGGTATAGGTTCCCGCACCTCCTGCAAAGGATGGGAAGAAGCTGCCAAAGGCAACTCCAGGACCTGAGAATGTTCCTCCTGCAGGCGTTCCTCCAGACAAAACTACGGAGGCTGTTGTGACGCATACATTGCTTAGACTCGTCATCGAAACTGAAGGAGAAGTATCTACATGCAGCACCCGCAAAGCAGTATCGGAACACGGACCGTTGAAGACCACGTATTCAATGTTATGATCACCAGCGCCAGCAGCACCAGGGTCAAATGATGTGCTGGAAGTTCCATTCACAAAATACGTTCCCCCAAGAGGTGTCCCTCCACTTAGGGTAATCGGTGGTTCTCCGTCACACATATCGGGGAAAAGCGGCAAGGAGGCTTGGGCACTTGAAACCACAATTTGGCCAAAAGTTGAATCTGAACAACCAGTCGTAGTGTTTTCATATACATACCAAATCAAGAAAGATCCTTGTCCGGAAATGTTCGGATCAAAGACCGTATCGTTCACGACCCCAATGCCTTTATAAACTCCACCCACGGGCGTTCCTGCATTTAGCACTTGTTGACCATCACTGACGCAAATGGTTCCCAAACTCGACATATTCACATTTGGAAGCGGATGGATGGTGACTTGAACAGGATCCGAGGTATCCTTACAGCCATCGTCGGAGATGGCAACTTTAAAGGTTCCAGAAACAAATGCTTTGTAGGTACTGTCGGAAGCCAGGAAGATGCCGTTGCCATTGTACAACCAACGGTACTCGAGGTGAGCCAAATTGTTGGACCATAACTTCACGGAATCACCAGAGCAGGCAACCGCAGGGCTCTGAGAATATATTTCTGCTGTGTCGGCCTCGGAACAATCGGAAACCTTCACAACGAAGGCATCGCGCAAACCATTTCCCGTTGCCCATACTACATCTCCAAACACTAGGGGTGGATCGCCCTGGCCAGTGACATAAATGTTTTTCGCCGAATCCACACTGATTCCATTTCCTTGGTTGAAAGCGAAGCTGGATCCGTTTCCGCTCACAGCCCAAGTAAAATCTCCAGTAGAATCCGCTAATGCAAAATAAACCGCCCGCCACGCACCATTTCCTGATACCGTATGCGATCCAAATGTCGCAGTAGTTCCACCAAATTGTCCAGTAATCCCAACATTCCCACGATCGTCGGTATCTAGAGCGTATAGGTAATCAAACCCTGAAGTTGTCCCTCCAGCTTGTTTAGCCCATTGAATTTCACCATCTGTATTCCATCGGGTGACAAAAATATCGGAGGCCCAAAAACCTGTTCCAACGGCGGTCATATTGATTGTATCAAAGGAGGCAGTATTGGAAAAACGACCGCCTAAAAAGAGGTTATCAAAGCGGTCGATGGCGATTCCAAAAGCATCATCTGTACCAGTACCCCCTAAAGTTTGGGCCCACTGCACTTGAGCAGTATCGTTGATCTTAGCAAGATATCCATCCCGAGCTCCAAGAGATGTAATGGAAGTGGTATCGATACTCATCGTTCCTGAGTACTGACCACTGACGTATGCATTCCCGTCGTTGTCGCAAGCTACAGCCCCGGCATAATTGAAGGATGTTCCACCCATGCGCATGGACCATCGATAATTGCCATTCACATCGTATTTTGCCAAAAAGACATCGTAATCAAATGAGCTCGAAGAGTTTAAAGTATCCGTACCAAAAACTGCCTGACCCCGAAATACTCCGGATACGTAAACATCCCCGCTGTCGTTGGTTGAAACCGTTGGATTGTAAAATCGGGAAAATGGGGACATTGCAATGCTCCCCAAGCTGGCAGCCTTCATCCACTGCACATTTGCACCCGTATCAAATTGTGCAATGAATAATTTCACTCCAGCACCTGAAGGACCTGTTATTGTATCAAATGTGGCATTGGAGCCAGTATACAAGCCCACAGCAATGAAAGTAGTATCGGAATCAAGCTCAATATCGGTTCCTAAATCACTCCCTGTTCCTCCAACTGGAAGAATCCATTCGCGATTTCCTTGAAGTGTATACTTCGCAATCCAGCCTTCGTAACTTCGATTCTGACCGGGGTAAATGCTGTCGTTTCCAAAGCGAGCATTGTTTGCTATACTTTGAAATACCGTTCCAATAGCATAAGAATTCCCCGCTTTATCGGATGTAATACCAGAACCAACATCGTAAAATCCACCACCTCCTGAATCAAACCAATCTACTTGCTGAGCAAAGGAGTTGAAGAATGTAAAAACCAAGAGAAGTGTGAGGAGCTTTTTCAATCTAATATTTTGTGCCAAGACGCCAAGATAGTGCAATTTAGTGGTGAGGCAAATCGATTTAATAAGTGGTCGCTCTTTCCTAAGGTATTTTCGCACCATTCGAATTGATAGTTTTGACCCAAGAATTAAGCACCATGCGCGTACTTGTTACCGGAGCCACAGGATACATAGGTTCACACACCTGCATCGAATTACTAAACGACAAAAACACTCAAGTGGTTGGTTTTGACAGTTTGGTGAACTCGAGCGAGAAGAGTCTTAAGAGCATTCCGGAGATTTCGGGAAGAGGAATTGAATTCACGAAAGTCGACCTGGTAAACCTCCAGGAGACTCAAAAGGCGTTTAATGCAGCCGGAAAAATCGATGGGGTAATTCACTTTGCCGCTCTTAAAGCTGTGGGAGAATCGGTTGAGCAACCCCTCCGTTACTACGAAAATAACATACAATCCCTCATCAATGTGCTGCGCTGCTGCAATGAGTTTGAAATAAAGAATTTTATATTCTCGAGCAGTTGTTCACTCTATGGCAATGTGAGCACCCTTCCTGTCAGCGAGGAAACACCTTTGGCTCAAACAGAATCTCCCTACGCACACACCAAGTTGATTGGTGAAGAAATCATTCGAGCAAGCGTAAAGGTACAAGACCTCAATGCGATTGCACTCCGTTACTTCAACCCAGTAGGTGCGCATGAAAGTGGATTGAATGGCGAAAACCCGATCAATAAGGCAAACAATCTATTGCCCGTAATTACTCAAACTGCTTCGGGCTTAATCGATCAGATGTTCATACATGGCAACGACTACCCTACTCGCGACGGCAGTTGCGTGCGCGACTACATTCACGTGATGGACATTGCTGAGGCTCACGTAAGCGCCTTGAAATTCCAAATGGAAGGCAAGCAATCGACTGCTTTTGACCTATTCAATCTTGGTTCAGGAAATGGAGTCAGCGTGCTTGAAGCCATCAAAGCTTTTGAGCAGGTAAGCGGAGTTCAATTGAATTATGAAATGGGCCCTAGAAGAGAAGGAGACGTTGCTGAAATCTACTCAGACTCAAGCAAAGCCGAAAAAGTTCTTGGCTGGAAACCCAAGCGAAATCTCGAGCAAATGATGTCTTCTGCATGGAAATGGCAACAGAACATCAATCAGTCGTTGTGATAAGGATGACCTTTCAGAATGGTCATGGCACGATAGATTTGCTCACTAAAAATCAAGCGAATCATTTGATGAGAATAGGTCATGGAAGAAAGAGAAACTTTCGCTTGAGCCCTTTGGTACATAGCCTCTGAAAATCCATAAGCACCACCTATCAAGAAGGTAATCGTACCCTGAGTCGAAGCTTTTTTCTCCATCCAGTTTGCAAACTTGCGTGAACTGAATTGCTGACCATTTTCATCGAGAAGAACCAAATAATCCGATGCACCCAAAACATCCAACACCTTTTCCTCTTCACGCTTCTTCAGCTCTTCGGGCTCGTACTTTCCCTTCACATCCTGAATCGTAATCACCTCGTACTTAGCGAATCGACCCAATCTTTTCACGAAATCAGCGATTCCCTCTTCCAAGTACTTGGGACGCGTTTTGCCTATTTGGATTAAGGTTATCTTCACCGGCCTGAAAGATAGCTAAGTCCGTGCTTACAGAAAGAGAGAAATACCAAGTTCAGGAACACATTAAAATTTCCTTCCGAGAGGATTTTTCCGACCAAGGAGACCATTCGAGTAAATCTAGTTTCCACGAAGAAACTCAAGCTTCGGCTGTGTTAATTTCTAAAGACACCGGCATCATAGCTGGAATCGAGATAGCGGAATTGGTCTTTCACTTTCTCGATCCAGAACTCAAATTCAATCAATTCATAGAAGACGGACAATGCATCGAGCCTGGGATGAAAATCTTTGAACTTAAGGGCCGGGCCTCAAGCATTCTTTCTGCCGAGCGTTTGGCGCTCAACTACCTTCAACGGATGTCGGGAATTGCAACGATTACGGCTGCTTATGTGGATGCTGTTTCGGGAACCAAAGCACAAATTCTCGACACGAGGAAAACCAGTCCTGGTTTGCGCGTATTTGAGAAAATGGCTGTTAAAATTGGTGGAGGAAAAAACCATCGTTTTGGTTTGTACGACATGATTATGTTGAAAGACAATCACATCGATTACGCCGGCGGAATTAAGGCAGCATTAGATTCTTGCTATAAATACAAGGAAGCCAACTCACTCGATATCCCCGTTGAAATTGAAACTCGCTCTTTGACCGACGTTGAGAAAGTTCTTCGCGATGGACGCGTTGATCGCATCATGTTGGACAACTTCAGTCTGGAGGAGACGCGCAAAGCTGTTGAATTGATCAACGGCCGAATTGAAATTGAAAGCAGTGGTGGCATCACCTTATCAAACCTTAGAGCATACGCCGATTGTGGGGTTGACTTCATCTCGATTGGAGCCCTCACCCACCACATAAAAAGTTTAGACCTTAGCCTTAAAGCATCCATTTCGTGAAGAAACTCATAGTCCTCCTCCTACTCGCTCCCTTTCTCGGAAGCACGCAGTCATACGACCCACTCTCAGCACCAAATACTTACGCCTCGAAAGGCAATCCAAACTATTGGAAAAACAAACAAGTGCATGCGGCCTATTGGCAACAAGATGTTCATTATACGATTGATGTTAAACTCGACTTGAACGAAGACAAACTTGAAGGGACCGAACGTTTGATTTACACCAACAATTCACCTTTTGAGTTGAAAGAACTCTTTTTTCACCTCTACCAAAACGCCTTTCAACCTGGCAGCTATTACGACGACCTTCAGAAAAATAATGGACGAAAGAATGTTTACGGAAAGAATGAAAGTCAACTTCTAGGAACCCAAGTAGAAGGCCTGACAGTAGATGGGCAAAGTGTGAAAACTGAGCTTGACAATACCGTTTTAAAAGTGATGCTGAACAAACCAATTCCTGCTGGGGCCCAAGTTAAAATTGATCTCAAGTTCAAAACTTGGTTCGACGCGGATGGAAACGTTCGCAGAAGAATGAAAGTCTTCGACAGCTTTGGCAGCAAACATTACGACGGTGTTCACTGGTATCCAAGAATTGCCGTATTCGACGCTAAGTTCGGTTGGACCACAGACCAACACCTCGGACGTGAATTCTACGGAGACTTCGGTTGCTTCGATGTGAACCTCACGCTCCCTTCCAATTACGTTTTAGATGGAACCGGCTTCTTGACAAACCGCAATGAGGTTTATCCGCCGGAGCTTCGCAAGAAACTCGACGTAAAAAATTTTGCGACCAAACCTTGGAATGAAGCTCCTTCCGTAATCACTCCATTTGTAGAAGGCTCCTTCAAAACTTGGAAATTTCATGCAGAAAATGTGCACGATTTTGCTTGGACCGCTGACCCCAATTATCGCATTGGCGAAGCTGAATGGAATGGAATCAAGTGTTACTCGCTTGTGCAGGAACCTCATGCGGCCGGATGGCAAAATGCCGCTTCTTATGTTGCCAAAATCATCAAAACCTTCTCAGAAGATTTCGGGATGTACACTTATCACAAGATGATTGCCGCTGATGCTCGTGATGGAATGGAATATCCAATGCTCACCCTCGATGGAGGTTACGACCCTGGTTACCGCGGGCTCTTCGTTCATGAAATTGGACACAACTGGTTCTTTGGTCAGGTTGGAAACAATGAAACCTACCGGGCTTCCATGGACGAAGGATTCACACAATTTCTCACAGCATGGGGACTTGAAGCCATTGACGGAGACACAATCTTTTCATACCCTTCAAAAAGCTGGTACCACCAGAAATTCCGAAAACCACAACTGGCTCGGGAAACTCGAGTGTATTACGGATACATACGTGATGCATTGGTTTTTCAAGATGCTGTATTGAACACCCACTCTGACGGTTTTGGAGGCGCTCTTCGTCATGGTGGTGGATACGGTCACGTGTATTACAAGACGGCGACCATGTTGTACAATATGCAATACGTTTTGGGTGACAGCCTGTTTTTGGCTGCGATGCAGAATTACTTTCAGGAATGGAAAATTGCACATCCCTACTTCGAAGATTTCCGGAACAGCATTATACAGTTTACAGGTGTTGACTTAAACTGGTTCTTCGATCAGTGGTTCACAACTACCAAGCGAATCGACTACGGCATCAAGAAGGTAAAAAAAGGGGATTCTGATGGGGCCTACGAAGTCACCTTCAAAAGAAAAGGGCGCATGCAAATGCCTCTCGATTTCTCTGCCTATGATGAGAATGGTGAAGAATATAAATACCACATCCCCAATGGCTGGTTCGCGAAAGAGACCGACGCCAAAGTGCTCGACCGATGGATTGGTTGGGATAAGTTGAAACCTACTTACACGGCGAAAATCAAGATTGATTCTACTTCTAAGTTGGACTTAATCCAGATTGATCCAAGCAATCGATTGGCTGACGTCAACCAATTGGACAATCGCACAAACCAAAAAATGCGGTTTCGCTTCGATCATCGTTTGCAGAACACAGCCGACCGAGATGCCTATGAAATATTTGGCCGTCCGGATTTCTGGTACAACGGTTTCGACGGACTTAAAGCAGGTGTATACTTCGAAGGTGACTACTTCGACAAATTGCATTTCATTGACTTCAGCTGGTGGTACAACACTATGATGCTAGAGAATACAAATGAATACACCGGATTATTGAGGGGCAACAATGACATCTACTCCTACCGATTGAAGTATTCGACTCCACTCTTGAATGTGATGGAAGGTTTGGATTTCGGTTTGGGAAGTAAGTTTCTTGACGGCTATTTTGAAAACAAGATTTGGTTCAAGAAAAGCACCAAGAGCAATAAGAGCAGTATTACACTTGGCTTCAAAACAATGTATCGCCCCGATGCTGAATCACTGGGTTATCTAATTCTTCCAACAGAATGGAATGCCGACCAGTGGAACAACAGTTTGAATGTTGGACTTCGACACAAATACAAATACAAGTATGGCAGTGGAGAGATTAAGCTCGGTCTTCGCTCAAGTTCTTTGCTCAGCGACTACAACTACTCCTATGCTCGTCTAGAAGTCATCAACCGAAACAAATGGAAAAAGCTCGATTGGAAAACACGATTTTTCGCGCAGTATGGAGCGGGCGATCGATGGGCACCTGAATCTCAATTGTTCCTAGCAGGTGCAAACCCTGAGGAAATGATGGACAATAAGTACATGAGATCTGTTGGCTTCACACCGAACTCTTGGACTGGAATTGGGTCCGACCTTGGACATTTTCAGTACGGCGGCGGACTGAACATTCGAGCCTTTGCAGGCTATTTGGCCCCCTCTGAAAACGAAGATGGTTTGGTGCGGGCATCATATGCTGGATTTAGTGGAGCTTCCTTCAGTGGTGAACTCGATTTCAATCGACTGATTGGATGGAAACCTCGCAAATTGAGTCGCAGCCTACACCTGGCAACCTACTTGTTTGGGGATGCGGGAATCATCAATCTCAATGAAACCTACGAGAGCTTTGAGTTGGCTGACCTTCGTGCCGATGCTGGTTTGGGCTTGGCCTTGACAGTGAAACGTTTTTGGAAATTGGAGAAGGTTAAACCTTTGGTAATCCGAGCTGACTTTCCACTTGTCGTGAATAGAATCCCTGCTACAGAATCTCAGTACGTCGGCTTCCGATGGTTGTTGGGAATTGAACGATCCTTCTAAGAGAAGGTTCTTCTATCTAATCAGGGTGACGGCTCCTCTGTAGTCGACACCGTCGCCTTCCAAAACAAAGAAATACACTCCAGTATTGAGAGCTTGACCCGAGAAGCTTCTGCCATCCCAGCGTTCGCCAGGAACTTGATTGCTTTGGTATACTTCTACTCCCCAGCGATTGAATACTCGCAAGAGGTAATTTTCACAACGATCTAGATTTCCGAATTCAAAGAAATCGTTGATGCCATCACCATTGGGAGTAAATACATTCGGAATGACATCAGCTAAGATTGGAATGTCGACGTATACAGAATCGCTGCTGGCACAACTGGCATTTTCGGCGTATACACTAACCAACCCCGACTCAATGACCTTAATGGAATCTATTGTTTCCCCGTTTGGTTCCCAGAAAACTCGTTGAGCATTTCGGATGCGCAAACGAACAGTATCAGGTAAGCAGAGAAAAGTATCCTCACCCAATTCCACATCTGGGTAAGCAATGACCACAAGAGTATCTCGAACTTCTAGCGTAACCGTATCCGTACCGCATTCAAATCGAGGCAACAGTCGCACTGTATATGTTCCACCAATACCATAATCATAACGTATTTGAGGAGCATCGTCAAGAGTGCCGCCGTCGCCAAAATCCCATTGGTAGTCGATTGGGGTTCCCAAGAAAGAATTGAAAAAGAGCACATCTTCTCCTGTGCAGATGTCGGGACGATCTTGATTGGTTTTTAAGTAATTGAAGTCCGCTCCAATCTGAGGTATTTCGACAGTGATGGTATCTCGGTCAAAACAAACCAAATTGCTGACAACAACCGTGAAGGTTCCGCCTTCATTTAAGGTTAAGGTCTGAGAGGTGTCGCCTGTGTTCCAAAAGCGCAACATCCCCGGATTCTCGGAGTCGAGAATTAACGGTGGACCGCTGCAGAGCAATGTATCCGGCCCTAGGTCAACTTCAGGTGTTTCTGTAATGAAAATAGTGTCGAGAAGAGTATCGGAAAAGCAAGCGTATTCAGTGATTAGGGAGTAGAAAAAGACTCCTGAAGTATCGAATTTCTTGACGGGACGTTGAACATTAAATTGATCGCCGTCGCTGAAATTCCACAGAAAGGATATGGGAGTTCCGGCAATTCCAGGATTGAAGCGCACACTGTCCGTAATGCAAATGGTGTCGGAGCCTGTGCTCACGTTTTCAAACGCGACAGTATTATCTAAGTCATTGAGTTGTACTCCCGCGGCATAAGCGTACGAAACGGCACTTGCCCTACCAAGGGCGTAAGCATTAAAGCCGCAACCACCTGTCTGAAGTGTATGTGAGCCAACCTGTACCTCGCGAGACAAATAGGAATAGTTGGTATCGTATTTAAAGACTGTAAATCCGGTTTGTAATGTGTCGTCCAGCCAGATGGAATCCTTGTCTATAGTTCTTGTGATCAAATGAATGTAATGCGTCATGGTGATTCCCGGAGGGTCCGAAGCAAAAAAGGTGATGGAATCTAGAAACATCTGCTCATTGGGATTTAGAATGATCATCGATGGGTCGGTATCCAAGGTTCGATCGCAACTAGTACTTCTGGTTACCATAAAGAAGCCCACTCCAATTCTCTTGTTGGAAGAATAAAGGGTTGCGCTGTCCATAACTCCTAATGTGTCTGAAAACCATTCTCCAGCCATAAGGGTATCGACTAAGCTATCGTTGCGCAGTAAAAAGGTGTTGTCTTCATCGGCCATTACGCGCACATAGTCCTTGTCCACATCTGGCGTAGAAAGCACAATGTATTCCTTTCCCCAAGTATTCGTAGGGAACATCTGTTCGTACAGCGGATCAAGTGTCGGCGTGCAAACCACTGTACTCCATTCATTTCCAGAAAAAACTGCAAAGCCCTTATTTGGGTCCACACCTTCGATTAGTGTTCCGCTGAGATCATCTTGAACTGAATCCGCTTGTAGCGCATAGATGCTTTCTGGGGGAACCGTTACTTGAAAAGTTATTCCTGAATCCCTTCCATTTTTCGCGTCATTCGCAGGAGTGATATCGACTGTAACTGAATCCACACCCGTTACTATGATGAACTCAGATTCTCGTAAGCGGTCGGTAGTGCCTAAGTTCGCGAATTCACTCTTTTGTGTGATGGCTCGATACCGAGTTCCTAAGGCTGGAGTCGGTAAAACGAGAGATGCCTCATGCCTAAATAGATAATAATTCACTGCGTAGACCACAACGTCTGAATCTGAAACGACGTGGATGGCCTTGTGAATGATGGTATCGGAGCCTTCAATCGCCGCATCGAATGCAGGAAGTGAAAAGGTGAAGACTGTGTCGGGCACAATCAATTGAGTGAGCGTAAATCCTGTACCTGGAATGCTTACAGTTACTGAGGTAGTGTCGCGACTTGAAACATTCAAATAGAAATCAGCAGTGGCTCTATCAACAACCTCGGTAAAACCCAACCAAAAATCGCGACCAGAATTGGTCACCTTCTGAGCTGAAAGGTTCATTGAGCATAGCAGCGCAATAAAAAGAAAGAGTGTTTTAAAAGGGCTTAGGGCTCTGCGCATAATCTGAAATCGAATCAAAATTAGACTATTGAAGTCTGGTAATTTGAGTGCAACTGCTGCTTAATCAATAGTCAATTGTGAATTACAATAAAAAGCCGCGGCCTGCTGATGCTATTCAAAAGCACTTATTTTTGGACACCTAGCCAATTTTCTGTGATAAAAAAATATCAAAACCATCTGATTGCCGTCGGTGTTTTCATCGCCCTCAGCATCGCATATTTCAGCCCAGCGCTTTCGGGCAAAGTACTCACCTCTCATGATGTAGTGCAGTCGCAAGCCATGGCCAAGGAGATCAAGGACATTTACAAAGAGGAAAATCGGGTGGTCCGATGGACTGGCCGCATGTTTGGAGGAATGCCTGCAGACCAAATTTGGTCGGTGTTCCCATCCAACTTTTTCGGCTACATTCTCAATGGTGTGCGATCGGTTTTCCCTAGGCCGGTGAACTTGCTTTTCTTCTACTTAATTGGCATGTACATCCTGCTCATAACCATTGGTTGCAATTCGTGGCTGGCGGTGCTTGGCTCCGTGGCTTTTGCCTTTTCCACATACAATTTTACCATCATAGAAGCCGGCCACCTTGCCAAGGTAAAAGCCCTCGCTTTTACACCTGCTATATTCGCTGGGGCCTACCTCGCCTTCCGAGAAAAATACTTTGAAGGATTGCTGGTGATGGCCATCTTTCTCGGACTACAAATAAGGTCGAATCACTTCCAAATCACATATTACACAGCCATGCTCCTCGTTCTTTGGGGAATCTTCGAGCTGGTTCGCGCGATCCGCGAGAAAACACTTCCATCGCTTGCCAAAGCCGTTGGCGTTTTAGCCATTGGCGCTCTCTTGGGAATCCTACCCAACCTCTCATTGCTTTGGCCTACCTATGAATATTCTGAGGGAACCATTCGAGGTGCTCAGGAGCTGAAAGACAAAAAAATTGACGGCGATGGTTTGGATAAAGACTACGCCTTGCGTTGGTCTTATGGAATTGCCGAAAGCTGGCAAATGCTCATTCCTCGATTCAGCGGTGGCGCTTCTTCCGAAGCCCTCGACGACAAATCTGCCACTTACGCTGCTCTTACAGATTTGGGTGTTGCAAAACGACAAGCTAGTCAGTTTGTAGAACGCATGCCAACCTATTGGGGGCCTCAGCCCTTCACCAGTGGACCAGCTTACTTTGGTGCTATACTGATTCTTTTAGCAGCATTCAGCATGTTCTTGTCGCGTTCCATTACCAAATGGTGGTTGCTGGCCGGAACCTTATTCTGCGTGCTTCTTGCGCTTGGAAAAAACCTGCAATGGTTCTACGACATCTTTTGGAATTTCCTACCGATGTTCAATAAATTCAGAACTCCTACTATGGTCTTGGCCGTAGGAAACATCTGCCTCATTTGGCTGGCCACACTCGGGCTCAAAGAAGTCCTTGATGATAAACTGACATGGAAAAAACTAAAACAACCTTTCTTGAGAAGTATTGGTCTAGTAGGTGGTTTGTGTCTATTGTTTGGACTTATGGGGCCCTCACTCTTCGACTTCAGTGGAGGGGGCGATCAACAGTTTGAGCAACAATTGCTTCAGATGACAGGGGACAACCAAAACTTTGCAAGCTCTGTTTTGGATGGTTTGCAAGAAGATCGAATGAACCTCATGCGTTCCGATTCACTTCGCTCTTTGATGTTTGTTTTGCTTGCTGGGGCAGCAATGATGTTGATGTTCATGAATAAAATAAAGACTGAACTTGCCTTGGGCGCACTTAGCCTTCTCATGCTCGTTGACCTCTGGACGATCGACAAGAACTACCTCAACAACGCCGACTTCGTTCGTGAAGCAAACAAAGAAGCTATGTACAGGCCTAATGCTGCCGATCAGGAAATCTTGAAAGACAGCGACCCGCACTTCCGAGTTCTCAACCTGAACGTAAGCACATTCAACGATGCCATTCCTTCCTACCACTACAAAACAGTGGGTGGATATCACGCGGCCAAACTAAAGCGTTACCAGGACTTAATTGAACGAAACATCACTCCTGAAATGCAGCGTTTGAACGCTGGATTCCAAGGAACTCCGGTCTTGAATATGTTGAACACCAAATATGTCGTGACCAACAACACCGCCGAGGGTTTGGTGAAAAATCCTTTGGCCCTCGGCACTTCTTGGTTTGTAGAGAAAATCGATTGGGCTGAAGACCCCGACGATGAAATCAACAAGCTTCAAGGTTTTGATCCACGCAGCACAGTTGTAATCGATAAACAATTCACCTCCTACTTTGAAGGCAAGGATTGGTATGCAAGCAAAAAGGGCGCCTTGAGTTTTGTTTCCTACAAAGCAGATGAGCTTGTATATACAAGCACCAGTGAGCGACCAGCCTTCGGAGTTTTCTCAGAAGTTTACTACCGAGGAAATAAAAACTGGAAAGCCTACATCGACGGACAAGAAGCTGAGTTTATCAGAGTGAACTACGTTCTTCGGGGAATGCACATTCCTGCAGGTGAGCATGAGATTGTGTTCAAGTACAGACCGGCTGCTTACTATCAAGGAGAGAACATCTCATTGGCAGGAAGCCTCATCCTCAGCCTACTCGTAATCGCATACTTTCTCCGAAGTAAAATTCCGTTTTTGAATGCTTCCCAGGAAGAGGCGTCGGAGGAAAAAACTGAATAAGCTTTCTAATATTTAGGCGAGCTGAACATCGCTCGAAGCACAATCCAAAGATGATTCCACAAGGTGGGAATCAAACCATAATGGCTTTTCAAAATTTCGAATCGATCGAGCAAGGACTTGCGGTGGTTTTTCTTAGAAAAACCTCCCATTAAATACCGACTCAGAATTTGATGCGCATTGTGGTTGCCCTTGCTTTTTTTGAGCGCTTTGATTACCCAATCGATGTCCGCGGAAAAGGGATGATTCAAAATGTAAGGTTCAGCAATCGAGGTTCGCACCAAAATGCTCTGATGGCAAACAACCATTCCGCGCTCCAAACTCTTCCAATGAAGTTCTTCGGGCAAGCGTTGTGTGGTAATCTCGGAACGAAGTCCAACCTCTTTTCGTGCTTCATCAATCATCATAGTCTCACCGAAAATCACATCTGGATCGCCAATCAATCCGTCCACCATCTTCTGGCAGGTGTCGCTTTCGAAAATTTCGTCCCCAGAATTCATGAACCACACATAATCGCCTTTGGCAAGTGAAAGGCCTTTGTTCATGGCATCGTACAAACCTTTATCCGGCTCACTCACCCAATAGGCTATGCGCTCATCATGTTCTTGAATGTACTCACGACAACCATCGGTCGAGGCTCCATCCACTATGATGTATTCAATGCTCTCATAGCTTTGAGCCAATACGTTTGGAAGCGTAATCTTCAGGTCTTCCAATCGATTGTACACAATGGTGACAACCGACAATATTGGCCCATCTGAATTGGGAACTGGAATTCCCCGAGTTCGACATCCGCCCTCTATCCTTTCCATTGAGATTGAATTTCGCGGTAATACTCTAAATACCTGGAAGCAACGATGTCTTCGGTGTACTCAGATTCAACTTTCGGCCTGCATTCTGAAGCCAAATCAGGATGTTCCAAAATGAAGTCAAGACCAAAAGCAAGATCCGAAGCATCTCCGAACTTTGCCAAATAACCGTTCTTCTTATGATCGATCATCTCTGGAATTCCTCCAACGTCAAAAGCCAAACAAGGACAGCCACAGGCCATGGCTTCCATGATGGTGTTTGGTAAATTGTCTTGAACCGAAGGACTAACAAAGACGTCACAAGCTGAGTAAAGTTTGGCCATATCCGAAGCCTTTACAACACCCATCTTATGTTGTTGAATTCCGAGATCAGGAACATCTCCCTTTCCAAAAAGCACTAAGCAGTCCTGCTCATTACTCCCTCTCTTCCCCAAGGCATCGAATAGGTAAGCCATCCCTTTGCGCTCGTCCTTTAAGTTGAATGCTCCGAACAGAATCAAGCGTTTGTCTTTCGGAAGGCCCAGCTTCTCTCTCAAAGCCATTCGATCGCCTGGAACAAACTTTTGTAGGTCGATGGGATTGGGAATGTTTCGAATGGTGGCCGAGCTCAACAAGCTGCTCGATTCAGCTTCTTTCTTCAGCCAAGCACTGCACGTCGCTATGTATGGAGATGCTGAGTAAAGATTCTTTTTCCGCTTCCACAGCCGATGCGACAAATCCTTCTTGGCCGGCCGATTGACCAATTCGCTGAAACCCGATTCGTTTTCAAAACTTCGATTGTTGCCCGCATAATGCTCGCCTCCAGTGAAGGCCCACATATCGTGTAAGGTCCAAACCATCGGCTTAACACCATGCATTAATTTACCAATGGTTTTAATGCTGAGAAAACCTTGATTGATCCAATGAACATTGACCACATCACACCATTTATAGAGGTAATGACTGGTGATGTTTTGTCCGGTATTGGCAATGGAAAACTGAAATCGCACGCTGGGGGCTCGCTCATATGGCAAGAAGCTCAAACGCTCGTAGGCAACATTCCACAAGTCCGACATTTGACCGAACCCGCCTTCTTGCGCTTGCTTCACGTCTGGGTCTTCACTTTGCTTCTGAAGAACCAACATTTTGGCCTCCACATCTTCCTGCTTGTTCAGCGCCTTGAGCAAACGTTTGCAAGCGATGGCCGCTCCCCCCTTCTCTTCGTATGTGCTGAGAAGAAGGATTTTCACAAGACAGTTTTTAAAAGCTCCTCGTATCTCGCTAAACGCTGACTGAGTTCATCTCCAGGCAGAACCACTTGTTCTACACTCTTCAAGTCAAGCTTCTCAGAATTCCAGCTTTGAAGATTGACGTATCGTTTCTTGAAGGTCTCCTCTAAATTCCAATCTCTTAAAAAGCCGGTAATCTTTCCTTTTCCGGGCTCGGTATAGTCCAGAACCAAGTTCTTTCCATTCAAAGCCGTTTGGAAAACCACCGAATGAAAGCGCATTCCAACACAAGCTTGCGCCTGTTCAAACCTCAAGAAAGTCTGATAAAGTGACAGGGGTTCGTTTTGAACCTCGATGTTCTCCAACTCCAAATCAAACCTCAATGAATTGAGAAATTTCCGGTCGTCGCCACCAATGTGGAAATAGTGCATTGGAATGAGCTGAACCTTATTATCCTCTGCCAAATCGCGCAGCAGATTAGCCAACTTTTCATGAATCCCCTTCTGACTTTCTTGGCTGTACTCAGCTGGAAACTCGCGCATGTTTACCGCGATGTAATCGAGTTTCTCCTTCGTTCTCTCAGATTTTTGAAAGTCCTGAATCGCTTGAAGTGAAGGGTCGGGCAAAACTTGCATTCTATTCAGAATGGACTCTTTGGCTCCCAATGATTTTAGGTAATTCTTGGAAACCTCATCGCGCAAAATCGGAAGAGTCGCATTTTTCACTATCCGTTGCAAAGCACCCTTATGACGGGTTTTAAACATCGGCCCAACTCCACAACCAAACAGTACAGAAGGCACTTTTTTCTTCTTGGCGTAATTGAAGGCATAGTCGACCATAAAGAGATCGTTGATGTGCATCAAGGGTCCGCCGCCCATTATGAGCAAGTCACTTTCTGCAATGGCCGCCTTGAGCTCCGAGCCTTTTTTTGATTCGAACAGCTCGAATTGAAATTCTCCAGCACCACTGAGGTGTTTATAGAAATCAAAGTCTTCGGAAATGGTTCGTTTGCTGAAAAATGGAAACAGACTCCCCAATTTGATCTTGGTCTTAGGGTCAATTTTAGCGAGAACGCTGAGTATGCCTGCTAGAATGGCTCGGTCGCCTAAGGTTTCTGTTCCATACCAACCAATGATGCAAACCTTCATGTAAGACGAGCTTTCAGATAATAACCTAGCCAATAAAAACGCTCAAACAAAAACCTTCTGAAGTAGAAGACCAGGTGTCTCAACTGAGGCTTTCCTTGATAATCGTGGATGCAACCATTGCATTTATCGTCGAGGATACTCTTTCGGTACGTGAGGTTCTGGGCTCTAAAGAAAATGTCTTCTCCACCCTCTTCACGTAAACTTCCAATCTTATCACTGGCAACAGCACAGTAGTATAGATCCCCTCGCGCGTCCATGGTCAAACCTTCCTCTTTCCAATCGCAGCCAAGAAGGCGTTCTTTTTTATCGGCCGATAAAAAATGGTACAAAGCGAAGTACTTAAACTTCACCATGAAATTCTGCGCTTCGTAATAACGTGAGTGAAAGAATTCCGTGCTGCTCTGAACGCTTTTGTCCAAAAGAACTGAAAACTGATCCATCAACTTATTGGATTCGATTCGTTTGTTTTCAATTCCCACTCGATACTTAATGTCGAAGAGATTCCGCTTGGCATATTCATCCAGCTCGATCATTTGGTCGACGTTGTGCTTGATGACCGTGCAACCCACATCGATGCTGTCGCAGTACAAATGTTTGTTCTGCATGATTTCCTTGATGGAATAGTCTGTTTTCGGGAAAACGTTCTTTCCACGAACTACATTGTGCGTCTGGCCGTATCCGTCTAAACTGATGGAAACATGAAACTTCACACCCTTTTCCTTACAGAGTTTGTAGATCTCTTTTAGCGCAGGAAACATCGGCTTATGATTGAAGCCGTGAGTGATGATGTTGAGATACTTCAGGGATGGCAGTCGAAGAATTGCTTCGGCATATTTCGGAAGTTCCTTCACCAAGGTTGGCTCACCACCATTAATTCCTAGCGCTCTTACTTTCTTGAAAAGCGGGTCGGCCATGAACCTTTCGAACTCATCCAAATCAAACTCATTGGAGTAATCCATCTTCCAGATGTTGCACATCACACAACGTGAGTTGCAGAGGTATGTCATGGGCAGCTGAACCACCTTCGGGTACTTCTTGGCAAATCCAGTTTGGGGCGACCAATAAGAAGTGACAACATACTTTACGTTGCGAAGAAACTTGTGGAGAGAGGAGTTTACATCCATTGCTAGGTCTGCAAAATTATCACATTCGGCATACCAAATTCCTTGGTGACCGACGATAGTGTTGACAAATGTGAAGATGGCAATTGTATGTTCTCCATCTAAAATTACTTTTGTCGCCTAAGCCAATGTGCAATGGGTCTGATTGATTTCTTAAAATATCCACTTCACCTCTATCGCAAAGCCTATTCTAAAGGGGTTTATTCTCCTTGGGACGACCCAGAGCGATCTTACATGCTCGACCCAAAGCATCAAAGCTTGCTGATTGAAGAAATTGCCGGTGAGATGCAAGTCTTCTCAAATGCGAAATTCGGAACCAAGCTAAGCCTCGCAGAGGCTGCAACCATCGTTGAGAATTTTTTAGACGTTTATAGAAACAAGCCCTTTTTAGACAATCAGGGAGGATCTCCTTTTACGAATGCCTTAGCAGTTTTCTTCTCGATTCGAGTTTTGAAACCGAAGGTGATCGTCGAGAGCGGCGTATGGAAAGGCATGACCACCTACCTCATGCATAAAGCCAATCCCGATGCAAAAATCCACTGTTTCGACCTCTCCTTTGGAAAGTTGGAATATCGATGTCCGATGGCCGAATACCATGAACACGATTGGGGTAAATATGAATTTACGGAAGAAATAAGTGCTGATGATGTGGCCTTCTTCGATTGTCATGTCGACCACTCATTGCGCATTCTTGAAGCGCACAAGAAAGGGTTTCGACAGCTCATCGTCGACGACAACCCTCCTCTACACAAGCTCTATTCCTTTGGCCTACCTCCCTTCCCAACGGCCGATATGATTTTGAACGAGGACTTAAAAGACGGTGAAAAAATACGTTGGGTGTGGAATACGAAGAACAAGGAATACACAGTCGATGGAAAACGCTTCAATGAAGCTAAATCGCTCTTGCTTTCATCAGATGCTTTCCCGGAGGTTTCTTCCACCTCCCGTTACGGCGTGAAGCGAGGAACCCACTCCTTTCTATCTTATGTGACGCTGAGCTCCTAAGAATCGGAGTAGCTCATTTTAATCAGCCTCTTTCCAACTTTTTCCAGAAAGGTTTTATAGCTGGAGCGCTTTGCCTTGGCTTTGCTCTTTGGGAATTTCTTTTTAAGAAACTCCGGACCTCCTCCCCGAAGCACAATGGGTGCTCCTCTTGAGACAAATACTTTATCCAAACTTTGATAGGCAATGCGAAACGCCCGTCGGTGCTTGTCGGATTTTGTAGCGTCGCTGCCATGCACCATAAACTGACTGAAGAGCAAAACATCACCCTCTTGCATCTCCAAGTACACCTTTTGCGACTCGTCTATCAAACCTTCACGGATTCGATCGTGATGCGCAGATCCTTCCTTCCGATACCAATCGTAGCCGCCCTTTGTATGGGAACCAGGAATGACTCGCAAACAACCATTCTCTTTTGTCGCATCGTCCAAGGCAATCCAGCAAATCACTTTTGGTGGTTCGTCAGGACGATTTAGAAAGTCTTGATGCCAAGGCACTTCATTGTCAATTTCCTTGGGCTTGAAGATTAGGGAGTTCACATAGAGCATAATGTCCTCTCCTAATAAAGGGACCAATGCATCTAGAATTCTTGGGTTTTTGGCAAAGTCTTGAAATTCAGGGTGCCGCTGAAAAAGGTCGTACAGCACTCCTTGATCGCTGATGTGACCCATGTAGTATCGCTCGAACGGGTCTTCCAATCCTTGATCGGCATACTCAACTATCGCCGATACCAGCTTCTTCAAATTCTGAGTCTCCTCTTTGCTAAAGACCCCACGTAAGATTTGGGCACCGTCTTCTTTGAGAAGGAATTCATCTGGAGATTTAGTTGAACTCATGTCTTAAACTTTTGATTTCATCTTGGCACTTAGCAAACGAATGGCTTTCAAGAAGGAAAAATAGCTTCTTTTCCCATCAATGAGGGTCTTGTCCCCAAACGCGTTGATGGTATGAATCCCATTTTTATAACGCCCAAAGGTATCGGCTTTTAGCTCCATGAATTCTTCTTCCTTGAAGCTCTTCTCATTCAGCTCCATGATTTTGTAAAGAACAATGCTTTTACCATAAGAGTCGGAACAATTTTGCGCCGGCCTGTACAATTCCCCTTCTACTTCGAAAATGGCCCCTGCCGACCGACTTCCCCGAGGGTTCGACTTATGTGGGTTCTGCGAATGAGCTTTCCACTCTGAACCCAGCTTTGAAGAGAAGTAGATGTGTAAGTCTTGATTGCCATACGATTCCCTAGCCTTAGTGCAAAACAAGTAGTACAAATCATCGTGGTGGATGATGGTTCCGTCTACAATGTCTTCCCCTTTCATCAAAAGCTTCTCTTCGACAAATCTTCCTTCTGAAAAAGCGTAGAGTCTGAGATCTTCTCGTGCCGAGGATTCAGGAATGCAAAAAAGCTTTTCACCTTCCTGAAAAGTAAAAGGATACGAAAGATGAGTTTCAGATTCAATTCCAATTGAAGAAAGTTCCACAGGAGTCTTGGCTGCATCGAACTGCACAATCTTTCCAATTCGTTCGCTGAAGCTGTAGTATTCGCACAAAACCATGGAGGAATTTGGAATGGGAAAGGGATCTGCGAGAAAGTAATCCTTGCCCTTCTCCACCCATTGAATCTCATCGAAGAAAGTGGGGTCGCTAAAAAGCTGTTTTATGGGTTTATCAATGAGGCCAATATTCCAGTCCTCTTCCATGAAGTAATGCTGCAGTTTGGATTTTATCTTTGCGAGTAATCCCATTTTATTCCAAGACTAACAATACTGAACAAGACTATCGATGAGATCGGTAGAATCCAAAAATTGAATCCTCGATCCTCCTAAAGACACTATGTTCTTTACATCTTCAGCAGCTTTTACGTTCACTGGATAGGTCTCATACAAAGCATCCTTCAAGGTACTTTTTTGATCAATCAGACCAAAGCCCTTCAACTTCTTCATAATGGAATCAGCCGTTTGTGCTTGCAATTCAGCAGATGCGCTGTTCGAAGAATCGTTGATGACCAAATTATTCTCCGCCGTCCCACTGCTCGTTTTTGTAGAAACACATAAAACGATTTCCCCGTCCTTATGCTCTCGAGTATACCTAGAAGTATCCGAAATTAAATTGATGAGTTCATCTTCATGCACATGAATGAAACTGAACTTGGTTTTCATCTCACCTGCAATGCGCAGAACGTAGTGCTCGCCAATGTGTGATTTAACGGATGGTTGAATCGTTTTCTCTTCGAACTCGAAATTTGGAATGTTGAAGTTTTTCGTTAAAACAAGCTGATTCGCCTCCAGTTCTCCCTGACTTTCAAGAAGTAGTTTTACCGACTCACCGCTGAATTTTAATGACTCAATTTTGGTGTTCAAACGAACTTCAATATCCATTTCTTGAAGACTATTTTTCAAGCCAGAAATCATGTCGCCACATCCCAATGGGCAATATTCAAAGGGCGTTGTGTCGAGTCGCTTTTTTGTGATCAGACCGTAAAAATCGTCGAGTTTTCTGAAAACCGTAGCCCTTCCGCTGAGTCGATGCGCAAAGTAAAAAAGACTGTTGCGCAGGGAATTTAGTAAGGAAAGTCCGCTGGGCCGGGCAACAGTTACAGCGGGTTGAATTTGCATAACCTCCATCGGAACTCCTTGCTCTTTCAAAACGCGATAGCCTTTCGACTTGTTCTTCAGCGTATGACATCCAACTTCTAAATTGCTGTATCCCCACAAATCTTTGGTATACCATGCACCTCCAAGAACCTCTTTATCGTCGATTACCAGGACAGATTTATTCTGTCGCTTTTGATCCATCGCGTAGATCAAATTTAAAGGGCTGGAGCCTACTATTATGAAGTCGTATTTCACCATCTACAGCTTCTGCAATACTAAACACGAAGTGCGGAATGGCTTGAAGGCATTCGGCAGGTATTGAACCAACTTTCGCCAATGTTGAAATTTGTAGAATGGCAGGCAAAGTCTTAATAGAGTGATGAGCAGTACCGATTTATTCTTGAGTAAGAAATCAACATAGGAGATGCTCTCTATGAGCTCTTCCTTCACAATTTTAGTGTTCGGAAAAAGTGCGTGAAGCTCTTCAAGGTTCGGGCGAAATAAGGTGTCGACCGGGTCGGCTACAAATGGAAAGCGGTTTGAAACACTCACTACGAGGTAGCCTTTCGAAGGAATGACCTCCATAATGGATCTTGCAAATTTTTCTCGAGATTCAATGTTGGTAAGGATGTTCGCACACAAAATGGAATTCAGTCCGGCCTGTTTCAACTTTTTAATAAACTCTGGGTCGTGAAGGTCACCGCAAAAATCTACGTCTGGACTCTGCTTAATATCAACATTGTACACTTTGCCTAACTCGCGCAGAGGTGACATCAGTACATCATTCACCCAGGGCTGAGTCTTCAACTGCTTTTCGTCGGAGGAACCAATGTTTCCTAAAGGAAAAATAGCCTCTCCCCGCTCCACCAATTCTTGAAGGCTTTTGCGCAACCAGCTAGCCTCTTCGCTCAGCATAAAAAAGGTTTTTTATGACACCCAATGTTCTCTTACGAAAGATGGTCTCTGGTTCTTGAAAAAATGAGTTCACTAAGAATCGAATGGCTTGCATGGGCTTATTCTCCAATGCCAAAGCAAGAGCCGTCATAGAATAGAACTCGCTCTTCACTTTCCGAACTGCCTTCGGGTTCCGGTAAGCTTGTTCCGAAAAAAGGGATTCAAAATATCCGTATGCAACCTGGTACTCTTCTGAAGAAATACTGCTCATAGTACTCCCTTCATGAATGTAATATCCGCTGGTCGACTCTTGGATTCCTAAGATTGAATGCTTCATGGATATGCGTACAAAGAAATACCAATCTTCACTGACTTTGAACTTCCTATCCTCGCAAAACTTCAAATCTGAATCGAGAATGTCGCGAGCGATGAAGGCCCCATTCAAATGAATGAAATTCGATTCCAGAACTTTTGTCGTAATGTCTCCATCAAATCCTGTTTTTGTCCCGGTCAGCTTGCCTTCCGAATCCAAATAATCGAATGGAAAGCAAAGGACCTTTGGAGAGGAAAGAGCCTCTAGGTTCTCAAATGCTTTTTCTAGATGATGAGGATACATCACATCGTCGGAATCGAAAAAGTTGACGTACCGGCCCTGAGCCTTTTCAAGTCCAAAATTTCTTGCAATGCCTCGCTCCTCATTCTCCTTCTTGAAATAGAGAATCTGAGGTGAGTTGTAGGAAGCCACAATCTCTTCGGTATTGTCCGTACTTCCGTCGTCTACCACAATAAGCTCGAAATCCTTGAAGCTTTGATTCAGCACCGAGTCGAGGGTTCGGCGAATCATGTGCGCTCGATTGTAGGTAGGAACTATGATGGAGAAAAAGGTCACAGGGCTTTCTTAAACAATAGGGGTGTCATGCGTATTTCCTTCTTGAAGAGCGTCAAAGAAAATATGATAAACAGAAGGATGGGCAATAGATTCACAACATTGATGGACAAAACTTCTTTCATGCTTGGGTGACTGTGCGCTAAGAAAGCTAAGAAGTAGAGAATAAATATTGAAACAGACATGATGTGCTGTTTCTTCATTTGCATGAAACCATTTTGCAACTGATTGTGTCTTTTCAAGAAGAAAAGGGTCGCTAAAAACTGCGCCGCCTTTGTGAAAAGGGTTGCAAAACAAACGCCGATGATGCCATAAGATGGGATGAGTAGAAGGTTTAAACTGATGCCGACAATCAAGGCCGTGAGACTGATGTATGGCAACACTCGCGTAAGCTTATTGTAGAAGAGCGTTATGGTATAAAGAACATAGTACAACTGCGGAATGTAGATGAGCGAGAGAATTCCGAGGTATTCAATGCCGTCGTGAAACTTCTCGTCAATGAACACATTGAATATTAAGCTCGAACATGCAATCATGATCACGATCACCGCCATCACAAACATGTGGAAGACCTTGTACAATTTTAATACATATTCAAAAGAACCCTCCTCCTTGCTTTGGAGCGACTTATATACTTGAGGCGAAAGGCTATTGAAGATTGAGTAGAGCAAAACCTGTATGGCCGTTCCAATTTGAAAAGCTAGATTGTATTTCCCAAGTTGACCCAAACTATCGTCGCCGAAGCTCTGCTCAACCATGATTTTGTCGATGTTGTTGTACAGAAAGAGCAAGATGAGATATGGAATCAGCGGCAGGGTGTAGTTTAAGGTTATCTGCAGGTAGCGCAGCTCAAAGTACAGGCGTTTCCACTTAGAGATGAAATAGATCAACAGAACTAATGCGACGGGGACAGTACCCGCAAAGCGACCTACAATACTTCCCAAAGCCCCAGCTTCGAAATAGAGAACCCCAACTAAAATTCCAGTAATTGAAAAGACAAAAAAGAGGATGGGAGTAATCGAGAAAGCCAGCACCTTCTCTTCATTTCTAAAATAGACCAAGAACAAGGTCTGCAGAATGGTGGCGATGGTAGTGAAGAATATGTACACCCCATACTCTGTATAGGTGAAGAGCTCATTGTTCAGGAGTAGATCGAAAATCCAATTGCCTTAGAAATGCAATATGACGCCAAGCACGGTGGCGATTAGACCTATGGCAAGAATGAGCGTGGATAGCAGGGAATCTACAAGCTTTGGCTGCTTGTAATATTGATAGTAATACCTTGAAAAAGCACCTTCCAAACCCAAACCGACAAGAATGGTGGCGATGCCAACAAAAAGAGAAGCAAGGGTTAAAATTCCATACTCTGCTTCTGATAGCTTCTCGCTGAAGACGGGAAGCAACAAAAAATTGATCCCCATTGGCAAAAAGCCAAGGACGATGTAAATCGTTGTTGATTTCAGAAGTCCCTTGCATGGGCTCATAGGGGTTATGTGCTATTCAGTTGACAGCTTACAAAGTGTACTTAAACTCCCCTAAAGTTTCACCACATTTTTCCTTGAAAAACTGGAGCTGCTCTGCAGAGTAAAAGTCCTTCCATTGTTCGGTTGAAGCATTGCGAACGAAGACGTAACCTTCTTTAAAATTCTTGTCCTGAGCCGGCCTTCCTTGTGCACTCTCCACCTTTCGCATTCGATCGGGCTGAGATCGGCTTATCGCCTCTTCAAGCTCCTCTGGCTCAAACTCACAGCCTAGGTCGTTTAAAAATTGGGCAAAAAGCGGATAGGGTTTGCTCATTAAATCTTCATATCGAAACACCCAATTGGCCTTCGATTTCCAGGAGGCAATGTGGTCGAGATAGACCTCCAATCCATATTTAGGATCGCGCATGAAAGCATCGATATCTCCGGAAAACTGGACTTTCTTGTTGGCCTGCAGATACTTGAAATAAGAAATCATAGTATCGCGTGGATCTCTCATAACGTACAGGAATCGCTCTGCCTCATCGAAGTCGTTGCGATGAGCTTCGTGTGTCTTCACCACTCGTGGCAAAACCTTTTGCTGCCAATCAAGACGCAGATCGTCCTTCCCAAATTCGGGCAACAAATTTCCCAAATTGTAAAAATTGACCTCCTCACCAGCTCGTTCCTTGATTGCTATGAAATTGGCTAGTACAAATCGCGTAAAAGTATTTCCCGTTTTCGGGAAAGATGCGAGCACAATGTCTTCCTTTTTCAATCCGCGGTAAGGCGAACCTTTGATGATATTTTTGAGTGTAGAAATCACTTTCAAGACGGAACAAAGAAAGCCATTCTCAAAAGACGTTAAAGTTGGATTGTTGCTAAATACTTTGAGGCCTTGCGTTGGCGTTTCAAAATCTCTTTAAAATTGCCTATCGAGCATGGGAATAGTAAAAAAACAAGGGGTTCCAGGTACCATCTTAACCTACGCAGGTTTCGGTTTGGGCTATGTGAATATGGTACTGCTTTTCCCAAACCTTCTCTCCGAAGCTGAGCTGGGACTTACCCGAGTGCTTCTTTCCTTTTCACTGGTCTTTCAACAGTTTGCCCTCTTTGGTTCTACGAGCATTACTTTCCGCTTTCTTCCTTTCTTCTCAGATTCTGAAACCGGAAAATCAAGAGGTTTCTTGAGTCTTGTGCTGCTGCTGGGCGGCATAGGCTTCTTCACGATGGCAAGTGTTCTATTTCTCTTCCAATCGAATGTAGCCGAATGGTACACTGACAAAGCCCCTGAGTTTGTAAATCATCTCGACCTCGTTTTCTTCATCAGTGCGTCGATGATTCTGTTCAACATCCTAGAAAGCTTCATTCGTTCCAACCTGCACTTTGTTGTTCCAATTTTTCTCAAAGAAGTTTTCGTTCGAATCCTAAACCTTATAGCCATCGGATTGTACGCTCTAGAGTTGGTGAACTTTGATGTTTTCCTTGTGCTTTTTTCCTCCACATACCTCATCTCTGCCCTCTGGTCGTTCATCTACGCAGGAAGGAAAAAAATCCTCGACTTCAGGCCCGACTTCCAGTACTTGCGTGAAACGAAACTTTTCAAATCGATGATGGAGTACGGGGCCTTCTCCATTCTTAGCACCGCTTCTTGGATGCTCATGAACAATATCGACATTCTCATGCTTGGAAGTTTGAGCGGTCTCGAATCGGCCGCCATCTACGGGATTGCACTGTACGTTGGAACCGTGGTGCACATTCCGCAACGCACCATTTCTAGAATTGCCCGTCCCTTGATTGCGAAATTTTGGGCCGAGAATCGCATCGACGACATCCGCGACATCTATAAAAAGACAGCCATTTCTCAAACCATTGTAGGTGGAATCTTACTTCTTATGGTTTGGCTGAATGTAGAATTCATATTTCTTTTCCTTCCCGAGTCCTATAGAGATGGCACCTGGGTCATCCTCCTCATTGGCCTCACACGACTCACGGATATGACCTTCAGTCTGAACAATGAAATCCTAGATACTTCGAAGTACTTCAGGGCCAACTTCGTCATACTGGTGGCGCTCATCATCATGTTGTACGGCTTCAACCTTTGGTTGATTCCACTCTATGGCATGGAAGGAGGTGGGATCGCCACGTTGCTGGCTTTCATCATATTCAACCTCATCAAGTACCTTTTTCTAAAATGGAAAGTTGGTATTGGGGTTTTTACCTGGAAGAACCTCTTCGCCTTTACTTTGGTTCTTGGATTTATTGGCCTGGATCACGTCATTCGCCCCGACATCAACCTCATCCTATCGGGCATTCTAAAGTCGACATTGTTCGTCGGACTTTTCGTGCTTATCTGTTATAGGCTAAAGCTTTCGGATGATTTCAGTTCAATGCTGAAGATGGGAATGAAAAAGATTGGTTTGGCTTAAGTCAGTCCTTCACCTCTTCGTAATCCACATAGTCTCCGCCATCCTTATCCTTTGAGGAACCATTGGAATCCTTCGGCTTGCTGATGTGCACTTCACCTTCGCGGTATTGCGGCCCTTGAGCTTCATGCTGAGACTCTTGGAAGTTTTGTTGTGCCTTGCGAACATATCTTCCCAAAAGCCACGGAATGACCATTCGAAAAATGAATCGAAAACCGAAGTAGATCAATCCGAAAATGAGAAGTAAGCGAAGCAATCCCATCTACCTACTTAAATAGAGGTTTCTCTCAGAGTAGATCTTGGTGAACATCGGATCCCTCAAATTGTCGATGAAGAAAATAGCTTCTCCAGTAGATTTCATTTCAGGCCCCAACTCTTTGTTCACTTCTGGGAACTTGTCGAATGAGAATACAGGAATCTTAATCGCGTATCCCTTTTTGACTGGCTTAAAATCAAAGTCTTTCACTTTTGCTTCGCCCAACATAACCTTAGTAGCATAATTGACGTATGGCTCCTGATAAGATTTTGCAATGAATGGAACTGTTCTCGAAGCTCTTGGGTTTGCCTCGATGACATAAACCTTCTCGTCTTTGATGGCAAACTGAATGTTGATGAGACCTACCGTGCCCAATTCAATGGCAATTTTCTTGGTGTGATCTTCTATTTGAGTCATCACAAAATCACCCAAATTGTACGGAGGCAGCACCGCATATGAATCACCTGAATGAATTCCAGCTGGCTCAATGTGCTGCATTACACCAATGATGTAAACGTCTTTTCCGTCGCAGATGGCGTCGGCCTCCGCTTCGATGGCTCCATCCAAGAAGTGATCCAGCAGGATCTGATTGTTTGGCATATCCTGAAGAATGTCCACCACATGATGTTCCAACTCCTGCTCGTTAATCACAATCTTCATTTTCTGCCCACCCAAAACGTAGCTCGGACGAACCAGAAGTGGGAAGCCAAGATCTTTTGAAAGCGTTACAGCCTGCTCGGCATTTTCAACGACTCCAAAATCTGGGTAAGGAATTCCATTCTCTTTTAAGAGTGTAGAGAAACTTCCGCGATCTTCAGCCAAATCGAGTGATTCGTATGTCGTTCCCATCACCTTAATTCCATAGCGACTGAGTTTCTCTGCAAGTTTCAAAGCCGTTTGGCCTCCCAATTGAACGATGACGCCAACTGGGTTTTCATGAAGAATGATGTCGTAGATGTGTTCCCAGAAGACCGGCTCGAAATAGAGCTTGTCGGAAATATCAAAATCAGTTGAAACCGTTTCTGGGTTGCAGTTGATCATGATGGTTTCATAACCACATTCCTTTGCCGCAAGAACACCGTGCACACAACAGTAGTCGAACTCAATTCCTTGGCCTATTCTGTTCGGACCAGATCCCAACACGACAATCTTCTTGTTGTTGGAAGGAATGCTCTCGTTTTCAAGTTCGAAAGTCGAATAGTAGTAAGGTGTTTTGGCTTCGAACTCGGCTGCGCAGGTGTCTACCAATTTATAGACACGCTTTATTCCCATGTCAGCCCGCTTGCTGTAAACCTCACTTTCAAGACATCTTAGCAAGTGAGCAATTTGTCTGTCGGCGTATCCTTTTTGCTTGGCCTCGTAGAGTAGGTCTTTCGATAAACTGTCGAGCGAATGCTTTTCAATCTTACGTTCCAGAGCAATGAGCTCTTCAATTTGCTTCAGGAACCAAGGGTCGATTCTAGTGGCCTGTTGCACCGTTTTGAACGGGATGCCCATTTTAAGACCATCGTAGATGTGAAAGAGTCTGTTCCAACTCGCGTTTGCCAGACTGTGTAAAATTTGATCTTGATCGGTAAGTTCTTTACCATCTGCTCCAAGTCCATTTCGATTGATCTCCAAAGACTGACAAGCCTTTTGCAGAGCTTCCTGGAAACAGCGTCCAATACCCATGGCTTCACCTACAGATTTCATTTGCAGGCCAAGACGGCGGTCGGAGTCTTGGAACTTGTTGAAGTTCCAACGAGGTATTTTTACAATTACGTAGTCGAGTGTTGGCTCAAAGTAGGCCGAAGTATTTTTTGTAATCTGGTTGTCCAGCTCATCCAGCGTATAACCAATGGCCAATTTCGAAGCGATTTTAGCAATCGGGTATCCAGTAGCTTTTGAAGCCAAGGCCGATGAACGAGAAACTCGAGGGTTGATCTCAATGGCAATAATATCTTCAGCCTCGTCGGGACTAACCGCAAACTGCACATTACATCCTCCAGCAAAATCTCCAATGGAGCGCATCATTTTGATTGCCATGTCGCGCATGCGCTGGTAGGCCGTATCCGATAAGGTCATAGCAGGTGCAACCGTGATGGAATCACCTGTATGGATTCCCATTGGGTCGAAGTTCTCAATCGAACAGATGATGATCACGTTGTCGTTCGCATCTCTTAAAAGTTCGAGCTCAAACTCTTTCCAGCCCATAAGAGCTTTATCAATCATCACCTCATGAATCGGCGACTGATGCAAACCTCGGGTCAAAAGAGCATCGAACTCAGGCGCTGTATGTACCAAGGATGCTCCGGCACCTCCAAGAGTAAAAGATGCTCGAATGCAAAGGGGAAAACCAAATTCTTGAGCAACTTCCTTTCCTTCCAAAAAGGATTTTGCCGTTTTCTGTGGAGCCATCGGAATCCCGATTTCATCCATCAATTCTCTAAATTCTTGTCTGTTCTCGGTAACGTTGATCGCAGCAACATCAACTCCTACCATTCGAACACCATGCTCTTCCCAAATGCCCATCTCTTCACAGGTGATGGCCAAGTTCAAAGCGGTCTGACCACCCATTGTTGGCAAGACAACATCGATGTCGTTTTCTGAAAGAATCTTCTCTATCGAAGCTGGCTCAAGGGGAAGTAGGTAAACCTTATCTGCAGTAACAGGGTCGGTCATGATGGTCGCAGGGTTTGAGTTGATCAGCACAACTTCAATCCCCTCTTCTTTCATCGATCTGGCAGCTTGAGATCCGGAATAATCAAATTCACAGGCTTGCCCGATGACGATCGGACCGCTTCCTATAATTAGAACTCGCTTTATGGAAGTATCTTTAGGCATCTATTTCGGGCTTAAAAGGATGTTTAGGAAGGACATAAATTCGGGCGAAAATAGTCTGTTTTAAGCCCAACGCTCTAAACTAAAAGGAAAAATCTATCAACAAGAAAGCAACATTTCAACGCCCAATTACACGTCGGTCAATAGAGGCCGAGGGCATACGATTGTCGTACCTGTTGACAGACAATTCCGCACCCCCACTTCTCATCTTTTTAGGATTTGGGCAGAGCAGCGAAAAGCAACAGCACTTATTTGAACTTTTCCCGGAAAATCGGGTACTCATCATCGACCCCTTGCTGTTTGGAGAAAGTGATTACATCGGAATTAAAAAAAGCATTTCGACGGACGACTTAAACAGTGTCTTTCAGGAGCTTTTTCTGAAGGAGAACATTCAGGAAACCGGGATTCTCGCCTACAGCTTAGGTGCTCGTTTTGCGATGAACCTTTGCCTCCTCTATCCAGATTCAATTTCATCCATTCACTTACTCGCACCCGATGGGATCATCTTGAATTTCTGGAACCGAGCCATAGCTCATTCACTCTTGATTCAAAAGGCCTACACAAGCTTGATGCACAATCAAAAAATTCTCCTTGGCTTGCTTCGACTTGGACAAGGCCTCCGATTGCTGCGCCCGTCTTTGGTGAAGTTTGCCCGCTTACATACCAAGAATAAAGAAGCTCAAGAGCGAGTTTTACGACTGTGGATCTTATTGAAGGATGTTCAACCGAATTTCCAATTTTTCATCACGACTGCGAAAGCGAAATCCATTCCTCTAAATTTTGTTTTTGGAAAGTACGATCGCGTCATCACTCATCGGGTTCGTAAAAAAGCAATGCGTTGCTCCCCCGAAAGTGAATTCACTCTACTGGAGGCCGGACACGACCTGATGAAACATGAAGTATTGGAGCAATGGCTGGAATCTCGAACCAGCTGAAACAAAAAATCCCCGCCGTGGCGAGGATTTAAAATTCGTTGTGTTTACGATCAATGACCTTTCTTAGGCATCTCGTCGGTAACGGTCAATTTCTTGCGACCTTTGGCTCTTCGGCGCGCCAATACCTTTCTTCCGTCTTTCGAAGCCATACGCTCCATAAAGCCGTGTTTGTTCTTTCTTTTACGATTCGAGGGTTGAAACGTTCTTTTCATGACACTAATTTATCTCGCCAAAAAGGGAGCGCAAATGTATGTTTTTTTCTATCCTGTTCAAGTCTGATTGAAAAATAATCTAATAGAATATTCTCATCGCCTTTCCGACCTAAGCTTGAATCCTACATTTGCGCCCTCAAAGATGGAAGAAGAATCAAAAAAAATCGACAAAAAAACCTGGAAGAAATTCGGATCGCTGTACACTTTCCTACTTCCTCATAAGTGGATATTCTCGCTCGGACTTCTATTCCTAGCCCTATCGTCCCTCACAACCTTAGCCTTCCCTTTACTCTTAGGACGCATTTTCGACGAGAGTACACTGGAACGTATTAACGACCTCGGTTTCATCCTCCTAGGCATCTTTCTTTTGAATGCCATCTTCTCCTTTTTTAGAATCTACATTTTCGAATATGTCAGTCAGCGCACTCTTGCCGACATGAGACAAAAAACATTCAGCAGGTTAATCACACTTCCACTCACCTTCTTCAACGAGCGTCGCGTTGGCGAACTCAACTCTCGACTGTCAGCAGATTTAACTTTACTCCAATCTGTTTTCACCACAACCACTGCCGAATTTCTGCGACAGATTGTGACCATTTTAGGGGGAATCGTGATGTTGAGCTTCATCAGCATGCGACTCACTTTTTTCATGCTCGCATTGGTTCCAGTCATTGCCATTGTGGCTGTCATCTTCGGACGATTCATTCGAAAGCTATCCAAAGAGACTCAACAGAAAATCGCCGACTCCAATACCATAGTTGAGGAGAGCCTTCAAGCCATTCAAAGTGTGAAGGCATTTGCGAATGAGTACTATGAGCTCAATCGATACACAGGAATTACGAATGATGTTGTGAAAGTGGCCATGAAAGCAGCAGCCTACCGTGGAGCATTCGTCTCATTCATCATCTTCGGATTGTTCGGGTCCATCATTGGGGTCATTTGGTATGGCTTAATTCTAAAGGAGAGTGGCGTCATATCTGGTGGAGACCTATTTTCTTTTGTACTCTACACAGTGTTTGTGGGTGCCTCCATAGGCGGAATTGCCGACTTGTATTCGCAGATTCTGAAAGCGGTAGGTGCCACCGAAAACCTCATGGAGATTCTTGAGGAAGAAGGTGAAGATGTGAGCCTCTCCGACGGAGTGATACCCAATCAACTGAAGGGTTCCATCCATTTCAATAAAGTCGACTTTCATTACCCAAATCGAGAAGACATTGAAGTATTGCACGACATTGAGTTCAAAGCGAATGCGGGAGATGTCATCGGATTGGCAGGAGCAAGTGGAGCAGGGAAATCTACCATTGCTTCCTTGATTTATCGATTCTACGATGTTCAAAAGGGTGAAATCCTCATCGACGGAAAGGACATTCAATCCTTCAATTTGACTGAACTGAGGAGAGAAATGGCCATCGTTCCTCAGGAGGTGATTCTGTTCGGCGGCAGCATCCGTGAAAACATTGGATACGGAAAGCCGGGTGCCTCCGACGAAGAAATCGTTCAAGCCGCGGCGAAAGCAAATGCCATGGAATTCATCGATAAATTCCCAGAAGGACTCGACACACTGGTGGGAGAACGCGGTGTTCAGCTCTCTGGTGGACAAAGGCAACGCATTGCCATTGCCCGCGCGGTGCTTAAAAACCCAAGCATCTTGATTCTAGATGAAGCAACCTCAGCACTCGATTCAGAATCTGAAAAACTGGTTCAAGATGCGCTTCAAAAACTTATGTCTGGAAGAACTTCAATTGTAATCGCCCACCGACTTTCAACCATTCGAAATGCGAATACCATTCTGGTCCTTAAAGGCGGGAAGATTGTGGAAATGGGTTCTTGGAATGAATTAACTCAAGAGAAAAAAGGTGTATTCCAGAACATGCTTGAGCACCAATTTGAGCTTAAATCTTAGTAGCTCAAATACACGACAGACTTACTCTCAAAAAATTCTTCTTCGAAATAAGTTGAAATGGGAACTTGCTCGACTCGATGACCAAAGGAGGAGAGCTCTCCTTTAAGGTCGCCACCCTTCAAAGCGATGATTCCGTTCTTTAAAGAATGATTGTGCTTGCTTGAAATCTTCTCTTTCACCCAGCCGTTCAATTTTATTAGCGGCGCTACAGCCCTAGTCACAACAAAGTCAAACTTTCCATCTATACTTTCCGCACGAGCGCATACAGCTTGAACGTTTTTCAAATTCATCTTTTCTCGAATGTCGTCGACAACACGAATCTTCTTTGCAATGGAATCTACAAGAACAAATTCAACATCAGGATAAAATATCGCCAAAGGCAGACCTGGAAATCCTCCTCCAGTCCCCAAATCCATAACGCGACAAGGCTTTTTAAATTCCAAAAACTTAACGATCGACAAACTGTGCAAAATGTGACGTTCCACAATCTGCTCGCTGTCTTTTCGGGAAATCAGATTTACTACTGCGTTCCACTCCAGAAGGTATTTTGAGAATTTCTGGAGCTCCTCGAGCTTAGTCTCATCAAGCTTTGGGAAATACTTTTGAATTAAATCCAAGGCTAAATGCGTTCTTTTCGATCCTTTAAAATTTCGAACAATAGCTCCTTTGCCCGAAACAATTGAGCCTTCACAGTGCCAAGTGGGATGTCCATCTCTTGAGAGATTTCTTCGTAAGAAAACTCTTCAAAAAATCTGAGTTCGATGATTCTTTTGTAGCGTGGCTTTAAGGTACTCACGACCTCACGCATCACTTTTATCTTCTCATTCTTAATCGTGCGTTCCTCCGGAGTCAAACCCTCATCGCGAACATCGTAACCTTTCGTTTCGCCATTCTCATTCACATACTCTCCTTCGAGCGAGACTGTCTTTGCTCTGTTTTTTCGTAAAAAATCAATGCAATTGTTCGTTGCGATTTTGTACAACCAAGTCGAAAAAGCATGGCTCGGAATGTATTGAGCCAAGCGTTTGAATGCTTTCCCAAAAGCTTCGATGGTTAAGTCCTCGGCATCGGCATCGTTGCGAACCATCTTTCGAATCATGAAGTAGAGCGCGTCTTTGTAGAGCGCCATAATCTTGCTATAGGCCTGCTCATCGCCATGGTCGAGGGCTGCTCGAACCAAAGCATAATCACGCTTTCCTTTCTCGGAGAGTTTGTTCACTAATTCTTCCACACGAAGTTTTTATAGCCCAATGAGCTCCATGCAAAATAAGGGTATATAAGAAGCAAGAGGTATTCCCCGACCAAGGAAAACAAGAATAGGTCGTTGTCTTTCATCCTTTTTCCAAATAAGTAGAGGGCAGTTCCATGAAGAATCCACCACGACACATAAACACCAACGAATAACCACCAATGACTTCCCAGCAAGAGAAGTAGTAGAAAACTCATATGAAAAACATATCGACTGCCGTGCAGCAAGGCCAAAAAGCTTTTTGCCCTCAAATTGTATTCAGAGGCTGTGGTCAAATGCCTCGATTTTTGGAGAATCCATTCTCGCAAACTCTTCTTTGCCTCGCTTTGGGTGGAAGCACTTAGATCCAAACCAATGTTCACCCTACCTTTTTTGGCAACTGCCGATACAAAAAGATCGTCGTCACCCGAACGTAGATGCTGATGTGCGCCAAATCCCTTGTTCTCGAAAAATAGATCCTTGTGATACGAGAGGTTTCTGCCTACACCCATATATGGCATTCCAATTCGAGCCATTCCCATATAATTCAGTGCAATCTGAGCCGTATCTAAACGAATTAAGGCGTTCAGCACACCTCGATCTCGTTTATACCCTCCAAAGCCTAGAACCATGTTTTTTCCTTTTACGTAGTAAGATGCCATGTTTCTCAACCATTGATTGGAGAGAGGACGACAATCGGCATCGGTTAAGACCAAGCGCTCATGTCGAGCGGCTTTAATGCCCAAAGTCAAGGCATATTTCTTACTTAAAATGTAACGTTCATTCTCCAGAACTGTTACAACTCTCAAGTGAGGATAGTTCTTCTGAAATGCACGGAGCAGATGAATACTGCCGTCTGTTGACGCGTCATCCACAACAATTACTTCGTAATTTGGATGGTCCTGACAAAGAACCAGCTCTAAGTTGTGAAGCAAGTTTTCTTCCTCATTTCTTGCACAAAGAATTACACTTAGAGGATGATCATTGACCTCGGTTTTCGACTTAGATAAGGAGGTGGGTAATTCCAGGCAGACGCTGTATAGAATTTGAATTCCAGCAGAGATAAAAAAGATTGAGACCAGGAGTGCACTCACGATTCAAATATCACTGCTTTTCTTGAAGATGTTTTCGCGCTTGCTATGAATTATTCACAACCAGCCAATTCACATGGCTATCTTTGACGTCCATGCAGTTCGAGCTAATTTCCAAGGACCCAAAATCATCCGCAAGAGCCGGAAAGCTAACTACCGATCACGGAGAAATAGAAACTCCCATGTTCATGCCTGTAGGCACAGTCGGTACAGTTAAGTCTGTTCAGCAGGTGGATATTGTAGAAGAAATAAAGGCCCAAATCATTTTGGGAAATACCTATCACCTCTTTTTACGTCCTGGACTTGAGACTCTGGAGTCTGCCGGAGGATTGCACAAATTCATGCACTGGGACAAACCGATTCTCACAGACAGTGGTGGATACCAGGTATATTCTTTGGCCGACCAACGGAAGATTTCTGAAGAAGGAGTTCACTTCAGGTCGCACATCGATGGGAGCAAGTGCTTCTTCTCCCCAGAGACTGCGATAGATATGCAGCGCTCAATTGGTGCTGATATAATTATGGCTTTCGACGAATGCACACCATATCCCTGCCCCAAAGACTATGCTCGCAACAGCATGCACATGACGCATCGCTGGTTGACACGTTGTGTGGATGCTATGGATAAAACTGAAGGTCTTTACGGTCATGAGCAAAGTCTATTTCCGATTGTTCAGGGAAGTGTATATCCGGACTTGCGGAAGCAAAGTGCAGAGTTCATCGCCAAAGCAGATTGCCCTGGGAATGCAATTGGAGGACTTTCAGTTGGTGAACCACATGAAGATATGTACGCTATGAGCGCTTTGGTGACTGAAATTCTTCCTGAAGAAAAACCGCGCTACTTGATGGGTGTTGGCACTCCGATAAACATTCTTGAAAACATCGCCTTGGGCATCGATATGTTCGATTGCGTGATGCCTTCTCGAAATGGTCGAAATGGTCAACTTTTCACATCTGAAGGAATCATCAACATTCGAAATAAGAAGTGGGAACGAGATTTCTCTCCCATCGACCCCAATGGCAGTTCTAGTCCAGACAGCTATTATTCGAAAGCCTATTTAAGACATCTTTTTGCTGCTGGTGAAATGTTGGGACCCCAAATTGCGACCATTCACAACCTCAGCTTCTACGTTCAATTGACGAAAGATGCAAGGGAACACATTTTGCAAGGCGACTTCGCCGAGTGGAAAAATCAGATGGTAAAGAGACTTGGTCAACGTTTATGAAAAAACTCGACTGGTACATCTTAAAGCGCTTTCTAACCACCTTCTTCTTCATGCTGATGGTGATTATGCTCATTGCTGTAGTCTTCGATGTGTCAGAGAAAATTGACGACTTTTTCAAGAATTCGGCACCACTGTCGAAAATCCTTTTCGACTACTATTTAAATTTTGTACTGTATTTCTCGACCCTCCTGAGCCCTCTACTCATCTTCATCTCGGTGATCTTTTTCACCTCGAAACTTGCAAGCAACACTGAGATTGTGGCGGTTCTTAGTGCCGGCGTTAGCTTTCAACGAATGCTTCTGCCCTACTTTATTGGTGCAACCTTATTGGCAGGAAGCGCGCTCTTTTTAAATCACTGGCTTGTTCCCCATGCCAATGTTACACGTCTAGAATTCGAAGAGGCCTACCTACGCTCGCCGTACCGGAATTACGACCGAAACATTCACCGCCAAGTAGAGCCGGAAAAGTTCGTCTACTTTGAAAGTTACAATGCGGCAAAGGACATCGGCTACAAGTTTGCCTACGAAGTATGGGAAGAAGGAATCTTAAGGAGTAAAATAATTGGCGACTATGCCCGCTGGGATTCTCTAGAGCAGAAGTGGTTGGTTAAGAATTATCAAATCCGACGATACGAAGGTGACGAGGAATTTCTTGAAAAGGGAACCGACTACCTGCAATCCTTCAACTTTACACCAGCAGATTTTGAACGTAGAATTGACTCTCATACACAAGCCATGGACTACGCTCAGCTGACCGCCTTTATAAATAAGAGTAAAGATGAAGGCTCAGAATACGTGAGCTACTACAAACTTGAACTCTACAATCGAACGGCTTTGCCCTTTTCAACCTACATACTAACCCTCATAGGAGTTGCTGTGTCTAGTCGTAAAGTAAGAGGCGGATTGGGACTTCACTTAGCCTTTGGTATCTTAATCGTGTTCGCCTTTATTATGAGCATGAAAGTAAGTGCCGTATACGCTACAAATGCGGGTGCTGACCCACTCTTAGCCACTTGGATACCCAACATTATGTTCGGCGTTTTAGCTGCATACCTCTACCGAGTTGCTCCTAAATAGTGATCTGCATTCTCCTCTGAAAGTAAGCTGAAGGAACTTCAAGGAATGCTGGGACTTCATCAAAGATTCCGTAAACCGATGAACCTGATCCACTCATTGAGGCATATCGGGCACCACAGGCGTACATCTGCAACTTTAGATTTCGAATCGAAGGCTGAAGTTTGAAAACGGTTTCTTCAAAATCGTTGTGAAGGTTCTCCCTCCAAAAATTCAAACCTTTTCCGAAAATGGAGAGTATGTCTGGGAAACTTTCCCTTTTCGAAATTCCAGAATAGGCCTCCGAAGTCGAAATATGAATTCCAGGATTGACGAGAAGAAGATGGTAAGTTTTTCCCTCGGTGCTGATTGGAGTCAGGACCTCTCCTCTGCCCTCAACCAAACAAAGTCTATTGTCTAAAAAGAATGGGCAATCACTTCCTAACTCTTCAGCTAAGTCCCGAATGTTCGACTTCGGATTCAACAGCTGAAGTGCCTTCGCTGCATTTGATGAGCCTCCCCCGAGTCCAGCTCCAATGGGAATGTTTTTCAGTAGATGCCAATGGAATGCTTGAGCACCTTCTCGTTCCATTAATATTTTATTCGCTTTACTTACCAAGTTTTCTCCGGGCGGAATGGGACGGCCATAGGTTGATAGTGCAATCTCATCTGCAGGAATGGCCTCCAGCACATCGTACAGGGGAATCGGCAAGAACAGACTTTTGATTTCATGGAAACCATCTGATCGTTTTTGACCAACAAAGAGTCCGAGGTTTATTTTGGCGTTAGAAAAGCTTATCAATCTATTATAGCTTGATTTACAGGAATATAAGGAAGGGCAATTTTGCTACTTTTGCTCGTCATTCTAAAGTACTAAAATGCCCGTTTATCTCGATTTCGAAGAACCGTTGAAAGAGCTCCAAGATCAACTTGACAAAGCTCGTGAATTGAATGAGAAGGAGAATGTCAATGTTAAGGACATTGTCAAAGGATTGGAGAAAAAAATAATTGAAACGAGAAAGAAACTCTACTCCAAACTAACTCCATGGCAACGCGTTCAAGTGTCGCGTCATCCTGAACGCCCATACTCTCTCTCGTACATACAACACATCACCGATGGTGATTTTATTGAATTGCACGGGGATCGAAATGTAAAAGACGACAAGGCAATTGTTGGTGGTTTTGGGATGATTGATGGTGAGACCGTAATGTTTATTGGTCAGCAAAAAGGAATCAATACCAAAATGCGCCAATACCGAAACTTCGGAATGCCCAACCCAGAAGGTTACAGAAAGGCTCTACGCCTAATGAAGTTAGCGGAGCGTTTTAATAAACCGGTTGTAACTCTAATTGACACTCCGGGTGCCTATCCAGGTCTTGAAGCTGAGGAGCGCGGACAAGGCGAAGCAATTGCCCGCAATCTTTTTGAAATGGCGCAGCTTAAAGTGCCAATCATTTGCATCATCATCGGTGAAGGAGCTTCGGGCGGGGCTTTAGGAATCGGTGTAGGAGATCGTGTTGTTATGATGCAAAACTCGTGGTATTCTGTCATTAGTCCTGAAAACTGCTCAACCATTCTATGGAGAACATGGGACTACAAGGAGCAAGCTGCTGAAGCTTTAAAATTAACTGCCGAAGACATGCTGAAGAACAAGCTCATCGACGGGATTGTAAAAGAACCCGATGGCGGTGCTCATGTTGATCCAGAAAAAGCATTTAACGCTGTAAAAAGCGAAATCAAAAAGACCTTAGAAAAGCTCAAAAAGCTCGACTCTGATAAACTCATCGACGACCGAATCAAAAAGTATTCGGAAATGGGTGTAGTAAAAGAGCGCTAGTAATAGCTCGCTGCCAGCACCTTGTTCGATGTTTCTGGATTGAGAATTAAATTCATGTCGGAACGTCGATAAGTTAAAACCTTCGACCCGTGCCAAGCACAAAAATGTGTGCTCGTATGACTAAGCCCTTCTACCTCCCTGCCAAAGGAAGTGACATCGTCGGAGATGCCGTCGACGCCTAAAATGTGCAGTCGGTTTCCTTCAAGAATAAATATACTCTCCTCGTCCTTTGACTTGCTTACAAGCTGTGCACCGTAGTTCAATGTCTGGCATATTGGGAATTGGGTCAAGTCAGCGTCCAAACATCTCAGCTCTGAAGTAGTTAGACCCGGATTTAAAAGCCACATTTCTGAAATACCTCCCAATGGGATAGGGTTTAAAAAAGGGAAGGCTCGATCGCGAATGAGCTGCGATGTAGAGATGCTATATAGACGTAAGAAGTATTGAGAGCCTACCACCGATTTCTCATAACTCATCAGATATTCGTCAGTCGCAGAAATGCTTTGAGATCCATATCCTGTCGGGATTTTTACGCTCAAATCAAGGTTGCCATTGAAGTCATAGCCGCGAATGAACTCATCGTTTGAGGCTTGAATGAATAGCTCAGGAGTACTTAAGTTTGTCGTAAAAAACTGGCCATTTCCCACAAAGTCCTTGGTCCACCTAACTTCACCAGATTCAATATCCAAAGCGATCAATACATTTTGCTCTGTTTGTATCATCAACAATTTCGGCTCTTTCCAGAAAGTAGCGGTCAAAACCCTCTCTTGCAATCGGGCAAGTTCTACCCAATTTCCTGAAGAAAGGTGATTCAGGATAATTTCATTTCCATCATCCTCGAGCACATACAAAAGCTCCTCAGAGTCACTTTGCCTAATTTCTATTTCGATGAAATCACTCACTTCCTTCTCCCCATCGCTGGCGACGACTTTAATGAAATGGTTCTCGTTTGAGTACACTTTGTCTTCAATATAATATGGAAGCTTGTGCGTACTTCCAGATGCCAAATCACGAAATCGTTTGATCGGTCCTACAGCAATTAAATCTTCATCTTTTAATTGAATACTGACGTCCAAGCGATCTCCATCATCTCCAATCTCAACTATGAAATTGGAGGTATCACCTTTATTCACTGGGCTACCATCGGTTGGCTCCAAGATTTTGATCACAGGCGGCTCGTTGCTTTTCGTACATGATGTAAGTGCGACAAAAAGAGCTAGTGAAAGGACAGTTATAAATGTCTTCATGTTTATAATTTAAACTTTCCTCGTCATGGTAATTATAGCTAGAGACAGGAAAGAATGTATATTTGACCCACAAATTTATTCGAATGAGAAGAGGTGTTGCTTCATTTTGTATGGTGATTCTCCTAATCGGTTTACTCTCGTCGTGCAAAAGCCACGAGCGTTGTCCTGCTTACAGCAAGGCTGATAAGCAAGAAATGCAGGACAGGTCATAGTCCTTTATCAAGGTTATCACCTTGGTTTCATTCCATCGCAAAAGTTATTTTTATCCGTTGCCATCTCTCAGGGCTTTCTTGGCATTGGCATATTTTATGCTTCTGTGCATGAAAGAGAAAGTTCATTGAATCAAAAACTATAATTTCGGGTCCAGATTTTAGACCTGAAAACATCAGATGAAAATTATGACGAAATACAAGATTATTCTTCTTCCATTCCTACTACTTGCAGGAATTGGATTTGCCCAAGAAAATAAGGTTTCGAATCCCAGTTTTGAGGATCTTGAAAAGAAAGTAAAGTCACTCGGACAGTTTGAAAACACCCTACTCTGGTACATTCCAGAAGGGTGCCAACCAGCTGACATCTTCAGCTCGACAGTCAAAAAAGGTGATGTAACAGCACCAGATAACGTAAAAGGCCGCGCCGAATCAAAAGATGGAGCGAACTACGCCGGGCTCATGGCTTACAGCGAGCGTGAAGCTCAGCCGAGAACCTACATCCAGACGAAGCTTGAAAAAAAGCTTCTACCCGGAAAAAAGTATTGCATCAAAATGCACGTTCAACTTTCCGACCTCTCTAAATATGCCATTGGTGATCTAGGAATGTATATTTCCTCAAAAGCCATCAAGCTTAAAGACATAGAGAACTACGACATTCAACCGCAACTTACTTCCCCGAAAAAAGGCCACATTAAGGAAATGTACGAATGGATTCCAATCTGTACAACTCTTACCGCCGAAGGAACCGAGCGTTATGTCACTTTAGGAAATTTCGCTCCTCAAAGTTCCATCAATCCTTCGAAAATGAAGAGGTCTCGTGAGTACAGCCAACCGCAGACGCGTGATGCTTATTACTTTGTTGATGAAGTAAGCATCATACCAGTTGACCTTTTGGACGGCGATTGTAACTGTCAGCTTCCTACTCCCGATGAAGGCCCAGAACTCAGCGTTGTTTACACACGAAACGTTTCTGACGACCATGAAGGAACCGACCAGGAAAAAATTGAAATTACCGTTTTGCACTTCGCAGCTGGGCAATCAGCCTTAGATGAAGACGCAAATTCAAATCTGGGCGCCATCTCAGAGATCCTCAAAAACAATCCAGATTTGTACATATCTGTCCTTGGCTTCACTGATTCTAAAGAAGCGACTTCTGTAGCTGACGACCGAGCTCGTAAAGTGTACGCTCAACTTACTTCTGTTTTGGGTGTTGATGCAACTCGAGTGGAATTTAAAGGAATGGGGGCTGAAGATCCTGTTTCAGATAATGTAACGGCAGAAGGACGCGCTCAGAACAGGCGTGTTGTCTTCAAGGTGAAATAGATCTTGTGGCGCTTACTTCTTTTTAGCTGCCTGCTTCAAATTGAAGCAGAGGCACAGAACCTAGTTCCAAATTCAGGTTTCGAAGAATACTATGACTGTCCGACTCAGATCGGACAGTTGCATTTAGCGAAACACTGGTTCAGCGCCAATGGAGGCACACCAGAATACTTCAACAAAGCGTGCAAGTCTGAATGGAATAAACCTCACAAAGGGCTTGGTTATTCAGGCTTGATCCTTTTCGGTCAATACCCAAAAATCATTGAATACATCGCCGTTGAACTAAGTGATGCCTTGATTGAGGGAGAAGATTATCGAATCTCATTTCAAATTCGAGCTGAGACTTCACCCATTTATATCGATCGGATTGACCTAGCTCTTCTAGGTGAAGACCCAAGCATTAAACATTGGTCGCCTTTGCGATTAAAACCAAGTTTAAGTCATTCGGGTACAATTCTTAAGAATACGGAAGCTTGGACGGAGGTAAGTGGGATTCATACTGCCCTCGGGGGCGAGCGCTTTCTTATTCTCGGTAATTTTCAATTTCAAGCCAATCTTTTGCAAGAAGCCAATCCTTTGATTACAGAGCGAAAGCCTGGATGGTACTCCTACTATTTGATCGATGACGTAGAGGTGATTCCCGAAAAAGCTGAACTGCATGAAATCCCAATAAGTGTGGTTACTGATGTTCAAAAACCGGATTTCATTCTTCGTCCAATTCAATTCGACTTTGATTCGTTCACCATACTGCCCTCGGAAAGTCGCTACTTAGATGCTCTGTTGGAATTCACGCTGTTGGAGAACAAGCGAATTTCCATAATCGGCTATGCGGACTCCTTTGGCAGTGAATCGTACAACAACACTCTATCAAAAAACAGAGTTGAAGGCGTGTTCAATTATTTATCTTCGAGAGGCCTGCTTGGCGAGGCCTTGAAAATGAGTTTTAGGGGTGAGAAACAACCACAGGCTAGCAATTCGACGGCCGACGGAAGAGCCAAAAACAGAAGAGTTGAAATTAGCTTTATAGAGCCTTGAAGTTTTTCACGAAAGACAGTAAGCAGATAAATGGATGGGCCTTCTACGACTGGGCCAATTCAGCCTACCCATTGGTCATAACCTCTGCCATTTTTCCGATCTATTACTCTAAAGTTGCGAGTCATGGAAAGAAGATGATTGAAGGAGAGGTGGTCGACATTGTAAACTTCTTTGGCTTCGAATTCATCAACACCGAGCTATACTCCTACGCCTTCTCATTCTCCTTTCTGTTGGTTTCTCTAATGGCTCCAATTCTATCTGGAATCGCTGACTATGTAGGAAACAAAAAGTTGTTTTTAAAATTCTTCTGCTACCTAGGTTCAGTCTCCTGCATCTCCCTCTACTTTTTCAATATGGATCGCTTTGAATTGAGCGTATTGTCCATTGTTCTGGCAAGTGTTGGCTTTTGGGGAAGTCTCGTTTTTTACAATGCTTTTCTTCCTGAAATTGCTCCTCCTGAGGAACACGATCGAATTTCAGCGAAGGGTTACAGCTGGGGCTACATAGGAAGCGTCGTTCTCATGCTTGGAAACGTTGTTGGAATGCTCGTTTTCGACATGCCAGCAAAATATGCCTTTGTCACCGTGGGACTCTGGTGGGCAGGTTTTGCTCAAATCACCTACATTCATTTGCCGAAAGAACGTGGGATAAAAGAAAGCAAGGCCTTTTCATCAATCGTTTTTAACGGCTACCGCGAATTAAAAAATGTTTGGCGAGAGTTCATGAAGCTGGTTCGCTTGAAGCGCTACTTGCTTTCTTATTTCGTCTACAGCATGGGTGTTCAAACCGTTATGCTCATGGCTGTAATATTTGGCAATAAAGAAATCGATTGGCCCGAAGGCGACACCACGGGATTGCTCATAGCAGTCCTAATCATTCAACTCATCGGGGCCGTTGGTGCTTGGTTTTTTGCTCGTCTCTCGAAGAAAACTTCGAACCTTCTGGTTCTGAAAATCATTCTATTTATTTGGGTTTTCATCTGCATGATGGCTTATTACATCCACAAGCCAATTGAATTCTACATCTTGGCAGCAGTAGTGGGTTTTGTAATGGGCGGGGTTCAATCAATGTCGCGCTCAACTTATTCGAAATTCCTTCCTGAAACAAAAGATCATGCTTCATACTTCAGCTTTTTTGACGTGTTGGAAAAAATCGGAATCGTGATTGGAACCTTTCTCTTTGGATTCATTCAGGGAGTAACAGGTGATATGCGGAATTCCGTTCTCGTTCTAATCTTATTTTTCGTAGTAGGATTCTTGCTGCTATTGTTCGTTCCGAAAAACGAGCGAATCCGAACAGCTTGACGATCTGAGGGTTTATATTTGCAACAAAGTTCCCAGATGCAAAAAGTATTTGACGTTGCCGTAATTGGTGGCGGTATCGTTGGCCTTGCAAGTGCCTACAAAATTCAAAAGAATAAACCCAATTTCAAGATTCTAATTCTTGAAAAGGAAGATCTCTTGGCGCCCCACCAAACTGGGAACAATTCAGGGGTGATTCACTCTGGAATTTATTACCCACCAGGGTCGATGAAAGCTAAAAACTGCGTTGATGGTAGGCATGAGTTGGTCGCCTTTGCTAAAGAGCATAAGATTGCCCACGACATATGCGGTAAGCTCATCGTCGCAACCGAGCCTTCGGAACTGCCTTTCATGAAAAAAATCTACGGGAATGGACAGGCGAATGGCGTGGAAGACATGCAATGGCTGAATTCAGAAGAGATAAAAGAAATTGAACCCTTCTGTGAGGGAATCGAAGGCTTGAGGGTTGGATGTACCGGCATCATCGATTACCGTGCAACAACAGAAAAACTCGCAGAGCTTATTTTGCAAATACAGCCGGATTCAGAATTGCACCTGGGCGAAGAAGCTTTAAAGTTCGATCACGACGGGGACTTCAAACTGATCCACACCAACAAAGGTTCTCACAAAGCGAAAAAGGCAATCTTTTGTGCAGGATTGCAAGCTGATCGATTGGCCAAAAAAGATGGCGTGAAGCTTAAAGAGCGCGTTGTCGGCTTTAGAGGAGATTACTTCGAACTCACAGATAGAGGACATCATAAAGTGAAGCACCTAATTTATCCAGTGCCAAATCCCGACTTCCCATTTCTTGGTGTTCACTTTACAAGAATGACAGACGGTGAAATTGAATGTGGCCCATCGGCCGTATTTACTTTTAAGAGAGAGGGCTATAAAAAGACCGATTTCGATCTGCGAGACACCATTGATGCATTGAGCTACTCTGGCACTTGGAAACTCTTCTTCGGAAATATGAAATTTGGAATTGAAGAACAGATTAGAGCCTTCTCAAAAAAGCGTTTTCTCAAAACACTTCAACGCCTAATTCCAAGTTTAGAAATGGACGATATCCGCCCAGGAAGATCTGGGGTTCGCGCAATGCTTCTAAATCAATCGGGAGATACTCGTGACGACTTCAGAATTGAGTACACAGATGAGAGTATTCACGTTTTAAACGCGCCTTCCCCTGCGGCTACAGCTGCTCTTTCAATTGGGAACCATGTGTACAACATGGCTCAAGAACATTTTAACTGGGATTAGGAAACAACCTTGTATTCCGACTGAATCGACTTCCAATCCCAAATGTAATTGGCGATGATGTCGTTCATGTGGTTTAAGAAAATCGGATTGGGAGTCTTCATGTTTCTGAAGTACTCATCCTGACATCTATTCAAGTCGTATTTAAAAAAGACAGCCTTCGACATCGCATAGTGAATGTTCTTTGAAGGATGGTTCACTTTGCTGAAGAACTTCTGGTAGTTGCTTATCGTTTCCTTCAACTTATCCTTGGGAAGACCGAAGGCTTCAGCCAACTTATTCAGAATGCTATCTGTTAGTCGCACGTCTTGGTAATCATTGAAGTGCTTAGGAATGAATAAAAGATTTCCAGCAAGAACGATGAGCATAAAGCGATCGTAGTCGTCTGGGTTGATGTTCGGACTTGTCTCGAATTCAGGCTCGCTGTTCATCAGCTCGGCTACGTCGGCAAAACTCTCTTCAACCATTTGAATGATTGAATGAACGAAATGAGAAGCTACCTGCTGCTCGGATATTTTTTTTTTAATGAGGAAAGAAAGCATCAACGCTGAGTTTGAACAAAGAAAGGAGCTAGGAGGAGGTTCTTGGCCTAAGCTCTTCCCTCTTTTTGAACATAGCTGTGTTCATGTAGAATTTGCAGATATTTGAACCTCGCTTTGGTTGTCGGCGATTTTGTTTTTACACCTAGTTTCGTCTTGAAATCAATATAAATCCGCTCCTCTTGAAAACGCTATATCTGGTTCGCCATGCTAAGTCTTCTTGGGACAATGCCTCCACAAGAGACATCGATCGTCCGCTCAATGAAAGTGGTATTCAAGCGGCCTACTCAGTGGGGAATGAGCTTTTGCTCCATCACGAGAAACCAGAGTGGATTGGGTCGAGCAATGCCAAACGAGCAATGCACACCTCGGTAATATTCTCAAGGGTTCTCGGAGTGAATGAGGAAGATTTCCACCTGATCCCATCGCTTTATTTATGCTCAAAAGAGGAGGTGCACGCTCAAGTCTCTAGACTAGACTCGAAGCTCACGAGCGCCGCCCTATTCTTTCATAACCCAAGCATCACAGAGGTTGCCAACGCCTTAGGCGCCAAAAGCCTGATGAACGTAAAAACTTGCGGTGTCCTTAAACTAAAACTTCCGAACTGGAACATCGGCCCCGGTTCGGAAGTTGAATCAATTCAGTACTTCGATCGAAGTACTTGGCATTCCTTTTAAGTCTATTGGTTGCCCAAAATCAAAGGCAAACCTTCTCCGCCGCCACCGATTACAACAACTTTGGAGTTTGGAGATTCAGCTAATTTCAACGTAGCCTCAATTCCTTTTTCAGTCAAAATCTTGTCCGTTAAAGATTTGCTGATGATGTCAAAAGCTTCGGCTTTACCTTTCGCTTCAATGCGAACTCGCTCAGCCTCTTGTGTAGCACGCTCCAATTTGAACTCATATTCTAGTGCCTCTTGCTCTTGCTTCAGTTTGTTTTCAATTGCAGCCTGCAAGGTTGCTGGTAAGGTTACGTCACGAATTAGAATCGCATCCAAGTTTAAGTACTTCTCCTTAAGAGCGTCGTTAGTCTTTTGGTAAATCTCGTCCTCGATGACCTCGCGTTTACTTGAGTACAATTCTTCTGGAAGATACTTTCCAATAATCTCTCTGGTCACCGATCGGATTTGCGGCATGATGATGCTCTCATGATATCCAGTTCCAACTTCATCGTGCAGCGCACCAATTTTACTTGGGATTGGATTGTAGCGATAAGAAAGTTCAACCTTAATGTTCAATCCGTTTTTAGACAATACTGTCATGTTTGAAACAGACTCTTGCACCTTCACATTGTAGGTATACATTGTGTTCCACGGCATGATGATTTTAAGTCCTTGATCATAAATGTTTTCCCGGTCCAATCCAGAAAACTTGTTGAACAAAACACCCTTTTCACCCGATTGGATTGTGACTGTCATATTGCTCCCGAAGGCAACTAAAACAAGCACTACCGCAGCAATCAGTATAACCGGAGCTAGTTTCTTAAAATTAAATTCTTGATTTTGTTGATAGTACTCAGCCATTTTATTTCTGTTTTAGTCGTTCATTTTTACTTGTGATACTTCAAAGCGCAAGTCATCCAGCTTAGCTACCGTTAGGCATTTGTTGGATTGTGTTTCAATGATCTGCACGTTCAAGGTGTCTTGTGGTCCCAAGGATATAGAGCTCGGATTGTCACTACTCTTTAAGACGAGTGAGTAGCTGCAATCGTCTATCCATTGGATAAAAAATTCATTTTTATAGTTTCCTTCAACAGAACTCTCGGTCTGAATTGCATCTGTGCGCTCAACAATGATGTCTCCAGCATATGGCCCCTCGAGCTTGAAGCGCCCCTTTTTGAAATCCTTGCAATTCGGTCCACAGGAGAGAACCAGCAATAATGTAGGAAGTAGAATTAGGATTCTTTTCATTGACCAAATACTCCAGTATAGTTGAACGGACTGATTTTTCGAAGTTCGTCTTTTATTGGTTCAGCGACGTCGAGACCATCAATGAATTCACGAATGCTTTTCTCATCAATCTGTGCTTTACCTCTCGTCAATTCTTTCAGCTTCTCGTAGGGTGCAGGATAAGATTCTCTGCGAAGAATGGTTTGAATCGCTTCCGACACTACAGCCCAGTTCGCGTCTAAATCTTCTTCGATTGCTTTTTCGTTGAGAACAAGCTTTGAAACTCCCTTTTTTAGTGAAGCAAAAGCAATAAGTGCATATGCGAATGGCAAGCCAACATTTCTGAGCACGGTAGAATCCGTTAAGTCCCGCTGAAGTCTTGATATAGGCAGCTTTGAAGAGAGGTGACCTAAGATGGCGTTCGCTAAGCCCAAATTCCCTTCGGCATTTTCAAAATCAATTGGGTTCACCTTGTGCGGCATCGCTGACGACCCTACTTCATTGGCTACAACCTTTTGTTTGAAATACTCCATTGAAATGTAGGTCCAAACATCGCGGCTGAAGTCGATGAGTATGACGTGTATTCGTTTCATACAATCGAACAGACGAGCCATTTGGTCGTAGTGTTCAATTTGTGTGGTGGTCTGCTGACGATCGAGATCGAGTGAAGCTTTCAAGAAAGAGTTCGCGAAGCTTACCCAATCTACTTCCGGAAATGCAACCTTATGTGCATTAAAATTACCCGTTGCTCCGCCAAACTTTCCACCCACGGGAATGACCTTGAGCTCATTAAGCTGACCTTCTAGTCTCTCAACAAAAACCTGGATTTCCTTCCCAAGTATGGTGGGCGAGGCTGGCTGACCATGCGTTCGAGCCAGCATGGATAAAGAAGCCCATTCTGTTGCCTTTTCTTTCAAGGCCCGACAAAGAGATTCCATTTTTGGTAAATACTCTTCTTCCAATGCATCCTTTATGGACATTGGAACTGCAGTGTTGTTGATGTCTTGTGATGTGAGACCGAAGTGAACAAATTCCTTCAGATCGGAAAGTCCCAAAGCGTCCATTTTCTCTTTGAGAAAATACTCAACCGCTTTTACATCGTGATTTGTGATTGCCTCAATCTTCTTAATCGATTCGGCATCCGCAGGACTAAATTCCGTTACACACATCCGAAGAGCTGAGGATTCCTCAGCCGACAACTTCCGCAGTTGACTTAGGCCTATATTGCTCAATGAGATGAAGTACTCCACCTCAACTTTCAAGCGGTATTTGAAAAGGGCGTATTCAGAAAAATACTTCTGCAGATTCTTAGTTTTGCTGATGTACCTTCCGTCGGTTGGGGATATGCTCAGTAGTGGCTCCATGCGCTGAAATGAGTTGGCGAAAGTACGAATATTGACCCCTCAGAAAAAGGAGAATGAAATTCTTTCGACTGCTTAGTTTTTCTCTCGAAAAATACGGCCTAGCCTTTAGCTTGTTGGCAAAACATCATTTGTGGATTTATCTTCTCTATCCCCTCGTTCTGAACATTCTAGTTTTCTCTGGCGGAATGTGGCTAGTGTCGGGCCTAGCTGAAACGAGTCTGTTTTACATTCAAGATGTTTTTGGACTGCAGAACTTGGCATCTGAAGACGCAAATCTTGGTCATACAATCCTTTATTGGCTCTTGTGGTTCGTTTTCAAGGTGCTTTACTTCATTCTCTTCGCCTTCTTGAGCGGGAGCATAATCCTTATTCTCATGTCACCTGCGCTGGCCCTTTTGAGTGAGCGCACTGAGAAGATTCTCACTGGGAATGATTATCCCTTTGTACTGACCACTTTTTTACGTGAAACCTATAGAGGCATTCTATTGGCCATCCGAAATACCTTCTTTCAGTTTGCCATTATGTTCGCCTTGTTTCTTCTTGGATTTGTACCCGTTCTCGGACTCATTATCCCATTGGCACTTCTAGTCGTTTCCTCCTATTTCTATGGCTTCTCATTTATGGATTATTATCAGGAGCGGCGAAAGCTTTCCATTTCTGAAAGTGTTCGATTTATGCGCGCAAATAAAGGTCTGGCAGTGGGGAATGGACTCCCGTTTGCGCTACTTCTACTCCTACCTTTTTTTGGAAGTATTGTCGCCTCCTTCTTCGCTGTTGCAACTACCATCGCGGGCACCATAGCGATGCATGAAAAACTAAGCTAGCAAGGGAAACCCTCTAAGATTCGAGTGATTCTTCCCCCGTCTAAAAAAATGTAAAACAGAAAGGCTGTTCCAAGAAAAACAGTCAGAAAAAAGATGATATAAAAGCGGACATCAGGTTCCATAAAGATCAAGTTCAAGAAAGGAATCAACATCAAAACCGGAACTAACGGGAAGTAGGTGTAGAGTGATTCGTGTGGATGAAGCACGTACTTCACGCCTCCAGTTTCAAATCGAATGTTCATTACATCATTGAAAATTGACGAAACTTCAACCACCACCGAGTCGCCTCGTTTTGCATTGAAGAAGGCCGAAATGGGAATCCGGTATGAATGGTCGCATACTTCAACAAAGGCGCGATCTTCTTGAAGGTGATAGAAATAATGCATTGCCTTACTCTTGATCACCGTTGGATTCTCCTGATAGGGTAAGAAATAATTCAAGATTGTAAGAAGGGCTAGTACAATAAATAGGAACGAAACTAAATGGGCATATTTAATCAAATACCCCCGCTTGATTCGCTCGTAAAAAGCTTTCTCGATGGCCGCCCGCTCGCGTCCTGCCTGTTTGGCAACTTCGCGGGCTCTTTTAAGTCGCTCTTCTTGAGAAAACTCTTGAGCCGTTTGATGAGGCCGAGAGCTTGGTTTTCCCTCAAAAAGAACTTGATAAGCCTCCACGATGATCAGGAATCTTTCGGCAGCACCTAGGTCGGAATTTACGTCGGGGTGATATTGCAATGCCAAACGACGAAAGGCTCTCTTGATCTCGGGTTTACTCGCACCCGGACCTAAACCCAAAATTCGATTATATTCAGTCGATGTCAAATCTGTTGAAATTCTACAAATTCAAAAGGTAAATTGACAATCAAGGCATAATCTTCTCCAACCTCTTGCATATCATCATCGCCTGATTCAAAATACCATTTCACCTCTACAGAACGTGAGCCCTCTACGATTTGTTCTGCCTTCTTCAGTAATTCGAGCAAACACTTTGATGAGCTTGTGTTCAGATATTCCAATTTCACGGTAATCTCTGTGTGTTCTTGAGCTTCAGCCAAGTAATCGTCGAACCATTCTAGAATAGGTCGATAGAATGAGATTGCGTTGTGGGGAATGGAACGACCCGAAAGCGACATGATTCCTTTGGGCGCATTGAGATGAACCATAGGAGTTTCTGCCGTTGGAATGATTTCTAAAGTTTCTCTGCTTTTATCCCTTCCCACCAAACACTCAAGTAAGAAAAAGCTAATCTCTTCCTGAAGATCAAAGAACTCGTAGCGAAATTTATTCTGAGAGTTCCGCATAATCTCTATAATCCCCAAACCTGCTCCATCCGATCTGAGTTCATCTTCATCGAGAATTTGGAGGTACACCTTCTCAAGTTCAGAGGCCTTTAGGCGATTTGCCTTGCTGAGTCTTCCATGAAGTTTGAGTAGGTTGGCTTTTTGAATGCTGTTCCCACTGATGATAAAAAACTGACCGTCCTTCGCATAGATGAGTAAAAGCGACTTACGCACTTCTGGTGGCAGCTCATGTCTATCTTGGTAATGCAAGGTGTTCTGCAGAATTTCCAGGCAAATCTTCGCAATGCGTCGAACCTTATTTAGAACATGCTCTTCGCCTGCAAGGTTTTTTTCAATCCGCTCGAATAGAAAGGGGACAAGCTCCTGGGTCAACTCTCCGAAATACTCAAAAATTAAGCGCCCTTGCCCATACTTCTCTTTAATCTCTTCTGCGTCAATGTGCATGGCTTCTATACCTTTTGTCCTGCTTAATGACCAATATTAACTTTTTTCACCCCTCCCCTTCCAATCTTTTTAAGTTTGTCGATTCTAAAAAATTAAGATTCATGAAGCGTATTGTATTGATTCTATTAGCCATTGTGATGATTGCACCGGAAGGTCGGTCAGACGAAGGAATGTGGCTCCCCATGTTTGTCAAGCGATTGAACTACACCGACATGCAGGCTCAAGGTCTCAAACTCACTCCCGAGGAGATTTATGACATCAACAACTCTTCACTAAAGGATGCCATTTTAGGTTTGGGAAGTCCGGGAAGAAACTTCTGTACTGGTGAAATCATTTCTAAAGAAGGTCTTTTCCTCACCAACCACCACTGTGGTTATGGCGTGATTCAGAAGAATTCAACGGTTGATAACAACTACCTGAAGGACGGTTTCTGGGCAATGAAACGCTCTGATGAAATTCCTGCAGGAATTAACGTTTCTATCTTAGATCGAATGAAGGATGTTACTTCCATCGTGCTTGAAGGAGTTGACCCCGCAATGAGTACCGACGAGCGCCGCAAGATTATTGGCCCTCGTATGGACAGTCTGAAAGAAGCCAATTCAGAAGGCAATATGGAAGCCGTTGTGAAAAGCTTCTACAAAGGCAATGAATATTATATGTTCATCTATAAGGTCTACAAAGACATTCGCTTCGTAGGTGCACCTCCTTCAGCAGTTGGGAAATTTGGTGGCGACACAGACAACTGGATGTGGCCACGTCATACAGGTGACTTCACTTTGTTTCGCATTTATGCAGATAAGGACAACAATCCTGCTGAGTATTCAGAAGACAACGTTCCGCTTAAACCAAAACATCACCTTCCTGTGAACATCAAAGGAGTAAACACCGGTGATTTTGCCATGATCTTTGGTTTTCCTGGATCGACCGAACGCTACCTATCAAGCTACGGCATTGAGCACAAAATTGATAAAGAATACCCAACTCGAATTAAGGCGCGTCGCATGAAATTGGACCGCTATGAGGAAGGGATGAATAAAGACGAAGCGGTTCGCATTCAATATGCCAGCAAGCATGCAGGTGTGAGCAACTACTGGAAGAACTTTATTGGAATGAATAAGGCCTTGCGTGCATTGGGCGTAAAAGAGCAGAAAGCTGCTACTGAAGCTCAATTTGCTGAATGGGCCAAGAAAGATCCGAAAAGAAGCGAACTCTATGGTGGTGTTTTGGATATGTACGAGGAAGGCTATGAGGCTTTGTTGAGTACTCAAAAGAAACGCGACCTATTCGTAGAAGGCTTCTTGGGAATTGAGATGCTCGGTTTGGCCGGTGGAGCTCAAGGATTGGACAAAGCGCTTTCAGCTGAAGAGGTAAGCGACGAAGAAGTTGCTGCCATGGCTGAGAAGATGAAAGCTGGAGCTGTTTGGCATTTCAAGAACTACAACCTAGAAGTAGATCGCAACATCATGAGTGATGTATTTGAAATGATGTACACGCAAATTCCAATGGATCAGCTGCCTACTGACTTTAAAACCTTGATTGAAAAGGGTAAAAAAGACTACGTTGGCATTGCCGAAAAAATCTTCTCGAAGTCAATTTTTGCGAGCAGCGAAAGCTTGAATTCCTTCTTAGAGTCTCCAAAAGCAAAGACTTTACAAAAAGACCCAGCCTATAAATTGTATACGTTGTTCTTCAATGATTATATGGAGAACACTTATCCAACGAGATCGGTTGCTGGTGAGAAAATAAATACGGCAGAGCGCTTGTTCATCCGTGGACTTCGTGAAATGAATCCAAACGAAGCCTATTACCCAGATGCGAACTCAACTTTGAGATTAACTTATGGAACGGTGAGTGGATACGAACCTAAGGATGCTACTACCTACAACTACTTCACTACGGCGCAAGGAATTCTTGAAAAGTATGTTCCAGGTGATTTAGAGTTTGATGTTCCTGAAAAACTCATCAACTTGATCAAAGCCAAAGACTACGGCCAATATGGTAAAGACGGCGTTTTGAAGGTGTGTTTCCTTTCAAACAACGACATTACTGGTGGAAACTCTGGAAGTCCTGTGATCAATGCTGAGGGTTATTTGATTGGAACTGCTTTTGACGGAAACTGGGAAGCAATGTCGGGTGATGTTGCTTTTGAACCAAACCTTCAGAGAACAATTTCAGTAGACATTCGCTACACGCTCTTTATTATTGACAAGTATGCAGGAGCAACGCACCTCATCGATGAGATGACGCTCGTGAAATAAGCGTACCCAACGAAGCTTAAAGCCGTCTTTTGAACTATTTCAACTGACGGCTTTTTTTTGTGTTCTACATTTGGTCTATGTCACAAGGTGTTGAGTGGTTCGAAGAATGGTTTGACACGCCATACTATCACATGCTTTACTCGAAGCACGACCTCGACGAGGCCATGACTTTCACCAAGAATCTTGTTTCCAAGATTAAGCTTCCCATAGATGCGCGCATTCTTGACCTTGGTTGTGGAAAAGGTCGGCATTCCATTTACTTGAATCAGCAAGGCTATTCCGTTGTCGGACTCGATCTTAGTTGTAAGAGTATTGCGAGTGCAAAGGAGTTTGAGCGACCTGATCTAAGCTTTTCCCAAGGCGATATGCGCCAGGAGTTTGGCACTGAAGAATACGACCTTATCTTAAACCTCTTCACAAGTTTTGGTTACTTCAAAACGAGCGAAGAACACATCCCTGTATTAGAAAACGTGCATAGGGCCTTAAAGCCTGGTGGTCGTTTTGTGTTAGATTTTTTCAACTCCGAAGTACTTCGAAAAGATGAAGGAGATCATTCTCTGGAGATGGAAGGCGTCAAATTCACATTTTCGAAACGTTATGAGTCCGATCGAGTTGTGAAACAAATTCACATCATTGATGGAGCTGAAAAACACCAATTTAAGGAAGAAGTGCTTACCTGGTCGGTTAGTGAATTGAGACACCTCCTTGAAAGTTGCGGGCTTAAAATCATAAACACTTACGGTAGCTACCTACTCGACTCCTTCGACCATCGGAATTCTGAACGCATCATTTTCTGCGCACAAAAATCTTAAGCTTTCAGTCTTGTCTCTCTTCCATACATAGGTGGAAATATCCGCTCTTATCTTGAAGGTCTTTATTCTTAGATTTGCTCCCTCATCATTAAAACTACTGTCGACTTATGTCTTATGATATGATCGTTCTTGGCAGCGGACCTGGAGGTTACGTAGCTGCCATTCGAGCCGCCCAATTAGGAATGAAAACTGCAATTATTGAGCGTGAATCGCTTGGAGGAATTTGCCTAAACTGGGGTTGCATCCCTACCAAAGCTCTCCTAAAAAGTGCACAGGTTTTTGAATATCTAAATCATGCCTCCGATTATGGAATTGTAGTAGGTAGTGCTAAGCACGATTTCAAAGCCGTTGTGAGTCGATCTAGAGGAGTAGCCGACAAAATGAGCAAGGGTATCACGTATTTGATGAAGAAGAACAAAATCGATGTTCACATGGGAACAGGCAAATTGCTTGCCCCCGGAAAAATTGAACTCACCGATGACAAAGGAGCAAAAAGCACCTTAGAGGCTAAGAACATCATTGTTTCTACTGGAGCTCGATCGCGCTCCTTGGATCACATTCAGCAAGAGGGTAAAAAAATCATTGGCTATCGCGAGGCAATGACCCTTCCGTCACTTCCTAAGAAAATGGTGATTATGGGCTCAGGCGCCATCGGCTCTGAGTTTGCCTATTTTTACCAAACCATGGGTACAGAGGTCACTCTCATTGAATACCTTCCAAACATCGTCCCTGTAGAAGACGAAGAAGTTTCAAAACAATTGGGTCGCTCGTTCAAGAAAATGGGCATGAACGTGATGGTTGGAAGCTCTGTTGAAAAGGTAGACACGAGCGGAAAAGGTTGTAAAGTAACTGTGACCACCAAAAAAGGTGAAGAAGTCATCGAATGTGATGTCGTGCTTTCGGCTGTTGGAATCGTTGCCAACTTAGAGAATATTGGTTTAGAAGACTTAGGAGTTGCCACCGATAAAGGAAAAATACTTGTCGATGAATATTACGCCACCAACATTCCTGGAATTTACGCCATCGGCGACTGTGTTCCTGGACCTGCTTTGGCTCACGTAGCATCTGCAGAAGGCATTACCTGTGTTGAGAAAATTGCTGGACTGAATCCTGAAGCAATCGATTACGGAAACATTCCTGGTTGTACTTATTGCAGCCCAGAAGTAGCTTCCGTTGGAATGACTGAGGCCGCAGCGAAAGAAGCGGGCTATGAATTGAAAGTGGGTAAATTCCCATTCTCTGCATCAGGAAAAGCAAGTGCTGCTGGTCATAACGAAGGTTTCGTGAAGCTCATCTTCGATGCGAAATACGGTGAATTGCTTGGAGGCCATATGATTGGTTCAAACGTAACCGAGATGATTGCTGAGATTGTTTCCATTAGAAAACTGGAAACAACCGGACATGAAATCATCAAAACAATACACCCTCACCCAACGATGAGTGAGGCGATTATGGAAGCCGCTGCCGCAGCTTACGATGAAGTGATTCATATATAATCGACGTTCAACGAATAGTGAACGGCAGCAACCTTGTGTTCGCTGCCGTTTTTTTATTTTTTGATTTATGTGTGGAATCCTTGGATTTGCCCCTTCTCTAGATCATCGGACACTTCTCAATGAACTCGAGGCTTCTTCTGAGCGTCTGGCATTGCGAGGTCCGGATGCCAAAGGATTGTGGCTTTCGGATGACTTGGGGCTCGCACACCGCCGACTTTCCATCATCGACACTTCCACATCGGCGAATCAACCCATGTGGGACATTCATTCGCGATACGGACTAGTATTCAACGGCGAGATCTACAACTACAAGGAGTTGAGGGCAGGGCTAACTCTAAGGGGTTGTGTATTTCAAACCGCTTCAGACACCGAGGTTCTCCTGCAGTTGTACATGCTAGACGGGGAACAGATGCTTGATCAATTGAATGGCTTTTTCGCATTCGCCATCTACGACCGTGAAAGCAAAGAACTCTTTCTTGCGCGAGATCGAATGGGCATCAAACCTCTCGTATACAGCATGAATGAATTTGGCTTTTCTTTCTCTTCAGAAGTAAAGGCTTTAATCAGCTTTTTACCTAAGAAGGAAGTTTCCCAAACGGCCTTATTCTCTTATTTACAGCTCACCTACGTCCCTGCCCCTTTAACTATGATTCAGGGAGTGTTCAAACTGGAACCTGGTCATTGTATGCGAGTGCAATGCGGTAAGAATCCAAAATTCCTAAATGAACCAACTGCCTATTATCAATTGGAAAGTGGCAACAAAGGAATAAGCTCGGTAAATACAAAAGACTATCTCACGGCAATGTCGGAGATGAAAGCTTTGCTTCGTTCATCTGTTCAGAAAAGGCTGGTTGCAGATGTACCCTTGGGGGCCTTCTTGAGTGGTGGGGTTGACTCATCGATTATTGCTTTGCTCGCATCTCAAGATCAAAAGGATTTTCAAACTTTCTCGATTGGTTACGCCGATGAAGTCCTCTTTGATGAAAGCGCATATGCTCGTGAAGTTGCCGACTCTATTGGAACCGAACATACCGTCTTCGATTTAAAGAATGAGGACCTCTTCGAACATTATCAAGCTGTACTCGACTACATGGATGAACCCTTTGCCGATTCTTCGGCTTTGGCGGTCTACATTCTAAGTCAGAAAACACGTAAACATATCAGTGTAGCTCTCTCCGGCGATGGCGCTGATGAGCTCTTCAGTGGATACAACAAACATGCGGCTGAGTTTCGAATAGACCACCCGCCCCTCATCGATGGAGCGCTTCCTCTTGTCAAGCCATTGCTCAACCTTTTTCCGAAGAGTAGACAAAGTAAATTGGGTAATTTGAATCGCAAGGCCGAGCGTTATTTGAGGGGCAAAAATTTATCCCGAAGAGACCGATATTGGTCATGGGCCAGCATTCTCGATGAAGAAGATGCCAACTATCTGTTGCGAGAAAAACAAAGTGGTCAGCTGCAACGACTCAGCGACGAAGCCTATGGCTACAAAAAGCTTCGCAAGCGTTATTTGAATACCCTCAGCAAGGGTGGAGATTTCAATGAAGTTCTGTTGTGCGACCAGCGCCTTGTATTATCAAACGATATGCTCAAGAAGGTCGATAGCATGTCGATGGCGAACAGCTTGGAGGTTCGAACACCATTTCTCGATCACGAACTGGTAGAGTATGTAAACGACTTGCCTTCATCCTTTAAAATCAATGGCACAACTCGCAAGAAGATCCTAAAAGACTCTTACCGGAAGGAACTTCCTGCCAGCATTTTCGATAGGCCCAAACATGGATTTGAAGTCCCATTATTGCCCTGGTTCACTGGGCCATTGAGGGCGAAAATTGAAAATGAATTTCTCAACTTGGATGAGATCGAGGCCGACGGAATTTTCAATCGGGGTGGCGTTAGTCACCTCTTGAATCAGTTGTTCTCTAAAAGTCCGAATGAAGCAACCGGGAGCATTTGGGCCCTAATCGCCTTTCAAAATTGGTGGAAGAAACTTTAAGTATGAAGATTCGAGTACTTCGCATCATAAACCGCTTCAATCTTGGAGGCCCAACGTACAATGTGGCATACTTGAGCAAGTACTTAGATGAGCGCTTCGAAACACTTCTTGTTGGGGGAATGAAGGACGAAAGCGAGGGAAGTTCGGCCTACATACTTGATGAGTTGGGCTTGGAAACACGCCTAATCTCAAATATGCACCGATCCATTAAACCTAGCGCCGACTGGAAAGCATACCGAGAACTTCGACAGATCATTCGAGAATACAAACCCGACATCGTACATACGCATGCATCAAAATCGGGAACTTTAGGCAGGCTCGCTGCCATACATGAAGGTGTTCCGGTAATACTTCACACATTTCACGGCCACATCTTCCACTCCTATTTTTCAAGTCTGAAAACGAAAGTTTTCTTGTTCATTGAAAGGTACTTAGCCAAGAGGAGCACCCGAATTATTGCCATCAGTACATTGCAAAAAAAAGAACTCACTGAGGAGTTTGAGGTTTGCAAACCTTCAAAGGCAGTGGTTATTCCATTGGGCTTTGATTTGGCTAGATTCCAAAAAGATCAAGAGAACCTCAGAAATGAGTTTAGAACTAAGTACGAGTTAGAGGGAGATGAGGTCGCAATAGGAATCATAGGAAGACTTGTTCCTGTTAAGGATCACATGACATTCCTGAAAGCTGTCGCTCACATGCGAGCTAAGGCAAAATACCGAGTGTTCATCATTGGTGATGGCGAATTGCGTGCTGAGCTTGAATCGAAAACGGAGGAACTAGATTTGAGCAATCGCGTAGTATTCACTTCCTGGATTACAAACATCGAATTTGCATTGGCTGGACTTGACATTGTGGCCCTTAGCAGCTTGAACGAAGGAACCCCTGTTAGCCTTTTTGAAGCTCAAGCAGCTAAACGTGCCATAGTTAGCACAGACGTAGGCGGGATAGAAAATGTGGTGATCCCGGGTGAAAGTGCACTGCTTTCCAATGCTGGAAATTGGCAAGAACTGTCCAAAAATCTTCAGTTATTGGCCGATTCTCCTCAAAAGCGGAACGAAATGGCAGAGAAAGGGCACGACTTTGTGCTTGAACGCTTCAGCTACCAACGCCTAGTGAAAGACATGTCTGACATTTATATTCGTCTTTTGGACGAAGTAAAGACCTGATTCGGAGGCATAATATTACTTTTGCTCCGCTTTTGAAGCCGCTGTTTGTGGCGAAACCTGAACCTTATAAATGGGACTCAAAAAACTCATTGCAATTCTTCTTCTGCTCGGTGGAGCATTTTACTACAGCTCCTGCGGATTGTTAAATCAGAACATCATGCTGAGAACAAAGAAGGATTACGTCTTTGATATGCCGCCAGACACCGTAGATCCTGAATATAGGATTTCGCCAAACGACATGTTGGATTTCAGGCTTTTCTCGAAAGATGGATTTAAACTTGTTGACTTGTCAAGTCAGGCGCAGCAAGGTGGAGGGAATTTCAACCAATCTTTTGCCAGGTACCTCGTTGAGCACGATGGGCTCGTAAAACTTCCCATTCTAGGAAGAATTCAAATTGCCGGCTATACGCTTCGAGATGCAGAATATATGCTCGTAGAACGTTATCGCAGTTATTACAACGATCCCTTCATTTTGCTGAATGTGCAGAACCGCAGGGTAATTGTCTTTCCGGGCGACGATGCCAGTGCCTCGGTGATTAGCTTAGTGAACAACAACACTACGCTGATAGAAGCATTGGCTATGGCCGGTGGACTTTCTTCCAATGGTAAGGCGAAGAAGATTAAACTCATCCGCCGGACTGAGCTCAATCAGGACCCTGAGGTATTTCTAATTGACCTCTCACAAATTGCAGGCGTAAAGCAGGCAAATATGATCGTTCAAGCGAATGACATCATTTACGTTCAACCCCGGCTTAGACTTGCCAGTGATGTAATTAAAGAAATTACCCCCATCGTAAGTTTGATTACAAGCACCTTTACAATCATTACCTTCTACAACTTCATTCAATCACAGCCCTAAGAAATAATGGCTGTAGACAATCCCATACATCGAAGTGAAGAAAATCCGAATTACTCGGACCCTACTCGTTCCATTCAAAATGAATTTGAGGTCGGGCTCTTCTTCCATCTTTTGAGAAAGAGTTTGTGGTGGGTATTGTTTTTCTTTTTGATTGCCATCAGCCTAAGCTTACTTTACCTCAAGTATACACCGCCCATGTATACTTCCTCGAGTGTGATTCAGATAAAAAACTCGAACAATGCAAGTCGCGTGCTTAAAATGGATGAGCTCTACGACAACAATGGCATCAGTTCCGACCTCGAAATACTTCGTTCGAAAGAATTCATCAAAAAAGTCATAGGCACTTTGCCCTTTGAGATCAGCTATTTCAACGAGGGGGAAATATTAATTCATGAGTCCTATCGAACTGCTCCTTATGAGGTGAATGCCATCGTAAAGGATTCGAGTTTCTTTGGGCAACGCATTTACGTCGACTTCAAAGGGCTCAACAACGCAAAGCTCAGTTACCTGTCTAAGGGAGCTTTAATCGAAAAGGAATTCTCCCTAGATGAAAACATTGTTCTTCAGGAACTTGATCTTACCATTCGAATTACTGACTTCGAACGGATTAAAAATGTAGGGGGCGCACTCAGCAATGACGAATATTTCTTCATTGTAAACGATAAGGAAAAACTCGTTGGAACATTAATGAATCGCTTGAAGTTTCGAATAGTCAACGAGGCAGCGAATTCAGTTGAAATCTCCTTTGAAGATGGCAGTCCGAGCAAGGCAGCTGATTTTGCCAATGCAGTAGCATTTCAATACATCAACTACGATCTGGAGCGAAAAATTGAGAGCTCTGATCGAATCTTGAAATTCATAGAGAATCAAATTCAAGAAGTTTTTGAGCGCCTTAAATCTTCTGAAACTTCCATCCAAGAGTTTAAAATCGACAATAAGCTCAGTCAGTCGGAAGACTTTACTTCGGTTAACCTAGACCGGCTCCACGTATTTGAAGATCAACTCGTCAAACTGGAAATGGAGGAAAGTCTTCTAAATGAAATTAAGGAGGCCACTTCACGGAAAGACAAAAGCGTTGATGTTTACAACCTGCTTCCCATTTTGAGTGGAACCCAGTTTGAATCAAGCCTCTCTAAACAAATTGCTGGTCTGCACGATGTGATGATTCAAAAGGAACAAGAACTTTTTGAAGTAACCCCGAGCAGTGGTCGAGTTACCAGTTTGAATGAACAAATCACAATTCAAAGGAAAATTTTAAGCGCCAGTGTTCTATCTCTTCAGCGCAAAATCAACAATCGAAAAGATAATCTACAGGCAAGAATTTCTGAGATTGAAGGCACCTTCAGTGGGCTCCCAGCCAAAGAACTTTTGTTTTCACGCTTGAAGAGATCTTTCGCTATCAACGAAAAATTCTATACTCTTCTCATTGAAAAGAAGGCTGAGTATTCCATCACAAAGGCTGGAATAGTGCCCGAAAGCACCATTTTAGAAGTTGCCGAATCGCCTCGCATACCAACCTCTCCCGTTTCAAGTCAAGTATTGTTGGTTTGTTTGAGTCTAGCCCTCATCATTAGTGTATTTCTTGTTCTCATACGATACGTTCTTTTCAACGACATCTCCTCCATTGGCGAAATTGTTCGTCTTACCCAATCGCCCATCGGAACGCTCGGAATTGTCCCTCGCTTTAAAGAGAACATTCCCGTTTCTCAATTGGTTGTAGACAAGAAACCCAAATCAGTTTTAGCTGAAGCCTTCCGCACGATTCGGACAAACCTTCAATTCATCAACAACCAAAAAGGAAGTAAAACGATTTCGATTACATCGACTATTTCCGGTGAGGGAAAAACCTTCGTGGCCATCAATCTCGCGGGAATCATAGCTTTTTCGGGCAAAAGGGTCATCATCCTCGACTTGGATATGCGGAAACCAAAAATTCACTTAGGTTTTGGTGTTGGGAACGATAAAGGGATGAGCTCTCTTCTTGTTGGAATGGACGAAATTGAGAACTGTGTGAATCATTCTGAATTGGAGAATTTACATTTCATCACAGCTGGCCCAACACCTCCCAACCCTTCTGAACTGATCATAAACGGCAAGCTGGATGAGATCATTAAAACTCTCTATGAATCCTACGATGTAGTCATAATTGACAACCCACCTGTTGGGCTGGTCACAGATGGGCTTTACTGTATGCAGATTTCTGATTACCCCATTTACATCTTCAGAGCTCATTACTCAAAACGCCACTTCGTACAAAACGTTGATCGCATCATGAGTGAAAACAAGCTGAAAAACCTCTCTGTGATCCTAAACGGCGCTGATGTATCTGGTGGAGGTTACAACTACCACTACGGATATAGATACGGTTATGGCTACGGTTATGGCTATGGCTATGGATACGGCGGCGGATATTACGACGACGAGAAGAAGCGAGAAGGCTTTTGGAAACGTTTAAGAGAGAAGTTTAAATGAAGTTAGTACTCGAGCCTCTTCCAGGCTTAAAACTTTTGGAACCTACCGTTTTTGAAGATTCACGCGGATACTTTTTTGAGAGTTTCAGTGCTCGAGTATTCAAAGAGCTTGGAATTGAAGATCGTTTCATCCAAGACAATCAGAGCATGAGTGCTCAAAAGGGAGTGCTCAGAGGCCTTCACTTCCAGAACACACCACACACACAATCGAAATTGGTTCGTGTAATTCAAGGCTCTGTGCTCGACGTAGTCGTGGATCTTAGAAAAGAATCTGGTAGCTATGGAGTTCAGAAGAGTTTTGTGCTAGACGATAAAAGTAGACAACTCTTGTATGTACCAAAAGGCTTCGCACATGGCTTTCTCACTCTTGAGGCAAATACACTCTTCAGCTATAAGTGCAGCGACTTTTACAATAAAGATTCTGAAGTGAGCATTCAATGGAATGACCCCGATCTCGACATCCCTTGGGATGTGGAAAATCCGATTTTATCCGACAAAGACCGAAAAGCTATGTCGTTCAAAGACTTTGTGAGTCCATTTTAAAGGACAAAAGTACTTTCGCAGCAGCTTGGAAGCATTCGACCTCGATACGCAGATACTGATTTTGAAGTATGCCTTACTCTTTGGCTTCACCTTCACATTTTCGATTATGCTCAATCAAATTCTATTGAAATTTTCAAAGAATTTGGGTAAGCGCACAGCCGATGTCTCGATGATACGATGGGCTTCAGAGGCCAAACCTTCCCTTGTAGGGATTTCATTCTTCATCATCTTCCTCATCACATATTCGGTTTACACTGTTTTCTTCAATTTTGAAGGAACCTTGCTCTCCACTCAAAACTTAGGTGTTCTAGGTGCCGTTTGTCTGGGCTTTCTTATGGGACTTTCCGACGATGCCTACAACACCAATCCGGCGCTCAAACTATCCACCCAGATATTTTGCGGGCTCCTGCTCTGCCTTACAGGAACCTACATTTCACTTTTCCCGCTGGAAATCCTCAACTACATCATCACCGTTGTTTGGGTTGTGGCGGTTATGAATTCAATCAATATGCTTGACAATATGGACTCCATCACCACCGTGGTATCCATCTTTATTCTTCTCATTGCCCTGGTCGCTCTTTACTACAGTCCAGACTTCAGCCATTTTTATCTAGCCTTAATCCTCGGAACCCTCTCTGCCTTATTCGCCTTTCTCATTTACAATTGGCACCCTTCAAAAATGTTCATGGGTGATACAGGATCGCAGTTCTTGGGCATCCTCTTGGCCCCCATAGGAATCATCTACTTCTGGAACAACAAAGGAATCAGTGGTGTAGAAGCCAGTGGAAAACAGTTATGTATCGTACTTCTGGCTTTCATCATTCCCATCTTCGATACTGCGACGGTCATCATCAATAGATTGCGCCGTGGACAAGCTCCATACATTGGTGGAAAAGACCACACAACCCATCATTTATCCCACATGGGCTTGAGCGATCGTAAGGTTGCATTCCTGTTTATCGGCATTAGTATACTTAGCTTCATTATGGTGTGGATAATTGTACGCTTCTTAACACCATGGAGCCACATCTTAACTGCTACCTTTATGCTGTATTTCCTTTCCGTATTTAGAAGCCTCTACAACGTAACCAGAATTCGGAAAGCAAGGAAACGCTTTCATGATGAAACAAGAAAATCCCAAGGTAGAATCCTCGAGCGCGCATAAACTGTGGAAGGCAATTGCCCTTCTCGCACTTTCCGGACTTTTACTCAGCAGTCTATCGTATTACAGCATCCCCGATAAGGAAGATCAAAACTTCAAACAACAGTTCAACAAGGACTACAGAGTTTACGCATTAGAACTTCCCAAAAAACTCAACTTCCTTTCCGAAGAAGTTCCTGTGCACCGAAGTGATGTTTACGAGAGTCTCGATCGTGAAATGCTTGTGAATACTTATTGGCAAAGTCAAACCTTGCTCTTTTTTAAGCGCGCCAAAAAGTGGCTTCCACAAATTGAAACACTTCTAGAAAAAGAAGGAATTCCGAACGATTTCAAATACTTGGCACTCATTGAAAGTGGCTTGCTCGACATTGTGAGTCCTTCAGGAGCTGTTGGCTTTTGGCAAATCATGAAAGCTACTGGGAAAGAGTATGGATTGCGCATCGACTCTGAGGTTGACGAACGCTACGACCTCGAAAAAGCTACTTCTACCGCAGCCAAATACCTCAAAGAAGGCTATGGTAAGTACGGAAGTTGGACTCTTGCGGCCGCTTCTTACAATATGGGAATGAATGGCATGGATCGCACCTTAGTCAAACAAGGAGTAGACAACTATTACGATCTCTACCTCAACCCAGAAACTGCGCGCTATGTATACCGTATGATTGCGGTTAAACTCATCATGGAAAGTCCTTCTGATTTCGGTTTTCAATTCCGCGACAAAGACCTATACTCGACCGTTCCGGTGTCAGTTCTTAATGTCGATAGTTCCATTAGTAACTTAAGCACATTCGCTCAGGAGCAAGGAACAACGTACAAGCAATTGCGCCTCTTAAATCCTTGGCTGCGATCAAACCACGTGAGCCCAACTTCAGGAGGGGTTCTTGCCATTAAAATTCCTAAAAAAGACCTAAAGAATTAAAGCTTCTTCTCCTCGAGACTGAGCAAATTCCAACTGCTTTTTTGCGTTCTTTTGCGCTCATGCAAGAGTACCTCGAAATCTACGGTGCACGCGTCCACAATCTCAAGAATGTAGACCTTAAAATCCCACGCAATAAGCTGGTGGTTTTTACTGGTTTGAGTGGAAGCGGGAAGTCCTCATTGGCCTTCGACACCATCTATGCCGAGGGTCAGCGCAGATACATCGAAAGTTTCTCTGCCTATGCACGCCAATTCATTGGAACTCTCGAACGTCCCGACGTCGATAAAATCGAGGGCTTAAGTCCCGTGATTTCCATCGAACAAAAAACGGTAAACCGCTCTCCACGTTCCACCGTTGGAACTATTACGGAGATTTACGACTTCTTCCGATTGCTTTACGCACGTGCTTCCATTGCATACTCGTATAAAACGGGTAAGGAAATGGTGCAGTACAGCGACCAGCAAATTGCCTCTTTAATCAAGGAAGCTTTTCAAGGCGAGCGCATCATGATTTTAGCTCCCATAGTTCGCTCCAGGAAAGGTCACTACAGAGAGCTTTTTCAGAAAGTAAGAAAGCAAGGATACGTTCGAGTACGTGTGGATGGTGAAGTGAAAGAAATCACAGAGCGCATGCAGCTTGACCGTTATAAAGTTCACGACATTGAAGTTGTCATCGATCGATTGAAAGTAGACGATTCCGTTGACCAACGTCTGATGCCAAGCATCCAAGAAGCTATGCGTCGAGGAAAAGATGCATTGATGGTGATTCAAGTTGATTCAAGCGAACCTCGTTTTTTCAGTCGCAAGTTGATGTGCCCGACTTCAGGCATTTCGTACGATTTACCGGCACCAAATCTATTCTCCTTCAACTCACCTTATGGAGCCTGTCCCCATTGCAATGGTTTGGGTGAAGTCTCTGAAATTGATCTCGAAAAAATCATCCCAAACCCAAAGAAAAGCATTCGCCAAGGTGGAATTGCTCCTTTGGGCGAATACAAAAACACTTGGATCTTCAAACAAATTGAAGCTCTTGGAGATAAGTACGATTTTAAGCTGAATACTCCGATCAATGAGATCAGCGAGGAAGCCATTAAAGTTCTTTTATACGGAACCGACGAACAAGTCACGATAAAAAATGATGTGGTTGGGATCAGTAAGTCTTACCGCATCAACTTTCCAGGAATCGCCAACCACGTGAGCAATAGCTACGAGGAAAAGCCCTCTGCAGGTGTTCAACGTTGGGCCCAGCAATTCATGAATAAAAAAGCCTGCCCCGAATGTGAGGGCAGTCGTCTGAAAAAGGAATCGCACAACTTTAAGATCGACGGTAAGAGCATCCCTGAAGTGGCCAATATGGAAATTGGTGAGCTTCAAACTTGGTTGACTGATTTGGAATTGAGAATCACCGACCGACAGGTAAAAATTGGAATGGAAGTCATCAAGGAAATTCGCAAACGCGTAAACTTCCTGATGGACGTAGGTCTCGAATATTTGAGCCTAAACCGTTCCGCCCGATCCATCTCTGGCGGCGAAGCTCAGCGCATTCGTCTAGCAACGCAAATTGGAACACAACTCACAGGAGTTCTATACATCCTCGACGAGCCGAGCATCGGACTTCATCAACGCGACAACGCCAGGCTAATAAAGTCTTTGAAGGATTTACGCGACATAGGGAACTCGGTCATTGTGGTTGAACACGACAAAGACATGATGATGGAGGCCGACTTTCTCGTGGACATCGGACCGAAAGCAGGAGCACATGGAGGCGAAATTATATTAGCTGGCCCTCCTTCCGAACTCACATCAGACAAGTCCATTACTGCTCACTTCTTAGAAGGCAAGAAGGTTATTGAAATTCCTTCGGAACGCAGAAAGGGCAATGGCAAGAAGATTAAGCTGAAAGGCGTGACTGGTCACAACTTGAAAAACTTAAACGTTGAGTTTCCACTTGGGCAGCTCATCTGTGTTACGGGAGTTTCGGGAAGTGGAAAATCCAGCTTGATAGACGAAACACTCTACCCAATTCTCAGCGGACACTTCTTCAACAGCAAAAGACGTCCGCTAGAGTACAAGAAAATAGAAGGCATCGACCTCGTCGACAAGGTGATTGAAATCGACCAAAGTCCGATTGGTCGAACACCGCGTTCGAACCCGGCCACCTATTCAGGCGTCTTTTCCGACATCAGAAACCTATTCGCCAACATTCCTGAGGCACAAATTCGAGGTTATAAACCTGGTCGCTTTTCTTTCAATGTGAAAGGTGGACGCTGCGAAGAATGCAAAGGAGCCGGACTGAAGACCATCGAGATGAACTTCTTGCCAGACGTCTTCGTATTGTGTCCGAGTTGCCAAGGAAAGAGGTACAACAGAGAAACTCTTGAAGTTCGATACAAAGGGAAGTCGATCAACGATGTGTTGAATATGACGATTGAAGAGGCTCGAGTATTTTTCGAGCACATTCCGTCCATCCACATCAAGGTCAAAACACTGGATGAAGTTGGCTTGGGCTATGTTCGTTTGGGGCAATCGTCTACCACACTTTCGGGTGGTGAAGCACAGCGTGTGAAATTGGCATCTGAGCTTTCCAAACGAGATACAGGAAACACCTTCTACATTCTCGACGAGCCAACTACTGGTCTCCACTTCGAGGACATTCGTGTGCTTCTAGAAGTGCTGAACAGACTGGTGGATCATGGAAATACAGTGCTTATTGTTGAGCACAATCTGGACATCATCAAAATGGCCGATCACATCATTGACTTAGGTCCTGAAGGTGGTTCTTCTGGAGGTCAAATTTTGTTTACTGGAAGTCCGGAGGAGATGATTAAAAATGCCGACGGCCATACTGCACATTACCTGCGTTTGGAAATGGAAGCCTCCTCAAAAGCCAGTTCATAAGAGTTTCATCGTATTTGGACAATAAACCTTGAGGCCGGTAGTTTTTCTTGCATTGCCCTCGTTTATGAAGAACTTAAAATTCGCCTTCTTGTTGAAAATTGCGGCCTTCGTGATTTTAACTGGAATGCTCTACACGCTTTCGCTCTAGTCGTCAGGAAAGACTTTAGACGGGTTGAGAATTCCCTTGGGATCGAAGTTCCTTTTGATGCCTCGTTGCAATTCTAACTCAACCGCGCTGAATGGAATGTCCATGTAGTTTTTCTGGACAAACCCAATTCCATGCTCACCAGAAATGGTTCCTCCTAAGCTCACACAGAGTTCGAAGATTTCACGAATGGCTGCAGTTAGTTCGTTGTTCCATTTCGCTTCAGACATATCTCCTTTGATGATGTTGACGTGTAAGTTTCCATCGCCAACATGGCCGTAGCATACTGAAGTGAATCCGTAACGTTTTCCAATTTCCTTCACTCCTTTTAGAAGCCTCGGCATCTCGTAGCGTGGCACCACAGTATCTTCTTCCTTGTAGATGGAATTCGCCTTGACCGCCTCACCTACTCTTATCCGCATTTTCCAGAGCATCTCTTTTTGAGCTGCTGTGTCGGCAAATAGAATTTCACCAGCTTCATACTGCTCAAGAACGCTCATAATCTTCTCGCAATCTTTCATCAAAACTTCTGGGTCGTTGCCGTCTACCTCAATGAGCAAATGCGCTTGCACCTCATCGCCAACTTCCATGTTTATTCCATCGATGTACTTTAAGGTGAAATCGATGGCGTCGCGTTCCATAAATTCCATGGCGGACGGGATTACACCTGCCTTAAAAATGGCTGGTACCGCTTCGCAGGCTTTCTCCTCAGAATTAAAAGGAACCAACATGAGAAGGTCTTCGGTTGGTTCTGGAATCAGTTTGAAAACAGCTTTTGTGATGATTCCTAAGGTGCCTTCACTTCCCACCATCAATTGAGTGAGATTGTATCCTGTTGAATTTTTGAGCGTGTTCGCGCCCGTCCAAATCACGTCGCCACTGGCCAAAACCACTTCCAAGTTCAAGACATAATCACTGGTAACTCCGTATTTCACTGCCCGTGGACCACCTGAATTGAGGGCGAGGTTTCCTCCGAGAAAACAGGAACCCCATGAAGCTGGATCTGGAGGGTAGAACAAGCCCTTCTCTTTTACGGCTTCCTGAAAAACTTGATTGATAACACCAGGCTCTACAGTTGCTTGAAGGTTGTTCTCGTCGATGTCAACGATGCGATCGAATCGCTCCATGCTCAGACCAACTCCGCCGTGAATGCTCAAGGCACCACCACTCAAACCTGTGCGCGCGCCTAAAGGTGTGACCGGAATACTGTGTTCGTTGCAGATTTTCAAAATAGCTGCAACTTCTTCTGTATTGTTCGGCTTTAAAACAACTTCAGGTGGGTAAGAGAGGTTCTCTGTTTCATCGGAACCGTACTTCAAGAGGTTCTCTTCATCTAGGAAAATTTGATCTTCCTGAAGAGTTCTTTTGAAAAAGTCGATCAGTTCTTGTGAAAGGCGTCCGAAGGTCATTTTCAAATGTAAAAAACCCCTTGTGACAGACGGCGAGCATTCACAGTCTAGAACTTATATTTTTGAAGACTTAAGACACATCCAATGAAACGTATTCTCCTAGCAGTTTGCTTGCTTGCTCCTACATTCTTCAGCAATGCACAGAAAGAAATTAGCCTTCACGACATTTGGGAACCCCCTGCCTTTTATGGCGATCGGCTGGGTGGCTTGCGCTCCATGAACGATGGCCTCTATTACACAACCATGGAGGAAGACCGAGGTTTCACCACGATTCAAAAATGGTCGTACAAAACAGGAAAAGAGGAGGGCAAAATCTTCAGTACTTCTGAGATCAAAACCGATGGCGCACCGCTGAAAGTAGAAGGTTATCAATTCTCTGCCGATGAGAAAAAGCTCCTTCTGCGAACTGAAACGGAGAACATCTTCCGCTATTCAACGCGCGAGTCGAACTACGTTTTCGATTTGAAAAGCAAGAAACTCACTCCACTCGAGACGGAAGCAAAACAACGATACGCCACCTTCTCACCTACCGGAAACCAAGTTGCCTTTGTACGCAACAACAACCTTTTCGTGAAGGACGTAGAGAAAAATGAACTCGTTCAAGTGACCAAGGATGGGGAAAAGAACAAGATCATCAACGGAGCAACTGACTGGGTTTATGAAGAAGAATTCGCTTTCGACAAAGCTTTCTTCTGGTCTCCGAAAGGGAACAAAATTGCCTATTATAAATTCGATGAAAGCGGTGTGCGAGAATTCAATATGCCTAAGTATGGTGGACTCTACCCAGAAGATGTTCGCTTCAAGTATCCAAAAGCAGGGGAAGAAAATGCGAAGGTGAAAATCTTCATTTACGACCTATCCAGCGGCAAGAGTGTTGAAGCCAAAGTTGGGGAGTACGAATACATTCCGCGTGTTAAGTGGTCGAATTCCGAGGACGGATTGTGCGTTACCACAATGAACCGCCTCCAGAACGAACTCAACTTGTTTATGGTGAATTCCAAAACAGGAGAAGGCAAAAGTTTCTTCCAGGAACAATCCGACACCTACATCGAGGTGAACAACTTCTTGACCTTCGTTGGCGACGACCAATACATCTGGTTGTCGGAACGATCGGGCTACAACCACTTGTATTTAAGAAACCTCAAGCCAAGCACTCCAAGCACTGCCATACAATTGACTTCAGGAAATTGGGAAGTGACAGATGTTTACGGATTTGAGAAGAAAGGTGGAATGATCTACTTCCAAGCAGCCAAAGAATCACCTCTTCAACGCGAAATTTATCGCGTCTCCATCAAAGGAGGTGAACCCCAAAAGCTGTCGATCAAGCCGGGCACGAATCGCGCAGTTTTCAGTAAAAGCTTCAAATACTTCATCAATTATGTGAGCAGCTTAAACGAGCCCTCCTTCGTTAGCCTTCATCAGGCAGACGGGAAATCCATTCGCACATTGATTGATAACGAGCCGCTCAAAAAGCGCGTAAAAGCCTTTGAAATAAGCCCTGCTCAGTTCTTCACTGTTAAAACAGAAGCTGGAGATTTAGGAGCTTGGATGATTAAGCCCAAAGATTTCGACGCCAAGAAAAAGTATCCGGTTCTCATGTATGTTTATGGAGGGCCAGGTTCACAGACTGTTAAAGACAGCTGGGGCGGGCCAAACTACTTTTGGTACCAAATGTTGGCAAGCAAGGGCTACATCGTTGTTTCGGTTGACAACAGAGGAACTGGGGCTCGCGGATACAATTTCCGAACAGCAACGTACCGACAACTGGGTCGATTGGAGTCTCAGGATCAAATAGATGCAGCAAAATTTCTAGGCGGTTTGGATTATGTGGATGCGGATCGCATTGGCATTTGGGGCTGGTCGTACGGAGGATACATGAGCTCTTTGTGTTTGTTTAAGGGTGCCGATGTATTCAAAACTGCCATTGCAGTTGCTCCAGTAACGAACTGGAAATTCTATGATTCGATATACACGGAGCGCTATATGGCAACACCGCAAGAGAACTCTGGTTACGAAGAAAACTCGCCGATCAGTCATGTAGGAAAACTTAAAGGAAACTTGCTCTTAGTTCATGGAACAGGCGACGACAATGTGCACTTTCAAAACTCTGTGGAGATGGTGAGCGCACTTCAGAACGCTGGAAAACAATTCGACCTGATGATGTATCCAAACAAAACACACGGCATTGGGGGCGGTGGAACGCGACTTCACTTGTACACAATGATGACCGAATTTTTGTTAGAGAATTTGTAATCAGTTGAATAGCTCAGGAGGAGCCATCATCTATAAATATTTACTTTAGCGCCAATCCAAAATCTCAAGTATGACTGAAGAAGTACAACAAGGACAACCAAGAGGTTTAATGACCTTGTTCTTTTCTGAAATGTGGGAGCGATTCTGCTACTACGGCATGAGAACCCTGCTTACACTGTATCTAGTAAAATCCTTGATGAAAGGCGACGCTGAGGCTTCTCTAATTTACGGTGCCTATACAGGTCTCGTATATGCTGCTCCAATTCTTGGAGGAAAGATGGCCGATAAGTTTTTAGGCTATCGCTTCGCAGTAATGCTTGGCGCCGTACTTATGGCCATTGGCGAGTTCATCATTCTTGGTGGAACCGAACAAATGCTCATGATTGGTATGGGAGCGCTCATCATTGGAAACGGTTACTTCAAAGCGAACATTTCTACGATCGTAGGCAAGCTCTACACTGACAACGATCCTCGACGAGATTCGGGATTTACCATCTTCTACATCGGGATTAATGTGGGGGCGCTCTTAGCTACCACCATTGTGGCTTATGTAGGTGAAACCTATGGCTTCGACAAAGGCTTCGGTCTGGCAGGCTTGGGTATGCTTACTGGTCTGCTCATATTTTATTCAGGAAGGAAAAACTATGCTGCAGCTCCAGGGCTCGAGATTACTGAGGCAGGAAAGAAAAAGACTTTAGGTCCTCTGAATATGGCGCAAGTCATCACCATTGGGTCCTTACTTCTCATCCCTCTTTGTTACGTTTTAGTTCTTCAAAACCAAATCCTCGACTACATCCTTCTCGGGTTATTCGTATACGTTTCATGGTCTTTAATTGCTGCTGGTAGAAAAGCCGATACTCTTGATGGCGTTGCTGTTTGGAAAGACCGAATGATTGCCTTGATCATCTTCATGGTCATCAACATCACCTTCTGGGCTTGCTTTGAGCAGGCTGGAACTTCACTTACACTATTCGCCGATCGTAATGTAGATCGGGAGATTATGGGATGGCTGATGCCCGCTTCGATGACACAGTTCTTTAATCCGTTTTTCATCATTGTATTTGGTTCCATTTTCTCCGTGATGTGGGTGAAGCTTTCGAAAATGGGCAAGAACCCAAACATTCCATTGAAGTTTGCCTTCGGAATCATTCAGCTTGCGCTTGGATTCTTGGTGACTCAAGTAGGTATGATGTTCGTGAACGAGGCATTCCAAGTTCCACTTCTAACCTTATTCTTCCTTTACCTCTTGCACACAACGGGTGAACTGTTCTTATCTCCAATTGGACTTTCCATGGTGACTAAACTCTCACCTAAGAACATTGCAGGAACTGCAATGGGCGCTTGGTTTTTGAGCTTCGCCATTGCCAATTACGTCGGTGGTAAAATCGCTACTTTAACTGGTGGTCACGGAGACAGTGGTGTTGCGCTAACTTCCGCAGAGGGATTAGACAAATACTTAAACGTATTCAGCACCATTGGATTGGTTCTGTTGGGCATCGCACTGATCATTATCGTATTGAGTGGAAGACTTCAAAAACTCATGCACGGCGTCAAGTAAGTGGCATAAAAGCTGTTAATTGTAATGGGCGGGACGATGTTCCCGCCTTTTTACTTTCACATTTCGGTATCTTTGGTACTTCAAATTCAATTCATGAAAAAGCTTTTCCTTCTTTGTGCTACCCTCTTCTTCTCCTTCACTCTTCTTGCACAAGAAGCTCAGACCTCCAAAATCAACTGGCTTTCCTTCGAAGAAGCCATGGCCAAGATGGAAGTCGAAAAAAGAAAAATCTTCATCGATGTTTACACCGATTGGTGCGGCTGGTGTAAGAAAATGGATGCTTCAACATTCATTGACCCTACTGTTGTGGAGTACATGAACCAGAAGTACTACGCCGTGAAGTTGGATGCGGAAATGAAAGACACTCTCATGTTCAATGGCATGGCTTTCATCAACCCTAGTCCTGGTGGAAAAAGAAGTACGCACACTTTCGCCGCTTCACTTTTAGATTCCAAAATGTCCTATCCTTCCTTTGTCATCCTCGACGAGAACTTCACTCGTGTGCATGTTTTGGCTGGATACAAAAAGCCCGAGGCACTCATTGGCAATTTGGCCTTCTTTGGAAGCAACCAGCATCAGCAATACAACCAATATTTCTACAATCAACTGGTTCAGCAACAACAAGCTCAACAGCAACAAGCCGCTCAGCCAGCTGATGTTCAGAAACCCCAAGCGCCCTAAGGTTCAATGCAATTCTCCTCTGGTCAGTTAACCTTCGCCCTCGTATTTTTTATTGGATTCATCATCTTTATGGTCTTTGCCTACCGCGGAGATCGCAAGACGACGCGCGAATATTACAAAGGCGCCTGGAAAGTTCTGATTGGCATTGTCGTGATGTTCGTAATTTTATACGGACTGATGCGATCACTTCATTGAGATATCTAGCTCTTTTCTGCCTCACCTTTCTCCTTTCTTGCACGGAAGAAAAACTTCCTGAGGAAACGAATGAACCAAATCGCTTGGAGGAAATCCGTAGCAGAGGAGTACTTCGCGCCCTCATCGACAACAGCAGTTCTTCCTACTTCATCTATAAAGGCCAGCCAATGGGTTTTGAATATGAGCTTCTAAAACGCTATGCCGATCATTTGGGAACCGAACTCGAAATTCAATTGATTCCAAGCATCGACAGTATGATTGAACTTCTCAATCGCGGGAGCTACGATCTTGTTGCAGCAAACCTCACCGTTACGAGAGAGCGAAAGGAATTGTTGGCTTTTACTGAAGCCCTTCTTTACACCCGGCAAGTATTGGTTCAAGCTCATCCTGAAAAAACCTACAAGCTTACTTATGATCAACTTGAAGAGCGATTGGTTCGCAACCTCATCGAGCTAGCAAACGACACCGTTCATGTTCTTGAAGGCACCGCATTTCGCTCACGACTAGAAAATTTGAGCGATGAAATTGGTGAGGAGATCGTGCTCTTGGACCCCGGACCCGAGTACAATACGGAACTTCTCGTTCGAATGGTTTCCGAAGGAAAAATCAAATACACCGTGGCCGACGAGAATCAGGCCAAAATCAATAAAAAGTACTTTCCGAACATCGACATTCGAACTCTCATTTCCTTCCCACAACAAATTGCTTGGGCCACCTCCAAGAACATCTCAGCGGATTTCTTGAATCACCTCAACGCCTGGATTGCGGATTTCAAAAAATCAAAGGATTACGCCACTTTAAAAGTCAAGTACTTTCAAGCTCGTACAGTGCTTTCCCGCAAGGTTCTCAGTGACTACTCTTCCCTGAAAAATCGAGTTTCTCCTTACGATGAACTCATCAAGGAAAACGCAGAAATGCTCAACTGGGACTGGAGACTTTTGGCCGCTCAGGTCTATCAAGAATCGAAATTTGACCCCGAGGCAGAGAGTTGGAATGGAGCCAAAGGCTTGTTGCAACTCATCGAGTCGACGGCTAAAGCATACGGAGCCGACTCAAGCATAACCGACCCGAGCATAAACCTAAAAGCCGGGTCCCGCTATTTGTTGTGGTTGAACAAACTCTGGAAGCCTAAAATACCAGATGAGCAAGAACGCATCAAATTCATTCTGGCCTCCTTCAATGTTGGCTTGGGCCACATTCTCGATGCTCGAGCGCTGACAACAAAAAATGGAGGGGATGAATCGCTTTGGGACGGGCATGTAGAAAAGTACCTTTTAAAGAAATCACTCTCCTCCTACTACACCGACCCCGTGGTAAAGCACGGCTATTGTCGGGGCAGTGAGCCCGTGAGTTATGTGCGTGAAATTCTGGAGAGATACCAGCACTATAAGAATCGCATAGAGCTTTGACTTTTCAACAGAACAGCAGCCAAAACTCTTTGTGAGCTGTTGAGCAAACTTCTTCTGATGTTCTAGTTTCGCTTAATGGACATTCAACGCAATGTTTCCCTCAAGGACTACAACACCTTCGGGCTTGACGTAAAGGCGGCAGCCCTAGTCGAGTTTCACACCGAAGAGGAACTTCTTAAACTCCTTCAAAACCCTGAAGTGCAGAAGAAGAACCTCATCCTTGGTGGGGGTTCGAACGTACTCTTGAGTCAGGATTTTGAAGGTGTCATCTTACTCAATCGCATCAAGGGAATTGAGATTCAAGAAGAAGACGAGAATGAAGTGGTTGTTCGTTTTGGCGCTGGCGAAAACTGGCATGAATCGGTACTTCACTGCATTGATCAAGGCTGGGCGGGAATTGAAAACCTCAGCCTGATTCCGGGAAACATTGGCGCTGCCCCCATGCAAAACATCGGCGCTTACGGTGTTGAATTGGTGCAAGTCTTCCGCTCACTTCGGGCAATCAATCGAGAAACTAGGGAAGTTCGAGAGTTCAACGAAAAGGCCTGTGAATTTGGCTATCGCAGTTCCATCTTCAAAACCCGTTTGAAAGAAGTTTTTGTGATTGTCTCTGTCGACCTCGTTTTGCAGAAAAAAGCAGAGCTCAACACTTCTTATGGCGCCATTCGAGAGGAACTTGAACATCGAGGAATAAAAGAACCCAGCATTCGAGATGTGAGCGATGCCGTGATTGCCATTCGGCGATCGAAGTTGCCAGATCCAGCTCATATTGGCAATGCGGGAAGTTTCTTTAAAAACCCAGTGATCACCCTTGGGCACTTCCTCACCATTCGCATGCGACATCCAAACATTCCTTCCTATCAGGTTGGAAAAGGTGAAGTAAAAATACCCGCAGGATGGCTCATTGAGCAATGCGGTTGGAAAGGAAAAGATTTAGGTGGTTATGGCGTTCACGACAAGCAGGCTTTGGTGCTTGTGAACCGCGGTGGCGGAAGTGGAGAGGCCATTCACAAGCTCTCATTGAACATTCAAGAAAGCGTTTACCAGAAGTTCCACATCAATCTCGAAAGAGAAGTAAACCTTATATAATTCTTCTAAAAAATAGAAGTCCCGACACTTGGTGTCGGGACTTCGCTACCCCAAAACTCTGAGATAATTATGTTCTCAGAATTGCTTCTATTACATAGACGTAAGCACGAAAAAAGGTTGCCTACTATTTCTTAAAAAATCTGTGAGTGGACAATCCACTTTGATTCCGGAGTTCCAAAATATAGGTACCTGTTGAGAGGGACTCGAGCTGAAATTTGTGACTCGACTCCAAACTTTCAACTTGAAGCAGTTTCCTTCCTTGGAGGTCGAAGATGGTCATCTGACCTAGAGCCTGTTCAGAGACCACATGAAGTTCACCATTGCTTGGGTTTGGGAATACTTGCACATCCTGGTATCCGAAATTCTCGGCGATGGATACTTTGGATGGAATCACTCGAACGACAAAGTCTTGATAGTTTAAGCCGAGAATTGGACATTTATTGTCATTTCCAGCCATGTAGAAAGTGGCCCAATTGCCCGGAATGTTTGTAGCAGTCCAACTTACACTCGCCACCAGTGAATCGAACCTTGAAGCGATGGGGTAGCTGAGACTGACTTGCGCTCCCGGAAGCACGCGATGAATGTTCGTGATCACACTAACAGAATCTATAGTGTCTGCATCGACAAAGGAATAATCGAACTTAAGCTGGTTTCCTGAAGTAACTTCAAGTTCTCGAGCGCTCAATTGTGTTGTTGCAGAACCAAGGTTGGAGATGAGATTGCCTTCAGGTTGATCGTTGTTGGGATCGATTTGCATCGCAAGCATAAAATCCTGCAGCACACTGCTCTTCATCATGCCGCTCAGCCGATCGTACTCCTCTACTTTAATGATCACGAAATAGTTTCCTGTGACACTTTCGTTGAAATCCACCTGACCAGTTCTCGAGTCAATGCTAGCCGAACTCAATGGTGCAGAGCATGTGTAAGGCGCTTGAAAACTATTCGCGGCGGGATATCCGCTGTATCCACAATCGAAGGAGAACACAAGGCTATCTCCATCCACTTCTCGCACTCCTGGATTGAAGGTGTTTGGTCCAGCGAGAAACATCGGCATGGGCCGTGAACCAAACTCAGGAGAATTGTTGCACGGAAAATTTTGGTTGTCGAGTGTAATGGCTGCTGTTATGGCGCCACTGGGTATGTTGCGTGAGGTGTTGCGACAACAAATCACGTCGTGATAAATGGTCCAAGTTGGACATTGGTTTGGAAGAACAACGATTCCCTTAAAAAGAACTTCTTGCGAGCCCGGCAGCGCATTACCCCCAACAGCACAACGAGTCGTGCTGAGTTGTGATGCACATATTTGAGAGCTCTCATACGAAGCATCCTGATTTGCTTGCACGGTGCCCCAATCGAACATAAAGGACGAGCTGTCTTGATATAAAGTGCTTGTGAAGTTTGATATACAGCCCACAATGTTGATGGGCACACTGTCTCGAATTAAGACATTCGCACTGCAATCGAAGGTGAGACGCAAACTCACTTCAATGCTGTCGGTGCTTGTACCAATGCAGCGATAAGAAAGAGCCGCGCCAGAATAATGGCTGGCAAAAGCCGAAAACTGCAGGCTAAAAAGAAAGGCTAAGGCAAGTAGTTTAGGTAGAAGTCGCATGTCAAATTGTATTGGGGTCTAATACATTAGACGGCTCCCACTACAAAAGGTTGCTTTATTTTTAATAAAACGCAGCGCCTTCTTCTCAGGATGCGATGGAATTCTCAAGAAGTACATTCCCGCATTGAGGCCTTGAAGATCAATCCTCGTCCGCAGTCCATCGATCTGAATTCGTCTTAGTAGTTTGCCTTCAACATCGTAAAGTTCTATCTCTTCATAGCTCTCTTCAGTCAACAAGAAGATCTCATCTGAAGCAGGGTTTGGAAGTAATTGAATACTCTCTAGAGCAAACTCAGGAGAACCAACGTAGTAGTTGGAGTCTGATAGACCATAAGCGCAGATAGAGTTTTCGATGAAGACTTGGTAAACTGAGCCAGCAACTGGATTTTGAAGAATGCTATCTCCTTTTAAGCTATCCAAATACACTCCGTTTTTGTACCACCAGTAATTCAAACCTTTTGGCTTGGCCTCTAAATCCCCATTGGTATTTGTAGTAATGTAACTCTGCGTATTGGGTGGAATTGGGTCACAAAAAAACACACTTATGCTGTCCCGGCCTATACAAGTATTGCGAGATGATGTTGTTGCACCAGCTTCAAAGATTAGAGGATGCTTTACCGGACCAAGAGCTGTACTCATTACTGCCGCTGGCACGAAAAGGGCTTGAGAGCTAAATGGCATCCAAGCTGGGAAAGTTCCAGTAGACCACAATCCTGGAGTCATTCTGTTTTTCAGAAACACCTCATAAGGAAGTCCATTGAGAACATTTCCATCATTTAAAAAGGGAGGTGGTTGAAGAATTGTTGTTGAAGGTTGATCAACTACCTCCACGAAGGCGGAGTCTCTGCCCCCACAAAAGCCCATGCTGTCAAGAAAGACCAAATGCCGACCTAAACCTGCAGCACCGACATCAAAAAGTCCAATGGAATCAATCACATTAGGTCCAGACCATACACCACCAGATTGAGAAGCCAAGAGCTGAGCAGTATCGGAAGCATTGCAAAACTGCTGATCGAGTTCTATGGAAGGTGGAAAGGAGCCAGATTCCAAAACGACTTTGAAACGTTGACTACTCTTGGCTGGGACCGGGCAAATATCGTCCTGTGCCCGCACGGTAAATGTTCGCTCATAGGGTTGAGTATAGTCTGCTAACCATTTCACGTGGGCAATCAAAGTATCAACACGACCTGGAACTGGATGTGAAAATGAAACGCTTGCGCCAGGCAATACAGATGCTAGATCGGAAAAGAAACTTACGCTATCGCCATCTGGGTCAGACAGAGGAATATCAATTTCAAGCAAGGTATTGTCGCATGCACGAACCTTCTTTAAATTGACTTGGCTTGAAAATGGTCCAGGATTCATGAGATCTCCAATAAGAGGCTCCTGATTGTTGCAAATCATAACTTCAATCGGACAATCGCGATAAACTCTGCCTTTCCATGCACCAGTGGAGCGATCGTATTCATCCACTGAAATAACAATGATGTAATTCCCGACAATGCTCTCCTGGAATGTGATGACCCCAGTCTTGCGGTTGATGTATGAATTCGAAATGGGGTTGCTCGATGTATATGGACTTCCCCATACATGTCCCGTGGGAAATGTGTTGAAACCTTGTGCCAACTTCACAACTAGGCTATCTCCTTCGGGGTCAACAATCCCTGGGTCGTACACAGAAGCACGACCTGCACAAAACCTTGGTATAATCTTGTTAGTGAACATGGGGCCATCGTTACAGTTCGGTGTTGGTGACTGAATTTCAATGGCCATGGCCATTGATGACGAAACAAGGTTGCGGTTGACACCTCGACAGCATGCAAAGTTTCTGATACCCGTCCAACCGGTAGAGCAAGGCGGCAAAACAACGAGCTGCCTTGAAATTCCCATCTTATACCCGGGGTATAAACCTCCTGATTGACAATTGCTCGATGAACGGGCACCTGGACAAAAATCTCCAACCTCATAGAAGAATGCCAAACTATCGTAAAATAGAGTATCTCCACCGTTTGGAATCGGCAAGGTTTCATTTACCACAGGGCCTTTCCACAATGGAGAAGAATGACATTGTGAAGTGAAATCCAAAGTAATACCAAAGGCTCCACCACTTGTATTTCCCGAGCAATCTAAATACAGTGTGCCTATGATTTCAAAGGTGTCGCCACCAAGGCATCGGTAGGTCACATCAGCTCCGGCAGCATGGCTTGCAGAAAGTTCGAATTGTACAAAGAAGGCGAAGAGAAGGGGAAGGAGTTTGAATGTTGGTTTCATATAGGATTGTCAGATTAGTAGCACTAATTAGACGTGACTATTCCAAATAGGTTGCCCCATTGCCTTCAAGAAACTAGAAAATTGTGATGTGAATCTGAGGCCTCAGCTACTCCGCCTCTTCTGAAGAATCTTCTGGAGATTCATCAGCAACCTGATCTTCCGCGGCATCAAAGAAGTTGGCTTTCACCAAACCATTGTACCACTTCAAGACCTTCTTCATGTCGGAGACGTACACGCGATCGGCATCGTAATCGGGCACTGCGGCAGAGAACTGCGTCAAGACATCAGAACCTTTTAAGGAAGCTTCCGCACCTTTCAAAGAGTCTTTGATTTTCCCCATGATCTCAGTCAAAGGAGTATCGCCGGCTTCGGTGTAAATTGAAATCTCGCTCAACAAACTCAATTGTTGTGTGGCATAAGCCGGGAAACGTTTGTTGTCGTCCAATCCTTCTACAACAACACCATTCTTCATTTGGCCCACTACCCGATACAGTCCGGGTTTTCCTGAAATGGCCATAATCTTACTAAGATCCATCTGCTTAATTTGATTGCGAATGTAGCATCTTCCTCCGTTCGATTCCATCGGCGGATTCCAATTCTACAATGTATAATCCATTCTCCAAAGAGGGTACATCGACTTGATGACTCTCAGAATTTTTCGTTCTAAACTCAAAAACTTTCTTGCCCAAAAGATCGAATAAACGAAGCTCAAAACTTCCTTGAGCCGTCAATTCAACATTGAGCCAATCTGAAAAAGGATTCGGCCAAATTTTAGCTTTTGAACTTTCAACGGCATCCTCAAGACTTGCAGGCAGCTGCCCTTTTACAGAAGCATAAGTACTATCGGCGCGTTCCTGCAGTTCTTGCAAGGACTTTCCTACAATCATCGCGAACACAAAATTCAAACTATCACCGGAAGCTAAACTGTAGGGTCCACTCGACACTTCTTGAAACACATCGGTGCTTGAGTTTAAGCCCGCACTCAACTTCCCTCCTACCATCACTTCGTACTTTTCGTCGCTGATGAATACATCGGCGTCCACCAAATCAACTCCTCCTTCTCCGCCAGCTTCATGCGAGATGAAATAGGTGCGATATACATCGGGCTCAATGAGTTGAAGTCCGACATAAAGGCCTGAGTCCTCTGCCTCGGTGGAATAGGTATAGCTCAAAAATCGCTGGCCATCGAAGTTCCCTTTGTTCAAATCGAAATCACCAATGTCGTAGTCGGTAAACATGGCTCCGTAAAGTCCGGAATAGGTTTCCATCGAGTTGTTGAAGACTATGTATTCCAAGAAAATGCTTTGGTCCAAGGCCGAGGTATTGCAGGCCCAAGTGCGTTGTTTTACCTGAATGTCGTAGTTCACTTGATCCATGAAACCACCACTCGCATAGGTGGAACAAGCATCTGAATTCGGATCGCGGCGCACAAAGTCTGTCGACCTCCAATCGGTTTCCCCAACATCATTGAATCCGCGCAAGCGATCCAGCACCACATTCTCAGAGCTCTTCTTGAAGCCCAATGCAAAACCTCCTTCATACAACAAGGAGACTCCACCCTCAAAACTAAAGCCGTCTCCCTCTTGCTCCGAGTATCGATTGTAGCCAATCAAACCTTGGGAAGTATAGGTGAGCTTCAACTTGTTCTCTTCCACATTGATGTAACTGGTATTGAGCGGAAGCTCAATCCATCGTCGAACTGTATCCACTTGGTTTGCCAGCAAAACTTCGATGGAAAGGCGATGGTTGATGGGAACGTATTGGCCGAGTACAAATTCGTGTTCGAAACCTAGGTTGTTCACTTTTTGTCCGCGAGTACTTGGACTAAAAGTGTTGCTTGAAACAACATGCGCATAGATGTTGGTGTCCTGAATTCTTGTCTGCACAGAAATGAAATCGCTGTTGGCTACAAGTGCTTGAACTTCGAGAAACAATCGGATGGTATCCCCCGGAGCAAACCAATTGTCGCCTTCGTCGGACAAGCTGTAATCGAGCAATTCTAGGGTTGCGCTGTCGGCCATATTCAAGGCTTTTTCCGCATTTAAGCGACCTGTTCCAAGCCACGACTTCCAGGGAAGGTTGACAGGCAAATGGTATTTATCGTCGGCGCTGTTGATTACCACAGCCTTCAATTCATCGGTGGTCAAATTCGGACGATATTCTTTCAAAAGAGACAGAACGCCCGAGACCATTGGGGCAGACATGCTCGTTCCTGAATTGGTGTTGTAGGCCTTCCCTCCTACTGTAGATCGAATCTGAACTCCTGGAGCTCCCAAGTCAATCCAATTTCCAAAGTTCGAGATGCCGGCCTTGCTTCCATCGTTGTTGAGTGCAGCAACGGCCATTACCTCTGGAAAAGCAGCTGGATAAAAAGGATCCGGATCGCCGTCGTTGCCAGCTGCAGCTACGATGATGGAACCTTTTGAAATGGCGTAATCCACTGCATCTTTTGCCATGTAGCTCGGGTAGTATTCACCCCAAGAACAATTGATTACATCGGCTCCATGATCGGCAGCGTACACTATGGCTTCATATCCGTTTGTGATGTCGAGACGCTCGCCTGCTTTTAAGATCATCAAGCGTGCATCGAAACCAACGCCCGAGACTCCTGTTCCATTGTTGGTTCCAGCAGCTGCAATTCCCGCCACATGAACTCCATGGTCGCTGTCGGTGTATTCTACGTTCCCGTTTTTCTGGACAAAATTCCAGCCCAAGTTGTTGTCTACAAATCCGTCGTTGTCATCGTCTTGACCATTGATTGGATCTGCAAGGTTTACGAAAATCTTCGTCTGCAAATCGGGATGATCGTCTTCCACACCGGTGTCGATGATGGCAATGACTTGGTCACTGGAAGCTTTACTCAAATCCCAAGCTGCTGGAGCAGATATGGAGTCGAGGTGATTCTGTTGACTGAAGAGCGGGTCGTTTGGCGTGAAGACTATTTTCGGAATGGACTTCGGCTCAACGTATTCAAAGATGTTCTTGCTTTTTAAGTAGGAAATCAATTTTCCTGCAGGAAAAGAAGACTCGTACTTCAGAAGGTAAATGTTGGCCAAGGACTGCTCTGCTCGGGCAGCTGTTTGGTGTTGTGGGAAAATTCTTTCTAGTGAGGAAACTCCCATGCGATCTGCAAAAGCCTTGAGATCTTTCGATTGAAATTCACCTTCATGAATCTCATTCTGAAACTCCGACTTGAGCTTAAGGACCAAAGTATTCGGCACAAAGTTTTGCGCCACGACATGCGTCGAAATGAACAGTAGAATTAAGCTGGAGAATATTCTCACTCGTGAATAAATTTCAGACGCCAAAGTTCTCCCTTTTCCTGGATTTCCAGAAAATACTGACCAGAAGGCAAGTCGTTCAGCTCGAGTGGTCTTTGAGAGTCGAGGATTCCTTCCGAATAAAGCTGCCCAGTTATACCGAACAGTTTGTAGGGACTGGCCTCTATTAAACCACTCACCTGAATTGCCTCATTTGTTGGATTTGGAAAGATTGAAAGTCCATTCTTGCCAGCAATCTCAGCTTCACCAACACAAAGCTCAAAAAAGACATCAATGGAGTCGGCGCCAGAACATCCATTCGAATCGATGACTGAAATGGAATACGCACTGGGTGAAACTCCTGCATATTCCACAACCAGATTTCGCGCATTGAATCCTGTATTCCATAGATAGGACTCAAAAAGTTCAGAAACCAAATTCAATCGACCTCCTTGACAAATCGTATCGCTGGCGGGTCCAATATCCACGATTGGAAGCGGATTGATTTGAATGAGGGAGAAGCTGTCGCGCACAAGGCATCCATTCTGATCTTCTAGGTCCAGCCAATACTCACCCACAGTCGAAACCGAGGTGTTTACTCCCATGCTTCCATCCGACCATTCTACCACAGGATGCTGGCTGGTTAAAATCCATCGATCGCCCATGCAAATGCTGGTATCGCCTAAGTCATCGATGTTTTCAGGAATGTGCTCATAGTTCACGACTGGAAGACTTCTTCCAGGGCAACCAAAACTGTCTTCGACTTGAGCAAACAGAGTATCGAGTGCAGAAATGTACTTCACTGAATCTTTGGAGCCATCCGACAAAGATTGAAAGTCGAAGCCTGGAACATGCCATGGCAAACTGTCGCCGGGGCAATGGCGATTTATCCCAAGAACCGAGACTGGATTCGGTGTGTAAAGACGGTTTTGAAAGAGCTTTTGCGCATCAATTTTACCAAAGCCGTGTAGGTTGTTTGGCAGACTGCTGGTGAATGCATCTCCAGAGCAAGCATCTCGAATCAGCTGAACCATCTCATCGGCATCCACATTTGAGCAACGTTCAAGTAGAAGCGCACAAATTCCGGCAATGGCTGGACTTGCCATGGAAGTACCTCCGTTTTTAAAATGGAAACCACCGGGAGCGAGATTTACCTGAAGGCTTGGAACTACGCGCATAATGCTGAGGTCGGTCAATTTTCCGGCGGTGAGAGTTCGTTCCCCTGGGGCAATTAAGTCTGGCTTCTGTACACCAATTCTACTCGGACCTCTGCTGCTTGAGGCGGCCATACTTCCACTTGGTTCAGGAAAAGTTTGAAGGTTCCCAACATAATCGATGTACTGATCGCGGTTGATGTGATTGCCAACGGTAATGACCGAGGGCAGGCAGGTCCATGAGCTCACCATACTCTGGTTGAGATCGGGCAGACGGTATTGGGACATTTCAGGTTTTAGACCTGTGTTTGGAAGTCCCTGAGACACGATTTCACTCGTTCCCAAATTTGGGGAAGACCAAACATCAAAGGAACCCTTGCCTTTGGCAATGAATCGGAAGAGGTAATTGGATGAATCGGGGTTTGGGATGTAGACCTGAAGTCGGTAACGTCCGTTCTTTTTCTCTGCCCAAGTTTGCACGATGCCCAAGCGGTTGCCGGAAATCGATTTCAAAGTATCGGTAACTACAGTGTTTAGTCGATTGCTGATGTCATCGAAAGGCGTTTGTCCGCGGAAGTTGAATCCAATAGGTTCATCGGCACCAAGGGAGAATTGAAGCGAATCGAAGTCGGCGAGGTCGGCCCAGACTTCAAAAAATACGGCACCGTAAAAACTGCTGAACTTAAACCAACTGAATGCGGTGTCGCCATTTAGTAGTGTGTGCAAATGAAAAGGAGCCCAGTTTCCTGAATTGCCAGCGGCGGCAACCATTGCTCTACCTTTCTGAGCTTTCAGCATTGAGTCGATGCGCAGTGCAGGAAGGTCAAGTCCATCGTGAGATCCCGTGTAAGTTCCTAGGCTCGTATTCAACACGCAGGGCAATTGTAGGGAGTCGGCAAGGTTCAATAAGAACTGAACGCCATCGGCTACCTTTTCGGTGAAGTTGACCGCACTAAAATCAATCGATACTACGGCCAAATCTGCTTCCGTAGCATAACCCGCAAAATCACCAATTGAATCGGGAACTGATTTTCCGTTTCCAGCAGCGATTCCCGAAACATTGCTTCCGTGCCCGAAGAAGCTGGGATTGTCAACATGGGTACACAATCCAGAATCAATGTCTTGGGCAGTCCAAACTTGTCCGTAGCCAAAACTGGGCGTTCGACTTGCGTGAAAGCTTTGCCTCTGATCCCAAATGGCTCTGATTCGAGTATCGCCTGAATCGTTCTGAAAATCGGGATGATTGAAGTCGATGCCAGCATCCAGGATTCCAACTAAAACACCTTTACCCGAATACGGAATTCCATCGAAGCCCGCTCGGATGCCTTCAGCATTGGTCAACTTGATTGAATTGTTGCTCAAGACTTGACCTCTATTTGGATTGAGATCTACGGCTTTCACGAAAGGCTGCTCTAGAAGTAACCTCAGCTCTTTGGGCCTTAAGCGGAGAACATGTTTGGCTCGGAAATGATATTTGTAGAAGAGATTTTCTTGACTCGCATATTCCAGCAGTTGACTGCTTTCAGCCTCTACATAAACATCGAGGAATTCATTGGCTGCTGCGCGCTCGAGGGCAATCTGGGAAGCAATGTCCAGTTCGATCTGAACTTGGGCATGGCCTAAAGCGGTGAAAAGTAGCATGAAAAAAGTAGCCAAAACGCGCATTACGCAAAGGTACTGAATGGCTTGTGCCGATTAGGCTTCGCCATTGAACGGCGGGATTTCTTCGACGAATTGATGTTTTTGTTCTTGAAAGTCAATTTTCGCAATGAAATGATCGATGCCGTTGCTCACCAAGAGGTAAGGTGCTTTTAAGACGGTGTTGTAGCGAGCAGCTTGATCAAAGACTTTTTGATTGATGGCAACTTCGGGAGCCTTGCATTCGATGAGCAGGAACATCTCGGCCTTGTGATTTCTGCACAGAAGATCTAGCCGTTGACTCATTCCGAGCACTTCCACTTTTCGTTCCACCTCCATCAAATTCAGAGGGTAACCCAATTCTGAGTGGAGGTAGTTGATCCATTGTTGTCGCACCTTCTCTTCGGGCGTGAGTTTCACGTATTTCTTGCGAACTGGATCAAAGACTTCTTGCGTACCATTCACTTCTCTGACTTTCATCGCCTCAAAGATGAACGAATTTCTACTTTTACCCCGTGGTAGAAGCAGTGCGCATTTTGGATGAAATAAAAGCAGGGAAAGTTCAGCCTGTGTATTTCTTGTGCGGTGAAGAAGCCTACTACATCGATCTCATTTCGAATTACCTAGAAGAACATCTTCTCGACGAGTCGGAAAAGGCATTCAACCAGACCATTGTTTACGGCAAAGAGGCCGATGTTTCCCATATTATTGAGGCAGCTCGCAGATTCCCCATGATGGCTGAGCGTCAGTTGGTAATGATCAAAGAAGCGCAGAGCATGCGCGGAATCGAAAAGCTGGAGAGTTACATCGAGCAACCTACCAGCAGCACTGTTTTGGTGATTTGTTACAAATACAAAAAGCCCGATCGCAGAAAGTCTTTTGGCAAGAAGGTTTCGAGCAAAAGCGTGTACCTCGAGACCAAGAAGTTGTACGAAAACCAATTGCCCGATTGGATTCAATCCTACGCTCGTTCGCATAAATTGAAAATCAGTCAGAAGGCGGTAACACTTCTCTCCGAATACATCGGCAACGACTTGGCCCGCATGGCGGGTGAGCTGGAAAAGTTGGTGATCAACTTAAAAGAGGGCGAAGAGATTCAGGACAAGCACGTTGAGCAATACATTGGCATCAGCAAAGACTACAATGTGTTTGAGCTCATCAATAAACTGAGCGAGCGCAAAGTTGAGCAGGTGTTTAAAATCGTGAAATACTTCCGATCCAATCCGAAGGAACATCCCTTGGTTGTGATCCTCGGTGTTCTCTACAATCACTTCTCAAAAATTCTGGCCATTCATTATATGCAAGACCAGCATCCGAAGCACATTGAAACCGCTTTGGGCGTGCGTCCGTTTGTTGCGCGTGAACTCGTAAAAGCCTCTCATGCCTTCAATGCTCGTCAGTCGGCACAAGCCATTTCCCTACTGCGCGAATACGACTTAAAGACGAAAGGCCTTGGCAATGTCTCCGTATCTGATGGTGAGTTGTTGGAGGAGTTGATGGTGCGGATTCTCAAATAATTCTCTACTAAAACTCGATCAACAGTAATTGTATTGCAGTCAAGGCATAGGCTGCCAATTGTTACATCTTTGCAGTTCCATTTCAACCTGAATATGAAGTCCATGCGCTCATTGATTCTCACTCTTGCCCTAGTCACCCTTTTTGCCTTTGGAAGCAAGGCACAAATTTGCGTAAACACCGATTCAACCTTCGCACTCAACGCCTGCGATTCCATTGTTTCGCCCAGTGGAAGGTATGTATGGAACAGCAGTGGAACCTACTTCGACACCATTCCCAATTCGGGTTTTTGCGACAGTTTGATGACCATCATTTTAAACGTCAACCAATCGACTTCTTCTGTTCTCAACATCTAAAGCTGTAACTCCTATACCTCACCCAGTGGGAGATATACTTGGATGAGTTCAGGAACTGTGATGGACACCTTGACTACCAGTGGAGGCTGCGACAGCATACTGACAATCAACCTGACCATCGATACCAGCACTTTCAGCATTCGATCTGCAAGGGAGTGTGACAGTTTGAGGTCGCCAAGTGGGAAACACCTTTGGACCAGCACTGGAACTTACACCGACACTTTAGTGAATTCGGTAGGTTGCGACAGCATCATCACTTTCAGCCTTGTGATCAACAACAGCGCAGTAACCAATTTGAATGTTTCTTCTTGTTATTCATATACAGTACCTAGTGGTGATACTAGCTACACCCTTTCAGGAAAATACGTCGATCATCTCACCACGGCCGCCGGTTGCGACAGCACGCTCAACATCAACCTCAGCATAGTGGGAAGTTCATTTTCCAGAATCACGGCAAATGCCTGCGACCAATACACCTCACCTAGCGGGAATTACACCTGGACCTCTGGGGGGAATTACCAAGACACGATTCCAAATGCCAATGGCTGCGACAGTGTGATCAGCATTAGCCTAAACATCACCAACAGTTCAAGCAAGTCAATCAATGTACAAGCCTGTGAATCCTATATTTCTCCGAGTGGATTATATACATGGACCAGCAGTGGAAACTACAAGGACACCCTTAGCAATGCTAAAGGTTGCGACAGTGTTCTGACGATCAACCTCAGCATCGACACCGCGACCTCGGCCAACATTCCTTTGATCGTTTGCGACAGCTATACTTTGCCAAGTGGCAGAATCGTTGCGAGCAATGGAACCTATCGGGATACGATTGCCAATGCAGCTGGCTGCGATAGCCTAATGAGCTTTGTTTTGGTGTTTTATCAAAGCTCCAGTTCAAGTATAAGCGATACGGCTTGTGGGGTTTTTACCTCTCCAAGTGGACGCTACTCATGGACTAGCAGCGGAAGTTACCAGGACACAATCCAAAACTCCGAAGGCTGCGACAGCATCATCAGCTTCGACATTACAATTGAAAATGCAGATACAGCAGTTCTTCAAACGGGCCCAAACAGTTTAAGCGCTCAAGCGAATGGCGCAAGCTTTCAATGGCTTGATTGCGACAATGCCTTCGCCCCCATTTCAGGAGCTTCCGGCAAGAATTTTTTCGCTACTCAGAATGGGAACTATACAGTAGAAGTAACTCAAAATGGGTGCACAACTCGGTCTGCATGTTATCCAATTGGCAGTGTCGGTGTTGAGCATTTAGAAAAGAACTCCATCAAATTTTCTCCAAATCCAACTGACGGGAACTTACACATAGATCTTAGCGGGAAACAAGAAACCACATTCATTCAGATCGTTGATTCTAAAGGTGCCTTGGCCTTTAGGGGGGAGTATAAGCATCAAGAAGAAATCGATCTCCAGTTCGACGGATCAGCAGGAATATATTCCGTACTTGTATCAACTTCGAAGGGCGAACGCTTGAGCTTCAAGCTTATGAAGAACTAGTTGACGGTATTTTCGCGTTCGCAACTCAATTCCCTCCACTCATCCTGGTGAAGGCCCTCTAAATAAAGTTTTTGCCGCTCTTCCAATTGGACTGCTGAGGCTAGGTCTGAAAAGATACCTTTGGCGCTTCAACACTATTCAGAGTGCGTAAAGGCCTTGTTTTTATTCTATTTCTCTGCAGCTCCATTCTAGGAATGGCGCAATCTGGAGTCATTCGAGGTTTCGTCTACGACAATAAAACAGGAGAGCCTGTCATCTTCACTAACGTTGTTCTTAAGGGAACAAGCTTAGGATCAACGACAGACCAAAACGGCTTTTATTCCATTACTAAAATTCCAGCTGGGGATTACACCATTCAGGTTTCCTATCTAGGTTACCAAACCCTAGAGGAAGCTATTTCTGTTGAAGATGACGACATCCTGACGCAGAAACTCTACTTGAAAGAACAGAATGTGCAATTAGAAACTTTTGAGGTTTCTGCAGAAAAAGAAGAAGCCCGCACAGAAGTAAAAATGTCAATGACCAAATTGACACCTAAGCAAATCACAAAAATGCCCTCGGTTGGTGGTCAGCCCGACTTGGCTCAATACCTTCAAGTTCTTCCAGGAGTCGTGTTTACGGGAGACCAAGGTGGTCAGCTTTACATTCGAGGAGGTTCCCCGATTCAAAACAAAGTTCTTCTCGACGGAATGATCGTGTACAACCCATTCCATTCCATTGGTCTCTTTTCAGTGTTCGACACCGACATTTTAAGAAACGCCGATGTGTATACTGGGGGATTCAATGCTGAATACGGAGGACGCATCTCCTCCATCATGGACATCACCACAAAAGACGGTAACAAGCGCTATCATACTGGAAAAATTAGCGCGAACCCTTTTGGAGCGAAGCTCTCAGTTGAAGGCCCATTAAAACGGGCAAAGGAACGAGGCGATGGAACGGTTTCCTATCTGTTTTCTGGCAAAACCTCATACCTCGAGCAAACATCAAAAAGCTTGTACTCATACGTTGACTCCGCAGGACTGCCTTTCAACTTCAACGACTTCTACGGAAAAGTATCCTTCAATACTGAAAGCGGAAGTAAGTTCAACGTCTTCGGTTTGAATTTCAACGACCGAGTAAATTTCAGCGAAAATTCAAGTCTAAATTGGGTGAATTCAGGCTTTGGATCCAACTTCGTTTTGGTTCCTGCAACCTCTCCCGTGCTCGTATCTGGTGACTTCTCCTACAGCACCTACGACATACTTTTTGAAGAACAAGGTGCAGGAGAGCGCCGGTCGTCGATTGACGGATTTAACTTCGGTCTCGATTTTAGTTACTTCTTGGGCCAAAATACGGTGAAGTGGGGTTTTGAATTCCTTGGCTTTTCTACCGACTTCAGGTTCTTCAACCCACTCGGGAGAGAGATTTCTCAGACAGAAAACACCACAGAATTTGGCATTTATGGAAAAACCAAATTGACGAGTGGCAAATGGATTTTCGATCCAAGCTTTCGACTTCACTATTACGCAACCCTATCCACCTTTTCGCCTGAACCACGATTGGGTGTGAAATTCAATGCAACCAGCAACCTTCGATTCAAATTTGCTGGTGGTCTCTATTCACAAAACCTCATCGCCGCAAACTCCGACCGAGACATCGTGAACCTATTCTATGGATTCCTTTCTGGACCCGAAGATTTACAGTCAGAGTTCACACAAAAAGATGGAAGTACTCGAGACGTTACGCATAAACTTCAAAAATCAGCTCACGCCATTCTTGGTGCAGAATACGACCTCAACCGCCGCATGAACATCAATGTTGAAGGTTACTATAAAGGTTTTGGACAACTCACGAATGTGAACCGAGACAAGATTTTTAAAGATAATGCCGACAATTCCGAGAAACCAGACAGCTTGAAGAAAGACTTCATCATCGAAAGTGGCGATGCCTATGGAATCGACTTTGTCTTCAAGTACGAGTACAAGAGGCTCTACCTCTGGGCTGTCTATTCTCATTCTTATGTTCGTCGCTGGGATGGAATTCGGGAATATTTCCCCGTTTTCGACCGAAGACACAACATCAATCTTCTTGGAACCTACGGATTTGGAAAAGACGCAAATTGGGAGCTCTCGGCTCGATGGAACCTTGGAAGTGGTCTTCCATTCACCCCAACCCAAGGCTTCTATCAGAAGTTCACCTTTGAGGATGGCATCTATTCCGACTACTCAACAGCGAACACGAATCAAGTGGGGATTTTGTACGGTGAAATCAATTCAAAAAGGCTTCCGTATTACCACCGTCTAGACATCAACATCAAGCGCACCGTTGTTCTAGGTGAGGTGTCTGAATTGGAATTGAACGCTGGTGTGACAAATGCCTACAACAGGGCAAACATCTTTTACTTCGATCGAGTCTCTTTCGAACGTGTAAATCAGCTCCCGATCCTTCCAAGTTTTGGTTTGAGTTTGCGCTTCTGAAATTCCTGAAGGAATTCCAAGCCTTAGCTGTATAAATTATCTACTTTTGAACCCCGTATTCAGGGCCCAATCTACATTGTCAATGGCGGGAAATTGTAAGTATATTTTTGTTACTGGAGGCGTCGCTTCCAGTCTTGGTAAAGGCATCGTTTCCGCCTCATTGGCCAAACTTCTCCAAGCCCGCGGACATTCCGTAACCATCATGAAACTCGATCCATACATCAATGTAGATCCTGGCACCCTAAACCCTTACGAACACGGCGAGTGTTATGTAACCGATGATGGAGCTGAAACAGATCTTGACCTTGGTCACTATGAGCGGTTTCTGAACGTTCCAACAAGTCAAGCAAACAACATTACCAGCGGTCGCATTTACTCAAACGTCATCGACAAAGAGCGTAAAGGCGACTATTTGGGCAAAACAGTTCAAGTAATTCCTCACATCACCGATGAGATCAAGAATGCTGTAATGAAGCTTGGCGACAGCGGCCGATACGAAGTGGTAATTACAGAAATTGGTGGTACCGTTGGAGACATCGAATCACTTCCGTACGTGGAGGCCCTTCGACAAATGAAATACGATTTAGGGGAGGATGCATTGAGCATTCACCTTACCTACATCCCGTACCTCCAAGCTTCCGGAGAATTAAAAACAAAACCCACTCAGCACTCTGTGAAGATGCTCCTGAGTTTGGGTGTACAAGCAGACATCGTCGTTTGTCGTTCTTCATACGAAATGACCGAGGAGATGCGTAAGAAAATTGCCACCTTCTGCAATGTTAAGCAGCATGAGGTGATGCAATCCTTAGACGCAGAATCTATTTACGACGTGCCGCTCATGCTTCTTGAGGAAAAGCTCGACATAGTTGTAATGAATAAGCTGAACTTGCCTTTATCGGGCGAGCCCGATTTGGACAACTGGAAGAGCTTCCTTCATAAACTCAAGAATCCGAAAACTAAAACGCGCATTGCGCTCGTCGGGAAATACGTTGAGCTCAAAGATTCTTATAAGTCGATTGCTGAGGCGGTTGGCCATGCCGGAGCTGTAAATGAATGCGATGTTGAAATAGATTGGATTCATTCTGAGGACCTAGGCAATGGAGATGTTGCCAGCATACTCTCAGGAGTTCATGGAATCATCGTTGCCCCGGGCTTTGGAGAACGTGGTGTAGAAGGAAAGATTCAAGCCATTCAATACGCTCGTGAGAATAAAATTCCTTTCCTAGGAATCTGCTTAGGAATGCAGTGTGCTGTTGTTGAGTTTGCGCGTAATGTGCTCAAACTCGAGGATGCCTTTTCAGGAGAGACTAACGGGAATGCGAAAAATCGCGTGATTGACCTCATGGACAATCAGGTTGGAATCGTGAATAAAGGTGGCACCATGAGATTGGGTGCATACCGGTGCAATTTAGTGGAGGGCACGCGCGTCTCTAAGATTTATGGTCGAACTGAAATTTCGGAACGACACAGACACCGTTACGAATTCAACAATATGTATCGGGCCCAATATGAAGAAAATGGAATGATTCCTTCGGGACTCAATCCCGACAATGATTTGGTGGAAATTGTAGAAATAAAAGATCACCCTTGGTTTATTGGGACACAATTTCACCCAGAATATAAAAGCACGGTGGCTTCACCCCACCCACTCTTCTGCTCTTTCATCGAAGCCACGAGCGTTCATGCTCAAGTGCAATCGGAAGTTGCAGAAGCTTAGTTCTACATCCAATGGATAGAAATACCCTCACCGGCCTACTCATCATCGGCGGACTTTTAATCGGTTACTCGTGGTTCACGCAACCTTCAGATTCTGAATTGGCTGCAGCCAAAAGCCAAAGAGATTCACTTCGAGCCCTGGAAGAAACAGAAGCTCGTGCTAGCTTGGACACCGTCATTAAAGCGGCAAGCTATGTTCAAGAAGCTGTTGTAACTGAAACAAAAGATTCTGCATGGAAGGCCGAGCAAGCCATACGTTTTGGTGGTTTTTCTACTGCGCGTGATGGTGATTTAAAATATTCTACCATTGAAAACGAAAAGATGATCGTCACCCTTTCAAACAAAGGTGGACGTATGGTTTCGGTAGAGCTCAAAGACTACAAAACCTTCGAGCAGAAATCACTGATGCTCTTCGACGAAGACTCATCACGCTTCAATTTAAACTTCTTATATGAGGGGAACTACCTAAGCACTTCTGATTTCTTCTTCGAGCCTTCCGACGTTGATGTGAGTGTTCAAGGAAAAGATCGATTGGTGTTTACCTACCGATTGTACGCAGGCTCTTCTTCGAAATACATTGAATACCGCTATGCCTTAGACGGAGATGCATACGTTCTGGACTATTCCGTATCGATGGTTGGCTTAGCCGACATCGCGGTTGCTAACAACAACCGAATGAACTTCGAGTGGTCGATGGCTTCTCCGAGCAAAGAAAAAAGTGTGAAGCAGCAACAGCTTTACACTACTATGTTCTTTCAATACTTTGAGGATGATGCAGACTACATTGGCGAGAGCAAAGCGGAGCGACAAATTCTTGAAGAAACCACTTCCTGGATTGCCTTCAAACAACAGTTCTTCTCTGCGGTCATCATTTCAGACCAAGGGATTCAAGCTCAAGAAGCTTACGTTGAGACCCAGAACGTTGCCGAAGGTTCCAATTATGTGAAACGACTTACCGCCAGCTTTCCATTGGCTTTGGATCAAAGTGCAAACCCTACTGGAAACCTATCCTTCTTCTTAGGTCCGAATAAATACGACATCCTGCAGCAATACGGAATTGGCCTAGAAGATCAGATTGACTTGGGTTGGGGTTTCATCGGTTGGACCAACGAATTCTTAATCATTCCTGTGTTTAACCTACTTGAAGGGCTGAACATCACTTATGGAATCATCATCCTCTTGCTGACCATCTTCATCAAGGTGATTCTCTTTCCTCTGGTATGGAAAAACTACATCTCTTCTGCCAAAATGAAGGTTCTAAAACCTGAAATGGACGAGATCAATGAGAAGTTCAAGGATGCTGAACCGATGAAAAAGCAGCAGGAAGTGATGGGCTTGTACAAAGAAGCTGGGGTAAATCCTTTGGCCGGTTGCATCCCAATGGTTCTGCAGATGCCAATCCTATATGCCATGTTCCGCTTCTTTCCTTCGAGCATCGAGTTGCGCCAACAAGGCTTTTTGTGGGCAGAGGATTTATCTACCTACGATGCCATCGTTACATGGGATGCTCAAATTCCACTACTCTCTAGCTTCTATGGAAACCACATCAGTCTGTTCACTTTGCTGATGGCCGCTTCGCTCTTCTTCTATACAAGAACGAATATGCAGATGACCATGAACACCGGCCCACAAGCTGGTCAGATGAAAGTGATGATGTACATCATGCCATTTATGCTATTGTTCTTCTTCAACTCCTACTCTTCCGGATTGAGCTATTACTACTTCACAGCCAACGTGGTATCGATGTTGCAACAGGCGGTTATCAAAAAATGGTTCATCAATGAAGAACAAATTCACGCCAAGATTCAAGCAAACAAGAAACGCCCAGGTTCCAAAAAGAAAAGTCGATTCCAGCAAACCATGGAAGACGCAGCAAAAAAACGAGGACTTAAACTCCCAAAGAAATAGCGTGCGGACTCTAATTCTTCTTTCACTCGTCTTCTTCGCCTCCTGTAAGAGCAAACAAGCTGTTGTGGATTCAGAAGATGTAAAAGCTCCCGCTTCTAAGGAAGTCACTAAAACTGAGCTTCAAGACAAACGATCTGCTGCGGTTCAAATCGCTGAAGAGGAAGAGTACGACCCTATAAAAATGATGAAAGAGCAAGGCATTGGTCCACGTGATTATGCCGACTCAATCGTTGTTGGAATTGAGCGAACCAGCTGCTTCGGAACTTGCCCAGCCTATGAAATCCTTGTCAGTAAAAACGGCTACGTCTCTTACAACGGAGTGGCCTTCATAGAGCCCCTTGGAAAACATTACGCTCAAATTTCAAAAGAAGATGTGACCGCTTTGGTTATTCTATCCGAACGTTTTGGATACTCGGGTCTTGAAGAAGCTTATTGGGAACCCATCACCGACGTACCTTCAACCTACACCACTGTTCTGTTTGAGAACAAACGAACACGAGTTCTCAACCAAAGTGAAGCCCCTCAGAACTTAATTGATTTCGAGAGTGAACTCGACAAGATCTTACTCAATCTCGATTGGATAAAAGTGAAAGAATGAGCATTTGGTTCAAGGATTACAAACTCGAAGATTGGGATGGTCGCACAAAGAATACCATCCACGATTCACTCGGAATTGAAATGACCGAGGTTGGGCCCGATTTTGTTTCTGGCAAAATGCCCGTAGACGATCGAACTGTTCAACCCATGCGCCTGCTTCACGGAGGAGCGAGTGTTGTTCTAGCCGAAAGCCTTGGAAGTATAGCCGCAACAATGGTGGTAGATCCCGAGAAATTCTACTGTGTTGGCCAAAGTATTTTTGGAAATCACTTGCGTCCGGCCACGGAAGGCTTTGTATACGGCACGGCTCGTCCTGCGCACATTGGTCGCAAGACTCAGCTGTGGGAAATAGAAATCGTCAATGAAGCTGGTAAAGTCGTTCACTTAAGCAGGCTTACCATGGCCGTTGTTGAAAAAGCATAATTTTGATTTTATGGTAGGAATCATCATGGGTTCAAAGTCGGACTTGCCCGTTATGCAAGAAGCGGCAAACGTTCTTAAGGAGCTTGGGGTAGAATACGAACTGGACATTGTTTCAGCTCACCGTACTCCCGATAAAATGTATCAATACGCGAGCAAAGCTCATGAGCGAGGCATTCAAGTGATCATTGCTGGAGCCGGCGGAGCCGCTCACCTTCCAGGCATGACTGCCTCATTGAGTCCACTTCCTGTGATTGGCGTTCCTATTCATTCGTCAAATTCCATCGATGGATGGGATTCAGTACTCAGCATTCTGCAAATGCCAAGTGGTGTTCCCGTTGCCACGGTTGCATTGGATGGTGCGCGCAATGCGGGCATCTTAGCCGCTCAAATCATTGGAGCAAGCAACGAGGAGGTTCGAAATCGAATCATCGTCTTCAAAGAGCGCCTCAAAGAGAAAGTGCACAAGTCTGCGAAGGAGCTTTAGTCTTCTTCACTCAGAAAAAATCTTCTCCACACTTTCTGTCTTCACAAACTCATTAATTTGGAGGAGTGAAACAACTCGCCCTCTGTCTTCTGCTTTTGAATCCCCTTTCAGCATCGGCCCAGTTTACTGATGTAATGGGCTCACGTGCGAACGGCATGGGCGGAAGTGCCCTGCTCGAGACCAATGCCTGGGCCAGCTTCAACAATCCAGCGGCCCTTGCCATGGATACCGGAAATCAGATTGCCGGGAATTACGCCAACTCATATTTGCTTCCAGAAATAGGAACCTCTGCGCTTGCCGCAAAATTCAGTTCTGGAACCCGAGCTTTTGGAATTGGCTTGAGCAGTTTTGGCTATTCAGAATTTCGCTCCAACACCTTGCAAGCATCCTACGCAATGAAACTCGATGAACACTTCAGTATGGGAGTGAATCTCGGGCTACGATACTTGCAACTGGGTGACATCTATGGCCAGAGCTTCTCCCCTACGGCTAGTCTTGGAATGATGATTTACATAAATGAGGAACTATCCTTTGCCGCCCTGCTCAAAGACCCCTTCAATTTTAAAATCGATGAAGCTGCTATTGACCGTTACCCCGTTCTGCTTCGATCTGGTTTGCGCTACCAATTCAGCGACGATATTTTTACAAACCTAGAACTGGAGAAAGCTTTGGACAAAGACCTTCGAATTCGCGGAGGTTTTCAATATGCTCACCCCAATGGCTTCAGCTTCCGATTGGGTTTGATTACGCAGCCCTTTGAATACAGTTTAGGAGCAGGTTACCTCAAGAATCGCTTTGGGGTTGATCTCTCCTACAGCTACCACCCCTTATTGGGCTTCTCTCCCCAACTTGGCTTTCTCTGGAATTGGGGATCATGAGAAAGTTGCTGCTCTTCCTTTTCCTGATTCCGGGAATCTCCTCAGCGCAAGAAGCAGAACAAATCATCGAAGAACGCATCGAATGGATTTCACAGGAACTGGAAGGAGAAGAGCTGGACCTCACCACCCTCACGGAGTTGTATCAGGAGTTTTACATCAATAAGCTCAATCTAAACGACTTCGATAAAGATCAACTGGCCCAGCTTTACTTATTAAGTCCTGATGAGATTCGAGCCATCATCTGGCATCGCATAAATTATGGTGATTTTGAAAGTGTTTATGAGCTGAAAGCCGTGAACGGTTTGAGCCTCGAAAAAGCCATTTTGATTGCCCCCTTCGTTACCGCGAGTCCCCGAGAAGCTAAGCCCGACTCCTGGAAATACAGATTGAAGTCGGCCAAATATGCCAGGCATCAACTCATTTTGCGCGGTCAACGCATACTAGAACCAAAGGCTGGATACGACTTTCTAGATCCAAAATACGAAGGCGACCCAAACCGCTTGTATGCGCGCTATCGTCTGAGAAAATCCGATCTGTTTAGCTTCGGTGTCACAGCTGAAAAAGACCCAGGAGAACGTTTTGAAGGAAGAGGTTTCGATTTCTACTCTGCCCACTTGATGCTGGAGAATATTGGCCCGATGAAGCGCTTGATTGTGGGCGACTACCAAGCTCAGTTTGGTCAAGCCCTCACAATGTGGACGGGCTTTGGCTTCCGTAAATCGCCCATGCAAGTATTGCAAACTCAGCGTTACGCCCGCGGTTTACTTCCGTATACCAGTACCGATGAAAACAATTTTCTACGGGGTGTGGCCGCCCAATTCGAATGGAAACAATTTAATCTTCATGCCTTCTATTCCAAAAAGCGCATCGACGCGAACGTCAACCTGAGCGATACTCTCGCCGACGAGCAAGTTCAAACCTTTAGCAGCATTCAAAGCTCTGGCTTTCATCGGAATCTTAGTGAGCGTGAAGACAAGGATGCCATCGAGGAGGAAATTGTTGGGGCCGTGATTGAGTATAAACTGCAATCCACAGAAATCGGGGTGGTGAACTATATGACACGCTACTCAAGCAATTTTCAGAGGAACCTCAGCTTGTACAATCAGTTCGAATTCGACAGCTCCTTCAATTTCGTCAGTGGAATCTACTATCGAAGTCAGCTTGGGAGTGTTGGTCTGTATGGCGAAGCCTCTCGGAGCATCAATGGGGGCTTAGCGGCTTTGCAAGGCTTTTCAATTCTCTTTCACGAACGACTCAAATTCAACGCCTACCACCGGCACTTTCAGCCGAACTATCAAAACTTACTCTCCAATGCTCTGTCAGAAAAGTCCAGGATTACGAATGAATCCGGAACCTACTTCTCCCTCGAATTCCAGGTTTTAAGCAAATTAAAAATGCAGGGCTTTGCCGACTTCTATCGCTTCCCATGGCTGTCCTATCGCATCGATGCACCTTCTAGAGGTCAAGAATACAGTCTAATGCTTCAGTACAACTTCTCGCGAAGTGTTCAGCTCTTGGCGCTGTATCGCTTTGAAGATAAGCTGGAGAATTCAAGTTCGCAGCAGGAAGCTGTTCGCACAGTAGTGAATAAAAGTTTGCAGCAAATAAGGCTTCAATTGGATGTGAAGGTAAACCGACAATGGTCGTTACGCAACCGCGTGGCCATCCGAGATTACCAAAAAGAAGGCCTGCGCTCACAGGGGTTTGGCCTTTTTCAAGATTTGTACTACTCCTCCCCCAGTGGTCGATGGTCGGCAAAGTTTCGATATGCTGTCTTTCAAACCGATTCTTACGACGCTCGAATTTATGCCTATGAACACGACTTGCTATATCAGTTTAGTGTCCCTGCGTACGACGGACAAGGCTTCAAGGCTTATCTTTTGCTTCGATGGAAACCAACCGACTTCTTAAGATGGGAAATGCGTATTTCTCGACTGGAACGAAGAGATGTGGATCAACTTGGAAGCGGAAACGAACTGATCGATGCACCTCACAGAACTGAAGTTAAAAGTCAGTTGATTTTCACTTTTTAAGAATTGTTTAGGTCTACTTATCTTCGTTTCTAATGTCAATCATAGAGTTTTACCTAATCTTCGAGTCAATACTTTATGGTTTGATTGTAACGCAGTTCTTTCTGGACTGGAACAAACTGATTTTCTCGGCGAAAAATCTCAAGATTTATTGGTCGCACCTTCTGCTCAGTCTAACCATTTTCTTTCAGGTTCTGCTCCGCTTCAACGGTCGATTGAAGACACTGGATCAATTGGAACAGATCAACAGTTCATTCATCTTCCTACTTGAGACCACCATGGGACCTGCGCTCTTATACCTCATCACTTACCAGATTTTCCCTCAACGTCCAGAACGAACCGACCTAGATTAGTTCATCATGGATCGTCATAAAAAAAATAGGCTTCGCCATCTTCCTTTATGGGATGTATCAAGGAATACGAAACATTCATTTGGGTCAGCCAATATCGCTCACCGCCCCACTCATTCTTTTCGGCCTACTCTACCTTGTTTTTGTATTCTGGAAAAACTCTCTCTAGTTTAAGATTGTCACCCTCTTAGGATTTATAGCTAGTTGCTATTTCATGGTGATCACCTAAGTCTTCTTTGTCGTTCATTGAACTAAGCTTTGGCTCATAACGTTTTAGTTTTGATGATGCGTCAAGCGATTCTACTTACTTTCTTAACTCTAGCTATGTCCAGCAATGCCCAAGAAAAGAAAATGCTCGTTTACATTGCCGACCCCATGTGTTCTTGGTGTTACGGCTTCACGAAGGAAATCACCAAAATCAAAAAGATCTTCGAGAACGACCTGCAATTTGGGATGATTATGGGTGGTTTGCGGCCCTACAATAAGGAGGTGATGGATGAGAAGCTTGTGAAATTCCTTCGCGAGCATTGGGAAGACATTGGCAAGAAAACGGGACAAAGTTTTCGATACAATGTGTTGAACTGGGAGAATTTTCAATATGATACAGAACCTGCTGCACGAGCGGTAGTCGTGGCTAGAAGCATTGTCCCTGCAAAAGAGTTCGACTACTTTAAACACGTTCAGAATTCCTTCTATGCCTTAAACCAGCATCCACACGACGTCGACACTTACGTCCGCATTGCGCGCGATCTCGCCATCGATGCTACAGAATTTGAGAAGCGTTTTCTCTCTCAAGAATACATGATCAAGACCTCCAAGGATTTTGAGCTTTCAAGAAAATTGGGAATCAATGGATTTCCAAGTCTTTTGCTTGTCGTAGGTGAGAAATCCTACATAGTCACAAGTGGATATTCCAAAGCCGCCCCACTGATTGCAAAGATTCAGGAGGTGCTGGACGAAGCGGCTCAGGATAAATAGCCGTAGCGCTTCAATTTAGAAGACTGATCGCGCCAATTCTTATCAACCTTCACATATAGTTCTAGGAATATTTGCTCGCCTATAAATGCTTCTATGTCCTTTCGAGCTTGAGTGCCAACCTTTTTGAGCATTCTCCCTTGATGGCCGATGAGAATTCCTTTCTGAGAATCTCGCGCAACGTAAATGAGCGCACGCACGTATATTGGAACTGTGTTCTCGTGGTACTCTTCAATTTCCACTTCACAGCTGTAGGGGATTTCCTTTTGGTAATTCAGGAAAATCTTTTCTCGAATGATTTCTGAAAGGAAGAAACGCAAGGGTTTGTCCGTCAGTTCATCCTTTGGAAAGAAGGGTGGCGACACTGGAAGTGACGCAACAATTTTTGTAAAGACCTCTGCCGTAAAGGATTTGTACAGTGCCGAAATTGGGAAGACTTGAGCTTGAGGAACAAGCGATTCCCACTGTTGAACACGCTTCGTAAGCATGTCTTGATCCCCTAAATCGATCTTATTGATGAGAATAAAAATGGGGAGTTTCTTATTCTTGAGCTTCTCGAAGAGCTGTTCATGACGTTCCCCACCGTTGGCGTTCTCTGGGTCAATACCAATCTCTGTGAGGTACAAAATAACGTCGGCATCTACCAACGCAGCATCGACGAACTTCATCATTCCCTCTTGCAATCCGTATGCTGGGTCAATGATTCCGGGAGTATCGGAAAAAACAATTTGGTAATCATCGCCGTTTACGATGCCCCGAATCCGATGCCTCGTTGTCTGCGCTTTTGATGTGATGATTGAAAGTTTCTCTCCAACGAGCGCGTTCATTAAGGTCGACTTACCGACGTTGGGTTTTCCGATGAGACTTACAAAACCGGATTGGTGTTCATTTTCCACTGCGCGAATATAAATTATATGTTACCTTTGCCCACCTAAATCGCGGGGTGGAGCAGTTGGTAGCTCGTCGGGCTCATAACCCGAAGGTCGTAGGTTCGAGTCCTGCCCCCGCAACTAAAGAAGAAGCCATCAAGCACCGCTTGGTGGCTTTTTTAATGGCATCGAGCGAAGCTTGCTTTAGCGAAGATGTGATTAAAAAATGGCGTGCCGACGAAGGAGGAGGCTTCGAGACCTTTAATTGCCACCCAACTAGGTCCGCCGAACCCAAATAAGGGGTGAGGCAATCCTGCCCCCGCAACTAAAGAAGAAGCCATCAAGCACCGCTTGGTGGCTTTTTTAATGGCATCGAGCGAAGCTGAACAAAGAACAGCTCAGTCTTCAATTCTTCGTAAGACGTAAGTCCTTTGATTCGTGATGCGAAGAAGATCGTCTTGCAAAATATAAGCGCCCCGATAGTTGATGCGGTCTCCAATCGGATCCCGAGAACCATCGCAACAAACTCTCGTGCATGCGCTCTTATCGTATTCAATCATCATCCCATCAATCATAAGGTTGGCACCATTGCATTGATTCACATCGGTATTGTAGGAAAACAATCCTTGACCAATCTTGAGTGTGTATTCAAGTCCCGGAGACTCCATGCCGTTTTCAGACTCTACATATTCCAAAAGCCAAGTACCATAAAGGTCGGTATTGGCAAGCTGTTGCGCCGAAACCGAGAAGCCAATCAAACTCAAGACTACTGCAAAAAACCCCTTCTTCATATTCTATTCTGTTTCATCCCTTCCAGGAGTATAAGGTACACCATTCGCAGCCATTTTCTCCTCCATTTTAGCAATCGACGTTTCAATGGTCTCAAGCGATTTCTCTAGTTCAAGCAATTCTTCGGTTGCAATTTGAATGTTCACACGTTGTGTTCCCGTAGGATTCGAACGATGACTCCATAAATTGTAAGTCACCAAACCAATGCGCCCATTGATTGAAGGAGCGGTCTCAAACTCACGCTTGCTCAAACTTCCATCTCCATAGAGCTTCAGTTTTTGATCATCCAACAGCTCCTGCTGCTTCGTCAAGTCTGCGAGCCAAGAAATATCAGCTCTTTGATGACTCAAAATGGCTTGCCGCATGAATTTCATGCGCTCGCTTAAATCGCCAACCTTTTTGTTGGTAAAAACCAGCTTTCGCTTGGCCTCCTTCACTTCCTCCTTAAATTCAGCAAGCGACTGTGGCTCTGCCATCGGCATGCTCATATTGTCGAGCGCCTTCAATTGAAACTCTATTGGCCCTGCCAAGGCTTTGAGCTCAGATCCTTGCACCAGCGTCATCTCCACAGAGTATTTCCCGGGAAATGCCAAGGCCCCATAATCTTGCCCAGCAAATGGATTGTCGGATTCTTCCTTTTTCATTTGAATCGCTGACATGCTCCCATAACGCATGTTCCAAGAAGAACGGTTCACTCCTTTTTTTGGTTTCTCAGTAAACTTACTGACCACCTTTCCTGCAGCGTCGCGAATTGTAAAGACAATTGTTGGATCATTTTCCCGATCCTCTTCTCGCAATGCCTCTTCGGAAGGATAGAAATTATCACCTCCAGATTTGGCTGTTTCTTTCTCCTTTTCAAGGCGGGCATCACGTTTACTTTTTGGAGCCTCTTTCATATACCAAGTAAACTGAGGCCCCATAGGAGGGTTGTCAGCAGAAAAGAAATTGTTTCCTTGAAAGGCTTTCTTGCGAAGACCAAGCGGGGTACTTTCAATGTAGAGCCAAGCATCTCGAACTGAGAAGATGTGAGCATCCTTCTCCATCAAATCTTTCTGAGGAAACCTCAAGGCTGAATAATCATCCAACACATAAAACCCTCGACCAAATGAAGCCAGAACCAAGTCGTTCTCACGCTCTTGAATTTCAATATCTCGGACGGCAACGGTCGGCAGTCCAGCGTTCAATTGTTGCCACTTTGCTCCTCCATCCTGACTGAAAAAGCATCCGAACTCCGTTCCTGCAAAAAGCAATTTCGCATCGATGTTGTCTTGAACCAAATCATACACAGAACCTCTTTCAGGAAGATTGCCAGATATGCTTGTCCAAGAAGAACCTGCGTCGGTTGATTTTAAGATGTATGGTTTGAAGTCGCCTTGCTTGTGATTGTTGAAAGTGGCAAAAACCGTGTTCTCATCGTAGCGAGATGCCGTGAGAGAATTCACGTAAGTTCTGGCCGGAATCCCAGGAAAGCCATCTTTCTTCGTCCAGGTTTTACCACCGTCTTTACTCACGTGGATTAGGCCATCGTCGGTTCCAATATAGAGCAAACCTTCTTTTTTAGGAGACTCGTCGAAGGCAACAATTTGCCCATAAATGCTGGTCGACTTATTCTTCGCAACGGCATCAACACTCCATACACGATCCATCACTTCAAGCTTGTTTCGATCGAGCTGTCGAGACAAGTCACCGCTGATTGTCGTCCAGTTATCACCTCGGTCATCGCTGCGAAACACCTTGTTTGCACAGAAATATAGGCGATTTGGGTTGTGAGGTGAGATCAGTAGTGGCGCATCCCAATTCCAACGAAAAGCGGCTTCACCTTTTCCAGGTTGCGGTTTGATGTCGACCTTTTCGCCACTTCTTTTGTCGAAGCGCACCAACCAGCCATATTGCGATTGAGCGTATACGATGTTTGGGTCTGTAGGGTCAACCTGACTTTCAAATCCGTCGCCACCCTTTGTAATGAACCAGTCGGCGTTCACAATGCCACTGGTACTGTTGGTGCGCGAAGGGCCACCAATGCTGAAGTTGTCTTGAGTTCCTCCATAGATGTTGTAGAAAGGAGCATCTTGATCAACAGCCACTTTATAAAATTGCGTAATCGGAAGGTTGGCGTGAAAGCTCCATGATTTCGCGTCATCGAAGCTTGTGTACAAACCTCCATCGCAGCCCATAATGTAGTGGTCTGTGTTTTCAGGATTGATCCACATACAATGATTGTCGACGTGCTTGTACTTCTCATTGATTTTATTCCAGGTCTTGCCGCCATCGAGGCTCATATGACACCAGGTATCCATTGAGAAAATCTTCTCCGAATTCAAGGGATCTACATAAAGCTCGGTGTAATAGTTTCCAGAAGTATTGTATTTGTTCAGCTTGCTCCAGCTCGCACCTCGATCTGTAGAACGGAAGAATCCTTCGGTTTTCTCTGTGCCTTCAACCATGGCGTAGAGCACGTCGGGGTTGCTTGGAGCCATCGCCATTCCGATGCGTCCTTTATCTCCTTTAGGAATTCCATTTTCAAGAACGTTCCATGTAACACCACCATCTTCAGACTTATAGATGGCCGAAGAGGGACCTCCGGAAATGTAAGTCCAAACATGCCGTCTTCTTTGGTGCGCAGCAGCATACATTACATCTGGATTCCGAGGATCGATGTGAATTTCATGGACCCCTGTATGTTCGTCTATCTCAAGAATTCTTTTCCAGCTTTCACCACCGTTCGTTGTTTTATAGAGACCTCGGTCACCGCCTGCCGACCACAGTGGACCAACTGCGGCGACATAGACCGTTTGCGGATCGTTTGGATGGAACTTAATCATCCCGATGTGCTCGCTGTTTTTGAGACCCATATTTTTCCAACTCTTTCCGCCATCTTGAGATTTGTACACGCCATCGCCATAAGCGACCGAACGCTGGTTGTTGTTCTCTCCTGAGCCGACCCAAACTTCATTCAAGTTGGACGGGTTTAAGGCAACACAACCGATGGAATAGGAACCTTCACCATCAAAAATTGGCGAGAACGATGTCCCTGAATTCTCCGTTTTCCATACGCCCCCAGCAGCTGCCGCAACGTAATATGTTGTGGGCTTCTCAGGATGCACAGCAATGTCAACAACGCGCCCAGAGGTTAAGGCTGGTCCGACTGCCCGAAACTTCAATGCTGAATAAGAAACCTTCGATGAGTCTTCTTTTTCTTTCTCTCCTTTGGCGGAGAACAATAATGGGGTGGCCATTAGGAGGCCGATGATCAGTGCTCGATTCATAGTGTATAGTCTGATTTCAAATATATATCAGGGTCGCCCGAAATGCTTTCAATTGTGTTGAGTGGCTTATGGCAATAAGTATTTTGCTTCTTCTTTGGTAGGCATTCGGCAGCTCTCCCGTCTTCCAAACCACTTGAAACGATTTCTTGCAACCAAATCGTAGAAAGCATCAAGTAAGGAACTTGGCACCAATCGAAACATGAGAACCCCTTTCCACACTCCACCTAAGGAAGCTACTGCCTTTAATGCTGCGTAGGACTTGTAGGTGAGCTTTCCTTCTTCCCAAAAAATGAGTGAGTCGTGAAGACTTCGTTCTTCCTCGCTGAGAATTTCCTGTGAAGTTTTTCCTTGAAGGGATGCGAAATGGAGGTTTCTTTTTCGATCGAGGAGAATTAAAAAATTCAAAAAGCGATTGCACAATTGGCAATGGCCATCGAAAAAAACAATGCGTTTGAAAGTCACTTAACCAAGAACGGGTAAGCTCCCGGAGTGTTCGCCTGAACATCATCAAATTTCGCCATGGCGGAAGGCTTATCGGGGAACGGGCCCACAAAAATTCGGAACATTTTTTTCCCGCTAGGGATGTAGTCGGGAATGTACATGTATCGACCATCGAGGCCAGCAGCCTTCAAATCTTTAACAAACTTCAATGCAAGCATTTGATCGTCAACCGCCGCGGTAGCAATGCCCCAAAAAGGCGTTGGAAGTTGTCCGTCAGGAGTGGTGTTAACCACTTCCCCTGTAACTTCAGAGGAAGCGGCTTCACCTTCTTCATTCTCAGAGGAACCTTCCATTTCCGCTGGTGCAGCTTCTTCAGCTTCACTTGCGGCTTCAGGTTCAACCGATTCAATGGGCGCTGCTTCTTCTGTTCCGGTTATACCGGCTTCAGGAGACTCAATTGCGGCATTCTCATGCTCGCCACCTTCATGTCCGTGTGACGGACCAAAAGTGTTGCTCACCCAGAGCACAAGCACTAAGCCACCCAAGGCAAGCATAGCAAAAACCAAAGGTCTTTTGCTCACGTTCTCAACCAATTTGGTTGCGTCGTGCCAACCATGAGCGCCGGGCTCATCATTATGTTCTGCCATTTTTGAAGATTTAGTTTCTGACGAACTTGGTTCCGACGAAATCGTCGGAGAAGACACTTCTTTCTCAGGTGTCTTTGTCATAGAAGGTTTGGCAGTGGCAGATACTGCTTCCTCCTGTTTAATTTCTTTAATTGGCTCTTTAACTTCAGGCTCTGGAGCCTTTGTTTCTGGCTTCACTATACTTTCTGGAATCGACTCAGTTGCTTTCGGAGTTTCCACCTTTGGTGGCTCTAAAGGCTCTACTGCTTTTGGAACAGTTGGCTCCGGACTAACAAGCTTTGGAATTTCTGAAGCAGGTGGATTTTCTTTTTCGACAGGCGGCGCAGTAGGGCGTACAGCAACTCGTTTTGGCGCTGCTTTTTTGCCTTTCATTCTCGCTATTCGATCGCGCTCTCCTCCACTTAGAGGCTTTTGGCTCATCTGGGTCTTTTAACCCTTTCCAAGCAATTCGTCCACTTCATTCAAGTAGGCGTGAGCCAAATCTTGATTCAAACGGTTTTCATGCAGTAGAGTAAACTCGAGGTATTCCTCGGCAAGACTCTTGGCTAGGGTGATTCTTCCCAAATCTATTAAAACTTCCAGTCTATTCTGGTAGTTCCCTGAAAATTTCTTGATGTTTTGACTTCGTTCGAGCAGCTCTGATGCCAGTACGAGGAAACGTTCGTCTTGATTGCCCAACTCCATGAGGCTCTTTGCCTCGGCATTCAACTCCATCCAGTCATTTTGATCCAAAACCTCTTCAGCGTACCTTCTTTTAGCTTCAAGAAGAGTATTAAATTCTGCTTGGGTTTCTGGATTGGCATTCCGCTCAATTTGATTGGTGAGGTAATTCTTCACCACGTAGGTCCTATACCCTTTTAAATCAAAGCGCAGCGATTCAAAGGCATAACTCGAAAAGCTAAAAAATTGAACCGAATACAGAATGAGAAAGAAAACTGAGGCACGAACAATGAACTGACTAAACACCGCTCTATTCGAATAGGCATTGTAGAGCAAGACAATTAAGAGTGGAATTTCCAAGACAAAAATGATGTCGCCCAGAGAAAGCTCATTCACAACAAAAATCAAAGGAATCGGAGCCATTCCAAGAGTGAAATTTGTGAGGATTCGCATTACAGTACTTCCCTTCTGGAGCAGGGGAGCAAAAAAGAAGTAAAAACAAAAAGCGATTCCGGCGACGGTAAAAACTGCTTCTGCTCCGGGGAAGTGCTGAATGCTGAAATACCAACCCAAGAAGAAAATACTCAATCCTATGCGGAACAACTTCGGAAGTGTCTTGGAGAATTCCGTCTCATTTTCAGGCCGACTTTCAGAATTCTCGATCTCAGGCACAAAGAGACTTAGAAGATTGTGCGTAATCAAAGTAAGAAAGCCGACGAGTAAAAGCGCTTCTCCAAACTGAAGTTCAAAGCTTCTGAGCAAAGTGGAGAGTCCGATGATAATCCAGGCTACGCGATTTACGTGTCGATAGACGTCAAAATAAATCTCCTCGATGCGGTATGAAAGCGACTTAAAGAAAAAGAGGATTGCATCAAACTTGAAATATAGGAACGAGAGCAGTAGTATGAGCACGAAGATCAATGCCAGCTCAACTGAGATAAACAAACCAGCCGTAATTAGAATGATGAAAAAAGAAACAACACCCATATTTCTGAAAAAAGCCATGTACTCCATGATCGGGGTAATCTTTCGCGCCTTCTGACTGCCCACCTTAAGGGTCTCTCGAATCTGACGGTTGAACTTTTGGACTCGGGGATCATCCATGCCCTTTTCCTGATTGTTGAGGAGATCTTCCTCCTTCAAATTGTACGACTTAGACAGCTGAAGGGCACGATCCATATAATCTGTTAAATCGGAAAACCGCAAACGAGAGGCGATGACAGAGAGGAAGAAGATGGAGCAGAAAAGAGTTTCATAACAAATGAGTGCTAGGAGTCCTTCCCGACTGTGCAGCAGCGTCATGAATTCGGGAAAGTATCTCATATCGAAGTGAACAACTCCATGAAAAAGTTGGAACAAGCTGACTGTAAACTGCTTGATGTCGGCAATGGTAAAAACCTCAGAAGCGACAATCTGCAGGAATCCACTAAAAGCCAAAGCACCAAAGAGGGTGGCCTCAAGAACATAGGCATTCATGCGTTCGTTCACCGAACGCAACTTAACCTCCAAATTCACTATTTCCTCATCGTTCTCATCTGCGTCCAATTCTTTCGCAATTCCCGACTGCTCATTTTTAAGCAGCTCGGAATTGATGCGATCGATGTTTGGAACGCGAGCGGAAAAAAGCCGCAGCAGGACCATCAAATAGAGCAAGTACATCAACCCACTTAAGGTTGCCAAAAGAATTCGCTCGATGTCGGAACCCGGCAACATCGCGTAAGCGATATAAATTCCAGTGAGCATGAAAAACACAATCAAGGAATACTCCCAACTTGTGTACTTAACCTGAAACCGTATGTTCCAAAGACCGATTTCTTTGGTCAATTTTTTAAGTCGTCGATCGGTATACCGGTTCCTAAAGACACCCGCAAGCACGACAATAAACGGAATCAAGAATATTTGAATGACTAGAAAAAAGCCGTCGATGTTTGCAAAACCGAAGGTCGCCTCATTTGCACCCAGCAATTGGTCGGTGCGGAGTAGAGCCAAAATTCCCCATCGTACAACGTAGTCCGTAACGAGTAGCCAAATACTAGCCCTTGTGCTAATGGAAAGGTGAAAGCTGTGATCTTCAAAGCGTTCGACAATGTCCATGGCGCGATCTTCCATTTTGGCACGAGCAGAACCACGAAATTTTAAGTCATCTAGAAGATTTTCCCAATTGGTGCGGTGAAGTTTTTCAGCTAAAAACTCATTGTGCCCTTTAACGATCAGAAAAAAGGTGTCCAGTAAAGTGAGTACCTCTTCATAATCTCCACTAAAGTCCTTGATGTGCTCAACCACATCGTCCATCGATTTGATGTTGCACGAATAGCGAACTCCTTCGTTGATGAGTCGGTTGAGCTCTGCTGGGTCGCGTTCCTGACCGTAGACCTCTACAATCATATTGCGCCAAGAGACCCAAGGCTTGCTGGACCTTTTGGAAGCGTTTCTACGATAGTACGTGATGATTGCAGCGCTTAAACTGATCTTATCCATCCCAATCTACAATTGATCCCAGCGAATGCTTACTTCCACTTAGGTGTGTAGAAAAACGAGAGTATACCGATGAAGGTTACATATAAAGGATAGATAAGGAAGGAAGAAAGGAAATCGAAGAGGGACCACGTTTTTCTGTAAACATTAGAAAGACGTCTCAATACTAGATAATCTAAGACCAATTTCACTACCCACATCGCCACAAGAAGCGACGTCGCTATAAGACCGTAGACTGCCAATGCAATTCCAGCGATTAAGGAAACATTAAAGAACAGAACAGAAAAAGCTGTGAATTGATATCTCATGGACGGAACTAAAGGGTTCTTCGAAGCCCAGCGAAGTTTCTGCTTGAGCATTTTTGACAATGTTTTGGGCGCCTCCGATTGAACCAATGCATGAGGATGCCAGATGGTTTTAATACTTCGCCCTGCATTAGCAAATGACTGAAGAAGAAAGACGTCGTCTCCGCTTGGGATGTTCCAATTGTTTAAGAAAGGATTGAGTTCTAGGTAATCACTTTTTCGGAACAATAGATTTGATGCACTTGCGAAAAGGGGCGTCCCACCTTCCACTGCTGATTGCCCAATACCAAGCAGGGCTATAGAATCTAGGACTTGAAATGTTCCTATAAATGACTTCTTCTTTGCATAGAAAAGAACGGGGCCAACCAATAAATCGCTTTCCGGAATAGAGGTCATACTAGCAATCCAGCCAGATGGAAATTCGCTGTCTGCATCGCTGATCAGGACCCATTCGAATTCGGCCTCTATAATTCCAGAGTGCAAGGCCCCTTTTTTCGATGCTTCTCCTTTGGAAAGCACATACTTCACTTTTTCTGGATGCATTTGAATGAAGTCATGTACCAATTCAGGTCCGCCATCTTTCGAATGATCATCTACCAGAATCACTTCCTTCAACTGCGATTGAGGTAGCAATGATTCAATTTGAGCCAGCAGGTGCGGCAAGTTCTTGCCTTCATTTCTGAAAGGGATAATGAGGCTGATTTCTAGAATCTTCTTTGAAGGCTCAATTGTTTTGATTTCCACCGCATCACGGGGCATCGACCTCAGACTCTTTGCTATCATTAGGCAATAAAACAAAGCCAAGAGCAGGCAGACTATATCCATCATTCTTCCACGATTTTAGCACTTTGCAAGAAGAATGCACCCAATAGAGCAGGAAAGGCAATGTTCACAATCCAAAGAATTGAGCTGGCAAGAAATATCCCCAATTCATCTGAACTGGCAAGAAAAAGCACATTCAAGGCAAGGTACTCACGCATACCAAGTTCCCCAAAAGATATAGTCGGTGCAATTGCTAAGGCCAAGTACATCAAAGGCAGCGAACGAATCGCCATTTCCAGATTCAAATCGGAAGTAAGAAGGCTAAGAAGTATGATGTACTGCAGTGAGAATACAGCATATCTAAATCCGCTCAATACTAGCACATGCAGAAGTACATTGAAGCTTGGCATCTGCGCTTGCTGAATGTCTTCCGTATACCTTTTGAGTAATTTAATGTTCTTGAGCAAGGGCAAAAGGGAAGGCATGAAAAAGTAAAGAACCGCCAACAAAATAGTCAGTATCCAAACCAAGCCTTCCATCATCTGTAGGTAGGAGAGCAAGCCCGATGAAGCTACCATAGAATCACATCCAGATGAGAGCGCAATAGCACCAGCTAGAAAGGTGATGAAGAGTTGTGCTGTACTGTTCACAAAGCTCAATCCGGCGCCAGCTGTTCTGGTTCCGTATTTCAAGAAAACAATTTTACCGAGAAACTCCCCGACTCGGTTTGGGGTGATGATGGATGTCGACACACCGGCGAATACAGCTTTTAATGCGCTGCGAAAATTTATCATGGCTAAAGATTGAATGCTGATCTGCCACTTCCTAGCCTCCAGCGACCAATTCACAAACAAAAGCCCAAGGCTCAGCAGAAAAAGACCAATGCTCTGTGTGGAGCTGGTTAGGTTAGAAAGGTGCCCAAACCAGCTTAGAAGCGTATTTTCTTGAAAAACTTTTTCATAAATATAGAAGAGCACAAAGAGGAGGAATAGTGCCTTAGCTACTTTTGAAAGGACAGAAAGATGGATTCGCGCTTTTTTCAAGATGGACAAAGAAAAACGAAAGGTAGAGAAGGAGCGTATCATTCTCGGTATTGATCCGGGAACAACGATAATGGGCTTCGGCATCATACGAATTGATGGAAAAATAATGTCCTTGGTGGAGCATGGAGTCATTCGCATGACGAAAGAAAAGGACCATTATATGAAGCTTCAGAAGATTTTTTATGGAGTTCGAGACCTCATTGATCAACACCACCCCGACGAACTAGCCATTGAAGCTCCCTTCTTTGGAAAAAACGTTCAGTCGATGTTAAAACTTGGGCGGGCACAAGGGGTTGCTATGGCTGCGGCCTTAGACCGCGAAATGGCCGTGACCGAATACAGTCCAAGAAAGATCAAACAATCCATTACAGGTAGCGGAAGTGCCTCAAAGGAGCAAGTAGCGGCTATGATTAAAAGCTTGTTGAAATTGGATGAGTTGCCAAAGGACTTGGATGCCACCGACGGTTTGGCTGCAGCGGTCTGTCATTTCTTCCAATCCGGTGTAAGTTCTGAAAAGTCTGGGTATTCTGGCTGGGCAGCATTTGCTGCAAAAAACAGCGATCGCGTAACTTAAAGCTCGCTTCGAATAGCAGATGCTATTTGCTCCATTCGATTTGCTTCAATCTTCAGCTTCGGGTTTGCAAAGTTCATGTCATCCATTTGGGTAATTGGAATCAAATGAACATGCGCATGTGGAACTTCCAGACCTATCACGGCTACTCCAATACGCTCGCAAGGCATCGCCTTCTTCACGGCTTTCGACACCTCTTTCGAAAAAGACATCAATTCAGCGTATAGCTCTTCAGGAAGATCGAATAAGTAGTTGACTTCTTTTTTGGGGATAACAAGTGTATGACCTTCTTGGAGTGGAAAAACATCTAAAAATGCCAAGCAATTCTCTGTTTCAGCAATTTTATAGGATGGGATTTCCCCAGCAACGATTTTACTGAAAATGCTCGCCATCAGTGCCCGATGTGGATGATTTCGAATTCCATGCTTCCGCCTGGTGTTTCGATCTCCGTAGTTTCACCCGGTTTCTTACCTAAGAGTCCGGTCCCCATTGGAGATTCGATTGAAATTTTTGATGCCCGAAGGTCTGCCTCACTTTCACTCACAAGAGTGTAAATCATCTCCATTCCGTTCTTCAAATTCCGAATTGTCACCTTCGATAGAATGCGCACTTGGGAGGTGTCCATATCAGCTGCATCTACAACTCTTGAGTTTGCAACGATGTTCTTCACCTTCGAAATCTTCAACTCCAGAAGACCTTGGGCTTCTTTGGCGGCATCGTATTCAGCATTTTCTGAAAGGTCACCTTTATCTCGTGCTTCCGCAATTTGCGCAGAGATGGCAGGACGTTGAACGCGCTCCATATCTTGGAGCTCTTCTTTAAGCTTCTTTAGACCTTCGGCGGTCAGGTAGGATACTTTTGACATAAGCAGATATTAAAAAACCCCTGACTAGCAGGGGTTGCAAAGATAAGAACTGTTGTTCTCTTCTAGAAATTCAGACACACTCCATATGAGTGCGTTCCTGAAAAAGGATTTGAAAAGCGGTAAGCATAATCGATGCTCACTGTATTATCACTTCCTTTTCCCATTGGGAGTTGCACGCTGGCGCCAACAGAAGGCCCAGTGTAAGCCGTTGTTCGAGTTTCGATATCCAAGATTCCATCTTCGTAAAGGTAACCTGCACGAAGCATGATCATATCGTTGGCCGAATACTCAACCCCAACAGCAATAAGGTCTTTCCCAAAGGAGTTTGAGATAAAGTTACCTGCGATTGTAAGGCGATGTTCCCAGTTAGCAATACCTGATGCAGAAGAAGAGTCAGAAGCACCTTCCATGAGGTAGATGTCATAACTACCACCAATGCTCAAGGTAGAAGGCATCTCAAAAGCTTGTCGTCTTTGAGTAAGAGTAAATTCCTTCTCATCCAATTGAACTTTCTCTGTGAAACCACCTCCACCAAAATTCATTTTCGGACCTACATTCTTCAATGCAATACCAAACTTCAAATTTTCACGAGGACCAGTCACATAACGAATCCCCATATCGATTGCCATACCAGAAGCTTGCGCGTCGTTGATGGTCTCAGAAATGGTTTTGATGGTAAACCCACCATGAATCGTATTCGAAAAAGCCCGTGCATAGGACACATTCAGACTAAGGAGTTGTGGGGCAAATGTTCCGATACCTCCATCAGGGTTTTCTATTGTCGTACGCTCAATATCGCCAAATCCCATTGAGGTTACAGAGGCCGCCAATACACTTGACTCACCCACTCTTTGAGCAAGACCAAATGCATTTACACCAATGCCTGATCCACTGAGATAATCAGAATGAGTGAATTGAATCTCGGTCTTATTGATGAAGCTCAAACCTGAGACATTCAAGAAGACCGACTCCAAGCCCGTTGAAGAAGCCATATTGGCTCCAGCCATTCCATTCGATTTACCCCAAGGATTGATCATCAATTCTTGAGCTCCTGCTTGTCCAATTCTATCCTTATTCCCAGCAAACGAGCTGAGAGAGAGGACTGCCAGGGAAGCAGTCATTAGAGCGATTTGTATCTGTTTCATCTTCAAGGGATATAGATTTTTAGAAGTTGTCCAAGTCAATTGGTCTCAATACTCCAAACCATTTGAGTACGCGTGAACCCACTTCAGGAACATCAACATGAATGAGATATACTCCACTAGCGATTGGGGTTCTAGACTGATTCTTCAAGTCCCAATCGATGGAGGCGGTTGAGGGGTCGTCCTTCTCGTAAGTACGAACCAAAGTACCCGCAACATTATAAATCTTGATTGTACAACGGGCAGGAAGGTTTGTAATTCTCACACGCGTATCAATCTTATCGGCCTCATACTCCGAATAACTGTAGTAAGGATTTGGCACAACATTGATGTAGTCTAGCAACTCGGTCAGCTTGTCGTCAGCAATTTTTTCAGGCGCCAAAGCATCCATGTTAAAGTTGTAAAGCGGCCGTCCACCATTTACAGATGTCATCAAGACATTTTCCTTGTCTGTAGAGGCTGTAAGGAAACTCGTGCTTTCAGCAATGAAATGAGATCCTCTCGAAAGGGTTTCACCTTCGTGAATGATAGGTCCTAAGTTCACATAGTACTCTTCACCAACTATCAGTGCATCACCTTCAGATAAGTATTCACCATTACCGCGGTTTTCGTATTCCTTGGCAACACGAATGTGCATTTTCAATGTTGTTGGGACAAGTCCTTCAGCCATTGTCGTCCAAGGCACCAATGGGTTCGCCAATGGGAACATACACCAGCTCGCGGCTCGATATACATCTCGTACTGAGTTTTGAGTGTTCTGTCTCAATTTCTCTACGATGAACTCACCCGCATCGTATGCAGGCATACGAGTTCCTGGGTTGTTGTACTCGAGTGGGAAGGCATTTCTATCCTCTTCAACATCATTGTTTCTGAAGACATATACGAAGTGCTTACCACCTCCACGGAAATCACGTGCTGGACCTTCTGTTATCGAACTTGAGGGATTGAAAACCATATCGCGCCCTTTGTCTTTAACGAAGTAGGAATCCTCACCAAAAGCCATGTTGAGTCTTTCACCCGTTTCGGTGTTGATGGCATATCCAGGGAACCAACTCATTCCTCTCCCAGAAATATAATTAGGCGAATTTGGATCGTCGCTTTCAGTGGAATCCGTTGCAGAAACACCGTTTTTGTCTAATGAATAAGCTTCACGAAGACGACCTTTTTCAGCATTTCCTTGCGATTCACCAACAGTATCACGCATCTCAAGAACAGGAACACGAGTCCATTTGTCTTTGTCTGGCGTAAGTACGATGTCTACTGAGTGCAATAAATTCATCACGCTGGTATCTCCAGGGTGTAAATTGCCAAGAAGGCGGAAGAAGTACCCATGACCTGGCAATTCCGGCATAGGTCCGTGTCCCGTTGATTGTGCCGTCAGGAAGAACGGAGCTACAATACCTTCAATAACATTCTCATATACTTCATTTTGATCGTAGAAATATGTGCGGTCATCACCAGTAAATGGATCTTGCCATGTCTCTCTGTAATCATCATACTCAGGCAAGTTCGGATCTTCGGAAGTCCCCGCAAGAACCCAGTTTTGAGCATCTTGTGTCTCACCATCTGGAACACCAATTAAGAATTGTTTTGTGAGATCTTCATACTCAAAATCAGCTGAAATAAAACCATTGTTCACCGAACCAACACGTCCTGGGCTCAAAGCCTGACCAATGGTCACAGAAATACCCAACTCAGGAATGAGGTGTTCGGTTTCAACTTGAATGTCACTGGCCACAGTAAAGGTGTCTATACCCTCTCCGTAAATCTCCCAGTAAGCATCGGTCAAATCACCAATGGTTGCCGTATCTCTAAATGCAAGACTGAAGTCCCCAGCTTTGACATTCAAAGGATCGATTACCTTGATATCAACTGGTCCTCGGCCTGATTCATACTTAAGAGAGTCAACCAAATCTCCATTGGCATTCAAGATGGCCTGAATGCTTTCTTCTTTTAAGTCTAAAGAACGTCCACCGTTTCCAGTTCCTTCAATACGAATGATTTCAACACCGTCACCGTACTGAGAGTTCAGCAACACACCACCGTCCTCAAAACGAGTATCGTGTGGGATGACTTGAACCGAACGAACGGCTCCTGTAGCTCCTTTTCTACTTCCTAAGAAAGGCTCATTTTGAGAGTCGTCGGAAAGAGGATTGAAAGGAACATAATTGTTGTAAGCATAAGCTACTGCAATGAAGTAGTATGACTTATGATTTACAAGGCGGTTATCGCCTTCTGCAAACTGATCGCTGATCACTCTAAACGAATGACGAATACCTTCATTGGCGCCTTTCACCATGATTTCTGGAATGGTAGAACCAATTTCTTCATCGAAGGTGAAGTTCACAATCTGATCAACAGTATCCTTTACGTCAACTTGAGCAATCAAACGTGCTTTCTCAATGTCGCCTAAATCTGAAGCTGAAACAGTATTATCCGAAACCTGGTAAATCTGATAGCCTTGGAATCGATAAGCTTGATATTCAAATTGCTCTTCCGGAGTAATCGGACGACCATTGATTGAATCTGGAGGAATGATTGAAGGATCTACCTCAGCATATTGTTCGTTAAAGTTGTTAGAAATCGACTTGTTATCGATGTAGAGAACAATCTCTCTATCGAGCTCTTGCGCTGTCAAGTCTGGTGCGTCAGGACCGTTCAATACCCGGAAACAGTTGTCGAAAAGTGCCTGAGTTTTATCATCTGCCTTGCGAACAGCATCTACAGAAGCTTCGGCATTGCCAGATTTAGCTCGTGCCCAAACTACACCGAAGGTGATGTTGTTCACTGCACCTGGTTCTAAAACAAATGGCCCTGCTGATTGCATAAATCTACGGTCGAAAGGCTGGTTACCAGCAGTAACTTCCGTCCAGCTTGGTTGAACCAAACCACCTGTTCCCCAACCAATAACATCTGTCTCACCAGGGAACATATAATCTGCTTCGAAAAATGGGGGCGCAGTAGAAGCGTTGTGTCCGGTTCCACCATAAATCATGTGTGAACCATCTCTCCAAATGGAACGCAAGAAGTTGTAATACTCAACTCCCGTATTGGGATCACCTCGAACCGATTGGTCGTTGTTGTGATAAAGGAAACGTGTCATTCCAAAACGCTCGTTGTCAACAATTCCATCACCATAACCGACTCCAAGACCTTTATAGGGTATACCACCATCACTCTTCACAAGATCGTAGGCAAGAATTTCAGAATTGGTCGCTGGACCTGGGTTATCGATGCCATCGTTGTCTTGGAATGGACCTTGGAAAAAGTCAACTCCAATGGCCGGAGGCAAGTCACCATAACCAGTGGCTCCATTACAATCCTCATCGAACTCATCCCCGTTGTAAGCATAGCCCAAACCACGCTGAACATCGCAGCCTACATAATCATCTTGAGAACAACCCAAATCAGCATCAACCCAAACTCCGAAATAAGTATCTGTCAAACTGAAGCTCGATCGGTTTACCAACTCGTAATTGTAGAAGGTCATACTATTGACCTCGTCGTTGGTAGCAAAAGAAAAGGCCTGGGCTCGAATTTCCATTCCAATAGCCTGAGCTCCCGATTCAGTGTGCACATTTCCTTTGTCATTGAAAACCCACCACAGGTTTTGGTCCCCATAGATGTTTACGATTCGCTCTCTACAATCCACTTCACCTTTGAGGTCATAACCAGGATAGTCACCATCGAAGGGGTTGTAAACTCCATCGCCATTTCGGTCGTTGAATGGAGCTAAATAGAAATCCTCATTGTAAGGCTCATAATTCCTTCCATGTGCTGGCCATTCCAATACACTTCTTGGAATCACATAATCCGGAAAGTCTTCTGATTGCTTCTCCGTTCCGTTGGATTCATCATCCAAACCTGCTTCTACCCAACCTACAAATTCAGCTACTTCAGAACGTGTCGTGACGTAATGATCATCGTATTCAGCACAAGTAGTTGCGTCGATTTCCGAGGTGGTCGTACTCAAAGGCCCTGTCCAAAAGTCGGTTCCACCACTTCTGAAGCGCACAGCTGCAACTTTCAATTGTCCGGAAACATCCTTTCCACCCAACCACAGTGAACCAGCGAATAGGGAGGTGCGGCCAGAGTTCTTAGGCACTTCATATTGGGCATTTTGAAAATCCCACCACAAGTCACCACCGGTTTGAATCAAGGCGCGAACATTATTGATGTTCAATTCAGTAGCCGAAGATGCTGGCGCGCAACCAGCAGCTAAAGAAGTCGCGTTGGTTTTCTTCTTTTTCCCTTCACGAAAGGCTTCTGCTTGCAGGGTGCTCACACTCATAATGAGAAGAGCGGCGATTGTCCATTTCATATTAATTCTCATATCCTATTTCTTAAAAGTTCAACATCAAACCAAGTCGGGTTTGTCGGGGCAAGTTGAAACTGAATGGGTTGGCAATCTTAAGAGTATACAGCTCACGGAACGACTGCTCAGAATTCTGAGATGCAATGTCGTTCTGGAATCGAGCATCAGCTAAGTAACCATCATCGGTTGGATTACCAGTTGCTCTGTACACGCCTACGATATTTTTATTGTTCAACAAATTGAGTACTTGAAAGTAGACTGTAAAATTAACGCTACGTGCGTCGCGTGACTCTCCAAGCTTGCGAGTGAAGCTCTTATCTATTCGAAGGTCAGTTCTGAATGACCAAGGGAGTCTTTGACCGTTAATCGTTCCTTCCAAGAAGGCCGATCCTCCACCGGAAATCAATCCATTTCCAGTAATTGCAGCTTGACCAGAGTATGGAGTCCCAGAGCCAGCGTTGAAGGTGAAGTTAGCTCCAGCGTTTGATAGAATCTGACGCTCTTTTCCAAAGACCTTCATAACAGGTCCAGTATAGCTCGAACCAGAACGGTATCTGTAGTCGAAGTTACCTGTAATGGTGTGGCGTTGATCTAGGCTAAGTGGATTCGTTACACGCAGGTTGTCTTTACCAGCATTGATAAGCGAAAGTGCCGTTTGCGTGTTTGAACCAGTTCCTTCAGCAAATTGCAATGTATATGAAGCACGCAGTTGAATGTTACCTGTTCTGCGCAAATCATAAGTAACTGTGAATCCTTTTACAGTACCAAAATCGAGGTTGTCGTAAGTACGATACTGACGTGGGAATGCTTCGGTTTGGTTTTTCAACTGCACTTGGTCCCGAATCTCACGATAGAAAGCAGCGAACTTAATCGAAGATGATTTCGTCAAAACCTGTTGGAATCCAGCTTCATAATCGATGGTTCTTTCAGCGCCCAAATTCGGGTTGTTCTTAACTCCGGTGTTGCTCTGAAGAAAAAGGTAATCTGTAGGATTCAATCGGTTTACGGAACCCGTATTCGGCATACGCGTTAAGATGTCGTAGTGAGCCGTGAAAATGGCTTCCTCGGAAATTGGGAAAGAGAAAGCTATACGTGGCATTGGAATGGTAATCGGTTTGAAATCTTCAAAAGACTCAGAGTTCAAATCTGTTGTACTCGTACGATCTGGATCAACCAAAAGTGGTGCGATCCCAGAGGCTGTAGCTAAAGTGGAAGGGTCGGTAATCTCTGATCCTTCATCGTTGTACCATGTGTCGCCATTTCGGTAACCTCGAATTGTTGTCGGGTTGCGAATGTCATCAACGTATACAACGTAGTCATCTCCAATGGTTGCAGGATGCTGACCATCAGCCAATGAAAGAGCGTCAGATTCGCCCGCCTTAATGGTAGGGAACAACACATAAGGATCTTTCAATACCTTCTGGTTTGCATCGTATCTGTCAACACGAAGTCCGACGTTGAAGATCAAATCTTCAAAGGCAAATTTATCTTGGATGTAACCTGCCATATATATAGGACGGAATGCATCGATTGGACGAGTGAAGTTGCCGAACTGATCTTGTTGGGTAAAGAAATCATCGAATGTTGGTGAGCCAGCCACGTAGTTTCCATGATGATCATAACCGAAGTACCCAACAGCAGAACTACCGTTGTTCAATAATTCATCTGCTGAGAAATAATCCAACTTCAAGTCGTCTGGACTAATTCCATCAAAATCGATGAAGTCTGTACCGTTCGGATCGAGATTCAATTGATTTCTCAAGTTATAATCGAAGAAGAACTGAGCATCAGAACCGCTGTACTCTCCTGGTGCAGCATTCAATCTTGGGTAAGTTACACGAGGACCTTGACGGCCAGACTCATCTTCGAAGAAGTCAAAGACTGGTTGCGACTTATCCAAACCTTCGATGTGGTTGTTCGTGTACAAACGACCAAGAGCCCACAGAGAGTTGGTACCCCCGTTAGGACTAACAGAAAAACTCCTGTTGACTCGTTGTTCATATTCAATACCTAAGGAAATGGCGTGGTCGCCAATATCCGCAGAACCGCTGGCGGTAAATCGGAACTGACGCTCATTTCTTTGGGAGAAACGGTTGTAACGTAATGCAGGGCTTCTCCAAAGGTTACTTAAGGCCAAAGGTTCATCACCATTTCTCAAGCCACCGAAAGTGCTCATGGCTAAGAGGTCGCGTAAGGCGTCGTTCGGAACATCTGTGGTCGGATCGTCTGCCAATTGAGAGTTGAACAAAGGCGCTCCGTTTTCATCATAACCCTCCCAACCGAATAGGTTGTAGTAGGTTTGAGTATACATCGAAGCTTCAGGGTTGGCGCCATTGGGGGTGAAACCAATAAGTGTATCGAGGAATGTTTCGTGCACGTAAGCCAACTGGCCAGTGATCGAATCTCTGGAAAGGTTGTCGGAGTAATCGATGGTTTGAAAACGCTTAAACTCACCTACATAACCATAGCGGAAAAAGTCGTCTTTGTGCGTTTGATCCTGAACGATTTCAGTCAACTGAGTGAAGTCTGCCTGAATCTGATAGTACATGTTCTTCAGACGACGTGAAGACTTGTTTTCCTGCTTCTGATTTTCTGATCCAAAGCGCTGAACAAATTTCCCGTATACACGGTAAGTGGACTGCGTTCGGCCACCGTTGTTGTTCCAGTTGAAGAGTTGATTTGTTCTTTCAGTTCGCCCAGACCCAGGACCGTTAGGCAAACTTGCATCGTTCAAATTAAAGGTTCCACCAAAAATTAGATCGGATTGAAGTCCTGTGTTAAGAACGACCTTTCCAAAGATGTTCATCGTTCTGCTTGCCGCATTCGGACGAGCATCAACATTTTCAAAATCAGGCAATCGCAAGAAATCTGCATTTGGAATGGCATTCGCACCAGTAGTGCTCAAACGGAGCGGGTTTAGAGTAATGTCTCTAAGAACCTCATCCTTCGCTTTCCAATAGCCAATGTGAGAAGGACGACTTTCTATAGTGCTGCTCACGTTTCCAGAGAGGAAAAAGCTGATGACTGGTTGAAGGGAATCTTTCTTGGTAAACAACAATGGTCCAGTAAGGCTGAACTCCAATTGATTGAAACCATAAGGATCCAGACCGTAAACTTGGTCACCGATTTTGGCTCCAGAACCAAAGTACTCGAATCCACCTGAGTATTTTCTTCCTGGGTTACGCGTTGTTTGACTAACAATTCCCCCTGTTGCATCCCCATACTGTGCAGGGATACCTCCGGTGATAACATCTACTTGTTGAACCGCAGATTGAGGAAGCGAACCACCTCCACGAACTTTCACACCATCGATGTACACAAAGTTGGCATCCGGACGACCTCCTCTAAAACTCTGATCTCCAGAACCGTCGTCTGTGGAAACAACACCAGCGGCCAGCGCGGCGATTCCTGTTACGGAACGACTCGCCATAGCTTTGAAGTCATCTCCCGTCATGGAAGTACCAGAAGGTCCACCATCTTTATCGATGAGTGGAACCGTGTATTCAATTACTTCAAAGGTTACAAGCTGCTCAATAGAGCTACCCATAGAAATATCCTTGAAAGTGATTTTATCGGATTTCACCAAAACGCCAGTTACCATCACGGGTTTGTAGCCGACGTACATGACCTTAATATCGTAAACACCAGGTCCAATTGGCTTGACGAAGTAAACTCCATCAAAATCGGTTGACCCTCCTGTGACGGTCAGACCGTTTTGTTCGATCACCACGTTTACAAATGGCAGGGTTTCCTTGGTCTCGGCATCAATGATTTTTCCTTTGATTCCACCCGACCCTAGCTGTGCATTTGCAGCTGACCCAATGAGAAACATGGATGCTAGAAAAGCTAAGAGTTTAATCTTCATACTATTCAGTTTTAGCGAAATGTCACCCCCCGTGGGATGAAGGCCGTAAAAATAGGAAAACGGACCACTTATCCAAACATATTGACGGTCGTCCTTTTACCATTCCGGTCTTTTCAAGATGGTCTCATAAATGATTGCATCTCGTAAGTTAAATTGTTGGACAGGCTTCTTCTTCCTTACCATGTTGAAAATCAACTCACGACGGGGATTCTTGGTTTCATCTTTAACTAATTTACGACTAGCTTCTTCGGCCTCTTGTTGAAGCATCGCTGAGCGACTGAGCGGCGAACTTTTAGTGGTAAATCGAGCTGTTTCTTTCTGAATGGTAGGCTCAATAATCGGCTGAAGTCGTAATTCGGGCTCTCCTTTTGCCGCAAGAGTCTCTTGATATTGGGCGTATTTTTCTGCTGGAGATAATTCTTTTGGTTTGGATTGACCCGCTTTTTTTCGCTTGCGCAGAAAGCTGTAAATTATGCTACCGGCAATGAAACCAAAATAAAGCAAGTCATCTAAATCCATTACTATTTTTTAGTGGCGTTTTTGTACCAACGACTCAAGAAAAATTCTCGGCGATTGTTGTTGTGTCTTTTAGAACGTTTAGCACTTGCCTTCATTCTTTTTTTTGTCGCCTTCGACTGATGCTTTGAGTGCAAGTTCACCGAATACTCCCCAAAACGTGCATCCTCGGACTTTTGCTCATCTCGTTTTTGAGCCTCTGTCTTTGTTCTCTTACGAACCTGCTTGGGCTCTTTTTGACCTAGTGCAGGAATTGTAAAAACGCATACCAGTACGAGGATGAAAGCAAGTATCCTTTTTGTCATCTTTGTGGAATGCGTAAAGATAGCAAAAGTGCTTTCCTCAAATCAGCAATCCTATTTCTCGCTATTAGCGTTTCTTCCTGTGGCGGTGGGAATGCTTATGAGGGAATTCCAAATGTAGCCGTCGACCTTTACATATATCCTACTGACCCACTCTACCAACCCTTGCAAGTAGTAGGTGGATGGGCGTATGTTATTGGAGGGTCGAAAGGAATCATTGTTTACCGAAATTCCTTCGAGGAGTTCTCCGCTTATGAACGTCATACCCCCTACGATCCAGAGAAAAATTGCTCTTTGGCTTACGTCGATAGCTTTGAACTCGTAGCCGTTGACTCCTGCAGCAAAACTCGCTATGTTCTTACCGATGGCAGTGTTCTGAGTGGGCCAGGAAGCCTTCCACTTAAGCCCTATTTCACCACATTCGACGGGGACGCACTTCACATCACCAACTAAAAAAGGCCGACTACATTTCTGCGGCCGGCCCTTCATTTAGATCTTATAATTTCCTAGTAGCGATAGTGCTCTGGCTTGTATGGGCCTTCAACTTTCACACCGATGTAATCGGCTTGCTCTTTCGACAATGAATCGAGAACGACTCCGATTTTCGCGAGATGAAGCATTGCCACTTTCTCATCCAAGTGCTTAGGAAGAGTGTACACTTCATTCTTGTAAGACTCGTGGTTGTTCCACAATTCCAATTGTGCAAGCGTTTGGTTGGTGAATGAGTTAGACATCACAAAAGATGGGTGACCTGTTGCGCAACCCAAGTTCACCAAACGACCTTCAGCGAGCAAGATGATGTCCTTTCCGTTGACATTATATAGGTCAACTTGTGGTTTGATTTCCACTTTTGAATCTCCTGTATTATTGTTCAACCAGGCTACATCAATTTCGTTGTCGAAGTGACCAATGTTGCAAACAATTGCTTTGTCTTTCATCAACTTGAAGTGCTTCTCTCCAATGATGTCTTTGTTTCCGGTCGCAGTAACAATGATGTCGCACTCTGGAATGGCGTCGATCATAGGCTTCACTTCGTAACCATCCATAGCCGCTTGAAGTGCGCAAATTGGATCAACTTCTGTAACGATTACTCGTGCTCCTGCTCCGCTTAAAGAAGCAGCCGAACCCTTTCCAACATCACCATAACCACCAACAACAGCAACTTTTCCAGCCATCATTACATCTGTAGCTCGACGGATTGCATCAACTAAAGATTCTTTACAACCGTATTTGTTGTCGAACTTAGACTTGGTTACACTGTCGTTCACATTGATTGCTGGCAACAATAGTGTTCCGTTGATCTGGCGCTCATATAAACGGTGTACACCAGTAGTTGTCTCTTCAGACAAACCACGAATTCCGTCTACTAATTCTGGATAACGGTCAAAAACCATATTGGTCAAATCACCACCATCGTCCAAAATCAGATTCAAGGGCTTATTGCCTTCAAAAGAAAATAGCGTTTGTTCAATGCACCAGTCAAATTCCTGGTCATTCATTCCTTTCCATGCATAAACAGGGATTCCTGCGTCCGCAATAGCCGCGGCTGCATGATCTTGAGTTGAGAAGATGTTACAAGAAGACCAACTTACCTCAGCTCCAAGCTCAGCAAGCGTTTCAATTAGAACAGCTGTTTGAACAGTCATATGCAAACAACCCGCAATTCGCGCACCCTTGAGGGGCTTTTCGTTTCCAAATTCTTCTCTTAGGGACATTAAGCCCGGCATCTCTGCCTCTGCCAATTCAATTTCTTTTCTCCCCCAAGGTGCAAGTGATATATCCTTCACTTTGTGAGCTGGACGCACACCTGTTTCTGCATTACTCATAGGTCCTCGTTTAAAATTTGTGCGAAAATACGAATACTTCCCCTTGAATTTGCAGTTCATTTGTAAGCGACATGTCACTCATCGTTGAACGTAAGGAATCCAATTATTATCTCGGAATTTGGAAGATTTCAGAAGAGGAGGATGAACTTCTGTCATTGCTTGAGCCCAATAAGATTGAACTCGAGCGGATGAGCCATATACAGTCTGTTTGGAGAAGGAAGGAATGGATGGCTAGTCGTGTAATGGCTAGCAATTTTTTCGAAGAGAAGACGCACATTTCCTACGACGCTTATGGCCGACCTGTGGTCGACGACCGAAAGGAACGGATATCGATTTCACATTCGAAACGCTATGTTGCAGTGCTCATCAGCGCCTCCTTCAAGCCAACCATCGACATAGAACTTCCTCAGCAAAAGATTCGAAGCATTGCCCATAAATTCATCAATGAGAAGGAGCGGCAACTTTTTGATTGCACAAAATCTTTCAACCTCTACCGCATCTGGTGCGCCAAAGAATGCGCTTTCAAGTACCATCATTTGGGTGGCGTAGATTTCAAAGAGCACATTTTAGTTGAACCCGACGGAGAAAACATACAGGCCACGTTTCATAAAAACGACGAGCTTTTTAGCTTGAAACTGAAGTTTGAAACTAATGACAACTATGTGCTTTGCTTCAATGACCAATAGCTTATTATTGTTTTATGGTCTACGAGAGCATCCTAGAAAAAAGTCGTAGAGGGGAACGCGGATTGGCTGTGCTGATCGACCCCGACAAAGCAGATGAGACCCATCTTCAGACCCTATTTAAGCAAGTCAATAAAGCACAAGTAGATTGGGTTTTTTTTGGCGGAAGCTTTGTAGACCCCAGCGACTTTAAAGTCTGCATAGAAATCGTAAAGCGCATCAGCAACAAACCTTTGGTAATATTTCCTGGAGACAACGACCAGATCGATGAACGCGCTGACGCCATGTTATTCCTCTCTCTCGTATCAGGACGAAATTCAGAATACCTAATCGGAAAACACGTTGAGGCCGCCTTTGAATTGTACGCTTCAGGCATTGAAGTAATCCCTTCGGCCTATATGGTTCTTGACGGAGGAAAGCAGACATCCGTTCTTCAAAAAAGCGAAACCAATTCCATTCCACAACACAATCTTAGCCTGATTCGAAAGACCGCCTTAGCTTCCGAAATGCTCGGCATGAAATTGATATACATGGATGCTGGGAGCGGAGCCATTAAGCCAATCGGGCCAGAGGTAATTCGTGCCGTTAAAGACATTTCTAAACTCCCCCTCATTGTTGGTGGCGGCATCGACAGTAGCGAAAAAATGGAACGCGCCTACCAAGCTGGAGCTGAAATTCTGGTACTTGGAAATGTGCTCGAAAAAGACCCTAACATCTTGAACGCCCTTAGAAATCAAGGAAAACCTGAAGCAACTTGGAACTCATCCTCTTCACCAATAGCGTAAAGTCGAAATCCGAAATACCTGAGATCATCGATTTATTCGAACATGGCCTTCAAATTCTTCATGTGAAGAAGAATAAATGGACTCGTTCGAAAATGAAGGCCTACTTAAAATTGATTCCACGCGAATACAGAGATCGAATTGTACTGCATAACCACTACGACCTGAGCAGGTCTATGAACCTTCGTGGGATACACATTGGAAAAAGGCAACAACAGAAACGGCTTCGTTTGGGACTTCAACTTCTTTTCCTTCAATTGGTAAAGCCAAAAATGAAGATCAGCACTTCATTCTTCAACATTCAAGAACTCCTGAATGCCAAGGACCAATATGACTACGTCTTCTTAAAACCGGTGTTTGATCGACACGGTAACCGGACCTTCAGCTCCCTGTTCAATAAACGTCAGTTGCAAAGTGCTCTTGAAAAATCAAAAAACCGGGTATTTGCACTTGGAGGAACAAACATAGAGCGCATTGAAGTTGCGGAAGAATGCGGATTTAAAGGGGTCGGCTTGCAAAACGCCTATTGGGAAGTGCGTGAAAAACGGACCGATTTCTTTAAAGAACTTCTGGCCGAATGTGCCAACCCTCGCAAAAGCGACAATGGGATGAGCATCACAAAAGTTCAAATCGATCTTTAGCTTAAAAGCTCAAATCTAAACCCAGCAAAAAGTTGATGCCTGCCTGAGGGTAATAGAAGTTCTCTGTTACCTGACTTCCGAAGACGTATGAGTAAGTATAGCCGTTTGAAGAATAGTCTAAGTTGAGTGCGTTGTTTACCAGCAACTTAAATCGCGCGTTGAATGTGTCCCTCTTTTTCCAGTCGTAAAAAAGCAGCAGATCTAAGGTATTGTAGGCAGCTATGCTTCGATCATCGTTCGAGGTATTGTCGAGGTATTGCTTTCCAACGTATTTCCAGCGAAGGTTCAAACCAGCCGTTTTAATTGGCTTAAATTCTACTCCAACGAAACCTACCGCTGAAGGTGAGAAAGATATGTCCGTGTTCTCAAACACATTGGTTATAACGTCAAATCCCGTTGTATAGTCGTACACAATCTCTTCAAAGGACTGAATTTTATTCTGAGATAGGCTCACATTTCCCTCAAAGGCAATAGGCCCTTTTGGCTCATACCGACCCGACAATTCAAGACCTGTTCGAAAACTTCTGGGCACATTGGTTCGAACCGAAGCACCTACATCATTCAACTCTCCAGTAAGCACCAGTTGATTGAAGTAGTACATATAATAGAGATTGACATCTAGCATCCATCGTTGGCGTTTTAAGCTCCATCCTGCTTCAAAATCATGGAGCACCTCAGGCAGTGGCGTCGTTCCAAGCTGAGCGTCAATAAAGTCGGAACGCGTAGGCTCGCGGCTTCCCTTGCTGTAGGAGAGAAAGACAGAGCTCAAATCGTTCAATCGATAACGCAGACCTAATTTTGGATTGATGAAGGTCATGCTCGTGTCGATTGAAATGTTCTTTAAGTCGTTGTCGGTACCATTGCTACGATAGTTAACACTGCGCACTTGCAGATCGGCGTAGGCCAAAAAATTGGAGCTCAACTCAACTTGCCACTTCACAAATCCAGAGAGGTCTGTTTTATAGGACCTACTGTCGTAGAATCTATCCCCCAATTTGGAGTCGGATGCATATTGCGACCAAATGACTTCCCCAAAGTGGTCTCCTTCATATTGATGTGCATTCAAGCCAACAATCAATTCCGAAGAATTCATCTTCCAAACGAGGTTGCTTACCAGGCCGAAAAAGTCGTTGTCCAACCATCGACGACGAATCAAATCTGTGCTGCTCACTGTGTCGTTTCCGAGAAGGACATTCTGAAGTCCATAATCTGCGAAGGATTCTCCTTCCTTATATTCCTCAAAGTAACCTCGGCCGTAAGTAAAGTGAGCTGAGTTCTGCCAACGCAATTTGGAATTGAATTGATGACTCCAATGCAATTGATAATGATCTTGCTGGTAGTGATCTACCTGATTTTGATACTCGTAGTAATTGTAGGTACGTCCATAGTTCAATAAATTCTCTCGTTGAGATGGAGTCAAACCGTTGTTGTCGGCATGCAAGTTCATTCCGTCAACGTCATTTTCCAACCTCGATTGAGGTGTTCCCCACCAGGATTGGTAAGTCTCCTCAAATCCTGCGAAGGTGATGAAGCGCAGAACGTCTTTCTTACCATAATAACCAGCACTGAAGTAATATGAACGCAGATCTGCGCTCGCTCGATCTAGATAACCATCTGAATGCAATGCACTCAAGCGTCCGTCGAAGCTAAAGCGATTGTTGATGAGTCCCGTTCCAAATTGTAAACTGTGTTTCCTTGTATTGAAGGACCCAAAAGAATTGCTGACTTGTGCATATGCTTTGCGCTTCAGGACATCGCTTTGAAGGTTTACCGAAGCACCAAAAGCTCCGGCACCATTCGATGAGGAACCCACTCCTCTTTGCACTTGAATGCTTTGTGTTGAGCTGGCAAAGTCGGGCATATTCACCCAAAACACACCTTGCGACTCAGAGTCGTTGAGTGGGATTCCGTTCACCGTTACATTGATTCTGCTCGCATCGCTGCCACGAATTCGCATGCCAGTATAACCCACTCCTGCTCCGGCGTCGGAAGTCGTAACCACTGAAGTAAGCTGATTGAGCAAGATTGGCATGTCTTGCCCTAAATTGATTTTCTCCAATTCCTCTTTCGAAACATTCGTTTTTGCGAATGGCGCCGATTCGTTCGCTCTACTAGCCTCTACTGTGAAGGCATCCATTTGATACTCGTCGATGGCCATCCCAATCTGAAACTCACTTTCACCTCCCGGAACAATCTTTTGGTAGCGTGTCTCGCGTCCAATCATCCTGAATTCCAATACATATTCTCCTTCTTCCAAGGGACCAATATTGAAGCTACCATCTTCACGAGTTACGGTTCCAATAAGGAAATCTTGAACAACAACACTTACCCCAGGCAAGGCATCTTCCTCGGATTCTTGAGCATATACGCGTCCCTTCACATTCATTTGGGCGAGGCTGAAAAGAGAAAATAATAGTAAGGTGGTGGACAGAAGTAAGCGCATTTCATCAGAAATTAATTGGGATGCACTTTGACTTCCTTCTTCCCTACGCCGGCATTATCCGGATCAGGTTCCTTTCTCACACATTAAAGTGGAGAAAATGGGTTTGATCTCAGCCCTAATGGGCACCCCTAGATTCGAGGCAAACCTACTGAATAAATTCACGCAGAAACTGAATGGCATTCTGAGTACGAGCTTCACCGGTGCCTTCAATCAAATTGAAATTCTTCTTGAACACATTTAAATAGAGCATATGTGCATCAAACAATTCGTTGCGCTTGCCTTCACTCTCTCTAAGCGGGTCAAATACCCACGGAACATCCGTATTGCAAAGCAGGAATACGTCAATCTTCATTTCACTCCAGTGGTTCAACAAAGACAAATCATTGAGAGCATACTTCTCCTTCTTCCATAGGTATAAGCTCAGAAGATCTGTGTCGAAAACAATGTGAGATTCAACCGTGGTCTTCATCGCTTCTTCCTGACCAAGAATGATCTTGTCCAAGTCTTGAAGCTCATAAGTCGCACCATTCTCTTCCAGATAAGTTCTTGCAAATTCAGGGATGTAGAGAGCGCCAAAATGATCTGCAAGCTTTTTGGCTAAAGTGCTTTTTCCTGTCGATTCAGGACCTATGACGGCTATGCGAATTGGCTTCTTTTCCATTTCAGATAACCAAAGATGGCAACAGCTGTGTACACAAGCATCAGTGCCGACAACAAATACAAATCCTTCATTGCATAAAGAGCTGCACTGGCGAGATCAATAACGATCCAAAACAACCAGTTCTCGAGAATTTTTCTTGCTGTTAACCACGTGGCAATAAAACTAAACATGCTTGTCGCTGCATCGAAGTAGGGATAAGCCGCATCCGTTTTTGAGAAGGCAAAGCCCAGTGCTGACGAGAGCACAACTCCGAGAAGAATGTAGGCCAAAACCTCGCTTTTCCGCATCATTTTTATGGAACGCGATTCGGGATTCTTTCCCCAATAAATCCAGGCATATAAACCTGCAAGCACATAATAGACGTAGAGCAGACTTTCAGAATAGAGATTCGCGCCGAGGAAGAAGTAGATGGCTATACCGCTGCTCGCAATCCCAAACAACCAGGCCATGCGGCGTTCGTAGACCGCCAAGAGGATATATAAAACTCCAAATAATGTGGCTAGACTCTCAAGAATCAGATTCAAATCCACCTAGTAACAGTTGCAAGAGAGGGACATATTGACCTTCACATAAGGGACTAAATCACGAATGTAGTTTTGGTCCTCTTCATTGATAGGATTGATGCGCAGATCGATGAAGGTCAGCTTTTTCAAATCGGCAAATTCTGGAGGAAGAATGTTCAATCGATTTGACCAGACATCAAATATTTCCAATTTTTGGAGTTGATTCACTCCAGAAGGAATGACCAGAAGATCGTTCTTTCCCAACCTCAACTCTTTCAAGTCCTTTAACCCAAAGAGTGCAAGCGGCAGTTCCGCGATTCTGTTTCCCGACAGATTAAGGACTTCAAGTTCCTGAAGCTTTTCAATTTCTCCCGGAATCTCCTCGATGCGGTTCCGCTTCAATACCAAAGATTTCAATTCAGAAAATTGAAACACCTCTGCCGGGATGGACTCCAGTCGTTGCCCTTTAAGATCTAAATGAAATACTTCCTGTGGATTCTTTAAGGCTTGTTCAAGGGAACGATACACCTTCGTTGAATCAACTTCTTGAGAAAACAAGAGAGTGGGAAGGAAGATGAATAGTATGGTTAATCTCATCGAGGGACTAAGATGTTTCTTGTTCGATTGCGGTCGATGTCCAGTTGCTCTTTCAATGCTTCAATGTTTTGAAACTGGCGCTCTTCACGAATCCTTTTAACGAAACGTATTTTAAGGTCCTTTTCATATAAATCCTCATTAAAATTGAGCAAGTGCACTTCCAAGCTATGACGTTTCTTTTCGTCAACCGTCGGCCGAACACCAATGTTCATCATGGCTGGCAACCACTTTTCTCCACGAAAAACCTCCACCGCATAAACCCCATCCATTGGAATCAGTTTGTAGCGCTCCTTTACTTTAAGGTTGGCCGTAGGATAGCCCAACTCTCTACCCTTTTGACTTCCGTGCACAACTTTACCGTGCAGCATATAATAATGACCAAGAAAGCTATTTGCCAATTCTACGTTCCCTTCCTCTAAGGATTGTCGAATCTTGGTCGAGGAGATGTTCACATTCTCTAGGTCTTCTGCTGGAATCTCTTCCACTTCGAAGTCGAATACCTCAGCGAAATCGGTGAGCGATTCATAACCCCCTTCACGGTTGCGACCAAAGTGGTGATTGTAACCGATGACTAGAGCATCAATGCCAACTTTGTTTACCAAGAGATCGCGCACAAACTCAAGAGACGAAAGTCGACTGAAATCGTGAGTGAATGGATGTACTATAAGGTGATCCAGACCCGCTTCTTCAAGAAGTTGTTGTTTCTCTTCTGAAGAGTTGAGCAACTTTAAATCGCTGTTCTCGGGGAAGAGCACCAATCTAGGATGAGGATGAAAGGTGAGCAACACGCTCTCGCCACCCAACTTTTTCGCCTTGTCGCAAAGTCGTTTTAAAATCTTTCTGTGCCCGAGGTGAACCCCGTCGAAAGTTCCTGTTGTGAGAATCACTTTTCGATCGCTCTTGAAAGAGTCGATTCCGTGGTGTAATTTCAAATCTATTCTGTGATTGGAAGGAATACGTCTGAAGCCACACTTTTGTTTGGCTTTCAGATGGAGCAAAATTAGAATTTTTGTCAGAGCGACAGACCGCGGAATGTCCTTACCAAACCACTTGACAATCAAAGTCTTTCGACAAAAGTTGAAAGCCTGTTAATAAGCTGAGAAAGTTTTTATGGCTTGCCTTGGGACTTCTTTCTAAAACAACTACTTTTGCCCCCGATTTTGAGGCCCAATTAATGGGTCTTGTTTGACAACAAAAACGAGATAGTTCGCATGTCTGCACAAATTGGTAAAATCACCCAAATCATCGGCCCAGTACTTGACGTAAGTTTCAACACTGAGGACGGACTTCCACAGATTCTAGACGCCTTGGAAGTGACCAAAGAAGATGGCACAGTAGTCATCTTAGAATGTCAACAACACATCGGAGAAGACACAGTGCGAACCATTGCGATGGACGCAAGTGATGGTCTTACTCGTGGAATGGAGGTTCGCTCAACAGGTTCCCCAATCCTAATGCCAGTTGGCGATCAAGTAAATGGACGTCTGTTTAACGTAGTAGGTGACCCTATTGATGGGATCGGCGCTACAGACAAAACTGGTGGGTATGCCATTCACCGTGAAGCTCCGAGATTTGAAGATCTTTCAACTTCCTCTGAAGTACTCTACACAGGTATCAAAGTAATTGACCTCATCGAGCCTTATTCTAAAGGTGGTAAGATTGGTTTGTTCGGTGGTGCTGGTGTTGGTAAGACCGTACTTATTATGGAGTTGATCAACAACATCGCTAAAGGATACGAAGGTGTTTCAGTCTTCGCAGGTGTTGGAGAGCGTACTCGTGAAGGAAACGATTTGCTCCGTGAGATGATCGAATCTGGCGTTATCAAATACGGTGATGCTTTTGTAAAAGACATGGAAGAAGGCGGATGGGATTTGAGTTTGGTTGACAAAGACGAACTCAAAAAATCACAAGCCACTTTGGTATTCGGCCAAATGAACGAACCTCCTGGTGCACGTGCACGTGTTGCCCTTTCAGGATTGACACTTGCTGAGTACTTCCGTGATGGTGACGAAGAAAGCGGTGGACGTGATATCCTTTTCTTCATCGATAACATCTTCCGCTTTACACAAGCTGGATCTGAAGTTTCTGCACTTCTTGGTCGTATGCCTTCTGCCGTTGGTTACCAACCTACTTTGGCTTCTGAAATGGGCGCCATGCAAGAACGCATTACCTCAACGAAACGTGGATCTATTACATCTGTACAGGCGGTTTACGTTCCTGCGGATGACTTGACGGATCCTGCTCCTGCAACGACTTTTGCTCACTTGGATGCGAATACAGTATTGTCTCGTAAAATTGCTGAGCTCGGTATCTACCCAGCGGTTGATCCATTGGATTCTACCTCTAGAATTCTTACTCCAACGGTTGTTGGTGAAGAGCACTACGGTACTGCACAACGCGTAAAAGAAACACTTCAACGCTACAAAGAACTTCAAGACATTATTGCCATTCTGGGTATGGATGAATTGAGTGAAGAGGACAAAATGATTGTACACCGCGCACGTCGTGTTCAACGTTTCCTCTCTCAACCATTCCACGTTGCCGAGCAGTTCACCGGACTTCCTGGTGTATTGGTACCCATCGAAGAAACCATCAAAGGATTTAATATGATCCTAAACGGTGAAGTAGATGAGTATCCAGAAGCCGCCTTTAACTTGGTGGGTAACATCGAAGAAGCAATTGAAAAAGGTAAGGCCATGTTGGCCATGGAATCTCTCTAGAACATGCAAGTAGAAATCCTTTCTCCAGATAAGACTTTGTACGCAGGCGAGGCGGATCACATCCAACTCCCTGGACAAGACGGATCGTTTGGTGTGTTAAACAACCACGCTCCACTCATCGCTGGCTTGAAAGAAGGAACGGTAAATTTGCGCTCTGGCGATGAAGAAAAAACCTTCGACATCAAAGGTGGTGTTGTTGAGGTTGTTTCGAATAAAGTCATCGTATTAGCGGAGTAATTCCAAAAGAGCAATCAACTCTAAGAACCCTGTCTGCCTTTGGTGGATGGGGTTTTTTGTTTTCAGGCTTATCCGTTTTTACCGCGAAGGTCACGAGGGATGCGCCAAGGTCACGAGGACTTCTTTGTGCCCTTTCTGAAATCTTTTTGCTCCTCGTGGTTCCAATAATCGTGTACAACCCGCCTAATTCCATGCTTCATTAAAGTGACATTGAAATTCATCAGATAGCCAAGTTTGGAGTTGTTCAACTTAAGGTACGTGAGTATTTGCGCCAAATGAACCGGGTTGATAGATTCAACTGCCTTTAGCTCGATGATAATTTGACCTTCGACGAGCAAATCAATTCGATATCCAACGTCCAATTGAACTTCACCATACACCAAGGGCAATCCTACTTGCGATCTGACTGAAAGACCTGCTTGTTCCAACTCCCACTTTAAGCTTGCTTCATAAGATGATTCAAGAAGCCCTGGGCCAAGTGTTCGGTGTACTTGAATTGCACAAGAAATAATTTTTGCTCCAATCTGCTCTAACCCCATCCAACCAAACTAGTTCTTAGGCAATGGAAAGAACGAATGAGTTTAGTTGGGATTGAGACAAACAGTGTACTCAATAACTGAACACTTAAAACTGAATCACTTCAATTTCGGATTGTTCTTATGCCTGTCCTTATCGCGTTTAGTTTTGTTGTCCATGCGCTGCTTGAAGGCGGCTTCGAGGTCAATGCCGGTTTGGTTCGCTAAACAAATTAGGACGAATAAGGTGTCGGCAAGCTCCTCTCCTAGGTCTTTCGATTTATCGGACTCCTTTTCACTTTGTTCACCATAACGACGTGCAATGATGCGCGCAACTTCTCCCACTTCTTCTGTGAGTTGAGCCATATTGGTCAGTTCGTTGAAGTAGCGAACACCGATGGTGTTAATCCAATTATCTACTTCTTTCTGTGCTTCTTGGATTGTCATATTCGTCTATTTTTAAACCACGAAGTTCTCAAAGGCGACACGAAGTTCACGATGTTCTTCATGCCGTTTGTGCCAACTCCGAGCAGTTTGCAGTTAAATCATTCTTTCTGTTTCGTATCCAGCCAGATCGTTACTGGGCCGTCGTTCACCAACTCCACTTTCATATTGGCCCCGAACTTCCCGCTTTGCACAAATCCCGGAATCTCTTCTTCAAAGATCTCCAAGAGTCGTTCGAACTTTCTCCGTGCAACATCCGGCGAAGCCGCCTTTATGTAACTCGGCCGGTTCCCTTTTTTCGTTTTAGCGTGCAATGTGAACTGACTCACCAATAAGATCTCTTCTTCCACTTCCAGTAAGGAGCGATTCATCACGCCCTCTTCGTCCGAAAAAATTCGAAGATTCAGAATCTTATTCACCAACCATCTATCGTCTTCTTCATCGTCGGCGAGCTCAATGCCCACAAAGACCAACAACCCGTGCTCAATGGAGCCCACCATCTTTAAATCAACTCGAACCTCTGCTCGATCTACACGCTGTATCAGTGCTCTCATCTGTACTTGCTGTCTTCGTCTTCTAGTAAGATGTTGAGATAACTCTTGTAGCGCGATTCCGCTATAAGGCCCAGTTCTACTGCATCTTTAACTGCACAGCCCGGTTCATCTGAATGCTGACAATTGCTGAATTTGCAATGAGCCAAAACGGCTTTCATTTCAGGAAAAAAGTGAGAGAGAGATTTCTTATCGATCTCAATGACTCCAAAACCTCGAATGCCTGGAGTGTCGATCAGAAACCCGCCAAAGGCCAATGGATGCATCTCTGCGAAGGTGGTGGTGTGTTGACCCGTTTCGTGATATTCTGAAATCTCGCCGGTCATGGCTTTTATCTTGGGGTCGATTAAATTCACCAAAGTTGACTTACCGACACCCGAATGACCTGCAAGTAAAGTCACCCGATCCTTAAAACGTTCTTGAAGGGCTGGTGGGTCCTGAACCAATGACATGGGAAGAACCTCGAAGCCAGCTGCCTCATATATTGCGGTGAAAGCCACTTGCTCTTCTGGTGTTAAGAGATCTGTTTTATTTAGAAGAAGGATGCATTTAATGCCGTGAGCTTCGGTGGCTGCCAACACCCGGTCGATGAATTCGAAGCTGGTTTTTGGCTCTTTCAAGCTCACCATCAAGAACATTTGATCTACGTTGCAGGCAAGGAAATGAAGACGTTTGGAAAGCTTGATGGACCTTCTGAGTAAGAAGTTTTTTCTCGGAAGAAGTTCTTCGATGCGCCATTCTTCAACCGCTTGCGCAATGCGTACGCGGTCTCCAACGGCCACTGGATTGGTAGCACGGAATCCTTCTAGCCTCAGCTTACCGCGCAAACGGCAGTCGAGCTCCTCACCTTCCGACAAAACTCGATACCAACTTCCTGTGGATTTTAATACCACTCCTTCCCTACTCATACCGACCAAAAATAAGGATTGTAGGCCGTGACTTAAGGAAGTTGATTGTGCTATTTTCGCAGCACATCAATATGTCAATCTCAGTTCAGCACATTCATAAAGTCTACGGCAAGCAAAAAGCGCTAGACGATCTCAGCTTTGAAATTGGGAAAGGAGAACTGGTTGGTTTTTTGGGTCCGAACGGTGCCGGAAAATCAACAATGATGAAAATCTTGACTTCCTATATCTCCTCTACCGAAGGAGTTGTAAAAGTCTGTGGCTTTAATGTAGACGAAGCTCCTCTTGAAGTACAAAAACGCATTGGATACTTGCCGGAGCACAACCCACTGTACCTCGACATGTACGTTCGTGAGTTTTTACTCTTCATTGCAGGAATTCATAAAATCAAGAAGAAAAAGGAGCGAGTTGAAGAAGTGATTGAACTGGTGGGTTTAACCCCTGAAAGTGGCAAGCGCATTTCCGCACTCTCCAAGGGTTACCGCCAACGAGTTGGTCTTGCGCAGGCAATTCTGCACGACCCAGAGGTTCTCATTCTCGACGAACCTACCACTGGATTGGACCCAAACCAAATTCTAGAAATTCGTCAGCTCATCAAAGACTTGAGTAAAGAAAAGACGGTGATGATGTCGACCCACATCATGCAAGAAGTGGAAGCCATTTGCGATCGCGTTCTCATCGTTCATGAAGGCAAACTGGTGGCCGATAAAAGCGTAAAAGAACTTATTGGCAAGAGCTCTGCTGGTCAGGTGATTGTGATGGAATTTGACTCAGAAATTGAAGAATCCTTCTTCTCTGAATTGGGTCTTTCTAAGATTGAAAAAATAGGAGAAAAGGAATGGCGCTTGAGCTCAGAATCGAGCGAAGATTTGCGTCCGAAACTCTTTCAATTGGCTGTCGACAACAAACTTTCTGTGCTATCCATGAAGGTAGAAGCAGGCAGCCTTGAAGACGTCTTTAAAAAGCTCACCAAGAAAGCCTGATATTTTGCTAATTTCGCCCACCATCAAGTACTGAGAATATGCCCTACTTATTTACCTCTGAATCTGTCTCGGAAGGACACCCAGACAAAGTCGCTGATCAGATTTCTGATTCGCTCCTCGACCACTTTCTCGCTTTCGACCCAAGCAGTAAAGTTGCATGCGAAACACTTGTAACTACTGGGCAAGTAATTCTTGCTGGAGAAGTTAAGAGCAACACTTACCTCGACGTTCAGAAGATTGCTCGAGATGTAATCAAGAAAATTGGCTACACCAAGTCTGAGTACATGTTTGAAGCGAACTCTTGTGGGGTTCTATCTGCGATTCATGAGCAGTCGCCCGACATTAACCAGGGTGTCGACCGCGAAGACAAAGAAGAACAAGGCGCTGGAGACCAAGGAATGATGTTCGGTTACGCCTCCAACGAAACCGCCAACTACATGCCTTTGGCCTTAGACCTTTCTCACCGAATTTTACGTGAATTGGCTGCCATCCGCCACGAAGGTCACCCAATAGAGTACCTACGTCCGGATGCAAAATCGCAGGTAACCATCGAATATTCCGATGATCACAAACCATTGCGCATTGATGCGATTGTGGTTTCAACTCAGCACGACGACTTCGACGCAAGTGAGGGAAGAATGTTGGAGACGATTAAAAAAGACATCATCGATGTTTTGATTCCACGGGTAAAAGCGCATTTGACTCCAGATGTTCAAGCCCTTTTTGGAGGTGACATTAAATACCACATCAACCCAACTGGCAAATTTGTTATTGGTGGTCCTCACGGGGATTCTGGCCTGACGGGAAGAAAGATTATTGTGGACACTTACGGTGGAAAAGGAGCCCACGGTGGTGGAGCATTTTCAGGAAAAGACCCAAGTAAGGTTGACCGTTCTGCCGCTTACGCAACGCGTCACATCGCGAAGAACTTAGTTGCTGCAGGAGTATGCAATGAAGTTCTCGTTCAAGTTTCTTACGCCATTGGAGTTGTGGAGCCAATGGGCATCTACATCAACACATACGGTAGTGCAAATGTGGATATGACCGACATGGTAATCAGCAAGCACGTAGAAGGCTTGTTCGATTTGCGTCCGGCCTCAATCGAAAGAAATTTAAAGCTGAGAAACCCCATCTATTCTGAAACCGCTGCCTACGGACACATGGGCCGTGAACCAATTGAGGTTAAAAAGGTTTTTGAGAATGGAAGTGGTGAAAAATCTGAACACTTTGTTGAGCTTTTCACATGGGAAAAATTGGACCGAGTAGATGATATAAAAAAGGCTTTTGGAATTAGCGCTTGAAGCGCCCTCTGAATGCAGCTTTTAAATAATTTTGCCGCGTCCTATCCAAAGGCAACCCGAACTGAAGAATAAATTCATGGGATCGAACATCAAAATTAATAAAGGGGTCGACGTTAAGTTACAAGGCCGCCTCGAAAGCGATGAAATTAATCAGCTGAGCTCCAGCACCTACGCCCTACTTCCCTCAAATTTTCATGGAGTAACTCCGAAAATGGAAGTAAAAGCTGGTGATGAAGTCTTGGCCGGAACACCGCTTTTCCACGATAAATTTCAAGAACAAGTAAAATTCTGCGCCCCAGTAAGTGGTGAGGTAGTGGAAGTTGTTCGCGGTGAAAAACGAAAAATTCTAGAAGTCAAAATTCTTGCGGACAAAGAACTTCGATTCAAAGATTTCGGCGCTTCCGACCCATCGAACATGGATGGAGAAGCCGTGAAAAATCACTTGCTCGCAAGCGGCGCATGGCCTTTCGTGATGCAACGTCCGTACGATGTCATTGCGAATCCATCGCACGACCCTAAGGCGATTTTCATCAGCACCTTCAGCAGCGCTCCTCTTGCTCCGGATTTAGATTTTCAAATCAAGGCGGAACTTGAGCACTTTAAAGTTGCTCTTACTGCGATGGCTAAATTGACCAAAGGGAAAGTTCATGTGAGCGTTCGAGGAGGCTCTGATTCTTCTTACCTAAGTGGAATCTCAGGCATTGAAGTGCACGAAGTATATGGATCTCACCCAGCAGGAAATGTAGGCACGCAGATTCATAAAATTGACCCAATTAATAAAGGAGAGTTCGTTTGGACTGTTGACGTACCTGGTTTATTGACCATCGGACGTCTGTTTAAAACAGGTCATTTCGACACCAGTCGTTTGGTTGCAACCACAGGAGCAGCTATGAGCAAACGCTCATACTTCAAAGCTTACGCAGGAATCGAATTGAGCAAAGCCCTTGAGGGTCGTTTCGACGCCAAGTCCGGAGCGAGACTCATCGGAGGAAACGTACTCACTGGGGCCACAACTTCACATGATTCTTTCCTAGGCTTCTACGATTATCAGCTAACGGCAATCCCAGAAGTAGAAGATCGTGAGTTTTTCGGTTGGATTGCTCCTGGATTGAACAAGTTCAGCATGTCGAACACCTTCTTCGGCTGGATGACTCCAAACAAAGAATACAATCTCAACACTTCGCTCAACGGTGAGGAGCGGGCTTTTGTAATGTCCGGACAATACGAAAAAGTATTTCCAATGGACATCTACCCCGTTCAATTGCTGAAAGCCATTTTGGTGGAGGACATTGAACTCATGGAAAACCTCGGAATTTATGAGGTGGCACCAGAGGATTTTGCCCTTTGTGAAGTAGTATGTACCTCTAAGATCAATTCTCAAGCGATTGTTCGCAGCGGTCTAGATCTCATGATTCAAGAAATGTCCTAAAGACTTAAGATGAAGTTTCTACAAAACATCGTTGAAAAGCTTGAGCCTCAATTTGAAAAAGGAGGCAAGTTTGAAAAATTATGGCCGCTCTTTGACGGCTTTGCAACTTTCGCCTTTGTCCCAAAGCACCCTACAAGTAAAGGTGCCCACATTCGGGATGGAGTCGATTTAAAGAGAACCATGATCACTGTTGTGATTGCCATGATTCCTTGCTTAATCTTTGGGATTTGGAACACAGGGCATCAGCACTTCCTTGCTCAAGGAATGTACGCTGGTCTTGGTGATGGAGTTCTTGAAAAATTCTTCTTCGGCGCTTGGAGAGTGCTGCCATTGGTAGTTGTTTCCTATGCGGTCGGACTGGGTGTTGAATTCGTCTTCTGCATCATAAAACGCCATTCCATTCAAGAGGGTTTCCTCGTTTCGGGAATGCTCATTCCGCTGTGTATGCCAGTTGACGTTCCATTATGGATGGTGGCTGTAGCAACAATTTTCGCGGTGGTAATCGGGAAAGAAGTATTTGGAGGAACCGGAATGAACATCCTGAACCCAGCCCTTACGGCTCGGGCATTCTTGTTCTTTGCCTACCCAACTAAAATGTCTGGAAATAGTGTTTGGATTGCTGATTCTGAAAACCTTCGCGCAAACGTAGATGGCTTCTCGGGAGCTACTGCTCTTGGTGATTTGGCATCGACAGTCGGCATCGACAAAACGAGTGAAACTGCTACTGCAGTAATGAGCTCTTTCGGAAACGATGGTTTCTACAGCATGTACAACTCATTCATGGGATTCATTCCAGGGTCTATTGGTGAGACCTCAGCTTTGGCTTGTTTGATCGGTGCCCTAATTCTCATTGGTTCTGGTATTGGAAGCTGGAAAATTATGTTCAGCGCCGTCGTAGGTGGATTGACCATGGCAGGTATCTTCAACCTAGCTGGTGCAAACGCATTCATGGACTTAAACGCCCTTCACCAACTTCTGATTGGTGGCTTCATGTTCGGAGTAGTATTCATGGCTACCGACCCAGTAAGTGCGGCGCATACAGAAACAGGAAAGTGGATTTATGGATTCTTCGTCGGATTCTTCGGAATCATGATTCGAGTCTTTAACCCTGCTTACCCAGAGGGAATGATGATGTCGATCTTGTTTATGAACGTGATGGCTCCTCTAATCGACCACTACGTGCTTCAAGCAAACATCAAGAAACGTCAAAAACGAATGGTAATCCAAACTGCATAAGAACATGGCATTCGATAAGAACAGCAACGGTTTTACTTTCGGCTTCGCCATCGCAATGGTAGTAGTAGTCGGGTCTGTCTTGGCTCTAGCCTCAATGGGACTCAAACCCTTCCAGAAAGCGAACATTGAAAAAGAGAAAAAACAAAACATTCTAGCTGCGATTCAGGTTACCTGCGATCGCGATGAAGCCCCAGAACTGTTTGATCAATACGTCAAGCAATTGCTTGTACTGAACAAGGACGGTGAAGTGCTTGAAGGAGATGCTTTTGGCGTAGACGTTAAGAAGCAATACCGCGAGGTAAGAGCCAGTGCGCGAACTCCAGAAGATGTGATGTATCCTCTTTACATCTGCGAGCGTGAAGGAGAAACTTACTATGTGATTCCGATGGCAGGCAGTGGCCTTTGGGGTCCGGTATGGGGATTCGTTGCTCTTGAGAGCGACTTGAACACCATCTTCGGTGCAACCTTCGATCACAAAACGGAAACTCCTGGTTTGGGTGCTGAAATCAATACCGGCATTTTCCAAAATCAATTTCAAGGAGACAAAGTATATGAAATGGGTGCAGTGAAGTTGAGCGTGCGTAAAGGAGGCGGTGGAAATGCCGACGAATACGGCGTTGACGGAATCACTGGAGGAACCATCACATCTAAAGGAGTTGAGGAAATGCTGCAGCGCACCCTCGCAGTTTATCAAAACTATTTCGCAAGCCTAAACAGTTGAAATGTCTGAAGTAGCCGAAATCACAAAAAAATCTGAGCCTCTCTTCTCCAAGAAGAACAGAAAGCTCATCACCGATCCACTCGACGATCACAACCCAATTACCGTTCAGGTTTTGGGAATCTGTTCCGCTCTGGCAATTACTGTTCAGGTGAAGCAAGCCGTTGTAATGTCAATATCTGTGCTCTTTGTAATGATTATGGGGAACTTCCTCATCTCTGCCATGAGAAACAGCATTCCTGATAGAATTCGAATCATCGTTCAGTTGGTGGTGGTTGCCTCATTGGTAATCCTCGTTGACCAAACCTTGAAAGCATTCGTATACGATGTGTCTAAAGCTCTTTCCGTATTTGTTGGATTGATCATCACGAACTGCATCATTATGGGACGACTTGAAGCCTTCGCATTGGGAAACAAACCTGGTCCGTCTGTATTGGATGCCATCGGAAATGCCATGGGTTATGCATGGATATTGATTGCCGTATCTGTGGTTCGAGAAATTCTTGGTTCAGGAAAATTGATGGGCTTTGAGCTCTTCGGAAATGCTTCAGAAATGACTGGCCTCTATGGAATGGGATTCATGAACAACAATATGATGATTCTGCCTCCAATGGCCCTCGTAGTTGTTGGAATCATCATCTGGATTCAGCGTTCAAGGAATACCAAACTCATTGAAGAAAACTAGAAGAAGATGCAAGAACTCGTAAACATATTCGTCAAGGGGATCTTCATTGAGAACATGATTTTCGCCTACTTCCTTGGTATGTGTTCATACCTCGCGGTAAGTAAAACTGTGAAGACCGGTGTTGGTCTAGGTGTCGCCGTAATCTTCGTTTTGGGGATCACTGTTCCAATCAACTACCTACTAGAAAACTATATGCTCAAGGAAGGTGCACTCGCTTGGTTGTCGCCCTCATTTGCTGAGGTTGACTTAAGCTTCCTTTCATTCATTCTCTTCATCGCTGTAATCGCTTCTATGGTTCAGTTGGTTGAAATGATTGTAGAGAAATTTGCTCCTGCGCTATACGGTGCCTTGGGAATTTTCCTTCCACTAATTGCCGTAAACTGCTCCATTTTGGGTGGCGCGCTCTTCATGCAAGATCGCCAGTATGCAACCATCGCCGAAGCTACTTCTTTCGGACTTGGTTCTGGAGTTGGATGGTTCCTGGCCATCGTTGCCATCGCTGCAATTCGTGAGAAAATACGCTATTCGCACATTCCAGCTCCATTGCGCGGTTTAGGAATCACATTTATCATAACTGGTTTGATGGGCATCGCCTTCATGGCCTTTATGGGAATTGAACTTTAAGACAAGAACATGACAGTAACAATCATATCGGCCATACTGGTTTTTTTGGCAGTCATCTTACTCCTCGTATCCCTCTTGCTCTATGCCAAAGCGAAGCTATCCCCTTCAGGCTTGGTGAAGCTAACCATCAACAATGAGAAGGTCATCGAAGTGGAGGCTGGAAGCACCATTTTAACCACTCTTGGAAACAACAAGATTTTCTTGCCTTCTGCCTGTGGTGGTGGTGGTACTTGTGCCATGTGTAAGTGTCAGGTGCATGAAGGTGGTGGAGAGATTCTTCCTACTGAAAAGCCTTACTTCAACCGTAAAGAGATTGCCGACGATTGGCGATTGGGTTGTCAGGTGAAGATTAAAAACGACATGGACATTCACATTCCTGAAGAAATTTTCGGAATCAAAAAATGGGAATGTGAAGTGGTTACAAACTACAATGTGGCTTCCTTCATTAAGGAGTTTGTTGTTCGTCTTCCTGAAGGAGAAACACTCGACTTCGAAGCAGGTGGTTACATTCAAATCGACGTTCCAGAAACAATTGTCAACTTCAAAGACATCGACATTACAGCACACCCAGACTTGGTGGAGCTTCACGGACGTGATCCACAAGACTTCAAAGCTGAATGGGACAAATTTGGATTGTGGGATCTTACGATGAAAAACGATGAGCCCATCTTTCGTGCCTATTCAATGGCCAATCACCCTGCTGAGGGTAACATCGTAATGCTGAACATTCGTATTGCAACTCCACCTTGGGATCGCGCCAACAATCGTTGGATGGATGTGAATCCTGGGATTTGCTCTTCTTATGTATTTGGAGCCAAGCCAGGTGATAAAGTGACCATCTCAGGTCCCTACGGTGAATTCTTCATCAAAGACACAGGTTCTGAAATGTTGTACATCGGTGGTGGTGCTGGAATGGCGCCTATGCGCTCGCACTTATTTCACCTCTTCCACACATTGAAGACGGGAAGAAAAGTGAGCTACTGGTATGGGGGACGTTCTAAGCGTGAGCTGTTCTACTTAGATCACTTCCAAAAGATTGCAACTGATTTTCCAAACTTCGACTTTCACCTTGTTCTTTCTGAACCTCACCCAGACGACAACTGGAAAGAGAAGAAAGACATCAACGACAAAGAAGGAGACGGTTTCGTTGGCTTCGTTCACCAAGCGGTGATCGATCAATACTTGAGCAAACATGAAGCTCCCGAAGACATTGAATTCTATTTCTGTGGCCCACCTTTGATGAACCAAGCGGTTCTCAAGATGTGCGACGATTGGGGAGTTCCTCCCGAGAACGTTGCTTTTGATGATTTTGGTGGATAATAATTTTTTCAAACAAAAAATTAAAGCCTCAGCACTTCCGATGTTCTTCGGAATCTGGGGCTTTTTCTTTATGACTTCCTGCGACAACGCTCCGCAAAAGCTCTTGATTCGCGGTGAAGCCCAAGGAACAACCTACGCCATCACATATTTCGATGCTTCGGGCATTGACATGAAGACTAAGGTCGACTCTCTCCTACTCGACATCGATTACAGCCTTTCCACCTATCGATCCAATTCAATCATTTCTAAGTTCAATTCTCTCGACTCTGGAGCCTTCAACTACCTCGACACCTTCGGACACTTTAACACCGTTCTAGGAGCTTCTATGGTCATCCACGAGCAATCTTTAGGTGCCTTCGACCCTACCGTAAAACCTTTGGTGGATGCTTGGGGTTTTGGCCTGACCAAAGCGGAGGAAATGGACTCCATGAAAGTAGATTCTCTTGTCTCCTTAAGAGGCTTTGACACCTCGGGTTTTATTCTGAACACAAACTCCTTGGAGAGTTTCTTTGTGAGTGGTAAAGAAAAGATGTCGTACATCAAACGCAAAATAGGTTTGCAGATCGATTTCAACGCCATCGCTCAAGGTTACTCGGTCGACCAAATTGGCTTGCTCTTTCGCAGCAAAGGATTCGAAAATGTATTGATTGAAGTGGGCGGTGAAATGCTTGCCCTAGGCTCCAAGCTCGACGGATCACCCTGGTCGGTGGGCATTGATCGACCTACAGAAGGTGAAAGGGAATTGGAAGCCATCTTAGACTTGAAAGACGAAGCCATCGCCACTTCTGGAAACTACCGCAAGTTCTACATCAAGGATGGTGTGAAGTACAGTCATACCATTGACCCCAACAGCGGATTTCCGGTTCAACACTCACTCTTGAGTGCTACGGTAATTGCAAAAGACGCAGCCACAGCCGATGCCTTAGCCACTGTTTTTATGGTGATGGGAAAAGAGAAGAGCATTGCTTGGGCACAAGCAAATCGGCCAGAAATCAACTACTTCTTGATCTCCTCAATGGAAGACGGAAGTTTTGAAACCACTGCTTCAGAAGGCCTGATTGCTCAGAGCGTCGATTAGGCTTTTATAAAAAAGAATTCTAGAAATTACTTCGGTGTCATCGTAATTATGGCCTCATACTCGCAAGGGAAGATGCCATTGTGAACGGCGCAATAACGAACAGTGATTGTTCCATCTTCAGCGATGTTGGCCTTGCCGCTGCCGTCGTTGCAATTCATGTAGAGGTTGAAGCTTTTAGGCTCTCTCGAATACTGACCTGGAAGAACTCCAACAATAAAATTCTTCTCATCAAAGGCTTTCAATTCAACCAACTCAAAAATGTTCGCGAAGTTCGCAATGTACACGAGCTCATCGTCGGAAGTGATTTGGGCTGAGTACAATTTCAGGCTGTCCATCGGATCGCAAGAGTTGTTGAGAAGCACTTCGGATACGGAATACTGTCCTTCGAAGGCATGACCAAAGCCAAAAAGCTCGATGGTTTCCGACTCCGACATCTCTGTTTTCTTATTTCGTGCTGTTGCGGATATGACATAAGTGCCTGGAGCATCGTATTTGTAAGACACTGAAGCACCAGCATCGATCACATCAATCCATCCACTGCCCCAATCAACCAGTACATCGTCGGACTCTTCAGAACAATCCTTAACAACTACCTCGTAGGCGTAATAATCTTCATGCTCGACTGTCAAGCATGGTTCGGGTTCGGGGGTGCAAGAACTTAGGGATAGGAATGCGGCGCTGAGAAAAACAAGCGCTCTCATTAGGCCGCTGTTTCACCAGGCTTCTGACACTTCTCTTCGGGAAGAGCTCCGCAAAAAGAACAAGCTTCACCTTCTTCATTCAAGAATGGACTGTTCGAAGCACAGGTGCCGGCAAACTGACCGTCTTTCTTAACGAGAATTTTAATTGCGATTCCTGCAAAGGCCAAAGCCACGAGTCCGATGGAAAGAAGAATTACTTGCATGCGGCAAAGATAAGCTTCAAGTTGATGACTTGTTGAATCGAAGTTCATAAAATGTCGAACTCTGTCGAAAGCTTTTCAATTTGAGGGAAAGCTCAAAATAGCAGAGATCGCATTTTTGTTTCATGGCAAATGAAGATCCCCGTCTACAGGCATTTGAACGTTTACTGAACATCATGGACGAACTGCGTGAGCAATGTCCGTGGGATAAGAAACAAACCTTCGAAAGCTTAAGAAAGCTCACCATCGAGGAAACCTACGAACTGGCAGACGCCATCGACAATAAAGACCTCAAGGAGATTGAGAATGAAATCGGCGACCTCATGCTTCATATGGTCTTTTATGCCAAGTTGGGTTCTGAGCAAAAGGCCTTCGACATCACTTCATCGCTCAACCACATCTGCGAGAAACTCATTTACCGCCATCCCCACATTTACGGCGATGTGAAGGTGAAGGTGAAAGACGAAGAAGAAGTTAAAGCCAATTGGGAGAAGTTGAAACTAAAAGAAGGAAGGGAATCTGTGTTGGAAGGGGTTCCGAAGTCCTTACCAGCAATGGTAAAAGCGATTCGAATTCAGGAAAAGGTAAAAGGCCTAGGGTTCGATTGGGAAGAAAAAGAACAAGTATGGGAGAAGGTTCAAGAAGAACTTCAAGAGCTGCACGAGGAGGTAAAAGCAAACACTGTTGAGGAAAAAGAACTGGAGTTTGGCGATGTACTCTTCTCGCTCATCAACTATTCACGTTTCATCGATTTAGACCCGGAAGCTGCTTTGGAGAAAACCAACAAAAAATTCATGAAACGTTTTCAATACCTAGAGAAAAAAGCGAAATCCTTAGGCCGAGACCTGCACGATATGAGCCTCGAAGAAATGGATGTGATTTGGGAGGAAGCGAAGTTAATGTGAGAATCCACCATCGCTGCGCTCCTTCGGACAGGTGTGGTAATGTGGTAATTAGCCAATTAGGGGATGTGGAAATGCGGTAATTAGGAGATGAGAGGATGGTTGGCTTATTGAAGCACAATTCTCTTGACGACTGTCCCGCTTTCTATTTCTTCCTGAAGAAGACGCGAATGGGAACGCCGGTGAAATCGTATTTCTCGCGGAGCTTGTTTTCCAAGAAGCGCTTATAGTTCTCTTTCAAATACTGCGGCAGGTTGCAGAAGAAGGCAAAACTTGGCGCGTGGGTTGGCAGCTGAGTAGCAAACTTAATCTTGATGTACTTCCCCTTAATCGCTGGTGGCGGTGAACGCTCGATGATGGGCAAAATGTATTCGTTCAACTCACTGGTTTTAATCTTCGCCTTTCGGTTGTTGCAAACCTCAATGGCCTTTTCCAGTGCTTTGTGAATGCGTTGTTTGTTGATCACGGAGGTAAAAATGACTTCCACATCGCTGAATGGAGAAATCTTCTCACGAATCAACTTCTCGAAAGCCTCGGCCGTCTTCGTGTCCTTCTCAACCAAATCCCACTTATTCACCAAAATCACGATGCCTTTGTGGTTGCGTTCTGCAAGGTGAAAAATATTAACATCCTGTGCTCCAATGCCTTCAATGGCATCGATCATGAGCAAGCACACATCGGCACCTTCAATGGCATTGATGGCTCGCATCACCGAGTAGAATTCCAAATCTTCGTGCACCTTGGTCTTCTTCCGAATTCCAGCTGTATCGACCAAAATAAAATCGAAGCCAAAGGCATTGTAGTGCACATCTGTGCTGTCGCGCGTTGTTCCAGCGATCGGCGTAACGATGTTTCGCTCGGCGCCAATCAAAGCATTCACCATGGAAGACTTGCCCGCATTCGGACGTCCGACGATGGCAATGCGAGGAATCTCATCACCCTCATTGACCTTTTCAGGAGTTTCATCTTTTGGGATCACTTCCACAATCTGATCGAGAAGTTCTCCTGTACCCGAACCGCTGATGCTCGAAATGCCAAAAACTTCTCCTAATCCAAAGGCGTAGAATTCTGCAGAATCTGCAATGCGTTTGTTGTTGTCTACCTTATTCGAAACCACAATCACCGGTCGGTCGGTTCTCCGAAGCATCACAGCGATGTCCTCGTCGAGCGGTGTAATGCCCATAGTAACATCTACCATGAAAAGAATCACGCCAGCTTCCTGCATGGCAATCTCTACCTGTTTGCGAATTTCTCTGTCGAAAAGCTCATCGCTGTCCTTCACATAACCACCGGTGTCGACGACGTGGAACTCGTGTCCGGCCCAGTGAAAATCACCGTAAACACGATCTCGGGTAACCCCAGAGAATTCGTCTACAATGGCTCTACGTTGTCCGATGAGTCTGTTGAATAATGTGGATTTGCCTACGTTGGGACGACCAACTATGGCTACGAGGCGATTCATGTTGCAAAGAAACTCTATTTAGCTCCTGTTTCAGAATTGAGAGATGAGAATTGAGAATTGAGANNGAGAGACGAGAGTGGAGAGACGAGTCGACTACGCCAAGGCTTCGTCGACTGAGAGCATGGAGAAAGGAGCATGGAGCATAAACAATTCCAAATCTGTAAGTCGTAATCCGTAATTATAAAGGGTAGGGGATTTGGGATTTGAACCGCTCAAGTATGCTTTAGTGAGCTGAAACTGGTAACTCGTAATTGAGTATACCACCCGCTCTTCGACAAGCTCAGAGACTCGTAATCCGTAACCTGTCACATGTCACATGTCACTCTTAATCAGTAATCGGTAATTGCTAATCAGGAACTGAATCCTCATTCTCCCGTAGGTAGGCCTCCACTTCCTCCACCATGTCTTTGGAGCCTACGTAATAAGGAATGCGCTGATGCAGCTCTTTAGGTTCTGCGGAGAGAATCCTGTTTTTTCCGTCGGAGGCAACGCCACCAGCTTCTTCTGCTATGTAGGCAAGAGGATTGCACTCGTACAAGAGACGCAACTTTCCTTCTGGCGCACTCAAGGTTTTGGGATAAATGTAGATGCCACCTTTAATTAGGTTTCGGTGAAAGTCTGCCACCAATGAACCAATGTAGCGAGATGTCATTTGCCGCGATTTTACTTCATCGAGGTAGCGGCGCAAGCCCAACTCGAATGCTTCGTAATTTCCTTCGTTGATGGAATAGATGTTTCCTTGTTCGGGAAAACGCATGTTGCGGTGCGAGAGACAAAACTCACCAATGGAAGGATCGAGGGTGAAGCCGTTCACTCCTGCACCTGTGGTGTAGACCAACATGGTGCTCGAACCGTAAATCACGTAGCCAGCTGCTACTTGCCGATCACCCGACTGCAAGAAATCGCTCTCGCTCAACTCATCTCCTGGAGAAAGCTTTCGGTAGATGGAGAAAATGGTTCCAATCGAAACGTTCACATCGATGTTCGAACTTCCGTCCAAAGGATCCATGAGTAGAACATACTTGGAATTTCGCGACACATCGTTGTCGAAGACTACGAACTCTTCGTTCTCCTCAGAAGCAACTCCACGAACTTCAGAACCGTTCTGGAATGTTTGCATGAAAACATCGTTGGCGTACACATCCAGCTTTTGCTGGGTTTCCCCCTGCACGTTTTCCACATCTGTAGCACCAAGAATTTCAACCAAACCTGCCTTGTTCACCTCTCGGTTTACACGCTTGGCGGCAATTTCAATGTCTCTAAGAAGGCTGGAAAGTTCTCCCGAAGCGAAGGGAAAATCCGCCTGGCGGTTGATGATAAATTCGCTTAGCGTTATGACCCCGTTCATGGTGGGCAAATATCGCATTTTGAAAATTGTGAGATTTGCCAAAAGCAATCTTAATGAAAGAAATAGTTATCCGGGAGGGAAGCATCGACGACTTGGACGCTGCTTTGACGCTCATTCAAGAGCTCGCAATTTACGAGAAGGCAGAGGGCGAGGTGATTACAGACCTAGAGAGCATGAAGCGCGATGGCTTTGGTGAACATCCGGCATTTGGCTTTTTTGTTGCCGAAGAATCGGGTGAAATTTTGGGAATGGCCCTTCATTACGTCAAATACTCCACTTGGAAAGGCAAATGTTTGTTCCTAGAAGACCTAATTGTGAGCGAAAAACACCGACGTCGTGGAATTGGTGGAATGCTTTTTCATCGTTTGATCGAATTGGCGAAAGAACGAGGAGTGAAGCGCATGGAATGGCAAGTGTTGGATTGGAATGCTCCGGCCATTGAGTTTTATAAAAAGTACCAGAGCACCATCGAGCCCGAATGGCTGAATTGCAAATTAGTCTTCGATTGAGGAAAACTCTTTCCACAGACTTTCACGCGACCTAACTGCTTTTCTAATTTAGTTCCCCATGAAAGTCTTCAAGTTCGGCGGCGCCTCTGTGCGCGACGCTTCTGCCTTCAAAAATGTACTGCGCATTCTTCTGAAACACTCGGCAGAACCTACGGTAGTGGTTCTCTCGGCCATGGGCAAAACCACCAACGCCTTGGAACGCCTCGTTTCGGCCCTATTTGAAAAGCCCCAGGATTGCCCAAACATCATTCAAGAAATAAAGAAAAATCACGTCGAGGTTGTGGACCAACTCTTTGCCGATTCCACGGAAATAAAGGTTACGATTGACAAAATCATGCACTACCTCAACGAACGCACGCAGAGTGGTGCCGATGCTTCCTATGCGCAAGCCTACGACCAAATTGCCTCTGTTGGGGAATTGCTTTCCACGAAAATCCTTTCGGCTTACATAGCAGAAAATGGATTGAAGAATGAGTGGCTCGATGCCCGAAAGTTGGTTCTCACCAATAAAGACTTCACCGAAGCAAAGGTGGATTGGAAGGCCAGCGAGAAAGCCATTCTCAAACAGTTCGAACAGATCGGAATCGACAAACTTTGGATTACGCAGGGCTTCATTGGCGGCACCGAAGACAAGTACATCACTACCTTAGGACGGGAAGGTTCGGATTACACTGCAGCGATCTTTGCCAACATCTTAGACGCCGAAGAAGTGGTGATCTGGAAGGACGTTCCTGGGGTACTCAACGCAGATCCGAAGCATTTCGAGAATACAGAAAAACTCTCGAACATTTCATACAAGGAAGCCATTGAGCTCACCTATTACGGCGCTTCAGTCATTCATCCCAAAACGCTCAAACCGCTTCAGAACAAAAGCATTCCGCTCACGGTACGCTCCTTCGACCAGCTCGATGAATCGGGTTCGCTCATCAACGACAACGGCGACAAAGACAACTTGCTTCCCTCCTACATTTTCAAAGACCAACAGCTGCTGCTGAGCATCTCAACCAAGGATTACTCCTTTGTAGTGGAAGAGCATATGAGCGACATCTTTAAGCTCTTTGCCAAAGCCAAGGTGAAGATGAACATCATGCAGAATTCAGCCTTGACCTTCTCCGTAAGCGTCGACAATCAGAAAGAAAAAGTGGGTGCTTTGCTGAAATCCCTTCAAGAGGAATTCCGAGTTAAGTACAACGACGATGTGAGTCTGCTCACCATACGGCACTTCAACGAAGAAACCGTTCGTGAGCTGATCAAAGGCAAAGAGGTTTTGCTGGAGCAGCGGACGAGGGAGACTGTGAGGTTTCTCTTAAAAGAGCTGTAAGCTTGAAGTGAAAAGCGGCTAACTTCTAGAAGCTTTCATGAAAGTCATAAACCTGAGCTAGTTCCTGAGCCTGTCGAAGGACGATTGAAGGGTGCTTCTACCGAAGAAAAAACTTCCGAACCAATTCAGGACCACCCGATTGTACCCTCACAATGTAGATTCCCTTTTCTAAAGTGCTGATATCATAATTAAGGGATTCATTCGACTCAAAACGCATTAAAACTTGGCCATTTAAAGAGTAGACTTCTACGGATTTGACTGGACTGGCCAGCTTCACTTTCAAGCTCATGCTTTGCTGATCCACAAAGATGGATGAGCCCGAGTTTAGACCATTGGACCTTACTATCGTTGGGCTCTGCTTCACAAGAGAAATGGCCTTTTGTTCTCCATTGACATTTAGAGCGGCAAAGTAAAGTCCATCCGCAAGAGAGTCTGCATCGAATGGAATTTGAAAAGAGCCATACAGCTTTGCACCCTTAAAGAAATTGCCGACAGACTTACCGAAGCGATCGTAGACATTGAGAGAAACCACATCGCCATCGAAGGTGGGTAAGAAAAATTCAGTGGATTTATAAAAGGGATTTGGCGCGGCTCGGAACAAGGAATCCTTAGCAAAGCCAGCATTTGCAAAAATGAGGGAGGTTAGAAATGAAAGTAGATAGGTGGAAAATTGATTCAATTCTGAATTGTAAGGACGGTTTGGCTAAAATAGTTCAATGAAGCAACAAAGCCCCTCTTTGGATAAAAGACCAAATAGGAGCCAAAAAGCTTGACCGGTGAAGAGAAATGCGAGATTAATGCGGAAAGTGTAGTTCGGGTTATAAGTCGCATCCTATAAGGAAAAGCTGCTACTTGCTAGATGTTTGGTAAGTAAACTACTCAGTGAATTCACTGTGAGCTTCAGAATTAAAAATGAATAAGTGAAATGTTAATCTCTTACGCAGCGACAAGAAAAGCCAGATTCTTGCAACCAAGCCAATCCATACAAGCCTAAAGCTTCAGAATTGTATTTCAGCGAATAGGGTTTGGCCGTAAAGCCATTCGAAACTACTTTGGTTGTCCAGAAATATGCTGTTTGACCCTTTTCAGCAAAGCTACCGCCTGCATATCGAAACCCACCGCCTTTGCCGGCAAATCCACTCGAATTTGTCCCTCCAGTATTGGGAGAATCCCAATGGGTGGTGCCATTCACTTTCATTCTTCCTCCAGCAATTAAAGCACCGCCTAAAGAAGTCTGTAAATCCTCAATATCAGTATCGCTAGGAAGGTGCCATCCAGTCGGACACAACTTGCCGGTTTGTACGGTAAAAAAGTTGTACAAATAGCCGTAATCATCAGCATTGGCAGAGCTGTTGTCATAAGAGGACCTCGCAGGCCCAGTTTGATTATACCAGTCTGTGTCTCCCTGAACCTCAGGAATGGCAGTGCCATCGTTCAGTTTCGTCACGCGAAGATTATCCCTCATCCAACACTCCCCATCAATCAAGGTTGTACCGTAGGTGTTGCCGCTATTGTCATCGACTGTGGTGTAAACAACCTGTGTTTCAGTGAAACGAGTGCAGGAACTGCTCGTCACCTGAAGTTTGTAATAATTTACATCCCAAATAGGAAAAACCGATTGGGTAGCGTTCGCTCCATTCGTGAGTTGCGACCAGTTCACATTGTCCTCAGAACGGAACCACTGATAACTTTCTCCAGTAGTTGGGTTGGATGCATTTAGTATCACCTCCTCAGTTAGGCAAACATGAATTTGCGCATTCAAGGATGAAAAAGCTAAGAGCAGAATACTTGTTAGTGTAAGTCCTTTCATGTTCCGGCTGCTAAAGTTATTGCTTAATGATTCGTTGGTTCGATGAACGATGTCCGTCCGAAAGTCGGACTAGATAAATCCCAGTCTCGAAATCTCGAGTTGCGAGTTGAACACGTGCGCCTTCTAGGTTATCCATTAATAAGATAAGGGTTCCCAATGTATTGAAGACCTCAATCTTATAGCCCGAAATCTTTGTCCCACTAGAGCTCATATCCAAATAGACATCGCCGATGGTCGGATTGGGTGAAACGCGAAGTTCCAAGGGTTGATCGTACTCAGTAATCGAGCTGGGAGGACAAAGAGGAATGGTGAAGTTGAGCTGATCCTGGGCAAATGCAGCAAGTGAAAAAAATATTCCAAAAACAAATAACGCGAGCATTTTCATTGGTGCGAGAGTAAAAATGGATGAGAATTTCAAATAATATATATATAAATACACTCAGCTCAGCATTTGTCATATTCGCAAGGGATAGTAAATTGACGAATTAGAGGAGATGGATTTGCAATTATATGGCGAAGAGGAACTTTGCTCTATGAGGCGAGAGACTAAACAAAAGCTGGTGGCTCCTCGAGATGAAAGACCAAATAAGAAAGTGTGGTTGGAGCTATAAGCATAATGCTTTAAGCTATAAGGGAAAAGTGGCTTGTCTTAAGCTGCATCCTAACTTACAGTGAACCTGAGCGAGTTCCTGAGCCTGTCGAAGGGTTGACTCTTTTTCGCCCAGAAAAAAGAAGGCCAGCGAGGCAGCGCAATAGGTCATTGAGCCATAAGCTAGAAGCCTTAAGCTATAAAAAGAGCTAGGCCTTTTTGTGAAGGGCTTCGACAAGCTCAGCCTGACTTAGGTGCAATGGGATTTTGAAGCTCTAAGGAAGACTTCTAACATCAATAATATTCCTTCATAAATATTCAATCGGCACGCGCAGGCATCCTGCTCCAAAGGCTTGTGCCTCCGCTGAAACTATGACGACACGCGGTTGGCCGTCGGCGTGAAATACAATAGGAGTTTGAGCGATAAGCTTTAAGCCATAAGTTCTAAGGAGTAGCTGCTAAAGTTGAAAGATAAAAGCTGTTAGCTTCTAGAGAAGAAAGATTAAAGAGGAAAAGGGCTTGTTGCTAGTTCCTAGAACTTTTCAAATAAGCGCTAGACATGCTCTACAAACGAAAAAAGGCCCTCGTATTGAAGACCTTTTATCTATTAACTGTCAGCTTTTCGCTGATTAAGTGCGGATGGAGGGACTCGAACCCACACACATTGCTGCACTAGATCCTAAGTCTAGCGTGTCTACCAATTCCACCACATCCGCGTAATGGGGGCGCAAATATAATTGTTTCATAGAATGAATCTCAACTGAAATGAGAACTCTTAGAAGAGGGCATTTCACTAAGTTTGTGGCCGACAAAAAAGAACGATGAAAATCATTCCTGGAGAAGTTTCGGTTCCTAAACTGCATGGCTACCTGCTCGGAGCAATTGGCCCACGCCCCATTGCTTTTGCAAGCACAGTAGATGCGCAAGGAAATAGGAATTTAAGTCCCTTCTCCTTTTTTAATGTCTTCTCGGCAAACCCACCGATTGCGATTTTCTCGCCGGCGCGCAGAGGAAGAAACAACACCACAAAACACACCTACGAAAATGTGAAGGTGATTCCTGAAGTGGTCATCAACATCGTAAGTCATGCGATTGTGGAACAAATGAGCCTTTCGAGTACGGAGTACGGAGATGGCGTAGATGAATTTGAAAAATCTGGACTGACTCCAATCAAATCTGATTTGGTGAAACCATTTCGGGTGAAAGAATCGCCCGTTCAATTGGAATGTAAAGTGATTCGCGTAGATGAATTGGGCGACCAAGGCGGTGCGGGAAACTTGGTGATTTGCGAAGTTGTGGCGATTCACATCGACGACGAGATTCTAGATGAAGACGGACGCATCGATCCAAACAAAATAGATCTCGTCGGTCGTATGGGCGGAAACTGGTACGTGCGTGCCAGCGGCGATGCGCTCTTCGAAATCGAAAAGCCATTGGCCAGCATAGGCATTGGTGTAGACAGTATGCCTGAAGAAGTTCGCAACAGCAACATCCTAACAGGAAATGATCTTGGGAAATTGGGCAACGTTGAGGCCCTTCCCGATGAAACAGAAGTCAACGATTACAAATTGATGGAATTGAGCGAGTTGCATTACAACTTGGCCGACTACCCAGAAGAATTGGAAAAGCGACTGCACGAGTTGGCGCACGACCTACTTCAAGAGGGTAAAGTTGCTGAGGCTTGGATGTGTTTGCTCTCCTTTAACAACGAATGAGCATGCAAGTAGAAGGTAAACTAGTTGAAAAACTCGAAATGCAAACTGGATCTGGCCGAAATGGCGAGTGGAAAAAACAAGATTTTGTCATTGAAACCGCAGGTGATCGCTTTCCAAAAAAGATTTGTATCACGGCTTGGTCGGATATGATTGCAGAATTGGAAACCTACAAAATGGGCGACCAATTGAAAGTAGACATCGACCTTTCTTCTAGAGAATACAACGGACGTTGGTACACCGATGTGAAAGCTTGGAGAATGAGCAACGATGGTGGAGCTTCTTCTGCCGCTCCTTCTGGGTCAGGCTCTGGATCCGCTGCTCCAGCACCTGCTGCGCCACTCCCGAAAGACGCTCCCATGGAGGATCTCAACGAAGAAGACGACCTTCCATTCTAAATGGATTTCTCGGATCGGTTCATCCGCTTTTTTAAAAGCTTTCTTCCCGCTCCATTTACCATTGCGGTAGTTCTTTCTACCCTCACCTTTTTCTTAGCTCTTTTCCTCACCAAACCAGCCGAGAGCGGATGGTGGGATTATTCGGTGGTTCTCATGAACTTCTGGGAAGGCGGCCTCTGGACCAACTCTCTGCTCGTATTTGCTGTGCAGATGATGCTCATGCTGGTTCTTGGCCATGTGCTGGCTCTCACCAAACCAGCCTCGAATCTCATCAACCGACTGAGCTCCTATTGCACCACCACTTCGAAAGCTGCTTTTTTAGTTAGCCTGTTAACTATTACAGTCGCGCTCTTCAATTGGGGGCTCGGACTCATCTTCGGAGCCATCTTCGCTCGAAAGGTGGGTGAATATGCACGTCAGAACGGCCACAAGATCAACTATCCTCTTGTTGGCGCTTGCGGCTATGTTGGCCTAATGGTGTGGCACGGCGGACTGTCAGGTTCTTCACTCATTAAGGTTGCCGAATCGGGGCACTTAAACGAATTGGTGCAATTGTCGGGTAGCACAATGCTGAACATAGTCCCCGACCGCATTGGCTTCGACCAAACCGTCTTCTCAAGCATGAACATCACGGCTAGTCTGCTTGTCCTCATCCTCGTTCCAAGCATCATGTACTTGGTTGGAAAGCGCTTCCAAAATCACTCGGTAGAATTGCCTACCGTCGGTGAGGTGCACCTTCCAGAAATCGAAATCACTGGCGCTGAACGCCTCGACCATTCAAAGATTCTCGCCTTCTTTTTTGCGGCTGTCATATTGGGTGCAACCTTCATCAAAGCATTTGTACAAGCTCCCTCGCTGCTCAACTTCTTCACACCAAACAACATCAACTTCTTGCTGCTTGGCTTAGGATTGCTCCTTCATGGAAACTTCTACCGATTCCTGAAAGCCATCGAACAAGCCATTGGCGGCGTCTCGGGAATTCTCATTCAATTCCCGCTCTACTTTGGAATCATGGGAATCATGAACAACTCTGGAATGGTTCAAGACTTCTCTCAATTCTTCGTGTCAATTTCGTCTGAGTTCAGCTTTCCAATATTCACTTTCATCTCTGCAGGAATCGTAAATATTTTCGTGCCTAGTGGCGGCGGTCAGTGGGTTGTGCAAGGGCCAATCATTCTTCAGGCAGCCGATGCCTTGGGAGTCGCATTACCGAAAAGCATCCTCGCCCTAGCCTACGGCGATCAGCTCACGAACATGCTGCAACCTTTCTGGGCTTTGCCCCTTCTTGGCATTACAGGCCTAAAAGCAAAAGACATTCTTCCTTTTACACTCATTCTATTTTTAATCGGCGGCATTCTATATTTGAGTGTATTGATGTTGTTTTAGTCAAACACTATGCTGCTCCGCGCGTTGTTGAGGAAGTTACTTTTGCAGCCCTGTGAAACTCGAAGATTTAAAAGTCCGCCTCAATAAGATTCCTCAAGTCGAGGACTTGCTCTCCCTGCTCTCTGCAGACGGAGACCGTAAAGCATACCTTAAATCTCAGGTCGGCTCGTCGATGGCATTCTATGCCGAGCGTGTAATTCAAGAGCTCAATGGCGTGCATCTCTTCGTGCTCAACGACAAAGAAGAAGCTGCCTACTTTCAGAACGATTTAGAAAACTTAATCGGCGAACAGAAGACTCAATTCTATCCCGCGTCTTATCGTTTCCCCTATCAGGAAGATCACAAGGATCGATCGAATGTACTGATGCGCGCGGAAGTGCTCAAGGACTTCAACCACCGGAAAACACGTCAGGTTATTGTGACCTACCCCGAGGCTTTGGCTGAAAAGGTTGTCACCAAGAAACACTTAAAGAAGAATACGCTCGACATTAAAGTTGGCGATGAATTGAGCGTTGACTTTGTGAATGAAGTGCTCTTCGAATACGAATTTGAAAGGGTCGATTTTGTATATCGTCCAGGTCAGTTCAGTGTGCGCGGTGGCATTCTCGACATCTTTAGTTACTCTTACGAGGAACCTTACCGCATTGAGTTTTTTGGGGAAGAAGTAGATTCCATCCGGAACTTCGACCCGGTAACCCAACTCTCTTCTAGGAAAGTTACACGCTTGGAAGTCATACCAAACGTGGAGGAAAGAATCTTGCGGGAAGAGCGTGCTTCTTTCATGGAATATTTGCCTGAGGACACCATATTATGGTTGAAAAACTTTGAAATCACCGCACAAAAAATTGGGGACGAATACGAAAAGGCTAAAACGATTTACAACAAGCTCGCGAATTCTGAAGTGCAATTGGCGCCAAGTGAACTCTACCTAACCGAAAACGGATTCAAGGATTCGGCCATTCCCTTTAAAGTGGTTGAATGGGGAATCAAGAAGCATTTTGCTGGAGCCACTGTGATCGACCTCAATCAACTTCCGCAGCAGAACTTCAACAAAGATTTTGTGCTCCTCTCAACCGTATTGAGCAAGAACATCAAAGACGGTTACGAGAACATTGTAGCTGCTTCAAGCGCACGTCAGGTGGAACGGCTACACCGCATTTTCGACGACCTCGAGAAGCAAGCAGATTTCCGTTCCATGTTGCTTCCTTTTCATGAAGGTTTCATCGACCACGACAGCAAAACAGTTGTTCTCACCGACCACCAGATTTTCAATCGCTACCAGCGTTTCCGACTCAAAAAAGGTTTCCAGCAAAACGAGCAAGCACTCACAATAAAAGAGCTTACGAATCTGCGCAAGGGCGACTACGTAACGCACATTGACCACGGCATCGGGAGTTTCGACGGCTTGGAAAAAATTGACGTGAACGGAAAGGAGCAAGAAGCCCTTCGCCTCATTTATTCCGGCGGAGACATACTTTACGTGAGCATTCACTCCCTGCACCGAATTGCGAAATTTTCGAGCAAGGAGGGAATGGTTCCCAAGATCAACAAGCTTGGTTCGCCCGTCTGGAAAAAGCTCAAAGCCAAGACCAAGTCGAAGGTGAAACAAATCGCCTACGACCTCATCAAACTTTACGCAAAACGAAAACAACAGAAAGGATTTGCCTTTCAACTCGACACCTACCTACAGCACGAACTCGAAGCTTCCTTCATTTACGAAGACACCCCCGACCAAGAGAAGACGACCAAAGCGGTGAAGGAAGACATGGAGTTGGAGAGTCCGATGGATCGACTGGTGTGCGGTGATGTGGGATTTGGAAAAACGGAAATCGCCATTCGCGCAGCCTTCAAAGCGGCAACGGATGGAAAACAAGTTGCCGTTCTAGCTCCAACCACCATCCTAACTTATCAGCACTTTAAGACTTTCCAGGAAAGACTTTCGGAGCTACCAGTAACAGTCGATTACATCAATCGCTTTAAGAGTCCTAAAGAACAAAAGGAAAGCATCAAAGCGCTGGCCGCAGGAAAAGTCGACATCATGATCGGCACGCACCGATTGGTGAGTAAGGATGTCAAGTTCAAAGACCTCGGCTTGCTCATCATCGATGAAGAGCAGAAGTTTGGCGTAGGTGTGAAAGACAAGCTTAAGACCATTCGTGCGAACGTCGACACCTTAACACTCACCGCTACACCAATTCCAAGAACCCTTCAATTCTCTTTGATGGGAGCGCGCGATTTGAGCATCATTCAAACGGCACCACCAAACCGGATTCCCGTAACAACAGAAATCACTTCCTTCAACGAGGCTCAAATTCGAGACGCCATTTATTACGAAACCGACCGAAACGGACAGGTCTTTTTCGTGCACAACCGCATTCAGAACATCGCTGAGGTTGCTCAGCTTCTGACCAGAATTTGTCCGGACATTACGGTTGGAATTGCCCATGGCCAGATGGAAGGTCACGAACTGGAAAAAGCCATGATGGATTTCATCAATCATGAGTTCGACGTGCTCATCTCAACCTCCATCATTGAAAGTGGACTCGATATTCCCAATGCGAATACCATCATCATCAACCAAGCCCAGAACTTCGGATTGAGCGATTTGCACCAAATGCGCGGGCGAGTAGGTCGATCGAATAAGAAGGCCTTCTGCTTCTTGCTCGCCCCTCCCCTTTCTTCACTTACGAGAGAAGCGCGCGCTCGACTCAATGCCATTTCACAATTTTCGGAACTGGGCAGCGGCTTCAATATTGCCATGCGCGACCTCGACATTCGTGGAGCTGGAAACTTATTGGGAGGAGAGCAAACCGGCTTTATCTCGGAGATTGGCTTCGACATGTACCAAAAGATTCTTGAAGAAGCCGTGCACGAGATTAAGCAGGAAGAATTCGGTGATTTATTTGAAAAGGAGCTTGCCGAGAAGCAGGAGTTTGTGAAGGACACCCAAGTAGATACCGATTTGGAATTCCTCATTCCCGACGACTACGTCAACAACATTGAAGAGCGTTTGAGCTTGTACAAAACACTTTCAGAATGTGAAGGTGAAGAGCAATTGTTGGCTTTCCAGCTTGAGTTGAAAGATCGTTTCGGACCAGTTCCATCGGTTACAGAACGGCTCTTCGACCTCATCCGATTGAGACGTAAAGCCAAAGAATTGGGATTTGAAAAAATCGTTTTGAAAAAAGAGCGTTTGGTCTGTTACTTCATCAATAAAGAGGACAGTCCCTACTTCGAATCAAATCAGTTTAAGGCCATTCTGGAATACATCAAAAAGTATCCGACGCGTGCTCAAATGAAGCAGAAGAATGATAAGCTCTTGCTGTCTTTCATGCACATCAAATCGCTCGGTCGAGCCGTTGAAACCTTGAGCGACATTCACAAGGAATTGGACGCCTTGAATGGGGTTCAGGCGATTGTGAATGAGCGGGAAGCGGAAAGCAACTAGCTCTCTTCTAGGTTCTAGCAAAAATCAAGAAGTATTACTTCTTTCTCGTGTAATTCCAACGCACACCTAGATATACTTCTCTTCCATGAAAAGGTGCATAGGCATAGGCCGTGTCGAAGCTCTTGCTGAAACCCGGAGCTGCATTTGGGTCGTTGAAACCCACCAAAGGAGAGAAAGGCGGCAGGAAGTTGAAGAGATTGGCAATGCCCGCATACAGCTCAAACCTCGACTTCACAAATACTTTCGTGATCTGAACATTTTGAAGTAGGAAAGGCTGCGAAAGTCTTGGACGAGAAATGTCCGACAGTTCACCGTTCGACTCAAAATCGAACACTTCAGGTAAGTGCATTGGACCATTGAATCGCGAGGTGGCCGCCAAAATGATTTCGTGCTTCTTTATCCTGTAATTCACGCTCAGGTTCCCCGACCATTTGCTTGAAAAGTTGATGGGCGTCTTCTCGAGAATTCCGTTCACTTCTTCTTGGGAAAATACTTCCAGCGCATTCAATCCCAATTGATAACTCAATGGGAATTCAAATTCCTGACTGAAACTCAAGCTCACTCCTTGCGATATCGTTTGCCCCTTTCCATTGGCGTACAAGATTTTTCCTGCTTCGGAGTAGTCGGGTAGAATTTTGTTGGTGAAGTGTGTGTAGAAGGCGGAAAGGTCGAATGAACCTGCGCTGCTTCCAATATTCACGATGCGGTTGACGCTTGTACTGACGGAATAAGACTGTTCTGGCCTAAGCTTTTCCTGAATTACAACTTCCCGCTGCCCGGTTACAAAAGCGTGATCTTCGGCAAATAAGTTCACGACTTTGAATCCGGTTCCGAGGTTTACGCGCCAGTTCGTCCATTTCCCTGTTTTTAATTTCCCACTCAAGCGCGGACTAGGAATGAATCCGTGCTTGTTGTAATGATCCACGCGCATTCCACTTAAAAGTGTAAGTCGGTCGTTGACAGTCCATTCGTCTTGAATGAAAATACCAGGGATGATCTGTAGGTCAGGAGCATCGACACTTTTCAATCCTTCGAGCCGGCTTGTGGCTACTGTATTGTCGTTGTAGAATTGATAACGCAGACTCAGGCCCGATGTCAGCTGATGTTTTTTAATGCGTTCATCCCAAGTAAGTCGACCAAAACCAACGTCCTGTAGAGCTTCGTAGCCATCACTTCCGTAGTAGGAATCTTGGATGTGTTTACTGAAGGAATAGTCCAACCGCATTTGTTTTTTTGTGGGCAAATCGTAGTGACCAAATAGCTCAATGCGTTCTGTAAGAATGCTCTCCCCATAGATGCTGTCGTTTCCGCGAATGTCTCGATAAGCACGATCGTCGAGGTATTCCTGTACTCCGTTTCTCCGATCTTCATAGAAGCCTTTTAGATTTACAACCAGCTTCTTCCCATCCTGCATATCGTAGCTCCATTTCGAAAAAAGTCCGATGCGATCAAGGTTGATCATATCGCCAAAACCATCTTGGTTGAGGTCGTCGTAGTCGTTGATGTAGCCGTAATTGAGCCCTGTGAATTGTTTCCACTTTCCTTTCCCGCCTGCAATGGCAATGTTCCCAAAGGACTCCATGTGCGAGGTGACCATCACATCGGCTGAGAAATCGGGCTGTTTCGCTGGGTCTTTGGTGATGATGTTGATGACACCGGCCATCGCCTCGGATCCGTACAAAGTTGAGTTTGGTCCTTTGATGACTTCATAGCGATCAAGAATCTGAATTGGGATTCCATTCAGTCCGTATACTGAAGCCAGGTTCCCGTAAAGTGGAGAGCCATCGATGAGCACGGCCGTGTAGTTACCAGGAAGGCCATTGATGCTGATGGCGTTGGTGTAGCATACTCCGCAGGAAAGCACTTCTTGCACTCCATTGATCATTCCCAAGCTTTCCATCAAATTTGCTGGAGCCATGCTTTTCAGAAGTTGTTTTGAGTTCACCACCTCAATTCGCACAGCAGAATTCGAGAGGTGCACAGTACGCAAGGTTCCACTCACCACCAACTCATTCAAACCAAGGCTGCTGGGCTTTAGCTGAACATCTCCAAGATGTACGTTGGTCGTCGAGACTGTTACATCCAAGCTGTCGGCTTTATATCCCATGCAGGAAAAATAGAGCGTATAAGTTCCAGGCTTTAGGTCGCGCAAAATGAAGTTTCCGTTGTAGTCGGAAGAGGCTCCTAGTTGCGTTCCAACAATTCCCACACTGGCAAATGGAACTGGACTTCTACCATCGAGTAGTTGTCCCGAAACGTTCTGCCCGAATGAAAAGAGAGGAAACAGAAAGAAAAGTAAGATCAGGTATGCGCGCACTCCCAGATTGTATTCCGCGAAATTAGAATAATCTAAGAATATATTTAGTTGTGTCTAAAAATTTGTTTTTGCAGCCCTAAACTCAGTAACCAATGGTGAAATATTTATCGTTGATTGGAGGAAGTTGTTCTATTTGAAGTTCATTAACCCGAGCCATGGCCGGGCCATCTTCGGCCCATTTAATCATCTCCAAACACTCTTGAAGCGCGCCTTCCACTTCCATCATCACGCTGCCATCATCCATGTTCTTCACCCAACCATTGAGGTTGTGCTTCACAGCCATGTCTTGCGTAGATTTTCTAAACCACACACCTTGCACTTTTCCGAGAACGTGCACCCTAAATCGATAATCCAATTTTTCCATCCCGATGAATAGGTCTGAAAATTAACCAATTGACCGAAGCAATTGCCGAGTACATTTGTATCCTTCTAAACGAAAACAAATCATGAATAAAATTAAAAACACTCTTCTACTCGCGCTTATTCTATTGGCCGGATCTGCATCTGCCCAAGAATTACCAATGCCGAGTCCAACTTCAACCTTAACTCAACGCATCGGTCTTACCGACATCAGCATCACATACTCTCGCCCTAGTATGAAAGGCCGCATGATTTGGGGTGACCTGGTTCCAATGGATAAAATTTGGAGAACAGGCGCCAACAAAGCCACCAAAATCAGCTTTTCAAATGATGTCAAAATCCTAGAGAAACCCGTTGCTGCTGGTGAGTATTCAGTATTCACTATCCCGGCAGACGGAATCTGGACGCTCATTCTCAACAGCGACCTCGAGCTTTGGGGAACAGGTGACTACGATTCATTAAAAGATGTTCTTCGTGTAGAGCTTCCGGTAGACGTCAACCCAATGCAAGCTGAAACCATGACCTTCTACTTCGACAACTTAAGTTCAGACGGTGGAGTTCTTTATCTCACATGGGCCGAATTGCGCATTCCAATCGTGATCAGCACCAACGATCATGAGATTGCAATGAAGAACATTGAGAAAGCCATTGCCGAAAATGAAAAGAACGATTACGGTCCTTACATCAATGCAGCCAATTATTTGAACGGAAAAGGCATGTCGAAACAAGCCATTGAGTACGCCGAAAAAGGTGTGAACCTCAGCGACTACTGGTATGCACATTGGAGCTTAGCAAAAATTTATGGCGACGCTCAGAAATGGGATGATGCCGTTGCTTCAGCGAACATGGCCAAGTCGAAAGGCATGGAGACCTACAAGGAAAAGGGTCGTGATTTCAGCCCTTACGAAAAAGACATTGACAAGAAAATTGCTCAATGGAAAGCAGATAAGAAAGCGAAGAAATAATTCGTTTTACCAAAATAAAAAGCCCCTGAGCACTTTGCACAGGGGCTTTTTTTATGCTCTAAAATGAGGCTTAACTTTCAGTTTCTACAGTTGCTTGGTCACCAATGTGCTTAGCTAGGAATTTCTCCATTGCCCGGTAGAAGTCAAATCGATTCTCTTCATTACGGAAGCCATGCCCTTCGTCGTCCTTTACGAGGTATTCAACTTCAACACCACGAGCTTTCATTGCTTCAACCATTTGGTCTGCCTCCGACTTTTTCACTCGAGGGTCGTTTGCCCCTTGAGCTATGAATAGAGGGGCCGTGATCTTCTCTGCGTTCAAGGAAGGAGAATAGGCAGCCAACATAGCGCTGTCGGCCTCGGGGTGCCCAACCATTTCGTAAAGCATTTCAAGGTACTGAGTCCAGTATGGAGGAATGGTTTCCATGAAGGTGAACAGATTCGAAACACCAACATAATCAACGCCACAAGCATAAAGGTTGGGCGTATAGGTAAGTCCCGCTAAAGTTGCGTAACCCCCGTAGCTTCCTCCGTAGATGGCCACCCGGCTTGAATCTGCTATGCCTTGATCGATGAGCCATTGAGCTCCATCGCTCACATCGTCTTGCATGGCTTGTCCCCATTGCTTGAATGAAGCTTCCCAAAAGGCTCTTCCAAAACCAACAGAACCACGATAATTCATTTGAAGAACTGCATAACCGCGGTTCGCTAAGAATTGAACTTCATTGCTGTATCCCCAATAATCGCGAGCCCAAGGACCTCCGTGAACATTGACGACTACGGGTAGATTTTTAGCTTCTTTTCCTTTTGGAAGTGTGAGGTACCCACGAATGGTTAATCCATCTCGAGATTGATAACTCACAGGCTGCATTTCGGCCATTTCATCTTCTTGAACCCAAGGGCTTACATCTTCAAGTTTTTCCAAACGATCTTCAGCAATGTCGTAGAAATAATAGGCTCCCAACGACCGGTCGCTGTAAGTTCGAACGACGAGCTTGCTTTCGTCTTTACTTCTACCACTGATGCCAATCTCATAACCAGCTAGCTTGGCTTCAAGCTTTTTAAACCATGCTTCCGTTTCGGCGTCCAAGAAACTGCGTTCGCGTTTGTCGATGGTATAGCTGACAGTGGTCAACACCTTTCGCTTTCTTGAATAAGAAAGATTCGAAACGTCCACATCTGGGTGCTCGAAAAGAATTTCTCCGAGTTCCTTCTTGGCAACATCGTACATGCGAATGGCACTTTTATCGCGACCAACATTTGAACTTACATACAGGTTCTTATTGTCGAATGTGAAGAAGAGTGGGTCAAGCGATTCTTTGAAATTGCCCGTAAAGAGAATTTCCCATTCGGAATCTTCAGTCTCGCGGTACATCAAGCTGTTGTTGACGCCATCCGTTGTTAAGGCCACGCGCAATTTGCCTTCATGGTCTGTCATCCAACCAGAAATGTTTCCTGGGTTTTCGGCCAACATGCTGAGCTCTCCTGTTTGAACATTTAAGCGATAAGGATCGTAAATGCGTTGATCGCGCTTGTTGAGGCCAACCATTACATAATCCTCTTGGTCTTCGAGATCGTCTATCAATTCTGTACGAACGCTGTCGAAAGCGGTAAGAGATTGTGGATTGCTCCCATCAATGTTTACGGCGTAGAGTGCAAAGTTTTCGTCTCCCCCATTGTCTTTAAGGTATAGGATGCGCTCATTGCTCACCCAAGTATAACCAGCAATGTCTCGGTCTGTGACATCAGTAATTCTCATAGACTCCGAATCGCCAATCTTTTGAATGAAGACATTCATCCGGCTTTCGTAGGGAGCCATGAAGGAATAGAACATTCCGTCTGGGGAAATCTGGTAGCTCGATTTATCGGGATTCTTGAAAAAATCTTCCAATGGGATTTCACGAACTGCTGTCATAGTTACTTCTTCTTGATTGCTCGCAGCTTGTTCTTGACACGAAGTCAAAAAGAGGCCAAAAGAGGCCATTGCGAATAATAGGTTGATTTTCATTAGATTAATTCTTGGTGAGCGGCAAAGCTAAGTACAGAGCAGTCAGTTTGTTGCCCACCCATCAACGAATACAACCTTTGGTAAATGAGGTTTAAGCGCGTCGCAGTGCAAAGCGGATGTTCACCAGATGCCCGAAGATGAGACCCAAGGCAGCCACATACGAAAGCATTCGCATCACGAGCAGATCTTCAAAAAACATCCCCAGAATGAGTGAACCCAAGGACGCCCACAAAAGCAAATTGATCCAAGATGCTGGCTGGTTTCGAGTTGTGAGATAGACAGCTGTGGCCGAAATAAGCGCGAAGAAAACGTCGAACCAAAGATGATCGAACCAAGAGCCCAATGCGTTGCTCGACAAAATAATGGCTGGTGGAATAAGGCAATGTAAGAGGCAGAGTATCGAGCTGCATACTCCTAGATAATCTGCGCGTTTAGAAATTCCTGTGATTGCCATGAGGGCTCCAAAGATACACTTCAGTTCCGTTTTGCAACAGTGTTGCGTAAAAAAATTAAGAGCAGTCTGGGCAAAGACCTTCTAGAAGCATATTGGCGTCCTTAAGACGATAGCCCGAAGGCAAGCCTACGGCAGGAATTGAGACATCATGCAAACATTGATTTTTTCCGCAATTGGTGCACAAAAAATGAACGTGCTCATCTTCGTGACTTCCCTCTTTGCAGGAATCGCACAAGGCATAGGAGTTTTCCTCCTGTAAGTCCATAACCCTATGAAGAATTCCGCTTTCAGTGAAAGACTTCAACGTCCGGTACACAGTTGCGCGATCGTATTTATCGGCAAGAATTGTATTGAGCTGGGAGACCCCAAGACTTCGATTCTCCTCTAAAAAATATGAGAGCATATCGAGGCGAACCGGAGTAGACCTCAATTCATGATCTTTCAATAAATGTTCAGCACGGCTCATAATTCAAAGGTACTTTAACGAAGCATGTAACGAATTTCTGAAACCATCATGGCCGTCGCCCCCCAAATGATGTGCTCTCCTATTCGGAAGGCTCGGGTATTCAGTTTGAATCCTTGTTCTCCAACACTCACTTGGGTATCGATCAAGTTTCGCTCATCGAGAAGTTCTTGAAGAGAAAACTCCAATACTCGCTCAACCTCTATCTCATCTGCGATGAATTTCGGTTGCCGTTCGAGTGCTGCGATGAACGGCTGCACGAAAAAGTTGCTCGGAGGAATGTACAAGGGCGATAGTTGACCTAAGACTTGAGCAGGGCTCACTTCCACCCCGACCTCTTCAAGGGTTTCCCTCAATGCTGTCTGCATCAAATCATTGTCTTCTTCTTCTCTTTTCCCGCCAGGAAATCCAATTTGGCCAGAATGAACGCCAGGATAAGCCTTTCGCTCAATGAAGCAAATGTTTGTAGCGGAATCAATGGGATAAGCCATCGCTAAAACGGCGCTGTACTTAGGGTTTTGCGCATTCTTCATCGACTCCTCCAAATTTCCTCGCCCTAGTGGCGCCAATTCCAACTGCGCAATTTCGCCTGGTAATCCAGACACAAGAGAGCTGTTTATTTTTAAAAGAAAGTCGTCGAAGTGCACTGAGCTGTTATGCCATTTCCATGTACTCCTCGATGGGCGGACAAACGCAAACCAAGTTTCGGTCACCGTAGGCGTTATCGACGCGCGCTACTGGAACCCAGTACTTGTTCTGCACCAACCAATCCAACGGATAGGCTGCCTTTTGACGGCTGTATCCATGGTTCCAATCATCTGAAATAAGAAGGTCTGCTTCGTGCGGAGCGTTTTTCAAGACATTGTCTTCAGCATCTTGTTCAGCTCGCTCAATCTCAGCTATTTCTTCACGAATGCTCAACATGGCATCACAAAAGCGATCGAGTTCTGCTTGCGACTCACTCTCAGTAGGCTCAATCATCATAGTTCCTGCAACTGGGAATGAAACCGTAGGAGCATGGAAACCATAGTCGATTAAGCGCTTGGCGATGTCTTCAACTTCAACCCCAGAAGTTTTCTTGAATGGCCGGCAGTCGATGATCATCTCATGCGCAACCCTTCCCTTGAGTCCTCGATATAAAACATCGAATTTTCCTTCCAAACGTTTGGCAATGTAGTTCGCGTTCAAAATGGCCAATTCAGTCGAAGACCTCAAGCCATCCCATCCAAGCATTCTGATGTAGCCGTAGCTGATGAGAAGTATGAGTGCTGAACCCCAAGGCGCCGCAGATACAGCTCCATTTTCGTTGAGCTCAACTACTTGATGACCTGGTAGAAATGGGACTAAATGTTTTGCTACTCCAATTGGACCAACACCTGGCCCTCCACCTCCGTGAGGAATGGCGAAAGTTTTATGCAAGTTCAAATGACATACGTCGGCACCAATGCTTCCCGGACTTGTCAATCCAACTTGAGCATTCATATTCGCACCATCCATGTATACTTGTCCACCATGCTTATGAATGATGTCGGTGATTTCTCGAATGTCGGTTTCGAATACTCCATGGGTAGATGGGTAGGTAACCATTAGAGCTGCAAGTTCATTGCTGTGCTCTTCAGCTTTCGCTCTCAAGTCATCCAAGTCGATGTTCCCATGCTCATCGGTTTTGGTTACAACAACCTTCATCCCAGCCATTACGGCTGAAGCTGGATTCGTACCGTGTGCAGATGCAGGAATCAATGCGATGTTCCTTTGCGTATCTCCGTTGTTTAAGTGATAAGCACGAATAACCATCAATCCAGCATACTCGCCTTGCGCACCTGAATTCGGCTGGAAAGACATAGCAGCAAATCCTGTAACCTCACTCAACCATTTGTCGAGGTTCGAAATCATTTCGTGATAACCCGCCGCTTGATTCAATGGAACGAAGGGGTGAAGTCCTGCAAAAGCTGGGTTGCTGATAGGATACAACTCACTCGCGGCATTCAATTTCATGGTACAAGAACCCAAGGAAATCATCGATCGGGTAAGCGAAATATCCTTGTTCTCCAAACTCTTGAGGTATCTCATCATATCACTTTCGCTGTGGTATAAAGAAAACACTGGGTGAGTCATGAAATCGGAAGAGCGGCTGAATCCACCAATAGCGGCACTCTTTGAATCTGCTTGATATTGAGCTCCTGCTTTTCCTGCAAAAGCAGCAAAAACATTCAATAGAGTTGAGAGCTCATCTTCGGTGTGCGATTCATCGATGCTTATTCCAACCGAAAGGTCGTCGATGTACCTCAAATTCACCTCTGCTTCTTCAGCCAATTCTCGAAGTTTATTGATGTCCCCATTCACTTGAACTCGGATTGAGTCGAAGTAATTCTGGTTCATATTCATAAAGCCCAGTGCCTCCAATTGCTTTGCGAGAGACGATGATTTTCGATGAACACTTTCAGCGATTTCTTGAAGGCCATCAGGTCCGTGGTACACTGCGTAAGCACCAGCCATGATGGCCAAGAGGGCTTGCGCCGTGCAAATGTTTGAAGTAGCTCGCTCTCTCTTAATGTGTTGTTCACGCGTCTGAAGCGCCATCCTCAAGGCTTTCCTTCCACGGCGATCTTGAGAGACACCTATAATACGACCAGGAATGAATCGCTTGTATTTTTCATGTGTTGCAAAAAAGGCTGCATGTGGCCCACCGTATCCCATTGGAACGCCAAATCGTTGTGAATTTCCAACCACCACATCAGCACCCCACTCTCCCGGAGGAGTTAGAAGTGTTAAGCTGAGAAGGTCCGCACAGACCACCAATCCAATTCCTAGGTCGGTACATTTTTGAGAGAACGCTTTGTTGTCCTTCAGCTCTCCGTATCCATTTGGATACTGCAGCATCGCGCCAAAGTAGGTTCCATCCAATTCACCATCTTCCACTTTTCCAAACACCAGTTCAATGCCCAAAGGAATTGCCCGATGAGTACATACATCTATCGTCTGTGGGAAAATGTCTTCATCGATGAAAAACTTCTTTACCTCATCTTTCACCTGAGCACGTTCACGCGCGTGATACAGCATGATCATACCTTCACTAGCGGCGGTTGCTTCATCCAAAAGGGAAGCATTGGCCAATTCCATTCCCGTGAGATCACTCACCATGGTTTGAAAGTTCAACAAACCTTCGAGTCTACCCTGAGAAATTTCTGCCTGATATGGCGTGTATGCCGTATACCATCCTGGGTTTTCCAAGATGTTCCTTTTAATCACGGAAGGTGTTAGCGTTCCGTAATAACCCATACCAATGTAATTGGAAAAGAGCTGATTTTTTGCAGCCAATTCATCGATGTGACTCAAGTACTCAGACTCTGAAAGTGCATCCGGAACATTGAGTTCGCGATTCAACCGAATGCTGTCTGGAATTGTTTGAGAAATCAATTCATTTAGGTCCTGAGCCCCAATCTTAGTCAACATATCCTGCTGATCTGAGCTTCTTGGTCCTATGTGTCTGTCTGAGAATTTTTTCATGAATATTCTTCTTTATTATCTGCTAAACAACGGAGGTCAAATATAGTTGAAAGTCCTCCTTTTCAACCCCTTCTTTCCCTCCCACAAAATAACTGACTATCAGGCGCATAACGAAAGCTTGGAGAGGCACAAATTATCTTATACTTTTGCCGCCGACCCATTTATCATGAAAACAAGAATTTTTTTCGCATTTGTCTTTGGACTTCTTTGCATAAGCGCTCAGGCTCAAGATCAAATCATCCTGCGAAACGGAGCTAGCCTTGACTGTAAGGTATTGAATGCTGGTGATTACGAAATAAAATATGAAGTCACCAAAAAAAGCGGCAAGAAGAAACATCGCTACATAGAGCGTGAAATGGTTTTTTCCGTGTTGAGAGAAGGTGAGGCCGAACAGATTTTCTACGAGAAAAATCCCGACAACGGAGACTACTTTGAAATAGACCAGATGCGCAAGTTTATATACGGCGCTCAAGATGCTCAAGAACAATACAAAGCGCGTTTGCCTATGGCGATCGGATTTGGCCTTGGAGCAGTTGGTGGGTTTTTCACTGGTGGTAGCATTCTTTTTGTCACCGTTCCTTTTGCAGCCACTATGATTGCTGTGATTCCACCTGTGCATCCTCACAATCGCCAGGTGAGAGATAAGAACTTAATCAACGACCCAAGCTATGTACTTGGCTATGTACTTGGCTATGAGCGCACCGCCCGCAATAAAAAAATCATGCACGCCTTAATAGGTAGTGCCATTGGTACTGCAGCCGGCGTAATCACATACAACGTCCTTCCCGGTACGGAATAGAGCTTTTGGCTAACGCACTCATTCGGGCCTTCCAGTTTTTAGTTTACAGCAACCTATACCTAGGTTTGGTATTGGGCGGTTTTAGCTTTCATGGTTTTGGATCTTGTACGGAATATAGAATCGAGTACTCGCTCTTAATTGCCTCCTCCTCCATCGCAGTCTACACCTTTCATGCTCTTTTTGGACTTCGGTACATTCAAGAAGAAATTCGGTCTGATCGCCATAAATGGCTCAACAAAAACCGAAGTGTTCTGTGGGCCACCACTGCTTTTCTTGGTCTTTTGTCCTTGCTTCAACTTACAAGCATTCCCAACATCATTCCCCTTCTTTTACCCGCGCTGGGGCTTACCGCTTTTTACGTTCTTCCGATTTTTGGAAAACGCCTGAGGGACCTCAACTATGCTAAAGTGTTTTTGGTGAGCGCTGTTGTTTGCTACCTCTGCCGTTTCATCCCACAGTACATTAACGGCCAAACCAGCTGGGATCTTTTCTTCCTCTTCGAGCTTCTACTTTGCTTTGCCTTTCTATTCCTCCTAACGATGCCCTTCGACCTTCGCGATCAAAACATTGAACGTCGGCTGAAGACCAAAACTCACATCAATAAAACTGATTCTAAGCAAGCGTTTAAATTCGTTTTTGTCGGTTTGGGTGTTTGCATCCTTGGGTTATTACTGCTCAGCAGATCTCATCCCGAAACTTTCTCTTGGCGGCTGTTCGAAATCGCTGCTCTCGTGTTTGCATTTCTAGCCATTTTCGTTCCTGAACGAAATCAAAAGGAGCTCTTTTACCCGCTCTTTTTTGAAGGTCCCCTTCTTCTCATGGGGCTTTTTTCAATTTACCTTTCGATATAGGCGCGCACTCAAACAAGCCTTGGCAAAGTTCCTCTCTTCAAGAACTTCAAAATACCGCATGGCCTGCAGGTGGTAGTTGTTTAATTTCCCAACTGGAATTCCAGTGATCAGACGAAATCCTTTGTACAAAATCCACAAGTATGCCTGAAAGGGGCTGGATTTCTGTTCGGGGTTGAAGTCCAAAATAAGCAACTTCTGGCCCTGGTCCATCAGGCCAGAAATGCGTTTGAGCAAAGCGCTTTGTCCTTCTTCTGAATACATGTTCAACACAAAAGGCACAAAGACCAAACCCCCGAGACTCAGATCTCCTTCATCGCCCAACACATATTCTATGTCCGAATGTTCAAGCTTCTCGCGCGCCTTTTCAAGCATTTTTTGAGAAAGGTCAATGAGTCTCACTTCCTCAAAATTTTGAATTGCGTCGCTCAAACCAAGGCCATCCCCAGGCCCCAATACTTCGAGCTTCTGGGCTTTTCGTCCGACCAAACATTGATGAATGCTTCTCTCAATAAAGCCCATACCAAGCAAGCGTGCGAAGAGAGAATAAAAGCCCGCGCTTCGATTCATTCCACTCTCAATTGAACGCTTCATCCCAATGAAGTCCATAAGCTCTATTTTTGCCATCGCTGAATCACAAATGTGACTTCATTATTTTGAATCGCCCTATGAATTTTGAGAATAGTCTTGCGGCCGCCCGCAAAATGGATCAAGAAGATCAACTCCGAACTTTCCGTGAAGAATTCCTTTTTCCTCAGCACGATGGAAGGGATGTCGTTTACTTAACCGGAAACTCTTTGGGACTTCAACCAAAAGGAGCTGCCGACGCCATCAATCAGGAATTGAAAGACTGGCATGAGTTCGGTGTGGAAGGCCACTTCGAAGCAAAAAATCCTTGGTATGCCTACCATGAGATGTTCGCGGCGCCACTGGCCAAAGTAGTAGGAGCAAAAGAATCGGAAGTCGTAGCCATGAATGGGCTCACCACCAACCTGCACCTTCTTATGGTTTCCTTTTTTCAGCCAAAAGGAAAGAGAGTCAAAATTCTTTGTGAAGCCAAAGCATTTCCTTCCGACCTCTACGCGCTAAAATCGCAATTGCGCTTTCACGGAATCGAAGAAGAAGACGGCCTCATTGCTTTGGAACCACGGAAAGGAGAACATACACTTCGAACCGAAGACATCTTGAAAGCCATTGAAGACAATGCCGAAGAGCTCGCATTGGTGATGATTGGAGGGGTGAACTATTACACCGGTCAAGTGATTCAAATGAAAACAGTTTGCGCAGCTGCACATGCTGTAGGGGTGCTTTGCGGTTTTGACCTCGCTCATGGTGCTGGAAATGTCGAGCTCAAACTTCACGACTGGGGAGTTGACTTCGCTGCCTGGTGTTCCTATAAGTATTTGAATTCTGGACCTGGAAGTGTCAGTGGAGTTTTCGTTCACGAACGGCATCACGGAACCGATCTTCCACGTTTCGAGGGTTGGTGGGGCCACGATAAAAATGAACGCTTCAAAATGGGCAGTAATTTCAAAGCCATCCACTCTGCTGAAGCTTGGCAACTGAGCAATGCACCCGTACTTGCCATGGCCGTCCACAAAATTGCTCTCGATCAATTCATGCGTGCAGGAATGGATAAAGTGAGATCCAAGAGTCTTCAATTAAGCTCCTTCTTGCGATATATCATCGAAGACACCTCAAGTAAAAACGAGGGAGTAGAATTTGAAATCATCACTCCAAAGGCAGATGAAGAAAGAGGCTCGCAACTTTCCATTCTCGTTCACGGAGAAGGAAAAGCGATGTTCGATCATCTCACTAAAAATGGAGTTGTTGCCGATTGGCGTGAACCGAATGTAATTCGCATTGCGCCAGTGCCACTCTACAACAACTTTGAAGACTGCTTCCGATTCGGGGAAGTATTGCAAGACTTTTTAGACGCTTGAAACCGGTTTTAAGTACGGGACGATTCGTACATTGAAGCTGAAACCACATCCTCCTTTGCCAAGCCCCTCAACATTCATTCTATTGAGACGATTCCTTTCGGGAAGTTTATTACTGATGCTCATAGTCTTGGCGACAGTTTCTCCAGATTTAAGTCAAGGCCAAACCGACACAAGAATGAAGGTTGGTAAGCTCAAATCGCACGGAAGGTATTACAGCCTCCTGGAATTTGTTCGTGCACCAAAGGGTTACCTATCCATTTTAAAATTTGAAGCCTCCGATAAGTTTAAATTGAATTTCTACGACCGAAAGATGAAGCTAGTGGAGCAGCTCAAATACGTTCCAAGAACGCCCGACGACGATGGGAAAAGATTGGACTTTCGGGAATTTGTTCATTGTGGAGATCAGACCTACATCGTTCTAGAAAAGGAACATTCCAATCAAAAAGAAATTTATTTGGGCCGAGTGGATTTCGACAATCACCGGATTGGAAACCTAGTCTCGATTGCAGACATAGAGCGCGACAAGAATTCCTTTTGGCGCTTTTCTCAGCAGAAAAAGTTCTTCTTCTCCATCATGGAAAACGATTGGAGCAGCACTATGGCAACACTCATTCTTCAGTACTCTGAAGAAAATGAAAAATACACTTCCTATGTACAACTGTACAGCAAAGACCTCAAACTGACTTCTGTTTCACAGATGAAAATTGAGCCTGAAGTTCATACCGACATTCTAGGAGCTTTCTACCTCAAGCCAGGCATTCCTATGGTTGTTCTTCGCCTGCACGACAAAAAGAAAACAGTGCGTCTATACTATTCCGATTCCAAGCAGAACACGCATCAAATAGACGTGGATTTAGGGGAGCATTACATCAACGATTTTGAGCTGAAATCAATCGGCACCGACATTTTCCTAGTCGGTTATCAAGCGCATAAAAACAGTGAGCTGCTCGGTGATTTTAAGTGGAACTATCCTTCGGATTCCTACCACCGACCGGTGAGCAATAAGTCCGATGGTCTCTTCTTCGCGAAGGTTGATCTGCGCAAAAAAAAGGTGGTGGCTAAAACCATCATTCCATTCAAGGATCTGAAAAACGATCACTTTAGGAACACAACCAAAAAGGACCACCGAACCGATGAAATTCACCTCTTCGAAACGGGGCACTTAGTACTCACCAGCATGCGTGCCGACATGACCCAAAAGGGAGAAGATCTTTTGCGGAACGTCTACAACATCGACCTTACCAGCTTCACCTTGGATGGCAAGTTCATTGACGCCACTTCAATTCCTGTTGATCACAAGAGCTCCGACTTTTACGCAGGAGTCATCGAATACAAAGGACTTCCACATGGGGAGAAACTTCACATTTGGATGAATGGCCAGAGTTCCAGCATCGATGCCTTTCCCGACTTAAAAGAATCGAAAGTTCACTACAATTACCAAGGAAATACGAGCAATGAACTCCAGTGCTGGGAATACGATTTTCATAAAGGTTCCCTCAAACCACTGGGTTATATTCCCAAATTCAAGAAAAACATTCGCATCAGTCCCTACTTTATGTACTCTGAAGGCAAGTCGTTGGTGGGTCCGGGAATGAAGGTGTTTAAGTCGAACGCCATTCGTGTTGAGAATCCCTTCATCAAGTGAGACTTTTGCAGAGCTAACAAATCTTAGGGGAATCTGTAAACTTCACAGACTATCTTCGCAGCTTAACAGTGCTTATGAAAGAACATGCCGTAGTAGTTGGCGCCGGATTGGTCGGTAGCCTCCAAGCTTTACTCCTAGCCAAGAAAGGTTATAAAGTCGATGTTTATGAAGGACGTGGAGACATTCGTGAAGTGGACTTCATTGGAGGACGGTCCATCAACCTCGCCTTATCAAATCGTGGTTGGAAAGCTTTGGAGTTGGCCGGAGTAGGTAAAGAAATTCGAGACATTTCCATTCCGATGCACTCAAGATTGATGCACAGCGTCGACGGCGAGCTCACCTACCAAGCCTACGGACAAGAAGGTGAAGCAATTTATTCAGTTCCCCGGGGCGAGCTAAATCGCCAAGTGGTTTTGAAAGCCTCTGAGTTTGAGAATGTGACTTTTCATTTTGAGCACAAATGTTTGGACGTAGACTTAGACAAGAACGTCCTCACCTTCTTAGATCGAAAATCTGGAAAAGAGATACAGGTTGAGGCCGATAGAATCTATGCAACAGATGGTGCATTTTCTGCTGTTCGGAAGCGTATGCAGCGAATGGATCGCTTCAACTATTCTCAAGAGTATTTGAAGCATGGCTACAAGGAATTGGTCATCCCACCAAATCCCGACGGAAGCCATCGCATCGACAAAAATGCTCTGCACATTTGGCCGCGTGGTCAGTATATGTTGATTGCCTTGGCAAATCAAGACGGCAGTTTTACTGTGACATTATTCTTTCCATTTGAAGGTCCTGTATCCTTCAAAAGTTTAGACAGCGATGAGAAGATCATGGCTTTCTTCCAGGAACAGTTCCCAGATGCGGTTCCATTGATGCCGAACCTCATCCAAGATTATCACGACAACCCGAGTGCGTCTTTGTGCATCATTCGATGTGAGCCTTGGAATTATAAAGACAAGGTGCTGCTCATGGGAGACTCTGCGCATGCGATTGTTCCCTTCTACGGACAAGGAATGAACTCTGGCTTTGAAGACTGTTCGGAATGGTGGAGACTGACCGAAGAATTGAATGAAGACTGGTCGAAGATTTTCCCCAAGTTCTCAGAAATTCGAAAACCCAACGGCGATGCCATCGCCGAACTGGCCTTGAGAAATTACATTGAAATGCGCGACCTTGTTGGAGATCCTATGTTCCTGTTGCGCAAGAAGATTGAGAAAAAGATGTTCACGAAACATCCTAAAAAATGGATGCCACTCTACTCCATGGTCACCTTTTCACACACTCCTTACAGTGAAGCTTTGGCTCTTGGAAAAAAACAGGAAAAGATTATGGATTCCGTGATGAGCTTGAAGAATATTGAGGAAATTTGGGACAGTGAACAGATTGAGCAACAAATACTCGAGCAGCTTTAAAAACCTTCTTCCCCTTCGCGGCGTTTTTTTAGGCGGAATTTTCTTGATTGCAGCCCTGCTTTTTGGGAACAGCTCTCAAGCACAATCCTTCGGAAGAAAGTATCGTTCGGTTCTTCCCAAGAAACCTCAATTCTCGCAAAGTCACTGGCAATTTGCTCCTGGAATAACTTATTCCCCAAGTGTTATTGGAGGTAGAAAACAGACGGCTTTACAGTCTGGCGATTCTTCATTGATTGCCCAGAGCAAACCTCACGGAAAATTTGGTTTGTACGCGGAAATCGGTCGCTATCACATCACCGACAAATTCATTCTATTCTCGGTATTCGATTACGGACTGGCTTATAAAAGCACTGGTGGCAGAGAGAATTATGACGACTATTGGGAAGTTTCAGACGCCAAAACTCCAGTGGCGCAAGGTGAGAGCAGCTATCGTCAGCACAATGCAAGCGCATTCGCCAACGCCTATTTCTTTCGTCAAATCAAGGAATACGATTTCCTTCTTCACGGACCCGGAATCAACATCGACTACGCCTTCATCAACAAGTTCGACAACACCCATACTCTTCCAGGAATTGAAACTTGGACCACCACGGCATTCAACATTCAACTGCATTACAAAATCAGTTATGGAATCAAGATGCGTGGGAATTGGATGATTCTACCGAGCCTCGAAACTCCGATTCTGAACATACTCCCTTTCACTTCTGGAATTCCAGGAACACAAGCCTTCAGCTCTCGCTATCAGCCCTTCACATTGTCGTGTAAAATCATGTTGCTGAAACCCTGGCGTCAGAAGTTCTGCCCACCGGTAAAATCCATTGAAGCACCTCAGATGCCCGACAAGGGTGAATGAGTTGAGCCTTTGTCTCAGCTAGATACTGTAATGGCGAGAAAGGCATAAGAGAAGCCGAAGCCAGCAGTTGCGTAAAACATCCCACTAAACAATACCACAAGAAAATACTTCACGAAGGCCCAAAAGCTCTTTTTTCGAATCAAGCCATAAATACATATGATGGAATAGGTCAATAAGAAAAGGAATTGAAGGTCGAGACGAACAAAACTAAGAGCTGCTTCACAACACAGATTTGATTGGTGTCGGAGACTTAGAAGCTTTTGAAGGCAGGGGAAAACCATTCCCACGAGGCAAGTGCTCTACCTCCTCAGTTCATTCATTGCTCACGACCAGCCTCGCGGGTGTGTGGGTCAAATCTCGGCATCTCCATTACCTCTGCAGTACAATCATCTGCGATTCTCCTGATTCGAGAACTACAAAGTAAACGCCATTAGGTTGATTGAAAAGGTCAATGGACTTGGCTTTTCCGGTAAGGACCTGCTGGCCGTGAATGTTCAATACTGCATATGAGCTGCGCTCGCCTATATTAATGTGTCCTTTTGAAGGGTTGGGCCAGAATGTGCCATTAGAATACTCGCCGCTTTCTTTCACAGCTGAAACATGCTGATCCTCGAACATCACGACTGCTGAATATTCTTTCGTAAGGTCAGGGGCCTTAAGCACAGTATCTCCGTTGGCATCCAATATTGATCCCCAATACTTTACAAAAACGTAGACTTTATTGCCTTTCACAGCGATGTCTTCACCAATGGAAACGCCAGATAAAGACGTCACCCATAGGTAATCTCCTTCACCGGTCATCTTTGCCAGAACAAGATTCTCTTGTGATCCAGTTGGAGTGATCTCAAAATTTCCAAAGGTTGATTTTTGCGAAAGATAACCCGTCCAAAAAAGGTCGCCATTCTCACCTTTATCCATGGCTAGAACACCTCCCCTTCTTTCAATTTTTGCCAGACCTAGAGTATCGTCAAAGAAAAATATATATTCATCTTTCGGATAAGTTGATCCATCAAAAACAAACTGCTCCCGAAATGCGGCTGTTGCCACATTCCCATCTGTTGTTGTGGTTGAGCATAAGTACTCACCACCTTCTCCGTCAGGTATTTTGAAGAAGTTTTGAAATTCGCCCTCTGACTTCAGCTGCAAGGCAAAGTGCTCATGAAAACTCCCCGTTGGGTTTGAGACAAATGTTCCTTCAAGGTTCATCATCCCATAGTGGTCACCAACAATATTTATATCTCCTTGGTCTGAGACATGAACATCGCAAAATGCAACGCCAATGCTTGGATATGTGTTAGGGTCTAATGAGTCAAATACGTTATTGTGTCCTAAAACCCATCTAGTTCAAATGATGTCTAAATTCTCGTCCCATTTCGTAATCATCGTTAAACCTTCAGAGTGTGAATGAAAGTCGTTAGCGTAAAAAAGCTCGTCACCCTGCCTTCCTGTATCTTGGCAATAATTTGTTACGGTAATGATGCTATTGTCATAATTTGAGTGACCAATCGCAGTGATTTCAGCTCTCGGCCCACCAAAGGTTGTTATGTCAATTATGGAATCGAATTTGTCAATTTTACAGATATAGGAATTTCTTATATAGCCACAATTTGCATCCATTAAGGTGTCCACCCGAATGGTATCGACACCTAAAACAACTGGTGAGTTGACATTAAAAAAAAGCGCTCCAAGAATATGAGAGGAATCTTCAAGACTGAAGTTTCCCCGATCCGCCGTTCTATTAAATTGCTTTGATGAAATGAGGTCTAAGGAATCACCTAAAACAAGCCTTACCGTGAAGTAGTCATTTAGTTGATTTATTTGATCTAGCTCATTCGTTTCTGAAAAGTTCTCGCCNNCCCCCCCCCCCCACAGGCCGGCTGTAAGACTAAGTCCTGTTGTGGTTGCCCCCAGACTATAGGTTAGGATTCTGTTATACGATGAAAACTGAGTTCCTCGAACGAAGTTCTGAGAATAGATTTCATAGCTGCATACCAACCCTCCAAGAAGCAAGAAAAAGGCTAGCAGGGAGACCTGAAGTTTGTCACGCTCCTTAATGTGCCGTCTTCTGTTGAATGGATAATGTGTCATTTATATTCTCACAATTTCACTAGTTTTCTTGTAACCGAACCATTTCCATTGGACCCATGAACAAAATATATTCCAGCAAAAACGTAACCATCATCACTCCTTTCTGGAGGAGAAATGATACTCCTGATGGTCTGAGTTGTTCCTTTAAAGTCAAGGAGGGAATCAAACCGTAGGATGTTCGAATAAAAGTCAAAGGCAAATTGCTCTGGTGCCAATGCAAACCAAATACTATCCTTCAAGTCAACACATAAAGCATCTCCAATTCCACTAGGAATGGTCAGCATTAGGCCACCATCTTCTCGAAATTCAAGCGATTGTCCGGCGCCTGAAAGGCTCATACTTGTTGAGGTCTGATCAATAAGAATCTGACCAATGCATAAATGTGAGTATATGAGAAAAGCGACTACTATACTTACTCTATGGACTAATCTTAACAATTTTACTAGTGTTAATTTGATTGCCAGACACAATCGTAATTAAAAATATACCGTCGTTTGGTAGAGACAGTGATTGGCTTCCGGTTGGCTTCAGGTGTACATAGGAATATAACTCTTTTCCTAGCAGGTCGGAAACACGAATTTCTACATCTTCATTTTCCGAGCGCCATTCGATTGTAACCAAATCCGATGTTGGGTTTGGGTAAACAACATTCCATAGGGCCTTTTGTGTGGTTTCCAAAGTGCTGGTTAAGGTGTCTTTAGGGGTGGCAATCGAATTCACACTAACCCGATCTAATTTTATTGATTGACCACAATTGGAACAGAAGTTCCCTACAAGCTCTTCAGAACAATTTTTGCATTTCTGCATAAAACTAAAATAGTATTTCGAGAAACAAGAATGGTGTTTTCTGAAATCTGAGAGACCGCCTTAAACCAACCAAGGATTGCTTTTGCGCTCCTCACCTATAGTCGTTTCTGGACCATGTCCAGAATAAACCAAGGTATCATCCTTCAATTCGAAAAGCACCTCTTTGATGCTCTTGATGAGGGTTTCGTGATTTCCGCCTGGAAGGTCTGTTCGACCTATACTGCCTTTGAAAAGGACATCTCCAACGATAGCAGTTGAGTCTGCTTTGTTGGAGAGCACGACATGACCAGGAGTATGACCAGGTACTTGCAAAATTTCAAACTTTGCTGCCCCCAGCACCAATTCAGTTTCGCCGTTTAAGTCTAAGTCGATGGCTGGTGACTCTTCAACATTTCCAATTCCCCATACTGCGGCTGAACGTTCTAGGTTGTCGAGCAAGTATTGATCTCTAGCGGGAGCCCACAAGGGAACACTGAATAGCTTGCAGCAAAAGGCATTTCCCAATACGTGATCCAAATGACAATGCGTATTCACAACAGCTTCAACCGCTAAGTCATTTTCCTCGATGTAGTCGACCAATTCGCTTTGCTCTTGCGTTGTATAACAACCTGGGTCAACAATCCAAGCTTTCTTGCCTTCGACGAGCAAGTAAGTGTTTTCTTGAAAAGGATTGAAGGTGAACTGAACGACGGTCATAATTGTTGGAATGGAAAGCTGTGCAAAGAAAGGAAAGTACGCGGCCAAAATGGCTAACTTTATCGGATACTTAGGGAAAGAATGCGAAGTCTAATACTCAGTGTAGTTGTGCTTCTGGGACTTTTATGGCCCAGTTTTTCGCATGCCCAATTCTACACTGGATCCCAACAAACCTTTGGCAAGAATCGTGTCCAGCACGAAAACTTCTTCTGGTACTACTACCGATTCAACGATTACAACATCTATTTCTATGCGGGAGGAAACCAGATTGCAGAGTACACAGCACGGGCTACCCGTCGCATCAAGAGCGACTTAGAACGGAACTTCGACTACAACATCGACGATAAGATTCACTTCATCGTCTACAATAAAATTGGCCAGTACCACCAGAGCAACATCGACTATGTAGATGAGGAATTCAATACGGGTGGACAAACGCAACTTTCGGGGAACAAGGTCTTCTTGTATTATGAAGGTGACTACAACAAGCTCGACGAGCAGATTCAAAGAGGTTTGGCAACCATCATCATGAACAAGATGATGTACGGCGAGAACTGGAAAGAAGTAATCAAGAACTCAGCCTTGTTGAGCATTCCCGACTGGTATGTGAATGGCTTGGTTTCCTATGCTTCTCGTCCTTGGAATGCCGAAGTCGAAAATCGTGTAATCGATGGATACACGAGCAAAAAATACAAACGTTTCAATCGCTTAGAGGGAATTGATGCTGAATACGCAGGTCACGCCATATGGAGATACATTGAGGAAGTTTATGGGAGCAGGGTAATTCCAAACATTGTGTACATGGCAAGGGTGAGTAGAAATGTTGAGAGCGGCTTTCTCTTTGTTCTTGGAATATCCCTCAAGGAACTCATTCAGAATTGCGCCGATTATTACATCGAAAAATCTCGACTGGAGTTGGAAAATCGAGAAATGCCAGATTTGGAATTGACTTACAAAGGGAAAAAGCGTCCTCTGTACAGAAATCTCAAGAAGCAACCCGGGGGTTCAAAATTGGCCTATGTAACCAATGTACTCGGACGAAACCGGCTGTACGTTTACGACACCGAGACCAAGAAGCGAAAGAAAATAATGGCCGACGGGACTCGCTTGCAACGCGTAAACGACCAGAGTAAACCCGTTGTATTCTGGAGTAAAGATGGAAGCAAACTGGCGGTGATTACAGAAAAGAAATCAAATTCTTGGCTCACACTTTACGACACCGAAAGCAAAGAAAAAGTAGAACGCCCCATCTATCAGCTCGAGAAAATTCTGAGCGCTGACTTCCACCCCACGGGGAAAAACATTGTCCTCTCAGCCATCAATCGTGGGCAGACCGACCTCTACACATTCACCTATTCCAGTAGTGTTCTAAAGCGTCTTACCGATGACTTGTACGATGACTTAGAGCCGCACTACAGTCGGGATGGACAGAAGATTTTGTTTAGTTCGAATCGACCCGGTGAAATTGATGAGGAACCTGAAAACGCAAACAGCAGTTTACTCGGCGCTAAAGACATCTACTCCCTCGACACACGCTTGAAGAAAAACAACCTGAGAAGAATCACCAATACTCCAGAAGTGAACGAGAGTGCGGCCTTCCAGTCGAAAGATTTGGACTACATATTTCTGAGTGATGATGGCAATGTGATCAACCGCTTTTCCGGCGTTCCCGATTCGGCCATTGCAGCTGTAGATACCAGCATTCACTACCGGTATTTCACCAACATACGTCAGATATCCAATTACAAGCGCAACATTCTTGAGCAAGACTACGATCCCATTACCGATGAGGTTGTTCAGCTGATGCTCACCGAAGGGAGGTACCGCTTTTTCATGGAAAATCTCAGCGATCAAAAATCGCGACCAGAAGACAGTTTGAGTGAAGTGGTGGTTCCTGAATTGCCTTTCACTTCTGACAATTACGATGCGAATCCGGCACATCTAGAATACGAGAGTTTCGAAGTCGAAAAGCCACAAGAGAAAATAAACATCTACGACTATCGCTTTGAACATGAGGAGGAAGCGGAACCGACTACGAAAAAAGTACGGACAAAAGTTCGAGCACAATTTCGCGATAGTTTAACCCGTGCCCCCTTGCCGGTGTTGGAAATGCCGAATCAAAGAAATTATGAAATGAACTTTACGGCGACCAATATGGTGAGTGCTGTTGATTTTAATTTCGCGAACCAGCTCTATCAAGCCTACAATGGCGGACCGTATGCTCCACCAGGAATGGGAATGGTTCTAAAGGTTGGCGTATTGGATTTGTTTGAAGACTTTAAAATTGAAGGAGGTCTTCGCCTCGGCTTCAATGGTCTGAACACCGAGTACTTCATCAGCCTTGACGATCGTTCGAAAAGACTCGATAAGCGATATTCCTTCCAGCGCCAGAGCCTCACTAGCGTGGATGCCAACTTAACGAGCACCGACTTGCACATCAATCAATTCAAATACATTCTCAAATATCCGTTGAGCGAAACATTTGCCATCCGAAGCACTTTGGGCGTGCGGTCGGATAGAACTGTTTTCCTCAGCACCGACTTCGGCAACTTACTGCGCGACGATGTTTATGAATTGCGCCTTTCCGGAAAGCTTGAACTTATCTACGACAATGTGAGAGATAAGGGCTTGAACCTATACAATGGCTCCCGATTTAAAATCTTTGCCGAACGCTATCAGCTCGCCAACAACTTCCAGCAAGATCTAAACGTAATTGGATTCGACTTTAGGAATTATCAAAAAGTTCATCGCGATATGATCTTCGCATCGCGCTTGGCTGGATCAACCTCACTAGGATCACAAAAACTCGTGTATTATCTGGGATCCGTCGATGGCTGGGTCATCATTTCTGACCGAGAACGCTTCGATCGTCAAATTCAGATTTCCGAAGATCAGAACTACCGCTTCCAGACCATTGCCACCAACATGAGAGGGTTCATTCAGAACATAAGAAATGGAAACTCCTTCGCTGTTTTGAACAACGAACTTCGCTGGCCTCTGTTTCGATACTTCGCAAACAGGCCACTAAAATCTGAGTTTACTTCCAATTTCCAATTGGTTCTTTTCAACGACATTGGTTCTGCCTGGACAGGCTGGAACCCCTATTCGAAGAAAAATCAGTTCAACACTTTTGTGATCGAACGGGATCCGCTGACCATTTACCTTGACAATAAAATTGATCCAATCGTAGCTTCCTTAGGATTTGGTTTCCGAGCAAAAATCATGGGTTATTTTGTCCGATACGACTATGCTTGGGGCATTGAAGATCGTGCCTTCCAGAAACCAATTTCTCACATTTCCCTTGAACTAGACTTCTAAGTAGTTTCTAGGACTTAGCTCCTTCTCTGAGCAGTACGCCACAACCCAAGAATTCACGTTTCCATGTTCACAAGTAGACCGCAAGCAAATAATCAAGGCGCGCATTTCCAGTATGTTTGAGAGTATTCAAAGACTCTATGATGCGTTTTGTGCTGATTTTTAGCTTCCTAAGCCTGTTCTCAACTCAAGTTTTCGCCCAATTGGACGAGGAGTATTACGATATTTTTCGCCAGGCTAAGCTGCACATTGCAAACCACGACGAGGCATCGGCCATTCCCCTTTTGGAAGACTTATGGAAGCGAGATCACAAAAATGCAAACGTTGCATATCACCTCGGAGCCAGCTACATCAAGCAAGAGCAGAAGATCAAGCAAGCCGTTAAACTACTTGAATACGCGAAAGAAAACTTCTCGCCATACTACAACAGAGCTGCTGTTACAGAGCGGCGCGCTTCTGAATATACCTACTACTATCTCATCATTGGATACAGCCTTACCGGCAAGTGCGACCAGACCGTTGAGACCCTCAATGAATTCTATACCGTTTTCTCTTATGAGGATGAATGGTTCTTGGTAGAAGGACAGAAATGGCATCGCATCTGCGGGAAAAAACAATTCAAAGACGAGCAAGAAGACATGCTAGCCGATGCAGATTCAGTCATTGCTGAAGCCCAGGAATCAGCCGAAGAGGCTCCAGTTGAAAAGGATGTCATAGACGGAGCCAAGGAAGAAAATAACGAAGATGATGAAGAAATCGCACCTCTCGCAGACTACAAGCTCAGCACAGAAGCAAAGCTATTGAAGCCTTCTTCAGGATGGTCGCGCCAGGGAAATTACACTCGCACCAAAACACCCGAGAAGCAATATCGTGACCGACTCACCCCAATCACGGATCCCGAATCTAGGGGCATTCAAACCAAGCGCGTAAATTACACAACCACACACTCGCTCTACGGAGTTCAAGTTGGAGCCTACATCGACCCTAAGTTCACCCGCGATTTCGACGGCATCAAAAACGTTGAAGTGTACATGGACCAAAACGGGGTGTTTCGCTACGTTGTTGGACGTTTGATCTACCCCCAGCAAGCTGCCAAACTCCTAGAGTTTGTTAAAGAAGCTGGATATAAAGATGCCTTCATTGTAGACATCAATGGAGCAACCTATCAAGAAGAAGTGGTGACTTTAGACAACATCCCAATTAAAAAAGACATCCGGGGAAAAGTTGATTTCCGAGTGCAAATTGGCGCGTTCAGAGATACCATTCCAGATGAGCTCGTTCGAACCTATTTGCGCATCGACCGCATTCGAGAAAACATTCAAGGAGACTTAACCGTGTTGACTGTAGGATCATACGGTTCCTACGACATCGCAAAACGCTACTGTGAGCACATCAAAGAAATCGGCTTGCCCGACGCCTTTGTGGTTTCCTACAACTACGAAACAAAAATTTCAGTTACGGAAGCAAAGAAGTACATCGACGATAAGAAGTCACTGCGTGTTGAAGAGCAGGAAAAGAACATCGACAAGCTCGAAAAGCTAAAAGACAAAGAGGATAAGAAGAAAGAAAAGAAGGATAAACTCTAGTTGTTTTTCTGTGCATAATTTCTTGAAAAATCACCCCTCTTCTGCCGTGGTTTGGCTCGCTCAAGAAGCTACATTCGAATGAACATTTCGAACGCACTTTAAGACATGAGAGCCTACCTAGACCTGCTCGAGCACATCCTTGGAAATGGAACCCACAAGTCCGACCGAACTGGGACAGGAACCATCAGTTGTTTCGGTTATCAAATGCGATTTGACCTCTCCAAAGGCTTCCCAGTTCTCACAACGAAAAAACTGCATCTCCGCTCCATCATCCATGAGCTTCTCTGGTTTTTAAAAGGCGACACCAACATCGCTTATTTAAAAGAAAATGGCGTTCGCATTTGGGACGATTGGGCCGATGAAGATGGCAACCTCGGACCTGTTTATGGCTACCAATGGCGCTCTTGGCCTACTGCGAATGGAGAATATGTAGATCAGATCAGCAATTTGGTAGACGGCCTCAAAAACAATCCAGATTCGAGAAGACACATTGTAAGTGCATGGAATGTAGGCTTCATCGAAAATATGGCCTTACCACCGTGCCATTGCCTCTTTCAGTTTTACGTGGCAGATGGAAAGCTCTCCTGTCAGCTCTACCAAAGAAGCGCTGATACCTTCTTAGGTGTTCCTTTCAACATCGCTTCCTATGCCCTACTGACAATGATGCTTGCACAGGTCTGCGATCTAGAATTGGGCGATTTTGTTCACACCTTTGGTGACGTTCACCTATACAACGACCACATAGAACAAGCAAAATTGCAGCTGACGCGTGAGCCTAAGAATCTCGCTACCATGAAAATCAATCCGGAAGTGAAGAACATCTTCGATTTCTCTATTGAAGATTTTGAACTTTTGGATTACGAACCACACCCACACATCAAAGCGGCCGTTTCGGTTTAAAATGATTGTTTCCTTAATAGCGGCAATTGCCAACGACAATTCCATCGGTAGAGACAACGACCTATTGTGGAACTTACCCGTCGACATGAAATTCTTCAAGTCAAGCACGAAAGGACACAGCGTTTTGATGGGTAGAAAGAATTACCAGAGCATTCCAGAGCGATTCCGACCTCTCCCGAGTCGAGTGAACATCGTATTGAGCAGAAACGCAAATTTTGAAGGCTGCGTAATGGTGCGCAGCATAGAGGAAGGCATTGAATATGCAGCCAATACTGGTGAAGAAGAGCTGTATGTTATTGGAGGTGGTGAGATTTATCGACAAACCATGAATCTCGCAGATCGAATGTACATCACGCACGTCGATGCTGAATTTCCCGATGCAGATGCTCACTTTCCTCCCATCGATTTGAAGTCTTGGGATGCAGAAGAACTTTCGAGACAATCCATCGACGAAAAGCATGCCTACTCATTTCGAATTGTGCGATACACCCGAAGAAATGCTTAATCTAAAAGCCTTATTTTTGAAACAATGAAGCAAGCCATCAGCATTCTTCTTATTGCCTTGAGCTTTGCCTCTTGTAGAGATTCTGTTCGAGACAACGACACAGACACTTCAACTGCCCGAGATCATATGTTGGCTCAAACTGTCTTCTTAGACATCATGCGTCACGTGCATCAGATAGCCATTGAAGACTCATTGCTCGTCAAGGCAGGCTTTACCTCCGACCTTCAAGACGACTGCTTAGACACCATTTATTTCACCACCTCCCCAACTGCGCGCTACAAGGTTTTGTGGTTGGATTATGGTAAAGTGAATGCTTCTATAGGCTGTGAAGATTTTAAAGATCGTGGAGGAAGGCTGAACATCACAATCGATGGCTTCTACCCCGATGATTTCACTTTTCTGGAAATCAACCTCTTTTCATATGCTGTAGATAGCCTGAGCATCGAAGGCAGCTTTCAATACACTCTGATCGGCACCAATGCCGCTGGAGAAAAAGAGTACAACCTCGTCGTTAAAGACGGCTTCATCAGCTCTCCTAAGTGTAAAATTGTGTGGAATTGCGACTATTTCGTTGTTCAAACAGAAGGCAACGACCTTCCCAAGCCATTCGACGATGTATTCCGTTTTGAAGGCACTTCCAGTGGAAGAGGTACTTCCGGCAGCTCATTCGAAGTAGAGACGCAAGGGAATTGGTTTTACGATCTTCAGTGCATTTACCCTTACGGAACTAATGGAGTGCAGGTAATGGAAATCCCAGACCTCTCCAGCCGATTCATCACATTCTCGGATGAATGCGTTTCTACAGCCAAGATGAGGAACATCAACATCCCGTCGGCAGACCTAGAAATAGATTATTGATTTTTTCTTTTTAGGAAGCGACCCGCAACTTACTGATGGCGGATTTATCCAGTTTGCCTTTCGCGTAATTGAGCGTAACCCGAAATTCTTTTACATCAGCTGAAGACGGCAGTTCAAACATTGAATCCAATAGCACTGCTTCACATATGGCACGCAATCCACGAGCTCCAAGCTTGAATTCCACAGCCTTCTCGACCATAAAGTCAAGAACCTTTTTGTCGATGTTCAACTGAATCCCTTCCATTTCGAAGAGTTTCGCGTACTGCTTGATCAATGCGTTTTTAGGTTCTGTTAAAATCCTACGCAGCGCAAGCGGATCTAAAGGATCTAGATATGTGAGCACTGGAAAACGACCAATGAGTTCCGGAATGAGTCCAAAGCTTCGAAGGTCTTGAGGATTGATCCATTGAAGAACATTCTCATCATCGTGTTGAACGCGCTCTTCTTTAGAATTTGAAAAGCCCAAAGCATTCGCATTCATGCGTCGCTCGATCACTTTCGCAATTCCGTCGAAGGCACCACCACATACAAACAATATGTCTTTGGTGTCAACTTGAATCAATTTTTGCTCTGGATGCTTACGTCCGCCTTTTGGTGGAACGTTTACGATTGTACCTTCCAAAAGCTTCAACAAAGCTTGCTGCACACCTTCACCAGAAACGTCGCGGGTAATGGATGGATTGTCGCTCTTACGTGCAATCTTATCCACCTCATCTATGAACACGATTCCTTTTTCTGCCTTGGAAACATCGTAATCGGCAGATTGAAGGAGCTTCGATAAAATGCTCTCCACATCCTCACCCACATAACCCGCTTCGGTAATTACCGTTGCATCTGCGATACAAAATGGAACGTTCAAAATGCGAGCAATGGTCTTAGCCAGAAGTGTTTTTCCTGTTCCAGTTTCACCAACCATGATGATGTTAGACTTTTCAATATCTACATCATCCAGCTCTTCGTGTGCCTGAGTGATTCGTTTGTAATGATTGTAGACAGCTACAGAAAGTACTTTCTTGGCCTCATCTTGACCAATAATGAACTCATCCAAGTGCTTCTTTATGTCCATAGGCTTGAGCAAGTTGAGCGACGACTGCAGTTTTGATTGCAGCTTTACGCTTACTTCCTCTTGAACAATGTTCTGAGCCTGGACGATGCAGTTATCACAGATGTGGCCAGAAATTCCTGCGATTAGGATATTGACCTCACTTTTCGATTTCCCGCAAAAGGAGCACTTGGGTTCGTTCCGTTGCATAGACTATTTATCTCGTACGAGTACTTCGTCGATCATACCATAGGCCTTAGCTTCATCCGCCAACATCCAGTGGTCACGATCGCCATCTTTCCAAACTTGGTCGTAGTCCTGACCAGAGTGATTTGAAATGATTTCGTACAGTTCTTTCTTAATTTTCTGAATCTCCCGAGCCGTGATTTCAATGTCGGAAGCTTGCCCTTGAGCACCACCCATTGGTTGGTGAATCATAACTCTAGAGTGTGGAAGACCGGTTCGTTTTCCTTTAGCACCCGCGCAAAGCAATACTGCGGCCATAGAGGCTGCCATTCCCGTACAAATCGTGGCGATGTCGGGACGGATGTATTGCATCGTATCATACATTCCAAGTCCAGCATAAACGGATCCCCCTGGAGAGTTCATGTAAATCTGAATGTCCTTCTTGGCATCTGTAGATTCCAAGAAAAGCAATTGACCTTGAATGATGTTCGATACGTTGTCGTCGATTGGAACTCCAAGAAAGATGATGCGATCCATCATCAAACGAGAGAAGATGTCCATTGATGCCACATTCATCTGACGCTCTTCAATGATCGTCGGAGAGATGTAGTTTGAATACATGGAATTGTACCTGTGCAAGCTCAGGCTGCTGATTCCAAGATGTTTGGTTGCGTATTTTTTGAATTCGTCGCTGTCGTACATGTTTTTTCTAGAATTTGACAAGGTTTGATAGGCTGTCCAAGATCTTGTTTTTACCTGACTGCTTATTGACCAATTTAACAAAATCGTCGAAAGAAAGTTCCTTCTCCTTTATACTAACGGTCTCTTTGTAAAACTTCATCAAGCGCTCTTCAAAAAGTTGATCGTAAATCTTTCTGGCTTCATCTTCTTTCGCAAGAGTATTGGCTACCATTCCGTCAAGCTCAGCATCTGGAATGTCTTTGTATCCATACATCTCCATCTGCTTGCGATAAAGCTCCTTTGTGTGATCTACAGCCTCTTTGTGCGTAACGTTCAATTCGTTTTCCTTAACGATTTTGCTTTCAATGATCTGCCACTTGATTCCTTCTAAATAACGATCCCATTCCTCTTCAAGTTTGGTCTCGTCCATTTCTTCGTTGGTTTCAATGATCCAACGGCGAAGAAATTCCTCAGGTACTTTGATCTTGAGTTTGCTTATCAGTTTGTCGGATAAGTCCTTGTAAAATTTTCTATCCGAGTCAACTTGAAGGTTTTTCTCCAACTCTTCTCTGATTTTATTTCTGAACTCTTCCTCAGACTTAACCTGATCTGGTCCGTACAATTTGTCAAACAATTCTTGGTTCAAATCCGCTGGTTCCATGTGGTACACCTGCTCAATTTCAAAACTAAAATCCTGCTTTAGGTTTTCAGCCTTGCTCTGAGAAATGTTCAGCATTTGAGCAATATCTCCTGGGCCTCGGGTGATCTTGTTTGGGTCTACGGTAAGCTTATCTCCGATCTTCGCGCCAAGCAATTGCTTCTTCGCTTTCGCATCTTCCACAAACTCAATGGAAATTGTTGAATGCGCGTGCATACCACCCTCTACTTCGTTTCCTTCTTTGTCAAGCTCACGAAAAATACCGTGAAGCATATCCTCGTCTCCAGCTGCATCAGAATTGCTCACTTTACCATAACGCTTCGCAATGTCCTTGGCGTATTTGTCGATGAGGGTCTCGTCGATGATAATCTTGAAGTATTCTAGTTTGTCTTTGGAAGAAAGATTGACGTCAAACTGAGGAGCGAGTCCCAAGTCGTACGTGAACTCGAAGACTTCCCCATCCATTTCAAGATCGATCTTGTTGTTGCTTTCTGCACTTGGGAGAGGCTGACCTAGAACGTCCAATTTGTTCTCGGTGAGGTATTTCATTAAGTTGTCAGAAAACACCTTGTTCAATTCCTCGGCCAAGACAGCCTTTCCGTACATCTTTTTCACCATGCCCATAGGCACCTTGCCTGGTCGGAAACCGGGCATATTCATTTTCTTTCTGTAGTCGCTTAAAATGGTCCCAACACGCTCTTGGTAATCCTTTGGATCCAACTTGATGGTGAGCTGCGCATTCAACTCGTCGACGTATGTTCTTGTAATGTCCATGTATTCAGTATTTTATCTCTTTCTTCAGCCATTAATTGAAGCCTGCGAAGGTAAGCTATTTTGAAGTTCGCGAATCACTTGAAGAAAGCTTTATGATTCATGCTCTGCGCTAGCTAAAGGCCTTGATGATCTTGCCTGCCAGAACTGAAGCCATTTTGTAATTCGACTCGTGGGTCCAGCCAGCTACGTGTGGAGAGAAAAAAACAGCATCCGACTTTAATAATTCTTCCAATCCCGGACTGCTTTGCATTTTCTCAAAACTCTGACCTTCAGTTTCCAACACATCCAGACAGGCGCCTAAAACAATCCCTTCTTTCAAAGCTCCTGCTAAATCATCCAACGGCACTATCGGTCCACGTGCAGTGTTGACCAAATAGAGTGGATTCTTAAAGGATTTTAGAAAGTGGTAGTTCACCATTCCACGCGTCTCAGGAGTCAGATTTGTATGGATGCTCAGTACTTCTGTACGTTCTTTAAACTCCTCCAGATTCACCTCTTGAATGAGCTCATTTCCAAAACCCGATTTGAACTTGTCGTAGGCAAGGATTTCGCAGGAGAGACCAGAAATCTTTTGAGCAAAAGAGCTTCCCATAAATCCATAGCCCAGAATGCCTACCGTCTTTTCACCGAGTTCATTTCCTCTGTTTGCCGGACGGTTCCATATACCCTCACGAACCTCAGCATCGGCCTTGGAAAGGTGATTGAACATCTGCAGCAACATCCCAAGGGCGTGCTCGCCAACGGCATCTCTGTTTCCTTCCGGACTATTAAAACATTGAATGTTATGCTCCCGAGCAGCTAGCAAGTCAATGTTTTCCATTCCTGCACCACTGCGCCCGATGAACTTTAAGTTGCTCGCTCGCTGAATCAGATCTTCTGTCACCTTAAACTTCGAGCGGATAATCATACCCTCGTACTCATGAATCCGCTCAAGAACTTCTTCCCGGCTCCAGTCGTAGGCTTCTTGGCAGACCCAGCCTAAGCCTTCAAACTTTTTGGCTAAATTTTCATGAACCTCATCTACAAGAAGGACCTTCATAGATCATCGAATCAATTGCTGAGTAAGCCTCCGCTCAATTGAACCAGGTTCGACTCAGAAATTTTCAATTCATACTTGCTCTGAGCTAGGAGAATTCTCGACCGCCTGAGGTTGAGCTGAGCTTCTCGAAATTGAGTATTGGTGAGCTTACCAAGGTTGAATAACTCCTTACTTCGCTGGAAGTTGAGCTCAGCAGTCGTTATGTTTTTCTCCTCCATCTCAACCACCTTCCACTTGGTGGTGTATTCGGAATAGGCAATTTCCAAATCTTTGCGAAGAAGTCGTTCTTGCTCTTCTTTTCGAATGAGTTGAGACTTTAAATTGATGGCGGCCATTTTGGATTGGCTTCTTCTCTGACCTCCACCGTACAGACGGTAATTTAAACTCAATCCTGCCGACAAGCCATTGTTCACAGCTTTTTGCAACTGGCTTGCCTCATTCTCCGATTGAGAAAAGGAATAACTCGAATTCAATGAAATCGTTGGAAAAGCACCCGATCTGCTCAGCTTAGCATCTTGCTCTGCAAGAAGAATTGCCTGTTGCGCATTTTGATAGGCCGCATTGTTGCCCTCAGCCATCTTCCAAAGTTCTTCGAGCTCTAAGGTTTCCAGAAATGCCACTTCCTCATCAACTTCATACGAAGACGAAAACTCCTTGTCGCCCATCAAGAAAGACAAATCCTTTTGTGCGGCCGACAGGGCCACTCTATTGTTCAGAAAATTGATGCTGTCGCGCGAATAATCAACTTCCGCCGAGAGGAGATCTACCTTGTTTCCGCCATAGTCGTAGCGAACCTTTGCTCTATCCAAACGATCTTTTGAAATCGCAATGCTTTCCGCCAACACAGCATCGTTTTTTTGAAGACTTGCTACTTGAAAGTAGCTCCCAATGACCTGAAGGATTGTTCCTTCAACTGCCATTCGTTTTTGGGTATTCGCTAGATCGAGGGCGATTCCAAACTTCTTATACGTGCTCTGCGCAGCAAATCCATTGAACAAAATATAGTTCAGATTTAAGGAAGTATTCAAAGCGGTGGCTTGTGCCCCAGTAACATTGAGAGGTTCCGGCAAGCCCAAAATGGTCAACTCTGCATTGCTGTTGCTGTAACTACCCCCTGCATTTAAATCAACTGTGGGAAGCATGCCTGCATTCCCAATACTGTTTTGTTCCTCAGCAATGGCCACGCTTTGCTCAGTAAGCTGAATGTTCAGATTCTGACTCAGACTTTTCTTTATCGCCTCTTCCAAGGTCAATGTTTGAGCCTGAAGGAACCCCGAGCTGGTTAAGGCTGCAAGAAGGAATAGGACTCTAGCTGTATTCATCTTCCATCCTTTTTTCTGCAACTGCAGGTTCAACATCTTCCGGACTTGGCCGACGGCCATTCCAAACACCTCGAGTGAAAACTTTTGCGTCGTTCCAAGCCAAAAGGCATACAGGAAGCAAGATTAAAGTAGTGAAGGTCGCAATGGCCAAACCATATGCGACGGCAATCGCCATTGGAACTAAAAATTGTGCTTGAAAGCTTTTCTCTAAAATAAGTGGCGCCAAACCAGCAATGGTGGTAACGGAGGTTAGGACAATGGCTCTAAAACGCGACAATCCTGCCTTGTACATAGCATCGTATACCCCTTCACCCTCTTTTAGAAATCCATTGAATTTTGTAACCAATACAAGCGAATCGTTCACCATGATTCCAATCAAGGCGATCACCCCAAAAGCAGAGAGCAAAGAGATTTGCGCATCGTGAATCCAATGCCCCCATCCCACTCCAATGAATCCGAAGGGAACCATCAGAAAAACAATAATCGCTTGCCCAAATGAGCGGAATGTTAATGTAATCACGGCCAACATGAGGATGAGAATGATCGGAAGAACCTTTTTGCCCGAGCGGGCTGTTTTTTCAGATTGCTTGCTCTGACCTTCAAAGCTGTAGGTTAGAGTCGGGTATTTAGCAAGAATTTCCGCCAATTTACCGGCTTCGATTTCCGCCATAATGGCTGGTGCACTCTCACCGGGATTCGACAAGTCGGATTCAATTCGAAATTCACGTTTCCCATCAAGGTGATTTATGGCCAACATTCCCCGTTCCATTTCGAAGCTGGCTATTTCACGAAGGGGAATGCTCTTTCCATCTTGAGTGCGAATGCGCATGTCTTCGAGTTTGCCCAAGGAGGAACGATCTTCCTCCTCATATCTCACCCAAATCTTCACTTCATCAATTCCACGTTGCAAACGCTGAACCTCGAAGCCAAAGAATCCTTGTCGCACTTGAGCAACGACCTCTTGTAGGTTGAGTCCCAATAAATACGCCTTGGGCTTCAACTCCATTTTGATCTCTTTAATTCCTTTTTTATCGTTGTCGACCACATCGGCTAAAGATGACAGACGTAGAAGGTCATCCTTGAGCTCATCTTTTCCATCTTGCAATTCTTGAAGATTGTTTCCAAGAAGTGAAACCGACATTGGCTTCCCGAAAGGCTGGCCTCCTCCGTAGGAGATGTTTTGAGCTTCATAAAATGGCCCGGCAGAGTCGCGTATGGCATTGGCGATGAAAAACGATCGCACATTGCGCGTTTCACTGTCGAGCAATCGAATGGACAGACTTCCTTGATTTGTACCAGGGCCCACCGTTTTCTGAATGCTTGTGATGACATCTAAGCTGTCGAGGCGATTCGCTTTCATTCCGGCATTGACGTTCCAAGCAGCAACCTCAATCTCATCCAACACATCTTGCGTAAGTCGGTCTCTTGTGCCTGGAGGCATCTCAACGCTGACTTGAACGTTGTCTTGTTCAATGAATGGGAAGAAGGTGAGCTTAATCAATCCTCCACGAATTCCACCAATGGTCAACATAAAGAAGAAGATGAAGACGGCCACCGCGAGCATTTTATTTTTCAAAGAGAAGCGCAACAATGGGGCGTAGAGCTTCGACCTCATCCAGTTCATCAGGTTGCTCGTTGCCTGTTCAACTTTGTTCTTTTTTCCTTTTTCGTGCAGCGCTTTCGAGTGCGCCAGGTGACCAGGCAGTATGAAAGCCCCTTCAATTAATGAGAAGAGCAGAGTGGCAATCGTCACAAAGGCCAGCGCGGGCGCGAAATCACCAAGGCGACCATCCATAAAAAAGAAGGTAGAGAAGGCGATGATGGTGGTTAAAATAGCTGAGCCTACTGCAGGCAGAACTTGCATTGTCCCTTTAATAGCTGCCTCCAAGGGCTTCTCACCCTTTTCGAATTGCTGGTAGATGTTCTCCCCAATTACGATTCCATCGTCGACCAAAATCCCAATGACGAGGATCATTCCGAACAGGGACATTACATTGATTGTGAGTCCGAAGTAGAGGGCCAAAATGAACATTCCCGCAAAGGAGATTGGGATGGAGATGGCAACCCAGAAGGCCATTCGCACATTTAGAAAGAGCGATAAAAAGAGCAGCACTAGAAGGAAACCAATCAAGCCGTTCTTGGTGAGCAGGTCGATGCGCTGGGTAAGACTCTTTGTTCCATCCCGAACTTCAACGGCTCTAATCACGCTGTTGTCTTCGTTGAACTTTGCTACATATTCTTTTCCTGCATCCGCAATGAGCATGATGTCTTCACCCAGCATGTAGTTGAGTGTAACGATTACGGCAGGTTTACCATTTATATAAGATCGGTTCGGGGATTCTGACCATCGATCTTCAACAAGGGCCACATCCTTCAAATGAATGATTTTTCCATCCGGACTCGCCTTCACAACAATGTCCTGCATCCCGTCGGCATAGTATTGTTTGGTGTTGGCTCGAATGAGAAGCTCTTCTTTCTCAGTTTTTATGGTTCCACCGGTGGTTTCAATATTGCTTCGTCGCACCGCCTGCGCCACCTCATTGAAACTTATGTTCAGGGCACGCATTTTCTCTTCTTGAACCGAAACAACAACCTCTTCAGAGGGGAAGCCCGAAAGCTCAACTTTAGTCAGTCCTTCCACCTGACGGAGTTCATCTTCCGCTTTTCTGGAAAAACGTTTGAGCGTTTTTAAATCTACATCTCCCGTAATCGCGAAGGAATAAGCAAAGGTTCTTCCCTCCTGTTTGAAGATGATTGGAGGCTCCATTCCAATAGGAAAAGAATTGATTTGATCCACCGCGTTCTTCACATCCTGAAGCACAACGTCGGTCTTATATCCTTTGAAAACCTCGACTGTTATGTTCGCGGTATTCTCCGACGACACGGAAGAAACCCTTTCCACTCCTGTCAATCCCTTGAGGTTGTCCTCAATCTTTATGACAATTCCATTCTCTATTTCTTCAGGAGAGGCTCCTGGGTAAATGGTTTGAACTGTAATGATGCGACTCTCAGTTTCAGGGAAAAAAGTCGATTTAAGCCCAAAAAGACTGAAGAGACCGAAAATCACAATCATTACCATCAGCACGTTTCCGGAAACTGGGTATTTAACGAAGTATTCGATCAGTCTCCTCATGGCTACTTCACAAGTCTAACTTTCATGCCGTTGTAAGCACCATTGAGACTCTGGTTCAAAAATTTATCTCCATCCTTGAGCCCAGATATAATTGCCCTCGTTTCGGTGTATCGAAGAACATTTGCCTCAGTTGGCACAAGCTGCTCCTCTTCGATCAAGAAGATGCGGCCATTGTCAAGAATGTTTCGATCAACTTGTAAAACATTCTCCAAATCACGCCCTCGAATTGCGCCTCCTAAGTAGGAGCCATCGCTCAAGTCGGAAGAGCGAATGCCAATGTATACCTTGATGCTTTGGGTTTCAACATCCATTTGACTTCCCAAACGCACCACTTTTCCTTTAATCACCTTCTTGCTGGCTTGATCGGTTAAATTGACCTCATCCCCAACTCGAACAAATTGAGCATCCTTGGCTGATATTGCTGCATCGAGTTCAAAATCTGTTGGGTCGGAAAACTCTCCCAATATTTGACCTGGACGCACGAGGGTGCCCGGATTCACATTACTCATGGTTACCACCCCATCGAAGGGAGCCGTAATCTGATACTTCGAAAGAGTGATTTCTTGCGCCCTCAAGTTGTAATAGGCCGAGTAAATGTTTCGTGAGGTAAGAAATAGTTGGAGTTTGTTCTCTTTCACTTTTGGAAGTTCTGGTAGACTCTTTTCCATTTCGAAAGCAAGCACATAGTCTTCCCATTTCGAAGCTTGTTCAGGAAAATCAATTTCTAAATCCGGCAGTACTTGACTGATCGCATTCAAAAAGGAGCTTTTTTGAGCGTAGAGATTCATTTTCATCTCCCCCGGCTCAAGCGACAACATTAGCTCAGATTTCGAAAAGCTCACTCCATCTTTAAACTCCTTCGTTCCTGGACGATAGATCCCTTGAACTTCAGAAAGAACTTGAATTTTCCTTCTAGAGAAAACGCGACCGGTAATGGCAATCGAATTTTGAATAGTATCGTTTTTCACGACCGACCAAAACACATTGGGTGTCTTGTCAATTTCGGGCATCTTTTTCGGCTCCTCCTTCATTCCGGCCAAAACGTTCATGAGAACGTAGCCTCCAATTAAAACGACCGCACCTAAAACTATGGTGATTCTTCTCGCTAGCATTAGCTGTACTTTTTATGTTCTTCCTGCATGGCATCCCAAAGGATTTGCAGTGTTTTTCTCGTCTGGCTCAACTCCTCTTCACTCAATGATGAATGGATCATATCAAAAAAGTGTGCGCGAATCGGAGCAAGTTCGTTGTACTTCACTTCCCCATCTTCGGTGAGAAATAGCCTCTTATTTCTTCTATCCTCTTCGTCCTCTTTTCGAAAAATGAGGTAGACTTTCTCCAAGCCTTCAATGGTTCTACTGATCGCGGGCTTATCCTTGCGCAATGCGCAGCAGAGGTCGTTTTGATTGCAGCCTGGCTTGTGATGCAGGTAGTTTAGAACTTTGGCTTGCTCTACTGTAATTCCAATGCCACTTTCGCTCAACTTTTTCTGAAACAGATTGACAAGCGACAAGTAGGTCACGCCCAACTTGTGGCCCAAAAAATCATCCAATTCAAAGTCTTCGTCCATGGTCAAAAAGAAACGGTTGCAATATTAACTAAAATGATACTCCCTCACGTGACTTGCACCCAACACGTTTTCTTTCACAACTGTTTAGGCCGAGTTTCCTTCAATTTCTAAGTATATTGAAAAAATAGCAACCTATTGAACAGTTCAAAACATTGAAAACTATTGTCGAATATTCCTTAGAGGAATATTTTATTCTAAGTCAGCGCCTTATATTGAACGCCAGAATTTATGTAAAGAGTGCAAAGGACAATGAAATCGCAACATGTAAAAACCATTTGTATTCTCTTCTCCTCTACTAAAAGACTTGATCTATGAAATCACTCTTCATTTTTTTCCTCTTGTATTGCCTGACAAGTTTGAATGCCTTCAGCCAATTTCAACACACAAAGTATGTTGACGACGATTTGGATCGAAATAACTACTCGATATTGAACATCGACGATGGTTCAGAGCATTATTACGTCACAGGAACTCAATATGACTTGCCTAATAGCTCTGGAGTATACGTTAGCGTTAAAAGGCTTAACAAAAATGGAAATCCAGTTTGGGAAAAAAAGTATACCACCGCCACAGTAAATCATGGGCTTGGCTCCTGTTTAAGCTACCACTCATCAAGCGATGGTTTAAAAAACGTTGTTATCACCGGTACCTTTACCAACACTCAAGGCCTTGATCGCCTTTATGTCTTAGAACTTAATGGTGCTGATGGCTCAATAGTTCATCAAATGGAACTGGTATCTCAAGTAACATCCCAAAATTATATTTACCTGCCGGGCTTGCATCAAGTTGGAAATTATATTGGGCAAACACCAATTACCGGTGGCTACGCAATTGGAGGTTAGGTTACTGATTTGCATAGTCCGGTTTTCCGTAATTTATTGAGCAGCACAATTTCAATAGGCCTCATACTCAAACTAGATCAAAACCTAAGTCCGCTTTGGGGAGGTGTATACAATACGGTTTGGACAAATATCACTGTGCCTCTAGTCCCATTGAAAAACATGGGATGGCCAGGTCATGACACGCTTGAAGATTATGACATGGCTGAGAAGATCGTAGAATTAGGCCAGAATGAATTTTTCGCCACAGGTTCTATAAATATTTCTTCATTGTGGCGTTCAGGAGGAGTCGATTATGCGAACAAAGATCAAGGTGTACTTGCCATCACTTTCAATAATGGTGGCGTTATTTCAAATTCATCTTTTGGTGGCTAAAACTATAGAGGGCCAGGGACAGGAAACAGAGAGCTGGGTGTAGATGCCATTTGGGATAACGATTTGAGTAAAATATATTTGCTGAGCGCAGCAACTGAAAATTACGGTCCGGCATTAACTCATTTGGACTACTCAGGCGGAGGAACACCTGTGCCCAACAGAATTTGGACTTACGGCATTACAAACGCAAGCATGGCGTCGGCCACTCCTTTCTCTTTTCTTCGTACCACAGCAACATCTGATCGAGTAGTGGTTGGAGGTTACTTTTTCACGGCTAATTTTGGGTCATACCTGAGCAATTCTCCCATATGGCTTGGCAAGTTTGGATTGAATGCCCCCATCATTGATTTTTCACACCTTTACGCTGAACCGAGTCCAAATTTGGGGGTAACTGCTTTTTTTAGCGCCCCCCATGGCCCTTTTTACGGGGCATCAATTCCTGGCTCCTTTACTCCAAAAATGTTGGATTATGGGCATACGGCAAACTATGTATTAGCAGGGTACATAAATGGCCCAAATGATTCTCGCTATGAGCTCAGCGCCTTGAACCTCTCATCAAACGGAACCTTTGAAAATTGCACCGCTCCCCAGGCATTTACCTTCGCTTTCTCTAACGAGGATTTAAGAGATGAGCATGACTTTAAATACGTTTCGCTAAGCCATAGCGATATTCAAGAAATCAATACTAACCTTCAAGCTTATGATCAACCCAGCAACCAAATTGATTGCAGAGATGCGAATTGGTAGGATTTGCATAACGCTCCTTTTCATTCTAGGCGTATTCCAGAGTCTAGCTCAGAAAACTGAAATACTGGGACATTACGATGTCAATTTAAATCAGATTGATTTGCTCGGGCTCTCGGTGAACGAAGGTGTTTTCTCAATGGCCCTGGGATATGGTGGTATTTTAAAATTTGGGAATCTCAATTTCCAAACCCAATCAGGGCGGGAAGGTCTTTTGATTCGGACTGATCTCAACTATCAGAACATGCGCACATTCGAACTGAGACATGCTGAGGGGAGTCATCTCTTCATCGAGGACAATACTTCCAAAGATCTTGTTATAGAGACCAGACTAGATTCAGGTGTTCATTTTGGTCAAAACTTTCCTTATGAATGGGGCCTGTGGCACCTATTTATTGACAAGGATGATCAAATTGTGCAAAGAGCAGCAAACCAATACATTCCACTTTTTTCAGGCAGCGATGATCTCAAGCAAAACTTGACCTCGATTGGATATCAATATCCACGTCCCTTTGGGGATGTGATTTTAAAGAACATAGATCCGGATACATCGAAAGAGAGCGTAGCGCACGTCTGGTACGACTCACTTTACAATGAAGTTTCGGGAATCGAGGTCGGTTACCCATTTGAAAACACGGCCCACAATCCCCAATTTCGTGAAGGCCCAATTATGCGCTGCGCTGGAGGCGTTCAAACAAACACGGATTATTTGGTTTTGTTCGATAGCCTGTTCACTTTCACTGCCGGCCCGCAACGAATGTCTCTCATGAGCTACAACCTTAACAGTAAAAAAGTAACTGAGTTTTCAATCGGTGATACAGGCGTGATCCACAATTTTGCACGTAGTGAGGATGGTGGATATATTGCTTATGGAAATGCAAAAGGTTATAGTTTGGACTGGTTCGGTCAAGAATTGGAAACAACGACTAGATATACGAGCATTCGATTTATCATTAAGCTCGACAGCGATATGAAGGTAATGTGGCATTTTGCATTCAGAAATGTACGTTCTTATGATGCTTTTGAAGCACCAGCTGCGAATGGAGGAGTCTTTGTTCGTGGAATCGCAATTCGAGATATGACACATGAAAGTACCAGCATATTAGAGGGCGAGGATTTTTTCGCCCACTTGAATGGAGCTGGAGAATTTGAGTACTTGACCCCTACTACTGCTTTGTCGCCGAATGGTTACGGTTTCGATATGACCAGCCATGGAGATATATGTTATATGGTTGGCAAGTACCAATCGGATTTTGCGTTCGGAGACACCAGTGTGAATATTACTTCACGTGAACAAAACATGGTTGTTTTTCGCTACGTTTCTAAAAATGCCGTTGGAATTGAACCGCAGCAGGAATTGAATAAAGTACTTGTCTTCCCCAACCCAACAGTAGGGTCCTTCAAAATTCAAGTCGGAACTCAAAGTATTCGAAACATTCAAGCCTTTGATTTGAGTTCGAAAAGAATTCAACTTAAGTGGCAAACTATAGGAAATGGACTGATTGAAGCTAGTTTAGAGGGGAGTCTACCTTCAGGTCTCTATAGCCTTCAGATTGAGTTTGAAGACGGGTCCATGCAAGGTGCTCAAGTGGAGTTGATGAAGTAATAATAAATAGGAACCCAGCTTCAACAACTTGCTGAGGTTCTTGAGTTCCTATTTACTATTGTCAACCCAGTCCAGAGACTAAAGCCTTATACATCCAAGCCCTCTTCCATCGGTTTGCCTTCACCCTTTTTCTGCCCCAACTCATGCCAGTTCACATTTCGCGACAGATACATCGTAAAGGCCACGAGGATGAACAATCCAACACTGCCCATGAGTAAGGCATAGCCTTGCAATTGCAATAAAATGTAGATGTAGAAATACAGAAGTCCGAGCACCGACCCTATGATGGCGCTGAGCTTCTTCTGCTTCAATATGCTCAAACTGTACAAGCTAATTTGCAATACCACTGCCAGCGACGCAATGAGATAGGCTAGGTCAAAATTGATGTGTTCAGAGAGCGAAATGAGCAGGCTGTAAAACACGACCAAGGCAATTCCAACTAAGGTGTACTGAATCGGGTGAACGAGTTTCTTGTTTAGAATTTCGATGAAGAAAAAGAGCAAGAAGGTTACGCCAATAAACAGAATGGCATATTTCGACGAGCGAATTGACTTCTGATACACATCGACGGGCAGCAACATAGAAACACCGAATGCCGATTCGCGAACGGAGTGCTTTGAGTTGCTCCACCACTGTGGGTAATTTCGGTTGAGGTGAAGAACCTTCCAATGAGCATCGAAGCCGCTATCTGAAACCGAATTGGCATCGGGAATGTAAGCCCCATCAAAACTTGGGTTTGGCCATGGCGACTTAAGTTGAACGGTAGTGCTTTTTCCAATTGGCGTAAAATGCAGCTTGCTGCTGCCATTGAATCTGAGATTCATGTCGAAGGAATGCTTTCGACCTAGACCTAAACTATCTTCAAGCAAAGGGGTTTTCGCATGAAGACCTGAGTTGAACAAATCAGTGTCGGGAACACCTGCCTCAAAAACGCGCTTTTCTCGCGACCAATCAACAATCACTTCATCTTTCAATCCTCGGATATCACTGAGTCCGATGCTGAGGTATGCTTCAGCCCAAAGGATGGTCACGTTGTCTTGCGGGAAATCGGCAGACTCTGGAATTTGAAATTGACCTTTGATGTTCAAGTCAGAAGAATAAACGACGGCTTCATAAATGCTGCGATGTCGCTCTTCTGGACTTACTTGCCCAGAGATGTCGAGCTCGGAAGGGAGAATATGAAAGTACTGCTTGCTCTTTACGAGCTTATCGTTTGAATTTCGATATTCCTTATAGTACGGGATATTTAGGACGGGTCCTGTTACTGTTTGCTGTAGACCCCATTTGGCTGAAATATCTTCAATGGCTTCCTGCCTTCGGTTCTCGCGTTCGTGAATGACCGACTGAACCATCGAATTTGGAATCAATAATATCAGCGCCAAAATGGCGATTGAAATAATTTTTAGGGTGACTGCATTTCGCTCAAAAAAGCTGGCTTGGGAATTTGTCTTCATTACAATTGGCTTTAATATTTGAAGAAAAACCCAGGAATTGCCTTTCGGGTATTGAACGGCAGTTAAATGCTGTTAATCAGGCGAAGGATAAGGGCTGCAGAAGGACTTAAGCGTACATCATTCTACCGATCGCGAAGTAGATCAATAGACCTAGAATGTCATTCACGGTTGTGATGAAAGGACCCGTAGCTAAGGCAGGGTCAATTTTGTACTTGTTTAAAACAAGTGGAATGAAGGTTCCGAACAAACCCGCAAAGAGAATGACACAAAGTAGAGCAATGCTAACGGTTATGCTCATGTTCATAGATTCACTGAAGATGAGATTGTAGCCAAGAATGATGATGGAACAAACCAAGCCATTCACCAAAGCCACCATAAATTCTTTCTTCAGCTTTGGGAAAATTTCCAAACTCAAAAAGGACTCACTCGCCAAACCCTGAACAATAATTGCAGAGGACTGAACACCTACATTTCCGCCCATGGCCGCAATCAGCGGAATGAAAAAGGCCATTTCTGGATACAGTCTAAGGTCAGCTTCGTAAAGTCCGATGATTTGTGCACCGAATATTCCGCCAAGAAGCCCCAGAAGCAACCACGGCAAACGTGCACGAGTAAGCATCCAAACGTTGTCGGAATAATCGACGTTCTGCGAGATACCTGAAGCCAACTGATAATCCTTTTCAGCTTCTTCAGTAATAACGTCTACCACATCATCGATGGTGATTCTTCCAACCAATCGTCCGATTTCATCAACTACGGGCATCGCAACGAAATCGTACTTCTTCATCTTATTCGCCACCGTCTCAACATCCGTATAGGTTTTCACAACCTCTAGGCCTGGTTTATAGATGTCGGATATTTGAGTCTTCACTGCCGTATTCAACAACCTTCTCAAGGACAAGCGACCCAACAAAAGATCGTTCTCATCGGTGACGTAAATGGTATAGATGTTCTCTACATTCTCAGCTTGCTTGCGCATCTCACGCACTGTAGTAGACACAGTCCAATTTTCTTGAACTTTCACAAGTTCCTTGGCCATGATGGAACCCGCAGTTCCTTCTTTGTACTGGAGCAAGTCAACGATGTCGCTCGCGTGATCAACATCGTCGAGGTGAGAGATGACCTCTTCAGTCTTTTCATCGCTTAAAACCCCAAGCACATCCGCAGCATCATCCGATTCGAGGTTCTCGATGAAATAACTCGCGAGTTCATGGGCTGTGAAAGATTCGACCAATTCGTCTCGGTCGTCTTCATCCATATTCACCAGAATCTCCGAAGCCTTAACGGCATCCACAAATTCGAAAAGCAGCTTTGCCTCTTCAATGCTGAGCTCATTCACAACCATGGCAAGGTCGGCCGCGTGAATTGGGCCAATGCGCTCAAGAAGCTTGTCTTCTTGTTTGCTCTCCAGGAGATCCCGGATGTCTTGAATGATTTCTTTTGTGAATGTGGATTCCATGCTCATATTCGCTGGGGCTACAAAAGTAGCTTTTCACGACTAGTCAACAAGGCGGGTAAAATAAGCTTCTAAAAGATCTAGGATGCCAAGTTCGCCAGACGCCAAAAGTCTGAGACTTGAAGTTGCTCAGGCCGTAGATCTTTCAAATCTTCTGGAAGTTCAAAACCCAAGGATTTAAGGGAATTGCTCAACATTTTCCTGCGTTGATTGAAGGCCAACTTCACAACCCGGAAAAGTGCTTTTTCGGTGCAGGGAAGTTCTAGGTTTTCGATTCTCTCAAGGCGAATCACAGCAGATTTCACACGAGGTGGTGGAAAGAAACTCTCTGGCTCGATTGTAAACAGATAGCTGCACCGATAATAGGTTTGACATAACACACTCAGAATGCCGAAGGCTTTGCTTCCAGGCTCAGAGCACACACGCTCGGCAACTTCCTTTTGAAACATCCCAACACATTCTGGAATGCGAGGCCTATTCTCCAATACTTTGAATAGAATCTGCGAACTGATGTTGTATGGGAAGTTTCCCACCAAGGAAAACTCTTGACTAAAAAGCGGCTCAAGATTTAGGCGAAGAAAATCAGCTTGGATGATCTGATTCTGGTTGAGGAGTCCTTCACCAAGCAAATAGTCAACCGATTCAGCATCCAATTCAACAGCGCGCAGATCTTCGGTGCGATCGAGCAAATAACGTGTGAGCACTCCGGTTCCAGGCCCAATCTCTAAAATGGAATTTCTGAATTGAACAGCTTCAGCGGTTCTTTCGGCAATGCTGAGGTCGCGCAAAAAATGCTGACCCAAATGTTTTTTAGGTCTAACCAATGTGCTCAAGTAGCGTTCGAAAAGCAACTACGCGCTCGCCGTATTTGTCGTGATGTTTCTGTTGCATTTCTGGAGCGAAATTCTCGAAATAGTCGTGCAGATTGGCGTCTGCTTCAGCCTCGTATTGCACGCAAAAACTTATGCCATCCTGTTCCTCAAGTCTGAGGTGAAACAATCGGTAGCGAAGAAAACATGCCGTAGCCATTACTTCAGGAATATGAACTTCCTGCATCCACTTCAACCACTCCTCCGCAATATCTGTCTCAGCTTTGAGTGTAACGTTGTATACAATCATCTGCACTTAATTGATTTGATCTCCACGCAAGGCTCGGAATCGTTTGCGCGCTTCTACCACAAACAAGCTGTCCTTAAATTCTGTGATGATCAATTTATAATATTCCATGGCCTTTTCAGGAAGCTTTAGATTGTAGTCATACAGCTGAGCCAACTGATATGCAGCATTGTCCGCGAGGATATCAAGTGGGAATTGCTCTATCAATTCAATGAGATAGGCTTCGCACTTCTCAAAATCTGCTTGAGAAAAAGCAATGTTCGCCCTTCTGAGCAAGATCTCATCGCTCAAGGCATGATACTTAAACTTTGCGTTTAAACTATCCAACACAGCTAGGGCCTCGTCCAAATGTTGTTGCGCCACAAGTAGGTCGGCACGAGCAAACATTTGCAAAGGCTCGACGGTCGTATCGATTAAAGTATTGTCGGTGATGAGCAATGAGAGCTCCATAGCATCATTTGAAATCAGTTTCGACGTACTTCCTTTCAAGACATCCAACATAGCTCGAGCGAGCTCAAACTCCCCTTTGAAGTAGTAAATTTTCGCATTCTTAAACTTTGCCATTTCACCAAGCCGGTCGTACTTAAAGTCTTTTTCAACTTGCATATAGAGCAGGGATGCATCCCATTCTTGACCATCCAATATCAGGATGTCGGCAAGAAGAAGCTTTACCTCCGCCATCTGACTTGGAGATGCTCCCGGGGTTTCCAATGCAGCTTCTAGAGTTTCTTTTGCCTTTGCATTTTGATTCAAATAAAAGGCCTGCACTTCGGCAAGCTGAATTTGTAGTAGGAGCGTGTTCTTGCGATAACCAAGTTCTTCCAAGAGATCCAGATAACGCAACTCAAGTTTCTTTGCTTCATCCAAACCGGACTCAGGATCTGCCTTAACTTTTTCGTACAGAACGTCCATTAGCTCCATTTTGGCAGCTACGTACATTTGACTTCCCTCCCCTTTCTGAACTACGTATTCTAAGGACTTCATAGCGATGGGGAAATTCTTGCTCTTTGAAGCTAGGCTAGCCAATTCCATTAAGCGATATCCATTTTCCTTTTTCCTCTTGTCAAGGGCTACAGCCTGACGATATACCGCTTCAAAATTTCCTTCCTGAATCAATACCCAAGTTAAAAGCTCCACATAAATATCCTCGTTCGGTCGCTGCTGAATCTTCTTGTACAATTCCGCCTTCAAGAGGTTCCGTTCATCTGCGTTGTCCAATGAAATGTTTCGCCCCAAAGCATTTTGCACGGTCTGTAAATAGTTTGGACTCAATTCGACGAGGGATATAAGCTCGTCAATCATGGCCGAGGTATTCCCGAGCTCTCCGTAGATGGAAGCGATTTCGATGTTGAAAGGATAGGCAGGAAGAATCTTCCGTCCCTTTTGCAATGTTTTTAGCGCAAACTGGGATTCACCTATAGTTTGAAAGGCTTTTGAAGTACTTTGAATCTCGTTGAAACGTGGTTCCATATCGTTGATCAAATCATCGAACACTTTTTCTGCCCGCTTGTCGTCACCTACTTTTCGATAGTAAGAACCCAAGTCCACGTAATACTTCTGCTCACGGGGAAAAACTCGGATTTGTTTTTTAATGATGTCCTTTACCTCTTTCAATTGTTCCAATTCGTAGAGGCAATTGAGGTAAAACTGGTAGTAACTAGTGCTTGGCTGCGTTTCAAACAAACGCTTGTAATACAAAGAAGCCTTCTCGAAATCTCCTTCTTGGTAATAATGAGATGCTAGTTGCTCATCCGTTACCTGAGCCTGAAAGATGGAAGGCAAAAGGCATAATAGGATAGCAAGGGTTAATTTCATTCTTTCTTTTCTTGCAAGGAAGGCTCCAAATTTTGAAGCACCACCAAAGCTTTAGGGCGGTAACTTTCAAATTGAATGTTCAAGGTTTCCTCCCATTCTCTAATGTTCTTACTCGATTCAAGAAGGCTGCCAATCGCTTCCCTTTCAGACTGAACAAAGATCATTTTCATCGAATCGGGAACCATCTCCGAACGTAAGTCATTCTTCAGATTCTTCACTTGGGTCTGGCTGTAAGCAATTTCGCTCATAACTTCCTCATACGCACGAAGGAATTGCCCCACAGAACGATCCATGTCGAGGTATTGTCCAACAGCTATTGCATTTTCTCTTGGAAGAGTATCTATAACAGTAAGACCTAAAAGGTCGCGGTCGTAGGCAATGGTGTCACCTATGCTCTCAATTTTTGCAATGTTCACAGAGTCAAGAGACATCTTGCTTTTCGCAACAACGACTGAAAGACTGTCCATAAGTTGCTCCGATTTCTCGTCGGCCGACGGACCACACGAGATCATAAAAACACTTAGAATCAGAACCAAATACTTCATATCAATCATGCTTCAATTTTTTCAAATCCGGTATAAGGAATCAAACATTTAGGAATTTCAATGCCTGTCTCGGTTTGGTAATTTTCTAGAATGGATGCAAGAATTCTTGGTAACGCCAAGGCACTGCCGTTTAGTGTATGCGCCAAAGCGGGCTTACCATGTTCATTACGATAACGCAACTTCAAGCGGTTGGCTTGGTAGCTCTCGAAGTTTGAAACTGAGCTTACTTCCAACCATCTTTCTTGCGCTGCCGAGTACACCTCAAAATCAAAGGTGAGTGCAGATGTGAAGCTTAGATCGCCAGAGCACAATCGCAGGATGCGGTAGGGCAGCTCCAATTTATCAAGAATGGAAGCCACATGAGCCACCATTTCATCAAGAACATCGTAGCTGTTTTTTGGGTCAACTACCTGAACCACTTCTACTTTATCGAATTGATGCAAACGATTCAAGCCACGCACGTCTTTCCCATAAGAGCCTGCTTCTCTTCGGAAGCAAGGAGTGTAGGCCGTTAATTTTTGCGGTAATTCAGACTCTTCCAAAATCACATCTCTGTAAATGTTGGTGACTGGAACTTCGGCGGTTGGAATTAAGTACAAGTGATCCAACTCTGTATGGTACATCTGTCCGTCTTTGTCGGGAAGTTGCCCTGTTGCAAAAGCCGATTCAGCATTCACCAGGTGCGGCGGCATCACTTCCTCGTAGCCAGCATGCCGAGCTTCATCCAAGAAAAAGTTAATCAAGGCTCTTTGAAGTCGAGCTCCTTTGTTCTTGTACACAGGAAAACCAGCTCCCGTGATCTTTACTCCCAATTCAAAATCGATGAGCTTATACTCACTTGCTAGTTCCCAGTGTGGTTTGGCGCCTTCATGAAGCTTGGGCAAATCACCAACTCTCTTAAGCTCTTCATTTTCTGCTTCCGAGTTTCCTACAGGAACACTTGAGTGGGGAGTGTTGGGTATTAGAACAAGTTGATCGTGCAAGCGACCTTCAACTTCACTCAACGCCCCATCACCCTTTTTAATAATCTCCTTAAGGACTTTCGTGCGTTCTTTTAACTCTTGCGCTTTTTCTTTGTTTCCAGATTGGAATGCCGCCCCAATTTCTTTTGAAGCCTGATTCATTTCGTACTTGGAACTTTCTAAGTCAGCTAAGAGAGTTCTTCTTTCTGAATCGATTGACAAGACACCTTCAACTAAAGCATTGGCATCAATACCACGCTTACTCAAGGCCTTGATGGCATCTTCTTTTTTCTCTCTTAAATATGGTAGATCAAGCATGTTATTACAAACAAAAAATCCCGCACAAATGTCGGGATTTAATTATCTCATTTGAGGTCAACTCAAGCTCCTTCAGGAGGAAGAATTGAGACGTATGATTTGTTGTCTTTTTTCTTTCGAAACTGAACTGTACCATCAATCAGTGCGAATAGGGTGTGGTCTTTACCAATACCTACGTTTTCACCAGGATGATGTTTGGTTCCTCGTTGTCGAACGATGATGTTACCAGCAATAGCGATTGCGCCACCACTAACTTTAATACCGAGTCGTTTACTTTCCGACTCCCGTCCGTTCTTGGAACTACCGACTCCTTTTTTGTGTGCCATGGCTTAGGAATTATTTCTTGTCGTCAGACTTTTTGGTTGTACTTGCTTTCTTAGCAGCTGGCTTTTTGGCCGCTGGTTTCTTAGCTTCAGCTTTTGGAGCATCTGCTTTCTTAGCCGCTGCCTTTGGAGCTGCCTTGGCTTTTGGGGCTTCAGCTTTCACCTCAGAGCTAGCCTCTGGTGCTGCTTTAGCCGCCGCCTTTGGAGCAGATTTCGTGGCACCACTTGCTGCGATATTCTCAATTTGAATTTCGCTTAAGTAATGACGGAAACCATTTTTCTTCTGGTAGCCTTTTCTTCGTTTCTTTTTAAAGACGATCACTTTGTCGCCTTTGAGGTGCTGAACAACTTTTGCTGTTACAGCAGCTCCACTGATAGCCGGGGCGCCAACATTTACCTTCCCGTTGTCGTCAATCAAAAGAACTTTATCAAAGGTCACTTTAGAACCTTCTTTGTCTTCCAATCGGTCAACGAAAACCTGTTGGTCTTTCTCAACTTTATATTGATGCCCTGCTATTTCTACAATTGCATACATGTACCTGAATATTATATCTGGTCGTTAAAAAAGGGCTGCAAAAATAGACATATAAACAATACCAGCCAAAGCTCTTTGCGCATTTTCCTTTTATCTCCGAATCTGAAGAATACCTAGAAAAATAACAGTCATTCCCGCAAGCTCAAATGCCTGAATTTCTTCCCCTACAAAAAGCCCCCATACAATTGCCACCAGAGGGATGAGGTAAGTTACCATAGAAGCAAATAGCGCCGACGTTTTCGACACCAAATAGAAAAACAACACGCTTGCAAAAGCGGTTCCTGAAATGGCCAAAAGCACAACAGCCCCAATTGATTGTTGCCCCTCGAGGCTCGAAAGCACGTCAAAGTCACCTACATATAAGTATATGACGAGAGAAATAATTGAAACTGGCAAAAGGGAGAGTGCAGCCACTTCTATAGAACGAACCCCGCTGAGATAATTTCGAATGACATTTACGCTCATACCATAACAACAAGTTGCCAAAAGCACAAGGCCGCCGTATTGTATTTGTCCAAGATCCGAACTCATCAAATCTTCTGCAAAAAGAAGACTGGAGCCTAAAAGCGCAATCAACACACCCAACCATTTTCGCCGACTGGCTACAATGCCGAAAAACCAAACCCCAAAAAGCAGAGTAAAAACCGCAGTTAGAGAATTCAACATTCCCGAAAGACTTGAATCAATTACCGTTTGGGCATTCGCGAATAAAATGGCGGGCAATAAATTTCCAAGTAAGCCAACCCCAATGAGTGCTTTCCACTTCGCTCGATGTTTGTGCATGGCGCGCAGGGCGAACGGAGATAGGGACAATCCTGCAATGGCCACCCTCAAACTAGCAAGCTCGACAGGCGCAAGATTTTGCAGTCCAATCTTCATGAGAATAAAAGAACTTCCCCAAATGAAAGCAAGAACTCCAAGAATGAAGTAGGGGATTAGCCCATCGGCCTTTTTAGACATCGCGCAAAACTATTTCAAACCGCCTGTAACAAAACCATGTTATTCAATTCTCGATGTATTTATTTCGCATCGTGAATGTTATTGAAGTAAAAGATCTCTCGCGCCATTTTAAGATTGGCACCCAAATCATTAAGGCTTTACAATCTGTGGATTTAAAGGTGAAGCAAAATGAATACCTGGCTTTAATGGGAACCTCCGGTTCTGGGAAATCTACTTTGATGAACATTCTCGGCTGCCTCGACCAACCCACTTCAGGCGATTACATCCTCAGCGGCCAACTCGTGAGTTCTCTGAATGAGAATGAACTGGCTGAAATTAGAAATCAAGAAATTGGCTTTGTATTTCAAACATTCAATCTTCTGCCTAGGTATTCAGCCCTCGACAACGTCGCGCTGCCACTCGTGTATTCAGGATTGTCGAAGGAAGAACGAAATTCAAAGGCCGAAGAAGCCCTCCTCAATGTTGGTTTGAGTGATCGAATGGATCATAAGCCAAATGAACTGTCAGGCGGTCAGCGCCAAAGGGTAGCCGTTGCACGGGCATTGATCAACAAACCCTCCATCTTGCTTGCTGATGAGCCTACTGGAAACTTAGATTCCAAAACCAGTTATGAAATAATGGAGCTCTTTGATGAAATTCACAATCAAGGAAATACGGTGATTTTAGTCACACATGAGGAGGACATCTCAAAGCATGCACGCCGTGTAGTAAGCATGAAAGATGGTCAAATATTGTCCGATATCTGACGAACTTCCACAAGTCACCCCTCGTATAATAAGTGCAGGCGTTTTGAATCTGTTTTCCATTATCTTTGCAATCTTTCGAAAAATTAACAGAATCGTAAGCCAAGACTTAACACTAATCAGAGGGACTATGAAAAAACTTCTCACACTTTTAACTGTCGTTCTATCGACAAGCATTGCTTTCGGGCAAACCGTGCTTCCAATAGCGACAAATCTTGATCACGTAGATGAGATTAAGCCTGTGGCTTATGACCAAACCTATGAGTTCAAAAATGGAATAACCAGAAAGGCGAAAGCTAAATACAACGCTGCGGTTGCAGCTGCTGGAGACACTATCTTCTCTGAAGACTTTGGAAGCTCTACTAGCATTCCATCGGGCTGGAACAGCACAGTTGTTTCTGGACCTGGATCATGGGCTTGGACTAATCAAATGTCACAAGGACAATACGCCGCTGGAACCGCAGCTATTGCAAGTCCTACAGGAACAAATGGTTTTATGATTTGTGATGCCGATGCTGGAAACTCTCCAACACCTCCTGGAGGATTCATCGAAGTTGATGCTATTCTTGCATTGCCAGTTCAAAACCTCACGAATTATCCTTCAGTAGTTTTAGAGTTCACTTCATACTTCCGTCCGTTCACCAACGTGAATTTGGATGTTGAGGTCATCGTTGCTGGTGATACTGCGATATATGATGTTAGAAATGATGTACCTACAAACTCTTCTTCTGCCAACGCAATTACTGAGCGCATCAAGCTTTCAGCCGTTGCAGGTGGTAAGAACAACGTATTAATTCGTTTCCATTGGTCAGGCGACTCTCACTACTTCTGGCAGTTGGATGACGTCCTTCTTCTTGAAGGTGAAGAGAATGACTTAGCTGTAACACAGGGTTACACGAAAACTTCACTTGACACTGCTTCTTGGCCTTACTATTGGCAAGTTCCTGCGCGTCAGGGAAACAACCAAAACTTAACTCTAGCTGGTGATGTCTTTAACATGGGTAGTAACCCAATGACAAACGCTCAATTGAAAGCTGAAGTTTCAGGCCCTGGTGGATTTAGCTACTCTGGATCTAGCTTTGCTACAACTGTTCCTCCAGCTACTCTAGAGAAAAAAGACTTAACAACTGTCTTCAATCCAAACGGTGGAGTTGGAAACTACAACGTAGATATGTTCGTTGTTGGGGACTCTGCATTGGGTGACCTATCGGACGATACACTTAGCTTCAACTTTCAGGTTTCTGATTCTGTATTTGCGAAAGACCGTGGTACTGCTGCTGATGTTTTCACTGACGGATGGTCTTACAACCCAGGTGCTGTAAGCAACTATGAATTAGGAAATCTGTTTGAAATCGTTACTCCTGACACCATCGTGGGTGTTGAGTTCTTCGTTTCGAGCAACGTTAGTCCTAGTACTTCTGTTTTCTCCATGAACGTCTCATTTCATGTTTGGTTAGAAAATCCAACTACTGGAGCTTTCACCAGAATCTATAGCTCTGTCAATCCAAGTCCTCCCGATGTTTCCAATCCAGATCGTTTTGTAATCAACTCAAACGACATCGGAAACTGGGTATTCTATCCATTTGATGAGGATACTTTGAATCCTGGTAACTACTGGGTAACCTTCGAAGCAAACCACACTGCGGGAATCGATACTATGGTTCACTCATACAGTGGGAACTACAACCTCTTTACGCAGTCTTTCGGACGTTCACCGGCCATCAATTCAGGAAACCTCTTCGGTCTTTCCAGAATGCCAATGGTTCGCTTGGTGACTAAGTCGTTTAGCTGCCCTACTTTCTCTTACACTAGTGCTGAAGTAACTCAGGCATCTTGTGGAGCAAGTGATGGTGCTGCTACTGTTGAGAACATTAACGGTGCTGGTCCTTACAGTTTCCAATGGAACGCTGCAGCTGGAAACAGCACTGACAGTATTGCACAGAATTTGGCTGCTGGAACATATCAAGTAACTGTAACAGATGCGAACAACTGTTCATTTGTTGCTCAGGTTAACTTGAGTAACCTTGGAGCTCCATCAATCCAAAGTTCTGTTGTAGTTGACGAAGATTGCTTCGGAGACGAAGACGGAAGCATCTCTCTAACTGTAACTGGTGGTACCGCTCCATTAACCTACACATGGAAAGATGGACTTGGTGCTACAGTTGCTACCGGCGTAACTTCTCTTACAAACTTGAGAGCTGGTAACTACACAGTAGAAATCCTAGATGCAAGCCCTACACCTTGTCTTCAGAGCCGTCAGTTTACGATTGGTGGACCGAGCTTAGGTCTTACATTGGTTTCAACCATTACTGGACCTAGCAACTCTTCACCTAACCTATTGTGCGCTGGAGACAACGACGGAACCATCAATATTGGTTTTGCTGGAGGTACTGCTCCTTATACATATGCATGGTCTGATGATCCTAGTGCGACTACAAACAGCCGTACTGGCTTGACTGAAGGTGGTTATACTGTAACAATTACAGATGCCAACCTTTGTACTCAAACAAGCACTGTAAGTATTACTGAGCCTCAAGCATTGAACATCAATCCTACTACTGCTCCGCCAGATAGAGGAATTAGCTTCAACCCAGCTCCAAACTGTTCAGCGAGCATAACTCCGCTTGTAACTGGAGGAACTACTCCACGTACTTACACTTGGACATTGCCTAATGGAAGCGTTCAGGCAAACCTACCTAACGCAACATTCTCTAACATTGCTTTGGTTGGGAACTACACTTTAGCCATCAATGACGCCAACGGTTGTACTCTTGGTGGTACTTGGACAGTAACGAATGCTTCTGCCCCAGGTGTTGCTTGTGTAGGTGTAGAAGAAGTTCTGGAAGGTTCGAATCAATTGAGCCTCTTCCCTAACCCAACTCAAGAAGGCATTACGCTTCGTTTCAATGAGCAAATTTCAAATGGCGCTCGCATTGAAGTGAAAAACATGCTCGGTCAAAATGTATACGAAGTAGAATTGGCCAGCGATAAAGCCATCTACATCAACATGGAGAACTTTGAGAAAGGTGTTTATTTGGTAAGCTTTACCAATGGGGATACTGAAGAAACTCACAAAGTGATTCTTCGTTAATCCAAATTGCATTAAACAGAAAAAGGCGTTCAGTATTGAACGCCTTTTTTTATGCCCTAAACTTTTTGAAACTTACGTTTTAATGGCCTTCATAAATTCAGAGGCGTAGACAAAATCAACAACCTCCTTATTCTCGGCTTTGAGAATTTCGTCTTTATCCCCTTGCCACCAGAGCTTTCCTTGGTGAAGAAAAATAATCTTCTGCCCAATTTCCATCACGGAGTTCATGTCGTGGGTAATCACAATGGTCGTGATGTCTAGATCCTTGGTGATTCCATCGATCAAGTTGTCGATCAAAATTGCTGTTATCGGATCCAAACCAGAATTAGGCTCATCGCAGAACAAGTACTTTGGGCTCATGGAAATTGCGCGAGCTATGCCCACACGCTTTTTCATTCCACCGCTTAATTCAGAAGGATATAATTTGTTTATGCCCTTCATATCCACACGCTCAAGACAATCATCCACCCGAGCAAGCATCTCCTTTGATGTTTTTCGTGTAAACATCTGCAAGGGAAACCTTATGTTCTCCTCAACAGTCATGGAATCGAACAGCGCCGAGCCTTGAAAAAGGAATCCAATCTCCTTTCGCACTTCCTTGCGCTGATTCAAATTCATTTGGGTGAAGTTTCTCCCATCGTAATCGACCTCTCCAGAATTTGGTTCATGAAGACCAACAATGCACTTTGATAAGGTTGTCTTTCCAGATCCAGAGGCTCCAATGATGAGGTTTGTTTTCCCTCGATCGAAGGTCGCTGAGATGTCATCCAAAACAGTTTTTTCACCAAAAGCTTTAACGATGTTCTTGACCTCAATCAAATCAATAGGAGTTGTGTGATTATATAGTTGATGATCAGGATAACAATGCTGCTGTATACAACAGCACGTGTACTAGAGGCGCCAACTTCAAGAGCTCCACCTTCAGCATAATAACCGTGATAAGCGGAAATTGAAGTTATTGTTGCAGCAAAAAAGAGTGTTTTGATCAAAGCGTACATCACGTGAAAAGGCCGGAAGTCATAAGTAATCCCGTACACATATTGTTGGAGTGGAATGATTTCCGTGATTGCAACAACGGCATAACCAGCGAATATTCCAAGGAACATGCTGATGATGATTAGGAAAGGGAAAATCAAGAGAGAAGCAGCAATTTTTGGAAGAATTAGGTATCCAGCACTGTTGATGCCCATGATTTCCAGCGCATCAATTTGTTCCGTCACTCGCATAGTTCCCAATTCAGAAGCTATGTTCGAACCCACTTTTCCTGCAAGAATTAAAGCAATGATTGTAGGAGCAAACTCGAGCACAACCGACATCCGTGTTGTATAGCCAACAGTATATTCAGGAATCCAGGCACTTTCAACTTGAGAAGCTGTTTGCAACGTTATTACCGCTCCCATAAAGGCTGAGATGATGGAAATGATTCCCAAGGAACCAAGACCAAGTTTCATTATCTCGGCAAGAATCAGATTGTAATAGACCGAGGGCTTTTCTGGACGCTCAAAGACCTTTACTACCAAAAGAAAATACCTGCCAATGTGATATAGGTAGCTCATTGCTCAAATGTACTCTAGGTTATAGGGCCTCCTGACAATTCTTCTAGGCACTTTTTCACATTGTTCACTGAATTACCTGAATGGCTAGATTTGAATCATGCGCAAACGACTACTTTTTGCTTTTGCTTTTCTCTTTTTAACCACCTTAAACTCCTGCGCAGTTTTCAAAAAAAAGCCAAAATGCCCTTGCCCCATGCCACATTCTCAAGTAGAGATTAAAATGCCGAGTCAAGAGAATGTATAAATCTTTCAGTGAGCAATTTGGATCCCTTGTTCCCGAAAATTCGTGGGAAATCGTTAATCAATGGTTTCGTCAAGATGATTTAGCCTTTCGCTTGTCACGAAGTCGCAGAACCAAGCTTGGCGATTACCGCTTCGATCCAAAAAGCAAAATGAGCGTGGTTTCCGTAAACCAGGACTTAAACCTTTATTCATTCTTAATCACGTTAACGCATGAGTACGCTCACTACCTAGTGTTTAAAAATTACGGTAGAAAAGTAAGTCCTCATGGCGTTGAATGGAAACGCAGTTTTGGAGCACTCCTAGTTCAGCTAAGTGAGCTAAAGTGTTTTCCTGAAGCCTTGAGCCCCATCGTTCTTGCTCATGCTCATAAGCCGAAAGCTTCTTCAAATGGGGATGAAAGACTTTACCGTGCACTTCTGAAATATAATGACGAAGAAGTTGTTCATCTTATGGATTTGAACATTGGACAAGAATTCCGTTTTAAAAAAAGACTCTTTCAGAGTGTGGAAAAACGAAGAAGCAGATATTTGTGCCTTGACCTTGGAAATAAAAAGAAATATCTCATTCCCGGAACTGCAGTAATTCAACATGGATAATTCACACACCTATGCCCTCATTATGGCGGGCGGAATTGGAAGTAGATTCTGGCCTTACAGCACAGCGGAAAACCCCAAACAGTTTCACGACTTTTTAGGAACCGGGAAATCGCTTCTACGTCACACATTCGATCGTTTGAATCGCTTCATTCCCGCGGAACAAATTCTAGTCGTCACGAATAAGATGTACGTCGACCAAGTTAAAGAGCACCTCCCTTCCATTCCTTCAAGAAACATTATTGGTGAACCGGATAGAAGGAACACCGCACCTTGCATCTACTTGAGCTCTCTAATTGTCAATGAATTGGATTCAGAAGCTCAAGTTATTGTAGCTCCTGCAGATCATTTGATTCTCGACGAAAAAGGATTTCAGAACAGTGTTGAAATCGCCTTACATAGAGCTAAGTCAGACCAAGCGCTCGTTACACTGGGCATTGAGCCCAACCGTCCAGATACAGGATACGGTTACATTCAATACGATAAAAGCTCAGAGATCGAATCCAAGCCTGTGATCAGTTTTACGGAAAAACCCGATCGCGTGAAAGCTGAATCATTTCTAGAGGCCGGGAATTATTTGTGGAACAGCGGAATCTTCATTTGGAACAATCAAGACCTTCTTTCAGGAATTGAAAAACATGCAGGTGAGATTTCATCGGTTTTAGAAGGAGTGGATCTGAACAGTGAATCAGCTGTTGCAAAAGCTTATGCTGCCTGTCCGAACATCTCCATCGACTATGCCCTGATGGAAAAATCGGAAAGGGTATTTGTCGTACCAAGCGAATTTAGCTGGTCGGACTTAGGGACTTGGGGTTCTGTTTATGAAAAGCTCGAGAAGGATGAACACGCAAATGCCAGTTCTTCGGAAGTGCTCTTTCAGAACACAAGAGGTTCATTGGTCGTTGATTCGGAAGGAAAGCAAATTGTTCTCGAATCGGTCGAAGATCTAATTCTCATCAACACTCCCAAAGCAATATTGGTGTGTCATAGAGACGCGGAGCAAAACATCAAGCAAATAGTTGCTCGACTAAGCGCGGACTAGTCCAAAGAGCCAATCATCTTACTTGGGTCAACCCAAGCATCGAATTCTTCGCTTGTTAGATATCCCAAGCTGATTGCCTCTTCTTTTAAGGTAGTACCGTTTTGATAGGCAGTTTTCGCGATTTTGGCTGCTTTTTCATACCCGATGTGAGTATTCAGCGCCGTGACCAACATCAGTGAGTTGTCAAGATTCTTTTTGATGGTCACTCGGTTTGGCTCCAAACCAATTGCACAATGCTCGTTGAAGGAACTTGCAGCATCTCCAATCAGACGAGCTGATTCAAGAAAAGCACTCGCCATCAGAGGTTTGAAGACATTCAGCTCATAATGACCTTGTGCTCCACCAACACTAATGGCAACGTCGTTGCCCATAACCCGAGCGCAGACCATGGTCATGGCTTCCGCTTGAGTAGGATTCACCTTTCCAGGCATAATCGATGAGCCCGGCTCATTGGCTGGAATTAGGAGCTCTCCTATTCCTGAACGAGGACCAGATGCCAGCATTCGGATGTCGTTGGCGATTTTATTTAAAGAAACCGCAATTTGCTTCAAGGCGCCATGCGACTCTACGATGGCGTCATGAGCTGCAAGTGCTTCGAATTTATTCTTGGCAGTAATTAACGGAAGACCTGTAGATTCAGCAATCTTCTTTGCCACCAGTTCAGCGTAGCCTTTAGGCGTATTGATTCCCGTTCCAACTGCCGTTCCACCCAGGGCAAGTTCGGAGAGGTGGCTAAGGGTGTTTTCAAGTGCCTTTATTCCGTGGTCGATTTGAGAAACGTATCCACTCAATTCTTGTCCGAGAGTCAGCGGCGTGGCATCCATAAGGTGCGTTCTTCCAATCTTCACGACGTCAATAAATTCTTTGGACTTCGCATCGAGGGTATTTCTCAAAACTTTCAATCCAGGAATCGTAATGTCGTGCACCATTTTATAGCTGGCGATGTGCATTGCGGTTGGAAAGGTGTCGTTGCTCGATTGAGATTTGTTGACATCATCGTTCGGGTGAACCACTTTGTCAGCATCATCGAGCTTTCCACCATTGAGAACATGAGCTCGGTTGGCAACCACCTCGTTGACGTTCATGTTTGACTGCGTTCCAGAGCCCGTTTGCCAAATCACCAGAGGAAATTGATCGTCGTGGATTCCTTGAAGAATTTCTTCACAGACTGCGCTGATCATCTCAGCCTTTTCAGAGCTCAGAGCGCCGAGTTGGGCATTTGTTTGAGCTGCCGACTTCTTCAAATGGGCAAAAGCATGCACGATTTCTATGGGCATGCTAGCAGGCGTTCCAATTTTGAAATTATTGCGAGAACGTTCCGTTTGAGCTCCCCAATATTTGTTTGCCGGAACCTGCACTTCCCCCATGGTATCGTGCTCTATTCTAAATCCTTCAGCCATTTTGAATTATATCTGTGATTAGACTGCAATATTATTTAATTTAGCAGCTGAAAATAGAGCATACATCATGGAATCAATCGGAATTCTTACTTTCTTCTTAATCTTTGGAATGGCCTTCTGGATTTTAATCTTTCTGATTGGTTTTATCTCCGTATGGGTTGGCTTGTTGAGCATCGACAAATTGAACCCTAGCCTCGTTGCCAAATGGTTGGGCGACAAAAGCGAGAGCTCAGAGTAAGTCTTCAATCTTCTCGGCTGGTCTACCGACCACAGCCTTTGAGCCCCGAATTACGATCGGACGCTCAATGAGTTTGGGATGGGCAACCATTTGCTCAATCATTTCATCCTCAGAAAGCTCCTTTCCTCGAATAAACTCTTTGAAGTCAGGCTCTCCTTTTCGCATTAAGTCCATTGCCTGAATACCCAACTTTTTTAAAATTTCAGAAAGCTCGGTCTTGTCCAGCTTCTCTTCTAGGTATAGTCTGGTCTCGAACTCCAAGCCCTTGCCTTCCAAATAGGCCAATGATTCTCTGCTTTTTCGGCACCTCGGATTGTGTACTACTTCAATTTTTCCCATGTCACAAAGGTAAGCGTCCGGAATGATGCTGCTTTACTTATCTTTGTTGGTTTAGCGACCCTTTCGCTTCTTGAAAAAAGACGATTTGAACTCAGCATTAAGAAGGCTTATTTGTTTTCTGGGTTTTGGCCTGTTCATGGCCATGCCTGTTCTTGTTCAGGGGCAGTGGCGCACGATTAATTCAGCGACTTCCAATGGTTCAGCTTGCTATACTTTAACGCCGAACGTAAATCCGAAAGTAGGCGCCATCGAACACGCACAAGTTCAAAACATCGACAGCGCGTTCACTATTCAAAGCAGTTTATATTTTGGGGCAGCTCCATGTTTTTTTGGTATGGCTTTCTATATCAAAGCTTCTCAAATCAATTCACTTTCTGTAGATGACAGCTATGGTTTAGTGGGCCTTGATTCAATTCTTGCTGTGGAATTTGATATCCGTCGACAAGTAGCAAACAGCGACCCTGCTCAAAATCACATGGCCATTTTCAAGAATGGGAATTTTGATCATTCGAGTTCCTCTCTACTGAGCACTACGCAAAATCTCTACAACCTCACGGATGGCGCCTACCATAACGTCACTATTAGCTGGACTCCCAAATACTCAAATCTGGACAGCTCATTGCTTCGCGTTGTGTTTGATTGCGACTCGGTGCTTGACTTATACTACAACATCAAAGACAGTGTACTTCAGGGTCAGACCCAAGCCTATTTAGGGTTTTCTGGCTCTTCGACAAATGGTGGTGGCTATCAAGCGCATTCTATTTGCATCCACCACTCCACCCTTGAAAACTTGCGTGATACCGCTCTTTGCGCTGGTGACAGCCTGCAAATAGAAGTGCCTTATTATGGAACCTCTTATTCATGGACTCCTGCAACTGGGATTAACAATACGAGCATCCGACAGCCTATTTTCTACCCCTCAGCAAGCACTACCTATACTTTAAGTGTAACAGACTCCTGCGGCAATGTTGTGATGGATTCAGTTACGATTGAACGTAACGACATTTCTGTCAACTCAAGTCCAATACTAGGAAACCGATGCGCCCTAGACTCTACTCTGCTGCCTTTTTCAGTTACAGGAGGTTTTGTCGACACCACGGAATACCTCTATCGCTGGAGTGATGGTTGGAGGGATTCCCTTCACACCGTCAATCCTCTGAATTCAACCACATACTTTATTACTGTTGAAGACACGATCGGTTGCTCTGATACCGCTCAATGGACCATCAATACCGATACATTACCCTCTGTGAATCTTGGGTTCGGCAGCGGACCGGTATGTGAAGACGACACCATAACTCTTACGGCCCCTGCCGATCCTTCCTATTCCTATTCTTGGTTCCCCGGTGGAAGTACCGCCAACACTTTTCTGGTAGACACGACCGTTACTGTAATTCTTTCCGTGACCAACTCAACTCCTTGCATTGGTAAGGATACTGCCATATTCACATGGGTACCAAGGCCGGTAGTGAATCTTGGGCCCGACTCCTCCTTATGCGATGGAGAGAACATGAATCTCGACGCTGGGAATTTAGGCGCATCCTTTACCTGGAGTCCTTTGGCACCTGATACTCACATCATATATGTTGATTCAGCAAGTACTTACGCGGTAACCGTTACTGATGGAAACAACTGCAGCACAAGTGATTCTGTTGTAGTCACCGTCGATACCATCCCAGTAATTGATTTAGGTGGCGACACCTCCTTGTGTCAGGGAGATACCTTGTTCTTAGATGGTGGACCAAACTATCAAGCATACATTTGGTCAAATGGTAGCTTCACCCAAACGAACCAACTCACCGCTGCTGGCTCGCTCAGTTTGGTAGCCGTCGACTCAAATGATTGTCAGGGCTCTGATAACATCACCCTACTAATTGACACAATTCCGAGCATAGATCTGGGTCCTGATACAAATGTCTGTGATCTCGACAGTGTAGTACTCTACGCATATTCTGGCTTACAATCAATCCAATGGATCGACAGCACGCTCCTTACCGCAGATAGCTTAATCATTAAAAATGCTCGCGACTACTGGATTGAAATTACCGACTCAAATGGTTGTGTTGGTTTTGACACTATGACGTTTGGCGTCGATACCTTGCCAATCGTTTTTCTCGGAAATGACACCTCCATTTGCGATGGCTTTTCCATTCAACTAAATGCAGGCTTAGGCTATGCAGCCTACAATTGGATCAATAATGCGAGTAGCAACAACTTACTGAACATTGATACTACTGGGTCCTATTTCGTCGAGGTCACTGACTCCAACGAATGCGTTGCTAGCGATACATTGAACTTGACAATCAATGCCTTACCAAACATCGAAATTGGAAACGACACCTCAATCTGTATTGGAGATTTTAAAACCCTCGACCCAGGAGCAGGATACCAAAGCTATTTGTGGAACGTGGGAGCTCTTACACGGACAATTACTGTTGACAGTGCATTCTCTTATCAAGTGACGGTTACTGACTTTAATGGATGCCGCGATGCTGACACATTAACCATGGGAATCAACCAATTGCCTACCGTCAACTTAGGTCCCGATAGAGCCCTTTGTGTTGGCGTGCCGGTGAACGAGACACTGGATGCAGGTCCTGGTTATGCAGACTATGCGTGGAGCGTTGGTGGTTCTGGCCCAGCTTCAACTCACAGGACGGTTGTAGTTACCGCTCAGAATGACTTTAGTGTTACTGTTACAGACATCAATGGATGTAGGGATGACGATACCATAAACGTCTCTGCCGTACATCTTCCAACAGTTAGCCTTGGGCTCGACACCACCTACTGTGAGGGGGATGCCTTTATTAAGGTGCTCAACACTGGCTCCGGTTTCGTCAGTCATAAATGGAGAAACATTCAACTTCTAGCTGGAAACGATACAATTTCTACCAATGGTCAACTGCTTCTTGTGGACTCCGCGGGAACCTTCGTTGTTCACATCGTTGAGCTTTTCAACGGACGGAATTGCATCAATTCAGATACTGTGAATGTGATTGAGAATCCTCAACCAGCCGTTGGTATAGATGGGGACATTACCTTCTGCGAAACAGACTTTGGTGCTGGCTTTACTTATAACATTGATGCCACCCCAGGTACTGGAAACACCTACAGTTGGAATACTGGCGAATCGACATCTTCAATAGTGGCAACTACGAAAGGGTTTTATACAGTAACGGTAACTACAACAGCAACGGGCTGTAAGGATACCGAAACCTTTGAGATCGTTCAAGAATCGCTGCCCGCACTCGACCTCTCCAACGACACTCTAGTTTGTGAAGGGGAGCAGACAAAATTCGATGCTTACAATCCCGGCTATACCTACCTCTGGGAATCTATTACCGATTTAGTTCAAGATACTGGAGAGATCATAAATATGGTTGATTCTGCAATTTGGATTACCGACTCAGGACGATATAGAGTAACTATTACCAATGGCATTTGTACTCTTTCCGATACAGTCGACGTAGAGTTTGATGTATTTCCTAAAGTAAATCTCGGAGATGATTTCACTCTTTGTACAGGTGACAAATTTGTACTCGACGCCACCTTCGAAGACTCTGAAGTTGAATACCATTGGCAGGATGGAAGTACAGAAGCAACATTCACGGCTGGCTCTACAGATCTGTATATAGTTGAAGTCTCCAACCGTTGTGGGGTAGACTTAACCAACGTCTACATCTCTTTTGAAGATTGCAGTAACATTTGGGTTCCAAACACCTTCACTCCCAACGACGATGGCGACAACGACTATTTCAAGGTTTACACCTTGGAAAATTTCATTGAATACTCTTTGGAGATTACCGATCAATGGGGCAATGTGGTCTATGCGAACAGCAGCCAAGAAATTCGGTGGGACGGCACTTCCTTCGCCGGGAACGATTTACCCGTTGGGACGTATGTTTACAAAATTGAGTACAAAAGTCAGTACGAAGTTTTAGGCCCCGAAGGCGCTCCTACGCGTGAACTAGTCGGAATGGTAACCATCGTTCGTTAAGCTAGCCTTCTGCAGGCTGACCACCATTCTCCATTAGGAAACTTTTAATGAATGGGTCTAAATCCCCGTCCATAACAGCTTGAACATTGCTGGTTTCATAATTGGTTCTTAGATCTTTTACCAACTTATATGGGTGGAAGACGTAGTTGCGAATTTGACTACCCCATTCAATCTTCATTTTGTTGCCCTCAAGCTCGTCTCGATCTTCTTGACGTTTTCTGATTTCCAATTCGTAGAGTTTTGACTTCAAGAGACTCATCGCATTCGTCTTGTTCTGAAGTTGAGATCTGCTCTCAGTATTTCGGATGATGATGCCCGTTGGTTTATGCTCAAGTCGAACTCCAGTTTCTACCTTATTCACGTTTTGCCCACCTGCTCCACCAGATCGAAATGTTTCCCATTGAATTTCAGAAGGATTCACATCTATATCGATGGTGTCATCTACAACAGGATAAACGAATATGGAAGCAAAAGAAGTGTGCCTTCTCGCATTTGAATCGAAGGGCGATATGCGCACCAGTCGATGCACTCCATTTTCGCCCTTCAAGTTTCCGTAGGCGAAGTCACCCTCAATTTCAAGCGTGCAAGATTTAATTCCTGCAACATCGCCTCCTTGTCGGTCAACTTCTTTCAGTTTGTAACCTGCCTTTTCAGCCCACATGATGTACATGCGCATTAGCATTTCGGCCCAGTCCTGACTTTCAGTTCCTCCAGCTCCTGAATTGATTTCAATCACCGCTGAAAGCTCATCGCCTTCGGAAGAAAGCATGTTCTTGAATTCGAGCTCCTCAAATTTGGCAGAAGTCTTTTCGTGAGCAGCATTGAGCTCCTCCTCTTCCACTTCGCCTTCTTGAAAAAATTCGAACAATACTTTGAGGTCCTCCAAGGAGGTCTCGACCACTTCATAAGCTTCAACCCAGAATTTCTTCTTGGTTATCTCCTTAAGAATGGCCTCTGCTTTTTTAGGATCATCCCAGAATTTAGGGTCGTGCGTTTGCTGCTCTTCATCATGAATCAGTTCACGTCGATGAGCAACGTCAAAGATGCCCCCTTAACGCTTCCAGGCGTCCAGCTAGATGGTCTAGCGTGTCTTGATTTATCATCAGTTAAATTGATACTCGTTTACAATCTCCCAAACCGAAGAATCTTCAAATCCTTTGGCTCGCAAATATGACACAATATGCGCTTTCTTCTGCATCCCCTTCTTCTTGACTTTGGGCATTTTATTGTCCACCAGACGACGAATGAGATTCAAGTAGTCGTCGTGGTCAATTTCTTTTAAACCCTCCTCAATCAGCTGACTTGAAATTCCTTTGGTTCGGAGGCTCATTCTAATTTTAACCTTCCCCCATTTATTGCTGAGGAATTTTGAGCGCACCATCATCCTCGCAAATCGGGCGTCATCAATAATTTTAAGCTCAAGAAATTCTTTAAGAATCTTTTCGGCTTCGGCTTCTTGAAGTTCTAATTCAATCGCTTTATCCAATAATTCCTTTGAAGAACGCTCCCGCCGGGCGCAATAGTGATGAAGTCTAGACCGGGCATTTTTTACAAATTCTTCCCGTTCCATTCGCTCTTAGAACTTGAGCAAATTTCCGTCCTTATCCATCAATTGAAACTTCACCAAGGGCAGTGCATAGGATGCTTTCACGTTGATCCACCTGCCGTGAGCCGTGTACCATTTACGTTGGTAAGAGTTAAAACTCCTCTTCAAGTATGCATCAATGAAAGGATGCACACTGAGTTGAATCTTCCCCTTGTAACTGGCGCAAGCTTTCAGTACGTATGATTCAATCTGATCAATAATCAGTATGGTGGCCTGAACTTCCTTTTTACCACCGTCTGCAGTAGGAATGTACTCAGTAGTTTTGATGTCCATTTCTGGACGAACTCTTTGACGCGTGATTTGAACCAACCCGAATTTACTCGGAGGAAGAATGTGGTGCTTTGCACGATCGGTTTTCATGAACTCCTTGAGCTGATTCACCAACTCCTTTCTGTTCTCTGCCTTTTGCATATCGATGAAGTCAATGACAATGATTCCACCCATATCTCGCAAGCGAAGCTGACGAGCAATTTCTTCTGCAGCTTCAAGATTTACCTTCAGTGCGTTTTGCTCCTGGTTGTCAATTTTCTTCGACGTATTTCCAGAGTTCACATCTACTACGTGAAGCGCTTCCGTATGCTCGATCACCAAGTATGCACCAGAATGCATGGTTACATTCTTACCAAAAGCACCCTTAATTTGCTTCTCAATGTTGAAGAAATCAAAAATTGGAATGTTCCCTTTGTATATGTTGATGATGTCTTTGCGCTCCGGAGCAATACTTTCCAAATATTCCTTCAAATCATAAAAGAGCACTTCATCATTGATGTAAACTTTATTGAAATCTGGGCTCAGCATATCGCGCAAAAAGGCAGCACTTCTATTGAGTTCAGAAAGAACTTTGAAAGGCGGTTGTTTATCCTTCATGGTTTCATGAAGCTCAACCCATTTCTGGTAAAGGTCTTTAAGATCCTTATCGAGTTCTGCAACCTTCTTACTCTCAGCTACAGTTCTGATAATCACTCCGAAATTCTTCGGCTTGATGCTCTGAATCAAAGTGCGCAAACGTTCGCGTTCGCGGCGGCTCCGAATCTTTTGAGAGACAGAAATCTTATTTGAAAAGGGAACCAATACCAAGAACCTTCCAGCTAAACTTAGCTCAGAAGAAATCCTTGGGCCTTTCGTAGAGATAGGCTCCTTGGTTATTTGAACAAGAATGGATTGGTTCTGCTTTAGAACCTCTTCTATCTTACCCCCTTTATCGATGTCTTTCTCTTGACGAAAATTATCAAGAGAGCCACCCGGCACTTTACCCTTACGGATCAGTTCGGTTAGCTTGTGCAACGATTTGACTTGTGGACCTAAGTCCAAATAATGCAGGAATGCATCTTTCTCATATCCCACATCTACAAATGCTGCATTCAGTCCGGTAGTCAATTTCTTGACTTTCCCGAGGTAGAAATCACCGACTGAGTACTCATTTTGAGGTACTTCAGTCTGAAGCTCAATAAGTCGCTTGTTATCCAGTAAGGCGATTCGGACCTCGGAGGCTGTAACATTAATTACTAGCTCCTTGCTCACGGCACTAAGTTTTAGTGACTAGAGCCCACCAGTGCCCTACTTCTTACGCTTATGACGATTCTTTCTCAAGCGTTTTTTTCTCTTGTGAGTCGAGATCTTATGACGTTTTCTCTTCTTACCGCTAGGCATGATTAGGCTCTTAAAATTTTTGAATTAATTCGCGAACCTCATCCTTGAGCTTTTCATCAGCTGAAACCTCAAGGAATCGTTCAAAGTACTTCTTAGCTTCTTCTCGTTCGCCAAGTTCCACTTGGCTTTGTGCTGCATAAAAAAGTGCAGCCTCCATGTTTGCATCCTGCTCTAAAACTGATTCGAAACGCCAAATTGCTTTGTCGAACTGTCCCGATTGCATGGAAAACATTCCCATACGCATCAAGGCTTCAACATTCTTTGGGTCTTCCTGCAGAACTTCTCTAAGCATCATGATTCCGGCCATTGGATTATCGCCTTCTACCAAACTCACTGCTGAATCTATTTTAGCATCGAGTTCACTAATTTGAGGGCTAGCATCCTTGGCTTCCTGTTGAGTAGGAAGAATCATCAACACCACAAGTGCAATACCTGCGGCTCCAATTCCAAACCATTGTGCTTTTGAGAACGACATGAATTTACTTAACAGAAACTTTATCCTTAACCTGATTCACAAACGACTTCGCCGGTTTAAAGGCTGGGATGTTATGAGCTGGTATTACAATGCTCGTATTCTTGGAAATATTACGGCCTGTCTTCTCAGCACGAGTCTTCACAATGAAAGAACCGAAACCTCGGAGGTATACATTTTCACCCTCGCTTAAGCTTCCTTTAACTTCTTCCATGAAGGCCTCTACTGTCGCCAACACAACCATTTTCTCAATTCCCGTCTTCTCTGAAATATCTGCTACAATTTCCGCTTTCGTCATCTGTTTTCCTGTTTTTCAGCTTCTAATGTTATTTTGGCTGTCCGAAAAGGAGGCGGCAAATATAGTCGAATTTGCAAACCGCCAACAAGACATGATAATCAAAGTTTTTGCCTAATAATCAAGCAGTTGAATACAATTCCAAACACGCTCATAGACTGGTACACGGCGCATCGACGGGACTTACCTTGGAGAAAAACGAAAGATCCCTATGCCATCTTGCTTTCGGAAATCATACTTCAACAGACAAGAGTTGACCAAGGATTGGATTATTATCATCGCTTTCTTGAGACATTTCCAGAAGTTTCCGATTTGGCCTCGGCAAGTGAACAAGAGGTGCTGAACCTTTGGCAAGGTTTGGGATATTACTCGAGAGCAAGGAACTTGCATAAAGCTGCAAAAAGAATTGTGGAATTAAATAGTTTCCCCGATACATCTTCTGAACTTTTGAAATTGCCCGGAGTTGGTCCTTATACTTCAGCTGCCATTGCTTCCTTTGCCTTCGACGAAGTCATTCCCGTTCTAGACGGAAACGTTTTTAGGTTCATCGCGAGGTTGCTGTGCATTGAAGCCGACCCCTCAAATGAACAGGCCAAAAAAGTAATTAGAACTTTCCTTGAGAGTATTATACCCAAAGAGGATGCAGCCTCATTCAATCAGGCGCTGATGGAGTTTGGCTCGCTTCAGTGCAAACCTCAAAAACCAAACTGCGAAACTTGCCCTTTGAATTCTGAATGCATAGCCTTCAAACAATCGAAAGTGAGTTCCATTCCCTTAAAAAAGGAAAAACCTAAACGTCGAAAAAGGTATTTCAACTATCTAGTAGTTCTTGAAAATGGGAAGATCTTAGTTCAACAAAGAGGTGGGGCCGACATCTGGGAAAATATGTTTGAATTTCCTCTCATAGAAAGCTTAGAAGCTCTTGACATCGAAGACCTAGCTCCTCTTATTCCAAATGATATTTTGAAGAATGCCAGCGTTGGCAGATACTTCAGAAGAAAGAAACATTTATTGAGTCACCAGGAAATTTACAGCACCTTTTTAGTTCTTAACCTTGACAAAGAGGTCTCTATTGAAGGAAAAAAATGGATTCCTTTTGCTGAATTGGAGGATCATCCTTTCCCTCGAATCATTGATAAGTTTTTGGAAGAGAACTCGCTGCTGGAGGGCAAAAACCCTAGATTTGTTTGAAATAATAAACAATGGCCGGTAGCGTAAACAAAGTCATACTCATTGGAAATTTAGGCAAGGACCCTGAAATTCACTATTTTGAAGAAAACAGAGGTGTGGCTCGATTTACAATGGCTACTACGGAATCGTACAAGGATAAAAGTGGTGAGCGTCAGGAACAAACTGAATGGCACAACATCACCATTTGGCGTCCTGGTTTAGTGGGACTTGCAGAGCAATACCTCAAGAAAGGCAGTAAGCTTTATGTCGAAGGAAAACTTCGCACCCGCAGTTGGGAAGACGACAACAAAAACACCCGATACACTACTGAAATTGTTGTCGACAACTTGACCTTTTTAGGCTCGGCAAGCGGGTCAGGTGGAAACGAGCGTTCAGGATCCTCTGCTTCTGCTCCCCCCCAGCAAAAGCCAGTACCGGCGAACAATGAATCATCTAAACCAAGTGCAGAAGAAGATGATTTACCCTTCTAACGAATACATGAACATTTGGAAGTTCCAAGTATAGTTCTCGACCAGGCCCTCCTACTATCCATATTTGTCGGCTTTAGCCTTCGTTCGATTATCTTTTTCTTAATAATCCTCGTTTTACTTTTGTGCTCAGCACTCATCTCAGGAAGTGAAGTAGCCTTCTTTTCTTTAGACCCTGCTGACTTAAGACGCGTTGATCAATCGGAGGCCAAAGTCTCTTTTGTAATTGCCGACCTCTTAAAGGAACCCGAAAAACTTTTGGCCACGATACTTATCGCGAACAACTTCGTCAATATAGCCATGGTAATTCTCAGCTCAATGCTAACATCGGAAGTATTTGATTTTACCGAATACCCAATCGCCGGCTTCCTTTTTCAGGTGCTCCTGATCACTTTTATTCTATTGCTCTTTGGTGAGGTGGTTCCAAAAATTTATGCGAACAACTTCTCCTTGCGTCTAAGCGCTACAATGGCAGTCCCAATGCGCTATCTTCAAAAAGGACTTTCACCAATTAGCTCACTTCTTGTAAAATCCACAAAAGTGTTCGAGAAAGGGCTCATACGAAACGAGCACATTTCTGTCGATAATTTAACCCACGCCCTTGAAATTACAAGCGACTCGTACATAGATAAGGATGAAAAAAAGATCCTAGAAGGAATTGTAAAATTCGGCAACACCGACGTGAAGCAAATCATGAAAGCTCGGATGGATGTGGTGGCTGTTGAAGAGAAAAGCAACTATCACGAGTTGTTACTAGAACTTGAGCAACTTGGCTATTCTCGGATTCCAGTTTATAAAAACAGCTTTGACCAAATCGCCGGCATCATCTACATTAAGGACTTGATTCCGCATTTAGAAAAGCCTCAGGACTTCAACTGGCACGAGCTGATTCGACCGCCATTTTTTGTTCCGGAAAGCAAAAAAATTGACGACTTATTGAATGAGTTCCAGGAAAAAAAGATGCACCTCGCCATCGTTGTTGACGAATACGGAGGTACTTCAGGAATCGTAACATTGGAAGACATTCTTGAAGAAATAGTTGGAGACATCTCAGACGAGTTCGACAATGAAAACGTGGTGTACTCAAAACTTGATGACAACACCTTCATTTTCGCTGGTAAGACGCCCCTCAATGACCTCTACAGAATCTTGGATGTTGACGGCGATTTATTCGAAAATGCCAAGGGTGAAAGCGATACCCTAGCTGGCTTTATTATAGAAATCACCAAACGCATTCCAGTCAAAAATGAAGTCATTGATTTCCTGAATTTCAATTTCGTCATCGAAGCAGCGGACAAAAGACGGGTGAGCACTATTAAGGTAACCATTCGTCGCGAAAATGATGAGTAAAGGAATTGCTCTAGCTGTATTTATTTCGCTGATTTTTTCTTCCTGCGAAGAAACCTACAGCCCAAAAAGGATTGGCTACCATAGAATTGATTTTCCAGAAAAAACTTACGTCGTTCAGGAAATAGATTGCCCAGTTCGATTTCGCAGCCTGAAGCAAACACTTCTGCAGAAAAGATCGGATGTTGAAGTTGGCTGTTGGTACAATTTGCATTATCCCGATTATGGCGCTACCATTCACCTTTCTTACCAAGAAATCGACTCAGCGGATCTCAATACCCACATTGAAGACAGTCGGAAATTAGCCATGAAGCACATCGTAAAAGCTGACGACATTAAAGAGCGGCTCTTTAAAAACGATGAACGCAAGGTGTATGGATTGATATACGATATGGAAGGAAACGTGGCTTCCAATTACCAATTCTTTCTAACCGATAGTACAAACCGTTTCTTTCGAGGGGCTATGTATTTCAATATGCGCCCAAATGCGGATTCATTGCAACCAGTCACCGACTTTGTGAAAGCCGATTTGGAAGTTCTTATTGAGAGCTTCGAATGGACCGAACTCGGTGATTGATCAGGAGATAAAAGAGAATACCAATCGCCAGCGAAGCGAACACCAAATGCAAAGCTTGCATGAAAGGTGGAACACCGAGGTATGCCATCACGATTCCCGAAATTGTTTCCAACCCAAGAATTGAAATTAAGAGTAATGGTAGCCTAAGACCATATCCATACTTAAAGAAACGCCACACTACTGATAAATTCAAGAGCAACACGAGAATCGAAAATGAGCGGTGAATTGGAAAAATAATGCTCAGTTGCTCAATCCAGCTTTCGCGATTCCCCCCAGCCAATTGATCGGCTATGACATCGATCCCTTGGCGAACTTGAGAGCCAAATGCTATTTGGATTAGCGTGACGACCAATGTTAAGAAAAGGAGCGCCTTAAAGCCTTTAGAAATCTCAATGATCGAGTTTGAGTCTTTGGTGAGGCGATGAATCCAAATCAAGAGACCTACAATTAAGAGTGCGATGATCATATGTACGCTGACGGTGCCAGGGAGTAGGTTTGTGGAAACCACAATAGAACCAAACCAAGCTTGAAAGCCCATTCCAATCAAGAGAACAAAAGATAGAATTGGAATCAATCTTCGGCTCTTCAAATATCGCAGAGACCAAATAAAAAGCGCAAAAACAACTAGACCAGAAAGAGCACCAATCAGTCGATTGATGTATTCGGTATAGGTTTTAAAAACATTGAACTCCTCCTCTTCATAGATGGATTCGTCTTCACTGATTCGAGCGGCCATTGCGCCGAAGCCTAACTTTTCAAGTCGAGAAGCGAGCCTTGCGTTTTTCTCAAACCTTTTTGCAGAGTACTTCTCTTGGTAATCTTCTGGCAGTTGGGTGACATTCGTGGGAGGAATGTATTCACCAAAACATTTCGGCCAGTCGGGACAGCCCATTCCAGATCCCGTCATTCGAACAACCGCACCAGCCAGTATTACAAGATATACTGAAACCAAACCGACGATAACTAATTTTCTAAAGCCCAGCATTTGTAAATCTCAACCGTTTAGAGCTGCCAAATTGATGGCATAAAAAAGCCCTATGATGAACATAAGGCTACAAAGTTAAACCGCTAATGAAACGGTTAGTAAGAATAAAAGTTCCCGATGATATCAAAGATGTTCGGGAATTTCACGGCAGGCATCTCGAAGAGAGCTTCATCTTTAGAAGAACTTCCTGAAGTTGCGCTTGGCTTTTTCTTTTTATCAGAAGCTTTAACCTTTACTACATCAAATTGGCCGTCGTGCATTTCTTCAACCACAGCCACCAATTCTTGTTGACTGATTGTGTTTGGATCAAACTCTATGCTCGCTTCCTCTTTCCCAAAGTCAACCGTGCAAGCAATAATTCCTTCCGTCTCGTTCAATTTAGTTTCGATGGATTTGGCACAGCCCATTGCGCAGACCATTCCTTTTATTTCAAGACTTGCCAAAACCGGCAGAGCCTCAACCTTCGTTTCTTGTTCCGAAGAATCTTTGGATGTTGTATCACTTGTACAAGCAAAACCGAAGAAAACCAAGAAAGCTAAACTTAGAATGCGGAAATTCATGGTTGGTGTTTTGTGTAACAAATTTACACGAGCTTTCATCAACACCAAAACCTAAACTGCAATTAATGTTAAAAAACCTTCTTACCGGTGGATGTACTTCGCTGGTTCGAAGCTATATATTTGGCCCCTTTACAAACCATGAGCGAACAGGCCAATGATGACATGTCCTTCTTGCAGCACCTCGAAGTGCTCAGATGGCATTTAGTGCGCTCTTTTCTAGTCATTCTTGTTTTTTCAATCTTAGCCTTTGTTTTCAAAAGCTTCGTGTTCGACACGATAATCTTTGCGCCGAAGAACGGGGATTTCCCCACTTTCATATTCCTGTGTAAGGTATCCGCCAAGCTGCACGTATTGCTGCCGGCCCTTTTTGCCGCAGACAGCATTTGCATTGGACAAGACTTGCCTACGCTTCAGAACATTTCGATGGCAGGTCAATTCACAACCCACATCATGGTCTCCTTGATTGCCGGATTCATCGTGGCCTTTCCATATGTGGTCTACGAGCTATGGCGCTTTGTTAGTCCTGGTTTGAAGTGTGGAGAGCGAAAATTTGCCTTTGGAATTGTTGGTGCAACATCATTTCTTTTTCTGAGCGGAGTTCTTTTTGGATACTTTATTATCAGTCCACTCTCCGTTAATTTTTTCTTGACCTATTCTATCAGTGAATCGGTTCAAACGATTCCAACTCTAAGCACATACATCTCAACTGTTACTACGGTAGTTTTGGCCTGTGGATTTGTCTTTCAGTTGCCCAACCTCATCTATTTTTTAGCGCGAGGTGGAATTGTGAATGCCAAAGCCTTAAAGGCATTTAGACGCCACGCCTTGGTAGCAGCCTTGGTTTTATCAGCCGTAATTACGCCGCCTGACGTATTTAGTCAACTTCTTGTCTCTTTACCCTTGTTGGTTTTATATGAGGTAAGTATATTTATAGCTAGACGGGTTGAGAAAAACCGAGAAGCTCGACCTTAGTCATTTCTACATGCGTTGGTCCTTAGTGCTTTTTATTTCCCTTTTCAGCCTTAGTCTCTTTGGTCAAAAAACCATCGTCACGGGTAAAGTGAGCGATGCTGAAACTGGAGAGGTCATGCCTTTTGTGAACCTTCTCTTCAAAGGAGGAAAGGTTGGAACCAGCACAGACTTTCAAGGAAACTACCGCATCGAAACATATTACCCAAGCGATTCGCTGATCTGCTCTTTTGTCGGATACCGCCCACAAGTAAAAGCGGTAAAAAGAGATCAATCTCAAGTTGTCGATTTTAAGATGGTTGCCGGAAGCGTTGCTCTTCAACAAGTGGAGATTTTAGGCTCGAAAAAAGATAAGAACCCCGCACTCACCCTTCTCGAGAAAGTGATTGACTACAAGCCTGTAAACAATCGAGAAAAATTAGATGCCTACGAATACGAGACTTACAACAAGATAGAGTTCGACCTCAACAACATTGACGAAAAAATGGGGAACAGCAAGGTTCTAAAGCCCTTTAAATTCATTTTCGACAACATCGACACGACGGATGAAAAAGCGTCACTCCCCTTCTTCATGACTGAAACCATCTCGGAGTACTACTTCCGGTCAGAGCCTAAGAAAAGTAAGGAAATCATCAAGGGAACTAAAGTTTCAGGACTCGAGAATGAAAGTGTGTCTCAATTTTTAGGAGACATGTACCAGAACATCAACATCTACGAGAACTACCTTCATTTTTTCGGAAAAGGATTCGTGAGTCCAATCGCTGATTTTGGGGCTTTTTCCTACCGCTACTACATTGTTGATAGTGCCTACATCGACAACGTTTGGTGTTATAAACTGGACTTCACTCCAAGAAGGCAAAACGAACTCACTTTTAAGGGACATATGTGGATCAGTGACACCAGCTATGCCGTTAAGCGGATTGATGCCGAAATCACCGACGGAGCCAACATCAACTTCATCAATTCCTTCTCTGTTCATCAGGAATACAGTCAAGTTGAAAAAGAAGTGTGGATGCTCACCAAAGATGTACTTACCGTGGACTTTGAAATAAGTAAGAAGACGATGGGTTTTTATAGTCGGAAGAGTTCAACCTACCGAAATTTCAAAATCAACAAAAACAAAGAGCCTGCTTTCTACGATATTGGCGAAGATGTAATCGTGCAGGACAGCGCGCAAATTAGGGAGGAAGTCTTTTGGGAGAATGCGCGTCACCAAAAGCTTAGCTCTACCGAAAAGACCATTTACTATATGGTCGACACTCTCAAAGAAATACCGCGCTTTCGCACCTACATCGACGTCATCACGGTTCTTGTTTCTGGCTACTACGTGACAGGACCGGTTGAGATTGGTCCCTATTTCACCTTCTACAGTTTCAACCCCATCGAAGGAAATCGGATTCGCTTTGGCGGAAGGACCAGCAATGACTTTAGCACCCGAATAATGCCCGAGGCCTACTTTGCATATGGCTTCAAGGATCAAAAATTAAAGTATGGCGGTGGGCTCCAATATTTCGTGAGTAAGAAACCCCGACAACTACTCAAAGCCTTCTACAGAAATGACATTGAGCAGCTTGGGCAGGGACTGAATGCTTGGAAAAATGACAACATTCTAGCTTCGCTTTTTCGAAGGAATCCGGCCAACAAACTAAATGGATATGAAGAGTATAAACTTGAATTTGAACGAGAGTGGTTCCAAGGTTTCTCCAATGAACTCTCGTTTGTTCGTCGCCAGTTATGGTCTGTTGGTGAATTCTTAAAATTTGAACATTTTAATGAATTGAATGAGCGACAGGAACTAGAAAATGTAACCTTCAGCGAATTCAGCATTCTCACACGCTTTTCTTATAAAGAGAAATACGTTTCCGGCGAATTTAAGCGCATGTCATTAGGCTCTAAGTACCCAACATTACTTTTTAAATACACTTTAGGGCTGAACGACTTTTTAGGAAGCGACTACAATTATCATCGCTTTGTCTTGAATATTAAAGACAAAATCTGGCTGAGTCCCTTTGGTTACAGCAATGTAATTTTCGAATTGGGAAAAATAATCGGAGACGCTCCTTTTCCCGTACTTGAATTGCACAACGGTAATGAGACTTTTGCCTATGACCCTACTGCATTTAACCTCATGAATTTTTATGAATTTGTAAGCGACGAATACGCAAGCATCTCCATTACCCACCACTTCAATGGCTTACTTTTTAACCGAATTCCTCTCATTAGGAACTTGAAATTTAGGGAGGTTGGGACCTTCAAAGGTGTTGCTGGAAGAATGAGTCAAGCAAACCCAGAATTACTTCTATTCCCAAATGGTTTAAGTGCACTAGGAAAGCCTTACTTTGAATCCGGCATTGGAATTGAGAACATCGCAAAAGTTTTAAGGGTAGATGCCATTTGGAGAATGAGCCATTTAGATAAAGCGAATATTTCCAAATTTGGAATTCGAGCGATATTTCAAATCAGATTTTAATCCATGCGATTACGAGCAAATCATCTTGTCAAGAAATACAAAAGTCGAATGGTTGTAAACCAGGTCGATGTAGAAGTGAACCAAGGTGAAATCGTTGGCTTATTAGGGCCAAATGGTGCGGGGAAAACAACAACGTTCTACATGATTGTTGGCCTCATTCAACCCAACGAAGGAAACATTTTCCTGGATGAGCAAGAGATTACAAAACTGCCAATGTACCGCAGGGCTAAGCTCGGCATTGGCTACTTGCCTCAAGAAGCCTCAGTCTTCAGGAAACTCTCCGTTGAAGACAACATCATTGCCATCCTCGAGATGACCGATTTAAGCAAACAAGAACAGAAGGACAAATTGGAGCGTCTCTTGAATGAATTCGGTCTTCAACACGTTCGAAAAAACAGGGGGGATTTTCTATCGGGGGGCGAACGTCGTAGAACTGAAATTGCTCGCGCATTGGCCGTAGATCCCAAATTTATTTTACTCGATGAACCATTTGCGGGAGTAGACCCAATCGCCGTTGAAGACATTCAAAGCATCATTTCAACGCTCAAAGACAAGAATATTGGCATTCTTATCACCGATCACAACGTTCAGGAAACATTGTCAATTACCGACAGGGCCTACCTTCTTTTCGAAGGAGAGATTTTAAAATCGGGAACAGCTGAAGAGCTCGCCATAGACGAAACAGTTCGTCGTGTATACCTAGGTAAAAACTTTGAACTGAGAAAAAGCCCTGTGCTTGAAAAAGATCAGGCCTCTTCGAGCTCGAAGGAATAAGATTCCATAATCTCGTTTGCAAGAATCTTCTTACAAGCTTGCTGAACCAAGTTTTCAGCTTCACTTTTTGAGCCTGCTTCCAACTCCAATCGAATGTGCTTGCCAATGCGCACATTCCCAATTTCTGAAAGCCCAACATTCACCATGTTAGTACTTACTGCTTTTCCTTGCGGATCTAGTAGGTTGTCATGAGGCATGACATCAATTTCAGCTCGAAATTTCATTCTTTTTTGTGCTTAGTTGGATTAGGGACAAAAGTACATACAAGATCATGACGATCGATATACTTGACCATTCGATTGTAAGAGTTCCAGGTGTTATAATGACCAGATGCGCCCATCCATAAAGGAGGGTTAAAAGTCCTAAGATCAAAAACAGGTATTTGAATCGGTTTTCTTTCCAACTGAAATTTTTAAACTTCAAGGAAATAAATTCTAGACGCAGGTTCATTAGAATTGCCAAAACGATGGAGGTGGCAATAAGGAAATTGGTGTTCCGCAACGTGCCGATCAAAAATTGATCGTAGGCATCCAGATGAAACATACCTACAAACCAATTCATGCTTTCTGCATCGAGCAATGCATAGAAGTTGAAGCTGAATTGAAAACCTAAAATCATTGGGATGGAAGCCACGAAAACCGCTGCCGCCGGTGATGGCATTCCTTTAAAAGTCAGCGACTGCTCATCGTCTACATTAAAGACTGCAAGCCTCACGGCTGCACCCCAAACATAAGCAAGACCCAGCGCGGAAAGAGCGATTTCTTGAAAGCCGAGACTCGAAAATTCGTCGAAATAATTCCCATTCGAAATGCGAATCATTTGAAAGAGAATGATGCTTGGCAAAACGCCGAAGGTGACAATGTCGGCAAGGGAGTCCAATTGAGCCCCTATTTTGCTCGGCGATTTTAGAAGTCTTGCCATCAAACCATCGAAGAAATCCATAAGCCCTCCGAAAAGGACACAAGCTCCAGCCCATTCAAGCTGATCGTTGAAGGCTAAAATAATCCCCAAACAACCAAAACTGAGGTTAAGAAGGGTAATTGTATTTGGAATGGCTGAACGCACGAAATTGGTCGAATATTCGGCAAAGATATCCGTTAAAACAGCGTTGTAAAAACCTTCGAGCAATTTTTGGGTAACTTTAATGTTTATGCTCTTTTAAGAACATAAATTTGCATGGATGACGCGGATTGTATGGCTTTTAGTAGCCTGTTTTTTATTAGGAAGTTCTCAAGTCAAGGCCCAAATTCGAAAATACTCGAATGAGTTTCTGAGCATTGGTGCTGGAGCACTTGCGCATGGCATGTCGAATGCAACCGTGGCCTCTGTCGACGATAATACGGCGAACTACTGGAACCCCGCTGGTCTGACTCAAATCGAAAGCAATTTCCAAGTTTCTGCCATGCACGCAGAGTACTTCGCTGGAATCGCGAAATTCGATTATCTCTCCTTCGCAAAGAACATTGATGAGAAGAGCGCGTTTGGCATTGGTTTTTTAAGGTTTGGCATCGACGACATTCCAAACACCATCGACCTCATTGATTCAGAAGGCAATGTAAACTACGATCGCATCACGAACTTCTCAGCAGCTGATTATGCCTTTCTGCTTTCATATGCACGGAAGCTCAATAAAGAAGGCTTGAGCTTTGGAGCAAATGCCAAAGTGATTTATCGAAACATCGGGGGCTTCGCCACAGCTTGGGGATTCGGATTGGATGCTGGTATTCAGTACCGCAAAGACAAATGGCGCTTTGGCGCAATGGGCCGTGACATTACCTCCACTTACAATGCTTGGTCGTACACCTTAGATGAACGAACCCTTGAGGTTTTCCAGTTGACTGGAAATGAGATTCCTAGCAACGGATTAGAAATCACACTTCCAAAATTAATTTTAGGAGCTGCCCGTGAATTTCCAATCGGCGAGCGTTTCGGGCTTTTAGCAGAAGTAAATATGCTCAATACCTTCGATGGGAAACGCAATACGGTGATTAGCTCAAAAGCAATCTCAATTGACCCTAGTGTTGGCTTTGAAGCAGATTACAATCAGATGATCTTTTTACGCGCCGGTGTGGGGAACATTCAAAGAGTTCAAGCTGAAATTGGCCAACAATTGGAAACCAGCTTACAGCCAAACATTGGACTTGGAATTCGAATAAAAGGCTTCCAATTGGATTACGCACTCACCGACATCGGAGACCAGTCCGTCGCTCTTTATTCGAATGTTTTCTCTTTGAAAATAGATTTTGAGAAGCGCGAGAAACAGTGAGGATAGCCGTTACCATAATTGCCCTTTTTTCTGTAGCCTCCTCTTTTTCACAATCGATCGGCAATGAATGGATCGATTACTCAGCTCACTACCTAAAAGTACCAATCGTAAATAAGGGAGTTTATCGCATTAGCCAAAGTCAATTTGCGAATGCACTCAGCAACATCGGACTCAATGCCACCAGCGTTGACCCGAGAAACATTCAGGTTTTTCGAGAAGGTGCTGAAATTCCAATTTTTTTCGAAGGTGACTCAGATGGTAGCTTCGACCCTGCAGACTTCTTGCTTTTCTATGGGGAAGGAAACGACGGCAGTTTCGACAGCTTGCTCTATCCCAGTGGTCGTCACCCAAAGCCTTATTACAGCCTCTTCAACGACACATCAACCTACTTTATCAGCTGGTCTGGTAACACTGAAAACGCTTAGAAATACTTAGTTATACAGGCCCAAATGGAAGAACTGCAGAGCCCTTCTTCTGGAAAGAGGAGATTCTAGATTTTCACGCCAACTATCAATATGGGGAACGCAACATTTATGGATCACAGGATCCTGAATACACTGAAGGTGAAGGGTATTTTGACGGCAACCTTGGCTCGTTTGGTTATCTAGGGAATGTGACTAAGTACGTGCCAAGCAGCATGACTTATACTGCCCAGCCTTCGCTGCAGGCAGACTTTTCCACAGCATTGGTGGGTACCAGTAGAACGAAGCACATAACTGAAATCAAATACGGAAGCACCCAGAAAACAGGTGCCAATCTGAGCTATTCTCAATTTGATCTTGTGCGTTCACAATTCAAAATGGCGGTCTCTGATTTGGGCCCTAGTACGACGGCAATTCGTTTTGAATCGAAAGCTCTACCCACCCCGCCGCCAGATAATATTGAGCGAGCAGCCATCGGGCACATTCGTATGCTGTACCCGCATCAGGCAAACCTCAACAACCAATCCTTCATGGAATTGGTGGTTGATGCTAATAGCGATACGAGCTTCTTTGAATTGAGCTCAGCAAGCGGCACTTTTACTTGGGTTTTTGATCTCGAAAATGAGAAAACACTCGAAGTTCAACAATCGGGTAACATCATTCGCTTTCTTGTCCCCCCGGGGCCAAAGCGAACATTGGTAGCGCACAGTTCAGCAGTCATTCAAAATGTTGGCAGCCTCAAAGCAGTTGGAACCAATGGTCTTTTCACTGATTACGCAAGCTTTCAAACCAGTGAGGCATATTTACTCGTCTGCCCACAGGCATTATACAACGGAGCTGCAGATTATGCTGCTTATCGTCTTTCAAAGGGCTATTCACCATTGATTGCCACCATCGAAGTGCTTTACGATCAGTTTGCCTATGGAATTAATAAGCATCCGCTTGCCATTCGAAATTTTGCTCGATTGGCAATCAATGAATTCCCTAGCCCACCAACTCAATTGTTTCTCATTGGAAAGGCAGTCAATGCTCCAATCAGTCGATTTAAGGCGAGCAACTACTACGATAACAAATTGCCAAGCTTTGGATTCCCAGCTTGCGACAACCTGTTTACCGCCGGACTTATTGGTACTACTTACGAAGCTGCTGTGCCTACAGGTCGACTCGTTGCAAGAAGCAATCAAGACATCGCAGATTACCTCGATAAAGTCAAAACCTATGAACAGCAAATTGAAAACTTTACCGATCAGATTGACGACCGACTGTGGATGAAGCGCATCCTTCATTTTGCAGGCGGCACAAGTGATCAAGAACAAGAACTATTTGCGAGCTACTTGCGGAATCATCGCCTAATCGCCGAAGACACATTATATGGAGGCCAAATCACGACATTCGTAAAAACCTCTTCAGCTGCTGTTCAAACTCAAATCAGCGACTCCGTTAAAATTCTCATCGATGGTGGAACGAACCTCCTTCAGTTCTTTGGTCATGGCGCTGGGGGTCAATTGGGCTTTAGCATTGGAGACCCTGGGCTTTACGACAACTACGGCAAATACCCCCTCTTTATAGCAAACTCATGCAATGTTGGGGATTTGCACAATGAAGAAACTGGAACTAGAACTTTAAATGAAGAATTTGTTCTCGCGAAGGACAAGGGTGCGATTGCATTCCTCTCGAGCGTTGACCAAGGATATGCTAATTATCTGCACGAATACACAACATCCTTCTATCGCAATTTTTCCAAAAATCTTTACGGAGCGACCCTCGGTGAACTAATTCAAAAAACGGTTAGAGACATTCAAAGACCCAACGCACTAGTGAAATGGACCTGTTTGGAAATCAACCTTCATGGTGACCCCGCACTCAAATTGAATTCTCAGCCCAGAGCGGATTTGGCCATCGATGAGCGCAGCGCCAAACTTTTCCCAGAACAAATCTCCGTTGATTTAAGCTCCTTCGACCTTGAATTAACGGTCTATAATTTGGGTCGTGCCACTGCTCAAAGTTTCTAAGTTCGAGTTCACCACACAAGTGAAAACGGATGGGACACCACTTATACAAGAAACATGGATGGCTTGAGCTACAAGGACACCTTACTCTTTCAAATAGCCTTAGATCCAAACAGCAGTTATGGCGAGAACATCTTAAGCATTGACGTTGACCTTCCGTCGAATGCAGTTCCTGAACTCTTCGATTTGAGCAACAACCAATTGGAATACAAGTTCTACATCACCTCCGATGAATTGGTTCCTGTTTGGCCCTGAAATCATGCGGTACTTCCAAATTCAGGAATCACGCTTTCGGCTTCAACCGCCGACTTAAAAGCCTCATCTCGCTCTTATCTTATGGAGTTGGATACGAATTTGAGTTTCGAAAGTCCTTTCAAACAAAGCAAAGAGATAAGCTCTAGTGGAGGTGTTCTAAGGTGGAAACCGAACTTAGAACAGCTGCAAGACAGCACTGTTGTCTATTGGAGGTGCTCACCAAATAATTTTTACGCGAAGGACATGAAATGGCGACATCGCAGTTTTCAAGTCATCGATGGCAAGCTTGGGTGGGGACAAAGTCATTTTGATCAGCTTGAATCAAACTCATTTCAATTTTTAGAAAAGGATGATCAGCTAAAATCGCTCGACTTTGCTCCAGTGAAACGAGTTCTGGTAGCACAAAACCGAGGCAATCCAAGCTTCGCGGCAAACTTTCGTGAACTCTACGACATCAACTTTCGCCTCGATGGTCAGGTACAAGGTCAAGGAGTATGCGGAGCAGTGCCTTCGATGCACATTGCCTTCTTCAATCCAATCAACCTTCAACCTATTCCAGCGGATAGCCTAGCTCTCGGGCACGTGAACCAAGTTATTCCCTGTTCGAATTTTTTGAAAAACCATTTCATGTTTAATGTAAAAAGCCAAGTCCAACTCGATAGTATGGCTCATTTACTTACCGACCTCATACCCGATGGAAGTTACATTCTCGCTTACTCCGCCATGCGTCCTCTGGTAGACGGAGGAGAAGGTTCACAATGGACCAACCAGCTCTTCACTGCCTTCGAAGACTTAGGGGCTGATAGTTTGAGATATGTAGGCGATAGCCTACCCTTCCTCTACTTCACGCGAAAAGGTGACCCGAGCGTTCGAGTTGAACTCATTGGTAAAAACTCGAGAGACGTGTTATACTTATACTATGAACTGGAAGGCTCTGCAAATTTTGGACAAATGAGCTCTACCCAAATAGGTCCGATTCAAAACCCATCGGCTTTGTATTGGAAAGCTGGAAACCCCGGAGTTGAAGATTCCCTTTCACTCGATCTGAATCAACTCAATGGAAGTAATTTCAGCCTAAAAAGGAATTACTCCAAAGACAGTTTAAGCGACGAAGGTTTGGGACAAATTCTAAACGATGAAGCAAGCCTTCAGCTCGGGCTCTCCTATTTCGACGATCTGAATCGAAGCTTCCCCGGCTTTAATTACTGGTACGTGCTTCACGACGGAATTCCTGAAGTTGCGATTGATGCAAAGCTTGCTTTGAACTTGAATAAAACAGAAGTCTCACAAGGAGAGCACCTGAAGGCATTGGTAGGATTTCGGAACCTCGGGGAATACCCTCTGGACTCATTGGTAGTTCATTACTGGTTGGTGAATGAATCCGGTGAAATCATCGACTTGTCGTATGAAGCTCGACTGAAGCTTGATGCTGGGGCAATTCGCATTGACAGCTTCGATGTAGCCACCAAGTCGCTCGAAGGGGAATACGTTCTTTATGTTGAGGTGAATCCAAAAGACAGTTTATGGCAGGTTGAGAATGCACATTTCAACAACAAGAGCAGCTTGGCCTTTAAAGTTTCGCGTGATAGAAGCAATCCAATCTTAGATGTAACCTTCGATGGAATTCACATTCTAGATGGTGATCTCGTTTCTTCAAAGCCCGACATTCTAATCCAGTTGTCGGATGAAAACCCTTTCCTCGTCTTGGATGACACCGCTTCCATGGATTTATATTTGACCTATCCGAATGGAACGCAAAAGAGAATCCCATATTCAGGAGCGAATCAAACTGAGCTTCTAACCTTTGAGGCAGGAACAAATTCCAAAAACGAAGCTCGCGTGAATTTCAATCCTGAACTTGTGCAAGATGGGAAGTATGTGCTGAGCGTTTACGGAAAAGACGTCAGCGAAAACAGCTCAGGAGAAAACGACTATTCCATTTCGTTTGAAGTTTTGAATCGTTCAACCCTCACTCGAGTTGTGAACTATCCCAATCCATTTTCGACGTCGACGCGCTTTGTTTTCACCTTAACTGGGTCAATTCTACCTGAAGTTTTTCGAATTCAAGTTTTCACAACAAGCGGAAAATTAGTTCGGGATCTCGACCTTTTATCCGCTGGTCAAATTCGGATTGGTCGGAACGTCAGCGAGTTGCGTTGGGATGGTACAGATGAGTACGGAGATCGCCTAGCAAACGGCGTTTACCTCTTCAGAGTGATCAGTAAAATTGATGGAGAAGATATTGAACAACGCACATCTGAAGTAGACCAATACTTCCGGAAAGGATTCGGGAAAATGGTGTTAATACGTTGAGGTTTTCAACACCCATTTGTTATTCCAATTTTTGCGTTACCTCGAAAAAAAGTGCATAGCTCGACTACTTTAGGGATACCTTAAAAGAGACTGACCGATGAGCCAAACTACTACAATGACACAAGAAGACATCCAGCAAGAAATTGACACACTCAAAGCTCAGTTGAGTGGTGATATGTTTAAAGACATGGAGATTCGTGACCAGATCCATAATCTTGAGATGAAACTGCATGGTGTAAAACCAATCGATTCTCACATCGACTGTGTCGGTTGCGGTTCTTGACTCCAAGGAACTTCTAAAACTTTGATGCAATACAGCGGTAGTAATTAACTTCGCTTGTTGTGTCGCGTTCTACCCTCTATTTCCCACTTCTCGATCAAGCGCGGTTCTTCGCCTTTTTAGCCGTATTCCTTGTTCACTGTTTTGGCCCAGCCCAAACTGACGAAGTCTGGCTAAGCTCTGCCATTCGAAGCTTCTCGTCCAATGGACATCTAGGCGTCGACTTCTTCTTTTGCCTTTCTGCTTTCCTGATTACATACATTCTTCTCGGCGAAAAAGAAAGCAAAAAATTTAGCCTATCCAACTTCTATGTGCGGCGAATATTGAGAATATGGCCCTTATATTTTCTTGTCCTCCTCCTTAGTTTTGGAGGCATATCCATACTAAACTACAGTCTGGGAAATGCATACATACTCCCCGACTTAATCCCATTCTTGCTCTTCTACGCCAACTACTATATGATGATGGAGGGCATCGACTTTTTCTTTCCTCTTACCTTTCTATGGACCATTGCCATCGAAGAACAGTTCTATTTGATTTGGGGATTTCTTATAAAGTTCGGGCATCGGCAGTTGGTGCTAATTTCAGTCTTGCTCATTATTGTACACCTTGGATTTAAACTCACAGGTTCTGAAGGGAACTATTTCAATACCATGAGCTACCTACCCTACTTTGCTTTGGGATCTTTAAGCGCAATTGCATTTAGAACTGAACTACTTCACAGTCATTCGAAAACGATATTTTGGTTAGGTACCATCGGAACAGTGACCGGATTGCTCCTTTTGCCATTCCTCAATCAATCAAGTTCATTTCTATTTCTCGAACAGCTTATTTGGGCGTGCTTATTTTCCATGCTTCTTTTCGGACTTTGCATGCGTAAAGAATCCGACTCCATCGTCTCCAAAGCCCTTCGACATCTCGGTCAAATATCTTACGGACTCTATTGTTTACACGCCTTTGCTCTGTTGGCTGTATTTCAGCTTTGGACTTACTTGCAACTTGGAGAAACAACTTTAGCCGTATTTGTTATTCGTCCACTCATGGCCCTCGCTCTAAGTGTACTTTTGGCTGAAATGAGTTACCGCATTATTGAACAGCCGTTTCTGAATTTGAAGCGCAAATTAAATTGAGCGTGCATCGAATCGAATTTGAGCTTGATCATTTCCCAAGCTACTTACCTTGGTTGAGTGAGTACAGACATTTCTGTCTGCTACTCGACCCTTCGGCATCCAAAGCAAGTTTGGCAATTGGTGCTTCAAGTCTGTTCATGGCGATTGAAAGAAATGCTTTAGGTGACTTTTCCAAATGGCTTGAAAACAAAAGAGCTTTTGGCTACATCTCCTACGACTTGAAAAATGAGATTGAAGCCCTAGAAAGTCGAAACCCAAGTGCACACAACATTCCTGAAATCCAATTTTTTGAAGCTGAGTGCCTGATTGAATATTCTGAAGGACGAGTGTGCATCGACTCAAAAAAACCTGAGTTGGGAGTCAGGGTTCAATCGCTGCTTCTCCAAGAACATCCCCAAGAGCATTCACATCTTGAATTGACTCCAATAAAATCCTTAAGCCGGGATGAATACCTCAATCAAATCAAATTGGTTCAAGGGCATTTGCAGCGTGGCGACATTTATGAGATGAACTTCTGTCAAGAATTCGTTTTTAAGGCGAAAGGTTTTGATCCGTATTGGCGCTTTCATCGATTGATGGAAGAAAGCCCAATGCCGTTCTCTTCTTTCATGCGCTTTGATGACTTCTTCAGCCTTTCTGCTAGTCCTGAGCGATTTTTGAAGCGCGAGGGCACACGTCTGCTCTCAGAACCCATCAAGGGCAGTTTGCGGCGCTCTACTGACTTGAAGGAAGACCTTATACTTCAGGAGCAATTGAAGAGCAGTAAAAAAGATAAAGCTGAAAACATCATGATCGTCGATTTGGTACGGAACGACCTCTCGAGGGTTGCTGAGAAGTCGAGTGTTCAAGTGGAGGCTTTAAATGAATTGCACTCTTTCAAAGGAATCCATCAATTGATTTCACGCGTTTCTTGTGAGATACCCCCGAGCATTAAAATTGATGATATTCTGAAAGCGAGTTTTCCAATGGGTTCAATGACTGGTGCGCCGAAGGTTAGTTCCATGAAAATCATTGAGGACTTGGAGAATTTCAAGCGATCCATATTCTCCGGAAGCATTGGACATTTCCAGGAAAATGGAGATTTTGACTTAAATGTGGTGATTCGTTCCTTGTTCTTTTCCGAAGGCAATGCAACGCTCAGTTACGCTGCTGGAGGAGCAATTACTATTCTCTCAGATCCTGCAGAAGAGTACGAGGAAAGTTTATTGAAATTAAAAGCAATTCGAAGGGTGCTGGAGAACTAGTCTCTAGACTTAAACTTGAAGCCAACCATGAGTTCGTGACTTCCACTGCTCACTCTAGCCAAGCCATTTATCGGAAGATCATAAGAATATCCGAGCATAAAGTTATCCAGGAAGTCAAAACCCAAAAGAACGCCAAATGCATCTTCACTTCTGTAGGACACCCCAAACCAAACTTTCTCTTGATAAATTGCTCTTACAGATGCATCAACCTGAAGCGGTGTAGGATCTACAAACTTCATGAAGAATGACGGTTGAACATCGATCTCATCTGTTATGTGAAAATTGTAACCCGCCGAAGCAAAGAAGTGTCGACTGAGCCTCGCTTGAGTTTCTTCAAAGTTTTCAAAGAATTGCAATTTACTTCCCACCAATTGAGGTGCACTTAAGCTTACAAACCAGTCTTTGTGATAGAGATACAAACCTCCTCCAATGTCGGGAACAATCACTGATTGGATTGTATTGCTCAACACAACATCGTTCAAGTTTTCTAGATTGACTTTTCCACCATCAACCAGGAATTGAAGTACGCCACCGGAGATTCCAAAAGACAAACGAATGTCGCTTGTAACATTAAGAATGTAGCTATACGAAGCTTGGAATCCCGACCTTCTTGTTGGTCCAGTAAAGTCGGTGAACATATACCCACCCAAGCCCATTTTCTGGTGTATGATTGGTCCTTGCAGGGAGAAGACGTATGTCCGTGGGGCATCGTTAATCCCTGCCCACTGATACCTGTGATTTGATTGTGCTTTGAAATACGAATCCGTTCCCCCTATCGCAGGGTTCGTCACATAACTGTTTATTAGGTACTGGGTGAAATGAGGAAGCTGTTGAGCCTTGGAGGTCAATCCGATGATTAGTAAACACACTATGGTTAAAAAGCCTCTCATCTTATCTCATAATGGTAATTGGCCCAGTCAAGAATCGATCTTCTACCGTATTGTCGTTGAGGTCAATGACATAGTAATAAGTTCCAACCGGCAAGTCTTTGCCCTTGTAACGACCATCCCATGGAATTGTATAACCCACCGAACTAAAGACGAGTTGCCCCCATCGATTGTAGATGTCGACTAGAATATTGGGGTAATCTTCCACAATTGGAAGCTGCCAGCCATCATTCACGCCATCTCCGTTTGGACTGAAGCCGTCGTTGATTTCAAGTGGGTTTACGGTAACAAGCACACTGTCTATTGCAAAACAGCCGAATGGATCGCGAACAAGAACTTCATAAGTGGTATTCTCACTTGGGCTCACCAAAGGATTACTCTCTGCAGTGCTCGTTAGAATTCCAGTGCTCGGAGACCAGAAGGTTGAATCACCGAGGAGAGATGTTGGGTTTCCACCAATTTCAATCTCATCGCCTTTGGTTATTTCACGATCCGGACCAGCGTCAGCTCGTACAAATCCCGAGTAGGTTACTTGGACAGTATCGTAGGCCACACATAAGCCGGCAGCAGCCTCAACAACATACTGAGTTACTCCTTCTTTTGGAGTTACCTGTGCTATCGGCAGGTTTCCATATATGAAGCCATCGGTGTCATACCAAGTATATTTCACGCTGGCATTTGAGCTGGCTATGGCACTGATGAAAATTGAATTCGCCGAGCTGCACAAGAAGGTATCCCCAGCTGCAACAACATCGATGTTCGTATTGAAGCTTACACTAGCCGATACGGTATCGAAACAACCATTTTGGTCAGTAACTGTTAGATTGTAATCACCGATTGAAATTCCATTGAGATCCAAAACGGAAGCACTAAAACCAGATGGGCCACTCCAGACATAGTTAAAGCCGGAGGCATTTCCAGATAAACTCAGGTCAATAGCTCCATCAAATGTGCTTTCGCAAGTAGTGTTCGTTGTTCTTACTAAGTTTAGATCAAATGAATCTGCAGGCAGAACGTCATACGAACGAATGCTTACACAACCAAGTCCATCTGTCACAGAGATTATGTAATTCCCAGCACATAAATTCGACAAGTCTTCAGTTGTTAAGCTACCAGGAAGCCAGTTGTATACCAATGTTCCAGTTCCCGAGGACGTCAGGTTAATGGCTCCATCACAATCACCTTGGCAACTTTCATTGTCTAGACTATCTAAGGTTACCGTTGGTCCTCCAACATCATTGACGTTTGCATTAAAGAGCTCGGAGCATGAATTGTTATCCGTAACCGATAGGAAATAGACTCCTGAGGAAACATTTTTCAAGGTATCAGTAGTCTGAGAGCTCAGCGCTAGGGTGTCTTTATCAAACCATGCGTAGCTGTATGGTGAGAAACCTCCAGGGGTGGTTATTTGAGCAATTACGGAACCGTCGCTCGATCCACAATTCGCATCTTGGAAAGTAAAGCTTGCCTGAATTTCCGTTGGTTGTTTGATCTCTATTGTGTCTACAGCCGTACATCCAAATATATCTTCAACCTCTACCCCATAGATTCCTGCAGGAAGATTTGAGGCAGTATCTCCACTTGCTGAAATACTCAACCAGGTAACGGTGATGGGAGGTGTGCCCGACAATACAGTTACGTATGCCTTCCCGTCGTTCTCTCCAAAGCAACTTACATTATCACCGTTCAATGCGAAGTTCGGTGATGGTAAATCGCTCAAGGTAAAGATGAAAGATTCAGAAAGCCCTGCGTTATCCGTGACCGTAACTTCCACTATACCAGAACAACGTCCAGTTGTGGAATCTGTATTATCGCCATTATCCCATAGGTAGGTATAAGGTGCGGTTCCTCCGCTCACAAACAAGTTGATGCGACCATTGCAAGTGTTGCAATTTGGATTGGTTCTTTGAATGCTGTCGAGAACGATTACGTTTCCTGGATTGAGGTTGAAAGTGTCAATGACAAAGCAGCCCTCAACATCGGTGGTTGTAACGAAATTAACTCCCGTGCATAAATTGTTCGCACTTGAGCCCAAAGTTCCACTTGACCAACTAAAGCTGAATGGAGCAATGCCTCCCGCAGAAACCGAGATGTTCGCCTCACCATCACAAGTAGATGAGTTGCTTGGTATGCTCACAATGTTCAAGGAAGTAATGATTTCTTGAGCATCGTTGATGGTATCCTGAAGGAAGGTTTTACAGCCAGGAACATCGGAAACCTGAAGGGTGAATGGACCGGCACAAGAATTCGTTAGGTCTTCATTAGTTGATCCCCCTGTCCAACTGTAAGATAGAGTTCCGGTTCCAGTTGTTGTCACGAAGATTCCTCCATCGCAAAGTCCAAAACATGAAACATCGTTGACGCTGTCGAGAACTATGCTCGGACCTCCAATATCGTTGAGAGTCGTTTGGATTACTTGAGAACACTGCCTACTATCTGTAACGCTAACATTATAAATACCAGAACCGATGTTCGATGCAGTATCTGTGGTTTGTGCAGGGGTTAAAGGAACAAGACTGTTGTCTAACCATGAGTACGAATAAGGCCCAGTGCCACCTGAAACAATCGCAATGATTTGTCCGTCACTTGTGTTGCAGTTTGATTCAGTTGGGACGAAACTTGAGGCAATTTGCAAGGGTTCAACAATATTGATCGTATCAGAAGTAACACATCCCGTTGAGGTTTGAGTGACTCTAACTTCATAAGACCCTGGACAAAGACCATCTAGGCTATCGTTCGTACTTCCATCAAAAGGCCATAAGTAGGTGAATGTTCCGAAACCAACCCCTACCCGAGCAACACCATCACACGCAGAGAAACAACTTATATCGGTCTTTGATTTAGTAATTACCGGACCTCCAATATCTGTAACTCTAAAGGAGAACACCGCCGTATCTCCAATTGCATCCGTAACCGTTACGAAGGCAAAGCCAGCACAACGAAGCGTAGTGAGTTGCCCAAAATCACCGTTGTCCCAAGCATACGTAAGAGCTCCAGTGCCTCCAACCGCGAGGACAAATACATCACCGACACAAGGCGTGGCGCCACAAACATTATCGTTAACGTTTGAAGAGTCTAGGATTATAGTGGACGAGGCATTGATTTGAACAGAGTCGATGGTAAAACAGCCATTTTGATCCGTTACCGTAACGTAATTCATTCCGACGCAAAGGGCTGTAGCTGTTTGAGTTGATTCCCCCCCGGTCCATGCGAACGAATAAGTTGGAACACCACCAGAAACCGTTACGGTAGCTGAGCCGTCGCAGCTAGACGTACCGGAAGCGTCGCTGATAAAGCTTGCATTTACTCGAAGCGTATCAGCCGCTTCAATTGTATCCGTATAGAATCGTACACAACTGTTTTGATCGGTCACCCTTAAGGTGTAAATGTTAGGGCAAACAGAATCCAAATCCTGGTCTGTTGTCAATCCAGGTGTCCATTGATACAAGTAGATTGGAAGACCACCAGAAACACTGACATAGATTCCACCATCGCAATTTCCAGGACAGCTTTCATTGCGAATCGAGTCATGAGTAATGGTAGGGGCTCCAATGTTATTGACTGTGAACTCAATGATGTTATTGCATCCCTTCTGGTCGTTGATTGTGACATCGTAAATGTTTGCAGTATAAAAAGTGTCAAATGCACTTGTTGTAACACCGCCTACTGGCCAGATGTACGAATAGATACCATTTCCACCAGAAGGCGAGGCAGTAACACTTCCATTTGCAACTCCACAATCGGCATCAACTACAAAGAAGCTCGAACTGATGGTATCCGGTTCGAAGATGTTGACGGTATCGACATCACTACAGCCGTCATTACCTGTGACGGTGACAAAATATTGTCCGATACCTAAACCACTTACCGAGTCGATTGTGTCTGTTAATGCAGTACTCCATGCATAGGAAAAAGGTGCACTACCGCCAGTAATTAAATCTACCCGTGCAATCCCATCCATATCCGCATTACAACTTACGCTATCTCCTGATGAGCTTAGAGTAAATGTCGCGGGATTGGCAATGATTGCACTATCTAGTCCAATACAACCATTCGCCCCAGTAACGGTCACGATATAGGTTCCTGCACATAAATTGGTTACGCTGTCAATCGTATCTGTAAGCGCAGTCGACCACTGATAAGAATATGGGCTCGTCACACCGCTTGCTACTACTTTAGCCTCAGCATCGCAAACGGACAAACCGCATGAGAGAGGGGAGCTAGACATCAGAGTTTCAAGGGTATCTATGTTGATGATGGTGTCTCTATAAGTCGCCGAGCATCCAGCAGTGTCAGTCGCAACCAAGGTGTAAACGCCATCACAAAGATTGGTGATGTCCTCTATGGTGTCACCATTTGACCATACGAATTGAACCGTATCATTAAAGCTTATTACGTTGAGGGATATCTGCCCATCACAAACATTATCGCAACGCGCATTGGTTTTAGAATCCAAGCTGATGATTGGAGCGCCTTGATCGCTGATGTTTGCTGCAAAACTTGCTGGACAATTGTTGGCATCAGTGACTACCACATTATAAATTCCTGCAAACAAACCAGTAATGGTGTCAGACGTAACACCCAAGGCAACACCCGCCGAATCCCATGCAAAACTATACCCAGGAGTTCCACCTGAAGGAGTAACTATAGCAATACCGTCGTTGATACCACAGCTTGAATTAAAAGTGTCAACGATCGCAGTTATTGGAGTCGGATCAACCAAATTGATTGAGTCGTTCAATTCACATCCTCTCAGGTCAGTCACGGTGACAAAATACTCGGCAGATGGCAAGTCTATGGCAATACTATCGGGCGTAGTCGCTACAGTTGCACCTAAAGAGCTTGTCCAAGCATAGGAATATCCTGGTGTTCCACCATTTGGAGTGATGGTAACGCTTCCACTGCTGTCTCCATTACACTGAACTGAGGTAGAATCTGTAAAAGCGATGCTGAAAGCAGCTGGTTCAAAAAGACTTGCCGTATCCCTAATTATGCATCCATTGCCATCTTCAATTTCTACTACATACTGTGTATTTCCAGAAAGGTCTATTGCAATGGAATCTGAAGCACCTGCAGTTACGCTTGGAGTCCAGGTGAAGCTAAAAGGTTGTGAGCCATTAAAGGGTGTTACCGTTAAACTTCCAGTAGTGTCACCATTACAGTCAACTCTAGAACTATCTGTAAAAACAGAGCCCAGGGGAAGTGGATCGTTCAGCGTGAAAGAAACTGTGTCTGAACAAGAACCGTTATCCGTAACAGTCACAAAAATTGGAACACCACCTGGCAATTCAATTCGAATACTATCCGATGTTCCTGAGGTTCCATGACTCCAATTGTAAGTGAATGGCGGAGTGCCCGTGATGGGAGTTACAATCAGCTGACCTGTCGAGTCTCCGGCACAACCAGGGTCATCATTGATACTGAAATTAGCTGCGAAATTCGAGGGGTCAGTAAGAGAGTCGGAAACTACGGCAGGACAGCCATTGGCATCAGTAACCGTTACGCCATACAAGATGCTCGCTGAGAGGTTTATTGCAATGCTATCCGACGCTCCTGTAGTTATTGCCCCCGGACCCCAGGCAAATAAATAACCGGGAGTCCCACCAGTTGGAGTGACTGTCAGACTGCCATTGTTTGATGGACCGGCGCACGTTAACACCGTACTATCTGTAAAGGCTACAGTAAATGTGGGAGGATCTATCAAGGATTTCTCTGTAGAATCCACACAGCCGTTGTTGTCTGTGACAATCAAGCGATATGAGCCCGCACCGAGATTAATTGCAATAGAATCGCTGATGCCCGTATCGACAACAGCTACACTTCCGACCTCTTTCCATGCATACGCATATGGACTTGTTCCGGAAACTCCTCGACCAAACAATACACCGTTTGTATCACCTACACATAGAATGCTCGTGCTGTCAAAAATCTGGGCAAGGACCGCCGAAGGTGCTGTCAAGTTTCTGAGCACGGAATCTTTGCAGCCAGTGCCGTCGGTAACTACTACTTTATAAGTAATCCCGGATGTAAGATCAATTGCAATACTGTCTGAACTTCCAAGAGTAACCGAAGGAGTCCAAACAAAAGTGAATGGCTGATTTCCAGATTGAGGCGTTACTGTGAGGGTCCCATTGGTATCACCAGCACAGCTCAAGAGCGTACTGTCTGTGACGATGGTACCCAAGCCTGTTGGATCTTGAAGTGTAATGGTACGAATTGCAGTACATAAACTGTCGTCCGTTACGGTTACACTCACCAATGTTCCACCTGTAATCGTGGTTCCGATACTGTCTGGTGTGCCGGCAGTCGCATTGCTCCAGTTGTATGTGTAGTTGCCTGTTCCGCCGTTTGGTGTAATTGTAACTGAACCGTTGTTACCTCCGGTACATGAAACACTTGTGCTGTCAGTGAAACTGGCAGTCAGTAGAACTGGGTCTGTCAAACTGCCTGTGAGATTCGCTGGGCATGAATTGCCATCCAATACTGTGACTGTATATGATGTTCCACCCGTCAACGAAATAGCGATGCTGTCCGATGTTCCTGTTGCTACTCCCAATGGCCAGCTGAAGGTATATCCTGCTGTTCCGCCCGTTGGGGTTACCGTTAAACTTCCTGTATTGTTTCCGTTACAATCGATCGATGTACTATCCGTGAAGGCTAGGGTCATCTGTGTTGGCTCCCTTAAAACATAATCCAATGAATCTTGACAACCGCTGTTGTCTTCAACCACCACGCGATAGGTATCTGCTCCAAGATCAATGGCGATGCTATCTGATGATCCGATGGTCACCGCACCTCCGCTCGTAAGGTTCGACCATACAAATGAGTAAGGTGATGATCCCGTAAGAGGTGTCACCGTGAGAGAACCCAAAGTATCTCCGTTGCAATCGATGGCTGTACTGTCGGTGATGGCTACATTTAGTCCACCGGCTGCATTGCTCAATGAAGTGAAAATTGAGTCTGTACAACCACTTGCATCCGTTACTAAAACTCCGTAGTTAATGCCGCCCGAAAGGTTGATTGCAATGCTGTCTGAGGTTCCGGTTGTAACGCCTCCTCCTCCAGCCCAGCTGAAGGTATAACCAGGTGTTCCTCCACTTGGGGTAACCGTTAAACTTCCATTGGTGTCGCCCGGGCAAGAAATGATAGTGCTGTCCGTGAAGGAAGCCGTTACCGTTGTTGGATCTTGAAGTGTAATGGTACGAATTGCAGTACATAAACTGTCGTCCGTTACGGTTACACTCACCAATGTTCCACCTGTAATCGTGGTTCCGATACTGTCTGGTGTGCCGGCAGTCGCATTGCTCCAGTTGTATGTGTAGTTGCCTGTTCCGCCGTTTGGTGTAATTGTAACTGAACCGTTGTTATCGCCGTTGCACAATACAGAAGTGCTGTCTGTGAATGTCGCCGTAACTAATGTTGGATCCTGCAAGGTGGTGGTCACTGAGTCACGACATCCGTTGGCATCCACAACCAATACCTCGTAGGCTACATTGCCACTCAAACTCTCTCCAATGCTATCGGCCGTTGGGTTGGCAACTGCTGGAGTCCAAGTAAAGGTGTAACTCAAGGTTCCCCCGGTTACGGCCGAAAATAATTTTCCGTTCGATTCACCATTACAGCGGACTGAGCTGCTGTCAACAATTGAAATATTTAAGGCAGCTGGATCGCTTAAGTTTATTTCTGCAGAATCTTTACATCCACCGCCATCTTCAACGATAACACGGTAGGTGCCGCTTGAAAGATTGATCGCAATGCTGTCTGAAGAGCCCGTAGAAACAGCTGTTCCACCAGAAACATCAACCCATGTCCAAGTATATGGTCCTGTGCCATTTGAAGGAGTGGCCGTCAAACCACCCGTTGAAGTTCCATTACAACCTACGCTGGTGCTGTCGGTAAAGGCAACTGTTATCCCGGTAGGGTCGATTACGGTTGCACTATCTACAGCTGGACATAAATTATTATCGAGTACAGTCACTGTATATGTTCCTGCCCCTAAATTAATGGCAATACTGTCTGAAGAGCCTGTAAAAACGCCAGCCTCCCATGAATAGGTATGTATTGGGCGGCCGCCAGTTGGCGTAACAGTAAACGAACCGTCATTGCCACCTGGACAAGAAACAAGAATTGAGTCTGTGAATGAAATTTTAAGAGAATCGGGTTCCGTAACCTCTCGAACCAAAGTATCGCGACAACCTCTAGAATCGCGCACGATCACTGCGAAAGTATCAGCAGGAAGGTCAATTGCTATTGAGTCGCTGGAGCCAAGGGTGATTCCCCCTCCGCCATTTCTAAACCAGAAATACTGATAGCCTGGCGTTCCACCTGAGGGGGTTACGGTTAAGCTTGCATTTGTATCACCCGCACATGCAACTCCACTACTGTCTGTAAATACTGCTATTAAATCAGCGGGTTCCGCAAGGTTTGCCTCCACTGAATCTTTACAACCCACATTGTCGGTAACAACTATGCGGTAATTTCCGCTAGAAAGATTTATGGCTACGCTGTCAAAACCAGTGAGTGTAGAAACTGTAGAACCTCCCGTTAGGTCAATCCATGTGTAGCTATATGGCAAATCACCGCTGTCTGGAGTTGCGAACAATCTACCATTATTGTCTCCAAAACACCTGATGGAAACGCTGTCGGTAATATCAACAACCAAATTTGATAGATCAGATAGTGTAAATGAGGCTGTATCCTCACAAAGATTAGCATCGGTAACCGTAACCACATAGGTTATTCCAGATGTTAAGTTGATTCCAATCGAATCGCTTGCTCCAGTACTCACACCAACAGGCCAGGCGAAGGTGAGAACCCCCGTTCCTCCAGAAGCAGTGATAAATGCCATTCCGGTTGTATCACCGGAACAATTGACATTAACAACACTATCTACTGTGGCAACAAGTGCAACCGCCGGTTCATTGATAAAAATCGAGGCAGTATCTGAGCAGTTCTCTTCGTTCGTGACGGTAACAAAATGAGTTGCTGACCACAAATTGATGTCGGTGGAGTCAATGTAACTGGATGTACCACTCGTCCATAAATATTGCACTTCAGAAGGGCATACTCCAAAGCGCAAGTTCGGATGAGTAAATCCACTCTGAAGAACAGTATCCTTAAGGCAAGCATCTTCTACATCTGACTCGAAGACTGTGTAAGAGCGATTTGTTCCAGTAGTGGTATTCCTTACGCTTGCCCCAATTTGCGATCCTGCGGCATTATTGAAACATACCTCCACTACGATGTTGCTATCGCCATTCCAAACGAATGAATTTGTTAAACTCATCATTCGCCAAGTATCCGAGGTAACTCCCAAGGGAACGGATAGGCTTACTGTATCAAAAACACTAAATAAGCCCGGAATGAAGTTCGTACTAGATAATGTGTCTTTTGAGGTGACTCCCATGCTGAGTTCAAAATTCGAAACCGTTCCTATGAAGTTGTCGGCGGAAATTAAAAAGCCGAGGTTTGAAATCTTGTCACCATCTGATAGGCCAGCCGCCTTAAGCTCAGAAACCCTGTAGAGGTACTGTTGCTTTACTTTTTTCCGTCGACCAAAAGGTGTAGGATATTGACTGAAAGTATTCGCTGTAACGCCTGTTCCAAGGGTGTCAAAAGAGACTGAATCACAGGCGTCGGAAGTGGTCCCGCTGCTTATGACATCAATTCTTACAGTAGCTGAACCTGTTGAATCCCCTTTACAGCTAATTGTGTCAAAATCAACAATGGAAGCGGTAAAGGTTGGAGGCCCGTTTACGTAGAATCGATATACTGTATCGCACGAGCGTTGATCCGAGATTGTTACAAAATATCGGCCAGCACAGAGTGTATCTGGATGGTTTGTAGTGTCGGAAGTTGTGGACCATGAATAAGAGTATCCCAATGGACCACCCACAGTTGGTGTTCCTCCGATCACTTCTCGGATGTCGATCTCGCCAAGGCAATTCCCATCGCAATCTAAGTTTGTGACAAATACCGAGTCTGGAACCACACTGATCTCATTGACCTTCGCAATGTTCTTGGAACCGAGGGCACAGGTCGTGTTGTTGAAGGAGTCGATGACTGTTACACTGTAGGAATCCGTAGATTTTATCCCCGTAATCGTTCTAGTAGTCAAACTCGGGTCTAAAATTCCATTCTTTCTCCAAACGAATCCATAAGGACCCAATCCTCCCGAAGTTCTCGCTCTAAGGGATCCGTCCGCATTTTGAGAGCACGATTGGGCAAGTTCATTGTAGCCAACACAGGTCATGGAATCCACTACCAATATTTTTACAGTTTTACTATTGATTCCGCTGATTGCGCAATTGTCATCCTCCGCGGTAATCGTAACCGTTCTTGCCGTAGGACTCGCAGCGCCGGCTCGCCAGCTTATGGTTCCAACTGCTGAATCTCTTGCAGTGGAAGTCACGAAGTTTGAGCCCGAGAGCTTCAATGCATTGTTAGCGCTCAGGTAGATGCTATCACCAGGATCATAAAATTTAAGGTCGAAATCGAGCGAGTCCCCCTCTATGACTTCTACATAAAGCGTATCGGTCCGAATTCCTCCTTGAACATTACTGATACCACCATTTACCCCGGCTTTAATCTTCGGAACCAAATTTGATCCACAATCTCGAGTCACTACTTGAAAATCACGTCGCACTGTGGACTTTACATTTCCCGAAGCGTCGTAATCCTTGACCTCAATAACCACAATAAAGTTCCCGGCATTTGTGCCTCCTGTGGCAGGCGTAAACGTTAAAACTCCAGTTGCAGCATTAAATGTCGAGTTTGCAATCGGTTGCGCTGAAGAGTAGGGCGATAAGTAGCTCATCGTAGTAATCGAGCCCGCGCCGCCTCCAGTTATTTGTTTGGCAGACTCCAGAATCGCATGAAGGCTATCACCATCTGGGTCGGTGATTTGGAAATCGTAACTCGCCTGCTGGCCTTGGCAATAATATGGCGCAGGATCGGCACTGAAAATTGGTGTGCTGTTGGTGGAATCAACCACAGTATTGATGGAGGCATCCATATACATCGTCGCACCAGAAGACCCACTGACGTTTACCGATGTGTTCCGCGCGAAACTCACAAAGGATACCGTCCAATTTGAACAGGAAGAAAGAACAACCGTATCGATGTAGGTATATAGCTCTAGCCCGGGAAGGGTACCACCAAGTGTTCCACACTCACTGTATGTAATGGAATCCGCACACAATTGTGATATCTCTGTACCACCTGGATTCGACAAAATCCAAGTCGGGGTGACTGATCCGCCACAGGAGCTGGTTATGCGCGTTCCATTGTGTCTGGATGCACCAAATCCCGTGGGTGGCTGGCGATTGACATTATTCGTATTGGTGTTTGTTGGAAGACCAACAAAGGGTGCACCTGCGGAACCTCCACAATCCCAATAAAGGTTCATCTTTATTTGGAAGGTGTCCCCATCAATGTGTGTGTAGGAAATATCGCCACCCGCAAGGTGAGTAGCTTTAAGCTTGGGAGTAAAAATAAAAAGCAGGACAAGCAGTCCTAATATTCGAAACAATCCCGGTTTCATTCTGTGATTCGCTATGGTTGATTCACGCACGATTAGCCCCTAAAAGTACAACATTTTTCGGGAAGACCTACTTGTAAGCGGGGCAGCGCGATTCTTTAGGTCGTAATCCCGATGGGCATAGGTAATAGGTAAAGACCACTTCGTGAGAATTCTTCGCCAAACGGCTTAAATTTCCTATCGAACGTTCATAGGCATATCCAATCTTAAACTTACGATCATACGTGTATTCTAGCATCCCTGCGACCGAATTGAAGTTACGAAGACTCAAGCCAAAGCCAAATTGCCGTTTTATCAAATACCGAATGTTCAAATCAATGGCGGGTAATTGATATGGTACAAAACGCAGCAATAACGAGTACACGTATGTATAGTAATAGTGAATCGACTCATGCTCGTGTCCTAAAGTTAGAAAATAGGTTCTAGGGTAATTTATGTCGGCCCCATTGTTCAATCCGCCAATGGTGAACTGATTGTTCAATATGTGCTTCATGCTCAAGCCCGTAAAGAAGTAATTGTGGTACAGCCAAAGTCCAGCAGTGATGTCTGGCGCTTGAAGTAAATTCTGTCCTCGGCTCGAGGCTGGGTCGTAATTCGCACTGCTCGGATTCACAGTATTGTAACCAGTACGCTGCTTTCTAATCCCCACACCAATTCCCGCCGACAGATGGAAATCCCGACGAGTTCGAAGGTGATATGCATAGCTCGGACGCACTACAAGGGATTGAAAGTAACCGTATTCCTCGCGAACCATGTTCAATCCATAAGCATGAAAATGCCCATGCACACTTGGCTTGCTGTGATTCGAGAACGCAATCATATTGGCCACCGGAGCCCCATCGAATCCAGTCCACTGCCGACGATCGATGAAGGTAAATTCCCCACACTTATTCATGCCCATTGAGGCAGGGTTGTAAGACTCGCGGGAATCGTAGATGTGTACAAAATTCTCGGCGTGTTGCGCGAAGCTAAGGCCTTGCATAATCAACACAAATGCTATGGTAAGTGCTAACCTCATCTTATGATTTCTACAAATCCTCTTTCCAGACCTTTAGCATCGTCGTTGAAATCATAGAAAAACACAAAATAATAGGTGCCTTCAGCTAGGTCCTGCCCAAATTGCTTCCCATCCCAATCGTTTTGATATTGCTTTGTTCCAAACACACGCTGACCGAATCGATTGTAGACAATCACTCTATTGAAAGGGTGAAAATCGAGATTCGAGAGCGTCCAAGTGTCGTTGATCCCATCGTTGTTTGGCGAGAAGAAGTTTTCTGTTCTCGGAATGGCCATCTTCACCGAAGCTCTTTCGGAAGAGACGCAATCATTCACAGAGTGAATATCTAGGAGGTATTCGTCTTCAACTGGAACTCTATATTCAGCTTCGAAGGTATCGACGCCATTCACGACTACAAAGGAAATGTCGGGACCTGAAAGAATCTCGCCTACCCTTATGAAGCCATCGTCCAGCCCGGTGATGGGTGAAATCCGCAACTGAACAACTGAAGTATCTGTACTTGAGATTTCTACGAATTCAGTGAGGCTGTTTCCATTGGTATCGCTCACGGCCAATTTGTAGATTCCAGCAGATAAAGAATCAAAAGATCCGTCTGCCCTCTCAATGGTATCGGCAAGAAAATATGAATACGGTTTCGTTCCACCACTTACACTGTCCACCACTATGGAAGCTTGTGAACGATGGCATTCATCGTCAACCACCGAATAATGGATTTGCGTAATCTGGGCAAAACTTAAACCCGAATGCAAAACGAGTAGAGAACAAAAGCAGAATTGGAGCAGTCTCATCTTGGGCGGTAAAGATAAATCAAATGGAAAAGAAAGGTCTTGAATTAGCCTATGACCCATTTGTTGTTTGAGGAAGAGTGTCTACTTCCAAATAAATAGTGACCCCACCAGGACTCGAACCTGGATCTAAAGTTTAGGAAACTTTTGTTCTATCCCTTGAACTATGGGGCCGGTTAAAATCAATGAACGCTTCTGCTTAAGTATCTCTTGTTCCCTGCCTGCCGGCAGGCAGGTATCCTTTACCTGTCCTTAGACAGGCTTGAACTAAGGGGGCCAAAGAAAAACTCTAACTCACCTTTGCACCAGCAGGCATGGCCTTGCTCGGCTCCAAAAAGGCCAATTCTCCAGCTTCATTCTCAGCCATCAGAATCATGCCTTCAGAAAGAATCCCTCTTAGTTTCTTGGGGCTCAAATTTGCCAAGAAACATACTTTCTTACCAGTCACTTCTTCTGGACTAAACTGCTGTGCAATTCCAGAAACAATGGTGTGCACTTTGTCTTCATTCTGAACTTTCAACACAAGCAATTTATCCGCATCTGGGTGTTTTTCAGCAGAGAGAATCTCCCCCACCCTAAAGTCCATCTTGCCAAAATCTTCGAATTCCACGTAATTGGTTTTTGGTTCTTCAATAATCTCTTTAGACGATTGCAAGCGATTGGTCTCATCTTCGACCAGTTGATCCTCCACCTTAGAAAACAGCATTTCTGTCTGTGCCAATTTCCCTGAACGCATAGTGCTGTACTCTGAATAAGTCGTTGGCCAAGAGTGTGCTTCAGCACCCAACATGCGCCTCAATTTTACACCTGTATTCGGAAGGAACGGATGGCAAACCATCGAAAGGCAGGCGCACAAATCAATCGCAGTGCGCAAGATTTGCTTCACACGTTCTGGATCTGTCTTAATCTGTTTCCAAGGTTCTTCGTCGGCCAAATACTTATTCCCAATGCGCGCAATGCTCATCATCGCCGCTTGCGCCGAGCGGAAACGATAGGCTTCAATATCTTGTTCGATTTGCTGAACGAATTCTTGGGCTTTGTTCAGAAAGTGATTATCTTCTGCCTTAAGCTCAACGTCCGGAATCTCCCCTTCGTAATATTTGTGTGTGAGCACCACACTTCGGTTCACAAAATTTCCCAAAATCGCCACCAACTCATTGTTCACTCGGGCCTGATAATCGAGCCAGGTGAACTCTGCATCTTTTGACTCAGGTGCGATGGAAGTCAATACATAACGGAGGTCATCCAAACGCTCTGGATACGATTCGATGTACTCGTGTACCCAAACCGCCCAATTTCTAGAAGTCGAAATTTTCTTGCTCTCTAAATTCATGAACTCGTTTGCTGGAACATTATCCGGCAATACGAATCCTCCATGAAGTTTCAATAGGATTGGGAAAATGATGCAGTGGAATACGATGTTGTCTTTACCAATGAAATGAACCAGCTTCGTGTCCGTTTCCTTCCAATACAACTCCCAGCTCTTGTTGTGATCTAAAGCCCATTGCTTGGCGGCGCTCACATAGCCAATTGGAGCATCCATCCAAACGTACAATACCTTCCCTGGCTTTCCTGGAACTGGAACTCCCCAATCGAGGTCGCGGGTCATAGCGCGAGGCTTCAGTCCTTCTTTGAGCCAAGAAGTGCATTGACCCAATACATGCTTTTTCCATTCGGAAACATCGTGCTGTTCAACTCCGTCGTCCAAACCTCTTTCGAGCCATTCACTTACCCAATCCTGAGATTCATCTAGAGGCAGGTAGTAATGTTCCGTCTCTTTTAAGATTGGTGACTTGCCGCTTAGGGTTGAAACTGGATTGATGAGTTCAGTTGGACTGAGTGAACTTCCGCAATTCTCACACTGATCTCCGTAGGCACTTGGGTGACTGCATTTCGGACATTCACCCGTAATGTATCTGTCGGCAAGAAATTGTTTGTACTCTTCATCGTAATACTGCTCACTGCGCTCAACATTAAAAATGCCTTTGTCGTCGAGCGTTTTGAAAAAATCTTGGGCAGTATCACGATGGATGTCGCTAGAAGTTCGATGGTAGATGTCGAAATCAAAACCCAATTGCTCAAAGGAAGTCTTGATTTGATTGTGGTACTTATCTACAATCTCTTGCGGGCTGATGCCTTCGTTCTTGGCTCGCAGGGTGATGGCTGCTCCATGCTCATCGCTTCCGCAGATGTAAAACACATCCTCACCCTTCAACCTGAGGTACTTCACATAAGTATCTGCAGTAAGGTAGGCGCCGGCTAAATGACCAATATGAAGTGGGCCATTTGCATAAGGCAGGGCCGAAGTAACGAGGTACCTTTTCTTTTTTTCCACGGTCGGCAAAAGTAGACAATGCTGGCAGCCGATGAATGACTTAAAGAGGGCTTGTTCAGCATTCTTTAAAAATTGTGCTTCTTCATTTTCGTGGGAAGCTTTCCTTTGCCTTGAAATGCAATCGTTCAAACTTCCTCCCAGATTGACCAATGGCGACACCATTGCTTTGGTTGCCCCAGCAAAAAAGCTGACTTCCGATGTCATTGATCTTGCGAAGCACTTTCTTGAAGAAAAAGGCTATTCGGTTTGGGTTGGGCCGAACGCACTAAAAGAAAACGGTGGGTTTGCAGGAAGCGACGAAGAGCGCGCCTCCGACTTCCAGCATGCGCTCAACGACCCAAGCATAAAGGCCATTCTCTGTCTTCGAGGCGGCTATGGAAGCATCCGAATTTTGAACTTACTTGACTTCAGTTTCTTCCGAAAAAAACCAAAGTGGATCGCTGGCTTTTCAGACATCACGCTCTTCCACTCCCTTCTAAGCAACTCTTTTGGATTGTGCTCTTTGCATTCCACTATGCCCTTGGATTTTTCGAGGAACAGCCCCGAAAGCTTAGACAGCCTAATCCATACTCTAAAAGGAAAAACCTTACACTATGAATTGCCCTCTTCACCCAAAAACAGAACTGGGATAACAAGCGGCATTCTCACTGGTGGGAATTTGAGTTTGCTTCACAACCTTCAAGGAACAGAGCTCGATTTCAATCCGAAACACAAGATTTTATTTATTGAAGAAGTCTCCGAATCGCTCTATGCTGTAGATCGAATGATTCAATCCTTCAAGCTCGCAGGAAAATTCGACGAATTGGCCGGACTCATCGTTGGCGGAATGACGAAAGTTTCGGATGCTGGAGATTGGTTTTCGCACAGAGATTTACAAGACCTCATTCTTGAAGCAACCCGGGAATACCGCTTCCCGATTGCCTTCGATTTCCCGGCCGGACACATCAGCGACAATCGCTGCTTGGTGATGGGCCGAATGGCCAACTTAGTTGTAGGCGATCAAGTAAGTTTGAACTTTGTGTAAATGGCGGAACATCTTGAATTAGGTGTTGAAGGAGGAAATTTGGCAGCCAAATACCTCGAGTCGAAGGGTTACACCATTCTCGATCGCAATTGGCGCTGGAGAAAAGCCGAAGTCGATCTCTTTGTTCGAGGAGAAAACAAGCTGATTCTGGTCGAAGTGAAAACTCGAAGCAGAAGTCTTGAGCAAGAAGAAGATTTGATATCGGAAAACAAAGCACTTTTGTTGCAGTCGGCCTTGGAAGCTTACATGAAAGAAAAGAACATTTCACTGGAGGCCCGAATCGACCTCATCAAGATTGAAATGCCGAACAAACTGAAACATTTCAAGGCGGCCGTACAAGCATCATTTGAATGAAAGGGAAGAAAGTTAAACCCACAGGACCAATCAGGAAGGATGAAGCAATTCGCCTGAATCGTTACGTAGCAAACTCAGGTGTTTGCTCTAGACGTGAAGCAGATCAGCTCATCGCAAAAGGTAAAGTCTCAGTGAATGGCAAGGTCGTTACCGAGATGGGAATCAAAGTAACGCTCAACGACAAAGTTGAATACGAAGGACGCGTTCTCTCTTCCGAAAAGAAGGTGTACGTGCTGTTGAACAAACCGAAAGGCTACGTTACTACACTCAAAGACCCACAAGGCAGAAGAACTGTTCTTGAGCTCGTAAAGAACATTTGTAGAGAGCGCATTTATCCAGTTGGCCGTTTGGACACTCAAACCACTGGATTGCTTCTTTTCACCAACGACGGAGATCTTTCGGCGCGATTGACTCATCCTAAATACGAGGTTGAAAAAATCTACAAAGCAGTATTGGACAAGAATCTCAATCCAAAAGACTTTGAAAAAATCTCTACTGGAATTGAGCTTGAAGACGGCCCGATTAAGGTTGACGAGCTTTCTTACCTTGAAAAGAAGAACGAGATTGGTCTCAAGATTCACTCTGGACGAAACCGGATTGTACGGAGGATCTTTGAGTCGCTTGGCTACGATGTTGAACGCCTAGATCGCGTACTTTTTGCCGGGCTCAATAAGAAGATGCTTCCCCGAGGAAAAGCCCGTATGCTCACCGACCAAGAAGTAGGTCAACTCAAAATGCTCGGTGCTGTTAAAAAATGATTGGAATCTTCATCTGAGACAATCCCCAGCAGCATTTCCAGTTGATACATTTGAACAGCTGGGATGAAAACACTCAAAATCATAGGTATCATAGCCCTAATCCTAATTTCTCTTGGGGCTAGTTTGCTGTGGTATGCTGCCTCGAAGTATGAGGAAGTGCTCAAAACTGTTGTGCTGGGCGAACTCAATTCCAGACTGAAGACGGAGATGAAGGTGGAAAGCTTAGAAGTTTCTCCATTCACCGAACTTCCTTTTGTAAGCCTAAATTTCAACGAGGTATTTCTCCCCGCTTCGAAGGTGAAAGACGCCACCAACGACACCCTACTCTATCTTCAATCTTTGAGTCTTCACTTCAATGTGTTTGATCTTCTGAACGAAGACTTCAGAGCTCGGAAGTTGAGTTTAAACCAAGGTCTGATAAACCTAGAATTTGATGTCGATGGCTTGGGAAATTTTGAAGTGATTTCTGAGCGAAAAGACAGTGCCAGCTCTCCCTTCCTTCTCAAGCTTGAGTCCTTTAACGCAAGGGACATCCGCTTTCAATATCAAGACAAGCCCAAGAACATTGTCATCAATCAAGACATTCACTTACTCAAATCAATCGGGAAATTGTCGGAAAGCGAATTGGATGCTTCGCTCTCTCTAGACTTTAGATCGAACACAACAGTGGTGGACGAGACAAACTATTTAAAAGGAGAAGAGCTGAGCTCTGAACTGGCCATCTATTTCAACTTTGAAACGAAGCAATTTGTGTTACGCCCAAGCAGTCTTCAATTTTCAAAAACCGAGCTCGATTTGGCTGGGGATTTTAAAACCGAGTCTTACGAATTTTCAATTCAAACCAAAGGAATCGATCTCACAGAACTTCAAACGAATGTTCCTCTTTCGAGTTTAGACTTCTTGACTTCTGCGAAAGGAAATGCCAACTGCAGCCTAAGACTTACTAAACCCGAAGGCCAGACCGATGTGCAAGTAGATGTAAGCTTCCAGGCAAAAAATCTAAGCTATGCACTCGATTCAATTTTTAGTCCTACCAAATTTGACGTCGAAGGCACATTCACCAATGGTAAATCCCAAAACAATAGCACTAGTTCGTTGAACATAGCACTTGCCAGTGGGCGCTTGAACAATAACCCTTTCTCTGCCAAATTAGTGCTGAGCAACTTCAACAAACCCTCCTTGAGCTTTGAAACTAAAGCAAGTTTAGACTTCACCCAACTCGCACAATGGACCAACTTGGATTCTCTACTTACTCCATCTGAAGGGCAAATTGACTTGGCCTTGAATGGATCCGGCACATATGCGAAGCTCGAGGCAATTAGCATTCAATCGATTCTGCTTCAAAACATCGAAGGTCAATTAGTTTTTGACGGTCTGCAATTTGATCAGGAACAAATGGAATTTGCTGGTCTTACAGGAAGCTGTGAGGTGAACAATAACAATCTAAAGTACACCCTAAAAGGTCGATTGAAAGAACAAGAAATTGAGTCGAAAGGTTTGGTGGTTGGGGTCGTTCCATGGGCTTACAAGCTGAGCAGTAGAATAAAACTGGATGCCGAGATTTTTGTGGACGGGATAAACGTTGAAGACTTTGCATCCCCAGCACAACATGAAATCTCCTTTGTATTGCCAAACTGGATTTGGTTAGATGCAAAAGTTCGTATGAACAGCTTTGAATGGAGCAATCTTTTAGCAGCGAACTTGAGCTTTGAGTTGCAACATCGCCCGTCCTTCAGTCGCCTGCAAAATCTGCAAATGAAGCTTGCCAAAGGTGATGTTACGGCTGACGCCATCATACGAAAGCAGGGAAGCGTTTATAAACTTAGCACTCAAAGTAAGTTTGATGGAATCGACGTGAAAGACCTATTTTTCTCTTTCAACCAATTTGGTCAAAACACGCTCGAAGACCGCCATTTGGAAGGGGTTTTGGGCGGAAGCGCAAATATTGAGTTCCTCTTTGATGAGAAGCTGGATGTTCTGCCATCGAGCATTTTCGGAGAGTCTGAATTCAACATCTATAAAGGTCGGCTCATCAAATTCGAACCATTGGATGAGGTAGCCGATTACTTCGCGTCGAACTTTATTCTCAAACGAGTTTTCAAAGCTGAAGAGCTGCGTAAAGAGTTGCAAGACATTCATTTCGACACTCTCACCAATACCTTGCTCGTACGTAACGAATCCATCTATTTACCTCAAATGAGCATTAAATCCTCGGTACTCGATTTGGACGTGGATGGAACTTACAATTTCAAGAATGAAGTTGATTTTCACCTCGACTTCTACATTACGGATTTGATGAGCAGTTCGAATTCAAGCTCCGAATTTGGAGAGATCGAGGACGATGGAACCGGACGTAAAAAAGTCTTCTTATTAATGACAGGATCAGTCGACGACCCTGAGTTCAGTTTGGATAAAGAACGAAAAAGAGAAGAGCGGAAAAAGAAGGTTCAGTCAGAGACGAAAGTCATCAAAGACTTGATCAAAGATGAGGTCAAAAAGGGTTCTGAGGAAGCTTTGGACTTAGAAGAAGATTTCGAAGTGGATTGGAGTCCGGAAGAAGAATTAGAAACCAGTCCTAAGAATGGAATTGACACATCAAAATCAGGCACGGCTATTCCTGCAGAGAAGCAAAAAGGCATAAAAGGTTTGCTCAATAAATTGAAGCAAAGCGATACGACTAAGACTGAATTGGAATTCGATTTTGAGGACGACGACCTCTAGGAACTTCCTGAGACGCGAGATACGCGGTAGAAAAACAAACTCAGTAAGACCGCAAACTGAAGTGTAATCAGATATAAAATCTTAGGCAAGCTCTCATTGGCTTGGGCATAAGCTTCCTTGCTGAGTGGGTCAACTTCGAACATCGAACCCAATGCGATGTCTGATACAAAATCAAAGACTATTGGACTTCCTGAGGCCATTCCAATTGGGGCTAGGGCGAAAAATACAAGAAGCAACGGAAGTGAACGTAGAGCAATCCGTTTCATGCTAGGGGCATTTAAAAAGTGTTTCATCTAAAAGAAGTTTTATCCTCGCTCTTCTTTTCGACACTCCATATTTAGTACGGCAATTTTATTAGAAGGTTGCGCTCACTTTAAGTTTTATTGAAAAAGAAGCGAGCAATTGGATGTAGAAAACTGCCTCAAGACTATTCTGATAAACAACTTAGCTATACTTGACGCGGAAGAAAAATATAAAAGCTTGCGCCTTGCTTCTTCTCACTTTTCACTTTAACGTATCCACCAAAGAGTTCGATGTACTTATGCACAATGGAAAGGCCCAATCCAGTTCCTTCATAATTTCGACTGAAACCAGTACTTTCTTGTCGGAATGGTTCGAATAAAAAGGGCACAAATTCTTCGTCAATGCCTATGCCGGTATCGTGAATGGAAAGCTGTATAAATTCCTTGCCTTGAACATCCTTCGTCGTCAATCGCACTTCAACACCACCTTCTTTGGTGAACTTAATTGCATTTCCAATTAAGTTATTCAAGATGAGAATCAGAACGTTTTCATCAAAGCGATAATCCAAATGTTTGATCTCTGTTTTGAAGCGCAGGTAAAGTCCTTTCCGATCCGCTAGAACATGCATGCTCGGGAGGTAATCTTGCACAACTTGAACAAGGTCAAACTCTCTCAATTTGAAATCGACTTGAGAATTATTCAGCTTGCTAAAATCGAGTAGGCTGGTAATTGTGGACAGCAAGCGATGGCCACTTTCCTTAAGCAATTGAGCGTATTCGTCTAAACCTTCAACATTGCTGAAATCTTGTTCTATAAGCTCAGACAAACCAATAATACCATTGATTGGGGTACGAATTTCGTGGCTCATATTCGCGAGGAAATTTGCTTGTAACTTGGTAATGTCTTCAGCGCTGTTTCGCGCATCGATCAACTGATTTTGGTAGGCAATACGTTCACTGATGTTTCGAATGATGTCTCTTTAGCCAATCCTCTTCCCTTCCTCATTGTAGATTGCCGTTGAGTTGATTTCAATGATGCGCTTATCTCCATCGATGTCGAGCTTCACATGAAAATCCTTAACAAACCCTGAGGTGTCCAAGCTCTTTAAATATTCGAGAGGAGCTTCCTTACTCTCTTCATGAACAAACTCGGCAATGCTTCTTCCTACAGCATTTTCAACTCCTAGCAGAAGGTTTCCCGCTTTGTTTGATTCTTGAAAAACGCCATTGAGGTCAATGACATAGATTGCATCGCTCACGTTCTCGAAAAGATCTCTGAACTTCTCCTCATTCTCTTTCAGCTCAAGCTCACTCTGAATGCGGTCAGTAATCTCATAGCAAGCAACCATGATTTGATCAACGTTCCCGTAATCGTCGAATACTGGTGATTTTACGATGTTGAACCAATGTTCACTCCCATCCTTCATTTCCAAGAAGTTGACCGGAAGTCGTAAGCTCTTCTTTTTGCGAAAAACTTCCTGATCTGTTTGGCGAAAAGACTCGGACTTAGCTATGGAATGACCTAAAAACTCATCCGTTTTCCCGATGAGCTCGTGCTCCTCGTGTTGATAGAAGTCGCAGGTCTGTTTATTGAGCATCGTAAAGCGTCCTTCTCTGTCTTTACAGAAAACAAAACCGGGGAAAGCATCCAATATTTGACGGACTGCCCGTATGCTGATTTTCTCTCCTATAAAAAGTCCAGCAGACATGCCGTTAAACCGCGCCCTCCTTTTAACAAATGGACTCTAAATGACGGATTTCTAAAGGTTTCGAAACGTAACCTTTTACCAGAGGATGTTTCTCAGCGCGATCTGCATCCTCCTTTAAAATTGAACTCGTAAGAATAAAAACTGGTGATTCGAATCCACGTTCTTCCATAGCTTCCAGAAACTGCCATCCATTTAAATACGGAATATTCAAATCCAAAAGAATTAAGTCAACCTCCTGATCTTCCATATAGGCCAGTGCTCTTCGAGGGTCGGTGAAAGATTTACACGCAATGCGAGCTTCAAATTTTAAGAGAAGTTTTTCAGATATGAAATTAAATATGCTGTCGTCGTCGATGAGAACTACACGTTCTACTTCGATGCGCTCTTGATCAAAATTCCAATTCTTTTTCACCCTTTGCAGTTGCTGAGAAGTAAGATACGTCGTATGGCTTTCAAAGTTTCGTTTTGTCTGCGGAATTTGCTGAGTTGTCAAACTGAAATACCTGTATCATTGAAGTGTGATTTTTGTCAGCGGAGGAACAGGATTATTAGGCTCACACGTGTTGATTGAGGTCAGCAAAAAAGGACTTTCTATTCGGGCAGGTTACCGAACGGAGGCAAACATTGCTTTCGTAAAGTCACTGTTTGCTTACCACAACCTTCGAGAGGCTTTTGAAAAAATCCATTGGATTGATTTCGACCTATCAAATCCCGCATCAGTTGAAAGTGCAGTTGAAGGATGTAAAGAAGTCTACCACTGTGCTGCATTGGTCTCCTTTTTCAGCAACGATTCTCAAAAACTTTTCGATGTTAATGTTACCGGTACTCGTCATATGGTGAATGCCTCCCTGAGGCATGGAGTAGATAAGTTTTGTCATGTGAGTTCAACGGGATCCATCGGCAGACAAAAAGATGGACTGCTCGTTACAGAAAAAGAAAAGTGGAGTTCTAAAGTTGGAAACTCTGTTTATTCAAAAACTAAACACCTCAGTGAACTAGAAATTTGGCGCGCATCCGAAGAAGGTTTGAATGCCGTGGTGGTCAACCCATCCATCATTCTAGGTCCTGCTTTAGACGCCAGAAGCAGTGCTGCCATCATTAAAAACGCATCGAAGGGCGGGCGTTTTTTTACGAGTGGTTCGAATGGCTTTGTGGATGTTCGAGATGCCGCTCTGTGCATGGTTAAATTGATGGAAGCGAATTGTTTTTACGAACGTTTCTTACTCGTAGGACACAATAAAAGGTTCCGAGAAATGCTCGGCACCTTGGCTAAAGCATTTGGGAAAAAAGCCCCCAACCGTTCCTTGCCAAGACTCATTGGTGAGGTGGCTTGGAGACTTGAAATTCTGCGGAGCTTCTTTGCTGGGTCCAAGCCACTTCTCACGAGAGAAACCATCGACTCTGCTTATCACGAGGTGAGCTATTCAAATGAAAAAGTTCGAAGTCGATTGTCTTTTGAGTTTCGCAGTCTTGAGGACACCGTCGACTACGCCGTCGCAAGTTTTCAGAAGCTTCTTTAGTCTTACTATTTCCGATTGAATTCGGCCTCTTCGCTCTTGAGTTGCGCCAAAGCAAGCTCATAAATCCGCTCGAATTGTTCGGGGTGTTTGCGCCACCAGTCGTACGAGCGTTCGAAATTCTCTTGGGAAATTTCGTGCTTTGCCAGCAACTGACCATAAGTCGTTTTGCTTTCAATGGTCCAGTCCTTATCCGGATCCAAAGTGCGAAGGTGTGCCTCCACTTTCTCCACATCCACAACCAATTGAACCATCCGCGTCAAGTCCAAGACTTCTACCGGACGCTCAACCTTTTCCTCACAAGAAATAAAGAGTACCAGAAAGAATAGAAAGGGTGCAAAGGTTTTTCTCAAGACAGTAAAATCAACGATTGAAGAGCATTCGCTCCCCGAGGGATCCTTCTATGACCGCTCCATTTTCGTATACCTTATTTCCATTTACGAAAGTCATTTCAACCTTCTGTGGAAACTTATGTCCTTCAAAAGGAGACCACCCGCATTTATATAAAATATTCTCCTTGGTGACCTCCCAAGCTTTGTTGGGGTGAATCAATACCAAATCTGCCTTATAGCCTTCTCGCAAATACCCCCGATCAACGATTTGGTACATCTCTGCAAGGTTGTGAGCAAACTTCTGTACGATCAGCTCAAGACTGAAAATTCCTTCATCCCACATTTCAAGAAGTGCCGGTAAAGCGTGTTGTACCAACGGACCGCCGGCAGGTGCCTTGAAGTACGTATTCTGCTTTTCTTCCCATGTATGCGGGGCGTGATCTGTTGCCAAGACGTCAATTTTACCACTGATGACAGCTTCGCGTACAGCGGTTCGATCGGCTCTCGTTTTCACAGCTGGATTCCATTTGATTCGATTCCCAAGCTTTTGATAATCTTCTTCTTGAAACCAGAGGTGATGAATGCAGGCCTCTGCGGTGAGTCGTTTGTCTTTTAGTTCCTTATTACCATCAAAAATTGAGAGTTCTCGTTCGGTGGAAATGTGCAGAATATGAAGTCGGGCGTTGTATTTGGCAGCCAATTCAGCAGCTCTTGAAGAAGAACGGTAACAGGCTTCTGCAGAGCGAATGGACGGATGCAATTCAATCGGCACATCTTCGCCAAACTTGGCTCTGGCCATCTTAATGTTCGCCTTTATGGTTTCCTCATCCTCACAATGCGCGGCAATTAAACTTTCACACTCCGAGAAGAGTCCTTCAAGGGCATGCTTGTCATCTACCAGCATATTTCCTGTGCTGCTTCCCATGAAGACCTTCACTCCACAAACTCTTTTTGGGTCGGTCTTCAAGACCTCACTCAAATTATCGTTTGAAACCCCCATATGAAAGGAGTAGTTCGCGATGGATCTTTCCGCGGCGATGTCGTATTTGTCTTGCAGCAAGTCTTGGGTTAAAGTATTGGGCACCGTGTTGGGCATCTCCATGAAGGATGTAATCCCTCCTGCAACCGCTGCCCTCGACTCTGTGTAAAGCTCTGCTTTGTGGGTTAGTCCGGGTTCACGGAAATGTACCTGATCATCGATGAGTCCAGGTATGCATATCAAGCCACTCGCATCGATTCGCTCTGCCCCTTCTGCCTCAATGGGCTCGCGACTGATTCGACTAATCCGATCATTTTCAATTAGGATATTTCCCTTAAACTTTCTGTTTTCGTTGACTATTAGAGCGTTTTCAATCAGTATCATGTCAAACTAATTTACTACTGTGCAATGGCTGAACCCTTGATGGAACTCAAGACCCAAAATTTAAAGTTCTTTTCCCTTCATAATCAAAACACCTAAAAAGGCTTCTTTGAAAATCTTGGTCGACATCTTCGACTCACCTAGCACACGGTCGGTAAAGGTAATGGGTACCTCAACAATTTTAAATCCGTGCTTATTCGCGGTGTATTTCATCTCAATTTGGAATGCATATCCAATGAAGCGGATTTTGTCAAGGTCTATTTTCTCCAAGACTTTGCGATGGTAACAAACAAAGCCTGCAGTGGTGTCTTTCACTTTTAATCCCAACACAAAACGCACATATACCGAAGCGTAGTAACTCATCCAAACCCTACGCAAGGGCCAGTTGTCTACTTTACCGCCTTTTACATAACGAGAACCCACCGATAAATCTGCTCCCTGAATACAGGCATCATAAAGCCGCTCTAGGTCTTCTGGATTGTGGGAAAAATCACAATCCATTTCGAAGATATAAGTGTAATGGCGCTTAAGGGCCCACCGAAATCCATGAATGTAAGCTGTACCTAATCCTTGCTTGCCAAGGCGCTCTTCTATGTGAAGGCGACCTTCGAACTCTGTCATCAAAGCCTTTACGATATCGGCAGTGCCATCGGGTGAGCCATCATCGATGATGAGCACCTCAAATTCTTTCTCCAAGGACATGACCTTACGAATCATGCGCTCGACGTTCTCCTTCTCATTGAAGGTTGGAATGATGACGATTGAATCTCTTTGCATCTGGTTGAGAACTTACGAAGATAGAATTTGACACAGGAGAGCCTATAATTTTTTGCCGGCCTTTAATGGACGGTGTTTTATAGAACCCTTAACATAAAGTTTATTTGAGGAATGACTCTTCTAAGGCTACCTTTGCTGAACATGAGAATATCAGCCCTCCTCCTCTTTATTTTCAGCTCTGGATTTGTTCAAGCGCAGAAGCTGGATACCTTAAAAATGATGCACTACAACTTGCTCTATTATGGCGAGTACACTAGCTTCTGCACTTCTTCAAACAACAATGTGGTGGACAAGGATGCTCATCTCAAGACCATTATTGGAGAGGCGCTGCCCGATGTTTTTACGGTAAATGAACTGAGCTCCACCGCCATCTATGCGGAGCGGATCTTGGTCAATTGCCTCAACCAAGATGGACGAGATTATTTCGAACGAGCAAATTCCACGGGAAATACGGTTTCCAATCTAGTGAATATGCTCTATTACAATTCCGACAAACTTGTACTGTCCGAGCAAGATCAAATCAGTAAAAGCATCGGCGGACAAAACCTCATACGCATCATCGATCGCTATTCGCTCTATGTAAACGAGCCCTTCTTGGCGCAAACCGTAGACACGAATTGGATTCATGTTTTTGTAGCCCACCTTGCTGCGAGCGACGCTTCTATGCGCCTGCTTCAAACAGAGGCACTGATGGACTATTTGGCTAAGAATCGACTTTCAGGAAGCATCTTTTTTGCGGGAGATTTGAATGTAAAAAACAGCGGTGTCGCTGAATTTCAAGAACTTCTTCAAAACCCAGATACCAGCATCCGATTTGTTGACCCAGTGAATCAACTTGGAAATTGGTACTCGAACTCAAGCTTCAAGAGTGTGCACAGTCAGAGCACGCATACATCTGGCGGCTGTTATTCGGGCGGTGGCATGGACGATCGTTTCGACTTTTTTCTCATAAATAAATCCTTGGCCGACTCTTCGAACCGTGCCCAATACATAGCCAACACTTACTTCACGATGGGGCAAGATGGTCAGCGTTTGAACGGGTCCTTAATCAGTCCCAACAACAGCTCACTTCCTTCGGGAGTGATTACAGCCCTTTACGAAATGTCGGATCATTTACCCGTTGGTCTCAGCATTGAAGTGAAGGTTCTGGAGCCTACTGGTTTTGAGGAGGAAGTTTTGGGTGAAATCAGCTTCAACAACCCTGTTCAAGATCAATTGAGGATTGATGTTTTTGAAACCAATGTGAAGGAAGCGACCCTTGTCCTTTACTCCATTTCTGGTGCAAAAGTCGTTGATAAAAAGCTCCATTTTGGCCTCGGCGAATCCATACATTTGATTGAGCTAAGCCAGCTTCCAAAAGGTTTTTACATAATGGAGATTTCACAAAAAGGAAAGCTCCTAGGCGGCGGTAAGCTCGTAAAGTTGTAGGGTGAAAAAAGCACTTCTTTCCGCAGTCCTTGTAATTGTTTTTCAAGGACTTAAATCACAATCATTCGACGAACGTGGAACAACTGTTTCGCAAGTTGGACTGAATGTAACCAATGCGGGCACCATTGGAAATGCTTTTGGTGGGAATTTCGACAATGGATTTTCTTCTTGCGAATACCCAAAAGGTTCTGGTGTTGAGCATCTCTTTGAAGGAGGCTTGTGGATTGGTGGAAAACTCGATGGTTCGCAAGTGGTTGTATCATCGGCGGCCTACGATTACCCAAACGGCATCAATTCGGGAACAGGAACCGCTGGATATGAATTTTTTGCTGCAGAAGGCTCAAGCATTCTCGAACGTTCATCTTTTTTCAATTCACCAGCCTATTCAGTCGACGCTGTCTCGCATCAGGATTTTGTGATGGATTTCTCGGACAAGTATCAAGTTGTTCCTGGAACACAAATCCAAGTCTCTCGCCACGACTTCCCCATTGGCATGGACGTCCATCTGGAAACTTACAACTGGAACTTTCCTTTCAGCGACTTTTTCGTTTTACTGAACTACAGCATCACCAACAATGGCAACAGCAATCTCGAAGATGCTTACGTAGCTCTTTGGGCCAACACCGTTGTGCGAAACACGAACATCACCCCAGCAGGACAGGGAGGCTCAGCCTACTACAATAAAGGTGGAAACGGCTTCATCGACAGTTTGAATATGGCCTATTGTTACGACCATTCCGGAGATGTGGGTTTCACCGAAAGTTACATCGGTCAGCGCTTCTTGGGTGCCACCTTGGAAGATGAGTTTTATCATCCATCAATCGACAGCAACTTCGTTTCAAACTACCAAGCTTGGATTTTCAACAACTCAAGTGACCCAGTATTTTTCATTCCAAGCGACGACAATCAGCGCTACGCGAAAATGTCGAACGGCATGAACAAGCTTCCCAGTTGGGCTCCGAGCACACCGCCAAACGGCAGCTCACTCATCGAGCAGCTCAACAACGCAGGTAACCGCGCCGACTTGGTTTCAGTTGGGCCTTTCGCAAATTGGAAGGCGGGAGAAACCATCAACATTGCCTTTGCAATCATTTTGGCAAAGAAAAATGAAGACGGCAAGCCCAACAGTCAGAACAACCCCACCCAACAGAAATTTCTCATTCAAAATGCTCAATGGGCGCAAACGGCTTACAATGGTGAGGATGCCAATTTCAATGGGGTTCTTGACCCAGGTGAAGACAAAGATGGAGACGGCAAGATCACTCGGTTCATTCTTCCTTCCCCTCCCGACATTCCAAACACTAAAATTGTAGCCGGCGATGGTAAAATCGACATCTACTGGGCCGATAACTCAGAGCAATCCATAGACCCAATCTCTCTGGAAAAGGATTTTGAAGGTTATAAAGTGTACGCCAGCACAAAGGCTTACGACGTGGCCGGACAAGAAGATTTGAGTGAAGCCTTGAAGGTTGTAGCAGAGTTTGACCTGACTGGAAACCAACTTTTCTTCGACAATGGAATGTCTTCGATTCGGCAAGAACCACCAGTGACTTTCGAGGATGACACCAACGAATATGTGTACAAATTCACCTTGGCGGAACTGACCAACGGCTGGCAATACGCGGTCTCGGTGAGTGCCTTCGATCGAGGCGATGAAAACAACAACCTCCTGTCTTTAGAAACCAGTCCATTGGCCAACGCTTCAAGAGCTTTTGCTGGAACTGAAGCCAATGCGGATCTCAAAAAGAATTTGCCCTTCGCTTATCCAAACCCATATTATTTGGGTGCTTCATGGGAAGGGTCAAGTACATCCCAGGAATCGAAGAAACTGGTTTTTGCCAACTTACCTGCTCGATGTACCATCCGGATTTACAACACTTCCGGCGATCTGATAGATGAAATCAACCACGACCAAGAATACGATGGCAGCGACATTCGATGGTTTGAATCGTATTCAGATGTGGACAATACTGTTTTCTCAGGCGGCGAACATGCCTGGGATCTTCTTTCGGCAAATCAACAAATCATAGCTCGAGGAATGTACATCTTCTCAGTAGAAGATCTAGACTCTGGGAACGTTCAAAAAGGAAATTTTACCATCATTAAATAGGAATCTTTACCAATCAAATTCAGCACTATGAAACACATTTATTTATCCTTATTCCTAGTTCTGAGCGCAAGTTTCGTCAGCGCCCAGATCGATACCGTTCAAATTGATACGGTGCAATGGAAATCTCAAGCCGACCTTGGGAATTGCGACGATATGAGCGCCTACGACGGCGATACTGTTACCGTGAAAGGAGTTGTCATTATGGACGGCGCCGCTTACGGTTCTAGCAGTCACAACGTCTTCATTCAAGGACCCAATGGAGGGCCATGGAACGCCATTCATCTTCGCGATGGGGACGGTCAGGGCTACACCGAAGAAATTCCAAACCTGTTTGCGGGTTGGGAAGTGTTTGTTACTGGAAGGTTGAGTCAGTATCAAGGAGAGACTCAGCTTGAGCCTTTGGACGGACCATCCATCAAATTGGTGAGCACGAGCAATCCGATTTTTCAAGACACGATTACAGCCGCAGACCTGAACGACGATCAGAGAAACAACATCCTCCCTTCTGGTGAGCAATGGGAAGGGCAGTTTGTTCGCATGGAAAACCTAGAAGTTCAAACGGTTGATTTCTTCTCCGGAGGAAGCAGAGTAAGCTTTGTGGTGAAAGACGCCAACAACAACTTGGTGAATGTCTCCGATTATTTCTTCGTGCAAAAACTTCCTGTGTACACGCACCCAACTACAAACCTCAACGGCTCCTTTTCACCGCCTTCAGTTGGTGATCAATTTAAGGCCTTGAACGGTGTGGTGATTCACTCTAAAAATGATTGCCCCGGTGAAAGTGGACGTGGCTACGAATTGCACCCTTTCGCAGCGAGCCATTATGAATATGGCCCTTCTGCGCCGAGAGTTTCTGATGTTTCAAGAAATCCTCAAGTCCCTGCAAGCAGCGACTCTGTTGTTGTTACAGCCAACATCGTTGACCTTGATGGCGCCGTAACTGGAGCTGTATTGAAATACCGCATCGGAACCGACCCAAGCAACACAAGCTTCAATTCTGTGACCATGACAGCTGGAACAGGCGATAGCTACAGTGCTACCATTCCAGCGCAAGGCGACGGATCTTTCGTACGTTACTTCATCGAAGCTACAGACGACAGTACAAACACTACTTCAGTTCCTAGCAGCGATCCTACTTCTTCAACTTACGCCTATCGCGTGCGCGACAATGGTCTTACCATTTTCGATCTTCAGTACACTCCCTATTCCAATGGAGAAAGCATCTTCAGAGATGCTGAAGTAACTGTTACAGGAATTGTAACTGCTTCTGCGGCCGCTGACGATTTGGGATACGTTTACATTCAAGACGAAAATCAAATCGGTGGTTGGTCTGGAATTATGGCAACACAAAACCCAAGCTTGGCTACCCTTACAAGAGGCGATAAAGTAACCATCACTGGTACAGTGAATGAGAACAGCAGTCGTTTTACGGTTCTTGAAAACGTCACAAACATCCTTTCAGCAGGAACCGGTTCTATCACTCCAACCTACTTCCAGCCAGACAGTTTCACTACCTATCAATTTCCAGAAACAGAAATGTTCGAAGGTGTTTTGATGGGGCTTGTGAATCCTACTGCAACTGGAAACGGCAAGGTGCACATCGTTGATGTGAATGCCGATGCTCCGAGCAACTTTGGAGAATACCGCGTTGGTCGCGATCCATTTGATCCATCAAATGGTACACGCGTTTTGGCAGGAAGAAAGTCAAGTACGGCTTTCAGTTCTTACAATGTCTCTTACGTGGTCGACAGCTCATACTTCTCGAGCCTACTTGTTCCAGGCGTTGCCATTTCAGATACTATGAACATGGACACCCTCATGGGAATCATGCACTACAGTTTTGGGTCTATGAAGCTTCTTCCAAGAAACAACGACGATTTCATGGGAATCAACATATTTACTGCTGACACGACCGATACAACGGACACGAACACAACCGTGTTTGACTACTTCTTTGAGTCGCCAAAATTTATGGAAGTGTTTCCGAACCCAGCGCAAGACGAACTGTACATTCAAACTCAGTTCAACGACGAGGTTCACAGCATTGAGTTCATTGATGTTCAAGGGCGTGAAGTCTTCAAGAGAATCACGAACGAAACGAATTCAACCATCTATCTCAATTCTTTCGATCCTGGAATTTACACTGTGCGTCTGATCGACTCAGAAGGGCGGCGACTTCAGCATGAGAAGATTGTAATTCAGAAATAAAACCAAATGGATGAACCCACTTCGGTTTGCTTGACAGATCGAAGTGGGTAATTCTTATGAGAGCCCTACTCACATACATGATCTTGGTTTCAGTTTTCTTTTCCTGCAAGAAGGGAGAGAAAAAAGAGAACCTTCCGCCCGATACTTTCATCTCCGTAGACAAGATTAATTTGAGTGGAGACGATCGCCTCAACAGCAGCGTGCAGTTGCAGTGGTTTGGCAGCGATCAAGATGGTTATGTTCAGGAATACGAGCTTTCAATCGATGGTGGAAACGAATGGTTCAGAACCAAATCTCAAGACAGTCTTTTCATCTTCTCCATCGAATCGGGTTCCGATACAGTAGATGTGGAATTTCGTGTGAGAGCAATAGACAATGAAGACTCTGTTGACCCAAGTCCTGCCGCTTTGAGCATTCCGATTAAAAACACAGCTCCATCGGTGTTGTTTAAGTCGGATTTAATGCCGCAAGACACCGTGTTTTCGGTGGCAACCATTTCCTGGGAAGCAAGTGATTTCGACGGAAATGAGACGATTGATCGAGCCTTTATTAAAGTGAATGAAGGTTCGTGGTACCCACTCGATCGAAAAGTTAGCACCATCTCATTAGTTGCAATTGACCCGCTTGGAACTGGCGCTCAAGAAGCTTACGTGTACACCGACGTGAATGCCCCTCTGAGTGAATCCATCACTGGCTTTCGCCTGGAAGATACCAACCGGGTATATGTGAAAGTCGAAGACATTGCAGGTTCTGAAAGCACGATTGATACTTCAGAAATTTTCTACGTAAAAAACCAAAAGACCGACATCCTGGTTATTGCAGCCAACCCCGACGGTGATGCCTTTTACCGCGCCAATTTAGATGCAGTCACCACAGGTTACGATTACATCAATTACTACACGAACGCCGGCCAAAACCAACCCAAGTTCTGGAACATCACCTTCAACTTAATGATCAACTTGTACGATGTGTTGGTCATTTACACTGAGAATTCGATTTTCGAGGATGCCCAAACTAAGCAGGATCGACTCCTTCTTGAATCAGCTGCTCCTTCCCTTCAATCCTTTTTCGATTCGAATGGAAAGCTGCTCTGTTCGGCCATCTTCCCCAACGACTTCTCGAGCGAATCGAGCTTGTTTCAAACGCTTCCAATGGATCGGCTTACAGAAGCAGCAGGTGGAACTGCCATCCTCGGTTTCGACAGTTTAGTGAATCCACAATTCAGCGCTTACGATACTTTGCAACCTTCAGAATTTCTAACAGGATTGGACCCATTCTACCCAACTGCTGATGCCGAGGCAATTTACAGGGCCGACTTGGAAATAGTTGCCCCTTGGACTGGTCCGGACATCATCGCTGCTAGAAGGAAACCAGATGGAAAAGTGAAACAGATCTTTTTCTCTGTAGAAATGCACAAGCTGAATGGTCGTCAAAACGCCATGCGCGATTTGTTTGACCAGATCATGAATACCGATTTCAATTGGTAAGAGCAGTCGTCATATCGTTCCTAGCGTTTTTGCTCAGCCTGGGCTCACAGGCTCAATTTGGATCTATTGCCGGTGTGATTCAGGATAAAGAAAGCAACGAAACCCTCATTGGGGCTACCGTGATGATTGTGGGTAGCTACAAAGGTGCTTCCAGTGATTTGGATGGAAAATACTCTTTGGATGAGGTGAGCCCAGGAGACTACAGCGTGAAATTCTCATACATCGGATATTCGGATGTTGTGGTGAATGGAGTTCGTGTAAAAAAAGGAGAAGTCACCAAGGTGGATGCAAAACTTCAATTGCGTTCCACGACGATTCAAGAAGTTGTGGTGGTTGGAAATGCGAGCATGATCAACCTCGAAAAAGCCTCCTCTGGAGTCACCATCGATAAAGAGGAAATTTCACAAATGAATGTGCGGAATGTTCAAGACATCATTTCCATGCAAGCAGGGGTAAATCAAACTCCCGATGGGGTAAATATTCGCGGAGCTCGAAACTACGAAACGCAGTACATCGTGGATGGAATCAGCGCCCAAGACCCCTTGTCGGGAACTGGGTTTGGAGTCGAAGTTTCAGCTGGTTCTATTGGCGATTTGAGTTTGATTACTGGTGGTGCCGGTGCTGAATTTGGTGGTGGTGCTGGTGGGGTTATTTCCACAAAAATCCGAGAAGGTGGAAAACGCCTTGAAGCGAGCGGAAGCTGGATTCGCGACAATTTTGGCTTCAACGAAAATCAGGGAACTGCTTGGAATACCGACATCGCTGAGCTTTCGCTTGGTGGACCGGTGCCCTTCACAAAGAAGAAACTCACCTTCTTCACTTCGGTGAATATGCGACTGAGCGACGACTACTACCGCATTTACGCCGACCAGCTCCACTCTTCCCTATTCCCATCGAATGATTCCATTTGGGCTCCCAGACAGAACAACAAATGGTCGCACACTTTTAAGCTGGCCTATCAAATTCGTCCTGGCACAAAGCTCAGTTTTACCAATCAGCACTCCTTGGCTGTGAACCAGAACACGCGGTCCTTGCAAGTAGTTGGCTTCGATGCTGTTGTACAACCCGGACTGCAATATCCCTTCAGCTTGCAGCCAGACAATGCTACGACCTACACGCATCACTCAAATTTGAGCGTTTTAAACTTCAGTCATTTCTTCAAGAACAACCTAAACCTCAGCGTGTCTCTTGGGCGTCTCTTCACGAACCTTCGTGCCGACGCCAACGGAAGGCCATTTCGCGACGAAACGGTAGACCAGATTTACGATCCACGTTCCCTGGTAACAGCTCCGGTTCAGTTGTTCAATCCCGACGATCCCTATATTTTTGTCATTCCTGGTGAAGGCTTGTACAACAACGATGGCATCAGCACACTTTGGCACGATCACTATGCAGAAGAGTTCACTTTCAAGGGAAAATTGGCTTTTTATCCGAACAATGAAATCCACGAATTTGTGGCTGGAGTGGAACACAAAGAACTGGAGTACCAATGGGCCGATGTTAGCCGTCCGTGGGTAGGAGCTCCCATTCAGATCAGCGAGACCGAGAGCACTCCTTCCATCAGCATCGGCAGTTCAAGTGAAATTTGGAATGTGAAACCGCGGAATGGTGGAATCTTCATCCAAGACAAAATCAATTATAAAAGCATCAATGCCACCTTAGGGCTGCGCTACAATTATTGGGCTTATGGTAGTCTAATCGACGATGCTGTTGAAAACCCGAATACTCCCATCATCGACAACGTTCGTGAGGAATATAGAAAAGGAACTTCCAAACTATTTGGAAGTCGATATAAAGGCCGAATTCTGCCAAGAGTGAACGTTTCATTTCCAGTTACCGACAACAACGTGCTCTTCTTCAATTACAGTCATGCCATGCAAATGCCTCACCCGCGCTTCTTGTACGCAGGACTCGATCCCGACTTCTTGGATCGCTCTTTCTTATCCACGGTTGGAAATCCAATTCTCAAACCTGAAGCAACGGTTTCCTACGAAATCGGAATCAAAACTCAAATCACCCGCGACCTAGGTGTGACCCTCACGGCCTACAACAACGACAAATACGACTACATCATTCCGGGTACCATCAACATCCGAGACCAAACCGGTCGATTTGCTCAGAAGACCTTCTATTTCAATCAAGATTACGCGCGCATCATTGGCGTTGAATTGGGCATTGCACAGCGGGTCGGGAAGTTTTTCTTGCTTCGTTTCAACGGCTCCTACCAATCGGCGACAGGTAAATCGAACTCGGCACGCGAAGGATTACTTCAACTTAAATCACAGGGTTTCGTGAACACGACCAAAGAGCAGCCCTTAAGCTGGGATCGACCGTGGGACTTGAAACTCGCCTTGATGTTCAACGGTGATTCCACACTAAAAATTGGCAAATTCCCACTGAACTATTTCCATGCATTCTTCTCCATGAATTACAAATCAGGCTTCCGTTATACGCCTGTCGAATTTGTAGGAACCAATGATCTTGGGCGTAATGTGTACGAATACAGGAATGACCGTCCGAATGAGAAGATTGCCAAAGCTTGGTTCTGGGCCGACTTCCGTTTGAGTCGCGATTTTTTCTTCAAAAAGAATACAGGCTTCTCAGTTAGTTTAGAAGTGAAAAACCTCTTCAACAACAAAAACGCTTACACCGTAAATCCTGTTACTGGCGATGGCTATCGCGATGGCGATAATGTGCCAATTTCTTGGCGAGATCCAAAAATCAATGATCCGCAACCACCAAGTGGGGCACCTCCAACCAATCCGGCTCGCTGGATGGCACCTCGTCAGATTTTGTACGGAATTCAATTTAGATTTTGAAGCACCTCCTGACCATATTGATCCTTTCAACGCTTTTCATTCCAAAGGATGTTGACGCGCAACTCTTTCCAAACCTTGGAAGGCAACGTGCTGGAATTGCTTCATTCGGTTTCCTGAAAACGGACATCAACCCTAGAAGTGTTGGCATGGGTGGAGCCTCGATTGCATTGGGTGATGATCCTTACGGCTTGTACAGCAATGTGTCTTCCATTTCCCTCAACGACAATCCAAGGTTTATGGCTTCCGGTTACACCTACGGACTTGGCCTAATGCAGAACTATTTGGGCTTTGTGGGAAAGGTGAAAAGCAATTACGTTGGGCTCTCAATCAATACGCTTACCTCTCCAGCGATGGAAGTTCGCACCGAGTTTCAGCCAGAAGGAACGGGAGAATACTTCTACTATATGAACATGGCGAATGGGCTGAGCGTGGCTAAAAAATTATCCGATCAGTTCAGCTTTGGAATTCGCATCAATCACCTCTACGAACAAGCTGCGCAGTACCACAATCATTCTGTTGGGGCCGATTTAGGCTTCTTGTACATCACCGACGTTCGCGACTTGAAGTTTGCTGTGGTCGTCCAAAATTTCGGAGGAAAATCGCAAATGGATGGAGACTTCATCGAGAATCCCTTCAACCGCGATTCCCTTCAACAACCCGACTATTACAACCTTCCCACCATCTTCAAACTAGGGCTTTCGATCGTCGCATATGAAAACAACGGGCATCAGATTCTCACGGCTGTGCAATTGAACCACCCGAACGACAATGCTGAGAACATTCGCTTGGGTGTAGAGTATTCATTCCGAGATTTGATTTCTGCTCGTTTTGGATATAAGATCAACCTTGAAGGCCAGCAGTGGCCAAGCTTTGGAGTGGGGTATCGTTCCAAGATTGGTTACCACCCATTGCACGTGAACTACGCTGCTAATATCACCAGTTTCATCGGGACTAAGCATGTATTTGGAATTGCCATAGTATTCAATAAAAATCGCAGTCAGAATGAAGTGGTTGAATAAACAACTCTTATTTCTTGTGTCATTGGCTGCGGCCCTTGTCATGACTTCCTGCGAAAATTATTTTGGCAGTAAAACCGATTTAAACTTCATCGACAAGCCCGTATTTCAAAATAGGAATATTGCTTATGTACCCATTCTGCCCGTTCTCGATGGCTTTGCGAAACCAACAGATGTGATTGCTGGTTTTGATGAGTTGATCTACGTGGCAGACGCGGCAACAGAGGAAGTGATTTCATTGGATCAATCGGGGAGAGAAATTGGGCGGATTCGAGTTCCTGGAGTTACGAGCATTGCCCAAGATCGAAAGCTTGATTTATTGGCTGTAGGAACCTACGACACTTTGCTCACTGTATCCATTCCCCACCCAACGATTACCGATTCCATTACGGTTTTGGATTCAGTTTTCACCCTCTCCTGCATTTACCGCATTGTTCAGCGAAGTGGCTTGTCACTAGATCTCAGTTCAGCAGATGTTCGCTTGGTTGTGCGCAATCCATATTTCAGAAAAAACACCTTTTCACTCAGCGATGTAGATCGTAGGTTTACCTCAGTTGCTGTCTTGGCCGACAACACCTACTACGCCGCATTTGATGATCTCTACGATACTCAAGATGCTATTTTCACTTTCGCAAGTAAAGAGTTTGGAATAAGTACGGGCTTACCGTTCGAAGACGACGATTTCCTCTCGCCGATCAACGTCTCTGTAAATGGGGAATTGCGTTCGGATTATTTCAAAGACCCCAGCAGCATCACCACATTGGTTCAAGCGCCACAGCAGTTTTTCATGACCACGAGCAGAGACTTCATTTTTACCTCTAAATCACCAAACACAACCCTGAAGGTTCAGTACATTGAGTTTACAGAATCTGTTGACGGAGCAGCCTATGAAGTGCGCGATTTCGTTACTGGAGATACCAGTCTTGCCGAAGGTTTTCTCTACACGCCTAATCGCTTTCAGGAGCCCTCCGACGTCACTTTTACGGGAGACGGAAGCAACTACATGTTCGTGGTAGACGCCATTCTCGACTCTCTCTACCAATTCACAAATACCGGACTTGAGGGAATAAAACCTCCTGCCGCCGCTGCCGACCAACAATACATTCGAGCCTCCTTTGGGGGAAGTGACCCAACAGGAAAAGAGGTTGGGCAGTTCAGCGAACCTTCTGGCGTGGCCTATCTCGATGAGATTCTTTACGTCGCCGATGCAGGAAACGGACGCATCTTGCGGTACAAGCTCACGCTTGACTTTGAGTAGTCCTCTTCTTAAACAGATTTCTTAGGAAGCGCTCCATTGGATTCAGACTGAGAGCCAGAATGATGTTCATTCCCAGTTTGAAAAGCGGAACCCCATTTGCATAATTGTCGACGTATGGTTCAATCGCCAAAATCACAAACTCAAACAGGGTGATGATGGTGATGAGGATGAGTGCTTCGGAGTAGCGGTTTGCACTGCCTCGTGAAAAGTAGAGGGTCAGCCCAATGAGAATTAAAAAGACCAAAGCCTGACCTAAATAATACCAACCCGTTTCGTACCACGGAGGTGAGATGCTAAAGGCAAAACTGGCAATCTTGCTCTCTGCTTCGTACATGTTTTTAGATTTCGCCATAAAAACATACTTCCCTGGAGGAATATTGTTGAAGCGCGCCTCTGAAATCTTATTGCAGTCGCTCCAGCTTTCTTCCAAACCTTTCAGTCGATAGGAATAATTGTGTGGAGTTCCATCCATCACTCGAAAGGATGAAAAGCTGAACTCCAAATCGTTCTGATTAAAATTAAGGACAGGTTTTGGCCGCTCGTAGCCACCGTTGAACAAGACTTCCTTTTGGTTCAGTCGAACGCGACGAATGTGTGTGTTGAAAATGTTTGAAACTTCAAAATCTCTTTCATCAAAAACGTACAAGCCGTTTGCATTACCAACCCAAACTCTTCCCTGCTGATCAACTTCCAGGCAGCGTACAAAAGCGTCTGAAATCGGTTCGAACATATTGTACTGAAAGCCACCTTTGGCCGACCATTTTCCAGTTCGAATCCGATTGTCGTCGTTGGCGGTTGAAAGCCACAAAGCGCCTCGTTCATCTGAAATAAGCCTATGTATGTAGAGGCTGTCCAGTAAAGAATCTTGCACAAGTTTGGTGGATTCTTGTTCAATCTGATCGAAATAGCTTAAGCCATAATTCGTCCCTAGAAGAAGGGAATCGCCAAAGAAAACAGGTTCAACAACCGAACTCTCGAACTTTAAATTTTCCCAAAGGTCGACTAGCTCATATTGAACACCTTCTGCAGTGACTTCTCCGATTGTTAAACGATAGAAGGCATCCGCAATACTCCCCAACCAATAAGTTCCCTTTCCATCACCAACAATTTTTCGAATGGGTGCCTCCACCCCTTCGATGTCAGCCAATACTTCCATTGAAGTAGGGTCCAGTATCTGCACGCCCGGATCTAAACCTAAGAGGATGATGTCATTGAGACTGTCGTACATGCAGGTCCATGGATAACATTCATGAACCAGCCTTGATGAACTCGTTTTAAGATCCACCTCATACATGCCATCGTTCATGGCGCAAATGAGATGTTTCTCCTTTTTTGGGTGTGGAATGACCTTCCAACACTCTTGATTCAGATCTTCAATTTTTTATGAATCGAAATGCGAAGCTGCCGGACGATTTGGGTACGTCGGTTTTGGGAAAAGTCGATGACGAAAACTCCTTCGTGAGTTCCAATCGCTGTCCCGTTTTCGATGAAGCAGATGTCCTCTACAGCGCCGTGCAGGCCATCGATTCCTCCAAATTTCTTTATGCCCAATTTCGAATTAATCCGACTGATTCCATTGTTGCTCGCGGCCCAAATGCTGCCGAAAACATCGATGAGAAGACTGTTGATTGTGATGTCGGGCAAACCATTGGCACGTCCAATAACCTCAATGAGTCGGCCTTCTGGCGAAAGCCTGAAAAGTCCGTGATTGTCCACTGAAATGAGGAGGTTTCCATTTCGATCGAGAATGGCGTCGAGAAGTCCATTTTCGGAAAATAATTCATCGACATCGGTATAGACTTTCTTAACCAATGAACCTTCCTCTGCCCAAATGCCGTTCATGCCAATCAGGTAGTTTATCGAGCGGCCCTCGTCTTGAATGTTCTGAAGAATGAGCTCTTCGCTGCTCAAGCCTGGGATTTGTTGCGGAATCAACTTTCCTCCAATCAACTTCATCAAACCATCCTTCTTAAACTGAATGAACAGCTCTTCACCAAGGCTAAAACCTCCAACACATTCATCTTTGAATTGCAGGCTGTCTTGCTTTCCACTCTTCAAAAAGACGCCGGTATATTTTCCTAGAAAACAGATTTGGTCTTGAAACTCGAAGATGTGATGAAAGCGACCGCTCTCATAGCTTTCATCTAGGAAGAGTGCCTCCGCTTTTAGGTTCCCAAGAGAATCAGATGCAATTACACCAAGTTCATCCACAGAACCGTAATACATCCTGCCGGCACTCGATTTAAATAAGCTGTAGACCGGAGCCTGGGACTCTGAGTAAATCAGTTTCCAATATTCTCCGTCGAAGACGAGTATCCCGTCGTTGTTTGCGAAATACAGAATATCGCGATCGTCTTCAGCTACACTGAAATTCTGGGGCTGTGCGTTGTAGATTTTCGGTTCAAAGTGATCGACAAAAGGAGACCCAATCCACTCTTGAGCTTGAGGGCTTGAAGAAGCGCACAAAAAGAGAAATGCAACATAGAATCGCTTGAATAGACTCACTGGGGACTTGTACTGATGTAAATTACCCGACCAAAATAATGCTTTGGAGCTCGCTGACCACTTCTATGACAAACGAACCAATTGCGAAGGTGAACGTTAAAGAGGCATGGGACTATTTAAGAAGACTACTCCGGAAGAAAAACTGCTCAAAAAACACAAGAAGCTTCTCGAAGATTTTCATCGACTATCGTCGATTGATCGTCGTAAAGCGGATGCAGCTTTGGCAGAGGCAGAGGAAGTGATTAAGGAGCTTGATAAGCTAAAAGAAGGTTTAGAAAAGAAACTTTAGTCGAGCAGAAATTTCAAGACTTTCGCGTTGAATTCTTCAGGCTTATCTGCATGAAGCCAATGATTCGCACCTTCCACGGTTTCTAGAACCGCATTCGGGAAGGTGAGGCGAATGTCGGGCCAATCGTAATCTAATATGTAGTTCGACTTGCTGCCTCGAATGAAGAGGGTCTCCCCAGTATATTCCGCGTCTTCTATTTCATCCCCTACGCAATCGATTTGGTCATCAATGGCGTCCAAATTAAAGCGGTAGGCTAGTTTTCCCTTTTCCTTCCAGTACACATTCTTCAAAAGAAACTGACGCACTCCCCACTCCGATATTCTTTTCTCAAGAATCGGCTCGATTTGACTTCGGCGATCGACTTGGCTGAAATCAACCTCTTTCAAGGCTGCCAGAATTTGCTCGTGGTGCACAGGATATGCTTTCGGACCAATGTCCGCAACAATCAACTTTCGAACTCTTTCCGGATGGTTTTGAGCAAATTTCATCACCGTCTTCCCTCCCATCGAATGACCTAGAAGGTGGGCGCGTTCAATACGCTCGTTGTCCATGAATTCTAGCAAGTCGGCCACCATAAGCTCGTAACTAAACTCATCGCTGTGCGGCGAATGTCCATGATTTCGGGCATCCAATAAATGCGTTCGAAAATGCTGTGAGTAAACTTGAGCTGGACTTTGCCAATTGTCCAACATCCCCATCAATCCGTGAAGAATGATTAAGACTTCGCCCTCACCAAGTGCTTTATGATATAGCTTCATGAACGAAGTTCGTGCTTGTACATTGGAACCACATTGGAAAGTCCGTAGGTCAGAGCATCAGAAATTAATGCATGCCCGATGGAAACCTCCAACAAATCGTGTACTTCCTGCATGAAATATCTCAGATTCTCCAAATTCAAATCGTGACCGGCGTTCAAGCCCAGTCCGAACTCTTTGGCCCACAGGCTGGCTTGCACAAATGGTTCTACTCCTTTTTGCCTGTTCAATGCGTACTGCGAAGCATAACTTTCGGTGTAGAGTTCAATGCGATCTGCACCAACCTCTTTAGCTGCTGCGATTTCTTCACGTTCGCATTCCATGAAAAGGGAGACTCTGGAGCCATGGGCGTGCAAACGATTCACAACATCCGTAAGAAAGGACCTATTCGATCTCACTTTCCAACCAGCATTCGATGTAAGCACCTCTGGCGGGTCTGGAACAAGGGTAACCTGATCTGGTTTCACCTCTGCGACTAGGTTCAGAAAAGACTCATTCGGATATCCCTCAACATTAAACTCAGTGCTCTTCTGTTCAGCCAATTGACGAACGTCTGCATATCGAATGTGCCGTTCATCCGGTCGCGGGTGCACTGTGATGCCGTCAGCTCCAAAAGATTCAATGTCCTTCGCAAGCTGGAGTAAATTTGGAACATCGGCCCCTCGTGCATTTCGAAGAGTGGCTATTTTGTTCACATTGACGCTCAGATTCGTCATGGATTATTTGCTATTTTGCCGAAGCACAAAGGTACCACAAAGCCTTGTGCTCAACACAGAAATTGAATGCGCGCTAGCGAGTTAAAATTAGACGATTTGCCTTTCCTTACTCCGAGTGATTCCGTTGAGGATGCCATCACTATGATGGATGAGTGTAAGGTGGAGCATATGGCAGTTGTAGAGAAGCGCACTCTACTTGGTATTGCCCACGAAAACTTTTTGATGGACAACATTGATCGACCTAAAGTCGATGACATGTACGATCCAAAATCTGATCAATTTGTGTACGACAGCACACACCTTTTTGAGGTTGTTCAGAAAATGAACGAGCACAAATTATCGATCATTCCCGTGCTCAGTGAAAAAGACAGCTGGTTTCTTGGAAGTGTATCACTTCAGCAATTGATGGCCGTCATCTCCGAAATGCCGGTGGTTAAATCGCCCGGGGGCATCATCATTCTGGAAATGCAATTGCGCGATTACAGCTTAAGTCAGATTGCTCAGATCGTTGAAAATAATAGCGCTGTCCTTTTGGGGGCTTTTATTACACGAAGCCCGGAAGCGAGTGTAATTGAAGTCACTCTTAAGATCAATAAGCCGAACATTCAGCCGATTGTTCAATCCCTAGAGCGCTTCAATTATAAAATTGTGGGCACCTTCGACCAGGGTGATTATACAGAATATTTGCGCGATCGATACGATTCGCTGATGAACTACCTCAATGTTTGATTGATGCGCGAAATTGCTCTTTATGGAAGAAAAGTCGAAGACCTTCACAGAACCGCGGTCATTGACTTTGTTGCTAAACTTAAGTTGGAAGGATTTGGGATTTGGTGCAATCAAGCACTGCTTGAGACGGAAGGATTTGATCTTTCGGACGCACAAGCCTTCGACCACGGTGATGAATTACCAGAAACGGTGGAGTTTATTTTAAGCATCGGTGGCGATGGAACCCTTTTGGATGCAACAGTTTTTACCCGCAACTTTACGATTCCGATTCTAGGATTAAACACAGGTAGATTAGGCTTTTTAGCTGCTTTGGCCAGCAGTGACTTGCGCTCTGCGGTAAAGCCAATTCTTGAAAAGAACTACGATTTCGAAGAACGAGCGATGCTCACTTTAGAAACTTCCGATGGGTTGTTTGGCGATTTAAACTTTGCACTCAACGAACTCACACTCCACAAAAAGAACACCTCATCGATGATTAAAATCGATGCAAAAATTGGGGATGAATTTCTGAACTTTTATTGGGCAGACGGATTGATAATCTCGACGCCTACAGGCTCTACTGCCTATTCTCTGAGCTGCGGTGGCCCCATCATCATGCCCGGTTCCGATAACTTTGTAATTACTCCAATTGCCCCGCACAACTTGAATGTCAGGCCAATCGTAGTCCCCGATAATAGAGAAATTCGGTTGAACGTCGAAGGTCGAGATGAAAGCTTTCTCGTTTCCCTAGATTCACGTTCTGAAAGCATTGAGGCTGGAGCAGAATTGATCGTTCGTTTATCGCAAAAAAAGCTCAAGTTAGTTGCTCTTCCAGGGTACAGTTACCTCAAAACAATCCGGAAGAAACTGAATTGGGGATTGGATATACGCAATTGAGTGTACAGATGTTTATATTTGCAGCCTCGAATGGAATACATTTCATGAAGCTAGTTAGAGTCTTTTCCCTACTTCTCCTTCTACTCCCGTTGATCAGCAATGCTCAGCGCTGGAAGTTCTATCGCAATGAAGTAGGCGGTTATATTGGTCCAACTAACATGATGGGTGACGTCGGTGGCGGTAAAGACATTGGTGTCAACAGTCTTTTCACAAACTGGAAAGACTTTGATGGTAAAGCAACTCGAATTGCCGCAGGGGGTCACTTCATCCGGATGTTTTCTGATCGAATTGGAGCCGGTGGAACGCTCGGAGGAGGTTTCATGGGAGCGAATGACGCACTCACTCAAGAACCTTCTCGAAGAAATAGAAACCTTTCGGTTCGAACGATTTTTGCAGAGGTTACAGGTATTGGAAGGTTTTATTTCAAGAAAGAAAATTTTGGGCACGTATATAAGCTGAGAGGTGCACGCAGTTTCTTTTTACTCAACATTGCAGCCTACGGTTATGTAGGACTCGGCTTGACCTATTACAATCCTCAAGGCCAGTATCAAGGGAAATGGATAGGCCTCAGAAAACTTGGAACTGAAGGTCAAGGAATCATGCCAGGAAAAGATCCTTATGGAAGCTTTACAGTGATTTATCCTTTCGGCCTGGGTCTTAAATACGCCCTTGGAAATAAGTGGAACATTGGAGTTGAATATGGCGCTCGCGTAACCACGACCGATTACCTCGATGATGTAAGCACCCGATACTACGACAATGCTGCAATATTAGCAGCCAATGGACCCGCTGCTGCTGCACTGGCAGATCCAAGCGGACGCTCTCCCGGTTCTGAGTTTGAAACTTGGACGGATAGAGGAGAAAAAAGAGGCGATCCCAAGGAAAAGGACTACTACATGATCCTTCAAGTGTCGGTGAACTACCGCTTCGTTAAAGGAACGTCCTTCAAACCTCGATTCTAATACCATTGTCTGATTCGCTGCGTTCTCTCGGAGTGAAGGCTCTTATTCTCATCTCGCTCTGTTTCATTGCAAGCAAGTCGCATAGTCAGTCTACTTATGAGATTGGCGGCTTCTACGGCCGCTCTTATTACTTAGGAGAACTAAACCCGACCGGTCATTTTAAAAGTGAATTCTTGCACGAAGCCTATGGCTTTTACTTCCGACACGCAGTAAATTCTCGTTGGGCCGTGCGTTACAACTTTTCAGTAGGGGCCATTTCCGGGAATGATGCTCTATCGAATGATTTAAGCGCCCAGCAACGCAACCTCTCATTCGACAGTAAGCTCTACGAAGGAGCCTTTCTAGTGGAATTCAACTTCATGCATTACCACTCTTTTCTATACAACGACTTTTTCTCGCCTTACATGGTGATGGGGGTTTCTATGTTTCGCTTCAACCCAAAAGGAACACTCAATGGAAACGTATACGAATTGGCCACTGTGCAGACTGAAGGTGTTTCCTACTCAAGACTGGGTACTGCTATCCCGATTGGCTTTGGCCTGAAATTCAAATTTTCACACCGTGTGCTTTTTGCCTTGGAATGGGCCATTCGCAAATCTTCTACGGACTACTTAGACGACGTAAGCTCTTTCTATCCCAACCCCGATGATATGAATAACGTCGCCATTGGGCTTTCAAACAAAAGCGTGCTCAGCGACCAACCTTCTGAGTGGGGCGCTTTAAGAGGGAATCCAACGAATCGCGATTGGTTCAACTTCACCACATTTCAGGTTTCGATACGACTGGGCAAGAACCCACGACTCTGCCACTACAAACCTGAATAAATCTGTACTTTTGCAGCCAATTGACTGCCGCTTTCGGTGCAATCGATCTGAAGCTTTTTCATGTCCCTCGTAGAAGAAATTAAAAAGAAAAACGTGCCTGCTCACATTGCGATCATCATGGATGGCAATGGGCGATGGGCGAAAAGCAAAGGCAGAGCTCGCATCTTTGGTCACAAGAGCGCCTTAACGGCTGTTCGGGAATCCATTGAAGGTTGCGCTGAAGTTGGCGTTGAATACCTCACGCTTTACGCATTCTCAACTGAAAACTGGAATCGGCCGCAACGCGAAGTAAATGCTCTGATGACCTTATTGGTAGATTCCATTCACAAGGAACTTCCGACCTTGATGAAGAATAAGATTCGCCTGAATGCTATCGGCGACATTGAAAGTTTGCCGTCCAAATGTCAACGCGAATTACAATCTGCCATCGATCAAACGAGTGAAAACAATCACATGCAGCTGAACCTTGCTTTGAGCTACAGCTCACGATGGGAAATCATTCATGCTGTGAAAAAGATCATTCGGGATGCGCAGGACAACAAAATCAATGAAATTGAGTTCTCGGAACAGAATTTCGAATCCTATTTGAGTACATCTGAAATGCCTGATCCTGAATTGATGATTCGTACTTCTGGCGAATATCGCATCAGCAACTTTTTGTTGTGGCAAATGGCCTATTGTGAATTGTGCTTTGTAGAGAAGCTATGGCCGGATTTTAGGAAAGATGACCTCTTTACCGCCATACAAAACTTTCAAGGCCGCGAACGTCGCTTTGGCAAAACAGGCGCTCAAATAAAAGCCAAGGCCAATGTATAAATTGCTTGTCCTCTTTTTAGCCTGCCTCCTCTCGGAGGTTGGGTTTTCGCAAGCAATTCCTTCTCCTCGGAAAAGTGCTCCCGCTCTTTCCAGCACCTACAAAATTGGTGGAATTCGGGTCGAAGGAACAGAAAAACTAGACCCTGACGCAATCAAATTACTATCAGGACTTAAGGTGGGTCAGGAGATCAAAATTCCTGGAGACCAAATTTCTCAGGCCATTAAAAACATTTGGATCCAAGGACTTTTTGCCGACATCCAAATTCTTCAGGAAAGAATTGTTGGCACCGACATCTTTCTAACAATTCGAATCAAGGAACTTGCTCGCCTTTCAAAGTACCGATTCGAAGGCTTGAAAAAATCTGAAGTTGACGACCTACGCGAAGAACTCAACCTCTACTCTGAAAAAATTGTAACCGAAAACCTCGTTCTTTCGACGAAGCGCAGCATTCGCGAATTCTTTGTTGATAAGGGATATCTGAATGTCAACTCAACCATCAAACGCATCCAAGACACTACACTCACCAATCATGTTATTCTTGAAATCGACGTAGACAAAGGAAAGAAGGTTAAAATTAGACGTATTGAAATCGATGGCAACAAAGCTTTCTCTCGGGGGCGAATTCGTCGCTCGCTAAAAGAGACAAAACAGAAACTCATCTTCAAACCTTTTGAAGATTTAGATGGAATCACTAAGGAAGCTGCCCGTGCCTATTTCAATCGAAAGGATAGCATTCAAGCGCGACGCGTTTTTGCCGACTACTTTGAAGAACGTGTTAAGCTCAACATCTTCAAAAGCTCCAAATTCATCCGTTCCAATTTTGAAGCAGACAAGAAAATGCTCATTGCGAAATACAATTCCAAAGGCTACCGAGATGCCCGCGTTAAAAGCGACTCCATCAAAATTCTGAACGACAAGAGTATCCTTCTTTTCTTGGAAATGGATGAAGGAAACCGCTACTACTTCAGGGACATTAAATGGTCGGGAAATTCAATCTACTCCACGGATAAACTCTCTCAGATGCTCGGCATTCGAAAGGGCGATATTTACGACAACGATAAATTGACCCAACGTTTGAATATGGATCCGAACGGTGGTGACATTTCTTCCTTGTACATGGACGACGGATACCTCTTCTTCCAAATTACACCACTTGAGGTGCGCGTAGACAACGACAGCATCGACATCGACATCCAAATCTATGAAGGTCAGCAGGCGCGAATCAATCGCGTTACCCTCACCGGAAACACAAAAACGAACGATCACATCGTTCTTCGAGAAGTCAGGACAAAGCCTGGAGATCTCTTCAGCAGATCCGACATCATTAGAACACAGCGGGAACTTTCGGTACTTGGCTTCTTCGATCCAGAACAGATGAATGTGAACCCCGTTCCAAATCCTGAAGATGGAACCGTGGACGTTGAATATGTTGTTGCCGAAAAACCCTCTGATCAAATTGAACTCTCTGGTGGATTTGGTGCCGGTCAGTTGGTCGGAAACCTCGGGGTATCATTCTCGAATTTCTCAACGCACAACTTTTTCAAACGAGAATATTGGGATCCACTCCCTTCTGGAGATGGGCAAAAACTTTCCGTTCGCTTCTCGAGCAACGGACGATGGTTTCAAAGCTGGAATATGTCTTTCACAGAGCCTTGGCTCGGTGGTAAGAAGCCCCGTGCATTCAGTATTTCTGGTTACCAAAGCTTGCAGACAAATGGGCAAACACGCTATGTGCGTGAAGGGATTAATTCTTTAAAAAACCTGAAAGACTCTCTCGGAAACAAAATACCGAACGACTTGCGACAAGACATTCAAGTAACCGGTATTTCTATTGGTTTGGCGCAACAAGTTAGGTGGCCCGACGATTACTTTGTACGACGAGTAGAACTCGCATACCAACATTACAAAATGAACGACTGGGTTCAGTTCCTTCTTTCAGATGGAGAGGCCAACAACGTGTTTATGCGGTTTAGCCTTTCTAGAAACTCACAGGATCAAGAGATATTTCCTAGAATGGGATCAAACATTAAGCTGGTGGTACAAGCCACTCCTCCCTACAGCATGTTCAATGGAAAGGACTATGGGGCAGATCTTTCACCTCAAGAACGCTATAAATGGATCGAATATCACAAATGGAAATTTGCATCAGAATGGTTTACTAAAATCGCCGGGAACTTGGTACTTAGAACCAAAGCAGGTTTCGGATTCCTAGGTAAGTACAATCAAAATGTTGGTGATTCTCCTTTCGAACGATTCTACTTAGGAGGTAGCGGACTTACTGGGTTCCAGTTGGATGGTAGAGAAATCATCGCCCTCAGAGGATACGACGACCAAAGTGTTTCCCCAAGAATTGGAGCTTCACTCATCACAAAGTACACTGCCGAACTTCGCTATCCGTTTTCATTGAACCCAAGTGCAACCATCTACGGTCTGGGATTCATGGAAGCAGGTAACACTTGGAACAACTTCAACGATTACAACCCTTTTGCTGTTAAGCGTTCTGTGGGACTTGGAATTCGCGTTTTCTTGCCAATGTTCGGACTGCTCGGTTTGGATTATGGTTGGAGAATGGACGACACCCCAGAACACATTCTTCAAACTCAACGCGGACAGCTGCATTTTACAATTGGCGCGGTCCTTGGAGAGCTCTAAATCCAAGCATATGAAAACTCAATTGCTTTCAATTTTCTTTGTTCTGCTCAGCAGCCTTTCGTTTGGCCAGAAATTTTTCTTTGTTGATACGGATTACATCCTTGAAAACAGCGAAGAATATCAAGCCGCAATGGACGAAATCAATGCCTCAAGCACCCGTTGGCAAGAAACCATCGAGGCAAAGTACAAGGAGATTGAAGAAATGACTTTAGATTTTCAGGCAGAAAAAATTCTACTCACAGAGGATTTACGCCTGAAGAAACAAGGTGAGATTGAGAAGAAGAAAGCCGAAGCTCGCGAGTACCAAAAAAAGAAGTTTGGGGTGGGTGGCGAACTCTTTAAGAAACGAGAAGAAGCCATTAAACCAATTCAAGATAAAATCTTCGGAGAGATTGAAAAGCTTGCAAAAAGCGGTAATTATGCCGTGGTTTTTGACCGATCTGCAAGCGGGAACATTTTATATGCCGATAATAAATACGATAAAACAGAAGATGTGATGCGTCGATTAGGTATCACTAAATCATCAGAAAAAGAATAATTTCGCACCCCTTATTAGAAAGACAATGAAACAAGTCATCACATTTTGCCTTCTACTTCTAATTGCAAGTAGCTCTAGCTTCGCACAAGCAAAGCAGAAAATCGGACACATCAACTCAAACGATCTGCTTCTTTTGATGCCAGAACGGGATTCTGCCGAGGCCAGTCTTAAATCATATGCAGGACAATTGGAATTGCAACTCGCTTCCATGACTCAGGAATATGAGAAAAAGCTCACCGATTACGAACAAAACAAAGGCGTTATGACCGATTTGATTCGTGAAGAGAAAGAGCAAGACATCCTCAGCATTCAGCGCAGAATTCAAGAATTCCAAGCCAAAGCACAAGAGAGCCTTCAGAAAAAAGAATCTGAGCTCATGCGACCTTTGGTTGACAAAGCCAATGCTGCCATCAAAGCTGTAGCGGATGGAAATGGGTTCACATACATCTTAGATACTTCGGTCGGTGTGGTGCTCCATTACCCCGAATCCGACGACATTCTGCCGCTGGTTCGAAAGCATTTAGGAATCAACTAATTTTAATCCCGCACTTGCGGGATTTTTTTTGCTCGATGAAAAAGGGAGCCATAGGTATATTTGATTCGGGTATCGGTGGACTCACTGTTGCTCGGAGCATTCGAAAGTTGCTACCCAAGGAAGACCTCATCTACTTTGGAGACACTGCCCACCTTCCATACGGCGACAAGTCAAAAACAGCCATTCAACGCTTTGGTCTTCGCATCTCTGATTGGCTTCTAGAAAATGATTGTAAAGCAATTGTAATTGCCTGCAATACGGCATCTGCACATGCCTATCGAGCAATTCGAAAAAAACTCGACCCCTCCATTCCAGTCATCAATGTGATTGACCCCATGGCAGAAATTGTAGCCAAATCGGGACTGAAGAGCGTTGGGGTTATTGGAACGAAAGGCACCATCGGCTCTAGAGTATATGTACGGAAGATTCACAGCCTGAAATCTGAGATTGACGTCGTTTCGAAAGCAACTCCCCTTCTTGCTCAAATGATTGAAGAGGGTTATTTCAACAATCAAATCTCGCGCACCATCATCAAATCATACCTGGAAGGTAAGGCCATGGAAAAAGTGGAAGGAATTGTTCTTGGCTGCACGCACTATCCGCTCATCAAGCAAGAAATTCAGGAATTGACTGAAAAAGAAATCAAAATCTTCGATTCATCTGAAGTGGTGGCACTTGCCGTTCAGAAGGCCTTGAAGGAAGGCTCTTTGCTGAACCCAAGTGGTGGAAGCCAGAAATTCTACGTGAGCGATTACACGCACTCTTTTGAGCAAAGTGCAGAGATCTTCTTCAGAGAAGAAATCCATTTAGAGAAACGGGATATCTGGAGTTAAAAGATCTTACTCACAATCTCCTTTACGCTATCACTCTTGCCCATCGTGTAATAGTGAAGACAGGGAACCTTCGCAGCTTTAAGCTCCTGAGATTGCTTTAAACACCAAGCAGTGCCAATTTTACGAACTTGCTCATCGGTAGAACAATTTTCCAATTGATCCGACAATTCTTCCGGGAAAGACACCCCAAAAGTTTTTGGGATGAACTCAATGTGCCGAAGTGCAGTGATTGGCTTTAGCCCTGGAATAATGGGGCAATTGATTCCCATTGCTCTGCATTTATCGACGAATTCAAAGAACTTCTGGTTGTCGAAAAACATTTGAGTGACGATGTAGGCCGCTCCAGCATCAATTTTCTCCTTCAAGTGCTTGAGATCCGATTTCATACTCATCGCCTCTGCATGTTTTTCAGGATAACCAGCTACTCCAACGCAGAAATTTGTCTTCGATTTATTCTGCATGTCTTCATCTAAGTAACTGCCTTGGTTCATCTGCATCACTTGGTCAACCAATCCAATGGCGTATTGATGTCCATCTTCATTCGGGACAAAGCGGGCCTCAGACTTAATGGGGTCTCCTCGAAGTGCCAAGATGTTGTTGATGCCCAGAAAGCTGAGGTCGATCAAGGCGTTTTCAGTTTCTTCCCGGCTGAATCCACCACAGGTTAAATGCGGTACTGTGATGATGCCGTATTTGTTCTTAATGGCAGCACAAATACCAACCGTTCCCGGGCGTTTTCGGATCGAAATCTTTTCAAGAAAACCCTTCTCCCTCTTCTTGTAAACGTACTCCTCGCGATGATAAGTCACGTTGATGAAACTGGGTTTAAATTCCATCAAAGGGTCAATGCCAGAGTATAAAGCCTCAATGTCGGCACCCTTGAGAGGCGGCAGTATTTCAAACGAAAACAAGGTTCCTTCTGCCTGCTCGATGGCTTCGATAACACTCTTATTCATACTCAATGATTTTCAACTTATCTTCTTTCTTTATCTCAGCGGGCGAAAGGCAGCAAATATAGGGGCTGAGGCAGTTCGCTCGCAGATGCCTTTTGCTTATTTTCGCGCCTTCATTCAAGTACATGGAAAACATCCGAAACTTCTGCATCATAGCTCACATCGACCACGGTAAGAGCACCCTTGCGGACCGATTGCTTCAAACCACGGGTACGGTTTCGGATCGAGACCTCCAAGAGCAGACCTTGGATGACATGGACATTGAGCGCGAGCGCGGCATCACAATAAAGAGTCACGCAATTCAAATGAACCATTCTGAAGGAGGAAAAGATTACGTTCTGAACCTCATCGACACTCCTGGTCATGTTGATTTCTCTTATGAAGTATCCCGTTCCATTGCCGCATGTGAAGGAGCACTGCTCATCGTAGATGCCACCCAAGGAATTCAAGCTCAAACCATATCGAACTTGTACTTGGCCATTGAAAACGATCTAGAAATCATTCCGGTTCTGAATAAAATGGACTTGCCTTCGGCAATGCCGGAAGAAGTAAAAGACCAAATTGAGGAGCTCATTGGTTGCGATCGTGAAGATATTCTTGAAGCCAGTGGCAAGACAGGATATGGTGTAGACTCAGTTTTAACTGCCATCATCAATCGTGTTCCTGCCCCTACAGGAGATAAAGATGCTCCTTTGAGAGCCATGATCTTCGACTCTGTCTTCAATCCATTTCGAGGAATCATTGCTTATTTCCGAATTTTTAGTGGCTCCATTGCTAAAAACAATAAGGTCAAATTTATGAATACTGGGAAGGAATACATCGCCGATGAAATCGGTGTCCTTCGCATGAAACCTGAAAAACGCAACAGCCTCCATACCGGAGATGTTGGCTACATCATTTCTGGAATCAAACAGGCACGAGAAGTGAAAGTGGGCGATACCATTACACACCTCCACCGACCAACTCCCCAAGCCATCCAAGGCTTTGAGGATGTAAAGCCCATGGTATTTGCAGGAATCTATCCCGTCGACACCGACGAATACGAAGAGCTTCGCGACAGTATGGAAAAACTCCAACTCAACGATGCTTCTTTAACCTTTGAGCCTGAGTCATCAGCGGCTCTTGGTTTCGGTTTTCGTTGTGGATTCTTAGGAATGCTACATATGGAAATCATTCAGGAACGACTCGAACGTGAGTTCGATATGACTGTAATTACTACGGTTCCCAACGTTTCCTACAAGGCCTACACAAAAAAGACTGGTTTGATCGAGGTGCACAACCCATCTGACCTTCCAGAACCAACTCTGCTCGATTCTGTTGAGGAGCCCTACATCAATGCCCAAATCATTACCAAAAGCGATTTCATCGGTCAGGTGATGTCACTCTGTATTGAGAAACGTGGAGTTTTAAAAAATCAGGTTTACCTGACAACGAACCGTGTCGAAATCACCTTTGAGATGCCTCTGGCGGAAATCGTGTTTGACTTCTACGACAGATTAAAATCCGTTTCAAAAGGCTACGCTTCTTTCGACTATTCGCCCATTGGATACAAACAATCGGATTTAGTGAAGATGGACATCCTGCTCAATGGAGACCAAGTGGATGCACTTTCGGCATTGATTCACAAAGACAACGCCTATTCCCTAGGAAAAAAGATTTGTGAGAAACTGCGTCAATTGATTCCGCGTCAGCAGTTCGACATTGCGATTCAAGCCGCTCTTGGTGCCAAGATTATTTCACGAGAAACTGTGAAAGCTCTTCGAAAGGATGTTACTGCCAAGTGTTACGGTGGAGACATCAGTCGTAAGAGAAAGCTTCTTGAAAAGCAGAAAAAAGGAAAGAAAAAGATGCGCCAGATTGGGAATGTTGAAGTTCCACAATCGGCTTTCCTTGCAGTTCTTAAGCTAGATTGATCTTATATGAGCATGCCCTAAAACTTGATGTTCAGATCAAGTCTTGCTCTAGAGTTTCTCCCATTTGCAATCCCTTCCTTCATCAGTCGCTCGGTATAATAGATTCTGAGGGTCAAGTTAAACTTAGGGCCAAAGGTGTAAATGATCCTACTTTCTATACCTCGAAAGTTTGAGATCTTAGAGCCTGTTGAACCGGTGCTCGAATAGTCCCATCGAGCCCAATCGTTTTGTGCGAAATAGTCCACAATCGAGTACTTCTCCAGATTGGCATAATACAGCCACAGAGCCCAATCACCTTTTGCTTTGGTCTTACCTAATTTGGCATTGATGACCCAGCCAAAAGTTTCGCCCTGCATGGACAAAGGAACCGAATCGTTCTTGCCATAATCGACGAAGTTGTTGTAAAGCTCAGCACCTATTTTAAGGGGAAGTTCGCTTTTAAAATTGTACTCCGCCGAGAGTTGGCCTATGGCGTAATCCAAAGTATAGCTACCATTCTGGTCTGGAATGTTGCCTAGTTTCCGAAAGTTGTAGAACGCGGGAGCGATTGTAAGCTTTGTGTCGGGAGACTTGAAGACAAGTTGAGCCCCATTGAAATAGGCGTCATCCCAAAACAACTTACCCGAGCTTCGAATGATGAAGTGCCCCAGATTGATTTGAAGCAGCTGAGAATTTGAGACTTTCTTGCGGACTTTCAAACTAATGGCTGCGCCGTCGGGGTATACGTTGTTGTTCCAAAAAAGCTCGTTTTGTTTCCAAAAAGGAAATGTGTTTTTTCCTAGCCAAAGTTTAATTCTTTCGTTCTCTGCTTTGAAAAATGCCTTCTCAAAACCAATTTGAAAAAGCGAAAACTCCCCGGTCCCCGATCCCAAGGTTAAGTGTGGCCCTTGCTGATCATCAAGAGCTCCTGATCTTAAACGAAATCCAAAGCTTGCCCATTCATTGTACTGATAGTTTAAACCAAATCGATATCGAAACCGCAGACGGGAACGATCATCGTACTTCGCGCCGTCATCCTTCAAACCATTCCAATCCTGCTCAATGCGAAATCGAAAGTCAGTGTCAAATTCAAACTTCGAGGAATCGCTCTGTGAAAGTAGAATCGTCGGCATCGCTGCCAGTAGAAATATCGCCAAGAATCTCGAAACCTTCATTCGCAACAAAATAAACACTTAAAGTGCTGTAATTTCAATTTCCTGTGTGAGCCTTCCTTTGATACTTTTGAGTGTAGTGAACTTGTTGGACACTTCTATAGAATTCCTGAAAGGCGTTGGCCCCAAGCGTGCTGATTTGCTGCGCTCTGAGCTCCAAATTTTTAGCTTCCGCGATTTACTCAACTATTTCCCCTTTCGTTACATCGATCGTTCACAGTTCTTGAAAATATCGGAAATCCACGACTTAGATCGTCTGATTCAAATTCGAGGAAGACTGCGTGGAATTGAACGGGTTGGCAAGCAAAGGCAACAGAGACTCAAAGCGGAGTTTTACGACGACAGCGGAAGCATCGAATTGGTGTGGTTCAAAGGGATTCGTTTCATCGCACCCAGCTTGAAACCGAATGTTGAATATGTGATTTTCGGAAAGCCGAATCTCTTTCAAAATCGCTTGTCTTTTGCGCATCCAGAACTTGATGTCGTCACACCAGAATATTTAAAAAAGATCAGCGGCTGGCAGCCGGTGTATTCAACCACTGAGAAACTCAGCGGGAAAAGCCTAAACAGCCGAGGCATTGAAAAGCTTCTGAAAAATCTTTTGCCCCAGGTTCTCGAGCAAATTCCTGAAACTTTAAATCCGGAACTGCACCATCGTCTGAAATTGCTAACACGAGCAGCTGCCTATCGGCACATTCATTTTCCCAGCGATCAGGAACAACTGGAAAAGGCACGCTTCCGCATCAAATTCGAAGAACTCTTTTTCACTCAACTGAGATTGCAAAAAATCAATCTTCAGCACAAACTTCAATACGAAGGTTTCGTGTTCACGAATGTGGGCGAACACTTCAATTCGTTTTATGCCAATCATCTTCCCTTCGAACTTACCGGAGCTCAAAAGCGCGTGATGAAAGAAATCCGTCGCGACTTGGGAAGTGGAAGTCATATGAATCGCCTTTTGCAAGGTGATGTGGGTTCAGGAAAAACGATCGTGGCTGTCCTTTGCATGCTTCTAGCCATCGACAATGGCTTTCAGGCCTGTATTATGGCTCCAACTGAAATCCTGGCTCAGCAACATTTTCAAAGCATCTCGGAACTGTTAGAGCCTATGGGACTTAAAGTTGGTATGCTCACCGGTAGCGTGAAAAAATCGGAACGCAAACCCATTCACGAAGACCTTCTTTCGGGTGCCCTGAAGATTGTTGTTGGCACGCACGCTTTGCTTGAAGACACAGTAAAATTCAAAAACCTTGGACTCGCCATCATCGACGAGCAACATCGCTTTGGAGTAGCTCAACGGGCAAAACTATGGTTGAAAAATCGCAACCCACCGCACGTATTGGTTATGACGGCCACACCAATTCCTCGCACCTTGGCAATGACCTTCTATGGAGATTTGGATACTTCCATCATCGACGAATTGCCTCCTGGAAGAAAGCCGATCAAAACAGTGCACTACTTTGAGAATTCTAGGCTTAAGCTGAATGGCTTCTTGAAAAAGGAGATTGAAAAAGGCCGACAGGTGTACATCGTTTACCCACTCATCGAGGAATCTGAGAAGCTGGACTACGCCGATTTGATGGCAGGATATGAGGCCATCGACCGCGCTTTTCCTAAGCCCAAATATCAAGTGAGTGTGGTGCATGGACGCATGAAATCAGAAGATAAGGAGTTTGAAATGCAACGCTTCATGAAAGCACAAACGGACATTATGGTTGCCACTACCGTCATTGAAGTTGGCGTAAACGTGCCCAACGCTTCGGTGATGGTCATTGAAAGTTCAGAGAAATTCGGACTCTCTCAACTGCACCAATTGCGAGGACGTGTGGGGCGAGGTGCGGAACAATCCTATTGCATTTTGATGTCGGGACACAAGTTGAGCAACGATGGAAAGACTCGCTTAAAAACCATGTGTTCTACCAACAATGGTTTTGAAATAGCTGAAGTAGATTTGGGATTGCGCGGCCCGGGAGACATTATGGGGACTCAGCAAAGCGGCCTGATGGACTTCAAACTGGCAAGCTTAACTGCCGATGGTGATTTGGTGAAGCTCTCTAGACACGAGGCTCAAGTCTTTCTAAGCGATGATCCGGAAATGGAAAAGCCCGAAAACAAAAGGGTTCAAATCCGATACAAACAACTTGAAAAGGAAAATCCCAATTGGGGACGCATCAGTTAAAATCTACTCGGAAATCACCAAGCGCTCCTTGTAAGCTTTACCGATTTCGTCTGTCGCTTCAATAAAGTATACTCCTGCTGGAAGGTCCAAGCTAAAACGTTGCTTATCCTTTTGGGTGATTTCTCGTCGCCCTAGAACCTGCCCTTTTACATTCAGTATACTCAGCTGTAAAGACCCTTCGATGTCTTCAAATGCAAGCTCGAAGTCTCCTTGGTTTGGGTTTGGTGAAATTCTAAATTGTGTTTCCTCCTCAAGCTGATCGTAGACAGAAACCTTCACCGTGGTGTCTGCGCCAGGACCTTGATAAACACGAACGTAATCAATGACCATACTGCTCTCGGTGAAGTTTGGATCGATGTTCCCACCTACTCCACCCATGGCGATGTTCAACAAGATGAATTGAGGATCGTCGAATGGCCACGTATCTGGGTTCTTCACACTGGGGTTGTAGGTGTAATACAACTCACTGTCCACCAAGAATGAAATCTCATTTGGCGACCAATTCATGGAATACAAATGAAATTCGTTGCTTACGTCACTGGCTAGCATAGAGCCCGTGTTCACCGTTGCGCCCGATGAAGAACCAGTATGAAGCGACCCATGAATCACATTCGGGTTGTTTCCCCAATGCTCCATAATATCAATTTCTCCACAATATGGCCAGGGGTTCGTTGCAGGGTATTGACTGTTTCCAATACTGTTTCCCAGCATCCAAATAGCTGGCCAGGTCCCATCACCTTCAGGGAGCTTAGCTAGAACATCCACTCTACCGTATGTAAAGGAGAACATAGAATTCAAACGAGCAGAGGTGTAGTTCTTCACGTTTCCCTGAAAATCGTAGGTCTCCTTTTTTGCGGTGATGGTCAGCATTCCGTTCGCTGAAACGGCATTATCTGTTCGGTCGGTGTAATGCTGCACTTCGCCATTGAACCAGTTTCCATTTTGCGGCGGAACTGTTTCAGAAAACCAATTGTCTGGTTTCACCGGTCCGAAATAATCGAACTCATCTGCCCAAACCAATTGAGTATAAATCGTGTCTAAAGCTACCGAATCGGAAGAGCCGTTGTGAATGTCATCGAACAAGAAGGTGCCAGTCGATGCTGAGCCTCCATCCACAAATAATGTCAATCGTCCATAATTACCAGCCGCCGCGGTGAAGTCGAAAGACAAGGAATTCCAACCCATGGAAGTCACGCTTTGACTGCGTTCTTCGTTTGGATTGCTTCCATTCTCCAATTTTAGCGTGACCGTATGCTGGTTGGCGTCAGGTGAATAAAACCTCATGATGTAATTCGGGTAAACATCAATGTCCATGCTGGAATTCGGATCAATGAAACCGCCTTCCCAAGGATCTCCTCCTTGATTTCTAAACTCACCCACTTGATTGCTGGCGTCAAGGGGGTCTGTCGTTTTCGCAAAAGTCAAACCACCAAAGCCGGTGAAATTATCCAAGCTAGAATTGAAGTCAATGGGGAGTGTCTGCGCTCGAAGGTTTGCCATCGAAGCGAAGAAAAAAGCCGAAGCAACTAGAATGAATCGAATCATATATTCAAACATAAGGAACTTATTGTACCAACTACCATAACTAAAACAAAAGCCCTATCGAGTGGTATAAAAGCTCTTCTTCTGGAGCTAAAACTTCACTTGCTGCAAACTGCCTTTAATTTTAGCTTTGCAGCCTTATGAAAATCTCATTCAACTGGCTCAAAGAGCACCTCGATTTTGATCTTCCTGTTCAAAAGGTCAGCGACATTCTAACCGATACCGGATTGGAAGTTGAAGGAATTGAAAAATTCGAATCTGTTGAAGGAGGCTTGGAAGGCCTCGTCGTTGGTGAAGTAGTTCATAAGTCTGCCCATCCAGATGCCGACCGTTTGAGTGTCACTAAAGTTGATGTTGGAGGCGAGGAACTCCTTCCGATTGTATGTGGGGCGCCGAACGTAGCCGTTGGGCAAAAAGTGATTGTGGCAACTGTGGGAACCACTCTTTATCCATCAGAAGGCGGTTCCTTCAAAATCAAAAAGAGTAAAATCAGAGGGGAAGTTTCTGAAGGCATGATCTGTGCCGAAGATGAAATTGGCATGGGTACAGACCACGATGGAATTCTTGTTCTTGATGCCTCAGCGAAAGTTGGAACGCCGGCGAGGGAAGTCTTTGAGCTAGAAGAAGACTACACCATTGAAATTGGCCTCACTCCAAACCGAACCGATGCTATGAGTCATCGAGGAGTGGCGCGCGATCTTCTCGCCGCCTTAAAGGTTCAAGGCTTGGCCGACGAAAAGAAAAGTTTAAAAGAGATAGAAATCCCCACTATCGTGGCAGCTTCAGAAAAAATGAAGCTCGAGGTAATCGTTGAGAACCCCGAAGCGGCTCCACGATATGCAGGTGTGCTCATGAGCGATGTGGAGGTTGAAGACTCACCAGATTGGTTGAAAAACCGTTTGCGCGCCATTGGACTCAACCCAATCAACAATGTGGTTGATGTAACGAATTACGTCTTACACGATCTCGGGCAACCTTTGCATGCCTTCGACTACGATAAAATTCAAGGACAAAAAGTAGTCGTTCGCCTCGCGAAGGAGAAAGAAGGTTTTGTGACGCTCGACGAACGTGCACGAGAGCTCAACGATCAGGATCTGATGATCTGCGATGCGGAGAAAGGAATGTGCCTTGCCGGCGTGTTCGGAGGAATGAAATCTGGCGTCACTAAAGACACCAAACGAATCTTCTTGGAGAGCGCCTATTTCGACCCTGTGTTTGTGCGTAAAACAGCCAAACGTCATGGGCTGAATACAGATGCCTCCTATCGATTTGAACGTGGAGTTGACCCATACGGAGTTGTGAGTGCATTGAACTTTGCCACTGGCTTGTTGTGTCTTGAGGCCAATGCTGGTAAAGCTTCTGAGGTGTACGATTTCTACCCAAAGAAAATTGAGCGAACGGAATTGGATTTCAACTATTCCTATCTCGATCAGTTGTTGGGAATTCAAATTCCAAGAAAAACGATAAAAGACATTTTGAAGTGGCTCGGCTTCGAGATCAGCATGGAGAACGAAAAGCAACTGCATCTAAAGATTCCTACGAATCGTGTTGATGTTACTCGCAAGGCCGATGTTGCGGAAGAGATTCTGCGCATTTATGGCTACAATCAGGTCGACATTCCAGAAAAGCTGAGCTCCAACCTCAATACGAGTCCAAAACCGAATACTGAGCAACTTCTCAATCAGCTTTCAGATCTTTTGGTTGCGCGCGGCTACACAGAGATGATGTCGAATTCATTGAGTAAGTCGAGTCATTACGAGAACGACCAAGTTTGGAAAAAGGAGGAGCTGATTCCTATGCTCAACCCCTTGAGTTCGGATTTGGACATTCTCCGCCAGAATCTTTTGTTTCAGGGATTGGAAACCATTCGATTCAATCAGAACCACAAACAGGGAAGTCTGAAACTCTTTGAATACGGAAACACTTACCGCAAGCGTGCGGGTCAATACGTAGAACAGCACTATCTCGATCTGTTTGCAGCAGGTGCCTTCGACGGTGAAAGTTGGAATTCAGCTTCTCGTCAAAGCGATGTTTTCCTTCTTAAAAACGACCTTGAAGTATTGCTTGAAAAAGCTGGAGGACACATCGATGAATTGGAGATGGAAAGCGTCGACCAAAAGTATCTCAAGTCGGGACTTCACTACAACTACAAGCACAAGTGGATTGCAGAACTTGGAATCGTATCCGACGATTACCGCAAGGCTTTTGGAATTGAGACTGAGGTCTTTTATGCAAGCATCCATTGGACGCATTTACTGGAAATGTTCTCGGAATTGAAGTTGCAGGTGGAAGATCTTCCTAAACAACAGAAGGTGCGAAGAGATTTAGCACTCTTGATGGACGAGAAGACGAGCTTCAATTCGATTGAGCAGATTGCACGCTCTACTGAAAAGAGGCTGCTGAAGAAGGTTGGACTTTTCGATGTGTACGAAGGGAAAAACTTGCCTGCTGGTAAGAAATCATATGCAATATCCTTTGAGTTCCTCGACCCAGAAAAAACTCTTGTAGACAAACAAGTGGATAAGGTGATGAAGAAGATTTACACCAATTTGAACACTGAATTGGGAGTGGAACTTCGTTCGGGAGAGCTCTAGTTAATGCGCTCAATTGGCGCGAACAACTTCATGGCAGGAAGAAACTTCATCGCTTCCATATCCTTCAACTCGTTGAGCATCTCGTCTTCGACACTGTAGATGATGGCTTTCTCAAATGATCCTTCAGGACCACTTTGAATCTCAATATAAGCTCCTTCCGGATCGGGAATAGAATCTGGTAAGATTGCCACTTTAACTCCATAGGCCGTTCCTTCATTGTCGTACTCGATGGTCATCAGCTTCGAGGGCAGATTGTTGTACTCTACACCTTCCAATTTCGCCTGGTTGTCAGTGTGGACATAGGCCTTCAAGGTGTCGCCAGCAAATATGAAATCGTAGATGCCATTGCCCATAAATTTCTTCTTCTGTGGGTCTAAAAGATATTCTTGATAAGAAGTCAAGAGGCCATCTTCTGAATAAGAAAAGACCGACTTTCTTCCGGAAATATCGTTCAACCAATAACTGATGCTCCCGTAGTTTCCAAGAGTGTCGTAGGTAAACTCTTGACGAATGTCCTTTTTCACTTCGCTGGCCGGTTCATAATACTCTATGCTGAAGCCATTCTCTCCATATGAGTAGCGCTTCACCATATGCCCTTGATGAACCTGAGCAAGTTTGCCATCTGGCAAGTAAGTGTACTCCACTTCCATGACCTTTTTGTTCTCTGCGAGAATTTCAAAATACCTCACTTTGCCGCTGTTGGTCGAACCACTAACCTTATTTCCAGTGATTTTTAATCCATCCATAAATCGTTCAAAAAGTTTCGCCGCTGGGATCTTAGTCTCTTCAATGATCACGAAAGACTCACTGAGGTTCAGTCGAAGTTTATCCCAAACATCTGGAAGTATGAGTCGATCAACCTTGAACAGATCGCCCTTAATCTCGAGAGAATAGTCTTCTAAAATTTGCTCTTGGTGTTTTCTGTCGTCGTAGATGACCAAAACCTGCCCAATTTCATTCAGCATTGGCACAGCTAGATTCAGCTCGAGCATTCCCTCTGAAAAACATTTGTGATAATTCTTTACGTAGAGTCGGGTGTAATCGTCGTGCGGATTGAATTGCACTCTCCCAGATTTTTCACTGAAGTGCATTGCAACGTCTTGATGATGAACAAAGAAGATGTTGTCGTATTCAGCTTGAACTTCCTTCTTAGAGCCGTTATTGAAATAGATCACATAACCCCATTTTCCATCCTGTTTGTAGTCGAAGGTCACATAACCTTCTTCCCCGGCTTCAAAATCGATGTCAGTCAATTCTTCAAACTTCGGAATGGAAATCAATTCAAACTTATCTTTTGCTCCTGTGCTGAGCTTCCCGAAGCCATACTTTCCATCGAACTTAAGAGAGAAGAACATTTCTTTTTCCAGGCCTTTTCCTCCACTCGAGCTGGCAAGCAGTTCATCGTAACCTGAATTAATCAGCGTTTCAACCTCGCCGTCTTTATGCCTTAAGCCAATTACTCCCGCTTTTCCGGCCTTTATAACCTTAAAAAGATGACTTCCATCCATTTGGGAAATCTCGTCGTAATCAGATTCCAAAACAGTTTTCTCACCAGAGCTGGTTATGAATGTTAAGCCCCACATTCCGTGTTCTTTTGCCTTGAAATAATGATTTCGTTCTGGAAGTACATTCTCAAAATCGGAGAAGGAAAGTGCTTCAATTTGCTCATATTTTGGAGGGAAGAGGTAATCCTGTTTTTTCACCAAATCGAGCAAACCAATTTTCCCATTCATGTAAACCATCAGCGGGTTTAATTCCTCCCCGAATTGAACGATGGAGTCGGCACCAGTCAATACCATTCGGAAGTTTGGCAGTGCTGCACCAGCCACATTCATCACAATACCTTCCTTTCCTTTTAAGTTGAACCAAATCGGCTCATTCTCGCCACCTACGAAGGATGGCATTCTTTCTTTCCACAAGGAAACCTCAGCGCATTCTGGGGCTAGAATCTTTCTTGAAGGGCTGTTTGGGTCTGCGCGCCAATTGTTGATTTGAAGAAAGCCACTCAACTCACCAACTTTTCCAACAGCTACTCCTTGAGTAATTAGATACAGGCTGTCGTATGGAAATTCAAGGTCTTTTGCCTTAACACCAAATTCTTCCCCAGCATTCAAGAAAAGCAAATCCCATTTACCTTCTTCTTTCAGTGCATAGCACTTCACTTTTGGATGTGAATCGTCAAGTGCCACAATGGACGAATACTTGGCTTTCACAATCCATTTGTCGTGAAATGTGATGCCAAAGACATCCTTTTTCTGCTCAATTTTTTGGGCAGTGGCAGAGCCGACAAATAGGAATAAAAATATGCTTAGGGGTACGAGAATTTTCACAGCCATAACTTCTAGTCGCAAATATAGCCAGGCGTTCGACGGCAGCTACGGAAGAGGCGAAAAATCAAGTAACAAGCTCCTGTTTAGTTTTAAACTTTCCTTCTTGATCGATGAAATTTATAATCAAGAAGCCTGCGCCAAGAAAG
>DDDG01000026.1 GCA_002336245.1 Flavobacteriales bacterium UBA1986
TCCGCAATATTCGATGGCACCGTAGATTCGATTGCGCAAGTCGTAGACCAAATTCTTATTGTATCTGGTCATGAAATCTAGATAGGGTTCCATCAGAAACTGAATGGATTTTAAGGCCTCAATCGTCTCCGGAATGGAGTGTTTTAATACACGCGAATCGAAGCCTGTTATTCCCAATGCCGTAATGCGGATTACCTCTTGGCGTACCGCCTCAAAAGCAAAACGATCTTGATATTGAATGCGGTGAATGCGTTTCTGCAATTCAGGCAAACGGCCCAACATAAATTCGACCTCCGCTTTTGCTTTTACATAATCCTTGTCGCGAAACAAGGCAACTTCAAGAACCTGAAGTCCATGTGGCTCAACCAGCTCCACAATGGCAGCATCGGTATTCAATTCTAAAACAGGTTTTGCATTAAAATCCAAATCGAAGCTTGGAAAGAGGTGTGAGACCATGGCCTCTAGAAACTTGTAATCTTCTCGGGCTCGCTTGAATTCAGATCTAAGAACAACAGGTGGAGATTCAGACTCAATGTGCTCCTTGATCTTTTCCAAATTGGTCTCTAAGTGGTTGGTGTAAATGCGGAAGCTTTCTTTCATCCGCTTGCCAGAAGGATTTTCTTTCGGGCTTGGCGCATCAGGACGAAACGACATGCCAATCAGCAGAAGCACAAAGAGAACGAGGAGCTTTTTCATATGGCATTCCGACGAAGATAAGCAAGAAAAAGTGGCCTTAAATACCTTTAAGGCATTGATGTATCATCAATCAATTGTTAAGTCAAGCATTGAACTTATGCATTCAACTCCTCTCCTTCGCTAAATTGCCCGTCGCTCAAATCCACGATTGAATATCTTTACACCATGTTTAAAAAGTCCCTGAAGTTCCTTCAATTGCTGGCCGCCATTCTTTTGACCGGCACAATCACAGCGCAAAAGTCAGCATACCTCAAAGCTCCATTAAAACGAAGCATCGCTCCTTCCGACATCAAAAACGACATCTACCCTAGGTCTTATTCCACAGAAGCTCCCTTTCCTGGAGGAAGCTCATATCAGGATGCCTTGCTCAAGAAAAAAGCGGAGATCGAGAAGAAATTTCCGAAAAAAAGAAGCCTTTCCCCGAAGAGAGGCAGCGCTGCCGAAGTTACTCTTGAACGGAATATGGGAAGCTTTTATGGTCCCGACAATAACATCCAGAACCGAGCTGGAGGAGTTCCCAACGACAATACATTGGCTGTTTCTGATAATGGATTCCTGATTGCCTCGTACAATACCCGCGTTTATTTCCACGACCTCAACGGCGACTCTGCCTACTACCGTCCGCACCCCTTCACCTCTACCTATAGCTTTGTGGATTTTGCTCTAGACAATGATTCCATTGGCACCAGCCTGCCTTTCGATCCAAAACTACGCTACGACGCTGTTGAAGATCGTTTTGTCTTCACCTTCCTTTCTGGAAGAACCCCAGACGACTCAAAATTGGTCATTGCCTTCTCAAGTTCTGGCGACCCGATGGACGACTGGAATGTGTACGAGATTCCTGGAAACCCTTTCAATGAAAGAACATGGTCGGATTTCCCCGTAATTGCCCTTACTGAAAATGAAGTGCTCTACACAATCAATCTCATTCGAGAAAACGAGCCTTGGGAAACGGGTTTTGAAGAAACACTCATTTGGCAATTGGACAAACAGTCTGGCTACGATGGAGTGGACAGTCTGCCTATGAAGCTCTGGAGCGACATAAAGTTTGGTGGTAAGGTTTTGAGGAACTTGCATGCTATGCAGGGCGGTGATGAACTTAAAGCACCTCCATACTACCTCATGAGCAACCGAAACTTCGATGCTTCAAACGACACCTTTTTCTTGGTGAGCTTAACGGGCGAAATGAACGACCCATTGGCCGAGGTAACCACCAAACACGTCATTTCGAACAAGGCCTATGGATTGAGTCCTGCAGCGGAACAGCCTGCCGGCCCTGTTTTGAGCACCAACGACGCACGCGTATTGGATGGCTTTTATGAGAACGGACAAATTCAATTTGTAGGGAACAGCATCGACACCAACAGCGGTAGATCGTCCATCTATCATGGCGTGCTCTCAGATCCAAGCGGAAGCCCGAGCATTGACTTGAACATCATGCAACACAACACCATGGAGTTCGGCTATCCGGGCATTGCCTACACGGGAAAATTTGCGGGAGACAATGAGGCCATCATTGGAGTAAACTACAGCAGCATAGTAGACACTGCTGGCTATGGTGCATTCTATTTTGATCCTACGGGCGAGTACTCCAACTTTACAAACTTGATTCAAGGACAATCGTACTTGCAGCGCCAAGGCAATCCGGAACGTTGGGGCGATTACTTTGGGATACAGCGAGTGTACAGCGAACAAGGAGCTGTTTGGATGTCGGGCTATTATGGAACCTCTACAAAGGAACATTCCTTCTGGATGTCGGAAGTGCGCAGCCCAACGTACATTTTTGCTGGTGCGGAAGAAGCTGAAAAGAACGAGCAGACCAAAGCCTTTCCGGTTCCAACGCAAGACTTTACCTACATCGACTTTGAGTTGGATCACAAACAAGAGGTACATTTCATTCTGAAGAACATGGAAGGAAAGACCATCAAGCGATATCGTCAGGTGCTTGGGTCGGGAATGAATCGCTTTGAGTGCTCTTTGGTGAACCTACCTTCTGGAATCTATCTCTTGCAGGTTCAGGGCGCCAGCATTTCGCGGGAACACAAACTAGTTCGGGACTAAACCTCCCCGCTCTTGCCAGCCATACTTCACCAGGATCCCAAAGCCGAAGATTAAGAGAAGGTGCATAGGAAGTAAGCCAAACTCAAGCTGAATTATACCGTAAATTCCGGCAAAAAGGAAATACAGTAGCAGCAGGAGCTCGAAGTAAAACACCATTGGCAGTTTTTGAATGTTGTAGTCATTCTCTGTAGGTCTTACAGATGTGGCATTGAACTTCGGCGTACGAATGAAAGGAGTTTTGATGCCCGCGTAGCCTGAAATGACCGCCACCGAATTGAAGAGCGCAAAACTCATCGAGACTGCAACGAAGCTCAGAAACCGCTTTAAGAATTCCCAACGGGTCCTGAGAAATGAGGACTCTTGTCCGAGTACACTTCCCTCCCAATGCTTCTTAAACGGAAGCCAAAAGAAAAGAGCGAGAACTCCAAACGATAGAATGAAGAAAGAAGCGAAATTCAAATAGCTCGAAACAGCAGGAATCTGAGTTTTCACCCAAAGCAAAGGAACGCTCAAAACTGTAAGCATAAGTACTGAAATGAAGACCGCTGAATTGAGCAAATGAAAGCTCGCCTGAACTTTCGTCTTCCATGAAATTTTGGGATTGCGGAGTACCTTCGAAAGATGCTTTCGAGCACACTCAGCCGCCCCTTTATTCCAACGATGTTGTTGGGTTCGTAAAGCGCTCAAAACCATAGGCAATTCTGCGGGTGAATTGAGCTCCTCCATATAGATCATTTTCCATCCTTTCATCTGAGCTCGATAACTCAAATCAAGGTCTTCCGTTAAGGTGTCGCTTTGCCAACCACCTGAATCCAAAATAGCCGCCTTTCTCCATACGCCTGCAGTGCCATTAAAGTTGATGAAATGACCACCAGAATTGCGTCCGACTTGCTCGATTCTGAAGTGCGCATCCAGCGCAAATGCCTGCGCTTTAGTAAGCACATTTTCATCCTCATTTAGATGAGACCAACGCGTTTGAACACAAGCAACATTTGCATCCTCAAATTCACGAATGGACCTTCGAAGAAAGTCAGGATTTGGCTCAAAATCAGCGTCAAAAATGGCTATAAAATCCGCATCACTTTTGGTTAATCCATACTTTAAAGCTCCAGCCTTAAAACCCTCACGTTCTTTTCTTTGAATTAAAGATATGTTCTTATAAATATTTAAGTCAGAATCAATAAATGCTCGAATGAGTTCCGAGCTTTCATCGTTGGAATCATCTAAGACTTGAATCGATAATTTATCGGATGGATAATCCAAATTGACCACCGCCTTTAACAGTCGCTCGACTACGTACTTTTCATTGTAAATGGGAAGCTGAACACATACTTTTGGAAGCTCAGTATCAGATGTTGGAGTTCTCTTTATTGGCCGCCCTTTTTTCGATGCTTTCACATAGTTGATCGTAAGACTCAACTGCACCAAACTGAAGGCGAAAATGAAGCTCAAAAAGAAGCCATAAACCACGAGAAGCAGATAGATCCAAAGACTCACTTTAAACTGAATTTAAGGATGGTAAAAATGATTTTATATCCGGCCAAAAAAGCGCCTTTTATCGTGCCTGAAACTTTCGAAATCCCAATGCGTTTTCGGTAGGAAACAGCAACCTCGGAACAGCGCATTTTTTGCTTCGCCGCCTTCACCTGCATCTCCACCGTCCAACCGTAATTTCGGTCCTCCATTTTAAGCTTCATGAGAGCATCCCAACGAATGGCGCGAAAGGGTCCAAGATCGGTAAAACGAACTCCATAAATCCAAAACAACATGCGCGTCGCCAACCAATTTCCAAGCACTTGTGGAATGGTCATGGAACCAGATTCACGTTCACCCAAAGCCCTGCTTCCAATCACCATATCATTGCTTGCTTCAACTTCATTCAACAAAAGAGGGAGTTCTTCGGGAAAGTCTGAGTGATCTCCGTCCAAAAACACAAGAACATCTGGAAGCTGCTCTTTCGACTTCAGGTATTCGATGCCTAGAAGACAAGCATTTCCATAACCTGGGTCTTTGCACAAAAGCGTCGTTGCGCCGAGCGCACGTGCCATTTCAGAGGTTCGGTCGGAAGAGTTGTTGTCGATCACAACGATTTCGCGCACAAGCTCGGAAGGGATTTCTTTCAAAACTTCCTGAATCGCCTTCTCTTCATTTAAGGCGGGAATGATGAGGTCAACTACCAAAGCCATCGATTCGAACGCCTCCTTCGTCGATGACGATTGGTCCTTCAGAAATGCGGCCTTCTTGCGGACCGTTTTCAAGTTTAAGTACTCCCCTTGGGCAAACCGCAGAACAGATTCCGCATCCCACACAGGAGGAACGCACAATGTTTTTCCCTTTCTGGGCATAATCGCGCACGTCGATGCCTTGCTCGCAGTAGGTGGAACAGTTTCCGCAGGAAATGCACTGTCCACCATTGGTTGTGATGCGAAAGCGAGATGCGAAGCGCTGAAAAAGTCCCATGTATGCAGCCAAGGGACAACCGCAGCGACACCAGAATCGATTTCCCAAAACCGGATAAAAACCCACACCCGCAATTCCTGAAAAGATGGCTCCCACTAGAAAGCCGTAAGGTTTTCGAAAATACTCGTAGATGCTCAATCCGAAGAGTTCGCCAGTTCCACTGAAGTAACCGTAGAGCACAACAGCAGTGACGAGCACGATGTAGACCAGCACGCCATGTATGAGCCAGCGTTCGATTTTCCAGGAAGAAAGTTTCTTGGATGAAAGTTGACGAAAGGGATCACCTGCCGTTTCTGCCAATCCACCACAACCACAAACCCAAGAGCAATACCAGCGCTTACCAACGAAATAGGTTAAGATAGGAGTGAGTACTGCGAATCCGAAGATTCCAAATACGAGGTAGAACATTCCCAAACTCCCTCCAGCGCGCATATTATCCAAATGCCAGGGCTCGAAAAAGTAATAATTGAGCGGCCAGAAATTCTTGAGGTCTTTTGCGAAATAGGCCTTATCCTGATTGAGTCCTTCCATAATCTCAGGAAGGAAATAAGCTAAAACCAATTGGAAGAAAATGACGGAGACGGTGCGCCAAAATTGATACCGATTGCCGCGGTATTTCCACAGAAATTTTATTCCCATCGAGAGAATAGCCAAACTGTACAAGGTTCCGTACATAAACCACTGACTTGCGGGCTGACTCTTGAACAGCATGCTCAAGGGGTCGAAAAGCCGAAGCACTCCAGTGTTGCCGGCCGCATCCATACCGAGCAATTCCGGAAACCAATAGAGCAAAACATAGAAGACCGTTAGCACCAGACCTAAAGCCCATGCCCAAACTCCTCGATTTGTGAGCGAACGAAACCATACCCCATCGTTCTTAATTCCAGATGATTTCTTGCGGTACAAATCAGCAGCATAGAGCACCACAGATAAAAGCAAAAAGCTCAATGAAAAAGTCAATTGGGTGGAATAATAGGCTCCCGGTGCGAGGTTCAGAAAATGTAAGACTATAACAGCAAATCCCACGGTTGCAAGAAGCCAAGCAAGCTTCTGAAGAAGGCTGAGGTTCACAGGCGGTTTGGCAAATGCATGATTTGGAAACTCCGTCATGATGCAAAGGCGTTTAGAATGCGCTTCCAACTTTTCTTTTCCAGTTTCACTTCGACCCCAAACTGCCGGCGAAATTCCAAGGCGATGGCTCTTGAATGATCGCGGTGAAACTCTGGGTCAAATACGAGGTCCTTGAAATGGGATAAACAATATTCTAAGCTCTTTTCGTCGCGAATCCAGCCGTCGGCTACTTGATGACGCAATCGCATTCCAAATGCGTGCATGGCAACAAGCCTTTGGTCTTTGTGCTCCATTCGGAGGCAAATCTTCGCTTTTGGATGCTCCCAATAAAACGAGCTCACAGGCTCATTGGAAAGTCGACCGTAAGCTTGATATTCGACATCGAAAAACTTCGCAGCATTGTACCAAACTCCCGGTGCATAGGCTTTATCCGAGCCTAAAACGGTTTGTGCTAAATGCTCGCCCATCATACGGCCTGAATGCCACATCTGCTCAAACTTCCCTCTTCCTTCAATGGGTTTTCGAAACTCCATGCAATCGCCAGCGGCGAAGACATCTTCTACGTTCGTTTTTAGAAATTCATCTACAAGAATTCCGCGCTCGATTTCGAGTGTACTTCCCTTCAAGAAATCCACATTTGGCCGAACGCCTGTAGCAATGCAAACCAATTCACAGTCTTTTATCTCTCCTGATGTGGTTCGAATTCCAATCACCTTCCCTCCTTCTCCAATGATTTCAGAGAGTTCCGTATTGGATTGAACCCGAACTCCATGATCGTGTAAATGCCTTTCGATGAGCTTGCCTTCTTGAGGCGGAAGCACACTGCCCCAAAAACGATTCTCACGCACTAGAATTTCGACATCAATTCCTCGGCTGTGAAGCATTTCTGCAAGCTCAACCCCTATGAGTCCGCCACCAATGATGACGGCCTTTTTAACTCCCTGAACATTCTTCTCGAGCAAGTCCAAGTCCTGCAAGCCAATGAGACCTTGAACCCCTTGAAGCTCTTGTCCGGGCCAATCGTAGGTGGCTGTTTTTGAACCCGTGGCCAGAACCAACTTATCGTAGCTCACCACAGAACCATCGGCGCAGTTCAATTGCTTTTCTTGAAAATCGATGGACTTCACCCAAGCTTGCTTTAGGTCGATTCTGTTCTTCTCCCAGAACCAATCTTCATAAGCTTTGGTGTGCTCGAACTTCATATGCCCCATGAAGATGTACATCAATGCTGGGCGCGAATAGAAGTATTCCGATTCTCCCGAAATGACAAGAATCTCAAGCTCGGAATTCAACTTTCTAAGGTGCCGCGCTGTTGTAATCCCAGCAATTCCATTTCCAATGATGACAACTTTCATTTTTACAAAAGAAGCTCGCTTATGAGAACTAATATATCAATGATAGAACATTCCTCATCACAAGATGGGACAAGAATAAATTGGACTTACAAAAGTTCATCAAGGGCTTTGTATTGGATTAAATTCGAAGCTTCTATAATGTCGTTCAAGAAAATAAAATTCCATCCCATTCCAATTGGTCAGTCATCACTGCTGCTCATCGTCCTTCTGGTCTTCCAAGGCATGTCGGTCTTCGCACAAAAGGCAGATGAATATGTAAGCATCCAGAGCGGAGAAAAGATTAAGTCTTCAGATGGCAACATTACGGACATCATAGGCTACGACGAGTCGGGCTTATACGTTCTAAAAAGCAAGAGAAAGAAGCACACTTTGGTTCGGTACAACCAAGCTTTGGAAGAGGTGATTTCCAAGGAACTGGAGGAGGAATTTGAAGGTGAAAAACATTCCGCAGAGTATCTTTTCTATTTCTCAGGAAAACTTTGGCTCTTCAGTTCCTACCGAGATCGTGAAGAAGACGAATTGCAACTCTATCAAAGTTTCATTGATGCTAAAACCCTGCAAGGTCAGGCTAAGAAAAAGCTGATTGCCAATGTGAAGCGCACCGGACGTATTTTTAAAAGTGAAGGACACTTCGACTTGCGGTTTTCGAAGGATAAAGAGCGGATTGCCATTGTAACTCACTACCCTTATCAGAAGAATGAATTTGAAAAACTCAAAGTGAACCTCTTCTCTTCAGAAACTGGTGAAGTTCAGTGGGAAAAGGAAATTCAAATCCCCTACAGGGAGGACTTGTTTGATATTGAAGGAGTTAAAATAGATGCTAAGGGGAACTTTTATGTGCTTGGTAAAAGATATGGGGACGGCCTCGACGGAAAGTTAAAAGAGAAGGTAGATGGAGAAAAGAACTATGATTATGTGGTTCTTGGTTATTTCAATGATGGCAAGGAGAGCAGAGAATACCTCTTACAATTGGAGGACAAATTCATCAGCGACCTCCAATTGGCCGTGAATGAAAATGGAGAATTGATCTGCGCAGGTTTCTATACCAACACAGACCGCTCAGGATTGAGCGGCTCCTACTTCATGCGTTTGAATCCTACAACGAAAGAAGTTTTAGCTCAAAGTTTGAAGGATTTCAACATCGATTTTGTCACTCAAAACTTCACCCAAAAAGAAAAGAAAAAAGCTGAAAAAAGGGATGCAAAAGGAAAAGAGGTTGGCTTAACTCGATATGAATTGGATGAGATGGTTTTGCGGTATGATGGAGGCGTGATGTTGGTTGGAGAACAATACTTCGTTCAAGTAGTAACGCATCAGAGTCCAGGAGCAAACGGCGCCATGAATACCACAACTACCACACATTATTACCACAACGACATCATCGTGGTCAATATAAATGCCGAAGGACAAATTGAGTGGACTGACAAGATTCCTAAAAGGCAGCATACAACCAACGACGGCGGCATGTTCAACTCCTACTTATTGGGTGCGAAGGGCGACAAAATTTATATGATTTTCAATGATCACCCTAAGAACCTCAACCTTACCGTCATTCCTGGAATAAGCAAATTCGCCACCTTCAGTAAACAAAAGAACAGCATTGTCACCCTAGTAAGCCTTGACGTTGAAGGGCGGAACAAACGCATGTCACTCTTGTCATTGAAGGATGAAGGAATGCTTTCCCGCCCTATGGTGAGCGAACAAGTCGACCAGCACACACTAGTCCTTCTTGCGCAGCGAGGTCGAAACGAGAAGTTATTCATTCTTCGCATGAAGGAATAAGTCTAAGACATCCCGACCTAGAATCGCCATAAATCCAAGGCCATTTGATAGAAAGAATGACTTTGGTGAAAAGCTTCGTTGAAATCATATATGACATTCAATCGAGAATGGTTATAATTGAAACAACACCTGCTACCCACAAATGATTAGAGCTTACAGATTCCATATCACCGTCCTTGCTGTGCTCCTGATCGCCTCTTTGGGCTTTCTTTTTTTCGGAAAAAATGGCTTCAAAGCACATAAGATTAAGCTGTGTGAAAATCAGAGTGTTGCATGGGATATTCCAGGAAAAATCAAAGGAGTTGCAATGGCTGCGCCTCCCGAGCCAATTGGTTCTTGGGCTTGCGACCCAATTAAAGATCTTGGAGCGGATTGGCTTTGCGTAATGCCGTATGGCTTTGTTCGCGAAGAAGGAAGTAAGGTGATTTACAACCACCCTTTTCAATGGTGGGGTGAGCAGCGCATGGGAATCATTGCGAGCATTCAAATTGCAAAGGAGCAAGGAATGCGGGTATGCATGAAACCTCATCTATGGACCCAAGGAGTATATACAGGTTCCTACTCACCACCCAATGGCGATTCTTGGGAAGAGTTTCATGGAAGCTATACCAAGTTCATCATCGATTATGCAAAAGTTGCCGACTCACTTGGAGTGGAGTTGCTGTGCATAGGTACTGAGTTGAGCACAGCGGTAAAAGAAGAGCCTGAATTTTGGGCAAGCCTTATTTGCCATGTTCGAGAAGTGTACAAGGGCAAGTTGAGCTACGCGGCAAACTGGGACAATTACCAAAACGTCAAATTCTGGTCGGAGCTCGATGTTATAGGGGTAAACGCTTACTTCCCGCTCGACAGCAGCATAAACCCAAGCACCCAAAGCGTAAAAGCATCATGGGAACGTTGGAGTTCCAAACTCTCGGATTTCTCAAACGAAGAAGGAAAACAAATCCTCTTCACCGAATTGGGATACCGCAGCATGGAAAAAGGATTGGCGCGCCCTTGGGACGCTGCGCACCACGGTGAGTTTGACGAGAAGTTGCAAGCCATTGCTTACACTGGCTTTTTTGAAGGCATTTGGAACGAACCCTGGTTGGCCGGAGCCATCATCTGGAAGTGGCATTCCGATCATCGCAAAGCCGGTGGTCCGGGTAATACGCGCTACACGCCTCAAAACAAACTTGCCCAAGAAATCATCACCCAACACTTCACGGATAAGTGAACCCAATTATTGAAGCCTACAATCGAGTCAATGAATTTGGCCGAGAACATGGATTGACGCTCAAAGTTATATCCACAGGGCACGTAGAATATCGAATGGAGTTGCTCAAAAAGCATGAGGCCCTTCCAGAATATACGCACGGCGGTCTAATTGCTGGAGTTGCCGACCAAATTCTAGGCGCCGCCGCTTTAACTGTGAGCAGTGAAGACAATAAGCAAGTTGCAACGCTCGACCTTCAGATTCAGTTTTTGAATGCTGCGCACACGGGAAAGATCATCGTTGGAAGTGGATACGTGACGAAGGCAGGCAAAAACATTATTTTCGCTCGAGGAGAAATTCGGGAGGAAGGAAGCGACGAAATGATCGCTACAGCAACTGGAACATTCAAAACCTATCCTCGCCCAGAAAAACCATAGTCTTTGCTTACAGTCGACATTCACACACACATTTTACCTGAACACATTCCTAATTTCCGTGAGCGATTTGGCTACGGAGGTTTCATTCATCTCGATCATCACAAAAATTGCTGCGCGAGAATGATGAAGGACGACCACTTTTTTCGGGAGGTGGAATCGAACTGTTGGGATCCAGTGACACGTCAATCAGAATGCGATGCTCTTGGTGTTCATGTACAAGTTCTCAGCACCGTTCCTGTGATGTTCTCCTATTGGGCGAAACCCAAAGACAGTTTAGAGGTTGCGAAATTCCTCAACGATCACATCGCGGAAATCGTGGCACTCTATCCTAAGCGCTTCATCGGCTTGGGCACCATCCCAATGCAAGACACGGCCTTGGCAATTCAAGAACTCAAACGTTGTAAGGAAATTGGATTGGCAGGGGTTCAAATTGGCTCCAATGTGAATCAACTCAACTTAAATGAGGAGGCCTTCTTCCCCATTTTTGAGGCTTGTCAGGATTTAGACATGGCCATTTTCATCCATCCTTGGGAGATGATGGGAACTGCCAACATTCAAAAGTATTGGCTGCCTTGGCTCGTTGGGATGCCGGCAGAAACTTCACGCGCCATATCATCCTTAATTTTTGGAGGTGTGTTTGAACGCCTTCCGAAATTGCGTGTGGCATTTGCTCACGGCGGAGGTTCCTTCCCTTCCACCATAGCTCGAATTGAACACGGATTTAATGTACGTCCGGACCTCTGCGCAATCGACAATGAAGTAAACCCGCGGGAGTACCTGGGCAAGTTTTGGCTCGACAGCCTTGTTCACGACCCAAAGATGCTCGATTACATTCTCGACCTCTGGGGTTCCAAACGCGTTGCCTTGGGCAGCGACTACCCTTTTCCTCTGGGAGAACTTGAGCCCAGTAAGCTCATCAAATCGATGCCTTACACCGACGAAGTCAAGTCGGACTTACTTGCTGGCGCGGCCATGGAATGGCTCAATTTGAAAGCCGAAACTTTCCTCTAAATCGGGGGCTTCTTTTTTGTCAAAAAAGAAGCTGAAGAATCGTTGAAATGCACACACTACTTCTGTGGTAAATGTAGATTTGCGCCCTCTAAAAAAGAGAAGAAAAAAAGTATTAAAATGAACAAAAGTCAAGAGCTTTTAGAACGACGTAAAAAGGTTGTTGCCAACGGAGTAGGTATCTTTAATAAGGCCTCAGTTCAGTCGGCAAAAAACGCCACCATCATCGATGCTGATGGCAATGAACTCATCGATTTTGCCGGTGGGATTGGAGTGGTCAATGCAGGTCATTGCCCAGAGCCTGTTGTAAAGGCAATTCAAGAGCAAGCAGCCAAATACATTCACACCAGTTTTAACGTAGTGAGCTACGAGCCCTACGTTGAACTTTGCGAACGATTGGTCGACCTTTTCCCTCACGGTAAGGAAACCAAAGCAATGCTGGTCACCAGCGGAGCCGAGGCCGTCGAAAACGCCATTAAAATAGCTCGCCAAGCAACAGGTCGTTCGGCAGTCCTTTGCTATACTGGAGCTTTTCACGGAAGAACAATGATGGGCCATGACACTCACTTCCAAGATTGGTTATAAAGTCAATTGCGGCCCGTTTGCACCAGAAGTGTACAGACTGCCCTTCCCGAACTTTTATCGCTACAGCGGTGGAATGAGTGAGGATCAGTTCGTTGACCAAGAATTGAAACGCTTACGAGAGTCGGGCTTGAATGTAGTGAGCCAAGAGAATCTTGCAGCAATCATCATTGAGGTGATTCAAGGAGAAGGTGGATTTAATCCAGCGCCGAAAGCCTACATTAAAGGACTTCGTGAATTCTGCGACAAGCATGGTATTGTTCTAATCTTCGATGAAGTTCAAGCTGGCTTCGGAAGATCGGGCAAGTGGGCATCATACGAACATTATGATGTTTTACCTGACCTCAGTACATGGGCTAAATCGATGGGTTCTGGGATGCCGATTTCAGCCGTCATCGGAAAGAAGGAAGTGATGGATGCCGCGCTTCCAGGTACGATAGGGGGAACCTATATTGGCTCGCCTCTTTCATGTGTAGCAGCCATTGCAACATTGAAGTACATGGAAGACATCAACATCAACGCTCTTGGAGAACATGTTGGAAATGTCATTCGAAGTCGCTTCAATGAGATGAAAGCTCGATTTCCTCAGATTGGTGACATTCGAGGTGTTGGCGCTATGATGGCCATGGAGTTTGTTCACAACGGAGATCCTCGCCAGCCCGACGGAGCACTCTGCTCAGCTGTAGTTCAAGGATGTTCGGAGAGAGGTTTAATCATCATCAGTGCAGGAACGCATAAAAACATCATTCGAATTTTAAGTCCTCTTACAATTGAAGACGAACTTCTTCATAAGGGACTCGACATCATTGAAGGAGTAATTGAAGAGGCCGTTGGAGTGCCTGAACGTATTTAAATAAAAACACTAGTTTATAACGATATGAATCCATTTTCCATTGCGGGCATACAAATGAACGTTTTCGCAGGGCGGTCAAACGTTCCTATGATGAAACACAAACTCGATGTCTGCATGTCTGGCAGATCCGAACGAAACGATTTGGACTGTACAATCCAAGTTTTTACAGGATCCCTTATACACCCGTGATTATGCGAAGAAGTTCGGTACACTGTATACAGCAATTTACGACGTTGAGAATTTGACTGTTCAATTGCTTTGGCCTAATAAACAGCATACTTACAGTTTTGAGGATTTCCCTGAAGAGAAGATGCAAATCCGACTCGACAACCTCAACATAAACTCCAAACTCGCATTCTAAATGATTTCAGAAGCAACAACAAAACAAGATTTCATGTCCGCATTTGAGAAGGTTCTTCGTCCTTCGAATTACATCAACGGAAGTTGGGTTTCTGAAGGAAAGAGTCAGTTTGAAGTAAAGGACAAATTCACACAAGCTCCAATCGCTGAAGCTTTCAATGCTACGGAAGCTCAAATGGAAGAAGCCATTGCCTCTTCTGTGACTGCCTTCGAGGAGCTCAAAACTTGGTCTGCAGGAAAAAGAGCCGATGCACTTCAGTCAATCCGAGACTTGCTCGCTGAACGCTCTGAAGCATTTTCACAATTAATCGCAGCTGAAGCTGGGAAACCCATCGGATATGCGCGTGCAGAGATCTCTCGCTGCCTAAACACTTTGGATGTAGCCATCAGCGAAGCCATTCGATTCTCGGGTGAAATCGTACCTATGGATTATAGCACTGGTCAGGTAAAAACAGCAATTACCAAACGTTTTCCAATAGGTCCGATTGCTTGCATTTCTCCATTCAACTTTCCTCTGAACCTTGCTCTTCACAAAATCGCTCCGGCCATTGCGGCAGGTTGTACGCTTGTGTTGAAGCCCGCGCCACAATCTCCTTTGAGTGCATTGGCTTTTGCTGGATTGGTGGACGAAGCACAGTGCCTTCCTGCAGGAGCCATCAGCGTATTGATGGCCGACATTCCTGAAGCGGAGAAGTTGGTGCGCGACGATCGCATGAAGATGTTGTCCTTTACTGGAAGTCCGTCGATTGGCTGGCATCTGAAAAACATTGTAGGCAAGAAAAAAGTAGCTCTTGAATTGGGTGGGAATGCCGCCGTAATTATAGACGAAGGAGTTGAACTAGAGTCTGCGGCAAAAACCGTCGCAAATGGTGCTTTCCTGTATGCGGGTCAAATCTGTATTTCCACGCAACGCATCTATGTGCATACATCTGTGTACAACAAATTCGAGTCTCTCTTAACTGAAGCAGTGAAGCAGATCAATACCGGCGATCCTAGAGATGAGAAAAACACCGTTGGTCCGCTCATCGCCCCTATTCACTTGAAGAGAGTTTCTGACTGGGTTGAAGAAGCTCGATCTGCTGGAGCCAAAGTTCTCACAGGAGGTAAAGTGCTTTCAGAACAAAATGTAACCTACGCCCCTACGCTCCTTTCGCATACCAACAATTCCATGAAAGTCTGTTCCGAAGAAGTCTTTGGTCCTGTTGCCATACTCGAACGAGTTGATTCATTTGAAGATGCTATAGAACGCACCAACGACTCCGTATTTGGACTGCAAGCTGGGGTTTTCACCAATCGTTTGGATCATATGAAGCTCGCCTTTGAAACTCTTGAAGTAGGTGGTGTGATTATGAACAACGTACCTGGTTTCCGAATCGACAATATGCCTTACGGTGGAATCAAAGACAGCGGATTGGGTCGCGAAGGAATTCGCTACGCCATGGAAGAGATGACTGAGCCAAGGCTTCTAGTGTACTGATATGGGGAAATTCGACCACCTGCCGAAACAACAAGCTCGATTCATCGAGCAGCAGCACATCTACTTCGTGGCAACGGCGCCAAATGAAGGTAAAATCAACCTTTCTCCTAAAGGCATCGAAAGCTTTGCAGTGTTGGACGAACACAGGGTGGCTTGGTTGAATCTCACGGGAAGCGGAAATGAAACCTCGGCACATGTGCAAGAAAACGGACGCATGACGATCATGTTCTGTTCTTTCGATAAACATCCCAATATTTTGAGGCTTTACGGGATGGCGAAGGTCATTCACCCTCGAGATGCCGAATGGCAAGAACTCTACTCCCACTTTCCAGAAAATGGTGGAGCTAGAAACATCTTTGCCTTAGACATTGATTTGGTTCAAACCTCTTGCGGCTACGGAGTGCCTTTTATGGATTACAAAGGAGAACGCGAACAACTCAACAAATGGTCTCAAGAAGAAGGCAGCGAAGGGGTTGAACGTTATTGGAAAGAGAACAACACCGTCAGTCTCGACGGCCAAGCAATCAAACTGTGAGCGCCGTTAATCTAAGCAGCGAATTCGCAAAGATTCAAGATCACTGGAGTCCGGAAGTGCTTGCCCAACTCAACGGACAAGAAGTGAAGATTGCAAAGTTTAAGGGTGAATTTGTACGACATCAACACAGTGCAGAAGACGAACTCTTTCTGGTGATTAAAGGATCCTTTGTTATGAAGTTCGATGACCGCGAGGAGCTTATTTCAACAGGGGAATTCATCGTTGTTCCAAAAGGTGTATTCCACCAACCCATTGCAGAGGAAGAATGTGAAGTGCTTTTGTTTGAACCGGCGACTACCGTGAAATATGGAGATGGGTAAATGTGCAGATAGGCAAATAGGCAAATTGTAGATTATTGAATTGCCGACCATAAGCCACGCATAGTTTTATTCCTCGTGACAAAATAGATTTCCTTCCTTTTGATGAATGAGTCAAAATATTGTTCTAGACAAGTCTCTTGATTTCGCTGGCCAAATTGTTCAATTCTCTGAAAGACTTCGAAAGCAAAAACACCTTGAAATCCGAAGTCAGGTCCTTCGTTCCGGAACTTCGATAGGCGCGAATATCTTTGAAGCCCAAGGGGCGGAAAGCAAAGCCGACTTTAGACATAAACTTAAAATCGCCTACAAAGAAGCCTGGGAAACGAAATTTTGGATTAAGCTCTGTCTGAAATCGGAAAGCCTCCCAAATCCAGAAAACCTCCTTGATCAACTTGAAAGCATCATCAAACTATTAGGAAAGATCATTTCTTCCACCAGAAGATAAGCATCCAATAATTTCACATCTGCACATCAGCGAAGCTGATTAATCCGAATAGTTTCTATCCTCCACCCGGGCTTCGATGAACTCAGCCACTCGAAGCGGATATGGGATTTGCCAATTGTTGATTTCCACATCTCCTCATTTCCATATTTACACATTTCCCCATCTTCACATTTCCACATCTTCACATCTTCACATCTACTTATTTCCACATTTCCACATCTTCCCATCTACACATTTTCACATCTACCCATTGACTACCTTTGCCCCACCGCAAATCACAACTGTTTGTAACATGAAATTGCACAACAAAGTCGATAAGCGGGTACTGAAAGAGCGCATCGAAAAGAGTGAGGAGCCACGCACTACCATCTCTTTCTACAAATACGCGCGCATTGGCAACCCGCAGGTCTTCAGAGACCACCTCTACCTTCATTGGGAAAAGCTTGATGTTTTTGGCAGAGTTCACATAGCCACCGAAGGCATCAACGCCCAAATCTCCGTTCCAACTTCCAATCTCGATCAGTTCAAATCCGATTTAGATGAAATCGTTTTCCTCCGAGGCGTGCGTCTAAACTTTGCTGTAGAAGACGATGGCAAGTCCTTCTACAAGCTCAAGCTTAAGGTTCGAGATAAGATTCTAGCCGATGGACTAAACGACACCAGCTTCGACGTCTCCAACAAAGGCCAACATCTCACCGCCAAAGAGTGGAACTCCATGATGGAGAACGGTGATGTGATCTTAGTCGACATGAGGAACCATTACGAAAGTGAAGTGGGGCATTTTCAAGGTGCCATGACACCCGACGTAGACACCTTCAGAGGTTCATTGAATGTAATCGATGAATTGCTAGAAGAGTACAAAGACAAAAACATCATGATGTATTGCACAGGCGGCATCCGTTGCGAGAAGGCCAGCGCCTGGTACAAGCACCGTGGGTACAAGAATGTATACCAGCTGGACGGCGGAATCATCAAATACGCCCACGAAGTTCAGGATCAAAATCTCGATGTGAAGTATCGAGGAAAGAATTTCGTTTTCGACGACCGACTCGGAGAGCGCATTTCAAACGAAGTGATTGCTCATTGCCATCAATGCGGTGCTCCTTGCGACGAACACACCAACTGCCTCAATGTAGGTTGCAACCTTCTTTTCATTCAGTGCGAATCGTGCAAGAAAAAGATGCAGAATACCTGTTCCGACGAATGCAAAGAAATCATTCAGCTTCCTGAAGAAGAACAGCGTGCAAGAAGAGCTGGCATCAAACCAGGAAGGAAAGTATTCAAGAAAGGGCGGTCTGAAAAGCTCGCTTTTATGAAACCTTCTGCCGACTAGTCGACCAAGAGTTTCTGTCTCCAAACAAATCCATCTTCCGCAGACATCTCAATGATGTAGAGATTGCTTGGCAATGCATCCACAAGGTCTGCAAGCTGGAACTCGAAGGAAGATGGCGCTTGATCAAAATGCACATCATTCAAGAGCTTTCCTTGAAGGTCAAAAAGTTTGAGATCAATTGCCTGTGCACTTTCCATTTCAACCTTCAGTTTGCTTTCACTGGTAACTGGGTTCGGAAATACTTGAAGCTTAATCGGCAAAGTTTTGGACTCAACCGATAAGGTTGGCGTAACCCGTAAGCTGTTTATTACTACATCCTCAGTAGGGCGATCGCTGGCGTTTACATCAACCAGACCAATGAGTTCCACCACATTGAAGTTCTCTACCACATGTCCGAAAACCGGGTGCTTTGAGGTGAATGGAGACTTATCCCAATCAAGTCCGGTGTTGTTGACAAGGTTGATGAAGAACTGACTCCCGCCAGAGTTCGGTTGACCTGTATTGGCCATCGAAATGGTTCCTTGAACATTGCTGAGACCAGGAATGAACTCATCTTGAATTGTATAACCTGGACCACCACTACCTGTTCCTGTGGGATCACCACCTTGAATCATAAACCCATCAATAACCCGATGAAAGATGACTCCATCATAGTACTCATCATTCACTAGATCGAGGAAATTGTTGGTAGTGATTGGAGACAGGGTGTCTTCCATGAGCAATGTGAAATCACCAAGTGTCGTATAGAAGGTTACGTGCGTCTGCCCAAAGCTGAGCATTGGAACGAGCAATAGAGCAATTAGAAGTTTTCTCATGATTCAGATTTTCGACAAGTTATAAAATTGCCGGGAAAAATTTCGCGCTCACTTTTAGGGCTATTGTTCAGAGAAGCCAACCCAAACCATAGAGTTCCCTGTTCCATTAAAATTATCCTTTACGATAGAGTTGGAAGGATCGGTAATCCACTTGCCGTCCACGATGAATTTATACTGATGTTTTCCTGCTTCAAGGTGCATTGGAAAACGCCAAACTCCGTCCTGATTTTTCATTCGAAATCGGCTCTCATCCCAGCCGTTAAAACTTCCAGAAAGCACAACACTTTTTGCAGCATCAAAACCTCGAAGTTCAAACCATGTTGTATCACCAACTACCGCCCAAGAATTCATTTCTCCAAACTCATTCATAACTCCGAATGGATTGCCCGGATCAACCATCCAATTTTCGTCAAGAATGTATCGATATTCGTAGTTCCCTTCAGGCATTACGTAGCTGGCAACACAGCCCTTTTCTGTGTTTTTCATTTTGATTGAGCGCTCGTTCCAATGATTAAAGCTACCTACTAAGTAGCAATTGATATAATCCTCATTTACAACTAGTTCAAACTTCGTTGGAACTCCAATTTCAAGCAAGCTATTTTGATTTCCCGCCCCGTCGTCTTGCACTTTATCATTCCCTGGGTCAAGCATCCATTCGCCGTCCACAACAAATTTGTATTCATGTCTTCCATCGGAGAAATAGAGGTCCACAATCCAAGCTCCTTTTTCAAATTTCATTGGAACTGCATCGGCTTTCCAATCAGCAAAACCCCCTGTTAAAAACACCTTTTCTGCACTTTCGAAACCAGACAATTTCATTGTGTAATTCGGGATGACAAAACGGGAGTTTTTCGTACCGTGTTCGTTCGTCAACTCATCCTCGTTGAGGGGGTCTTTTTTCCACTCACCGTCGCACACAAATTTGTAGCGATGCTCACCTGGACTAAGCTTTAAATCTACCGTCCAATTCGTGCCATCTTGAATCATCGGCAGAGCATCTACCGACCAATTATTGAAGCTTCCTGCCAGATGAACAGCTCGGTGAATTCCACTGTATTTAAAACGGTACAAACCATTTTCAAGTTCTTCAATACTTGAAGGCATTCCTTCAGAAACAGCTACACGAACATCAGAAATTGGCTCATCGGAAAGCCCCTGCATCAAATCGAGAAGAATCAGCTTCTGAGCATAATCCATTTGACCGTTGAGCTTTCCAACGCTCTTTGAGAGCTGATAGGTGACCGAATCGATCTTCACACAATCCCAACCATCCAAATCTTTTGTAGGAAGCTTATTGTTCTCATCCAAGTATTTGAGAATCAGTTCTTGAAAGTCGGCAAGATCAGAATTGGGATGTTGAGCCAGAGAGTCCAAATCATCCGCAGTAAATGTGAAGACGATTTTATCGTTTACTACTTCATAGCTCAGAGGCTCCACTAAGTCTCGAGCGCATTGGACTGTGAATAAGCCAAGCAAGCCGTATAGAAGGATGTATGATAGCCTTTTAATCATGCTGATAGAAGGTCATTTCTGATGTAACGAAGTTAATGCTCAGAAGGTAAGCCGAGAAGATCGGGAAACCCAAAATCGCATCGATGCGCTTTGAATACACTTTGTTCATAGCCTCGAGGCTACTCATTACAAATTGCGTATTCCGAATTTCTAAACCATTGAGTTCCAGCGAAGACAAACGTCCACTCACTACTTCCACTCTATTTCCACCAACACCGTTGAGGTAAAAGCGTCGATCGATGTTCAGTTCCTTGGCTACATCGGCCGGAACGTCTTTATCCAATTCACTTATTTCAGCACCTGTATCCACAACCGCTCTCAACTTAGAATTTCCAATTTTCACCTTACACATGAGCGCGTCTGGGCTTTCCTTCAAAGCACAAGAAAAGACTTCATTGCTTTGGTCCCGATTTTCAATTCGACCACCCCTATTGTTCAAGCGAATGAGATCTATCTGATTCTTGCGATAATCGATGATGAGCTCATAGCCCACAAACAAAGCACGTCCGAGCAATCCGTGAATGCGGACACCTTTTGCGTTTTCAACGGCTCCAAGGGGAGCAAGATCTGCCTCCAAATCAGTCCAAACAGTTTCGCCTATGCTTAATTTATGAGCTATTGAATGCGAGATGCCAAACTCTCCAGCCAAAGAACTGGCCGTTTCGGTAGCCAGGTCTTTATTTGAGAAATAAGTTGAATTGAGCACGAGGTAGGGAGCACCAGTATCCAAAATGAAATTTCCGCTGCGTCCATCAATCTTGGCTTGAATCAAAATTAGGTTTCCACTTCGCTGAAACGGTATGCTTTGAAAGTTCGGGTTTGAGCCCATGCTGAACAAGGGCAAACTCAAACACAGAAACACTAGAAATAGTTTCACAAAAATTCCACTCTAGGGATAGTGCAAATTATAAAAGACAGAGCATTTCACTGTCAAGGAACATTCGATTTCTTCTAGCTTTGGAGAAAAGTATCAAATGGAAGAAATTCAGCTGCAATCTCTCAAGTATCCGATAGGGAAATTCAAAGCTCAAAAAGAAGTAAGTGAAGCTGATATTGAGTCGTGGATTAGCGATGTGCGCAACTTCCCCTTGGCCTTAGAAGAGACACTTAGCAGGGTTGGCGTAGATGCAGAACGTTGGACTTACCGACCCCAAGGCTGGACCATTCGTCAAGTAGTTCATCACCTAGCCGACAGTCATATAAACGGCATGAATCGCTTCAAATGGACACTCACCGAAGAAACGCCAAAAATCAGCGGTTATAAAGAAGATTTTTGGGTAGACCTTCCCGATGTTCAGAGTACTCCATTGGACGTTAGCTTAAATGTTCTTAAAGGCATTCACGTGCGCTGGGCAAACCTCATGAGTGGAATGAAAGGCGCCGATTTTGACCGAGAATTTCATCACCTCGACGCTGGAGTAAATTACAAGCTGCTCCACTACCTTCAACTTTATGCTTGGCACGGTAAGCATCATTTGGCGCACATTGAACAAGCCTTGAAACACTTAGGTGAGTTCAATACATCTCCGGTCTAGCTGCAGCAATAGCTCGTCAACTGCCACGCTCTTTAAATTCATGAGCCTCGCAAGAGGAAGATGTTATTCCTGAGTATGGTAATTAACCATCCACATCTAAGGAGAATTCTTCTATTGCCCTAATGGCTCAACGCGAGCTGGGAGGCTATTCTCTAAAAAAATATATTTTTCCGCGCCAGTGCGCAATGCACTTGCATACACTATAACCAACACGCTCAATTCGTTATGAGAACTCCAAGCCTCATTTTTCCACTAAAATCTGTGCGCCTGTTGGCAATCTGCATTTTATTTTCTTTTCACAGCAATGCTCAAATTTCAAAACTAGTTGGTGGAGTTTTAACCAAGAAAAGTGACGACGTTAAAAACATGTCGGTCACCTTCGGCTACACAACGAACTTGTACTCGCTCGAAGCAAAAACTTTAACTCAGAATGCTATTAAAGGTTGGAAGGAAGGAGCCAGCATGGTAGGTGCTGTTTTCACAAAGCGAGATGGCATCGGACTAATTGAAATGGATGGAAAAGTTTTTGTAGACGGAATTGAAGCCGAGTACATCGGTTTAGGATCATTTATTCTCATACTCGAAAATGATGACCTAAAACCGAAGACCATCCGAGTCGAGGTCTCAAACGGCGTCTCCTACGAAGTGGTAGTAGAGCCGGCCCCAGAAGTTAAAATTAAGAGCATTAACAGTTCTTCTTCAGGAACAGCCATAATTGACTTATCCAGCGATCTAAACCTTGAATTAGACTTTGATAAATCCTTACATGACCTTAATGTTGCTCTAGGACTGATCACTGGTGTTCCCGGTGGAAAGGACTTCTCTGCATTCTGTATTGCTAAGCCAAAAGAGAAATTGCAAATCCCTTATCAAGCAGTGACTTCAAAACAAATCAGCGCCGGTGGCATCTCCGGCAAAACCAACTTAATAAAGTTCAAAAAAGGATAATCTGCTGCGCATAGAATCGTACCAGGAGAAAATATTAGAAAACATTCCTTTTGGAGCCGCGAGAAGTCTTTCCACAACTTGGTCCTGCAGTGCTGTCGAAGTTGTAGGAAAAGACAAAGGAGTAAACTACTTGAAGGCAGAAGGAAAAACAGACTCTGATCACGGGAAGTTTGAATACTTCATTCAAAAACCCAGCAGCTTCTATTCACCTTCCTTGAAAAATGTAAAGAGTCTTGGCTTAGCCTCATTGAATGTGTCTGGGGTGCTTTTTAAGGAAGAATCAAACGAAAGCAGCTACACATCTGGAAACGTTAGATACACTTCGATCACGAGCACAACTTGGCAGTTTCCAGAATTGGACGACGCCTTTTGGGAAACCCTGTTGGAGAAGCTCTACAGTTCTATTCAAGAAAAATTCTCCACCAATTACGCAATTAGTTTTATTGACGTAGACAAAATCACAAGTCACCCTGAATACGCAAACTTTTGGGAGCCGAATGAAGCGAATACAGACATAAAAATTGAGAAAAATTACAAGAACACAAAGCGGATGCAAGCGGCATCGATTCGTGAAGTTTTCAGCTCTGCATCTACAACCTTTAGTCGGGATTTACCTGAGTATAAACTCATGCGGGACAATGATGTCGACGGACTTCTCATGGTCACATTAGACTTGCGTGTGAGCGACGCGAACAAGAAGAAAATTGTCCTGGATCCTGTTCTCAGTTTTAAGGTTTTAAGCGGAGCAGTTTCTTATGGCCTTGCCCCAATTGGGGTGATTATGGAAGGTACTGTTTCAGGTAGAGGAATTCCTTTTAAAATGAAAGAGTTCAACAGTTTGGACGCCCTTGTAAGAATCGCACAAATCGACAACCTACTTTACGGAATGACCAAATCCATTGCGGACATTCAAGTTCTCGAAGAGGAGGAAAAGTACTTCGAGACTTGGCAGCTATTCAATGAATAAAAGCGAGTTCTAGAATTCTGACTTACTGAGTCTCGCCAAAGCCACATTCAGCCTTTCGATTACCGGCTTTTATGCAGTCTTCACAATCTTTCATTGTGTTGAATGGAATTACTCCGTCGCATCCGCCCCAGATGAATTCAGCGCATTTCTTTTTATCGAGGTCGTAATAGTACTTTGGGATGTATGCCTCGCATGGCCCTGGATCGGGTTGAAGAGTGCAGCGTTCAGGAACTTCCTTTTTACATGAAGTAAGACTAAGGCCTATAAGCGCGAAAAGAGTTAAAGCTGCGGCGATTTTCATGGCGATTGATTTGAAGCCAAAGTAATGCGACTCAGTTCCTTGAATGTCAAAAGTTATGTGAATGGCTTGATTTGCAAACTAGTGGGCTGAAAAATGACTGAAGGGCTTCAGACACAATAGACTTATTTTTCTCGTTCAAAGAGGTGCTCTACTTCATTCAAGCTGCGCTCCGAATACTTGTGAATGTCCTTAACCTGAACGATTACATTGCCCTCCTTATCCGTCGAAAAAACTCTGTCGAAACTAGCTCCTGAATAAATCTCGTCCGCGGTATAGGAGGTTCTTGCGTGTACGATCTGACTGAAGGTATCGTCGAAGCCTTTAATTAATATTAGGACTTCCGCTTTCTTCTTTTTAAGATCGTCAGAAGTTAGACCGAGCAATGGACTTCCGGCCCCAATAGGGTGTACCAATGTCCAGTTCATTGGAAAAAAATGAATGGCGTCGTTTTCTAAATTCAATCGATAAAACTTTCTCTTCAACTCCCCATCCTCTTCCTCTTCAAGCTTAACAAGAACCTTGGCTTCCAGCTCCATCAGTACATTTCTTCTTCGATTCACTACTCGAAACATCAAGGCGTTGTGATCCTTATGGGGAGAGATCAGTGCATGTTCGCTGAACAGCAGTTTGGCTGAAGGTCGAGAGAATCGTCCGTAAAGAAGACCTGTAGCCAAAGCAAAACTCAGCAAACCCGTGAGAGCTTCCACTGCTGCTACCATGCTGGTTGCCCGACCCATGGGCGCCATAGCCCCATAACCCACAGTCGTAAAAGTTTGAACTGAAAAATAAAATGCATTCAGAAAATCTTCCCAGAAATCGATTGGAACCAAGCCTCGAATGTTCTCGACTCCTATTAAAACATAGCTGAGGGCAAAAAGAGCATTCACCATGAAATATGTGAGAATCACGAGTAAAATGAAAATGAACCAGGAGGTGTTTCGGAGGAACTGATAAGAGCTTTTGATCATAGTATCGGAACCGACGCGTCTCACATTAAAACTCCCATCCTTATTGATGATGCGCTTGGATTCCGATAAAAAGCGCTCCCCTAAACCTGGATCTTGCGTTTTGCTCATGATTCTCGAACGTAGAATTCGGGATTGAACTTCTCTGGATGCTTTCCTACAATTCCATCGTAGTACTTCTCCATTTTTTCCAGATCGGCATGAAGGTCGCCACTTGGTACAAAGTATTCTTCATAACCACCTTCTTTTCGCTTGAAGTCGAGGTAACCAAGAACGAGCGGCAGCTTGGTATCAATAGCAACACGGTAGAAGCCTGTTTTCCATTTTTTCACTCTTGAGCGTGTTCCCTCAGGCGGGAAAAGCAAAAAGAGTTCTTCCGAATTATTCAAGAGTGCAATCAAGTCGTCGGTCAATTGATTTGGCTGTGAACGATCCACTGGAATGCCTCCACTCCACTTCAAGAAGATGCTGAACGGAAAAACCCAAACTTCTTTCTTGATGAGGTAACGCAACTTGGTTTTCATCACAAACAAACCGGCCAGACCAACAATAAAATCCCAATTGCTTGTGTGAGGAGCTGCAACGAGCACACCCTTTCGGATGTGACTGGGAAGCCCCATATTCATTTTCCATCCTCCTGCAAGCCACAGAACCAAACGACCAAACCAATACTTCATACTTCGAAAAAATCGTCTCTGAATTGAACCAAATATACTTTTTCAGTTGCTCTAGTGAAGGCCGTATAAAGCCACCTCAGATACTCTTGATTGCGCATATCCTCCGTCAAATACCCCTGATCAATAAAAACTTCTTTCCACTGGCCACCTTGTGCTTTGTGACAAGTGACTGCATAAGCAAACTTCACTTGAAGGGCGTTTAGATAGGGGTTCTCTTTGAGCTTTTTCCGTCGATCGGATTTATTCAAGTCCATATACTCCGAAACCACTGCTTCACGCATTTCAGTGAGCTTGGCATCGCCCAAACTTGGACCGTTGTGATGCAGAACGTCTAAGATGATTTTAGCCTCGAATACTTTGATCTTTTCTGAGTCCAAAAGCAATAGTTCTGCATCGGCGAAGCGCAAACCATACATTTCTTCTGTCCGAATGATCTTCCGAATTTCAATCATATCGCCGTTCGCAATAAAATCGGCAATCTGAAACTTTGCAGCCCAATGGTAATTGTTCTTTACCACCATCAATCGATCTCCGGCTTCAATCTCTTCTTCCCGCCAAAGAATTTGTCTTCGAATCTGCTCGTTGAATTGGTTTGCTCTTTTATTCGAACGCGTAAGCACAATCACTTCAACATCACCTTGATCTGCATACGAATCAGACAGAGCCTCGGTGAGCTCATATGGGTCAACCTTCAAGACATCCTTGCTCAAACCAAAGCGCGGCTGATACTCTTTGGTCGCCAGTTGCGTCCTCATGCGTGTTGCATTTAGGAGAATCCCCGAATCCAATGCTTGACGAACCACCTCTCTCATATCGCAGGAAGTGACATGCAGGTCAAAATTGCTTTTGAGTTTTTTCGGATTGAGTGCCGTCGATAAAACTGAGCCTATGGGAGGAAGCTGAGCCAAATCCCCGATAAATAAGAGTTTGTTCTCGACACCGTTCTGACAATATTCTATAAGGTCTCTTAAAACACTCGCCCCTCCGAACTCCCCTTCGTCGCTGATCATAGAGGCCTCATCCACAATAAGTATGGCACCCTTCTTTCGGTTTTCTTGAAGAACAAATCTCCCTCCCCCAAATGAATCGTCGGACCTTCGGTATATGGAGCGATGAATGGTGTATGCTGGCTTACCTGTGTAAGAAGATAAAACCTTGGCAGCCCTACCGGTCGGGGCCATCAGGAGATAGGATTGTTTGCTTTTAACCAACCAGCGAACGATTGCTCGAACCAGACTTGTTTTCCCAGTCCCGGCATAACCCCTCAGAACAAAAGCATCGGCGGCTGCAGTTCCATCCAAAAAGTTCGAGAGAAGAGCCATCGCCTCAGCCTGATCTTTTGTCGGTTCATGACCAAGTTCTTTTTTAAGGAAGCCACTCTCTTTTAACACCGGACTAAATTACGCTTTTGTTAAGAGCTGTAATGCCCTGTTTTCAAGCCTTCTAAGAGAATTTGATGGTATCAAAAAAATTGTAGTTTTGTCCAGTTCGCTAACAAAAGCACGCATTAAAATGAACGATAATCTTCGTAACATCATCGCACCGAGCGTTTTAACAATTTTCGGTCTATTCTTTTTAATCTTCGCAGGAGTTACAGGCCAAAACGCCTTCTTCGTTTTTGGCGCCAGTGGTGTTACCCTTGCAGGTGTCGTTGCCGTTCTCAACGCATTGAATTTGTTTAAAAAGTCGAGTCGTATGATTGTCGTTGGCGTCTTGGCCATCGTTTCAGTTTCACTCGCAGGTTTGAACTACAAGTCGATCATGGATCCCATTGAATTCAACGCTGCCCGCGACCTTCGTTCAGTGCAAGCCGTTCAAAAATTGAAAGACCTTCGAGTAGCGCAAATGGCCTACAAGTCCACATATGGGACTTACGTTAAAGACATCGACACCCTCTTGAAGTTCATTCAGTACGATTCACTTCCAGTAGTGAAATCCATTGGAAGCGTTCCAGATACATTGAGTGAAGAACAGGCTTTAGAACAAGGTTTTCTCACTCGAGATACGACCTTCGAATTGGTTCAATCAGCCATATACACGGAGAGCTACATGGCAGAGCGTGAGTTTCCTTTCGACATTAACAAACTCATTTACATCCCATTCTCTGGCGGTCAAAAATTTGTTTGCGATGCCGGCGAAATTGAACGAAATACAGTCTTGGTTCAAGTGTTTGAAATACGTGCGCCGAAAGAGATGCTCCTTGCGGGCCTCAAAGAACGTATGATTAATCGTGAAGAAGACCTCACAGTAGGGTCAATGTCTGAACCTTCGACCAATGGAAACTGGGGAGAGTAAAGCTTTTTCTAGTCCTACGAGTCCCTCCTATTTTCACCGCAGTTCATTCTTTCAGCAAGAAAATGCTGGGAGCTACTTAGCGCTCTTTGTGCATGGGGAACACAGCCGCGGCAGTTTATTCGACCTCCATCTAAATAAGATTGTAGCGCTTTTTTCATTTCAAAATGAAGAAGAGATGAAACGGCGTTTTCAGGAAGAAGGCCTACACGGAAAGTTTTCGAAGGAAGAACATTGGCAGTATGTTCAGAGGTATTCAGTTTATCCAAGTGGTCTTTTCGACGAGGGTAAAAGTTCGGAAATTGCCCGAATGAGTTTTTCAGTTCAGGACGAAAAATCCATTCAAACGCAGGAATTAAAAGCCCTTGGGCTGAAGTTGATCTATGAATCGAGTTCAAAAAACCGATTGGCGCTTGCCAACCTACTCCAACTATCCTCTCTCATTCACGAGGAAGGTCATGAGTTGTTTGTCTTTCTCTCAGAAAATAACGTTACCCTCATCGCCTGGAAGGAGGCCCAACTTCAAATTTGCACCACCAACAAGATGGATTCAGAAGCAGACCCCGCCTACTTCACAGCTTCATACTTAGAAGGCAATTCATCTCCAGATTTAAAAATCTACCTAGCCGGCGAGCCGCATTTTGATAAAAGCATCGCCTTATTAAAGCGCTTCTATCCCAATGTATTGGGGATGCCCACAATATCGAATTCTTATGACCCGATAGACTTTCCAAACATTCGTCCTTCGGAACACTTTGAAACCATTCACTTGCATTTATGCGCATCGTAAGCGGCCGACTAAAAGGGCGAAGCATACGCGCTCCAAAAAACCTTCCAGTACGTCCTACCACCGACTTCGCGAAGGAAGCTCTGTTCAACGTCTTGCAAAACGAGATTGATTTCGAGCAAGAATCCTTTCTCGACCTTTTTTGTGGAACTGGAAACATTAGTTACGAAATGGCTTCGAGAGGTTGCAATGAAATTCTGGCCCTCGACCAAAGTCCAGCATGTGTTCGATTCGTTAAAGAGACTTTTCGATCCCTCGAGATTAAAGGGCGTGTTCAGCAGCAAGATGTACTTCGGTTTTTGAATCGAAATTCTCACGAATCATACAGCCTCATCTTCGCCGACCCCCCCTACCAGATGGAAGGCATTGAAAACATTCCGACGAAAATTCTTGAAAATTCTTGGCTGAAAAGCGGTGGTCAGTTTATTCTGGAGCACAGCGCCAAATTAGACTTTAACGAACAAAAAGGTTTCCGAGAGAGTAGAAAATACGGTCACGTAAATTTTAGCTTTTTTGAATACATTTGAGTGAAATGGCAAAGCGAAAGGCAGTATTTCCGGGCTCTTTTGACCCCATCACTATGGGTCATTACTCCATCATTTGCAAGGCTACCGAGCTCTTCGATGAAGTTATTGTTGCCCTTGGCACCAACAGCTCGAAAAAGTATCTCTTCGACGAAGAGACTCGCCTAAAGGCCGTTCAAGCGACTTTTCAAAACATTGAGAAGGTTCGGGTTGAAGAATTCGATGGACTCACAATAGATTTTTGCAAGGCTCAAGGAGCTCAATTCATCGTTCGCGGACTCCGCAGTCCTGCAGATTTTGAATTCGAGCGCAACATTGCCCTCATGAACCGCGTTCTTGGTCATGGCATAGAAACTGTGTTCCTTCTTAGTGATGTTGAACACTCAGGCCTCTCTTCAACCATTCTGCGAGAAATCATTCGCAATGGTGGTGACTACAAACAATTCATTCCGCAAGGTGCGCAGAGCTTCATTTAGAAACATCCTTGTTTTTTTCATCACCTCCACCCTCCTAAGTTTTTGTCTTCCAGGAAAAGCAGCTGAGATCAAAGGCCTTGCCCCGCAGCACGCAGGTAAACTCATCGAACTTTACACCTACCTCGATTTCATTTCTGAGAAAAAATACCTTCTCGCTAAAGACACCATAGCCGAAGACGGTAGTTTTCGTTTGCAGGTCGACAACGAAGAAACACTCTTCTGCATTCTCTTTGTTGAAGAGCTCTACAGCCACATATATCTTCAAAACGACCAAGATTACGAACTGGCCTTACCAAGTTCCGATAGCACGAGAAACCTTCGATTCAATGAATTCATTCCAGCTGATGTTGTCATTCTCAATCCAGAAAAAGACAGTCTCAACTATTCTATCAAAGATTTGAATTCTGAGGTGGACATCTTCATCGAAACGAATGCTATGCGCATACTCAAGCGCAGTGCTAAAGTTCAGGCTGACAGCTTCAACCTAAAGATGAGCAGGCGTTACTTCAAGCTTGATAACACTTACTTCGCTCAACAGCTTCAATTCAATTTGGCTCTCATCGATTTGATGACCGGACATTCAAAGAAAGAACTGTACAATCGCTACTTGAAAAATACTCCCTTGCATTTTCGAGGCGAAGCTTACATGAAATTCTTCAATGAGTTTTATGCCGACATCCTGAGTTCGTTTGCCTTTCGTGAAGAAGAAATTAAGATGATTTTGGCCATCGAAAATTCCGAACTCGACTCCCTCGATGCAATTCTTTCAAGCCATGAATTCCTAAAACGCGATGATGTTAGGGAACTCGCTATGCTTCAAGGGCTTTACTTTTCGCAAGTTAACGGACGATTTAAAAAGGAGCAAGTTCATCCAATTCTTAAGCGGGTCGTTCAAGAATCAAAATTTCAGGACCATCGAATTACTGCTCTAAACCTTCTGGAGAAATCAAATTTCATGAAAGCTGGAACTCTAGCTCCTGATTTCCAATTGCAAAGCCTTGAAGGTGAAACTGTAAGCTTAAGTGATTTTAAAGGGAAGTATGTCTACCTCGATTTCTGGGCTACCTGGTGCGCTCCCTGCATCCGGAGTATGATTGTCATGAGAGAGCTGCACGAAAAGTATAAGGAACAGGTTGAATTTGTGAGCATCTCCCTAGATCAGAAAGCAAAGAAAGCCCGCAGTTTTGTTGAGAAAAATGAATACTCCTGGACCTTCCTCGATTTCTCGAATCAACCCGATATAAAGACGAAATATGGCATCGTAGCCATACCTTCATACTTCATAATTGACCCCGAAGGCAAGCTTCTCGTGTCACCCGGCCCATCTCCTGAAGGTGGAGCCGAAAGGTACTTCTCTCGTATTCAACGAGATATGACCGAAAAAAGCAAGACGAATTTCATAAAAGAGGTGCCAACAAAAGGACAGGGCAGATAGGAATTTGAATAGGAGAAAAAATATATTTTTGATTCTAGCTGAAACCGACCAATCAACTGTTGAAACTCAAGTTAAAATACGCCGCTCTTACCATTCTGGTCCTCTCTGCACTTTCCTTTATAACCCCAGCTGAACAGGGGAATTTGAATGTTAGTTCTAAGGTAAAAAATCAAAAGGGAGATAAGCTGTCAGGAGTGCTCGTATCCATCAGCGACAGCACCGGAGTAATTGTAGACACGATTACTACTGGAAATACCGGCTCGTATAAGTTTAAGCTGTCATACAACCAACGCTACAAAGTGAGTTATAGCTTCGATGGTTATAAGCCGATTTTCATGATGTTCGACACGAAGATGCCTCGCAGCAAAGAATTGCTGGACTACTACTACAAAGCACCCGAAGAGATTATGATTCGGGATAGTTTGGAATTCAATGACCGTGCCTTCGCCAACAAACCCTTGACTGAGATTGCGTTTCAGCCAAACCTCGACAAGTATGATTACAACCCTGATTTGATCGATGAATACCTAGGGCATTTGGTGAAGCCAAACGTCGGTGTTGTGATTTTGAAAGGGATTGTACTTGACAGTGCCGACGCACCAGCTAAGAATGTTGAGGTTCTCGCTGAAAGTATTGAAGGTGAATTGATTGACAAAACAAGCACCAATGACAGTGGACGATATGAGTTGGAAGTTCCGTTCCAACAAAACGCCACAGTGACCTTTAGAGACAGTGCACACCATGAAACTTTTGTGACTGTAAATTCAAAAATTGATACAAGCAGAATTAAAGAAGAGTTCGTTGTACTGACGGACATTAAGCTCTTTTCAAAGACTGACACAAGTGCGAACAATAGAGCTTTTCAGCTTCCCTCGGAAGAAATTGCTTTTAGTCCGGGCACAGACGGCTTCATAAAGAAAGCTGAAGCTTCAAAAGCTTTTAAATCAATTCTCGAAACACCCATTTATAAAGAAATCAGTGTTTCTGGTAAGATGCTTACAGCAGGAGGCATTGAGAGCAACGAACAAGAGAAGCTCTCAAACGGCGTAGTCACAATTATAGCTGGTATAGATACAATTCGAAGCGTGAGCATCAGCGAAGATGGAAGCTTCAACTTTAGAGTTCCTGCCAATCAAAATATTCGTTTGGCTTTTTCGGCGGACTCATTTCGAACAACTTTAATCGATGTAGAATCGGAGATTAGTGGAGAGCAAATCGAAAAATTAAACACCGATGTAGTTCTCTTCTCTGCTTCGGACGATTCTCTTAACCCTGCGGCATTTGAAATACCATCTCAGCGGCATTTCTTCAACAACAATAAAGGTGAATTTGAAACTGACGAGAATGTGTCGGAGATTTTTGCCAATGTACTTGCTGGTTCAAAAGAGGAAGTTGAATATGCTGGTCGCCTGCCGATTCGAGGAGTTAGCCGTGATATGGGCGGAAGCAAGCTCGAAGGTGTGGCCATCAATCTTTTTGAAAGTGGGAAATTAGTCCTCAGCGACACAACCGATTCTAAAGGCCGCTATCGGTTCGACTTGAAATTGGAGAAAAATTACCGCATGCTGGTCCAGAAAGAAGGTTATCACGTGTTCTTCTTGAATTTTAATACGGATGTTCCTGATGAAATTACAGATACTGAGTTTAAAGACCTCGTCCCTCCTGTCACTCTCATTCCACTAGACTTTGAAGACATCCTTAACCCACTTGGATTTAAGCAAAAACCATTGGCCGCAATCCATTATTCAACAGTAGAAAAAGAGTTTACCGATCGCGATGGTGTGTTTGAAGAGCTTTTCGCCTTAGTCACTGAGAAGCCAAAAGACTATGTGAATCAAGACTCCATCAAGCAAGTTCAAGATTCCTTGGCAGCTATTGTAGTTCCAACTGCCAGCAATACATTTCTTTCTGTTAAAGGTCGCATCGCCAACCTAGACAATAAGGATTTGAAAGATGTGAGAGTAAAATTGACTCAACCACTAGCTGGAGAGTTGGTTTTTGTGAAGGAAGTTCAAACCGACAAAACCGGTTCGTATGAGATGAATCTTCCTTACGATCGCTTCTTCCGTTTGGTATTCAGTGACCCCGATTATTACGAGACATTCATTGAATTGAATACCGACGTAGATGGTAAGTATGAAAACAGGACCATTGAGATCCCAGATGTTAAGCTCTACGATCGAGAAAACGAAAGCATCAACCCGATGGCATTTGGCACTCCTTGGCAACAATTTGCTTACGACCCAATTGCCGCCACCTTCGAGAAAAACGACTCCATTCCCTACCTCTTCACAAGAATGCTGAACACCCCAGTGGTTTCCCCACTACTCTCCCTTACAGGTCGGGTTAAAGGCGCTCGCTCTGGCTACATGAAGGACGTGAAGGTAATTGCGGAAAAGGATACCATCATCAACGGTGTTACTACTACAATAGTCGTTGACTCGACAATCACTGACCGCAGAGGAAACTACGCGATGAATCTCGATTACAATGGAAAGTATAAGCTTCGATTTGTAGATGAGAGCTCGCACGAGACCTTTGTTACTGTAGACACTCGCACCGGCGTAAAAAAAGAAGATCTCCGAAGAGAGCAACATGCTTCTCCTACTGTTCTCATGTATAAGAAGGATGACGACAAGGTTGATCCATTCGCATTCAACTCTGCCTTTGCAGCCATCACCTACAACCCTACCAGCTCCAAGTTCTTCAACGTAGGATCTGTGAACAGCAACTTCTTAGCTAGAGTTGAGTTTCCAGTTAAAGACAACAAAGACTTAGACCTTGACGATGTTTTGGTAAATGTTGAGACGATTGAGTCGGAAGAAATTGAGTACGAAGAAAGAGGCGTAAACGAATTGATTGGCAAATACAAGGAAAGAGCAGATGCTGCTAAGCTCACGAAAAACAGAGAATTGACAACCAACGCTCAATACGATATGGCTAAAGCAATGGTGTTCAACGACACAACGGATTACAGTAAAATTGAAAATGTTCTTCTCAAAAACCAATCAATCAACAATGTACTTTTTGATGTCTTCCGCCCGTCAGACAGGGATAACGAACGTAAGCAAGCTGAGGCAGCAGCTAAAGCAGCAGAGCGATCTAGCTTTATCGCAGAAACAGTAAGCAAGAGTTTGCGAAAAGGAATTGGTTCCGCCGACGATTTGGTTTCTCTCGACAGCACCTTTGTAGTAGAAGCGCCAACGCGCATTTCCTTTGATTCGACGAGAATCAACGTAAAAGAAATCGTGTCTTACGATGTCCGCTCTGGAGGAAAAAGACTGAACTACTATACCATCACCAATTGGTTCTTCTTCACAGACTGGTATCGAAACGGGGTGGAGATCGACGAGGATGAATATGTTACCGAGTTGAACAACTTTAAGAAGCTATCTGAGCGACAATGAAAAACTGGAAGATTCTAAGTGCTTATTTGATCCTTTTTATCGCTTCTTGGAGCTTCACTTCGCTTCAAGCGCAGGTTGTAAACTTCGTTTCCTATGGGGTTGAGCACGGCCTCGCACAATCGCAAGTTCAGTCGATGGTTCAAGATGATAATGGGAAGCTATGGGTAGGTACCATCTCTGGATTATCTGTTTGGGATGGTTCAAAATTTACAAATTACAACGGTGCTGACAGCCTAGCTGAGGACTGGGTAACTGCTTCTTATAAAGATTCCGAAGGGCATTTATGGTTTGGTCACTGGGGTGGTTCGATCACCAAATTTGACGCTGTAACAGAACAATTTGAGAGCTTTGCCATTGAAAAGTTCAATTCCTACCAGGAAGTAAAGGTCTTCGTCGAAGATACCGCGCGTGGGGTAATGTTCTTCGGAACCGACGGAAGCGGTTTGTTCTATTTTGATTTGAAAGCGAAAGAAGTTAAGCGCATAGAATTCAGCAAGGACGAAGATTCTCGCTTCATCAAAACCTTGTATTTAGATCAGTATTCGAATCTATGGATTGGAACTGAGGACAATGGAGTCTATGTTTTTGAAGAAGGGCTCTCAGTTCTCGATTCGATTCCATCCATCAATTTGACAATAGATGATGGCTTAAGTAGCAATAGCATTACTCAAATTTCTGAGTACGACGATCGTATATGGTTAGGTACAAATGCTGGTATCACCTACTTCCCTGATACAGACTTTCAGGGTTTGAGAAAGCTCGGAAAATCCGACATGAACTATCTTAACAAAGAATCAGGCTTCATTTCGAATGGTATTAATGTATTGCTCGAAGATCCTAATGGAAACCTTTGGGCAGGAACTGCAGACAACGGTATGATTCGAATTACGAAGAGCGCCGAAGATGGAGCGTATGAATTCAGGAACTATGGGGTAGACCAAGGTCTGAACTTCTATAATGTCAAGTGCATGTTTTTTGACCGTGAAAACACCATTTGGATTGGAACGGACGTAGGCTTAAACCAGTACACATCGGAGCACTTCATTCTTTACGACGAAAGTGTTGGCCTTAGAAACAACATTGTATGGGCCGTTGCTCCCGATGCTGATGGAAGTATTTGGCTCGGTACGAACGAAGGGGTAACTCACCTACTAAATGACGATAACGTAAACAACGACTCACTTAGCACGAAACACTATAAGGTGGAAGGGTTGTTTGATGTGCCGGTATTCTCTATTTATCCTGATGGCCGAGGAAATGTATGGTTTGGAACTGCATCAGGCTCGCTCTTTAAGCGTACTCAAGTAGGCACCTACGAACGAGTTAATATCGAAGATCACCTTCAGGACATGATCTACTCTATTGCAGAAGATGATGATCAAAACCTTTGGCTTGGAACACCTGCTGGTATTGTAAAGATTAATCCTGCCTTGAACTCCCTCACACTGTTCACCGAAAAGAAAGACAGCATTGGAGGTAACAACGTATTTAAGGTTCTAAAGGATAAGAATGGAACTATGTGGTTCGCCGTTTTGGGTGGGTCGTTAACATCTTGGGACGGTGATAAATTTAAGGTATGGGGACCTGAAGACGGTATGAACCACACTTTTGTGTTGAGTGCAGCAGAAGATTTAGAAGGAAATCTTTGGTTTGGGTGTTATACCGGAGGCGTGTATAAATATGATGGTGAGAAGTTTACCAATTACAATACAGACAGTGGTTTGGTCTCCTCTACTCCATATGCCATTGTTGCTGATAAGGACAACAACATCTGGATTGGGACAACAAACGGCGTTGAGAAATTCGATCAGAAAACTGGAACCTTCTCACATTATTCAAAAGCAGAAGGGTTTCTCGGAGTTGAGATTAACCCAAATTCCATCGGACGTGATGCAAACAACAACATCTGGTTCGGAACCATCCTGGGGGCTGTGAAGTACAACCCTTACCTCGATGTATTCAACGATGTGAAACCTATTATTTCTTTAGAAGGCCTAAGAATCAATCAGAAGCCCGCTAGTTGGCCAGTGGACCACAAATTCTTACCTGAACAGAACAACCTTCGAATCGAGTATCTGGGAGTTAGTCTGAACAACCCAAGAAAGCTCGCTTACACCTATTCGCTAAAAGGTCCTAAATCGGATGAGTCCTGGTCTGAACCAGCATCTACTCCTTATGCCGATTTGGCTGGTTTAACTGCCGGTAACTATGAATTCCTCGTGAAGGCCGTGAACGCCGATGGCGTTGAAAGTGTTCCGAGTTCGTATAAATTCAAAATCAACATTCCTTTCTATGCAAGTATCTACTTCTACGTTATGCAATTCGTAATCATTCTGATTATGCTTTCTCTTGCGGTGTTCTACGGTAGAAAAACGGGTGGGTCCAGAACGGCGACGATCTTGGCTTCTATTGCGGTAATTATCGTGTTCGAATATGGTATCAACTACGTGGAGGAAAACTTGGAGACCGTTGTAGGTAGTATCGCCTTTATCAAGGTAATGCTGAACGTAATACTCGGTTTACTCCTATTCCCTGTTGAGCGCTTCGTTCAAACCTTCGTAGTGAAGGAGAGCAATAAAGGAAAAACCGCTTCTTCCTAGTCTTTCATTTGAGCATAGCCTAATGCCGCGATGGAAGTTCTACTGTTTCGAAGCCGCAGAAATCTGTGAGCCTTCATCCTTTTTAAAGAATTACATCTGATTGCGCTGCGCATCCACATATACCTGGGCCTTCGTGTATCCCTGATCGGCTGGGCTTATTGACCTCCTTGAATCAATCTACCTCCTGTATTCCTAGGTATCCTTTCGGTGTGAATATGGTTTACAAAGGCTTTTGGTCAGCATCTAGATGAAGAAAGCTTGCTAGACGCCTCTCTGCGAATCTGAAGGATTTTGTAATCTATAGGATCTAGTGCGCCTTCACCCCTTACTACTAGATTCCGAAAAAATGCCATGGAAAATCACGCAAGCCCTGATGACCTAGCTTCTGAATATACGAGACTATTGCTGGTATGGTTGACGTTCTTTAGCTTTGCTTTTGGCCTCTTTCTTCGCCTGCTTTTTAGCTGCCTTTTCTTGTTTCCTTCGGCTGCTTTTACTTCCAGCAAAATTCGGACTCAATTTACTGCCGCGTTTGCGAACCCCTTTGTCTCTGCCACCAAGTAATTTCTTACGCCCAATAACCTTTCTCTTCTCTTTGATGATGAGTCGCTCCAAATTGATTTTAGAACGCGCCATATTTTTAATACCATAGACGAAGATTAGCTCGTGTGAACCAGCACTGTACTGGCCGCCTAGTGCACCGAGGTTGTGCGTGAAGCTATAGCCGAATTTGAGCATTTGCTCCCAGTGGTAATCAAAATGAAAGTTTAAGTTCTGAAGAGAATGATAGCTCACACCAAAACCAATCTTTCTCAAATACTGGAAGTAGTTATTTACGTGAAGCTGCATCGGGCTTCCTCCAGCTACTCGAAGAAGCAAACTTGGATGGTACTCAATCGACCGGTTCAAACTGAGATTTGTAGCAGTGTATGCATTCCACTGCATTCCGTTCGGATTAAAACGCACACTAGGACGGCCTTCCCTAGCGTCGAAGGATTGGTCTAAGAGTGCCGGAGTCGATAATCCGAAGTAGAATTTTTTGTAATACAAGAAGGTTCCAAAACGGGCATTGGGCAACACGTAATTCTGTCCAGTATACGAGTACAAGGGATCATCTAGAAAGTCCGTTTCTATGATGCTTTGGTCTTCCGTCCAGATGTTGGCTTCAGGAGTGATGCTGAAGGCTAGAAAGCCATCCAGTTCGAAGGGAGCACGGAAAGTGTAGTTTACCCCAATTCTGGTATTTCTATAGACGCCTTGTTGTGTATTGTAAACGTTAAATCCGAGGTAGTTGTAGTTCGGACTAATGTGAAGGTTTACATCAAGGGTTTGAAGAAGCGGTGCGCGATTGAAGCCCACCCATTGAGTGCGACCTACGATTGCAGCGTTTAAACTTGAGTTTAGCGCAACTGCAGCTCCGTTAATGAATGGAAGGTGATGGATGTAGTTAATTACATCTGGAGAACGTTGGGCATTTAAACCAAGGCTCAAGAACAACACAAATATGGTAAGCAGCCTTTTCATCACTTCGTCCTCACGTCAATAAAGCCAGTTAATACATCGTCTTCAGCCAGCTTTAGAATGTAGTAGTAAGTCCCATCGGGAACTTTTCCTCCTACTCCTGGTAGAACATTTCCCTGAGGACTTCCATCCCAGGTATTTCGGTAATCTGTTGCCTTGTAAACTCTGTCGCCATAAACATTGAATACAACAAACTCATTCCCCGTATACATGGGAGCTTCAATTCCAGGAATGACAAAAAACTCGTTAACGAAATCACCGTTTGGCGTAAAGGCATTTGGGATGAAATCATGTGGGTCTCCATAAGGACTTAAGAAGGCAATCCCCGTATCGCAGATGTCAAAGCAAATAGGATCACAGATTTCATACACCAGGGTATCCGTTCTTCTAAAATCTTGGTTTGGAATGTAATCGAATACCGTTTCGCTTCCTCCAAAATCTAGACTTCCATTCGAAGGACTGAATAAGATGCTAAACCTCTCAAAATCCCCAATATCGTTGGCTAGAACATCAATATCTGTAAGTGGATTGTTGTATGGGCCAGTAGCGTAGTCTAGGTTGGCGGTAACTGTGGGGGGTTCAATCAAGTCAACGTCAACAGAGTCCGAAGCAGAACAGAAGAAATCGTATACCGTTATGGCAAAGCTTGTTGGTTCGGTTATATTAACATCGATCGATTGAGTAGTTTCTCCAGTACTCCATTCGTAGAAAAACTCTTCTTCTACCCCAATACGAGAATCGATGCCTTCACAGGCAGAGCCTCCTGTGAATGTGAAGCTAGGAGTTTGATGAACAGAATAAAATCCAACTCCCGTATCGCTGCAACCAGATGCATCCGTGTAGGCGTAGGTAATATCGTAAATCGTGTCGAGGGCAAGTTCAGAAGGACTCAGGGTATCTCCGCTAACACCTACTCCACTGAAAACTCCACCGAGAGGATCTGCAAATACGCGAGGATCCAAAAGCAGGGAAAGCCCCTCTTCACCATCACAAAAGTTAGCCGTCATATTAAAGCTTACTGAAGGTGGAGCTGTGACCAGAATGCTTGCAGTATCTATTGTTGAACAGCCAAAGCTATCGACAAAACTATAGTATACGTCGTTGTTTCCAACAATTAACCCAAAGGTGTTCGGGTCAAAGAGGGAATCGTTCTGAATTCCTAGTCCGCTCCAAGAACCACCCAAAGGCAAGGCGAAATCCAAGGTGTCACCAAATCCGTTGTAACAAAAATTTGGAACTGTGCTAAAAGTAAGCACTGGATCGCCATTTACTTGAACCGTGTCGATGATCGAATCTGTGCATCCCGTGATTGGGTCAACATAGGTGTACTGCACAAAGCTCTGCCCTAGATTAAAGCTAGGAAGAAAGACATAAGAAGTGTCTAAAGGTGGATTGAAAACGCCACTGATTCTAAGAGTTCCGTTGTATGGTTGAGCATTTCCCGGATTCGGAATCCCTGGACCAATCAAAAGAGCTGCATCCGACTCGCATAAGCTAAGCAGGCTACTAATAAGGCTAGTCCTCACTACTGGCAATGGATTCATGACGATGTTCAAGGATGTACTATCAACGCAAACTCCAGGGTTCGTTAAAATGAGTGTGTACAGACCACCCACTCCAACCTTCAAGGAATCTGAAGTGGCTCCCAGTGATGATCCGTTCAACTTCCAACTGCAGAGCGTTGTTGCTTGAACACCCGCTGCATTCAACAATAGGGTGTCATCTGCACAAAATGAGTTCACACCACTTGCCGTTATGAGTTGTGGATTGATAAGACAAACCGCGGAGGTGTCATATCGTGCTATGAAAATATCTCGACTTGAGCCTGCAGCCAAAGTTCTCACCGCAGCTCCAAAATCGAAATCTACTGTCCCATTGTAGGTTCCCAGCATTAAAAAACCGTCGTTCAAAATATGAATGCTTTGGGAGGCATCGAATAAAGTCGAACCTGTTGACCACTGCCATTGATAGGCTAATGAAGCATTGTACTTGGCAACAAAAATATCGCTTGTAGCTACAGCTCCAACAAATGTTGATGTGTCGACAAGCACCCCTGCACCCGGATCAAAATCTACAATTCCGCGAAAATCTCCAATGACATACACATCACCACTTGAGTTCGTGCTCACATCAATCTCAGAACTTGCCGGCCAATTTCCCGTGAACTCACCATTGCCAACAAGTGCACCTGAGGCCGCATTGTATCTCGCAATAAAGCCATTTTGTTCTCCGGAGGGACTAACGACTGTAGAAAAAAGAAAACCTGGATCCAAGTCTGTCGTTTCACCCGCATTTACAGTTCCTACTGCATATACATCAGTGGCATTTGCATCGATGGAGAAGGCATCAATATGGTTAAATTCCCATTTCCAAACTGAACCAAAGCCTAAGTTGTATTTGATGAGAGAGTGCGTACTTCCAGTGCCGAATGCAGCTTGTACGGCACCGCTCGTGTCGTATTGAAGGCTTTGGCTGTAGTCGAAGGCAACATAGAGGTCGCTGCCCACAAGTTTCATGTCTTTCGGTTCGCTGAAGCCAGTTGCACCCGTAGTTAAGGTAAGGACGTCCACGAAATTTCCAGCGGTATCTATCTTACTCAGGTAGGCTTCATTGAAGGTGGTCCCAGCTGATTCATTTTGAACCCCAGTACCAGGGTCGAAATCTACCGTATTTCTGTAAAAACCTGCAACGATTAGGTTCGCTCCATCTATTTCCACGAAAAGAGCTTCTACATCTTCATTGAGTGAACCCCAATGTTTTACCCATAAAAAGTTTCCAAGTGTATCGAATTTCGCTAAGAAGGCATCTGAGCTCCCGATTGGAGTGACATTCTTGGTAAAAGAAATGGAGGGATTGAAGTCCGTTGTTCCATTGAAGGAACCAACGAGGTAGATATTATCGTCGGCATCGTGGACTAAATCGTGAATTTCGGCGGCAATTCCATCCCCTGTGTTGAATGAAGTATTCAAAATTCCCGCGTTGTCGTATTGAGATAGAAGGTGATTTCCATTCTCAAAAGCAAGGGTGATTTGTCCTGAAGAAGTGATATCCGAAGCGACGACCCTATTCCCGTTTCTGCTTTGAGTCCATTGCACTCTTTGAGCAGCCAACTGCAAGCTTGGCAAGCACAGCAACGCTATGAGCAGGAGCGTTAGGACGTATTTTAGCAGTTTCGAGGGCAATCTACTGAACTTATCTAATAAAAACCTTACGCACTGCGGTTCCTTGATCAGTAACGATAAGCACATGATAAACGCCAGCGGCCAATCCCGAAACGTCCACCTTCAAATCATTCTGCTCCATCGCTGGGAACTGGTTACGCAATACTTCCTTTCCGCGCAAATTAATCAATTTTAGATGAATTTGACCGTCATAAAGACCCTCAAGATGCACCCTAATTTCATCTATCGCGGGATTCGGATGAACTCTAAGGTCGAAGTCCTGTAAGTCAGCAAGGCCAATGAACTCATTCCCCAAAATGAAATTACCCACAGATTTGTTTCCAGAAGCAGCGTTCAGCTGAAGCGACTTCGACCCGTTGTAGAAGGAATTCCCAGAAATGTACAATGAATCAACATTGTTCCCAAATGAATTTTCTGCAACCATTACCACACGATCCGCATTGTTCTTTGAAGAAGTGAGTTGAGAATAAAAACTATTGCCTTGAAAACTAATTCGGGAGCAATCTCCTGTATAACGATCTACGGTAAAGTTCGTCGAACTTAGTGCTCTCCATGTGATTCCATTAATAAAGATGTTGTGGGCATCATTCAATACGAGCACACCATTATTCGCACTAGTGGAAGCACTGTCTTGAACAAATACCTGGTCCCCTTGGTAGTTAGAAATATATAAACTGTAAGTGCCAAGACCAGTAATGCTGTCACCATTTATAACTGCACGTTCATTGTAGGTGTCGCCGTAAACAAACAACTGGACTGTTCCAGCCATTCCGAAAGCCTCCAAACTGTCAATTGCATCGTTGAAGGATGTGAAGTGGGCACCTGAAGTACCAATCCAATAATTTCCAGAATAGCCTTGCACCGTCTTTTTTTGAGTAAAACCCAATGAAATCAGCACAAAAAGCACCGAAAGTAATGCGGTGAATTTGGTGATTTTTAGGGGGAAGAATTCCCAATTCAAAGGCCTTTCAAGCCTTCGATTGATCAATATCATTAAGAATGTCCTAGTCGTTGTTAGATTGAGCTAAATTAACAAACTAGCGGAACAGAGCAGAATTATATACTCGGAGGACGTCGAATAATTAGGCGCTTAATCCTCCAGGCCATGGAGTTCGTCGAACAAAGGATGCAGGCTGTCGTATGACTCGCTTTTCAATTTGTGAAGCTTGGCGCGCTTTACCCATTTCACTTGTTCGATGTCTTCTTCCGTTTGAGGGACAAGTTCACCTTTATAACTACTTCGCATTAAATACCAATGCGTTTCTTTCAAACAGGGAACCTTGTTTCGAAAGAAGATGTGGTATGTTTTTCCAAACTTTCGTTCAATGGAAAGTTCACCAACACCGGTTTCCTCTTCAACCTCTCTTACAGCTGCCGCCTTTTTCTTCTCGCCAGCTTCCAATTTACCTTTTGGCAAATCCCATTTTCCTCTCCGGTGAATGAGCAAAACTTTTCCTTCATCATTCAACACAAGTCCGCCGGCAGCTTTCACTTTTTTGAAGTGTGAGCGAAACCAAAGGATCATTTGATCGAAATCATTTGACACCAACCGAAGAACATTCTGTCGTTTTCTTCTTGCTTGAAGAATCATCTCATACAGATTTTCATCCCCGCTGATTCGCTGCGCGTTTTTTCCGCTAAGCTCCTCGGGATGGGCCAATTCGATCAATACCTTGTTGAAGAAAACTTTATACATTTGGGCCGTTTTGCAACAGAATGGTAGCTCACAAAAATATTGATTCAGCCTTACGAGTATCGGAATTTTTGCTCCAAATTAAAGCGGTGCAATTAAGTCCGGAAAAACCCTTCACTTGGGCGTCTGGAATCTTGTCTCCCATCTACTGCGACAACCGAAGAATCCTCTCCTTTCCTAAAATCAGAACGCACATACGTCAAGAAATGGTTGCCTGCGTTCAGGAAAATTATGGAAGACCCGATCTCATTGCGGGTGTTGCTACCGGCGGAATCGCCATTGGCGTTATGGTTGCCCAAGAACTCGGACTTCCTTTCGTTTACGTTCGACCCAAGCCAAAAGAACACGGGATGGGAAACCAAATTGAAGGTGTTATTGAAAGTGGTCAATCTGTTATTGTCATTGAAGATCTCATTTCTTCAGGAAAAAGCAGCCTTCAAGCAGTTGCCGCTCTCAGAGCGCAAGGCTGTATGGTGAAGGGGATGATCAGCATCATGACCTACGGACTTCCCGAAGCCGACGAAAATTTCAAGAAAGAAAAATGTCATTTAGTGAGCCTCACCAATTACGACCTACTTACTCAACAAGCTGTAGAAAGCGGATACATTTCGGCCGATCAAATGGACGTCCTGACTGAATGGCGTACCGACCCAAAAAACTGGAAAAAAGGCTGATGCTCAAACTAGAACGCTCAAGTACAATCACTAGTAAATCCCAAGCTGAAATTTTCGAATTTGTTTCAGATCTGAGAAATTGGGAAAAACTGATGCCCGAAGGGAAGGTGACAAAATGGACTGCAGATGCAGACAATTGTTCCTTCAACATCAACAATATGGCGGATTTGGAATTGCAAGTGGTTTCACGAAACGAACCAAATTCTATTGAGCTGAAAAATCCGAGTCCAAAACCATTTCCAATATCTCTTAAGCTTGTCCTTTCAGAACAGGGTGATGTTCAATTTCAATTTGAAGGAGAAATGAATTTCTTTCTTCAGTCTGTGGCAGAGAAACCCCTTGGAAATCTCTTTGGCATTATGGCCGACAAGCTCAAGGAGCAATTGGACTGAACCGAAGCTCTTTGAGGTCAAATCTTCGCTCCTCCTCGCCTACTCTTCCAAGCAATCTGCCGTAAGCATCAACACCTTGGATTTGAATCTCCTTCGACTCGCCGTCAATCACAACTGGAACGGACCTTGAAAACCCGTAGAGCTTACTTAGGTATAGGTCATTTAAGTTTTCGAATGATTGCACTCTTTTCCAATAAACATTGAGCTTTTCCAGACAAAACCCAAGCAGATCGTCGAGATCAAAATTTCTTCCACTCTGAACGCTCAAAGAGGTCGCATCCTTCAATTTCCCAAAATCAACTTGATTCACGTTTAGGCCAATTCCGACTATGGTCCACTCCAGTTTGTTCCCTTTTATGGAATTTTCAATCAAAAAGCCACAAAGTTTTCGTCCATCCAAGAGAATGTCATTCGGCCATTTGATCTCTAGCTTAGCCTCACCAACAAGCGGTTGTAGGGCCTCACACATGGCGATGCTCAGGCCACGACTTATCGCAAACTGTTCGTCTGGCCCAATGCTCCTAGAATCTAAATAGAGACTGAATAAAAGGTTATTCGAAGCAGCAGAATCCCAAGTCGTTCCCCGCTGTCCGCGTCCATTTGTCTGATAGCCCGCTCTAACAACCGTACCTGGCTGAACGAGCCCTTCTTGAATGAGCTCATACATCGTTTTGTTGGTCGACTCGAGCAAGTCAAAATCCAATACAGTGCTTCCTATTTCCACCTTCAGTCTTATACCGTCAATTCATCGCTAGGCGTCTAAAAATACGTAATTTCGCGACCCTCGAAAAACAGCATGGCAAAGGCAAAAAAGATTTCAGATACCGACAAATTGGCCGACGTGATCGTTCAGGCAATTCAAGAGAAAAAAGGTTCCGACATTGTGATTTTGGACTTAAAAAAGATTCCAAGTGCAATTTGCGACTACTTCATCATCTGTCACGGAAATTCAGATCGTCAGATCCAAGGAATTAAAAACGCCATCGAAGATGATTGTTTTAAAATCCTAAAAGAAAAACCTTTTAGCGTTGAAGGTGTTGACAACTCAGAATGGATACTGATAGATTTTGTGGACGTAGTGGTGCATTTATTTCTAAAAGATACAAGAGAATTTTTCGCACTGGAAAATTTATGGGCCGATGCCCCGTCTAGAAAGCTAGAGAACCTACACTGATTATGAGCGAGAATAAGCAAGAACCAAAAAACGAGGGTGGTGGAAACCCAGGATTCAAACCTGGAGGTGGTCCAAAAGGCAAACGACCATTTAACTTCTACTGGATTTACGCCATCATTGGTCTGATTTTAATATCTGTCAACCTATTTAGCTGGGGCCCAAGCCTCAAGCCAATATCCCCCGGCGAATTTCAAGCTTACATCGAGCGTCAAGAGGTTCGGAAAGTAGTTGTCATCAACAAAGAGTTTGCTGAGATCTATCTGAAAAACGATGCGCTTTCAAAAGCTCCTCACGACAAAAACGTCGAGAAACCAATATACGGCGATGCGCCAAGTCAAGGCCCACACTACAGACTCAACATTCTTTCTCCCGAAAAATTTGAAGAAAGTCTCATTCAGTATTCGGAAGAATACGGCATTACATACGATTCTAAAAACCGCGAGAGCTGGGGACGAGACGTAATTTCATGGATACTGCCCATCGCACTGATTTTTGGCCTCTGGATTTTCATCATGCGGCGCATGAGCGGTGGCGGAGGTCCTGGCGGTCAGATTTTCAACATTGGAAAATCGAAGGCCCAACTCTTCGATCAGAACACAGCGATAAAAACAACCTTCGACGATGTTGCTGGTCTTGAAGAAGCCAAAGAAGAGATCAAGGAGATCGTAGATTTCTTAAAGCACCCAAAAAAGTATACTGAACTTGGAGCCAAGATTCCAAAAGGCGCACTCTTAGTAGGTAATCCTGGTACAGGTAAAACCCTTCTTGCTAAAGCTGTAGCTGGAGAAGCAAAGGTTCCTTTTTACAGCCTTTCCGGATCTGATTTCGTAGAGATGTTTGTAGGAGTTGGTGCCTCACGTGTTCGCGATCTCTTTAAGCAAGCGAAAGAAAAAGCTCCTTCCATCATCTTCATCGATGAGATTGACGCCATCGGCCGTGCTCGCGGACGCTCCTCCATGACGGGCGGTAACGACGAACGAGAAAACACTTTGAACCAGCTTCTTACTGAAATGGATGGTTTCGGAACCAACACTGGCGTCATCATTCTAGCCGCAACGAACAGAGCTGATGTTTTGGACAGAGCGCTTCTTCGCCCAGGTCGATTCGACCGTCAGATTTTTGTAGACATGCCAGACATCAATGGCCGTCAAGAAATCTTCCAAGTTCACCTCAAACCTCTTAAACTAGCTGGTGATCTTGATGTAGAATTTTTAGCTCGTCAGACTCCCGGTTTCTCCGGTGCCGACATCGCAAACATTTGTAATGAAGCTGCGCTGATTGCTGCCCGGAAGAAGAAAAAAGCCGTCGACAAAGACGACTTTATGGACGCCGTAGATCGCGTCATCGCTGGACTTGAGAAGAAAAGCAAAATCATTACAAAAGACGAGAAGAAGGTAATCGCTTACCACGAAGCTGGTCACGCTACTGTAAGCTGGTTGCTGGAGCACGCTTCTCCTTTAGTTAAAGTAACCATCGTTCCGCGTGGACGTTCGTTGGGAGCTGCTTGGTATCTTCCTGAAGAACGTCAAATAACTACCGCCGACCAAATGCTCGATGAGATATGCGCAGCCTTTGGTGGACGTGCCGCAGAGCAAATCATTTTTGGAAAGGTGAGCACCGGTGCACTTTCTGACTTGGAGAAAATTACAAAGCAAGTGTACAGTATGGTGACAGTCTATGGCTTGAACGATAAAATTGGAAACTTGAGCTTCTACGACTCTTCAGGCCAATCTGAATACACCTTCACGAAACCCTACAGTGAAAAGACTGCCCAAATCATCGATGAAGAGGTGAAAAAGTACACCGACATGGCGTACAAGCGTACGCTAGACCTGTTGAAGAACAGCCAAGACAATCTCAAGCAATTGGCCGACTTGCTTCTTGAAAAAGAGGTCATCTTCAAGGAAGATTTAGAAAGCGTCTTCGGAAAGCGTCCGTTCGCAGAGCGTCATCACCAGATTGAGAAAAAGGTAGACGACATCCCTGCAAAAGACGTTGATTCCCGAGATAATCTGAAGGAAGACGAATCGAAGGCGAACTCAAACGGACATGCTCCAGAAGAATTAAAAGACTCATCTTCGCATACGAAAAAGGAGTCTAAGCATGACAGAGGAGAAGGCCAAGCCTGATTGGTTCCCTGTATTTACAAGTACCGAAATTCACAAGATTCACATTGCTCAAGCATTGTTGGAAGAAGAGAATATTGGCTCAGTCATTTTGAATAAACAGGATTCGGCCTACGTCAATTTCAACCAAAGCAATCCCATTCATTTATTGGTTCAGTCCGATGAATTTATACGGGCAAAGCACCTCCTTGAAAAGACCGATTTATGAAAGATCTGGGTAAACGGGCTGGAACGGCAGTCATCTTTGTAATCGTAGTTCTTGGGTGCATTTTATGGAATAAATATTCCATGGGATTCCTCTTTCTTACAGTCGTTTTCGCTGGCGTTCAGGAGTACTATCAAATGAGTGAAAAGCGCGATCTCGAGCCTATGAAATGGGCTGGGATGGGCATGGCTGGAATCCTTTACTTCAGCAGCTTTCTCTACACAAACGGCGCCCACTGGGATGGCCTTCTTTGGATCAACTTAATTCTACCATTCTTCCTTTTCATCCGAGTTGTATTCGATCATCGTGAAGGGGCTTTCTCGGATCTTGGAGATACTTTAGTCGGTATTTTCTACGTCGCCGTCCCCCTCACTCTACTGAACTTCATTCCTTCATTTGCAGGACTCCCCTCTTTCTCCCCCTTTCTCATCTTGGGCTTTCTGGTCATCATTTGGGCCAACGACACCTTCGCTTACATTATAGGATCTAAGATTGGAAAGAATAAACTCTACGCAAAAGTGTCGCCTGGAAAAACCTGGGAAGGCAGCATCGGTGGCTTCATCTTCGCCATCGGAACCGCGGTTTTATACTCAAGGTTCTACACTGAACTCTCCATGCTCGATTGGGTTCTCCTTGGGGGAATTCTCTCTGTAAGTGGCACTATTGGCGATCTGGTTGAATCTAAAATCAAGCGTCTTTCAGGAGTGAAAGATTCGGGTAAAATTATGCCTGGCCACGGTGGAATCCTCGACCGATTTGATGCCTTCATTTTCTGCCTGCCTTTTGTGGCATTATACTTCATAATCACCGGTTGAGCGCTGCACCTTTTTTTACATTTGTCAGCCTATGAAAATCCACAAAGAAGGAGCCGGACCGCTCATCGTCGCAGCTTTTGTCCTCTTCGTTGCCAACATGCTTCTCAATCCATTTACTGGAAACATCTATTGGCTCTTTTACAGCCATGTAGCCGTAAGTGTTGTCTTCTTTGGATTTATGGTGAACTTTTTTCGAAGTCCCAATCGCAATTGGGTGAAAGACGAGAACATCATCTACGCTCCCGTCGACGGGAAAGTGGTTGTGATTGAAGAAACTGAGGAGAACGAATACTTAAATGAGAAGCGCATTCAGGTTTCCATTTTCATGTCCCCACTCAACGTGCACATCCAGTGGGCTCCCTTTGCAGGCGATGTGGAGTATTTCAAATATCATCCAGGAAAATACCTCGTTGCTTGGCACCCGAAGAGCTCCACTGAAAACGAGCGCACCAGCCTCGTATTGAACAACGGAAAACAGAAGGTGATGATTCGTCAAATCGCTGGAGCCGTTGCCCGACGTATCATTTGGTACGCCAAAGACGAAAAGAAACACTTCGATCAACAAGAAGAATTTGGCTTCATAAGATTTGGTTCACGTGTGGATCTCTTCCTGCCGCTCGATGCGAAAATTGAAACTTCCATCGATGCCAAAACCGTTGGCGGAAAAACACCTATTGCGCGCTTTTCGTAGCTATAAGAGTGCAATTGCTCCGCTACTCTCTTCTTACTCTCTTCACTTTTCTGATTCTATCAGGAAACTTAGCTGCTCAGCTTGACTTTTCATTATTATCATCAATTGAGTCCCCAATCTATTTGAATGCGGCGCGAGCTGGAGAGACCGGTACCCTCCGCCTGAATTTCAATCGGATAAATCAGTACTTGAACCTTGGTAATTCGCCTGAAAGAGCACTACTTACTGCAGACTGGAACTTCAAAGATTCGAAATACAGCATGGCCATTACAGGCTCAATTGATCTACTTAGCGATATTGACCGTTATAACTTGGGCCTTCATCTCATTCGCAGGCAGAGATTGTTTGATCAAATTGATTTGTCGCTTTCCATTGGCTTTGATCAAACCTATCAGCGATTGGATTTTTGGTACTTCTACCGTTACGACCCATACCAACCAATCCCCGCAATAATAGAAGAAGAAACCCTAAACTCATATGGCTTAACTCCCAACGCTTCGTTTAACATCAAGTACAAAAGCTTTAGCACTGGCTTAATGTACAACGGTGGACCGTCCTTCCTCACAAGCAACCTCGGGTACAAGTTATCACCGCGCTATTGGCTCCCATCGCATTTGCTCACAGCATTTGCAGAATACACCATTCTAGCATCAGAGGAACTTGAAATCCATCCCCAACTCTATCTCCGGCATCGAACTTTTACTAGCACGGTTCTTTCGCTCCAGTTAAGAGCACGTTATAAATGGGCAGTTGTTCGTCTTGGTTACAGGCCTAGAGGAGACGGAAGCGGAGACGGAAGTGGAATGGCAGGTGCTGGCGTTCACTTTAGGAAGAACGATTTTCTCCTAATGCTGCATCAATCAATCAACCGCGCCCGCGTTTTTGGGCCTACCTTTGAAATCAGCTACGTACGCAACCTCAAAGCAGTAAATTGAAGATCTTAAAAGCCGAACAAATTCGGGCCGCCGACGCCTACACCATTGAACACGAACCCATTGCTTCCATCGACTTGATGGAACGAGCAGGAAAGCTCTGCTACGAATGGATTAAAAATCAATTTTCTTTAGAACGTCCCATTCGCATCTTTTGCGGAGTTGGCAACAACGGTGGAGATGGCCTTGTCATTGGTCGCCTCTTGAAAAAATCAGGTTACGATGTTGAGATGTATGTCGTACAGTATTCAGAGGATTATTCCGCAGACTTTCACAGCAATTTACTCCGCTATAAAGAGCTGAACTTTGGAATTCATTTCATTAAAACCGAGAGCGACTTTCCAGAACTCGCTCCCGATGCACTTGTCGTAGATGCCATTTTTGGAAGTGGCCTAAACCGACCTGTAGATGGGATTGCTGCTCATTGCATCGACCGAATCAACGAATTACCTTGCATTGGTCTTGCCATCGACATTCCGTCTGGGCTTTTTGCGGAAGAGAATGCTGAGAACACCGGCTCCGTTTTCATCGCGGATGTCACCTTGTGTTTTGAAGTACCAAAACTCTCTTTTCTTTTACCCAATGGAGGCTCCTTCGTCGGTGAATTTGAAATCATAGACATTGGGCTCGACAAGGAATTCCTCGAAAAACAAGAATCTCCTTTTATCCTGATCAGAGAAGAATTGGCCGACTCAATTCCAGTATCACGTCAGAAATTTTCACACAAAGGAAGTTTCGGACATGCCCTGATTTGCGCTGGAAGTTTGGGAAAGGTTGGTGCCTCAATTTTAGCCAGTAAGGCTTGCCTGAGAAGTGGGGTTGGACTGCTCACCGTAAACAGCCCACTCATTGGAATGCAAAGCCTGCACACCTCCGTTCCTGAAGCTATGGTGCTTCCTTCCGAAAGCGAATTTCATCTTAAGAGTCTACCGAAACTGAATGCATTTAATGTGATTGGGATTGGCCCTGGAATTGGCCTCCACGAAGAAACTGCCAGCCTGCTTAAGCTCTTAATTCAAGAATTTGATGGACCAATGGTATTGGATGCAGATGCCTTGAACATTCTTTCTGAAAACAAAACTTGGATTTCATTTCTTCCAAAAAACAGCATTCTCACACCGCATCCCGGTGAGTTTAGAAGACTTGTAGGCGAGTGGAGTTCTGATAATGAGCGATTGGACAAACAGATTGAATTCTCGAAAACACATGGAGTTTACCTCATTTTGAAAGGAGCTCACACTTCGATTGCTTGTCCAGACGGACGCATCTTTTTCAATTCGAGTGGGAATCCTGGAATGTCGACCGCTGGATCTGGAGATGTATTGACAGGAATGCTCACCGCTTTGTTGGCCCAAGGTTTTTCATCACTGGAAGCATCGATTCTCGGCGTTTATCATCACGGCAAAGCTGGCGACATGGCCGCTGAAGTGCGAGGTCAGCTCGCCATGACTGCAGGAGATATCATCGATCATTTGGACTTTCGGTAACCGAAAGAAAGATATGAGATATGTCGCTTTTACTTCGTTCACGCGACAGCAAGAGCATGATGTAATCTAGTGCGAATTGCAGATGAGGAGTTCAGATGAAGATGCCGTTGAATCAGGTTTGCATCCCTTCTCACTCTCATTTCTCACTCCCACTCTCCACTCTCCACTCTCAGCTCTCAACTCTAGTAGGTGTCTTTAACATCAGCAAAGTGATGGCGAGAATCTTTCATCTCTTTCACTGCTTCTGAATGGTAGGCATAACGAAAGCCCTTGTGCAAAGCGTAGGCACCGTACTGACCTTCTTTGTTGATCGCTAGGAAGCCTACTTGAAAATCTTCAGCGTCTTTTTGTTTGGCCACGATTCGTTGTACCATTTCCTCACAAGCTTGTTGCGGAGTATAACCATGGCGCATCATTTCCACAATGATGGCGGTTCCAGCTTCCTTGATTACAGCTTCTCCTTTTCCTGTAGCCGTGGCAGCTCCAACTTCATTGTCGAGGTACAATCCGGCACCCACAATAGGCGAATCGCCTACCCTACCGTGCATCTTCCATGCTAAGCCAGAGGTGGTGCAAGCTGCAGCCAAATTTCCATTTTCATCCAAGCCAAGCATACCAATCGTATCGTGGTTTTCGATGTTGATGACTGGCTTATAATCCGAAGTCTCTCTCCATTTTTCCCAACGCTTCAAGGCTTCAGGTGTGAGCAGATCTTCCTTTTTGAAGCCGTTGTTTAGTGCGAACTGCAGAGCTCCTTCGCCAGACAACATAATGTGGGGAGTTTTCTCCATTACTTGTCGCGCAACAGAAATTGGGTTCTTGATGTATTGCAAATAAGAAACAGCGCCCGCATTTCCATTGGAATCCATGATGCAGGCATCGAGGGTTACATTTCCATCCCTGTCGGGCAATCCACCATATCCAACGCTGCTGACCTTTGGATCCGATTCCGCAACGCGCACTCCTTGCTCTACGGCATCAAGCATGTTATTGGTCGTCATCAAAGTGTTCCAAGCTTGCTCATTCGATACAAAACCATGGTCCCAGGTGCTGAGAATCAATGGCTTTCTTGATACCGTCTGGAAACTATCTGTCGCCATGAGTTTTGGAGCGAGCAGCATTCCTGTTCCACCAAGGGCAATGCGCTGTAAGAATGTTTTCCTTTTCATTTAGGGCAATTTCAAGGTTCCCATACTTTGGTTACCCAAAGAATAAGTAGGCAATAAAAATGGCTGCGATGATGCCAACAGCGTCGGCAATCAATCCGGCAGCAACTGTGTATCTAGTTTTTGAAATATTCACTGCGCCGTAGTACACGGCTATGGTGTAAAAGGTCGTTTCAGTAGAGCCTTGAAAAACAGAAGTCAGACGACCGATGAAGCTGTCTATGTATGGTGCTTTTCCATTTGAGATCGCTCCCCAAGATTCAACCATCATTCCTCGGGCCCCACTGCCACTCAAAGGTTTCATGAGAGCAGTTGGCAAACCTTCTACCCATTCCGTTCGCAATCCAATACCGCCAACTAAATAACGCATTCCATCAATGAGGATTTCCATCGCTCCACTAGCGCGGAAAACGCCAATCGCTACCAACATAGCAACGAGGTATGGGATGATTTTCACAGCGACTTCAAAACCTTCTTTTGCGCCTTCAACGAACTTTTCATAAATGTTGACTTTCTTCTGAAAGGCCAACCAAATGAAGGCCACAATGATTCCATAGAGCACAAAGTTTCCGCCCACCAAGCCCACCGTAGATACTTGGCCTTGAGTTAAACTACTCATCCACCAGATGAATCCTACGATGGCTGCAGTGAGAAATCCTAAATAAAGCATCACCGTGCGATTCAAGAGGTTGATCTTTTGAAAAATCGCGACTGAAATTAAACCTGCAAGCGTTGAAAAGAAGGTGGCGAGTAGAATTGGGATGAAAACATCCGTAGGATTTGAGGCCCCTCCAGCCATGCGCATTGCCATCACGGAAACAGGAATGATGGTCAAACCTGAAGTATTCAGCACCAAAAACATGATTTGTGCATTCGAAGCGGTGTCTTTGACTCCGTTGGTTTCTTGCAAGTCGCTCATCGCCTTCAAACCAAGAGGTGTTGCCGCGTTATCAAGACCCAACATATTGGCTGAGAAATTCATCATCATGGATCCCATCGCTGGGTGATCTTTGGGCAATTCAGGAAAGAGTTTTCGAAAGAAAGGGGCGACCAAAGACGACAGCACTTTTATGGCTCCGCCAGCCTCCCCAACGCGCATGATACCAAGCCAAAGGGTCATTACTCCAATTAAGGTAATGATGATTGATATGGATGTTGCCGCCATATCGAAGGTTGATTGCACAATCGCCGCGAATACATTGAGGTCGGCTTTATCGAAATGCATTCCCCAATTGGCAAAAAAATCTCGAAAGAAGTAACCAATCAGTCGAACTAAGGCAACTACAAACCCGATGAGGAAAAAACCAACGAATATGTAGTTCAGAGCCAAGGGCTAAAAAATTGCGTCTACATTCCCCAAACCCTGGCGCAAAATCACGGGATCATCTCCTGTACAATCTATGATGGTTGAAGGTATGTTGTTCCCAAAACCAGCATCAATGACAATGTCGACCTTATCCTTAAAATTCTCATAAATCGCAGAGGGATCTGTGGTGTAGTCGATGATGGTATCGTCGTCGTGAACAGAGGTTGTGATGATCGGATTCCCCAACTTCTCTACAATTTGAAGAGGTATTTCATTGTCGGGAATACGTATCCCAATGGAACGTCGATCTTGGAATGAACTGGGCAACTTTTTATTGGCCTTGAGAAGAAAAGTGAAGGGGCCCGGAAAAGCTTTCTTCATCATTTTAAACACGTTCGTTCCAACCGAAGCGAAGGAAGACAGATGACTCAAATTGTGACAAATGATGGCGAAATTGACCTGCTTTGGATCCATTTCCCGAATTCGTGCCACTCGCTCAACCGCTTTGACGTTCTCCATGTCACATCCGATTCCGTAGACGGTATCCGTTGGATACACGATGACTCCACCAGCTTTTAGACAATCCACAACACGATTCAAACTTTTGGAATCGGGGTTCGATGGATTTATTCGGATGTATTCAGCAGCCATGATTTCAGTTTCAATCCAAAGTAAGCTATTAGCTGTTCCCCTTCTTGTAATCGGCAAGAAATTTCTCCAAGCCAATGTCGGTAAGAGGATGCTTCAACAAGCCCAGAATGGCACTCAGTGGACCCGTCATTACATCAGAACCAGCTTCAGCACATTTGATGATGTGCATGGTATGACGAACCGAAGCCGCAAGGATCTGAGTGTCGTACATGTAGTTGTCATAAATCAAGCGGATTTGTTCGATCAACTCCATACCATCTGTGCTTACATCGTCTAAACGACCAACAAAGGGAGATACATAAGTTGCTCCTGCTTTTGCAGCAAGCAATGCCTGACCTGCACTAAAGACCAATGTGCAATTCGTTTTAATCCCCTTATTGCTGAAATAACGAAGGGCTTTAATTCCGTCGTGAATCATTGGGATTTTAACCACAATATTCGGATGCAAAGCGGCAAGCACTTCACCTTCGCGAATCATACCCTCGAAATCAGTCGAGATCACCTCAGCACTTACCGGCCCATCTACGATGGCACAGATGTCTAAGTAATGTTGAATGATGTTTTCTTGACCAGTTATCCCCTCTTTAGCCATAAGGCTTGGGTTGGTAGTCACTCCATCCAAAACTCCAAGGGCTTCGGCTTCTTTTATCTGCTCAAGATTGGCAGTATCGATGAAAAATTTCATGTGCTTCAGTTTATGCAAACAAAGGTATTCCGTGAGCCTACTTTACCAAAAAATTTAAAGCCCTTGGAAGCCTTCTTATGAACAGCTTGTAAACGTCTATTATGCTTCGTTTATCGATGATTCCGCATATTTAACCGCTTTGTTTTGCGCAGGGCAATAAAGCAGCTAGTTTTGTCCTTCACAAATGCGCAGAACCTTTTTATATATCGTTTTTTTTCTTGTGCTTTCTCTCTTCAGGAAGTGCAAAGACGACCACTGCCACCACCCCTGGACCTTGGACTTCAGCTGGGACATGGAATAACGGCGTTCCTGCAAGCGGCGATATAATCAACATCAACGTAGACGTTGTTTACAACACCAACTTTTCTTGTGGTGGATCTGGAATACTTACGATTAACACCACTGGTTCACTAACAGATGCACCGGGAGGTAAAGCATACGATTTCGACTTGGTAAACACCGCGACGCTGATCTTAATGTCGAACATGACCATAGAAGGAACCTTAACTGTGGCAAACAACACGGACTTAGTCTTAACCGGATGTGATACGCTCATTTTCGGCAACGGCGACTTTTCAAACAGTGGCTTGCTGGCGGTTGATTCCTGTTCTGCAATGATTGGAAATGGAGATATGACTATCTCAAACAGTTTCCAAATTGGTGCTGGTGGATTCATCAGAGTTGATGGAGACGTTACACTGTCCAACTCTGCTGAAGTTACCGGAGATGGAAACTTTTTCGCCACTGGGTGCATCGAATTTCAAAACACAGCCTCGCTGTTTGGGGACAATACAGATTGCTGCCCAGGACCTTGTTTCAGAGGAACTGGTTATCCGCTGCCATTAAAGCTTCTTTATTTCACTTTAGAAAAAGAAGCATCAAACGTCCGCTTTGAATGGGCCAGTCTGAGCGAAGAAAATCTAGACCGATACATTTTACAACGCTCAAGCGATTTAAGGCTTTGGGAGAACAGTGAGGAAGTTCTCGCCGCCGGATTCTCAAATTCGGTATTGACTTACGAATGTTTTGAGGAGAAGCTGGGAAGCCGAGGCACGATTTACTATAGGCTGAAAGCTTTAGACTTCGATGGTAGCTATTCATATTCTCAAGTTCTTACCGTTCGACAAGACGAATCAAAGAATGCTCTCTTCTGCCCTAACCCCGTCGACAATGTGATTCACATTCCGAACAACACAGAGGAAATTCGAATCCTTGACTCTTCCGGTCGACTGCTTTTAAAAGGAATTGGTGAACAGCTCGACATCAGCGAACTTCCAGCCGGATTCTACTACTTGAAGTGTGCTAACAACTCTGAGTCACTCGTGAAGTAGTAGGCTCACTTGGGCCTTCGCGAATAAAATACTCATTCACACCTAGTTAAAAGTTTAGCTAGTGCTATATTTGATAGGAACAAGGGGCATGAACCAATTTAAAGCTCTTCTACTTTTTTCCTGCGCGCTGATCTCTTTCCAACTTCTTGGAAAGACGACCTCCAGCGTCAGTTCGGGAAGTTTTATTACCTCAGGAAATTGGAACAATGGAGCTCCAGTCACTGGTGATTCCATCAATGTCAATCATCAAATGTATTTGGATGTAATCTTTGATGTAACAGGTGCACTTGTTATTCAGACCGGAGGCAGTCTGTCTGATACCGCCGGTGGAAGCACCTATCCGCTCCAAATTACAAATACAGGAAAATTGATTCTGAACGGCGGCGATCTATCTTTAGAAGATAGCATCCTCATTCGAAACACTGCAAGTGTAGTGATTGGAGCGTGCGACACCCTAACTGTCGGAGGAGCAAAATTGGAAAACAATACAACCTTCACAATTGCCGCATGTGCGGTTTTTATTGTCAACGGCACTTTCCAGATGGAAAACTCCAATGGGATAGATTGCGATGGATTCATCCGAATTAATGGAAATACCATTACCAGAAATGCTGCGAGCATAACTGGCTCTGGAAATTTTTCTACTTCTGGAACGGTTACATTCTTAAATACATCAAGTATTTACGGCATTAACACCAATTGCACTCCTGGTCCGTGCAATTTTGGAACAGGCTTTCCTTTACCGCTGGAGCTTCTTAATTTCGGAATCGTGGACATCGACGGAGAGTTTCATTTCGAATGGACATACATTCAAGACGAAGACATCAAGGAATACCGACTTCAACGTTCGGGAGATCTTCAGATGTGGATGGATGTATTCCAAACAGACAGTAAAGAACAATCTGGCTCAGCTGACTACCGTTGCTCCGACCCAATGCCAATGGAACACACGTCCTACTATCGTTTAAAGATTCTTTCTCATAATACGCCAACGGCTTTCTCGCAGGTTATTGAAGTGAGTCAAAGTTCGAATACGAAGCAAATGAATGCCTTCCCCAATCCAACTACCGACCTCATTTACTTATCCTGCGTGGATTGTTTCTACGAACTATTAGACCTCAGATCCAATAGGTTGGATGTTTTTCAAGGAGGCAAAGTAGATCTAGGGCATCTACCATCTGGCCTTTACATCCTCAGGTCAAAAATGGGAACCGAGCGCATCACCAAATTGTAGTCATGAACATTCGTGTTGAAAAACTCGAATCGAATCGACTCCTTGTTTCGCTCGTTCATCGCCACAACTTGCCTCTGCAACTGCCTCCATTCGGAATGGCATGAAAGCGATTTGCACAAAGAAATGAAATGAATTTCCTGTGAATACCTTTGGGATTAAGAAAGATGCATGGACAAAATTGAGATTCGAATAATATCACCTGAAGAGACCCACGACATACGTCATGAGGTTCTAAGAAAAGGACAAGACCGTTCGACAGTAATCTATTCCGAGGATTCCATGCCCGGGTCTTTTCATATGGGAATCTTCCACAAAGGAGAACATATGGGCATCGCTTCCTTTTACCCAGAAAACCACCCAAACATTCCCATGAATTTCTTCCGTCTGCGCGGTATGGCTAGTCGGGAAAATGTACAGGGAAAAGGCTTTGGCTCCCTTTTGATTCAGGCTTCCATGAAGGAAATCATTGAGCGAAATGGCAAAGGAATTTGGTGCAATGCACGGACATCAGCGTCAAAATTCTATTCCAAACACAAGTTCGAACGAGTTGATGAAGAGTTCGACATAGCCGGCATCGGACCGCACTATCTTATGAAACTGGACCTTTAATCAGTTCGACCAACGATAGAGGTACGAGTCTCTGAGCCTGTCGAAGAGGATATGAGATTTGGGCAAGGGAGGCGTCAATGATCGATTAGCGATGACCGATTGTCAATTACGAGTTACCCTCCTACGCTGCGCTTCGNNACAGGTTACAGGTTACAGGTTACAAATTTCCACATTCTCACATTGCCACATTCTCATACTTCCACATTTCCACATTTCCACATTTCCACATTCCAATGCTCAATGCTCTCAAAAGGGCACAAAAAAAGGGGTAAGCTACTTACATCGCACCGCTCAACCACCTACCCTTGCTACCTTCCGGTCCTGGGGGATTCAGCAGGAGCTGGTCGCGTAAGACTTACCCCAAGGGGCAAAGGTATAATTCCTCGCTTTCAAGCTGACAGGTCGATTTGATTACTTTTGTCGCCATCAGAATTTGAGTTATGAACCAGTACAGAACACTAATAAATTTTGGTGCACTCGCAGGCCTAAGTGCTTTCGTAGCCTTTCTCATCTACTACTTAGTAGATTCCAATCCTTTAGGAAATGTTGAATGGATCACCGCTTGGATTCCTATTGTATTCATTTATCAAGGAACCAAAAGGTGGAGAGACGATGAATTCAAGGGCTTCATCAATTATGGAAAAGCATTCGCCGCTGGATTGATCATCACCGTAGCCTATGCCCTACTTTATGGAATGTTGTCATACCTATTCATCCTTTTAGTTGACGGCGGTATTTTCGAAGCTCTTCTTGATGAAATCATGCAGGGAATGGAACAAGCGCGTCAGTTTTTAGGAGATGAAGCCACTGATAAGATGATGGAAGAAGTCGACAAAATGACGCTCTTCTCGGCCATTACAGGTAACGCATTCAATAAACTCTTTGGAGGACTATTGATAAGTCTTGTTGTGGCTGGAATTCTCAAGAAGAAAGAAACCCCATTTGATCAGGCTTAATATGGACCTTTCCTTAGTCATCCCACTTTACAACGAGGAAGAATCTCTTCCAGATCTATTGGCGTGGATCAAAAAAGTGATGGATGCGAATTCATACAGCTACGAGGTTCTTCTCATAGATGATGGAAGCTCCGATGGTTCCTGGGATCAAATTGAAAAGCTTCGAAAAGAGAATGCGTCGGTTAAAGGAGTTCGATTCCGCAGAAATTACGGGAAATCGGCCGCCTTACATGTGGGTTTTGGTTTAGCTCAAGGAGATGTGGTCATTACAATGGATGCCGATTTGCAGGACAGTCCGGAAGAAATCCCAGAACTTCGACGTATGATTCTAGAAGACGGATTTGACTTAGTCTCGGGATGGAAGAAAAAACGCTACGATCCTTTGAGCAAAACAATTCCGACCAAACTCTTCAACTGGGCAACTCGAAAAATGTCGGGCATTCATTTGCACGATTTCAATTGTGGCTTAAAAGCATACCGCCTCGATGTGGTGCAAAGTATTGAAGTGTACGGGGAAATGCACCGCTACATTCCGATGATCGCCAAAAAAGCTGGATTCGTAAAAATTGGTGAGAAGGAAGTTCAACACCGAGAGCGTCAGTACGGAGTTACCAAATTCGGACTAGAGCGCTTTGTGAATGGTTTTCTCGATCTTCTCAGCATCAGCTTTGTTTCTCGTTTTGGGAAGCAACCCATGCACATTTTTGGATTGTTGGGAACCTTAATTTTTGCTGGCGGATTTCTAGCTGCCGCTTACATCGGAATAGAGAAGTTGTACTTCTTAAATCAGCACATCAAAGCTCGGTTGGTCACCGACAATCCCTGGTTCTACATCGCACTCACTTTTATGATGCTTGGAACTCTTCTTTTCTTAGCTGGATTTTTAGGTGAATTGATTTCAAGAAACTCTCCCGACCGAAACACCTACCAATTGAAAGAAAAACTTGGCTTCGATTCGTCGTATGATGATCATATAGCCTAGACCTTCGGATGACTTCTTCAAGTTAAGTATCCATTTTCGGGATTTCATAAACCAATCGCACGGGCGATGAATCGGCTCATCCTATTTAAAGAAGAATCCCGGGAGCGCTTTATACTCGTCCTTTCCGAGAAGCCGAAGCAAGAATTGAGCTTTCAGAAAACCAAAACCATAGCTGAAAAACTGAACCACAGCTGCCCAAACAGCTAAAACAGCGATCCATAAGGAACGTTCCCTAAGTAGAGCTCCAAGAAAAACTAGCACGAAGTACAATAGATAAACATCAACAAGAAACGGAAACAAGGGGAACAAGGCAATAGAGCCCAAGAGTCCGAGTGAGAAAAGGGCCGGCAGCCAATATGTAAAGCGTGACGTGCCTTTATGCCACTTATTCAGTATTACCCGAACGACCCCAAACTTGTATACCTGTTTTGAGAATTTCTGCCAATCGATTCTTCGTTTGTGAAAGACGTGCGCCTTTTCAATGAGGGCAGTGTCGAAGCCAGCTTGCCAAATTCGAAAACTTAAATCGGGATCTTCTCCAGGATTAATTTTACCATAACCACCCACCTTTTCGAAGACTTCGCGACTGATGCCCATATTGAAACTGCGGGGTTGAAATTTCCCCAATTGCTCTCCCCCACCTCGAATTCCTCCGGTAGTGATTGGAGATGTCATCACAAAATTGATGGCTTTTTGAACGGCACTGAATGAAGGGTGCGCAGCGTCGGGTCCACCGAAGCAAGCAATTGGATTTTTAGAAAGAAAAAAATCTACCTCCGCTAAATAATTTTCTGGAATCAAACAATCGGAATCGAAGATGATGAAGTAGTCGGCATTGGCCTGCTCCATTCCATAGTTTCGACTGGGTCCGGGGCCCGAATTTTCCTTAAAAAAGTAGCGAATATTAATGCGGTCAGAATATGCGTCACACACTGATTTACAAGGAATTGAGGAGCCGTCCTCCACAATGAGTAGCTCAAAATCTTTCAGACTTTGAATGGCCAATGACTCCAAGAGTTCCTCCACCTCGTCGGGGCGGTTGTAGACTGGAACGATTAAGCTGTATTTCGGTTTTTTTACCACTGCAACAAAACTAATTTAAAAGCCGTCGAACAAAAATGTAAACAAGGCGTTCCTTCTTCCCTAGAGCAATTGAGCAGTTGGTGATTGCGATTCGGGGAGTTTTCTTGTAAAAGATGCTCCCCGATCCTTTTTATACAAATCCGTCACTCTTCTTCCGCACTTTTCTAGAAATTTTCGACCTACTTTATTCAGGTTTTAAGTTCATATGAAATCTTCAAATCCTTGAAGGATTTGCCTGATAAATTGTCTTAATTTGGGCCAAAGCAAAGCCATGTCCATTCACATCTCAACTGCCTTCGATTCTGGAAACATCGAAGTTGTAAGCGCCGAAAACACTGCTGATATTCAAGTCAAAATCCGAAAAGACACCAATAGTGATTTTCTACAGTGGTTTCATTTTAAGCTGACTGGAGTTCGCGAACAAGAACTTGCCATTCGAATCCTAAACGCCTCTGAAACAAGTTATTCTGATGGATGGAAGGATTACCGCGTTTGTGTTTCTTACGACCGTCATCATTGGTTCAGAACGGACACCAGTTACGAGAATGGCGAGTTAAAGATCAATATGTTTTCAGAACACGATTCTGTATACTTTGCCTACTTCACTCCCTATTCCTACGAAGCTCATCAAGATCTCATTGGGGCCTGCCAAACATCGGGCTTAGCAGAACACGAGGTATTGGGAACTACGCTGCAAGGAAGAGACCTCGACCTCCTCACTGTAGGTGAACAAATGTTCGATGAGTATAAAGTATGGGTAATTGCCCGTCAGCACCCAGGAGAGAGCATGGCCGAATGGTTCATGGAAGGCTTTCTTGCAAGACTCCTAGACCCAGATGACCCCGTGAGTCGGAAGTTGGTTGAGAAGGCCGTTTTCTACATTGTACCCAATATGAACCCCGACGGCAGTGTTTTGGGAAATCTAAGAACAAATGCTGCTGGAGCAAACCTGAACCGCGAATGGGCTAATCCAAGCCTTGAGAACAGTCCTGAAGTCTTTCATGTGCTCAATAAAATGGATGAAATCGGTGTTGACTTGTTGCTCGATGTTCATGGAGACGAGGAAATCCCCTTCAATTTCATTTCAGCAAACGAAGGCATTCCCTCTTACACTCCAGAAATGAATGCTCTTGAAGAAGAGTTCAAAAACTTCTGGGCTTCGATTTGGCCAGATTTCCAAACAGAACATGGCTACGAAAAAGACGAAGCAGGCAAGGCGGATTTGAGAATTTGTAGCAACCAGATTGCCGAACGTTTTGGCGCGGTTGCTCTAACCATTGAAATGCCTTTTAAAGACAACGACGATCTTCCCGATCCTGCCTATGGCTGGTCGGCTGAACGTTCGGAAAAATTAGGAAGCTCATCTTTAGAGCCAATTTTACACCTCTTGCCCAAACTAAAAACTTCTTGAGGTGTTGATGTGCTAAGCCAACTAACTTCGCCGGCGGAAGCAGCATACATCGCATGAAACTGACTAAGCTTTCTCGCAATTTTCTAATCGTTCTGGGAATTCTCAGCGTCCTGGCAACGCTCAGCTTAACTCAGCTGAAGTTCGACTACGACTTCGAACGCTTCTTTCCTGTTGACGACCCAGAACTTGAGTATTACCTTGAGTTTCGAGAGAATTTTGGCAACGACAACGATTTTAGTTTGCTTGCCATTGAGAACAACGACGGGGTTTTTCAGGAAGACTTTTTATTAAAAATTGACTCGCTTTGCCGAGATCTCGACACCGTGGCTTTTGTGACTGGGGTAATGGGACCTACTCGACTTTCATACTTCGTGAACGGACCATTGGGCCCAATTCAAGCCAAGTACATGCACGTCGATCGTCCAGACCTTTATGAAAAGGACAGCATTCGAATTTTTCAATCTGAACTAGCGCTCAACAACTTCATTTCAGAAACGAGTCCGGCCGTTGCCATCATGATACAAGCGGAGCCTATGCTATCTAAGGTGAAATCTGACATTCAAGCCGCCGCTATTGTACATACATTGGAGCAGTACGAGTTTGACCGCGTAATCAAAAGTGGACGAATTCTAGGACAAAAACACTTCGTTGAAAAGATTCAATTTGAGCTCATTCTTTTCACCCTCCTTGGAGCGGTAATTCTAATCATCTTCCTCGCCTTCACCTTTAAAACCTTTTGGGGAGTTTGGGTTCCACTTCTTGTAGTGGGTCTGAGTGCAGTTTGGCTTTTGGCTTTCATGACCCTTGCTGGGAAGCCTTTGGATCCACTGGGAACCCTCTTACCAACCATTCTATTTGTCGTAGGAGTTTCCGACATCGTACACATCCTTTCCAAGTACCTCGAAGAGCTGCGCTGGAAAAAACCAAAAATTGAGGCCATTCGCAAATCGTTTAGAGAGGTTGGACTCGCCACCTTTCTCACCTCGGCGACTACAGCCGTTGGTTTTTTAAGTTTAAACACTACCACCGTCATCCCATTGAGAGAGTTCGGCACCAACATGGCCTTCGGGGTGCTGATTGCATTCGTCTTGGCATTCACTCTACTACCGGCAGTGCTCATCCTTCGGGAAAAACCAAAAATTGCCGAACAGAGTTTCCATTCAGTCCGGTCCTTCGTCTTTCTCCACCGATCTTTCATGAAGATGCTGCGCCACCAGAAGAGCATCCTTTTCTTTTGGATTGTTGTTGTAGGACTTTCGGCTTGGGGAATCTCCAATCTTCAGATCAATGGTTTTCTCCTTCAAGACCTGAGTAAAGACGATCCATTTCGTCAGGATCTAGAATACATTGAAACAAATTTCTCAGGCATTCGCCCGCTCGAAATTGCCCTCACTACACAAGATGAGGGCGGCTTGTTTTCGTACGAGAGTTTACTGGAACAAGAGAAGCTCGAAAACTTCGTAAAAGAGGAGTACGGAGCCGGTTTCATCAGCGGTCCGCTTACCGTAGTAAAAATTGCCAATATGGCGAATCACGGCGGCGACCACAGCTACTATAAACTACCTGAAAGCGAAAAAGAATTCAAGAAAATGAAATCCGTTTTGAGGAGAATCGCCAAATCGAAGATGGGTAGGAACCTCATTTCAGAAGATGGAAAAACGGGACATTTCAGTGCAAAGCTGGCAGACCATGGAAGTCATTTTATGATGGGGAAAAAGCTTCTACTCGACGAGTTCAACGAAAGTCTGAATAAAGAAAAACTTCAAATTCGACTCACGGGCACAGCAAATTTACTCGACATCAACAACGAGCAAGTTACCTCTAGCCTCATCCAAGGGCTCTTACTCGCCTTCGCTTTGGTGAGCCTCATCGTCGGGTTGATTTACCGCTCATTCCTCATGGTCATCGTTTCACTCATTCCGAATGTAATTCCATTGATGATTGTAGGGGGTAGCATGTCGTTGATGGGCATTGAATTGAACATCAGCACTGCCATTGTATTCACCATTGCCTTCGGAATTGCCGTTGACGATACCATTCACTTTCTCTCAAAATTTCGCTTGGAATTGAATTCTGGAAAAAACTACCTCTACGCATTAAAGCGCACGTATCTATCTACTGGGAAGGCCATACTCATGACCACGCTGATTCTTTGTTCTGGCTTTATCAGCTTGTCGTTCTCTTCCTTCGCAAGCACCTTCAACATTGGCTTCTTTGTGACCTTAACATTGATATTTGCCGTACTAGCAGACCTCACACTCCTGCCCGTGATGCTGATCATGCTCAAAGAAAAGTTTCGATTTGGGAAGAGTCCGCGGAAGGTCGAGGCAGAAAGACTCAGCAGCGACTAGTGGTTTTCTGTATGAGTGATGGTTCCCATCACATAGCTTACGGTTTTTAGCAACTTCCCAGTTTCATCGTAGCGTTTCCAATCACCAATTTTCATATAGTCGAAACTGGTATCTGAATACACCAAACTACCTTCTTCCTTTACCTTTCCATTTGGATAGGACAGAGTTTGACGGTACAACTTCTTTCCTTTTTTCTCGAATTCAATGATGTTGCTTTCCTCACCTGAATCATAAAAAAAGCGTCGATATTCAATGTGGTCGTGGGCTTTTACGTACTTCTCTTCGAATTCAATGTTTCCATTTTCATAGTAGTCGCGCCACTCCCTCACATCACCGTCCATATAGTAGACTTCTGATTTTGCCGCACCAGATTCGTAGAAAACCTTGAGTTTGGCTTTGTGGTCGTCGAGGATGGTGAACTTCCTTTCCACTTTCCCATTTTTCCAAAAATTCTTGAAAATTCGAATCATTCCATCGACGTAATAGCCTTTGTGCATGAGCTTATTGTCGAGATAAAAATCAGAAACGTATCCGTGGCAAGGAGAACCGTCGCAATTCCTCACTGAATCGCCACCAGCCATTCGTATGAGATTGTTGTACATGGTGATGCCATAGCGCTCGTCTATGATGTCGGAAGCTTTGTACTTATTCTGGGCCTGAGATATTTGTGCTGCAAAGAGCAGAGATAGGAAAAGGAAATTTCGCATTAGTAGGATTTTCTGGCCGAAATATAATCAAACACAGGACCTAAAAGAAAACCCTGGTTTTCTTTCTGGAAACTGCCGAAGCTCTGAAGAAGCCAATAGCCCCATTGTCGATATTGGAACTCACATTGGCAGGAGGCCCATCGAAAAACCCACCACGAAAGGCAGTATTCAATAAGGATTCAATGATAAAATCAAAGTACTCGCCGCTGACAGAGCGAATCTCTAAGCTTATGCTGTCGCCTACTTCAAAGGCATCGTACGGAATGTTATTGAACACCGGCCAACCCTCAGAAGGAGACGCTCCGTCAACAAAATCGTCCCTACCAAAAGCTTTCTCAACCAACGGCTCAGTCTGAAGCACACCATTCAAATAATAGTCCCAAACATAGTGATCCCCAAGCCCAGGATTTTCTTGTCCAAACATGATGATCCAATAAAAAGTATCGGTTGTAAACAAAGTATCTTCAACGGGAACTACAAATACAGATTCCATATCAACCACTCCGCGCATCGTATCAACAGCGGTGTAAGTTTGATTGTCGTAGGTGACATTTAAAGTGTAGCGCTCTCCCAATTTACCCTCTACCGTTGGCTCCGTTCTATACACGCCAGGAAGAGTGTCTACTTCGGTTAAAACGAATGTATTGGCTCCATCAGAAATCGTAACCGTGGCGCCACTCACCGCTGGCGGCTCTTCACTGTAGTAGTAGCTCGTTGACTCAGTGACTCTTATTTCGTGCGCCTTTTGTTCGTTCGTGATTTCTCCCTCAATGACGATTCGCGTCTGTGAGTCGTTCAAATCAAAATCGATCACTTCTGTACAAGAAGTAAGCAGCAAGGCCGATAAAATCAAATAGACTGCAGTTTTCATCAGAACTTGAAGTTATAGGTTATGGAAGGAATGATTGGAAAGAGGTAGGTCATTTGCGCCTCTGTGCGGTTGGGGTTGTTATAAGCATCAAGGGTATTGTCAATAAAGGCATTTGACCCACGTACCAGTTGCTCGTATGCTGGAAGCACTTCGTACTTTGCTTCGGAGGCGGCAAAATTGATTGCATATGGATTCTTCCTAGAATAAATATTGAAAATGGAGAGGTTCCAAGAGTGACTGAAGAATTGTTTCTCGCGCTTCTTTCTCAGGTCGTAGGTAATACTGAAATCACCCCGATGATATGCTGGCATCCGAGCTCCGTTTCTATCAGAGTACACAGGCACCGTAGTTCCTGAATAATTGAATCTCCCGGTAGGAACTGTAACAGGCGCCCCTGAGTTGTAGACAAAAGTTCCGCTCGCATTCAGACGCTCCATAATGTCCCAGGAAAGCACCACCGATAGGTTGTGTGGACGATCGTAATTCGCCGCGTAGGAATTACCATTGTTGATTTCTGGCACATCGCGAATGCTCCTCGAGAGTGTATAGCTGATCCAGCCTGTCACATCCCCCGTTTGTTTTCGCACGAAGAATTCAGCCCCGTAGGATGTTGCAGCACCTGCACGCACTTCACCTTCAAGTAGAGGATTGAAAATCAACTGTGCAAAGTCTCTGAAGTCTATTTGGTTCTGAACTGCTTTGTAGTAAACTTCTACGCTCGTCTCGAAGGTGTTTTTCGCGAAGTTTCTAAAGTAACCCAAGGCAACTTGGTCCGCTCTCTGAGGCTTGATGTTCGGACTGCTTGGCATCCACACATCTATAGGCGCCGCCGAAGTAGAATTACTTGCCAAGTGCATGTATTGGTTCATGCGATTGTATGAGGCCTTCAAAGAGCTTTGATCATCTAGGGTGAACTTCACGCCCAGTCGAGGCTCAAGCCCCATATATGTGTTGTAAATTTCTCCCGAAGGATATGCGGTATAGCCATTACCAGGAATGGTGTCGTAATTCTGATCGAAATTGAACAAGGTATCGGTTCCAACATTTGAGAACGAAGAGAAACGCAAGCCGTAGAGAACACTCCATCTTCCTCCAAGCTTTTGCTCGTTGCTCACGTAAGCCCCATTTTCCCATGCATAACGATCGAAAATTTTGAATTCATTGAAAGCTTCGTTGGAATCTGCCGGAGTGAATGTAGCTGGCGAAAAGGTGTGAAAAGTGCTTTGAAAGCCAAATTTGATGGTGTTGTTGCTGTTCGCGTAATAGGTATAATCGTTCTTGAGACTGATGTTCTGAATTTTTGAAGTCCAATCGAAGGCCGAAGCTCCTTCAGGGATTCCAAGAAGGTAGTCGAAGGTGCTATAGATTCCTGTTACGTTGGAAAAGAGTTTATCTCCGAAAATGTGATTCCAACGACCCGTAAACGTTCTGTTTCCCCAGCCCAATCGGAAGGCGTTTGAAACTCCAAGGATGTCGCGACCAGTGTATGCACTCAAGTATATTCTGTTGTTGTCGTTCAACTTTAAGTTCACCTTTCCATTCAGGTCGTAGAAGAAAAGCTGACTTTGTTTCAATCCTTCATTTCCGCTTAAGGGCAAAAAGAGGTCTGCATAACTCCTTCTTCCTGAAATGATGAAAGAGGCCTTGTCCTTAATGATGGGTCCTTCCAATGTTAGACGACTGGAAATAATCCCAATTCCTCCGGCACCGGCAAACTTCTTACTGTTCCCATCCTTCATTCGAACATCCAACACTGACGAAAGTCGACCGCCGTATTCGGCTGGAATGCCTCCCTTGTACAACTGCGCATCTTTGATGGCATCTTGGTTGAAGACCGAGAAAAACCCAAGCAAGTGACTCGCATTGTACACAAAAGCCTCATCCAACAGAATTAAGTTCTGATCGGAAGCACCTCCACGGACAAAGAACCCTGTACTTCCCTCACCACCATTCTGAACTCCCGGTAAAAGTTGAATCGCACGCAATACATCCACTTCACCGAGCAAAGCAGGAATCTTTTTAATGGTCTCCATTTTCACATTGACAACAGACATTTCAACCGACTCAACGTTTTGGTTTGTTGCTTCACCTGTAATCACCACTTCTTGTAAGACCTCAGAATTGGCTTCCATTTCAACATCCATACGAATGTTCTTATCGAGGACTATCTGTTTTACAAGCGGACGAAAACCGACGAAAGAGTAAACCAATTCGTAGGTTCCTGCGGGAAGGGTTAAGGAGTAAAATCCATAAATGTTTGCACTTACCCCACTGGTGGTGGCTTTGTCGTAAACCGTAGCTCCAATGAGTCCCTCGCCGTTGGCAGCATCTTGAATGCTTCCAGAGATGGTGAAGTTTTGAGCATAGCCAAGCGCTGAGAAAGTGGCTAAAAACATCAGTAGAAAAAGTCTTCTCATCGCTATAAATAGGCCTGCAAAAGTAGCTTTACAAAGGCTTAAAATTTGTCTTTTGTATCAACGGCAAGTTTCCATGGTCAAACGACCCTGCACGAAAAGAGAACTTCAAAAAGCTCTGCCGCCCAGTCGAAAAAACCAAGCTAGTCTAATATTGTTCGGTCGAAGGATGACATCGATTCACCTATATCATTCGCAGCCTCATCCCATGAGCGAAATCAAAGGGATGGGAAGTGAATATGCTTCGGTCTGGACTTTGCATGTCGGCCGTAGAACGCTTTGATGTTAAAAAAAACCTAAGGCCCGAACACCCGCGGGCTTCAAGCGTATATTTGTCACACACTTCCAATACATGAAAAGATTTCTTCTTCTGGGCTTGGCCTCAATCAGCTTCCTCCAGATTTCCGCTCAACAAAAAGAACTTGAAGCTCAAGTCGAAAAGATGAATTCCCTGCTCGAGATGGTGAGCACCTTCTACGTGGATACTCCAGGAATGGAGAAGCTTGTGGAAGATGCCATCGTTGGTTTGCTCGATGACCTCGACCCTCACAGTGCCTACATCTCCAGTAAAGAGGTGAAAAAAATGAATGAACCTTTGGTGGGAGAATTCGAAGGCATCGGCGTTCAGTTCAACATTCATGAAGACACCATCTTAGTTGTTTCTCCCATCACGGGCGGACCCTCTGAACGACTAGGAATCATTTCCGGCGACAAAATCATCACAATCGATGGCGACACTGTTGCAGGTGTCGGCTACAAAAACTCCGACGTACAGAAAAGCTTACGCGGTAAGAAAGGAACTAAGGTGACCGTTGGCATCAAGCGAAGTGGTCTCGCAGAACTTTTACCCTTTGAAATCACCCGGGACAAAATTCCAATTTACAGCGTGGATGCTGGCTTCATGCTCAATGACGAAGTAGGACTCATTAAAATCAACCGATTTGCTCAAAAGACGGTAGAGGAATACACCGAATACTTAAACGTGCTCAAGAGCCAAGGCATGGAAAGCCTCATCCTCGACCTTAGAGGAAACAGCGGTGGATATTTGAATACTGCCATCAACTTGGCCGATCAATTCCTCGATGGCGACAAGATGATTGTTTACACGGAAGGTCGCAGTTTCCCTAGAAGAGAACACAAAGCAAGTTCCCGTGGAAACTTCCAAAAAGGAAAACTCATCGTTCTCATCGATGCAGGTTCAGCCTCCGCAAGTGAAATCGTTTCTGGTGCCATTCAAGATTGGGATCGCGGACTCATCATTGGTCGACGATCTTTTGGAAAAGGATTGGTTCAAAAACCCTTTGGTCTGCCAGACCGCTCCCAAGTTCGACTGACCATTTCGCGCTATTACACTCCCTCCGGACGCTCCATTCAAAGACCTTACGGAAAAGGCACCGATGCCTATTACGATGATTTGAGTGCCCGCTTTGCCAAAGAAGTTTTCTCGAGTGACTCAATCGATTTTCCAGATTCACTTAAATTCAAAACAAACAATGGACGAACCGTTTATGGTGGTGGCGGAATAATGCCTGATCTCTATGTGGGAGTTGACACGACAGAACGCAGCGACTATTACATCGATTTGTTGCGTAAGGGAATCTTCAACAGCTATAGCTTGAACTACATCGATGGCAAAAGGCAAGAAATCAGCTCTACCTATGAGGGGGTTTCACAATTCAAAAAAGAATTTGACATGAAGCCGGTGGTTAAAGAGCTCATAGAAGCTGGAGTAGAAAAAGGCATTGAGTTCAACGAAGAACAGTACGAAATTTCTGAGAATCTCATCAGCAACTTACTGATGGCGTACATTGCCCGAGGTGTTTGGGACAACTCTGCTTTCTATTCTGTAACCGCCGAAGTTGACCCCATTGTTTCTAAAGCATTGGAAGCAATGGAAGACAAATCGTTCAAGAAATACAAATTGAGCTACCGATAATTACTTTTGTCCAACAAATCAACGATCATGAATACTGACATTAAAGAAATCATCAAACTATCACTTCTAGGAGTGATTACATTAACTGTTGTGTACGCTACCTTTTTTAAGAAGGAAAAAAGGCGCGTTGCCCAGAGCGCATACAGCAATTACCAACCGGGCCAGTCTAGTGCAAACGATAACCCTAGCAATTCATACTTCGGACCGGAGGAAGACCTCAATGTAACTACGACCATCAATCGGAACGAAGCCATCGATGCGACGCCTCAAGCTTTAGACATTCCCTCTACGAATGTCAACTTCAGCGAATCCAGCTGGGATTATGGAACTCTTGAGCAAAACACCGAGAACTTGCATGTCTTCTCTTTCACGAACACTGGCACGAACCCCCTCATCATTGAAAATGCGGAAGGTAGTTGTGGCTGTACTGTGCCTGAATATCCTCGCGAGCCAATCCCTCCAGGTGGTAGCGGTGAAATCAAAGTGAAGTACAGTCCGGGTCAACAAATTGGCCAGCAAAACAAAACTGTAAGCATCACGGCAAATACCCCCGATCGCATTACTACTTTGAATATTTCTGCTCTTGTAGTTGAGCCTGGTTCTTAAATGATCCACACAAAGCCAAAAAGACTATCCTCCTTCCTTCGGGTTGGAGGATTTTTTTTGCTCCTTGTATTGAGCTCAAGCCTTTATGGTCAAAAAGTGAATTGGAACAAACCCTTCCAAATTGGGGAATCCATCACTTATGAGATCAAGTACAACTGGGGCCTCATTTGGCTCAATGCAGGGACGGTAAACTTTAGCGTAAATGCTGGCGAACACCTTGGAGAAAGCGTTTTTCAATTCGACAGCTTCGGCTCCACCTACAAAAAGTACGATTGGGTGTACAAGGTTCGAGACACCTATCAAGCACTTGCCGACACGAGCAGACTAAAACCAAGAAGGTTCAAGCGAGACGTAATAGAAGGTCGTACAATCTACAACGAACAAGTACTGTTCGACCTAGAGAAGAGAAAGGCTTTCAACTTCAAGACAAAAGCAAAGAAATCACTCGCGCTCGATACCGTAGGGCTCGTTGATGACGTCTACGACGTTCTGAGTATGATTTATTATGCCCGTTGCATTCAATGGGACACCTACAAAGTTGGAGACAAGGTTCCGATTCGAATCTTCCTAGATGCTGAAGTTCATACAACGCACATCACCTATTTGGGCAATGAAACAATTGAAGTTGAAGGAATGGGTCCAGTGGATTGCATTGTTTTTAAGCCGCAATTGATTGAAGGTACAATCTTCCCCGGAGGTGGTGACATGACCGTGTGGGTAACCAACGACAGGAATAAGATTCCAGTCTTCATTCAAACACCCATTATAGTAGGGAACATCAAAGTCAATTTGATAGAAGCCAAAGGATTAAAATTCCCTTGAGTAATTCTCTGAAAGTTACAACGACTGACTAGGCAAGTACCTCAGTCACGCGGTCAGCAGCTTCTTTCAAAGCAATTGCTGAAAGAACTTCGAGGCCAGAATCGTCTATGATTTTCTTCGCTTCTTCAGCATTGGTTCCTTGCAATCGAACAATGATAGGAACTCCAATGTCGCCGATGTTTTTGTAAGCCTGAACAATTCCATTTGCCACGCGGTCGCAGCGCACAATTCCACCAAAAATGTTCACTAAAATGGCCTTTACATTTGGATCGGAAAGGATGATTCTAAATGCCTTTTCAACGCGTTCTGCACTTGCAGTTCCACCAACGTCCAAAAAGTTTGCTGGCTCGCCACCTGCTTGCTTAATGATGTCCATAGTCGCCATTGCCAAGCCTGCTCCGTTCACCATGCAGCCCACATTTCCGTCGAGTTTAACATAGCTCAAGTTGTGCTTTCCAGCTTCTACTTCTGTCGGATCTTCTTCTGAGATGTCGCGCATAGCTGACAACTCCTTTTGACGGTACAATGCGTTGTCATCAAGGGTCATTTTACAGTCTACCGCTAGAACTTTATCGTCTGATGCTTTAAGTACAGGATTGATTTCAAACATGGCTGAATCCGAACCTTCGTAGGCTTTGTACAGCGCACTCACGAATTTCACCATGTTCTTCATGCCCAATCCAGATAAACCTAGATTGAATGCAATTCTTCTTGCTTGAAATGGAAGTAAGCCTGCAGCAGGGTCCACCTCTTCAGTAAAAATCAGGTGAGGAGTTTTCTCTGCAACTTCTTCGATGTTCATTCCACCCTCCGGAGAGTACATGATCATGTTCCTTCCGCTGGCACGGTTCAACAAAACACTCATGTAGTACTCCTCTGGCTCGCTTGCCCCAGGATAATAAACGTCTTCAGCAATCAACACCTTGTTGACACGCTTTCCCTTTTCTCCAGTTTGTGCCGTAACGAGTGTACCGCCCAAAATCCCCTCAACAACATCGTCGAGTTGATGTTTTCCCTTAGCCAAAACCACTCCGTGAGACCCGGTTTCTTTTACTGTTCCTTTACCCCTACCACCAGCGTGGATTTGAGCTTTTACAACGAACCATTCTGTTCCAGTATCTCTAGCCAATTGATCGGCAGCGTTTTGAGCTTGTGAAAGTTGATCAATTACTTGTCCTTCCTGAATTGGAACTCCATATTGCTTGAGAATTCCTTTACCTTGATACTCGTGAACGTTCATGTCTTTTTGCTTGAATTTCGAGAGCGCTAAAGTAAATATTTGAGTAAGTCGCGCGGGGATTCTTCCCGGCTAAATTCCCCCAATTTCACAAGAAGCGTTTTCCACATAAAAAGAGACCTGAGGACGTCTCTTGGAATCTTACATTTGAACCCATGTCACTCTTGGTCTGTGAAAATCTGCGTAAGTCCTACGGCTCTCTTGAAGTACTCAAAGGAATCGATCTTCGCATGGAAGAAGCTGAAATCATTTCCATTGTAGGGAAATCGGGCGCAGGAAAAACTACCCTACTTCAAATTTTAGGTACCCTCGACCGCCCTGATTCTGGAACTATCAGACTTAAAGACATGGATGTTTTTGGACAAAAAGATCGGAAGCTCTCCGCATTTCGAAACAAGCACATTGGCTTTGTTTTCCAGTTCCATCAGTTGCTTCCTGAATTTACGGCTTTGGAGAACATATGCATCCCTGCTTTCATTGCAGGAAAATCTAAAGCAGATGCCTCAAAGAGAGCCATGGAATTGCTCGGCATGTTGGATCTAGCCGAGCGGGCAGAACACAAACCCTCGGAATTGAGCGGAGGAGAACAACAGCGCGTAGCGGTTGCACGCTCGTTGATCAACGACCCTGCAGTTGTCTTTGCCGACGAACCATCTGGGAACTTAGACTCTGCAACAGCAGCTGCTTTGCATCAACTATTTTTCCGACTTCGCGACGAATTGAGGCAAAGTTTTGTCATCGTCACGCACAACGACGAACTTGCTGCAATGACCGACCGCACCTTGCGCATTACGGACGGAAGAATTGCACTTTAGTCTTGAAAAAGGCTGAGCTTAAAGACTTTCTTGACCAGAAAGCAGAACAATACGAGCATCCAAACTTCATTGAGCACGACCCTATTTGGATTCCGCATCAGTATGAGCTGAAAGAGGATGTTGAGATCATGGCATTCCTCATTTCAATATTGGCATGGGGGCAACGCATCACCATCATCAACAAAGGGAAACTGCTTGGGGAGCTCTTTGGGCATCAACCTTACGAAGCAATCAAATCGCGAGATTTTTTTGGTCACCCGCTAGTGGAAGCCTTCAAGCATCGGACCTTCAATGGAATCGATTTGGATTTCTTCATTCGATCAATAAAGCACATCTACCAAGAACATGGAGGTTTGGAAATGGCATTTTCAAGAGGCTCAAATTCCTTGGAACGCATCGAGCATTTCAGAAGCCTCTTTCTTGAAACAGAACACCAAGATCGGAGCGAAAAACATCTTGCCAGTCCAGCAAAAGGAAGCTCTGCAAAACGTTTGAATATGTTTCTAAGATGGATGGTTAGAAGTTCTTCAAAGGGGGTGGATTTCGGTCTGTGGAGCAGCATCAAACCATCGGAGCTACTACCACCTTTGGACGTCCATACGGCAAGAACAGCGCGTCAATTGGGGCTATTGAAAAGAAATCAAAACGATTGGCGTAGTGTAGAGGAATTGGGCAATAAGCTTCGGGAATTAGACCCCAACGACCCCGTGAAATACGACTTTGCTCTCTTCGGACTTGGAGTAAATGGAGAGCTTTAGGCCTTTCTAACGGATCATTCCGTCCAACCTTGGAATCACGCAAGAACCGTTTGGGCAACCCTTGTTGTGCACGACTTCAAGTTTAAAATACGCATCAAAAGTGCAATCATCGAAAGCTGATGGGTCTAGGTTCACGTTGGATGTCCATTGAAAATCGGTTTCTTTAAAATAGAGACAAAACATTCGTGCGAATTCGTGATGAATTTCCCAATCGCCACGAATGAGCCCATTTTCAAATTTTCCTTTTACAGCAAGTTTTCCTTTATCCGTGTAGCGCTCATATGCACCATTCATCTCCCCTTCTTTAAAGTTGTACGTGAAGCGCAACTGCCCGTCGCTGTAATAAACATTCTGAACGCTGTCGGGGGTGTTTGCAACAAAGCGATAATCGTGTTGCACCAGTCCATTCTCAAAGAATGTACTTGTTTTACCTTCCAACTTCCCCGCTTTAAACTGAGCTTGTAGCCGTAGATTCTTGTCATCATCCGTGGCCTTAAGCCATCCTTCCAACTTTCCAGACACAAAATTCCCTTCGTACCGAAAGCCATCGCTGCCTCGCCAAGAAGCCGAGCCTTCAAAGAGCTGATTCTTTTCACTGAATTCCATTTGCTTAGACTTAAATGAACCTTTCTTCAAGCCCTTGTAGCGCGCCCACGCAGATTGCATTTTCAACTCCTCAATTTCGTAAAGAGCATCCAATTCAGCTCCAAAATTGTCGTCGGAAAAGAATTCAACACACTTCGTGGGGCCCGATTTCAAGATCTTAGAGCTTGGGTAGAGGCCATTCAAGAGGTAATCCTCGTAATGAAAATAGTCGCCATCAATGAATGTGTTTGCATTCCGAAGTGAATAACGAATCTCCTCGAAGGGAAGCCACATCAATACCTTGCCCTCCACATTCAAAATAGCCACAGCTGATATATGCCGCTCGAGATCACCTGTTTTCATATGCCTGGCCCAGAGTTCTTTTACCAGCAAATGCTTTGCATCAATTTTTTCGACTCGAATGAGCGAATCTTGATCCTCATAGGAATAGCGATACACAAAATCCTCCCACTTAAAGGCTTGAAATTCACGCCTCCCAATCATTTCCATTAAGAGAGTATCGAAGGGAACTACTCCTTCCCATCCTGGCTCCCCGGGCTTTAGACCCTGAGCAACCATCTCGAGTTTTCGCGTGACAGGCTTCGCCCAAGAAAATGGTTCATGGAACAAATAGTTGTTGTGATAAAACTGCGACTTCACATAATCGAAGTCGTAGCTCAACTCGAGGTGCCTCGCGACTTGACTGTACAAATAGGCGTGAATGGCACTGTTCTGCAAATAATACCGCATGCTCTCAGTGTGATGAAGTTTCACAATTGGAGCTTGAGAAAATGAACCGGAAGCTTGGAGCAGAAGGAGTATTCCGATGAGTTTGCGCATGACCCCAATACTACAAAGAAGGAACCAATCATCATCTGAGCACTTGTTATTTCTACTTTTAGGAACATCATTCAAAGCAGTTGAATTTTTTAGCTCATTTCTACCTTTCCGGCGAAGACGAAGGATTGATCCTCGGCAATTACCTAGGCGATTTTCTGCGCGGTTCCGAATTGAAAAACTTACCAGAGCCCATCTTTCGAGGAATTGAATTGCACCGTGCGATAGACGAATTCACCGACGCGCACGAGCTCGTCAAGAACTCCCAAAACACTCTCCGAGAAGGACTTGGGCGTTACGTTCCTGTGGCGGTAGATGTTATATACGATCACTTTCTGGCGGCGATGTGGAAAGACTACAGCAAGGAAAAGCTTCAAGACTTTGCCTACAAAAAGTATCAATTTCTTGAAAAAAACAAAGCCCAACTCAATGAGAGAGCTTTGGGGTTTTTGAAATATATGCAGCGCTACAACATACTCTTCAACTACCAATTCGACGAGGGAATACGTAAGGTGTTTGACGGTTTGAATCACAGGGCACGTTTTGACACACAGCTTAGAGATGCTGTATATGAAATGAATCATCATCGCAGCCTTTTGGAAGCCGACTTCCGTAGTTTCTTTCCTGAACTCATCGAGCATGTCCGTCACTATCAAGAATAGAATTACAGACGACGGAAGTCCTACACTGTATCGTCCAGACCTCGATGAACATTATCACTCCACTAATGGAGCTGTTCAGGAATCGACACATGTATTTATCGAGAAGGGGTTGAAGCCAATCATGAACAAAACTGATTCCATCCGAATCTTGGAACTGGGATTTGGCACAGGACTGAATGCATTGCTTACGGAAGAATATGGGTGCTCAGCTGGCCACACAATCAATTACATCGCTTTAGAGACTGTACCCTTGGTTCCCGAAATTTGGAAGACACTCGACTACCAAAGGCCTGAAATATTAAAGCAATTGCATACTGCGGCATGGGAAGAAGATGTCACTATTCGAGAGGGCTTCCAGCTGAAAAAGCATGAAACGTCCTTTCAGAAATTCGATTCGGAGAAAAATTTCAACCTTATTTACTGGGATGCCTTTGGCCCAAACAAACAGCCAGAACTTTGGACATTGGGAATTTTTGAGAAATGCTACCAGCTTATGTCCCCCGCAAGTATTTTGGTTACCTATTGCGCAAAAGGAGATGTTCGTCGGGCAATGCAGGCCGCAGGTTTTGATGTGGAGCGTCTGCCAGGTCCACCAGGAAAAAGAGAAATGTTAAGAGCAACAAAAAGACTATGATACGAATTGCCCGATACAAAGACTTAGGCCTCATTGTGCCTCTGATGACAGAACGATTCCGAAACGACCCTAAGTGGTTGTTAAAGCGTCAGTGCATTAGCTCGATCATGCGCGAAACAGAAGACACCTTGCTCTATTTTGACGGCCTGGAAGTTCTTGGATTTGCCATGGTCAGCTTGAGAAAAGATCACGTTGACGGTTCATACTTTTCACCCACAGGATATTTAGAAGCGCTCTTCGTAAAACCTGAGTTCAGAAATAAAAAGATTGCTCTAGAGCTTATGATTGAAGCCGAAAAGTGGTGTTTGGCTCGCGATTGCAAAGAAATGGGCTCAGACGTGGAATTAGACGACAAGCTGAGTCATACATTTCATGAAAAAGGTGGATTCACAAGGCTGAACACCACAGTTGCCTACATCAAAGAGTTGGAAGTATAGTGAGTACGACGGAAAAACATTAAACTTGGCTTGCCTCAAAATTTAGAACAACATGATTGTTAAAGCCAGCTACATTCACATCACGAAACTAATGCCCCTGATTCGTGAGCTGTTTCCTGATGGCCCCGAAGCTCATTTGAAAAAAGAAATCCTTACCTCCATCTTGAGGGAATGGGAAGACACCATCATGTTCGTAGAAGACGGACATCCACTTGGTTTCGCCTTAGTAGCAATCCGACGAGATTATGTTGAAGGAGCTCTTCATTCTCCTGTCGGCTATTTGGAAGCGATTTATGTATTGGAAGAACACCGACACAAAGGAATAGCCTCTCACCTCCTGAAGGCCGCTGAAGAGTGGTGCCTAGAAAAGGATTGCATTGAAATGGGGTCTCAAGTGCAGATAGACCATGTTTTCGTGCAGGATTTCCACATGGCACAGGGATTTAGAAGGCAAAACAGCTATGTGACTTACGTTAAGTCTATTTCGTAGGCATCCAAATTAGGACTGATCCAACTTCTTCACCATAGTTAGAATGGTCGCCACAGCTACAGTCTCACCAGTTTCGTCGTAGACATCCACATAGAACTTCACAATTCCTTTGGCAATGTCCTCTTCGTCGCGTTTCTCCTGATCAATCTTTTCCTTCACGGTAAATCGAACACCGATGGTTGCTCCGGCGTACACGGGCTTGGTAAATCGGCAGTCTTCCAATCCATAGTTGAGAAGCACAGGCCCTTTACCTGGGTCAACGAACAATCCGGCTGCAGCACTTAAGATGAAATATCCATGCGCCACACGCTCTTCGAAGATTGTTCCATCCAAGGAAGTCACATCTGTATGCGCATAGAAATGATCCCAACTTACATTGGCAAAATTCACAATGTCACCTTCAGTGATTGTACGCTTATGAGTGAACACCGTGTCTCCTACCTCAAGTTCTTCAAAGTGTTTTTGGAAGACATGTTTATCCGATTCCGGCTGTTCGGAACCTGGCTGAAAGACCTTCGTAATTTTGGTAAGAGTTGTTGGCGAACCCTGAATTGCTGTGCGTTGCATATAATGCATCACTCCACGCTTCCCGCCCATCTCTTCTCCGCCTCCGGCTCGTCCAGGACCACCGTGAACCAAAGTTGCAAGCGGTGAACCATGACCCGTACTCTCCTGGGCTGAGCGTTCGTTCAAGACCAAGATGCGTCCGTGGTGCGAAGCAGTTCCCATAACAAACTCGGTAGCCACATCGTCGTCGGCGGTAGCAATGGAAGCACAAAGAGAACCTTGCCCCATATTCACCAAATCAATTAAGTCGGCGGTGTCGGTGTAAGGCATTAATGAAGTAACCGGACCGAAGGCTTCTACCGAATGAACTTTGGTTTTGTTGTGTGGGTCATTGTTCAACATCACGATTGGTGAAATGAATGCACCCTTTTTAGAATCGGCGCCCACCACTGTTACTTGGTCTAAATCCCCATATACTATTTCTTGTTCGCTGGCCAATTCGAGTACGCGCTCACGTACTTCATCTCTCTGCGAATAACCCGCCAATGAGCCCATTCGAACCCCTTCTACACTTGGATCTCCAATGGAAGTTTTCTGTAGTTGAGCAGCAAGTGCCAATTGAACATCTTCCAACAAATCGGCTGGAACAAAAGCCCGTCGGATGCAGGTGCAACGCTGACCTGCCTTGGCCGTAATTTCTTTTCGAATCTCCTTCACGAAGAGGTCAAATTCTGGCATTCCCGGCTTCACATCCAATCCAAGAGCAGAGGAGTTTAAAGAGTCTGCTTCCATATTGAACGGAACCGATTTACCCACGATGTTTGGATGCGATTTCAGCATTTGCCCAGTGCTGGCTGAACCTGTGAAAGTGACAACGTCTTGTGAATCGACGTAATCCAGAATTCCATTTGCCGAGCCGCAAATGAGCTGCAGAGATCCTTCTGGCAGAATACCAGATTCTATGATGTCTTTAACCACAAGCTCTGTGAGAAAGGAAGTAACGGTCGCCGGCTTCACCACCGCAGGCATTCCTGCCATCCAGTTCACCGCTACCTTTTCCAACATTCCCCAAATGGGGAAATTGAAGGCGTTGATGTGGACAGCCACACCCTTTTTGGGAACCATGATGTGGTGTCCGATAAAGTTGCCGTTTTTGGAAGATGGAACTGTTTCTCCATCGACGTAAAAAGGTAGATCTGGGAATTGACGTCGCAGACTGGCGTTTGCGAAAAGGTTTCCAATTCCTCCTTCTATATCAATCCAGCTATCCGCTCGGGTTGCCCCGGTCGCAGCACTTAAAGCGTAGTAAGCTTCTTTTTTAGTAAGCAGGTGAAGTGCCAAAGCCTTCAACATTCTTCCCCGTTCGTGGAAGGTCATATCACGGAGGGCTTTCCCTTTAGTCCGACCATATTCAAGCATTTCACCGAAGTCAAGTCCTGCCGAACTGGCTTCTGCTACGAGCTCTCCGTTGATTGCGTTGAGCAATGCTTTACCTTCTCCTGTTCCTTCCTGCCACTTACCGCAGGCGTAATTCTGTAGTTTCATTCTTGCGCTTGTTCTACAAATTTATCCGAATAGAACGTTCTGAGCCTTAAAGCCAGATTGCGTCCAATAGTTTTTCTTCCTTCGTGTGCGTAATGCTCTGTTGGAAAGAGTTTATCGCTGAATTCTTTTTCGGGAACCGCCTCCAAATTATCTACTACTATTACCCCATTCTTTTCGTAGCGATTTTTCAAGAAATCTCGATTTTGTCGCAAAAGGTAAAGCAGTTCCTTGCCCAACAAACGATGCATTCCTTCCGAATTTTCGGCCAATAAATTGAACACCAAATTGTATCCGCGTTCTTCGCAAAGCTCTACAATTCGATCGAAGTCTTTCACCCGAGGGTTGCTTTTTGCATCAATTTGAAAACCGAAATTTTTAATGAATTGCGTTCCAAGTTGAACTTGCTCTTGGTCCCATTCGCCCGATTCGTCGTACCAGCCTTTCTCTGCCATTCCACGATCCCAGTCGTAGATGTTGTCGTATTCGAAATCGTAGGGCCATTTTATCTTTTCATTTTTCCATTTTTCATGAATTACTGCCCAACGCTCCTTCTCGCTTAAGCGCTGATAATGTCGGACGGTGAGCAAAAAACGATTCACCAGTGGCGGTCTCGGAGCCATCATTAGTTCAACTTTAGACAAGAAACTCTCTAAATCGGAGTGAATCCAATCGGCTGAAAAAGAGCGCAAATTCATCGTCACTACCACAGTCTGAATACTGCTCTCTTTGCTAAGGTTTTCGATGAGGGCGGCGTAGATTCTTGCGTGAAGAGCACCCTTTTCAACTACTCGAAATTTTAGCTCAGGGTAATAGCTTGCAGCAAATTCATGAATGCTTCTCTTGTCTGGGTCATCTAAGGGTGAATCAGAATTACTCGATTCGGCTAGGTAAAGCATATCGGCTTCCTGTTCAACTTTGCGAAGATTGTTTAGGACGTCGGCATGAGTCTCTAAATCGTCCCACCAGAAATACTTTTCATAAACCCAATTCAGGGCAAAGAGTATGGCCAACACTAAAAAGACACGAGGCAATATGTATCGAAGCGTGCTCAAAACTGGAAATAGATGAATGGAAGGTTCTGAACACCACCAAAGGCAAGTATTCCAAATAGAAGAGCCGTATAAATACTCCAGCGTAGGATGAAGGGTTTTGAATCTACCCAACGATCAAATCGACTATTGAACACTAAAATCTCAGAGAGCGCAAATACAATGAGAATCGTATACAAGGAAGGACCAATCTCCATCCACTTTCCTTCCGACTCAAAAGCGAACAGACGTTGAAACACTTGACCCGAATGCGCGAAATCAACGCTCCTAAAAAACACCCAGGCCAAATTCACAATGATGAGTGTCTTGAAATTCATCAGCACTTTCAGCGCAATTGAATTCACTTTCCCTTTTCCAGCAAAGCGCTCAGCGAGGTATAATATTCCATGTAAAGCTCCCCAGCACACAAAAGTCCAATTGGCTCCGTGCCAAAGCCCACTCACAATAAAAACGATAGAAATGTTCACTACCAGTTTCAAGGAGTTTACTCGGCTTCCACCAAGTGGGATGAAGAGATAATCTCGAAACCATGTAGATAGGGATATGTGCCAACGACGCCAGAATTCCATGATGCTTGTGGCGAAGTATGGGTTTTGGAAATTGTCCATAATCTTAAAGCCCATGCTCAAGGAAAGTCCGATGGCAATCAAGGAATAACCATGAAAATCACCATAGATCTGAAGTGAATAAAAGGCCGTTGCAATCCAAGCACCTAGGGACGAATAGGCTTCTGGATTCTCGTAAAAACCATCAACCAAGGGGGCTAGATTGTCTGCCACCACCAGTTTTACGAAAAAGCCAAAAAGAACCAGACGTGCTCCATTTTTAAGATTTTCTAAGCTAAATTGTTGCTGTTCCTTCAGTTGTCGTCCGAGGTTCGAAAAACGTTCGATGGGACCAGCCACCAGCTGAGGGAAGAAGGAAACGTAAAGGGCGAATATTCCGAGATGCTTCTCTGCCTTATGCTTACCATTGTATACGTCGATGGTATAGGCTAGAGTTTGAAAGGTGTAGAACGAAATGCCTACTGGAAGCAATAGATCTTCAAAGTGGTGGAATCGGTAGTTCCCGCCTCCTTGCTCAAGAATCCATTGAAAGGATTCGTTTGCGAAGAGGTAGTATTTAAAAAAGAAGAGTAATCCGAGGTTGGATATGAGACTCAAAACGAGGTAAGGACGGCGGCGCTTTTTTGATTCTATCCCCGACATTTTCAAACTGAGGAGATAGTCTACCGCGGTAGAAAACAAGAGCAGACCTATGTATTCAATCTTCCAAGACGCGTAGAAGTAATAGCTTGCTGCTAAGAGCAATAGCCACCGATGCTTGCCCTTCACCAACCAATAAAGGATGAAGACAATGGGAAAGAAGATTAGAAAGTGCAGGGAATTGAATAGCATGCCTTCGCTTAGAGACAAAATAAATCCAATTTTTGCAATCCACCATGGACAAACCAAAACGCTTTAATCTGCGCGTATATGCGATCCTCAAAAACAAGCAGGGAAAGCTTCTAATCACTCATGAACGTTACGGTGAGGTAGAGTTCTATAAATTTCCCGGAGGTGGCTTAGAGTTTGGCGAGGGCACGGTAAGCGGTCTAAAGCGAGAATTGAAAGAGGAGCTGGGCATCACTGTGTCAAAGCTCGACCACCTATTCACTACAGATGAATTTGTGCCTTCCGCTTTTAGAAAGGAAGATCAAATCATCAGCATCTATTATCTCGTGAAGCTTCCTGAAAACCAAGAAATTTCAACAATCGACAGCAACCCAGGTTCAGCTGAAATACTCGACCGAATTTGGGTGAATGCTTCGGAGTTAAACACTTACTTACGTTTCCCAATGGATTTAAAGGTTAGCAAACTCCTTGAAGAAAGACTCTAAAGTGAAAAACCTCCTCTTCACATCACTTCTTCTCTTTCTTCTCTTTTCGAGTGAAGCGCTTCAAGCACAATTTGGGCAAGACAGCAGCCGACTTCGTCCAGGCTTATCGAAGGATAAAAATCTTCGACTTCTCGTACTTCCAGGAATCAGTTTTACACCCGAAACGAATTGGTACTTCGGGCTTGGAGGAATTGCCTATTTCCGGATGTCGAAAGACAGCACAACAAGACCTTCAGACGTCCGATTCACCTTAGCATACACCTTAAACAAACAGGTGATTGCCTACCTTCCTTTTCAGCTTTGGACCAAGGAAAACAACTACCACATTTTCGGTCAGATAGCGTTTTACAGATACCCTTATTTCTTTCGAGGAATTGGGAACGACAATCCTTCCTACACCTACGAGAATTACACTGCGAGCTTTCCTAGAATCCGAATTGCCGCGACAAAACGACTGGGAAAAGCTTTCTATACTGGACCAGTTTATTGGTTTCAAGACACTAAAATGCTGGAAGTTGAAGCCGGCGGATTGTTGGACGTCGATTCGGTTCCAGGCGCTGAGGGCGGCATTATTTCGAGTTTTGGCTGGGTACTTCAATACGACAACCGCGACCGCATTTACGCGCCACAAAAAGGAATAAAGGCTGAATTGAGAAGCATGCAAGCCGACCAGAGCATTGGTTCCGATTTCTTCTACCGAAGCTTGGACCTCAACTTCGCCATTTATCTTCCTCTTCAAGAAAACAAGAAAGGTGTCCTCGCTTTGAATACCTACAGCACCATGCAAGACGGGCAGGCTCCCTTCAACAAACTAGCAAGCCTTGGCGGACCTCATAATCTGCGTGGATTTCGCAACGGTCATTTTCGAGACCGAAAACTTTTCGGTGGACAAGTGGAGTATCGCAGTGCGTATGCCGGTCCATTTGGATTTGCCGCTTTTGTTGGAACCGCCACTGTTTCAAACAACTTTCAAGACCTGAGCACTCAATACATGCGAACTGCTGCTGGCCTCGGACTTAGAGTGATGTTGGATCCCAAATCTGGCTTGAATCTTCGCTTCGATTATGCCCGTAGAAATGGCGCTGGCGAATTCTATTTTGCCATCGGGGAAGCATTCTAGAGCTCAGTATAAAAAATGCATATTTTAGCCCTTCATGAAAATTGGTGCTGTTCTACTTCTATTTACCATTCTGCTTCTAGGCTCTTGTGCACCGAGTAGATTGGTGGAACCGCTCCAACGGAATGAGAACTCCGTCACTGTAAGTTTGGGTGGCCCGGTGTTTAAAAACCTTGGCGCTCCGATACCAATGCCTTTGAGCTCGATTTCGTACGGCAGAGGACTCACGAAAAAAATCAGCAGCATCGCTTCAATTCACATTACATCGGCCATATATCAGAATCTACACTTCGAATTGGGCGGCCTTGTTGGAATTCGTTCCTACCAGAAATACACAAACAAATACCTGCCCGGAGTGAGTGCTACCGTTTTGCTCAATTCGGCTTCTTCACTGCGCGGTGGAATCTCGAAAGTGTGGCCACAAATAGATGTGAATGCCTATTGGAAAGTGTGGGCACGTGAAGACCTTTTCTATGTAGGAATTTCGAATTGGTTCGAATTGCAGAATTTAAGAGCACACGGCGAACCTCAACCCAATCCGTGGTTGTTGAGTCCACAAATTGGATACAACTATGGCTTCGGAAGGTACAGCGCCAACCTTGAAGTTAAATTCATTGCTCCGAACATCAGGAACGATCAATTGGCCATCGAGTATTTTAGTGCTACCGGAAAAACTGGCGCACTTGGCGTTTACTTAGGAGTTTCAAGAAAGTTTTGAAAAAGCTGATCTACATATCGTGCCTATTGAGCTTTGCACTTAGCAGTTGCGACCTCGACGATTTCATGTTCAATGCGAGTCAAGACATCCGTGAATACAAGCTCGACGATTATGAAGGAGAAGTTGAGATTGAGGTAGGCCCAGCCTATGACATTGACGAAGACAAGGTTTATCTCTTCAAGCTTCCTAAGACTACTGAACGCGACTTTGACCTTTGGGCGGTGTACATTGGTGACACGTCACACATTAGAACCGACACTGTGATTGTGTATTGTCATGGCAACCGAGACCACATGGATTTTTATTGGCCGCGTGCAAAACTCTTAGCCAATACTGGTGGAAAGAACCGCTATGGTGTCTTGATGATGGACTACCAAGGCTTTGGACTTTCCGGTGGTGAAAGCTCTGAAATTGGCATGCGTGAAGATGTTGAGGAAGCTCTGGCTTGGTTGAGCTCAAAAGGTCTTCGAGATGCACGCACCATCATATACGGATTTAGCTTGGGGGGAAATCCTGCCGTGTACCATGCTGCAAACAATACCACCTTAAATCCATCGATTCTCATCTTAGAAAGCACATTTGCCAGCTTAGAAGTTCTTGCGCAAGATGGATCTGGCTTGGCCATTCCTGGAGAAATGTTGGCCAATGCCAAATACGACCTCGCCGAACAGATTAAATCCGTTTATCAACCCTTCTTACACTTTCATGGAGTGGACGACAGTTTTCTCCCAATGAAAAGCCATGGAGACGTAATTCACAAAAATTATGCTGGCACGCGTTCAGAATACATTCAAGTTGAGGGCGCTGAACATGGCGACTTGCCTTATGTAATGGGCTATGAAGCCTATTTGGAGAGTATCTTCGAATTTATCAGCGGTTCCTAGAACAGACTTGAAAAATTTCATGAATTGTTCAAAATTTAACAACTGTAGAGAGCTCTATAGTGCTTAATTTCGGAGCTTTCCTATTGCAGAAAATCACTTTGAATACTTCAATCATCAGCAGCTTAATCATCGTTCTAGCGATGCTGTCTACCAATCTATTTGGGGAAGCGCACACTGCTGCGGTCTTTACACAGGAATCAAAGGCTTTAAGCGACGTTGGGGGCAGTGCGAAATACAAGGAGCTCATTCTTCAAGCGGATCACCTGATGCAAAACCGCGAGTACGATTTGGCAATCAAAGAGTACAACAATGCGCTCGTTGAGAAAGCAGGCGACAGCTATGCGCTCTACAAAATCAAACTTTGCGAGCGTTACCGTGATCAAGATCAAAATTCAAACAGCGAAAAGTCTAAGCTCGACAGGTTTTATTCTTTGATGGATAAAGGAAATGCCCTGATGAATGATCGCAATTTCCAGGCAGCCATCGACACCTACATCGTTGCCAAACAAATCGAGCCTGAGAAAAACTATGTGTTGGTAAAGCTTGAACAAGCGAAAAAGGGATTGACCAAGCAACAGGACGTCGAAGGAGTTCAGAAAGAGAAAAGTAAAACTCAAGAAGAATACGACGCCATGATAAAAGAGGCCGACCGACTATACTACGACGGCGATTGGGCCAATTCCATCGGTAAATACGAAGAAGCAAGTCGGATTTTAGAGTACCAACAGTACCCGATGCTTCAGATAAAGCGAGCCGTTGATTTGATTCAAGAGTTTCAAAAAAAGCAAGAAGAAAAAGACCGCTTGGCAGCATACAACAAATCCATAAAGGAAGCTGACGATTTGTTGATTGGGCAACGATATGCAGCGTGCATTCGTAAATACCAAGAAGCCGATAGCTATGTGAAAAACCAGTATCGTCCGAGAGTTAAAATCATGCTCGCCAAGGACATGATTCGAAAGCGGGCTATTGATAGTGTAGACTACGCCTACTCCGCAGAAATCACCACCGCCGATGAGTATCGAGCAAAAGATGATTTTGAGAAGGCCATCGAGTTTTACAACAAAGCCCTAGAAGTGTATCCGCTCAAACAATATCCCATTACCAAAATCATGCAATGCGAAGACCTAATCGTTCGGCGGGAAGAGAAAATAGTGCGCGATAAATTCAATGAAATCATGAAAGACGCCCTTGATCTTGTGAGAGCTGAAAAATTTATTGAGGCGGGTGAAATGTACATGAAAGCCAAAGAGATTTATCCGCTAAACAATCATGTAAACGACATGATTCGTGAGTGCAAAAAGGAGCAGGAGAAAATCGATAAAAAGAACCGAAAACCAGTGAATTACTTCGAGCTCTTCAAGGGAGACGAGCAAGCTGCAAAAGGTATGACCGAAGTTTCTGGAGGTTCAGATGATATGACCCGATCAGCCCAAGCTGGCAAGAACTTTAGCTTCAAAGAACTCTACCTCGGTGAAACTAAAAAACGCACCTTCTTCAAAGCCATCGATTCCTTAGCTGTTCAATACCCTCCCGGGGTAACTCAAGAAATAAAAACGGGCTTTCGCAAAAGTGTAGTCCGACGTGTGGTCATCGTTGAAAACCTCGGCGATGAGTTTCTTAAAGTTGAGCACGAATGGGGCGGCACCTATTACTTTAAAAATGGGGAGGCCGTAAATCGCCGTGTTTGGGAATTGGAGACAGGATCGCCTTAAGTTACTCTCCACTCTCACTCTCCACTCTCAACTCTCAACTCTCTAAACCATCATATCCTCCACAAAGGAGTCGACGTTTTCAAAGAGTTGATGTGGTGTTTGTGTTCTCCAAGCGATGTCTTCTAAAGTACCGCCTTGAACGAAATACTGAGAGATGTTTTCCGAGTCAAATTCATCCAGAACCTGATCTCTGAAATTGAGCAAAGCAATCCAGCCACCTTCGATGTCTTCAAACCATTCTTGGTAGTAGCTGTCGTCGGAGGCATGAAAGTTCAAGACATTTTCGCCCAAGACAATGAACTTCTGAATTCCATTTTCCACGAGCAAGTCGATGACTTCCCGCTTGAGCACCATGATGTCGTTGTAGAGCGTATCATTCCACTCTCCCATAAATTCAAGAACGGCAAAGGACTTATCGTAATCGACGAAGAGAATTTTCAAGAAAAGCGTTGTAGACCCAAAATCATCCCATTGGGGGTGAATGAGATGATCGTACAGCGTGTTCGCAAACTCAAACTCACTATACTCTCTGCCAAAAAATGGAGAGTAGGGATCTTCATCCGCTACGTACAGATTTCTCCAGAGATAATGTGGTTCTATTCTATGCACAGACCAAATATCCTGAAATATCGAATAGAGCTAGTTCTTCAAAAGCTTTTTCTCCTGTACGATGCCATCTTTTTCCAGACGGAGCAAATAGTTGCCTGCTGGAAGTTCCGAAAGATCAAATGTATAGAGCTGCAATCCAGCATCAACAGATTCTTTCATCAGTGTTTTCAGGAGACGGCCTTGGAAGTCGTAAACAGAAATCCCAAGAGGACCATCGTTCAGCATATTGAAAGAAACTGAGACGTCTGAATTCGCAGGATTGGGGTAAAGCAGTACCTCATTTCTCAAGCCTACCATTTGTGGAATCCCTGCCGGTTGTTCACCTGGATTAAGATCCGCCTCGTCGAGGTAATAGAAGAAACGATCGGTGGTCGTTCCCTCTTCCCTTTTCTCGTAGCGCGCTATGTAGATGTTGTTCTTAGCAGTTCGCCACTCGTAAGTTGTGTTTGTAACCGGCGTGACTTCGGTTGTAGTTGAGTCTGAGTAAGTCTCTACGATTTTCAAACGCAAAACTTCGTAAACGTCTCCATAAGGAAGTTTCACACGACCATATCCATCCACCGTTGTGGTCATATTTCCATTCAAATAATGCCACTTCTTAGAAAAAGGAGTTTGACCATATTCAAACTTGCTGTGTATGGTATCGCTTGCGCTTTCCTGATACTCCATTGGCCAATCCCACATCTGAACGGGATCGTCGGCTACGTCGAGTGGAATGCCATTGTCAATCTTTCCACAGTACTCTACGTTGCTGGTTGTAACGTAATAGTAATAAACCTGAGTCTGCGTGCCACTAGGGCCACGATTGATGGTCACTTTCATGTTCGCATTGATGTCGTGAAGAATGCTTGAAGTTTCCGCACTATCAACATTTGTTGTTCGAGTTGATGTTGGTGTAAGGCCAGAGAAATCCCAGAGGACCATTGCACCATCAGAACCTACCTCTTGATCGGCTGTGAGGGCAACTTCTTTTAAAACGAAAACGCTTCCCGCTTCGTAAATTCCTGAGTCGCGCGGAATGATTGGTTGAGCAAAAACAGAGATGCAAAGTAGCATCGATGCAAACAGAGCGTAAATATTTTTCATTGAGTGAGAGTTTGGATTCTCTCAAATTTAGGATTCTTTATCCGCGAAGTCAAATGATATTCCTCATTTTCAAACAAATACGCTGGAATGCACCTCTTCAAAGGCAGCGCGAAAATGATTCATTTCATCTGCAGTTCCAATGGTGATGCGCAGGCAATGAGGCAAACCAAATGCAATCAACGGTCGGACGAACACACCCATTTTCATCAACTCATCTGAATAAATATTTACGCGTTCCGGGCTTCCCAAATCAAGGGTGACAAAATTCGCGAAGGACTTGATATATGTAATCCCCAATCGATCGAACAATTCTCCACAAGCCTTGAGCTCAGTGCGATTATTATCCAATACCTTCTTCAAGAAATCAAGATCCGATAGAGCTCCAATTCCAGCAGCTTGCCCCAAATTCGAAGGCTCAAAAGTCAAACGAACTTTCGAGAGTGCTTCAATTAAGCGCGGCTCACCCATGGCGTAACCTATCCGAATGGCTGCGATGCCATAAACTTTGGAGAAGGTTCTTAGGGTAATGACGTTTGGGTAGCCGTAGCTTACGCTGCTGGGATAATCTTGATTCTCGGCAGCAAACTCGTAGTAGGCTTCATCCATGATCACGATGACCTCCTTCGGCACCGCTTTCATGAGGCTTTCAAATTCACTTTTCGTGATGATGCTGCCTGTAGGATTGTTTGGATTCGAGATGTAGATGGCTTTGGTCTTGTTGGTAATCGAGGCTTTAATGGCTTCCACATCAAAGCGATAATCCGATGTTAGAGGCAACTTCACAACAGGTACGTTGTGGCTTTTCGCCCAGATATAAATGGCGACAAAAGTTCCTTCTGAGGTAAGCAACTCATCTCCTTCATTGAAGAAGGCTTGAAAAACATTGCTCAAAATGGCTTCGCTTCCGCTGCCAACAACAACTTGTTCTACATCAATCCCTTCATTCGTAGCGATGGCTGTGCGCAGCTCCTTGGAGGTTGGATCTGGATAAACATGCGAGTTTTCGATTGCCGCACGCATCATTTCCATGGCTTTTGGAGAAGGACCAAAATTGTTTTCGTTGTTCCAGAGAACAGAAACTTTTTCGAGTCCGAGTTCAGCTTTGATTTCAGGAATCGGTTTCCCCGGCTTGTAGGATTTAAGTTCGTTGATGTGGTCTGGAATCTTTACCATAAAGTCGCTGCTTCTTCGTCCATAAATGTAGTGGAATCCCCGCAGTCAATTGTCAAATTACTTTTTACTAATTCGGTCTTGAAGCTCGTCGTACAGAATTAATCCTTCATCTACCATCGACCGAACTTCAGCGTAGAGCGCATCCTCGTCGAAGTCCAACTTTCGAACGAGTTCTTTCAGCACAGAAGGCTCACGAAGTTCTTCTTCAATTTGATCGCGCATCAATAATTTGCTCTTTCTACTTTTTGATTTCTCACGAATGCAATGGTCGCACGTACCACACTTTTTACCGATGCGCTCACCAAAGTATTTCAACAATAGAGCAGAGCGACAGTAATCCGATTCTACGTAATTGATGATTTCCACACAGCGCTTCTGATCTTCCTTCTTCCTACTTCGGATGCCTTTCGCATCGATCTGAAGATTGTTGATTTTGATTCTAGAATTCGGATATAAAATTCTTGGAAAGCGGCTTTGAGCAGTATAGTCTACCAAACCCAATTTGTGCATCTGCAGAAGTCGACGCTCAAACTCCGCTTGCTTCATTCCAATCTTTGAAGCCAATTTTTCTTCACGAATCTTTACTGGATGATTGAAGACGGAAGTGTGATTTCTTAATACAACCTGCAGAACTTCGCCGTCCTGAGCACGTTTCTCTTGGTGGTTGTAAATATCCCGCTTACTTGCCAAGACCTGCACCCTGCTCGAGAGTTTGGGGTCGTCCAGAAGATCGATGTAAGCTTCTCTCTCGAGTTCTTTCAAGGACGGATAAACAGCATTGACCTTCAGGTCAAATCGCTTGCAAAAAGTCTGAATATCGAACTCAAACTCAGCTCCTTCCCCACCTCCTTCTGGAAGTTGAAAATAATTCCCCAAAGCTTCATACACTCGACGGATCATATCGGGTGTAGGGTACCTCGACTCCAATCTCTCTTTAAGAAGCTTAATGTCGTGCTGTTCGAAGAGCATCACCGCAAAGGCTTCCTCTTCATCTCGTCCCGCTCTTCCTGCTTCCTGAAAATAAGACTCAAGGGAATCTGGCAATTCCAAGTGAACTACAACCCGTACATCGGGCTTATCGATGCCCATTCCAAAAGCATTGGTCGCCACCATAACGCGAATCTTGTCGTCGATCCATTTGGCTTGGCGCTCATTCCGAACTTTGGAATCCAAACCTGCATGGTAAGCTTCCGCCGAAATCTTCCGCTCTTTCAGGAAAGAAGCGAGTTTCATGCATCCTTTTCTGCTTCGCATGTAGACAATCGCCGAGCCTTGCTTCTTGTTGAGAATATTCAAAAGACGGCCATACTTGTCCTGTTCCTCAAAAACCATATAGCTTAGGTTGGAACGATAGAAACTCTTCTGAAATAGGTTCTTCTTCTTGAATTTAAGGCGTTCTTGAATGTCTCCAATCACCTTCTTTCGGGCAGTGGCTGTTAAGGCTAAGACTGGAACCTTCGGGTGAATCGTTCGCACGTCGGCAATCTCGAGGTAATGCGGACGGAAATCGTATCCCCATTGGGAAATGCAATGCGCCTCATCCACAGCGATCATTCCCAACTTCATCTCAGCAAACTTCGCCTGGAAATAATCGTCCTTTAGTCGCTCGGGCGAAACGTACAAGAACTTCAGCTTTCCAAAAGCTGCATTGTCGAGAATCACATTCATTTCTCGTCGAGGCATACCACTTATCAGAGCCTCTGCTTTGATGCCCTTCTTGCGCAAATTGATGACTTGATCTTTCATCAAAGCGATGAGTGGAGAAACGACCAAACACAAACCCGGAAACATCAGCGCCGGCACTTGAAAACAAATGGATTTTCCGCCACCTGTAGGAAGTAGAGCCAAGGTGTCGCGACCTTCTAAAACGCTGTCGATGATCTCCGATTGAAGAGGTCGAAAGCTCTTGAAGCCCCAATATTTGTAGAGTATTTCTTCTGAAGGTGTCACCTACTCCAAAGGTAAATCCTTTGAACCTTGTAGGGAGAATAAGCTGAGTTCAAAAAAGAACTTAGCTGCTATTTGGTAGCGGCCTCATTGGCAGGAACTTCACCAGATTTTATCTTGTCCTCCCAATTGATTCCCGACAAAACCTCAATGCGAATACCGTCGGAAAGTCCGGTTTCGAGGTAGCGTTTTTCAAAACTCTCTTTACCAACTTCTACCTCAACATACGTACCCTCATCGTCGAACTTCAAGAGAGCCTCGTCCACAGACATCACGCTATCTGCCCGATCTAAAATAATGTCGGCGTTGGCACTGTAGCCAGCGCGAATGAATAGTGAGTCTTGCAACTTCACCTCTGCTTTAATGTCGAATTGAATGGCCCCATTCTCCTCGACTCCCTTTGGTGCAATGTATTTCAATATTGCATCGAATTGTTGATTTTCAATCGCACCTACAGAAAGCAATAGAGGCATCCCAACTTTAATTTTTCCCACCTCCGATTCATCGACCTTCCCTTCGAAAATCATGTCGCTCATATCGGCAATCATACAAACCGTTGTTCCTTCATTGAAGGTGTTCGCCTCAATCACTGAATAACCTTCTTCCACAGGAACTTCTAGAATCATTCCTTTCACGGTAGATCGGATGAGCGTATTCTGAATGCCTCCACTCTTCTGAATGGCTCCCTCCCGCACTATCTGAAGATTGTCTTTCGAGGCTTGCTTTTCCTGAACAGCTTGATCGTAGGTCAGTTGAAATCTCTGAAAGTCGGCACTAGAAATAACTTCATCGTCGAAGAGTTTTTTCTGGCGATCGAAATCCTGCTGCGCATTGTTCAAGGCGATTTTGGCTTGTTTCAAGCGGTTCTCGGCATTGTTCAAATTCGCCATATCTGGAATGACTTGAACTTTTGCAAGCAATTGACCTTTGGTAACCAATTCTCCAGCGACGATGTAGACCTCATCAAGAATCCCACTTACTTGTGGTTTGATGGCGATTTCCTTTCTTGGTACGACGGAACCATTTGCCACCGTCTTTTTAATGATGGTCGCTTTTTCAGCTTGACTCGTTGTAGAAACCATCGGTGTTTCTTCCGATTTCTGATACAAGTAAATGAGTGTCCAGATGAACAGGCCAATCATGCCAACCACCAATACAAATCGTATAATTTTCTTCAACATAGTTATTCGCTTCTTAAGGCAATTACGGGGTCAACTTGAGCTGCTCGTCGGGCTGGAAGCAAACCTGCTAAACCACCTGCAAAGATCAGCACCAAGGAACCTCGGATTACCAAACTAAAATCAACTTCTGGGTTTTCGAACATTCCTGCGTCAACTCCAGCTGATACAAGGAAATAATTCAATCCTTCAATGAGATACACTCCCCCGAGAAGACCGAGATAGCCGGCAATAGAGGTGAGCATAACTGCTTCCAAAACAATTTGAGATGTGATGGCATAGGGCGTAGCTCCAATTGCTTTTCGAACTCCAATCTCACGAGTACGTTCTTTCACAACCACCAGCATGATGTTGCTCACGCCAATGACTCCAGCCATGAGTGTTCCAATACCTACAACCCAAATCAAAAAGCGAATGCCTACGAAGAGGTTGCTGATCCGCACAAATTCCTTCTCTGCATTCCAAGAGCCAAAAGCGCGAGCGTCGTTTGGATCTACGTCGTGACGCTCGGCAAGAAACTTCAAAATGCCAGGCTCAATGTCAGAAATGAGATGCTCATCCTTTGTCATGATGTTGAGCCAGCCGACCGAATTTCCGTAATTGAACGATTGCTGGAAACTGCTTGTAGGAATGAAGACACGCTCCACTTCGCGCTCGGAATTATTGGCAGAACTAAAGAGATCGAAGACCCCTATCACCATAAAATAAACTCCTTGAACTCGAATGTACTTTCCTATCGCAGCTTCTTGACCAAAAAGTACATCTCTAACTCGTGTTCCTATGACAGCAACTTTGCGTTTTTCCCTCTGGTCGAGCTCATTCAGCCAGCGGCCTTCCAGTAATTTTCTTGGGGCGATTTCAATGATTTCTGGGTAGTCGCCGTAAACCTCATAAGGTCCACTTTTGGTTCCGTAAAATACATTGCTCTCACCTCTATACCCGCCGAGCTGACAGCGCGCAGAGAGTGCTTCGATTTCTGGAAAGGCACGTCGAAGAGGTTCAATGTCTTCATTAGTGATGCTAAAACTTCTTCCCGGAGGAAACCCCTTGAAAGGCTTGGTTGTCCTTTGTGTCCACATGAAAAGGGAATTCGTAGCGAAGTTGGAGAAGTCTTTCTTGACTCCATTCTCCAAACCTTTTCCGGCTCCCATCATCACGATGAGCATAAATATTCCCCAGAACACACCCAATGCCGTAAGAGCAGTACGAACCTTGTTGGCTCCCAGTGCTGCAAAAATCTCTTGCCATTTATCCGCGTCGAACATCAGTCTTCTCTAAGTGCTACGATTGGATCTATGCGCGTGGCTTGTCGCGCTGGAATGTAGCCGGCTAAAGCGCCCGAAAGCACCAATAAGATGGTAGCTGAAATAGCCAAACCAATGTCTACTCCTGGGTTCTGGAAAAATTCAACTCCTTCAATACCACTCGCCATCAAGTCTAAAACCAGCACACCCAGCATCAATCCGATGTAACCGAAAACCAGAGTAATGAAAACGGATTCCATCAAAATCAAACCAATGATGGAACCAGGCGTTGCCCCCAAAGCTTTTCGAATGCCGATTTCCTTCGTGCGTTCCTTAACGAGAATCAGCATGATGTTGCTCACTCCAATGATACCGGCCAATAAAGTGCCGATGCCGATGAACCAAATAAAGACACGCACATTGGCGAAGAGGTCGGCAAACTGCTGAAAGTTGAGTACGTTGTTTCGGATTCGAATGGCACGTTGATCTTGCGGGTCGAAACGAAATTTAGTAGAGAATTTGTTGAGCACATCTGCTTCTACAGTCCGAGAATATTCGGGATCATCGTCGGTTAAGGTGAACATGATTTGATCGACTTGTTCCTTTGCATTGAATACCATTTGAGCAGTACTGATGGGCAGGTAGATGATGCGGTTTTCGCCATCGCCCCCGCTGTCGTCGAACACTCCTACGATTTTGAAAAGGATTCCTTTTACTTTAATGAATTGCCCGAGAACCTCCTCGTCATTCTGAAAAAGGTCGGAACGCACGATTTTTCCAATCACACAAACCTTTCGGTTTTCATTAATGTCCGACTTGTTTATGTATCGGCCGAGTGTCACCTCAGTGTTCTCCACCAGTTGATGTCCGGGATGTACTGAGCGAATGTTGTAGGTGCCATATTTCGTGCCTCTGTTCGTGAGGCCATTCCATATTCCAAAGCGACCGGTGATCTCATCCACGCCTTCAACACGATTTTGCACATAATCGAAATCTTCGTTTGTAAAACGCAACCTTCGATTCGGCTTTAGGCCTTTATAGGGCATGCTCGTGCGCCCCGGATAGACCCAAATGGAGTTGATCGCATCGTCGCGGAACTCATTTTTAACTCCGTTCTCTAAACCTTGACCGGTTCCAAGAAGTATGATGAGCATCATGATGCCCCACAAAACTGAAAAGCCAGTAAGAAAGGTGCGCAAACGATTCTTGCGAATCGTCTCAAAAATCTCTTTCCAGTTGTCGAGGTTAAACATCAGCGTACAATCTCCCCGTCTTTAAGTTTGATCAGTCGATCGGTAAGTGCTGCAATATCGTTTTCGTGCGTCACAATCAAGACGGTGATGTCCTCTTTGTTTACATCGCGAAAGAGCTGCATTACTTCTTCCGAAGTTTTTGAATCGAGCGCACCCGTTGGTTCATCGGCAAGAATGACTCGAGGTTTAGAAATGAGGGCTCTGGCAATGGCAACGCGCTGCTGCTGTCCACCCGACATTTCCGATGGCAAGTGCTTCGCCCAATCGCGCAGACCAACCTTATCGAGGTATTCCAAAGCCATTTCGTTTCGTTTCACCCTGCTCACTCCTTGGTAGTACAAGGGGAGGGCGACGTTTTCTGCTGCATTCTTAAAGGAGAGTAGGTTGAACGACTGAAAGACAAATCCCAGCATCTTATTCCGGAGTTTAGCGGCTTTTGTCTGACTTAGGTTTCGGACTAAGGTTCCACCGAGCGTGTATTCCCCGCTGTCGTATTGATCGAGAATACCAAGAATGTTGAGAAGGGTGGATTTTCCTGAACCAGAAGAACCCATGATGCTCACCAGCTCACCCGAGCCAATGCTCATATTGAGATCTTTCAGAACATGAAGTTTGTTCTTGCCGACCTTGTAACTTTTGTTGATGGATTTGAGTTCAATCATCCATACAATGATACAGACGAAATGAGCTCAGTGGCAGCTATACTGCATCACATGAAAAAAACTGGGATGGTTGGTGAATTGTAGGGAGGAGTGGATTGTGAAATGTGGCAATGTGAAGATGTGGAAATGTGGAAATCCGCCATCGCTTCGCTCCTTCGGACAAGTGTGCGAATGCGAAAATGTGAGGATGTGGAAATCCGCCATCGCTTCGCTCCTTCGGACAAGTGTGAGGATGTGAAGATGTGGAAATGTAAGAATGTGGAAATTTGTAACCTGCCTGCCCGCCCGAAGCGAAGCGCAGGAGGGTAACCTGTCACTCGTAACCTGTTACCTGCCTGCCCGCCCGAAGCGAAGCGTAGGAGGGTAACTCGTAACCCGTAATTCGTAATTGGTAATCAACAATTGATCATTGACCTCTCACTCCCACTCCCACTCTCACTCTCCCAAATCCAGGAACGAAGTGACGCACCCAGAACTAAAAACCGATAACCTAGAACCACGACAATTACATACCTTATGCGGTGAGCTACCGGCCAATGGAATTAAGGAAAGAAAAAGTGGCGGTAATTCTCAAATACACGGGATAAGGTAAAGTGTGCTTTTCTTATTCCTTGTTGAGCGCAATTAGAGTGGAGCGGAATAAACCCAAAAAAAGAGCGCAAAGCAACTCCACCCGAATCCGAGTAAAGCCCTCTGCGCCCTCAAACAATACACCTTAAGAAGATTTTTAGCCTAGGATGCCTTGCGGATGCCCAATTGTTTTAGATCTACAAACCGACTGAGATAAGTGCTTTCAGCCAATGGATGACCCAAGGATCGAGCTAGCAAAAGATCTTCTGAAGCAGCCTTCAAATTGATTTTCAACTGCAGCCGAATCAAAGCGCGTTTGTAGAGCGAATCTTTGTGGAAAGGGTTCAAACGAAGAGCTTTATTCAAGGCTTTGTAAGCCATGGAAACATCTCCCAAATCTTCGAGCAAATTTCCCAATCGGTAGTAGTGCTCTTCGTTGCTTGGCTCCAACTCAAGCGCTTTTTTCAAATCTCGTTGAGCCGAACGCATATCGTCTTGAGCGAGGTAAATTCCAGAGCGCATTTGAAAGGCCTTAGCGTTTTTCGGGTTGATGAAAAGTGTGCGGTTCAAATCTTTCAGAGCGTCCAAATCTCTGTCGAGCAAAGAATAGATTTCGGCACGCAACACATAGGCTCTTTCGAAGGCTGGAAACTCTTCTATGGCGCAGTCTAAATTTGCCAATGCCGATTTGGTTTTGCGCAGTTTGAAGTTGCAGTATGCCAATTCGTAGAGGACTACATAATCGCTTGGCTTCATGTTGTGAAGCAAAGTGTAGGCTCGAGCCGCTTTGGCATACAAGCCAGTGCGCTGATCTAAATCTGCCTTGAGCTTTAGTTCACGAAACCAGTTGTTGATGCGTTGGTTTGGAATCCATTGAATCAAATCCCAATGAACGATTGGCTTTCCAGTTTCGTCGAGAAGCATCTGAAAAAACTCCTTTGAACCAACTCGAATGGGTTCTTTCCAACTCTCTCCATTTCGATGTGATTCCCAAATGCGGTCGGCATACTTCTTAATGGTATTCCATGCATGAATATTAAACTGGGTTGGTCTGGCTGTAGTTCTGTAGTTTAGATTCGTGGTTCTCATAAGGCACATGTTTTAATTTGATGTGACCAAAGTATGAGGGCAGAATGCCGCCTATTTACGTTCTAAACTTTTTTGAATTTTTCTTCTTAAAAGTTGGTTGGATTCGGAAGAAGGCTCAAGATAGAGAGATTCCCTCCAAGCAGTGCTCCCCACTTTTTATTGCGTTAGTTCTCTTTTTAGAATCCTAGCTTTGGCGCCTTGAAAAAGGCCGTTGGTTACATGATCATATCTGCTGTTGGGTTTTCGCTCATGCAGCTTTGCGTCAAGTTCCTCATTCATCTTCCAACCACCGAATTGGTTCTCTTCCGTTCGATTTTATCTTTGGTCGCCAGCTTCATCCATCTCAAGAGCGTTAAGGTTCCTCCTTTTGGAAACAATAAAAAGATTCTCATTCTTCGGGGTGTGTTTGGGACCATCGCGCTGAGTCTGTTCTTTTTCACGCTTCAGAAATTACCGATTTCAACGGCCACTACCATCCAATACCTCTCGCCCATTTTCACTGCGATGTTTGCGATTTGGATTTTAAAAGAACCCATGAAAAAGTCGCAGTGGTTCTTCTTCGCTTTAGCCTTCGTAGGCATCGGCGTAATCAAAGGCTTCAACTCAGAACTTAGTTACATCTACTTGGCTGCAGGAATCACCTCCTCCATCTTCGCCGCACTGGCCTACAATATGATTCGAAAGCTGAAAGACAGCGATCACCCGGTAGTCATTGTCATGTACTTCCCCTTGGTGGCCATTCCAGTGATGGGAATCCTCACCTATTTCAATTACGTTCCACCCCGCCCCGGAGATTGGATCGTTCTTCTGCTCATGGGATTGTTCACTCAAATTGCTCAAGTGTACATGACGCGTGCTTGGCAAGCCGACAAAGCCAATAAAATTGCGAGTCTTAAGTACATCGGAATTTTCTTCGCACTCGGTTTCGACATCTTCATTTTTGGCTTCATCCCAAATGTTTACACCCTGCTTGGTATCGGACTCGTATTATTTGGTGTAGTTCTGAACATCATCAAGAAATAATTGCCCAAATCGTACTTAATTTGAAGCATGGCTCCGGAGATCAATTTCAACGACACTGAAATCGCCTTCAAATCGAAAAGCGACGGTGATTTAAGTTTTTCCATTTTCATCTTCAAAATGATGGGGAAACCATTCATAGTGAAAGTTGGAACCCAATTGACGCTCCTCGCACTTAAGCTTCACTTACCCATTCAAGGACTCATTCGCAAGACCATCTTCCGTCAATTCTGCGGCGGGGAAACCATAAAAGATTGCACGGAGCCATTCGAATTTTTGAAGTCTAACCGGATAGAAGCCATTCTGGATTACTCTGTTGAAGGTCAAGAGCGCGAAAAAGATTTGGATGCAACCCAATCGGAACTTCTTAAACTGATCGTAAATGCCAAGAAGTACGCAAAAGACCCTACTACATGCATGAAATTGACGGGCTTAGCAAGATTCAATCTTCTTGTTAAGACCAATGCGAATGAAAAACTTTCGGAAAAGGAGACAGAAGAGTACAAACGATTTCATGAACGAGTCGATGAAATCTGCAAGAAAGCCTTCGAGGAAGGGGTGAAAATATACATCGATGCCGAGGACAGTTGGATTCAAGATACCATCGACGCCCTTGCTGAGGAAATGATGTGGAAGTACAACAAGGAGCGGGCAATCGTCTTTACTACGGCTCAGCTCTATCGCCACGACCGTTTGGCTTATTTGAAAGACCTAACTCAGCGATGTAAGAATGATGGAATTGTGCTCGGGGTGAAGTTGGTGCGCGGCGCTTACATGGAGAAAGAACGCGAACGAGCAAAAGAGAAAAAATACCAAGATCCCATTCAGCCAGATAGGGCTTCAACCGATCGCGATTACAATGCTGCACTGGATTGGGTGGTAGAGCACATTGAACACTTGGAAGTTTGCGCCGGAACCCACAATGCTCAAAGCTGTCAGCATTTGAGTGCAAAAATGAAATCCGCAGGCCTCGAGAAATTTCACCCGCACATCTACTTCTCGCAACTTTACGGAATGAGCGACAACCTGAGTTTCATTCTTGCCAGCAGCGGATACAACGTCTCTAAGTACTTACCCTACGGACCGGTAAAATCAACCCTTCCCTACCTCATTCGAAGGGCGGAAGAAAATACTTCTGTGGCAGGCCAGATGAGCAAAGAGCTCACATTATTGATTTCTGAAAAGGCCCGTCGCAAGTCGTTGAACCGCTAAATCTTACCAACGGCTAATTGATTCATAGGCTTGTCCGTTGACAAGAGGAGAATGCTAACTTTAGGCCTTCAATCTCGAGCATGATTATACGAAAGGTTTTGGGTGTGTTTTGGGCTGTACTAATGACGAGCCAAGTATTGGGACAAGTTTACTGCGAACCCACAGCAGATTGTTCTCAAAACGACCACATCAACGACTTCGTCTTTCGCACGATTACCAACACCAATACGAACGGCAGTAATTGTGGGTTTTGGCCTTTTGGGGGCACTTCATACATCAACACGGGAATTCAAACAAACGTAACCCAAGGAAGCAATTACGCTTTTTCAATTGCCACGGATGCCCGCCCTCAAGGTTTTGCCATCTGGGCCGATTGGAATTCCGACGGAGACTTCAACGATGCATCAGAATTTGTTTGGGCTTCACCAAATGCAGGAACCAGCTTTAGTGGAAGCATCACCATTCCATTGAAGGCTAAACCAGGAAACACTCGGCTGAGGGTACGTTGCATTCGAGGAACCACCATTTCTAGCAACCAATCTTGTACAAATTTCAATTCAGGAGAAACGGAAGATTACACTTTGATCGTCGCCGCAAATTCGCAAATTCCTCAAACCGATTTCATTGCCAATGTAACCTCAGCGACACCAAATTGCGACCTACAATTCTTTGATAAAACTCCTCAGTACGTCACTTCCTACCTCTGGGATTTTGGTGATGGTGGAAGCAGTACGCTCGCCAACCCAGTGCATTCGTATTCAAGTGCAGGAAGCTACACCGTTCGCCTCACGGCTACCAATGTGAATGGAAATTCTACCGAAACCAAAACGAACTACATCAGCATCGGTGGAGTGGGCTTACCCAGCGCCAACTGCACTCCTGCATGCTCCACCATCTTGGCTGGTCTTGGGGTTACTCTGTTTGAGCTTGGAACCAACTCCGTGAGTTCTGCTGACGCAAATGCTGGATATGAAGATTTGAGCTGCAGTCCGTTCGATGTCACCCAAGGTGAGACTTACCCAATTTCAATTCAATCTTCCCAAACTGTGCTGCAGTATTACCGCATGTGGATCGATTGGAACGGCGACGGCTTCATCAGCAACAGTTCAGAACTTGTTTTCAGCCAAAACAACGTTCAAAGTGCCAGTGGAACGATCAACATTCCTTCCTCTGCAGTTTTAAACACACCCATTCGTGTTCGCGTTGCTGGAGTGTATTACCTGAATGCTCCTTCAAGTTTTACTCCTTGTTCAGGAATGAGCAACGGTCAGATGGAAGACCACGCCATCATCGTTCGTCCAAATACAAAACCTCCCAAATCCGACTTCAGCAGCGATGTCCAAAACTCTTGCAATGGCGATGTTCAGTTTCAAGATTTCAGCACCAATGTGCCAACACAGTGGACGTGGAGTTTTGGCGATGGCAATTCCAGCAATGCTCAGAATCCACATCACACCTACGCCAGCAGCGGAACTTTTAATGTGCAGCTCATCGCCACCAACACCTTTGGCAGCGACACGATTGTAAAAAACTCCTTCGTAACGGTAACTCTGGCAAACAACGTTAAGCCCAACTGCAGCGTCACCACCTTAAGTCATACCTCCGACTACGGCATTCACTACGTACTGCTCCAAACGATGAATAAAATCACCGGAGGCGGTGAAGAAGGTTATCAAGACTACAGCTGTACCAACAATCTTCAGTTGATGAAGCAAACGAAATACCCAATTACGATTAAAACTGGTGATGCAAACCGCGAGGATGTGAACGTGTGGGTCGATTTGGATGACAATGGCGTTTTCGGGAGCGGAGAACTCTTGATCAATTCGCTGAACAAGAACACACACAACGATACTCTGCTCATTCCGAGCACAGCCATCACGGGGAATGCGGTACGTATGCGAATCAGTTCCGATTTCATCGGAAGCAACTTAGGCCCTTGCGACGACCCAACTTTTGGCCAAGTTGAAGACTACAGCCTAACGCTGTCCAACAATCCGGACCAAGTAAACGCCGACCTCAGCGTCGATTCAAACATCAGTTGCACAGGCACTATCAACTTCACAGATCAAAGCAGCAACAGTCCGACATCATGGATGTGGAATTTTGGAGATGGAAACACAAGTACACTTCAAAATCCAGTGCACACCTATTCAGCACCAGGCACCTACACAGTTTCCTTACAAGTGTCAAAAGGAGGTGTTTCAGACCAAGCGATCCGCACCAATCTTGTGCATGTCATATCAAATTGCCGGGCAGATACAATTCCCGTCAACGGAAGCGCGCAAACGCTGACAGATTGCGGTGGTCGCATTCAAGATTCTGGGGGCAATGCAGACTATCAAAACAACACCGATGGAATTCGTACAATCAGTCCTGCAAATGCTCTGAGTCTGACATTGACCTTCAATATTTTTGATTTTGAATCTGGTCTCGATTCTTTAAACATATACGACGGGCCGAACACAAGTTCTCCCCTCATTGGAAGCTATAGTGGGAATTCACTGCCGAATGGTGGCGTAATCAGCTCTACCGGCAACAGCTTAACTCTATGGCAACGCACAAACCCCAGCGGAGTAGCTTCGGGATTTGATGCCTCCTGGACATGCGTCAGTGCTCCCAGCGCTCCACAGAGTTTCTTTGAAGCAGATTCGACGCAGAGCTGCAGTGGACGGGTGCAGTTTACCGACTTATCTTCCAATGCACCAGATCAGTGGGCTTGGAATTTTGGGGATGGAGGTGGAAGCAATCTTCAAGATCCACTTCATCAGTACATCTCTAGTGGATTTTACGATGTACGCCTAATTGCGAAAAACTCAATCGGCTCCGATACCTTGGTAAAGACTGCTTACATTCAAGTAGGCGCGGCCTTTTGTGCCGTTGGCCTCGATGAACTCCCTTCACAGAATAATTGGAGCGCCTACCCCAACCCAACGAATGGGGAAATCACATTGGACCTCAACGAATTTGAAAAGCATGACTTGAGCATCAGTGTTCTTGACTTGAGCGGTCGCATCCTTCAGGTGGAAGCTTTGACAGGCTCTCAGGATCATCTGTTTGAAATGAAACTCAACAATCTCAGTGCTGGAAGCTATATTTTACTTTTGGAGACTGCCGAGTACAAAAGCAGCAAATTGATTTTTTACCGTCCGTGATCCATAGGATACTAAGTCTTCTTCTCCTATTTCTAGGCCTCTCTTTAAATAGTCTCGCTACCCATGATGTTGGGGGCAGCATTGCCTATGAATTTAAGGGTGATCCCGACGGCGATGGCCTCTACACCTACGACATCGTTCTCACTACATATCAGAATTGCAATTCCGTCTTTTGGTGGACCACAGGAAATGGTAATTTCCCATTTGGTAGTCAAGTAATCGGTGTGTATGAAGGAAGCAATGTGGTGACAAACATCAGTTTAACTCAAACTGTAACACTGAATCTGAATTCAGTCGATTCAAATAGAATTGGCATTGACCTACCTTCAGGATGCCCTGCCCCTCCTACCTCGGTATGTGTATATGAAGTCATTTATAGAGGAAGTGTTGACCTTCCACTCACCTCCTTGGGCTATCATTTTATTTTCGATAAATGTTGTCGGAATGTACTGACCAACATCTCTTCTCCTCAGCCTCCTTCAAATGGTTCCGGCGTCATCTATTATGCTTGGACCTCTGGTCCCCTTTCGGGAAACAGCTCACCCGTTTTCGCCGACTTATCGGTTCCATTTATTTGCCGGGGCGACACCATTCCAATACTGAATACGGCTGTAGATCCAGATGGCGATCAATTGCTTTTCTCCTTTGAACATCCTTTTGATGGCAACGCAACGAACTCAGGCACCCCTCATCCCACTTCCTATACTTGGCCTCCGTCTTTGGTCACTTACTTGCCGGGCTTTAATGTAAATCAACCCTTTGGTTCAAGTGGGTATTCCTTCGTGAACGCCTTCACTGGATACACTGAATATTATTCCCCAAACACAGGTGTTTATGGGGTGACAATTCAAATCAAAGAGCTGAATGGCAATGGAGATTTGGTGGGGCTTTCAAGAAGACACTATCAATTCCAAGTCCTTTCTGGTTGTCAGCCGAATACGAGACCAAAACTTTCAAACGTGGGCTCTAGTGGGCAAACTAGTTACACGATTGAAGAAGGTGATACTCTATGCTTTGACGTCACTTTTCAAGATCCTGACGGCGACAGCTTAAATTTTGCTACCAACATCAATGGCAGCATCTTCAACTCAAGCATTACCAATCCAGCGGCTACTGCCTCTGCCTTCACCTTTACTGCCACTACGGCAACTTCAGAATTCTGTTGGAATACAGGTTGTGGCCAAGGTCGCTCTCTCCCCTATCAGTTCACTGCCTCCGTTGCCGACGATGGTTGTTTTCCTAAATCTGCGTCAGAAGTCTACCAAATTTCCGTCGACCCTTTTGTGGGCCCAGAAAGGATCACTGGGGAGACCAACCTATGTTCAGGTCAAGTGGAAACTTATTCAACCGATTCAATTCCCGGAGCCACCTATTCCTGGACGATTATTGGTGGCACTCAAATTTCCGGAGGAAACGGCCCGAGGATTTCTGTAGAATGGGGAAATGGCCCTGGAGGTACGGTGCAGGTACGTGCACTATCCAAGAATTCATGCCCATCAGATCCAATCGATTTGTCTACAACGATCCGCAGCATTCAGTATGATGCAGGAAACGACACAACGATCTGCTTGGGAGATACCATACAGCTTGGCGGAAACCCAACAGCGCCTGCGCTTTCACTTCTGAAATGGACTCCGAATTCAAGCCTGAATTTCGACACAGTTCCAAATCCATTGGCCTTTCCAAGCAGCAGTACAACCTATGTTTTAGAAGTTCGAGATGCGCTGGGCTGCACCGTGGTTGATTCTGTAATCGTAAGCATCGCCACAAACCCCAATGCGACTGCCGGAAATGACACCACCATTTGTTTGGGCGATGTGATTCAGTTGAATGCTTCTGGCGGAACAAACTATGCCTGGTCTCCTTCCACCGGCCTGAGTGCTACCAACATTCCGAATCCGACCGTCAACATATTGACTACTCAAACCTATGTTGTCACCATCACAGATGGTTCTCCCTGTCCGACGGTAGATAGCATAACCGTTACCATCTTCAACCCCGCATTGGTAAATGCAGGGAACGATACTTCAATTTGCATTGGCGAAGCATTGAGAATTGGAGGAAACCCAACGGCTCAGGTTGGAGCTGACTTTCTTTGGACACCTTCCGCCAATCTGAGCAACGATACCGTGGCGAATCCAGTTTTCACTCCAAGCCTTCCCGGTGTTTTCACCCTCAGTGTAGCTGTAACGGCAGGAAATGGCTGCAGCACCACCGACAACATTATAGTAAGAGTAAATGCTTTACCGAACGTTCAAGCTTCGGCCACACGGAATTTGATTTGTGAAGACGACACCACCTTGCTGCGAGCTTCAGGCGGACTGACTTACGAATGGCTTCCATTCAACACATTGAGCGATAGCATTGGAACTCCTGTTATTGCGAGTCCCTTAGATACTACAAGCTATATTCTAAGTGGAACAGATGTCAATGGCTGTATAGCTTCTGACACTGTTAGGATTGATGTGAGTCTGAAGCCCATCATTGAAACAGACAGCATTTTATTCTTGTGTCGCAACGATACGCTTCAACTGGATGCGACTGCTGGGCCAGGAATCAGTTACACTTGGTCGTCGAACCCAGTTGCGAATTTCATCAGTTCCTCGAATGTTCGTAATCCTTTTGTAAGCCATAATGTTGCAGGAGACACCTTGATCTTCTCGCTTTTGGGAAATCGAACGACCGTGGCAAACTGCAGCAATGTAGACACAGCCTTAATCATTGTCGATTCTATCGTCCCCACCGATGCAGGTCTCGATACTTTCTTCTGCAGCCCAGGCTCAATTGTCATTGGAGGCAATCCAACAGCTTTTGCTGGAACTCAATTCGCGTGGACGAACTTTTTCTTGGATGATTCCACACTTGCAAACCCGACTGCCAACCCTCCAAGCGACTTCACATACAAAGTAAACACCACCAATGGCAGTTGTTTTGGAATCGATAGTGTACGAATTCGAGTAAAGAGCAGACCTGAGGTTGAAGTGACTCCAAGTAGCAGTGCGTACTGTGTTGGTGGCTCTGTGCAGTTGACGGGTAATTTATTGTCAGGTGTTCTTGGGACAAGCATTTGGTCTCCTACTGACAGTTTATCCAATCCAACTTCCTTGAGCACAACTTCTACCGTTGATGATACCACATTGTACATCCTAACAGTAACCGACACCAATAGCTGCACCGCTGTAGACAGTGCTTTTGTGAATGTATTTACAAGTCCAATCATCAACCTTTTCGACACTACGATTTGCGAAGGCGACTCTGTTCAGTATGTGAATGATCCGGCATTTAGCTACAACTGGAGTCCAAACAATCAAATCGATGATGTGAATTCCAGCCAACCCATTGTATTTCCAAGCATTACTCGGGAGTATTTTGTAGAAGCATCGAACGGACTCGGATGTTTCGGACGAGATTCAGCGATTGTTACAGTTCTACCGCAACCAGTTTTGACTTTGCCTGCAGACACTACAATTTGCTTTGGAGATCAAATTCAGTTGCAAGCCAGTGGAGGAACCAGCATTCTATGGACTCCTTTCACCGCAATCTCAAACCCCATTGCCTACAACCCCATTGTAAATCCAACGATCACTCGCACTTATACCGCGACTATAACGAATGGTATTTGCGAGGCGTCGGGTGAGGTAACTGTATCTGTAAACCCTCGTGTGACCATCGTTGCAGGAAATGACGAAGCAGCGTGCTTTGGAAGTGCCGTTCAATTGAATGCGAGTGGTGGATTGACCTACAAGTGGAGACCAGGGCAATTTTTAGACGACAGCACAAGTGCCAATCCAATTGCGGTCGTTGGTACTCGCACCGGTTTTCAGGTAAGAGGATTTGACGCTTTGGGATGCAGTTCCACCGACAGCGTGTACGTTGATGTGAACCCTCTGCCCTTTGCAGATGCAGGACCCGATCAAGTAGTTTGTTTTATTGGACAACAAATTCAACTGGGTGGTAGTCCTAGTGCCGATGCTGGGAATTTTACGAATTGGACCAACCGTTCGTTTCTCGACGATCCGAACAGTCCGAATCCTATTGCTTTGGTGACCTCCCCTCTACAGTTTATTCTTCAAGTGACCGACAGCAACAATTGCGTTAATCTCGACACCGTAGATGTGGACTATTTTAGGTTCAGCTTAAAACCCGTCGAGGATTTATGTTTGGGCGACTCTGTTCCTTTGGAATTGGCTGAATTGATCGGTACTGAACCTTTCACCTTCGAGTGGAGCCCCTCTCTGGGATTGGATTCAAATGGCTTTAGAGAACCGCTTGCCAGTCCTCCCTTTCCAATCGTTTATCAATTGGTAGTAGAAGATTCGAATGGTTGTCGAGATTCCAATGTTGTTGACATCAACCTCAAACCAGCACCAGAAGCGGTGTTCACGGGTGAAGTAAAAGCAGATTGTGATAATGCGGTTGCCGAACTCGAAAACGTGAGCATCGGCGCCGACAGCATACGGTGGGTGTTTAAAGATGGAGCATCAGTTGAAAACAACGTCGATCTGATTCTGGACTTTGGAAGCAGTCAAGAGGTTTCTCTATATGCCTATAGCAATGGTTGCATAGACACAGCCCAAGAGAATTTTGCTGCCGGTAACGTACAAGACTTCCTCAACTTCGAGTTACCCAACGTAATTACTCCCAACGGAGATGGCATCAATGACTTCTTCGACATCACGAACAACAACCGTTTTTACAGTTGCACTGAAGTGCGAATCTTCGACAGATGGGGCGTTGAAGTATACCGTTCGAATCCGCCGAGTCACATTTGGGATGGCACTACTTTTTCAGGAAATCAAGTTTCCGAGGGCGTATACTTCTATGCCGTGCAACTAGGAAATGTTCTATTCCATGGGAATGTGACCGTGATCCGATGAGGAAGTTCCTAAATATTTTTCTCTGCTTTTCGTTGATTTTCGGCATCCTCTTTCTGTCAGGCCACTTTCTTTTGTTGGGAGTGAGCGATAAGGTCACCGATTTCTCTGAGCCTTATTGCACCGAAGATTACCAGAATTTGCCAGATTGTAAAGTTGGCGTCGTTTTAGGGACAAGCAAGTGGGTGGAACGTGGAAGGATGAATCACTACTTCAAATACCGAATTGACGCAGCAGTGAAGCTCTATAGTTCAGGTAAAGTCAAATACATCTTGGTATCGGGAGACAATGGAACGAAAGCCTACAACGAACCTCGCGACTTCAAGAACATGTTGTTGGAAAAAGGGATTCCTGAAGAAAAAATTATTCTTGATTACGCTGGATTTAGAACCTTCGATTCTATGGTTCGAGCCAAAGAGGTTTTCGGGCAGGATAGTTTCATCGTCGTCTCGCAGGCTTTCCAAAACGAACGGGCGGTTTTCATTGCCAGAAAAAAAGGCGTGGAAGCCTTTGGTTACAATGCCCGTAATGTGAGTCAGGCAGGAGGCTGGTTGACCCGGCAGCGCGAAAAATTCGCACGCATCAAATTATTTTTGGATCTATATCTTCTCGATACGAAACCCAAATTTCTTGGGGAGGAAATTCACATCGACTAAAAAGCCGGGCAGGGAATATACATCTGGGAGGCTCTTCTTCTCTTTGCGTCTCTTTGAGGATCGTGCCACTCCCATACAATAGCAATTTCATGTGCACCTGCCGTTATAGGTGAGGACAAGGAGCTGATGGTAATGTCGTATGAATAGCCAACTCGGAAATTGTAATAGCCATAACCTATCATAGCTACAATGGATTCATTGTTCAAGTGAGACCCAGGCGCAGGTTTGAGCGGCACTCCTCGATACCACAGACCGAAGATGAATGGATCGTAGGAGAAATACGTTCCGATGTCAAGCTGATCCCAATCTTGTTGATGCTTGTAGTTTCCTGCAACCAAAAAGCTGGAAATCACCTTCTTTTTAATGTTTCTCTTCACCGGAATTTTGAAACCTCCATGCGCCGAAAGCTTCATAGGGAGAGGACTCTTGTTCTGAACCAAGGACATGTTCGGCGCATTGAGGTGATGTGCCGCAACTCCCCACCATGTATCTCGAGAGTATAAAAGCATTCCCGAACTGACGTCCATATATGAGATTCCTTGTCCTCGATATAAATTGCTTGATGCGGAAGTTGAATTTCCAGTCACCAACTGATCTCCAAAAATGAGGTCATTGAAATCAACGGTTCTTTGCCCAAATCCAAATTGAAGTGCTGGCTTCCAATGCCACTTTCGGTTCAAGCGAACCCGATAAGTGTAAGAGAAGTGCGCACTGGTGCTTCGCAGTGAGGCCGTTCCTGCCTGATCTCTCTGAACCATCACTCCTATGCCAGAATTGATTTTCTCCATATTGTAGTCGAAGGTGAAGGTTGAACTCACGAAGGAATTCGAATTGGGAATCCCGGGCCATTGATTGCGATAGTTCGCCGTGATGCGAGCCTGCTGCGTATTTCCAGTAAAAGCTGGATTCAAATAAATGGGCACCGCATAGAATTGTGAAAACTGAGGATCCTGAGCATTCGCGCTTAAGAAGCTAAGAAAGACCAAAGTCGCAGCGATATGTCTCAGCTGAACCATCATCTCAACAGCGTGACCTCCCCTGCCAATTCTTGGGTTTGCTGATTAGCAAAGGTGACATTCGCCCTCCAGACATAGACATCCTGTTGCAAAATTTGCCCCGTGAGCTGATGATAGCCATCCCAGCCTCTTCCAATTTCTTTCGTCTCAAAAATGATTTCACCCCATCGGTTAAAAATCATGAGATGATATTCTATAACCCCTTCAAACACAGGAAAGAAGATGTCGTTCCTGAATGAATTTGGATCATATGAACCTCCGTTCGGCCCAGAAGGGTCTGGTATGAAAGCGGTTGGAAATTCAATACTCCCCTTGTTGTCGGCAAACACGGCCTCATCAATCACGAAGGAATCGGGACAACCAAATTCATTGTCTGTTAGAAGTCGAACAGTATACCAACCTGGTTCTTGATAATAGTGCTCTGGATCTTCTTCTGTAGAAGTTGTGCCGTCACCAAAATCCCAAACGTATTGATCGGCATTTTGAGAAAGGTTGTAGAAGTTCACGGGTTGAGTAGGGACAACAACTTCGGAAGGAGCCAAATCAAAGTAGGCTTCAGAAACTTCGTGCACGACAACACTATCCACCTTCACCATGGTAACCAAATCGCCATCGGGCCCAAGCACGCTTAGGTTGATGCTGTAGGTTCCAGCGTTGTAGTAGGTATACGGACCAGGAGTTTCTAAAGTTGAGATGCCCCTATCGCCAAAATTCCAGATGTAGGATTGACCGTATTCGGATTGATTCTCAAATTCAACTGTAAGAGGTTTGCAACCTTCTCCATTCCCCACAAAGGCCACAACGGCACGAGGTGGGTCGATGACTACAATCTGTTGCGCAGTATCGGAGCAATTGGCTGAACGCACGACTAAAGTCAATGTAAATGTCCCCCATGTTTGATAGGTATAATCGTTTGGCACCTGCAGCGTTTCTGTTGCGCCATCACCGAATTCCCAATCATACGACCAGGTACCAGGATTCGATAAATTATTGAAGCTGACCGTAGCATTTGGAAACTTTTGGTTCACGGGAGTTGCCGTAAATGCCGCCACGGGCTGCGGATAAACTGTAATTTGTTGATCAACCGTATCTGGGCAACCCTCTGGAGAAGTCACGATGAGCGAGACTGTATAGCTCACATTGGCAGTCGTTGTATTCTGATAGATGTGAGTAGGGTTCGCAATTACATCCGAAGCACCATCACCAAAATCCCATGCATAGAGCTGCGCATTGGTTGAAAGGCTTGTAAAGTTTGCTGTAAACGGGTGGCAGCCTGAAGTATCGTTTATGTCGAAATTGGATTCAACCAAAGGGTATACCTCGATGGTTTGAAAACAGGTATCCTCACAGCCAAATTGCGAGACCACAATCAGTCGAACATTGCGAAATTGCGAAGAAGTTCCCGTGTTGCTGTAAGTATGAGAAACCAGTGCAGCTGCAGATGTACTGCTCGAACCATCTCCAAATTCCCAAAAATTCTGAGTGGCGATGACCGAGTTGTTATTGAAGTCAACTGTTAGGGGCTGACAGCCCGACAAAGTGGAAGGATTGAAACTTGAGATTGGTTTTGGGTGCACCACTATGTTCTGACGAGCAGTATCTGTACATCCATAAACCGAAGAGGTTACCAATTCTGCAGTATAGGTTCGGTTCACCGTACTCGTATTTTGGTAGGTGTGGCTCACCGTTCCATTTACTGAACTATTCCCATCGCCAAAATCCCAATTAAAAAATTGAGAGCCAGTAGAGAAATTTGTGAAACGAGTCGTGAGCGGAGTGCAACCAATGGTATCTGAAGTGAGGAAGTTCGTTAGTATTTGAGGGAAAACCCGAATGTTCTGACTTGCGGTATCCTTACAACCCAAGTTTGTTGTGGCAATCAGCCGAAAATTGTAGTTGACCGGTACAATCGAAAAGTGCGTGTAGGTATAGTTGAAATTCGAATTTGAGGTATTCGAAGTATCGCCATTCCCATAGAACCACTCATACTTGATCGCACCAGTAGTGTTGTTTGTAATGCTCTCAACAAGTGGTTGGCAAGAAGCTGTGTCGCTCAAACTGAAGTCCGCTACTGGCAATGGATTGATCACGATGACCTTAGAGCTGGAATCGACGCAGCTATACACCGAACTGCTCACAAGTAAAACATCCCTGAGTTGACTTGTTGTGCCAGAATTTATGAAGGTGTGAATTGGATTTTGAGCAGCACTTGTGGAACCATCTTGAAAGTCCCAGCTAAAGTTTTGCGCGTTGTTCGACAAATTGGTAAAGTTTACTCGCAAAGGACTGCATCCCGCAGAATCACTTTTTATGAAATTCGCAGTAACCTCGGGGTAAACAATCACATTTTGCTCAAGTGTGTCTCTACATTGCCGATCGGTTTCCACAATCAAACGAAGGTTGTTGTTCGTGGGATTCGGCATCGGATGTGAGTAGCTGTAATTGAAGACGTTGGCTGAACTCATCGAAGTATCGCCATTTCCAAAATCCCAGAAATAATTGATCGCCCCAGAGGAATTGTTCGTAATGGAAATGGGCAATGGTTGGCAACCTACAGAATCACTTAATGTAAAATCGGCAATTGGATTTGGATGCACAATCACATTTTGATAGTTGGTATCGATGCAACCAAAACTCGAGCGAGCAATCAATCGAACATTGTAATTCACGTTATTGGTGGTTCCATTCCCAAATGTGTGGGTAGGTGTTGGGCCGGCTCCACTGCTCCCATCATCGAAATCCCAAGCATAAGTAACAGCTCCAATGACCGAAGGGAAGGTGACCCTCAAGGGGCTGCAACCAGAATCAGGGTTCGCTGTAAAGGTGAAAATTGGTTCGGGATATACTGTAATCTCTCGACTCGATGTATCTGTACAGCCGTTCGCGGCAATGGCAATTAGTTTAGTGTCATAGATCTCTATGAACAAGGTTTTGTTCTCATAAGTGTGAGAAGGGTTGGGGGCTGCGCTTGTACTCGTATCTCCAAAATCCCAGAAGTAGGAAACGGCATTGACAGAGCTATTCGTAAAACTCACATCAATAGGCCCACAACCAGGACTGTGATTGCTAGTATAAAGAGATGTTGGAGGTTTATATACAATGACAGAATCTGAGATGGTGTCATAGCAACCAAAAGTAGTTTCTGAAATGAGGGTAACAATGTAAAAAGTGTCGTTCAATCCATTGTTCAGGAAGGAGTGTGCCGGGTTGGTAAGAAGAGATGTGCTTCCATCCCCAAAGTCCCAATTTGAGATCGTTCCAGCAATTGAAGAGTCGCTGAAGGTGACTGCTAGAAGTGCACAACCAATCGAATCCGACATGCTAAAAGCTGCAATGGGCTTGGTTTCTACGGTTACGGTAAACGAGTCGACTCCTGTACAGAAAGCAGTTGAAGCTGTTAATGTAATCGTGAAGTTTCCAAAGTTTGAATAGAGGTGATTTGGATTCTGCTGCATACTCCCGGTACCGTCTCCAAAATCCCAAACCCAATTATTCACTGGGTTTCCATCTGTTGTTTTAGAAGAATCTATGAATTGGGCAACAAGGTTCTGACATACGTTCTTTGGAATAAAATCAACATCAGGAGTGCTGTATACATTCACAGAAGCGCTGCTCGTATCCTTACATCCATTGACGTGTGTAACAATCAATTGAGGATTATACGAGCCCACGATGTTGTAGTTTATCACCCTTGGATTTAGAATTGTATCGGTAGCTCCATTGTCGTAATTCCATAACCAAGAAGCTGCATTTGCAGAGGAGTTCGTGAAAGTCACTAAAAGAGAATCGCAGCCGCTGTTTGGGTTCACGGTAAACGTACTCGTCGGGCTCTGAAGCACTTCCATGGGATACTGTATCGTATCCGTACAACTTACCGACCCTCCGGTAATGTTGGTAACTAAGGTGATTGTGTATGTTCCTGGAGTGTTGAAAATTTTTGTCTGGTTTCCTGCTCCTGTATTTTGCCAACCAGTTCCATCGCCATAATTCCATGCATAAGCGTTTGCTCCAACCGTTGTTGTATTGTCTAAAATAACCGCTTCTCCCGCGCAAATGGTATCCCTACTCTTAGTGAAGTTGGCTGTTGGTGGGTCTCCAATAACGATGGTCTGGTAGGCTGTATCTTGGCCACACTGATTGGAATCAATAAGCATAACCTGGTAGGTTCCTTTTCCCGGATATTCAAGCGTATATCCAATGCGTGCCGGCGGATCAAAAGGCTGCCAATTGACAATAGAATCGGTTCCCATTCCCCAATGGTCACCAAAGTTCCAATACTCATATCGCTGAATGTTATTCCCTTGTGGAAGACAGTTCTTAGCCGTTGTATTGGTGAGTGTAACCGTGGTGTCAGGATAACAAAGCGCAGTTGCTGATGCTGTAATTTGAGCATCGTCTATATCGTAGACTTGAATTGGATTGAACGAGGCTACCGTTGGCGTTCCAAACGAGCAAAAGTTCTCAGCGCTGAGAGTTACGGTTGTCACACAATTCACCGTATTTCGCTGAAACGTATGACTCACAATGGCTCCGGCATTGGTGCTGTTGAATGGAACTGGAGCAGATCCATCTCCGAAAGTCCAAATGAAATTCGTGTTGGAGGAAACATTCGTGCTGGCATTTGTAAAAGACATGGTTCCTGGAGCACAAACGGCCGTAACTCCTCCAAGGGGTATTTGAATGGCTGAATTCACAGCCTCTTCCATAATTACAGTTCCTGAAATCACGCAACCTGTAGAGGTCTCAGTAATCGTTACGGTGTAATTCGCTTGAGCAGCTGCGTAATTGTGGGAAACAAAACCTGCAGCACCAATTGACGCCCCAGTATTGTTCGCCGTACCATCGCCCCAACTAATGATGTAACTCCCTATGGCTTGGTTTCCTTAAATGAATAAATTGAAAGCTCCTCCACTGCAGCTAACCCATCGAGGATTATTACTGGGCAAGCCGTCTCCTCCAATGATTTGCGGACATTGAGCCTGCACCTGAGACCCAAGGAACAGGAATAGGAGTAAATACAGAATTCTTGACGTAAAATTCATTTTGGCAAAGGGCACTAAAGATACAAAGTGCAGTGAACTGAAGGGGCTCTGCACCGTTTAGTGCATCTTACGTTCCTCTCTACTCAAAAGATGTGATTTTGAACGATTTACTCGGGCTTATGTCGAGGATCTGTGATGAAATCGCGATCATCAAGTGTTTTCAAGAAGGCAATGAGCTGCCTTTTCTCTTCGTCGGAGAGGAATAAACCGTTAGCCAATCCTTTATCCTTGGTCATAATCACCGAGATGTTTGGTGAGTTTGGCTCAACCCCATCGTTGTAGAAATCTACTACTTCTTCCAAGGTCGCAAAACGACCATCGTGCATATAGGGTGCTGTAAAAGATAAGTTTCGCAGCGAAGGCGTTTTAAACTTTCCAATATCACTGGCCTGCTTGGAAACCCGAGCAAAACCACTGTCGGGTTCTAAATCCAAACCGTTGTTCTCCATCTGATTCAGCGTCGTGAGGGTGTTCTGTGCATTTAAGGCATGGCAGTGAAAGCAATCTCCACCTGCTAAATCAGTAGCTTGTTTTCTGGGTTCACGAAGAAATATTTCCATCCCCCTTTTTGCATCGGGATCGTCGAATTGAATGAAACGCACATCTCCGTATATATCCAGCTTTTTATCAAACTCAGAAGTTTTTGAAATCAAAGTCATCTCGTACTCTGCAAGTGCCCTTGTAACCAAGTTGGAATCAATTCTATCGGTTCCATAGACGAAGGCAAAAAGTTCAGGGTAATCTGGGTGATTGTTCAATTTCTCTTCAACATTCGGCCATGTATCGTGCATTTCAAGAGGGTCAACAACTGGAGCCAAGGCTTGTATTTCTAGAGTGGCTGATCTTCCGTCCCAGAAGAATGAATTGGCCCAAGCCAAATTGAAGATTGGCATGGCGTTCCGCTTACCTTCTAGACCATCTATTCCTACACTCAGACGACGACCATTATCAGTAAACCCAAACTCTTGATTGTGGCATGATCCGCAGGACTGAGTTCCATCGGCCGATAAAATTGGATCGAAAAACAAGCGTTTACCAAGAGCAATTCCCTCTTCAGTCAAATTGGTCGCAGGAACGGAAGGCAGTGGAAAACGTTCAGGAAACTTTAGTTGATAAGGTCTCGGAACAGGCGGATTGTAAATGGTTTCCCCTAGGAAGTCATCTCGGTCGCAGGAAACGACTGCGAGCAGACTAAAAAGGATCGATATGACAACTATTCTTTTCAATGTTTTAGCAACCATTTAAACGTGTGAACTTCATCATTGTTCCTTAAGGATATGAGGTACAAACCTTCGGAAAGTAAGCTGAGATTACGAACAGATTGACCCGGAGGAATATTCTCTTCAAGAACAAGTCCGCCTCGAATGTCGAACAAACTGATTTGAGCTTCTACAGAACTTTCGATTTTAAGGAGACCACTTGAAGGGTTCGGAAAAACACGGAAGGACTCCTCCGGCAAAGCTCTATCATCCCCTAAGACAAAACAATTCTGAACTGCTTGAACCGCAGAATTTAAGTTTAAGCGTCCACCACTCGCGACCTTATCCGACAAAGTATCCAAACGGTCTACACCATCGCTGAGCAAGTAGTTTCTAATAACCAAAGCCAAGCTGTCGGGTTGGTCTTTCAGTTCGCTAAAAACAGAATCGCACAGGGCAGAATACATGAGTCCAAGTGCTCCCGTCACCATTGGAGCAGCATAGGAAGTACCCGATTTCGATCCATAAAAACCACCATTTCGTGTGGTGTAGATTTCAAAACCTGGGGCTCCAATATCAACGTTTTCTATACCGCGTGCGGCAGATGGATTTGTCGATAAAACATCGTTTCGATTTGTACTCGTAACGGCGATGAGGTATTCACTTGGGCAAGTGGTTGGAATGTCGCCCCAAAAGTCGATATCGTCGTTGCTGTTGGCCGTTGCCGCAACACTTAAAATCCCTAAGGAACCTAAGGAATCGTACATATTACACCACAGAGGATAATCATCTGGTTTTGCTCGATCAACACCAAAGGAGGAGTTTACCGCGATGATGTATGCTCCGGTATCTCCACCGGTTTCATTCCAAAGCTTGCGCTGTTCATAAATGTAAGTGTAGGCCTTCACCACAGTTGCCTCATTTATGCTTAAGCCCATGATGGGTAGGATTTTGTGATTCCAATTGATGCCCGCCACGCCCAATTGATTGTTGGTTCGAGCGCCAATGATCCCCGAAATTGCCGTTCCATGATCGCGTCCGCTAATGACTCCATTGTTGTTGTAGGCATTCCAGCCGTGGTAATCGTTGAGATATCCGTTGCCGTCGTTGTCGATGGTATCGCCTAGAGTATCCGCGAGGTTCTTATAAAAAGTGAGGTCATTGTGACCCAAATCAAATCCTTCGTCCACCACAGCAATCACAAAATCTCGTCCTTCAGGATCGCTTCCACCAGGAGTCACATCCCAAGCTTTTGGAGCCTCCATTTGATTGAGGTGCCATTGCGCAACAAAGTTCCCATCGTCTGGAGTAATTCCGCGCAGCTCTAAGCTGTGGTGATTGAACTGAACGATTGACGTGAGTGGATTTTGCTTGAACTTATGGAGAAGCTCTTCCCGGTTCACTACATAATGAGCTTCGATCAGGTATATCCCCATGTCGGAAGAAATTTCCTCCAACAATTCAAGATTGCCACTCTTGTACTCTCCAGCTTCAAACCATTGTTTGATGTTATGCTCTGGCTTGATTTGCAGAAGGAAGTCGCACTTGGGCCCGAAGGACTGAGCCATAGAAGTACTGCTACAGAGTCCCAAGCACAGGAGAGTGAGAGTGAGGGTGAGAGTGAGAAACTTTGTGGACAAGGAAGGTGAAATACTCATGCTTGGTTGTTGCTTCAAATATACCTTTGATGAGTTAACGTTCGAAAGGGGCTTATTTGTTGGCTGAAATGGAAAAAACTTTCTTAGTGTATAGATCTTCCGCGGGTTCGGGGAAAACCTCAGCCTTGGTAAAGAACTACCTCCTACTCTGCTTGCAATCGGAGGAACCGCTCTACTTTCAGCGCATAAACGCAATCACCTTCACCAACAAGGCTGCGAATGAAATGAAGGAGCGGATCCTTGAAAACCTTCACTTTTTCAGCACCCAAGAATCTGCTCGAAGTCATTACCTGTACCAGGAATTACGCAAAAGCTTGAACTGCGACGAGGTGATTTTTGAAAAGCGTTGCACACGATTGCTCTTCAACATCCTTCACCATTATTCGAAGTTTCATGTAAGTACCATCGATAAGTTTTTCTACTCCTTGGTGCGGCAGTTTGCCGAAGACTTGCAGCTTCCTGAGAACATTCGAGTGGAATTGAATCAAGATTATTTGCTCAAAAAAGCACTTGAGGAACTTTTTAAACGGTCTCAAAATGAACCGGTTCTCGCAGAGGTCATCAACGATTTCATTTCCGACAAGTTGGAAGACGGGAAGAGTTGGAACATCGATCGCGACCTACTCAAATTCGGGAAGAACCTCTTCAAGGAAAAAAGTCTCGATTCTCTCGAACGCCTGAAAGATCTGGAATTGAAAGATTTCAAACCCATTCGAAAAGGTGTTAAAGCCGATGCTTCAAAGCTGAAAAAGGAAGTTCAAGAAATGAGCACTCAAGTCACTCTTGTTTTACAGGAATGTGGATTGGAATTGCATGATTTCCCAGGGAAGCTTTCCTCCGGAGTGGGTCGATACATTAATCAATTGAATGAAGGAAAGATTGATTTTCCCACAGACCCAACGCAGAAGGTCTTTAAAGAAAAAAACTTCAGGAAAAAGAATTTAAAAGCCGCCGAGAACGCTGCCTTCGACGCAGCAGAACCGCATTTGGAAAAATTCCATCAAGCTCTTCTTGAAAAGCTCCGACGAATTACCGATTTGAATTACATCCTACGTGATTTGGGCCCAACATTTCTGCTGAAAATCTTGTGGGATGAGCTGGAAGGATTCAAAAATCGAGATGGTATCATTCACATTTCTGAATTCAACAAAAAACTGGCGAGGCTTGTCAGCGCCGAGAGTGTGCCCTACATCTATGAGCGTACTGGAGAAAAGTTTCACCATTTCCTCATCGACGAATTTCAAGACACCTCAGTAGTTCAGTGGCACAACCTCATTCCATTGGTTGAAAACGCCCTTTCTAAAGGACATCGGAATTTGATTGTTGGCGACGGCAAGCAAGCAATTTACCGCTTCCGCAACGGAGATGTAATGCAATTTGTAAAGCTTCCACAGCTCGACGAATCGCAATCGGAACGACAGCACATCTTCAAACATTCGCATGAAAATATTTTCCTGGAAGACAACTTTCGCTCAAAATCAATCCTAGTCGAATTCAACAACAAACTATTCGGCTCACTTGTAAATGGCCTTCCTGAAGCATTTCAAGAAATCTATCAAAAGCACGAGCAAAACATTCAAAGGAAAGAGGGTGGCTACATTTCCTGGCGCTATCTAAAATCGACCAAAGTCGAGGAAATTGATGCGGCCAATTTTGACTTTGTAAAAGAAGCCATCTCTGAATGTCTCAAGGATGGATTTATGCCTGGCGACGTTTGCCTCTTGGTAAGAAGGAAAAGGGATGCCCGCGAATTGGCCAACCTTCTACTTGAAGAAGGACATCAAGTAGAAACGGAAGAGAGCCTAGCCATCGACCGTTCTGCGAGTGTGCGACTGCTCATTGGCCTGCTTCGACATCTGTGCGAACCAAAAGAAGTTTATCACCAATCCGAAATTCTACATTGGATTTGCAAGGACCGAAATCAAATGGAGTCCTTCATTGCCTTGAACGACTCACTCAATAAAAAGGAACTGAGTTTCGACGCTCTGCTCGAACGCTTTGATGTTCGACTTCCTAGAAATGAGCTGCTTTCCTATGGTCAACTCATCCGACTGCGACGTTTGGTCGATCTCTTTGGGTTAGACGATCGTGAAGCAAATCTTCTAGCTTTCCTCGATTTCGCCCAATCATTTGACCAACAGGGGTTCAAGACAATTCAGGAGTTTTTGGAGGAGTTCGAAGAACGTCGATCTAATATGTACATCCAAACCGCAGCGGATCCAAAGGCCTTCCAAATCATGACCATCCACAAAGCCAAAGGACTTGAATTCCCTGCCGTAATTTTACCTTTTTGTCAGTGGGAAAGTCAAGTTCACAATGAATTTCTGTGGATTCCTTTAGTACGTGAAGAGCACAACTTAAAGGAGCTCCTCTTCAGGCTTTCTCTCAAAAACAGCACCTACTTACCCTACTTCGAAGCAGCGAAAGAAGAAGCTCAACTGGATAATCTAAATTTGCTCTATGTGGCGCTTACTCGAGCAGAGGAACGCATGTATGTGATGAATCATTCAGGTCAAATTGGAGATTCTGTACACTCCGTTTTAGCTTCCGACGGCGAAACTGCCATCGATGAATTCATTTCCTGCGGAAAGTATGGAGCACCTGAACCATACAGTTCTAAAATCACTGAACAGAAAGATCATCTCGAAATGACTTCTGCAGAGCCAGGCAATTGGATGGAGGAATTCACCTTCGGTCTTCCGGAAATCGATCCCTTCATCGATGATTGGGAAAACAATCCGCGTTCAAAAGGTTCGGCCCTGCATAAGGTACTTGCTCAACTTCGAACACTTGAGGAAGCAAAAGAGTTGATTCCCCGACTCTCGAAGCAATTTGCTTGGAATGAAGATCAAATCATGTGGATTAAAGGAGCCTTACGTGCCCTCTCTTCTGAAGAACGATTGAATGATTTTTTCTCGGCCGACGAAGAAGTGCTCGTTGAACGTGAACTGAGCAACTCAATTGGTGAGAGCATTCGCCCCGACCGAGTGCTGCTTAAAAATGGAGAAGTTTTCATCCTCGATTTTAAAACCGGAAAAGAGAGCAGCTCCGAATTGAAGCAATTGGAAACCTACAAACAGGTTTTTGAAGAGATGGGTTACGAAAAGGTAAAAGCTGAGATCTTTCGCTTCGAAGCCTAAAGCGCAGGGCCTTAGCTGTTAGAAACTTCCCGCTTTCATCTTGTTTTTAGACGGCCTAGAACTTACATTTGTTTCATACACCATTCAGAATGATTATGAAAGCAAGAATTACTTCCCTCCTATTTGTGGCAATGCTGTTCTCCACGATTGCATTTGCACAACCCAAGAATGTTGCTCGTCTAGGACTTTTTAGTTTCACGCAAGGTCAGTTTAATGTGAGCTATGAAAGAGTATTAGGCGACAACGCAAGTGTTGGCCTTTATGCCGGTTATGTGTATAAAGGTTTGGGCGCCGCTTTCGACCGAGTAGTGGATGCTGTTGAACTCAGCGGAAACATCGCGAACAACTCAAATGCTCCAGTTCAATTGGGTTTTGATGACCTACTTGGCCCTCTTGGCGAAATAGAAGGAAATATACCAGGCATTCCAGAAGCACTATTGAGGGCTGAGACTAGTGCTACTTCCACATCGGCCACATTTGAGATGAAGCATGTGGTTGCCATTTTACCAATTCGCTTCGGCTTGTCTATTGGATACGCATTCTAAGAAATTTAACTCTTAAAACCCACCCCTTTTCTCCCTGAGGAAAGGGGTTTTTTTGGCTTATGAAATTGGAATACAAGCTCAAGGATTTTCAAGAACTCAGTGTAGATGAACTCTATGCACTTCTCAAATTGCGCCAGGACGTCTTTCACTTAGAGCAAGACTGCCTTTATCCCGATTTGGACGATTTAGACCAAACATCTAAGCACCTACTTCAATTTGACGGTGAGGAGCTCATTGGTTATGGCCGCATACTTTGGAGTGTGGAACAAAATCTTCCCGCTTTGGGCAGAATTGTGATTGCCCCAAGTCACCGCGGAAAATCTCTCGGACGAGAATTGATCGATGTTCTAAACAAACTCTGTGAAGAATTGCATCCGGGCAAGAAGATCTACATCATGGCCCAAGAACACCTAAAGGCACTCTACGAAGAAAAAGGCTACGTCGCTTTTGGTGAATCCTTTCTAGAAGACGACATTCCACACATTCATATGCTGCGCGGCTGATGGAAGCATTTCTAGATTCTTTGAATTCTGAACAAGAAGAAATCTATGAAGCTTTGAAAGCGCTCATTTTAGACCAAGATTCTGCCATTGTGGAACGAAGCTCGTACGGGATTCCATTCTACTTCAGAAAAAAGCGATTGTTTTACATCAATCTTGAAAAAGCAAAGAAGCAGATGTACCTCGGCTTTTGTATGGGAGCTAAGCTCGATCCTGAAAACTTCTTTCTTGAAGGTGATGGGACGAGCATTCGTAAGAAATCCGTCCAGAACTTATCAGCTGCAAAAGATCCTGACTTAAAAGCCTTAGTAATCGCCGCCATTGAGCTCGATGTTTAAATTCTTCGAAGACTCTCGCAGCGCGCTTCGACTTCTACGTATTCTGAAGATTTAATCGAAATCACATTGCGTTCATCGATTAAATCTTGCAATAAATTCCGCTCAGGCATGGTGGTGGCTTCAATGGAAATGAGGCTGTATGCGGTACTCCCGATCAGACTGATTTCCTCCATCTTAGATGCTGATAAAATTTTGAAAAACGAACGGCCATTTGTGTACCTTCTGAAGAGTGGAAATGCGTAATTATGTGCCATGGAATTGGTCTTTGTAAGCGGCAACAAACATAAGCTTGAAGAAGCACGTCTCATCTTACCTGAGATAAAAATCGTGAGCCTTGATGAGCTTGGATTTCACGAAGAAATTCAGGAGACCGCAACAACTTTAGAAGGAAATGCACTCATTAAAGCTAGGTGCATCTTTGAGCGCTACGGTCTAAATTGCTTTTCCGACGACACTGGTCTGGAAATCGATGCCCTAAAAGGAGCGCCAGGAGTTTATTCTGCACGTTTTGCTGGACCGAATGCGAGCTTCAAGGAAAACGTTGAAAAAGTTCTTGAGGAAATGGGCTCAGCAGAAAACCGATCCGCACGCTTTCGCACTTCAGTTGCCCTCATTCTAAACGGACAAGAACAAGCATTTGAAGGGGCCGTAGAAGGATCCATTACGCGTCAAGAATATGGACAAGAAGGATTTGGTTACGATTCTATTTTCAAACCGATCGGCGATTCTAGAACCTTTGCTCAGATGAACTTGAGCGATAAAAACACTTTCAGTCATAGAGCGCGTGCGATGCAGAAATTGCGCGACTTCCTAATGGCGGTTGAGCAATAGTTCAACCTCTTCACTGAAAAACTCTTCTAAAGTATAGCCCGCGTATACTGCCATTTGCGGCACCAAACTCGCCGATGACAATCCGGGAGTCGTATTGACTTCAATCAGGAAAATCCCTTTCTCGTTTAAAATGTAATCGGCCCGCACGATGCCCTGGCAATCGAGCCAAGTATAAATCTGTTCGGTAAGTCGCATGCAGGCCTCGTAATCTTCTTTTGAGATTCGAGCTGGCGTAATTTCCTGGGTGCCCTTGTGATGATACTTTGCCTCATAGTCGAAAAACTCCTTTTCAACTACAATTTCTGTAACGGCCAAAGCTTTCGGTTTTCCGTCACGCTCAACTACTCCACAAGTTATTTCCGTTCCAGGTAAAAACTCTTCGATGATGACCAAATCGTCCTCTATGAATGCGTGATCGATGGCCGCCTTCAATTCCGGGGCATCATTTACCCGGCTGATTCCTAGACTTGAACCACTCGCATTCGGTTTTACAAAACACGGAAGTCCAACACGTTCAAGAATTTTCTCTTCCGAATAGGTTTCGTCAGATTTTAGCAGATAGGAATTGGCACTTTTTACTCCAAAATGACGCAGCAAGCGATTGCAAGCACCTTTGTTGAATGTAATCGAAGAGGCGTAAACGCCGCAATTGTTGTAGGGAATCTTCAGCAAATCAAAGTATCCCTGCAGTATACCATTCTCGCCAGGCGTACCGTGAATGGTATTGAAAACGCCATCAAAATTCAGCTTTCCATCTTTTGTTGACGCGCTGAAATCATTCTTGTCGATGGGAAGAGTTTGGTCTTCGTGAAGAAGCGACCATTGGTTTTCGTCGATCCAAACTTTAAAAATGTTGTAGTCGCTCCCTTTAAGGGATTGAATGACCACATCTGCACTTTGTCCAGAGATCACCTTCTCATTGGAGAAGCCACCGCAGACAACTGCAAGGTTCTTTTTTTCTTTCACGCGATAAATCTTATTGAAAAGTACATCAATGCCAAGATTCACCTTCGTTTTCATCCGACACTTATCAAAGCCAGAGTGTGAAAAAACGGGGTGGGCAATTCGTTATATTTGCCGACGTTTTCAGCGCATGAAAGGACTCATTGAATTTATTAAAAGTCGGAGCTTTTGGATCAGCATGATCCTCTTCGGGATTCTGCTTGGTGTAGGATTCTTCACATTGGTGAATTACTTGCGCAATTACACCTTTCTGAATCAAACGATTTTGGTTGAAGACTTTCGAGGATACCATCAGTCTGAGCTCAATGGAATTTTCGAAGAGAGTTCATTTCGCTATGAAATTGTGGATTCCCTCTACGACGCCAATGAAAAAGGAGGCGTAGTCTTGAGTCAGATTCCTGAAGTTGGACGCGAAGTGAAGCAGAACAGAAAGGTTTATTTAACCATCAACGCCAGCTCTGCGCCTAAGATTAAAGTTCCAGACCTCCGAGACCGCTCAAAGCGTCAGGCCATTGCCATTTTGGAAACCTATGGGCTACAGTTAGGAAACTTTAGGTATGTGCCGAACATTTGCGTGAATTGCGTTCTGGATCTTGAGAGGGACAGCCTCGTATTGGAACCTGGGACCATGATTGAAAAAGGAAGTTTCGTCAATCTCATTCTAGGTGGAGGCGAAAGTTCGGAACTCATTCCAATACCATTGCTCATCGATCGCGATTGGAACGAAGCGAGCAGGATTCTTAAGATCAATGGCTTGAACCCTGTTGTGATTCATGAAGAATACGACAGCGAAGAAGATTCGATGAATGCGCGCATCTACAATCAAATTCCGGCCTTCGATTCATTGGGCATGGTTCATTTGGGCAGTGAGGTAAAAATATTCTTCACTTCCGACTACAATAAAATCCCTAAAATCAGCGTAGATACTATCCCCGCTGATACCTCCGCCCAATGAGATTCATTTTAGCTCTCTGCACCACTTTGTGCTTCTTTGGTGCTTCCGCACAAGAAAGCTTGGAATCGCTTTTTTTGGAACGGGCTCTTTTTGACCACAGTCAGCTCTACAAGTCTTCGTCCGACGATTCTGGAATCATCTATTTGCTCGACACCTTGGAAATGCCCTTTGTTGATGATTTTTCACAAAATCACATGAAGAACGTGCACCTTACCACCGACGACAATGCCGTCTTCGACTCAAGTCAGGTCAGCTTTCGGGTAAACGGATTGGCTCCGGACACGCTTAAACTTCGCACAGATACAAGCTACTACTTCACTTCAGCTACAATGGGAGGACTTGACTCCTTTCCCAACCAAGCCTTAGAAATCGTCTTTTACGACAGCGCCTCCTACACTCCAAGAGATACCATTTACCTCTTCCCGAGCTACGAAGACTACTTTCTCACAAGCGACACTTCTCGCGTCCTCCTAGATCCTGACACCACACTATACAATGAGCGCATCAGTTGTTACTATGCTCGCCCAGATAATTCCGCGTCTCTGTGGATCAATGAAGGTGGTTTCTTGAACAATTCATTTGGGGTGAACCCTCCGACCATTGGCGTCCTCACCCTTGATGGTCTCGACCGTTTAGGCAAGCCTTACGATTTTAGTTTTCCTGGAACCTATGGTGAGGCCGACCGAATCACTTCAAAACCCTTGAACCTCGGAAAAAAGTTCAATGGACAGCCTTTTACCGAGAACGACTCCATCATTCTCAGTTTCTATTACCAGCCCCAAGGCGTAGGCGATAACCCGCAAACAGAAGATTCTCTCATCCTCGAATTTTACAGAACCCGAACGAACGAATGGGCTCGCGTTTGGGGCATTGAAGGTGATTCGTTGCGAAATTTCAGACTGGTTGAGCTGTGGATCAACGACAGCAACTATTTGAAAGAAGGCTTTAGATTCCGTTTTAGAAACTTGGCCACTTTAAGTGGAAGCTTAGATCACTGGAACTTAGACTACATAAGACTTGGAGAGAAAATCGTTTTTTCAAAAAACAAGCTCATCGACGTGAGTTTCATTGGAGAATCGCCAAGCTTCATCAAGAATTATACGTCAATGCCTTGGGCTCATTACCTAAAAGATCCCGAAGCTTTTACCGTCGACAGCGCGAGCATCCCAATCCGGAATTTAGGAACTCAAGCACGGGTATTGCAGTATCAATTCTCTGTACACAACTACGCTGATACAGCAGACATATATAGCTCGCCCATCTTCCTCGATCCCTCCTTCGATGGAAAAACCGACTTAATTGCAAAAGTTGCCGTCAACGATTTGACCCCATCCTTCACCTTCCCCGACAATGGAGAAAAACGAGGGAACTTTCTCATCAAGAATAGCCTGGAAGTGAGTCCCGATGTGAATCAAGACAACGACACCGTCTTTCACGTTCAATCCTTCGACAGCTACTACGCTTACGACGATGGAGTTGCCGAGCGGGCCTACAGCATCAATGGTACTGGAGCCATATTGGCCTATCGATTCTTTGCAGAAACTGCCGATACCTTGCGTGGCTTGTTGGTGAACTTTCCAAGAATGTTGAGCAACGAACTCAACCGGAAAATCAACATCATGGTTTGGGATGACCTCAGTCTTCCTCCCATCTACGAAAGTGGTCCCGTTTGGGAGGTGAACTATCCCGACCTAAATGACTTTATGCGTTACACCATCGATCAAGACGTTGGTGTGAGCGGAGAGTTTTATGTTGGGTGGCAACAACAAGACAGCCGTAAGATTTACATCGGTTGGGACATCAACAACAACGTGCAAGACAACATCTTCTACAACCGCGATGGTGAATGGAAGAATACAAGTTTTGAAGGAGCCCTTATGATTCGTCCGGATTTTGATCGAGCAGAAATCATTCGAGCAAGCATCGAAGAAAGCGAATTGGAGGAGTCGAAATCTGATTTCGGCGCGAAACAGTCGAGCATATTCCCCAACCCAACTACTGGCCTACTTCACATACAAACTGAACTTCCGTCACACATTATGCTGCATGATCTGCAAGGAAGGTTGATCTTGCAAGACCAAGTAATTGGCGAACTTGAATTAGAGCTCAGTCAATATCCCTCAGGATTGTATTTGCTGAGTATTCAAAACGCTCATGGTCAGCTGGAGCGTCATAAAATTGCCCTAAGAAAATAGATGTCTTCAATAGAAGAAGCTTCCGACGATTCGGATGAGCTGTACGAACATTTCAAGATAGAAGTCGACCCCGGTCAGGCTCTGCTGCGCATCGATAAGTTTTTGATGGACCGCATTCCCGACATCAGTCGATCTCGTTTGCAGGCAGCAGCAAAAGCTGAGGCTCTACTTGTCAATGACAAGCCAGTTAAGTCAAACTACAAGGTAAAACCGTCAGATGTAATTCAACTTCTTCTGCCTTTTCAAAAGAGAGAACTTGAGCTCATTTCAGAAGACCTTCCGCTCGACATCGTTTACGAAGACGACAGCTTAATACTCTTGAATAAGCAGGCCGGCTTGGTCGTTCATCCCGGACATGGAAACTATACAGGCACACTCGTAAACGGGCTGATTCATCACTTCGAAAACCTTCCAAATACAGGAGATGCAAGTCGCCCGGGCCTCGTGCACCGACTCGACAAACTGACGACAGGTTTAATGGTGGTGGCCAAAACGGATTTGGCAATGACTAGCTTGGCAAAACAGTTTTCTGACCGAACTACCGACCGAACCTATTACGCCTTGGTTTGGGGGGATTTGGAAGAAGGTGGAAGAATAATAGGTCACATTGGAAGAAGCCTAAAAAACCGCAAGGTGATGCAGGTATTTGAAGACGGTGAATACGGAAAACCTGCGATTACACATTACGAGGTTCTCGAGCGCATGGCTTATGTAACTCTTGTGAAATGTAAACTTGAGACCGGTCGAACTCACCAGATTCGTTGCCATTTCAAACACATAGGCCATCCGCTATTCTCGGATCCTGAATACGGAGGAGATCGCATTTTAAAAGGAACCACCTTCACGAAGTACAAGCAGTTCGTGCACAACTGTTTCACAATTTTACCTCGGCAAGCCCTTCATGCAAAGTCACTGGGCTTCACGCACCCTGTCACACAAGAACGGATGAATTTCGACAGTCAGCTCCCTGCTGATTTGGATGAAGTCATCAATAAGTGGCGCGGGTACATTGGAAGTCGAAGAGACTAGGTTGCATTCAGCAGACCAATGCTTGCCGAACGATTGACCTTCCCATTGGAAGTTCGAACTAGACTTTGCACCCAATAGACGCGTTTCGGTAGTTCGTATTTCCCCAATATTTCTTTAAAATCAGGAAGTTCGTGCTCCTCACCTTCAATGACCAGTGCTAGATGCTCGCCAAGAAGCTCATCTCTTTCTCCAAAGAAAAAGAACGACTCATTGATGTGCATGGAAAGCTCCCTCTCAATGGTTTCAGGAAAGAGTTTGATTCCTCCGGAGTTGATTGCAGAATCGAGACGTCCCAAAACTTCAAACTCAGATTCAGAATGGATTTTCACGACATCTTTTGTTTGAATCTCTGAGCTTCCTTCTATAAATCGAATCCAGAGTTCATCTTGCTCTCCAGAGCGAATTTGAATGCCCTCCAGGCACTGAAAAAACTTCGATGGAGCAATTCCATTGAGTGGTCTTAAAGCAATGTGTGAGGCCGTCTCCGTCATTCCGTAGGTTTCATAAACCAGAGTCTCCCACGACTGCAGAGTCGATTCTAATGAAGCTGGCACTTGACTACCTCCCAGAATAATTTGTGCGATTTCTGGCTGCCCGTCTTGCTCTAAGCTCTTCATGAGCTGATGCGGTGTAAATGCCGCAAAATCGTAACTCCGACTGTCATCAATGCTGCTCGAGGCAGGAAGAATGTGAAGGTCAAAACCACCAATGAGGGCCCGAACGATCATCATTCGGCCACCAATTTTGTCGGCGGGAAGTTGAAGCAATAGTTGGGCGTTCTGAGGAAGTTTAAATACATTCAGGCTCCTCTGGGCAGAAAGAATGAGCCAAGCTTTGCTCAGTTCAATTTCTTTTGGAGATCCAGTGCTTCCCGAGGTATGACATAGGATGTTCTCAGAATTGAGCCATTGATCAAGAAAGAGGCAGTGCTCTTTCAACCATAGAATTTCACGATGTTTTAGAATCCACTGTTCAATGCCTTTGCGATCGATTCCGGCGGGCAGTATCGTGCGCATTGGAATCATCTAAACAACCTTCGAACATCCCACTCGCCGTGCTTGTCGGTGCGCAATTCTTCTCCATTCATGACAAGAGGCGAGATGAAGTTGTTTGTAAACAAACCACCCGTTCCCAAGCCTTGGGGTAACTTCAGATTAAACTGAGCCACCCATTGAGCGATGGCATTCAAGCCAATGTTCGATTCCAAAGCAGAGGTAGCCCACCATTTAATTTGATGTTCTCGTGCAATATCAATCCATTCTTCGCAAGCTGCAAAACCACCAAGCAAACTTGGTTTCAAGATAATGTAGGCTGGTTTCAAGCGTGAAAGCAAGTCGTCTTTGGCATTTCTGTTATGAACTCCTATCAGCTCCTCATCCAAAGCGATTGGTATTGGGCTGTTCTCACAAAGCTCTTTCATGGCAAAAAGATTCCCAGCCTTTATGGGCTGCTCAATAGAATGAATGTTGTACTCCGAAAGTTTCTCTAAAACTTTTGCAGCCTTTCGTGGAGAAAACGCTCCATTGGCATCCAATCGAATTTCGATGGCTTTTCCTCCATTGCTCTCACGAATGAATTGAATGAGTTCAATTTCCTCTTCCAATTCAAGCGCTCCAATTTTGAGCTTGATGCAGCGAAATTTCTCACGCAATTTTGTCTCAATCTGCTGCCGCATATATTCTGGATCGCCCATCCAAATCAATCCGTTTGTCCAGATTCCCTCATTACCTTTTACAAAGGATGTATCGAACAAGGTGAAAGCACTTCCTTCAGACTCAAAGCTTCGAACGCACTGTTCGAGCCCAAATTGAATCGAAGGCCAATCGTTCAGATACTCCGGGTGATCTTTGTATTCATCCCATTTATTACAGACCTGCTGAAGCATATCTTCATAGTTGACGCGATCGTCGACGCTCAATCCACGAAATATTCCGCATTCTCCAATTCCGAATTTACCGTCGTGCCCTTGCTTAATGATGAAGTAGGTTTCCTTCTTGTGCATTACACCCCGTGAGGTGCCTGCCGGCTTTTTAAATTGGAGAAGGTATTTTCGGAAATAAGTGTCGCTTGCTGACATTAAGAAAGTAAGATTAAACTGGCGCCAAAGATTAAACTAAAGAAGAAGGTACCCAAGGCAATACGCTTTAATTCGGGTTCTAATTCCTTAGGGCTCAAAACACGCCGAACCTTCAGAAGATTATGAATAAAAGGTATGAAGCTCAAGCTAAAAATAAGTCCAGCAACTTCCGTAGAATTGAGGAACCAATAGGTCCAAGAACAAGCCATTCCAAGAATCAACAGAAATTGATGATAGATACGAGCTCGCTCAAATCCAAGTCGAACGACCAAGGTAATCTTGCCACTTGCAGCATCATTTTCAATGTCGCGCATATTGTTCATGTTCAAAACTGCTGCGCTGAATAGGCCTATGGAGCTTGCCGGAAGCAACACATCCCAAGACCAATACAAACTGTGAAGAAAGAAGCTTCCGCCAACACCTACGCAACCAAAGAAGAGAAAAACAAAGACATCGCCCAATCCACGATAGCCATATGGATTTTTACCCATGGTGTATCTCAGAGCCGCCGCTATGGCCAAAATTCCAAGAATGAGGAATGCAAGACTGGTGAGATCCAATCCTTCAAAAGCCGTGAAAAGCAAAGCAAGTCCAGCTGCAAAAGCGAAAACTGAGGTTACTACAACAGCTCGCTTCATGGAAGCCATTGAAATTGCACCGCTTTGAACTGCGCGTTCGGGGCCAATTCGATTCTCGTTGTCTGTGCCCTTAATGGAGTCCCCAAGGTCATTGGCTAGGTTCGATAGGATTTGAAGCAGTACAGTGGTTAAAACCGCCAAATAGAACACTTGTACATTAAACGATCCCTTCGAAATGGCGACTAAGCTTCCCAGAACAATCGAAGAGAGCGCTAAGGGCAATGTACGCAACCGAAAGGTTTGTATCCAATGCTTCATGAAAACCCTTCTTGATGGATGCCCAAAGGTTCTTGGGTCTGCCCTTTCTTACCAATCATTTCTTCAAAAAGTTGAAATAGTCACGAAGAATTTCGGCGTTCTCCGTACGTGGAGTAACAATTTCTAGAATCGTGGCTCCATCACAGGCTTGAAACAAATCCCAGTGAGATTGCCACTCTTCTTGATTCTCAGATTTGAAATAGTTCAAGCCAAATGCCTTTGCCAAATGCTCGGCTGAAATTTTGTGGTGCGTTTCCATGAAGCGCTGGTACTGAGGAACTTTTTCAGGACCATGAATGAATCTGAAGATTCCTCCCCCTCCGTTGTTGATGAGCACAATCTTCAAGTTTGGAGGAAACGCCTCATTCCACAAGGCATTGAGATCATATAGAAAGGCGATATCGCCCGTAATCAAGAGATTGTTCTTTTCAGATCTACTCGCAAAACCAACAGCTGTTGAACTGCAGCCATCGATGCCGCTCGTTCCACGGTTGGCGTAATAACGAACTCCAGGGGGCCGCTCGAACAGCTGAGCATATCTCACTGCCGTGCTGTTGGCGAAGTGAAGCACTGAGTCTTGCATTGGAGTGCTCAATATCTGGTTAAACACCCACAAGTCGGAATAGGTCAGGCGATTGATAAACTCTTGATGCAGTTCTAAGGTCTTCTCATTCAGGTGATGCCATGAAGCTGAAAAGTCTGAATTTGCTTTAGGTTCAAATGAAGTCAGTATTCGAATAAATTCAGAATCGGCGAGGCGCAGGTCTTCCGTTAAAGCTCCAAAGGTGTCTTGTAGGTAGTCTTCACGGTGCACACGCCAAACTTTTAAATCAGGAAGTGCGCGCAAATAGGCTTTTATCTTTTTGGAAATCACATGACCACCAAGGTAAATGACAAGGTCTGGAGCAACAAGTTCCATCTCAGGCATAAAAACGCGATCTAAGTAGGCCACCGTTCCAATCTCCTCTGTATTGCTGAGGCTTTCGGTCATAATCACCAAACCCGGATGCTGTTGCTTTAAGTTTTCCAATCCCAACCAAGCTTCGTCAGACTGTCCAATGACAAGCATAGGTCGTTCAGAAGTTTTCCAAACATGTGACAAGCGTTCTAGACTCGAAGGGCCAACCTTCGTTTGGTAATCCGTTTGAGCAATGATTTGCGGCTGACGTTCCTCTACTTTGGCAATTCCGTATAACGGCTCGTCTAAGGGCACATTGAGATGTACTGGTCCTGGTTTGCCAGCTTCCGAATGAAGAACCGCCTCATTGATGAGTCGCTCATTCATTGAGCGGCGAGACAATTCTTGAACCCGGATCTCAGCCTCCCATTTAATCATTCCACCATACACGCCCAATTGGCGTATGGTTTGCCCCTCCCCTTGGTCGATTAAATCTTCTGGTCGATCTGCAGAAAGAATGATTAGTGAAACTCCCTGATAGAATGCTTCAGCAACTGCTGGAGCGTAATTCAATAGCGCAGAGCCAGAAGTACAGCATAGTATAGTTGCTCGTTTAGAGTGCAAGGAACGCCCGAGTGCAAAGAAGCCTGCCGAACGTTCGTCGGCAATCGAATGCAAGTTGAAATTCTCATGCTCAACAAAAGCCTTGATTAAGGGCGCATTGCGAGAACCCGGCGAGATAACCACGTCGTAAATTCCGTGCGCAAGAAAGATTTTAAAAAGATTGTGGAAATCGTCCATAGGCTGGCCCCAAATATACAATCGCCCTCTTACAAAGTTCAGTCGAGAAGTGATCGAATGCTTTGAGATTTTAATTCTGTCTCTTCCCACTCAGAGGAAGGAATTGATTCTGCAGTAACTCCACCGCCAACAAACAATGTAATCCTCTCATCATCCAACTGGGCACATCTCAAGTTCACGAAGAGAGAAGTACTTCCTCCAACTTGATAAGGCCCTATAAAACCAGCGTACAAATTTCTTTCGTAACCTTCCATTTCTTGGATTATTTCCAGGGCGAGTGTCTTATCCAAACCACAAACTGCTGGAGTAGGATGAAGTTCATGAATCAGATTTTCAAGCTGGTCAGACTCCAATTGAAAATCCATTTCCGTGAGGAGGTGTTTTACATTTCCCGCCAAACGCTCCGTAACTTTTCCAACATTCAATGAAGGGTCGTAGTCTTTAAGAATGTGACTCATATACTCTGTGACCAATTCCTGTTCACGAATTTCTTTAGCTGTCCAATTCGAATCTGTGGACGGACGCGTTCCAGCCAATGAATAAGTCTTGAACGACTTCCCTTCACCATGAATCAGAACCTCAGGACTGGCACCAAGCCAAATGCCGTGCTGTTCGGATTCAAGTAGATAAACGAACGCACTTGGCCGATTTGACGAAAGCTGCTCAAAAAGTTGAACGACTGTCTTAGAGCCTCGAGCTTCTTGAATGTTTCGGGAAAAAACAACCTTCTCAAGTTCATCAGTATTCTTGATTCGCTCAATAATATTTTTGAGACTTGCCTCGTATTCAGAGCGATTCGCTTCGAAGAACTTCTGCCTCTTAGGAAGCTTCAATTCAGAATTAGATTCTGTCTCTTGTACGATGGACCAACATTTTTCACCACTAAATTCCGAAAAGACAAAGGCTCCTTTTATAAGTCCATCGCGCAGCATTCCTTGGTAGGAATGAACCTCAAGTTCGTTTGGCAGGCGGTATGTGATTCGTGCTTTCATTCAAAAAAAATCCCCCTTCAAACAAGTTGAAGAGGGACTTACTATAACGTCAGTTCTTTTTATCGGTTCAATTGAACTTTAGAAAAAGAAGTTCCTTCCTTATGTTGCACTGAAATCAAGTACATACCATTTGGAACTTCAACAAAGTTCAATTTATGTTCTGAACCAGCACTGTAGTTTGTAACAGTTTCAGAGTAAATTACTCTTCCACGAACATCATAAGCAAGGATTTCAAGCTTACCATCTACATCCAATACAATTTGGAAATCACCACCGTTTGGATTCGGGAACAAGTTCATATCGAAGTTGTTGCTCAATTCCAATAAACCAGTAGGAACATTCACTTGAACAGTTGCTGAATCTACACATGCCTGAGCATCTGTTACAACCAACCAATAGTTATTGTTGGGTGCGTTCGCATACACTGTATCAGTTTCACCAACTACATCGGCGTTCGTCGACCCATTATCAACTCTCCATTGGTAAGTTGAATAAGGCTGATTCGCTCCGTCGATGCTTGCTGTGATGTCGGCTTTCCCTTGTCCACCAACATTGCTTTGAGTGAAAACGATGTCCAAATCATCTGGACCATCGACGTTAGCTGTAGCTGTTTTAACACAGCCATCACCGTCGATTACCACAACATTGTAAATACCTACAGGAAGATTTGTTTGACTAGAATCGTTGCTACCATTGTCCCAGCTTATGGCGTAAGGAGAAGTTCCTCCTGAAATATTTACTGCCACGTTTCCTAAGTCATAGCTGCAAGTAACCGTAGACCCCACAGACGAAACAGTCGGTGCATTTGGATCAATCAAAGTCACTGATTCAGTGCGAACACAATTGTTGGCATCAACGACTGTAACATCATATGTTCCAGTTGTCAAGTCGATGGAATTGCTTTGGTTTTGACCATTGCTCCATGTGTAAGAATATGGTGGAACACCACCTGCCGGAAGTACGCTTGCAACACCGTTGTTGGCACCACATGCAGTAGGGTTTGATGAATTTGCCGTCGAAAGAGCCAAAGTATCTGGATCCATTACAGTTACTGTAATCGTCGCAGAACAGTTGCTGCTGTCTGTAACGGTCACTGAATATGAACCCGCAGAAAGATTGCTCTCAGTGTCGTTGGAGCCTCCTCCAGCCCATATATAGCTGTAAGAAGGAATACCTGAAGTTACACTAACACTAGCAGAACCATCCGCATCACCAGCACAGGTAGGATAGGTAAAGGACCCAGCAATCGTAGGGTTCGCACCAAGAACAGTTACCTGTTCAGAACGCGCGCATCCTACAGTGTCAGTAGCAGTAACGCTGTAAATATCTCCCGCGATTCCTGTCAGCCCACTTGTAGTTGCTCCTGTACTCCATTCATATGTGTAAGGCCCATAAGAACCAGTTGCAAGCGCTGTTGCACTTCCGTCACTGTTTCCGCATGTAGCATTGACAGAAGAAGAACTCAAGCCCATTTGAGGAAGTTGCCTCACATAAATTGAGTCTTCGTAAGCACATCCAATTTCGTCAAAAACATTTACCGTATAGTATCCTGGCGAGCCAACAACAATCGAGTCATATAGAGAGTTGTTTGACCAAGTATAAGAATCAAACTCCTTTTCTGTTCTAATGGCTCCAGTTCCTTCAAAACAAATCATTGCCGAATCGGCCAATACATTGCGTTGGCCTACTCTACCAAAGTTCGAACGAAGCATTAATGTAATGTTCGCAACTAACGGATTGACCGTTGAGTGGTATCCATCTCTGAATCCTACGCCATCGTAAAAATCAAGATATAGAAAGGTGTCTGGAGAAGCTTTCGTCGCAGAGTAACCCAATCCCATATTTGTTGGGTTTGCTTGAACAACAGAAAGAAAGTAGTCACCTGGAGTTAAAATATGGCCGCCGCAACCTATTTCCAAGGAATACCAAGATGCGGTAGAAGATGAAATTGAAAGAACTCGAGAAGAATCAATGAGAACATCCGGTCCAGGTAGTCCACCTGCCAACGCGCTGTCATTGAATGTATACAATCTCAATCGGACTTGCGTACCAACTTGAGGTGAATTAAGATAGAAGGAAGCTGTACTCATAGTATCTGTTTGCCACACTTTAAATTTGTGTCCAAATTCAATGACCGAGTTGTTTCCAATACCATTTGAAGCTATGCTGTCATCTCGAGCAAGAACTGTGTCCGTAATTATTATTTGGGTGTAAGCAGTGTCGTTGTCTGCTACCGTATCGTTCTCGGCAATTGTCACAAATGCTTGGGCTCTATAGAGGCCAGCTGTTGCAGGGGTGAATGCTGAATTTGGAAATATAGAAGTTGAGTCTTCACCTATGAGTAAAGTATCTACAAGAAAGCTATCTACGTAGGAAGTCCCTAAAACCGATACATCCATTTTGATCCCAGTTATAACTGAATCCCCAAGATTTTTCGCTTTAGCTGAAAACTCAAAACTTGGATTTTGACCCAATGGAATTTCACGATAACCATTGAAGGAGGTGGCCGGTGTTGTAGAGGCCGTTCGTAAAGCGCTGGCTCCAGCGTCGTATTCACCACGGATTCCTAGCTCGTATGTAATGGCTCCAAGAAACTGTCTTGTACTGAATGTTGGACCAGAAGCTGGGCCACCATAACCAACGTTCGGACCAGTTTCAATGGTCAAAGTACCATCTGTAAAAGTAGTCGCACCTCCGGAATAGGTCATATATCTTAATGTTGGACCCGAAGTGATCGAAACAAAAAATCCGTAGGTAGATCCTGCTGGAATCGTAAGCCCAATATTGCCTCCTACAGCTGAAAGACCACTTCCAGATCCAGTGGCAGTCCAAGAGCCGAGGCTCGTCCAACCATTACCAGGATTAATGGCGCCAGGAGGTCCGCTGATCGCGGCAGTGTTGTACCATAATTCAACAGTTGCTGTGCCACTATTTAAGTAGTATGAAAGACTGTCGATGACAATGTCTACCCCAGTAGCACTGAGATTACAGGTTATACCAGACTGTCCATTGTTGGAGATGAGCGGTGGTACTGTGGTTACAGTACCTTGACCAAAGCTGGAAAGAGCGAAAATTGAAAGAAGACTAATAAGTACAATTCTATTCATAATCAAGTATTTGTAGTTGTGGATGACTAATATATCAAAAAGTCATTTATTACGGGCACAAAAAAACCCCTTCTCTCAAAAGAAAAGGGGTTTTTTTAGACTTAGGTTCAGATTATTTTGAAATCTGGAACTTTTTGAAGATTGTTTTGTTTTGGTTTTTCACACCCAACACATACATTCCATTTGCAAGTTCAGAAACATCCAATTTAATATCACGAGCAGACTGACTTGAGTATTCGCTGCTAGTAATTAAAGCTCCATTGATGCTGTAAATCTCCAAAGTCAATTCAGAAGAATCAAAATCAAGACTTAAGGTCAATACATCCTTCGCTGGGTTCGGGAAAAGAGAAATACCTTCTTCCTGATTCATCCATACGATTCCCGTTGGAACCTGCAGATTGTATTGTGCAGAGTCAACACATCCGTCGCTGTCAGTAACTCGGAACCAATACAAACCGTTCGGAGCGTTGGTATAAACAGTGTCGTTTTCACCCGCAACAACCATATTGGTTGAACCTTGGTCGAGCAACCACTCAAGCAATGTATAATTCGGTGTTGCTCCAGTAGGGATGGCTACTAGGTCTGCTTTCCCTTGTCCTGTAACATTGTTTTCGCTGAAAGCAATCGACAATGGATCCGGACCATCAACATCTACTGTTGTCAATCGAACACATCCCGAAGCATCTGTGACTACAACATTGTATACCCCAACTGGAACTGAAGTTTGACTTGAGTCTGTACTCCCGTTGCTCCAAGCGTAAACAAATGGAGCAGTACCACCAGCAACTGAAACGGCAACGTCACCTAAATCGTAACTACACGTTACGCTTGAAGAAACTGCAGTAAGCGTTTGAGCATCTGGATCTACCAAACTAACTGTTGACGTACGCACACATCCATTGGCATCCGTTACAGTAACATCATAAGTTCCTGTAGAAAGGTTGATGTTGTTTGCTTGGTTCTGACCGTTTGACCAGAAGTATGTATAAGGTGCAACTCCACCCGTAACTCCAGCATTTGCAATTCCATCATTGGCACCACAAGAAGTAGGGTCGTTTGAATTGGCTGTACTTAAATTCAAGGTGTCAGGATCGAGAACGTCCACATTGATTGAAGCTGAACATCCACTGCTGTCGGTTACAGTAACACTGTACGAACCAGCAGAAAGACCTGCTTCGGTATCGCCGGTTCCACCTGAACCCCAATTGTAGGAAAATGAAGGAACTCCAGATACAACAGAGACTTCAGCTGCGCCATCTGCATCACCAGCACAAGTTGGGTATGAGAAAGAACCCGCGATTGTTGGAAGAGCTCCTAAGATTGTTACGCTTTCAGTACGTGAACATCCCACACCATCCGTTACAGTCACATCATAAGTACCTCCGGCAATATTGGAAATTGTTCCTCCAGTTGTTCCGTCAGACCACTCATATGAATATGCAGGGAAAATTCCAGCTGCAAGAGCCGTCGCATCCCCATCTTTTCCACCACATGAAGATGGGTTTGAGCTTACGTTCAATCCAATCTGAGGGTATTGCGAAACTTGAGTCGAGTCTTCATAAGAACAGCCAATTTCATCTGTAATGGTCACTGACATAATTCCCGGGTTATTTACCGTCACTGAGTCGAAAAGAGTACTGTTCGACCATAGGTATTGATCAAAGGCTTGCAAAGTCTTCACGACAGTAGGCGTTCCAAAACATGATATGTTGGAATCGGCCAGAACATTTGGGCTCCATGGAGTTCCGAAGTTTGCACGGATTTTAAAAATTGCACGGTTCACTGAAGAAGTTGAAGTAAATAAATCTTCCCACACTGTGTCATTTGAAATGATGAAGTATGTAACTCCTGCGTCTGCAACTAGGTCATAGGTAAAGCCCAATCCCATATTGTTTGGGTTCACTTGATCAAGAGCAACCATATAAACACCTGCACCTAGAATTGCCCCATCGCATCCGATCGGTAAAGTCACCCATCCAGCATTCGTAGAGTTTATAGAGTAAACTCTGGAAGAATCAACTAGTTCGAAATAATTCCCTGTAGTGCCTACCTGGAAACCATTTGTTTGAGTTGTGTCTTGCTTATATATCATTACTCGAGTTTGCGCTCCTACCGTTGGAGAATTGAGGTAGAAAGAAACTGTTGTCATAGTATCAGGAACCTGTAGCTCAAAAAGGTGACCGAACTGAGCTGTCGCCCCTGTAACTCCCAAGCCACCGGTTACAGATGTATCGTCGCGAGCGAAGATTGTATCGGTGATCGAAAAACTCAGAGACATAGTATCATCGGTCGAAACCGTATCCAATTGATCCATGGTTACATGAGCCTTCATTTCATAATTCCCTGTTCCAGTTACATTAAACGGTGCAAATGTCACAGTTGAATCTTGTAAAGAAATCAAAGTATCGACAAGAGCTGAATCCAAGAACGCGTTTCCAAGCACATCGGCAAAAAGCTTGGTTCCACTGATTGTTCCCGTGAATGAGCTTAAAGCAGTAGCGCCAAATGTGATGCTTGCAACCTGGTTTAAAGGAATTTCCGTGTAGCCAGCCGGAGCAGTGAAGCCAGAAGGTAAAGCACTTACGCTTGTTAGGGAGGCATTGACCCCTGGTGGGATCACAATATCCAAAGCGTAATCCTCTGTCTCACCCCAGCTGTATGAACCGCATGGTCCAGAAACACCACCTTCAGTGACAATGGCTCTCATACGAACCGTAGTTCCGGCAGCAGAAACTGGAGGAACGATGACGAACGACTCCGTTGTTGCTGCTGAGTTTCCTTTGGAGTGCACATTTTCACCTGGATCTGTAAAGTCACCATCGGCATTCCAATCGATGTAGACTTCCATCCCATGATTGTAAACACCTCCACCATTACAATCTCCCGATGTAACAGACACGTTATAATTATACCCTGGATTTAATGTCCCTGGCGCACTAGTGTTATCGGTATAGGTTGCACAGGAGGTATTCGTTTGATTGATGACCGACCCAACTGTAACATTTGAAATGTAGGTGTCAATCGTTGATGTTGCTCCTGACGCACAATAGGTCTGGGCTTTCAAATTAAGCGCCCCAACTCCCACAAGAGCGAGGGTTAGAATGGCCATGTAAACTTTTTTCATACTTGTAGTTATTTGTTTAAACGAGCTGTAGCGACTCAAAATTAGGAAATATTAACGTTCGCAAAATTCTCGCCTAAAAATTCTCGCCTAATGTAGTCGTAATCTACCAATTGAACAATAATTTATTCAGGCAAAAGAAATCAACTCTCTAGAAAGGAAAATATATGCCCGTTTGAGTCAGAAGGACACGGAATCATCTCCGATTCAAGGTAGCCCATAAGCTCTCTCTCGTACTTCTGTAAATCAACTAAATAAGCCTCCGAAGATTTGAAGCTCAAGGAGAAGCGCTTCGGGGCTCGAACCAATAGGCTTTGAATGCTCAAATCGGGAAGCTGTCCTTTCCAATTCTTGGAATTTGAAACGAGCAAGGCGTAAAGAAACAACTGATGAACCTTATCTTTTGGTTTGGAGAGGTCAAACAGGCCATCAATTTCTTTGTATTTCAAGTCTGCAGGCACAAGTGTTCCTGTCTTATAATCGACCACCGTCAATCGGCCGTTTCGCTCCTCCAATCGATCGATGTAGCCTTTCAACTTTATTTTCCTACCCATCAATTCGAGCTCGCAAGTCAGAAGCTTTTCCAATGCCAAAATTCGAATCTGATTTCCCGCAGCTACCTCAGCCCTATCTTGACGAATCAATTGAAGAATTGAATCTTTCACTAGACCCAATAAAAATGGACGCTTAATCAGTACTTCTTCAATTGTAGAAGAAAGAGAGCTCTTAAGTTGCCCCTCCACATCCATCTGATCAAAGGACTTCAACCGAAGATCGACGCCTACAAATGGTTTGTAAAGCTGCTCCAACACATCATGAGCATAAATCCCCAATTGAGCATACATCTCCATATCATCGATGGAGGATGGTCGCCGAATTCCCATCAAATAACTTCGAGCAAACTCATTGCGAATTCGCATAAACGAATTGAGAGCACTGGCCGAAAGGCCTTTTTCTAAAAACTTCCATACTCGCTCATTCCAAATTCTCGCATCCCAGGTAAAGTCATCCGTTGCATCGGAGGTTTGTGCCTCTGAATTAAGCTCAGAACTTTCAATGTTATGCTGATACTCAAGCTGCTTCATCACTCGACTTTGCTCACCCGTTTTTATATCTAAGCCACTTTCGATGTAGAGAAAAGTCAAATTTCTCGTACCCATAAAGAGGCGGTATAGGTGATACGCCATAAGTGAGTCGTGATCTGCTTGTGAAGGCAGCGAAAAACCCGATTTCACTTCGTGTGGAATGAGTGAATTGAAGACGCTCTTTCCTTGAATCTCACCTTCATTCATATTGCACAAGAGCAATTCATCAAAATTTAAGGCTCGGGTTTCAAGCAGGCCCATGATTTGAATGGGCGCGTTTTGATCCCCTTTCACAACAAGTCCCTTGGTACGCAGGTCGTTCAGAAATAAATCAGAAGAGATGGAAGTCGATGCTTTTCCCTGATTCAATCTATTGAACACCTGCCATTCTCGAAGAATGAGCTCGGTTGAAAGCTGTTCGAGTTGATTGGTCTTCGACGACCCTGCAAGTTCATTGAGTGAATGTGCCAATTCCTCATCGCTTATAATTTTCCTAGAATCGGATAAGAGTTCCACAAGTCGAGCGAAGGCCCTCGACTTGCTCAAATCTAACTTGATTGAACAATTGATTTGCGCATGATGCTTTCTAAGCATAGGCAAGAGTGTCCAAACAGAATCCTCATTCATCAAAACAACCCCAACAGTCTGATTTCGGTTCAAGGACTCAACAACCAAGGTTTCAACAAGCTTTGCCTGGTGATGCTGACCAGGACATGCCAAAGTTCTCAGGCTCGAAACCATGGTAGAATCTTGCCTAAATGCCGACGCCGGAATGTCCTTAAATACACGAGAGGCCTCGTGACCTTTTACAGACATATATTCTTCATGCAGGTCGCTGTGAAAAATGACCTTCCCAAATCGATTCAAATCGGTAAAAAAGAGCCACTCCAGTGGACTGAACTTGGAGAAACCTACCAAGCGCAGAACAGAAGGATTTGAATCTTTTAAAATCTTTTCACGGGCAGCATCCAAACGCATCCCTTGAGTTCCCAAATGGCTTTTCCTCAAAGACGCATCAAAAGACTCCCTCAGCGAACCCACAGATTCTAGAACGCGAATGCGATCAGCAATCGTTGAATCACCTGAATCGAGTTGAGCCATTCGATAGATTTCCAAGCTGCTCCGCCACACAACACTCTCATCGGCTTGGTTCACATGAATGGCATTCCAATCTGCCAATAGAAAATCTCTTTGCCTTTCCGATAAGGCTAAATTCTCTTTTGAAAGTAGATCGTCGAGAAGCCTTCGCTGTTCAAAATTTGTTGCAAGACGCAAATTCGATTTCTGATCAATGAAATCAGAAACAGTCATCATTTCGGGGAGCAATGAATTCTTTTTCTCATCCGCAAACAATGCCTTAAAATGTGAAAGTGCTCGTGCATTTGGAAACACAATGCGCTCGTCGGCGCTGACCTGTTCGCCGAGGACTTCTGCTAAAACGTGTCGTAGGAATAGGTCGTTCAATCTTTAAGCTTAAAACCGTTCCGAACGAATTTGAGAAATTCAAGGAGTTCTGATTTCTTACTTAAAACCGCCTTGAATATACCCGCGACATTTTTTTTGGGAGGTGCTATAGCAAATGGTTCGTGCTCATCTTTTGGTGGGTTCCTGCGAAATTCCTTTGCCTCATCCATCAAATCTGCTTGTTTAACAAGCTTCTTCGCCTCCTCTATCCTACCCTGCTTTTCATACAACAGGCCCAAATTATTGAAAGCCACCGCATCCTCCGGGTCCATTTTAATCACACGTTCGTAATCCTCTACAGCAGCGTCAACCCTTCCAAGTTTATCGTGCACATATGCCCGACATGCCAACCAAAAAGTGTTTTCTGGCTCAAGATCCACAATGTGATTCAAATCTTTAAAAGCCAAATCACCTTCATTCAATTGAAGATAACTCAGAGAGCGCCGGTAGTAGTGTTCGGGGTTTTCCTCGTACACTATTAGCTCAGTTAGCTGCTCAACGACCTTTGAATATTCGCCGGCTTGGTAGGCCAATTCGCTTGCCTTGACCAGTTCAAGGCGAGATTGTTTATCCATGAATACGCTTTGAATTATTGTAGAAGGATTCGATGATTTCCACCACGGCGAGACCATCTTCACCACTTGTTAAGCCACTCAGTTGCCCTTCATGAAAACGAACGACCTCATCGATGACGATGTTGTGATTTGACATAGAACCTTCGTAAAACCCATAATTGTTGGCAGGGGCAGAATGCGGCATGTCTTCAAACTCTCTTTCTAAACCTTGAACAAACTCAATGCTGTTGAGATACTTGCCTCCAATTTTCAAACTTCCCTTCTCTGCTAAAACAGTAATGGAGCCTTCAATGTTCTGATTAAAGGCACAAGTTGAGTACGTCAATGAGCCAAGCACTTCATTCGGGAGTTGAAACGAAAAACTGCCGCTGTCTTCTATGGCAATATACGGATGCTGAAAATTTGCTGTGCGACCTTGCACTGCGGTCGGTCTTCCAAATAAAAAGTACAGCACATCGATGAAGTGACTGAACTGGGTGTAAAGACAACCTCCGTCAAGTTCCAGGCTACCTCTCCAACTGCTCTGATCGTAATATTCTTTATTTCGATTCCAATAACAGCGCACATCCACTTGAAAAACCCTTCCCAAACCTTGCTCCGAAATGAGCTTCTTAAGTCGTTGAACAGGTGGGTTGTATCTATTTTGTTTGACGACAAAAATTTCTTTTGAATTTTCTCGAGCACACGCCAGCATTTGGGCTGCGCTTGTGGAGTTTATCTCCATCGGCTTTTCAACCAAAACGTTTTTCCCCGATTTTAAAACTTCTATGCTAAGTTCTGCATGCAAGCCGTTTGGAGTGCACACATGCACAATATCTAAATTGAGTTTTAGAAATTTATCCAGCTCCATAAATGCTTCCGAATCGAAGGCTTCAGCAAGATCTGTTGCCGCCTTTGTGTCAATGTCGTATACGCCGCTTAACTTTGCCCCCGGATGGGCATGAATGTGTTCGGCATGTCGCCGACCGATATAACCACATCCTATAATTCCAATATTCACCATTAAGAGTCCGAAAATAGTAGAATGATCAATTCAGAGTTCATGATCACGGCAGTCTATGTTTTGCTGTTCTTGGCCTTGGGTACAATGGTAAGCATTGTTCGTCGAAACGATCCTCGGTACTCCTATTTCCTGCCTGCACTTTTGGCGAAACTTGTTGGCGGATTGGGCTTCGGACTCATCTATGTATACTACTATGGTTACGGCGACACTTTTGGGTATTTCAATCAATCCTTAACCTTCACCAATCACTTGCAGGAAGATTTTTGGGGCGGAATGAAATTGATTCTGTACTTGGACAACGATGCAGCTAAATACATCTACAGCGAGTATGGCTTAAGATCTAGACTATTTTCGGGTCAAGATACTTTGGTCGTCATTAAGTTAGCCGCGCTCATTAATTTGCTAACCTTTTCAAAGTTCTTCGCTACAACTCTTTGGTTCTCCTTTCTGTCGTTTGTTGGACTCTGGTATGGGTACCTCAAAATCACAGAGATTTATCCTGGGAAACGCTTGAGAAGATTGTTTGCCATTTCTTTCTTTTTTGTCCCAGGAATATTCTTCTGGGGATCTGGGCTCATGAAAGACACGGTTCTCATTGGCTTTTTCTGGCCATTGGTTGTTGCCTTACTTCCTCTTACTCGTTTAAGGAACCCTAAATGGACTGAATGGATCGTCATCGTCTTGAGTTTCTATTTTGTTTTCACCACGAAAATATTTGCCGTATTCTGCTTAATTCCCGGTCTGGTATTTATGATTTACCATCAGTCGAAAAACAGCATCAAGAATCGACTCATTCGCCGAATTGTTGCTCCAGTATTGCTCTTCTCTATTTCCATCATAAGTGTATTCGGCGCACTCCGACTCTCTACTTTTTCCGCCAAATTCAACATCGAATCTGCCTTTGAAACCGCCAAAGTTTATCAAGACTACCACCTCGAAGAATCTTCTTTGGGTTCTTCTTATCGACTGCTCGAATTCGACAACCCGATCGCCACCTATCTTCTGAACATACCAGGCGCCATTAACGTGACTTTCTTCCGTCCTTACATCTGGGAAATAAATTCAGCGGCTATGGCACTTTCAGCGCTAGAAAGCCTATTTGTTCTTGGCTTGTTCTTACTTGTTTTGCGGCGAGGAGGTTTTAAAACCAACTACCGAATTCTGAAGTCAGATCTGGTACTTATGGGGCTCCTTATTTTCAGTCTTTTGATGGCCTACATTGTTGGGTTTTCGACTTACAACTTCGGAACCTTGGTGCGCTATAAAATCCCCTGCCTGATGAGTCTTCTCGTAATACTTTGCGTACTCTACGATCGACTGACTGAGATTAAGCTTAGTAGAAGGCGACTTTAGGCCGACTTAGATTCAGCGAGATTCTCATAAAATGCGAGCGTATCCTGGGTCATTCGATCTAAGCAATAGTAATCGAGAAGACGGCGGTGCCCTTCCTCACCCATTCGGGTTCTTTTATCCACATGATTAAGCAAACTCAAGATGTTTTCAGAATACGAAGCAATGTCGAAGGCTTCCGATAAATACCCATTCGCTCCACTCTCAATGTGTTCATTTAGGGAAGGCACATCAAAGGCTACGATGGCCTTCTTCACAGAAAATGATTCCAGAACGACCACCCCAAATCCTTCAGAAACTGATGGAACTAGCACAACATCTGAATTGAACATAAAGGATCGCGCATCTGGGGAATAACCAATAAAATTCACGTGATTCTTCAAACCAAGTTCCTCAGTGTAATTCTTCAATTCATCTTCCAATTGCCCAGATCCAACGATGACCAAGCCTACATCATCCAACTTTTCAGAAACGAGTTTTAAAGCTTCTAAGGCATACCGATGACCTTTAAATGCCGTTAGTCGCCCCACCAAAACCAGTTGATTCTTCCAAAATCTTTTTGAGGCATCTAACTCGATCTTCTCAGGAAAATCAAGGCCGTAATGAATCAAGTGAATTCGCTTCTGTTTTGAAATCTTAAGACCAACATAAAGATCGCGCAGGCCTTTGGAGATGGCAATGCTCGCATCCATTTGCTTCTCTGCAAACTTGGCAACTCTGAGGTAAAAATTATTCTTCTTTACGCCAGCGTCAAAGCCATACTTGTTGTTGTACCATTCCTGGAAACCATGTTTGGTTGAGACGAGCTTAAAGTCCTCTTTCACGAACTTCTTAAACATGGCCATCAAAAAGTCGGCATGAATGAGGTGGCTGTGAATGATGTCAAAATTCTGGACCTTTTGAAGCTTTTTAAGCTTCTTCAAAAATGCTTTTGTCCTTAAAATCCATCGCTTATTCTTGAACTTGCTGATCTGACTACAAAGATGGAAGAAAGTAGTTGCCACCAAAACGCCAATCGTTCTTTGAAGATAATGTCGGTTCAAACAACCTATTTGATGCCTTTCGTACACACCGTTGTTATGCTACATTTGTTATCAAATTACGCTCTATGTCCGACTTGATTTTCGACTTAATTGAACAAGAGAAAAAGCGCCAAACCGAAGGCCTAGAACTCATTGCATCAGAAAACTACGTCTCTGATGACGTGATGCGCGCCATGGGTTCTGTATTGACAAACAAGTACGCAGAAGGCCTTCCTGGCAAGCGCTACTATGGAGGATGCGAAATCGTCGACATCATTGAAAATGAAACACGCAATCGCTTAAAAGAATTGTTCAATGCCGAGTGGGTAAATGTTCAGCCTCATTCAGGGGCTCAAGCAAACGCAGCCGTTATGCTTGCCTGCTTGAATGCTGGTGATTCCATTTTAGGTTTCGATCTTTCGCACGGAGGACATCTTACGCATGGCTCACCAGTGAACTTTTCAGGTAAATTTTATAAAGCTCACTTCTATGGAGTGAATGAAACTTCTGGGCGCATCGACATGAATGTTGTCGAAGAAAAAGCGAAAGCAACTCAACCAAAATTGATTATTTGTGGTGCCTCAGCCTATTCTCGAGATTGGGAATACGCTGAATTTAGAAGAATAGCAGATTCTGTGGGAGCCCTTTTGCTTGCCGACATTTCACACCCCGCAGGCCTAATCGCCCGTGGCCTTCTCAACGATCCACTAGAACATTGTCACATCGTAACAAGCACAACGCACAAAACGCTTCGTGGACCAAGAGGTGGTGTCATCATGATGGGGAAAGATTTCGAAAACCCATGGGGAATTAAAACGCCAAAAGGAGTCACTCGTATGATGAGTGCTATCTTAGACTCTGGTGTTTTTCCAGGAACACAAGGTGGGCCATTGGAACATGTGATCGCTTCAAAAGGTGTTGCCTTTGGAGAGGCCCTCACTGAGGAGTACTTCAATTATACGCTACAGGTTGTTAAGAATGCATCCATACTCGCCAATACTCTGGTCGAAATGGGATACAATCTCATTTCAAGTGGCACCGACAACCACTGTATGTTGATCGATTTAAGGAATAAAGATGTGACAGGAAAAGATGCAGAAAAGGCTCTCGAATTCGCTCACATTACAGTGAATAAAAACATGGTTCCATTCGACGACAAGTCTCCTTTTGTGACCTCAGGAATTCGAATCGGAACTCCTGCAATCACTACACGCGGACTTTTAGATACTGATATGCCGAGGCTTGCAAGCTTAATTGACCGAGTCATCACCAATTATGAAAATGAAGACACCCTAATCAAGGTGAAGTCAGAAGTCAACGATTGGATGTCGAACTACCCACTTTTTAGCCTGTAGCACGAATGGAAGAAATGAGAGCGAATGACCCGAGCAGACGAACTTGGGTAAATGTAGAGGAAGGATCAGATTTTCCAATTCAAAACATTCCCTTCGGAATTGCTGGACTTGAGACCAAAGAGTCTGTGATTGTAACGAGAATTGGGGATTGGGTGATGCGCCTTGACGTTCTCGCTACTGAGGGCTTTTTCGATTCAACGGGGATTCCAAGAGAGGCCTTTGAATCCGCTTCATTGAACGACATCATGCTCGGGAAGGCTGAAATTCGAGCATTGAGAAATCGGATTTCAGATTTACTCGAAGTCAATAATGAGATTCTTCGCGACGACCATGACCTGTTAGACTCCTGCATGGTTCGTTTGGAAAAATGCCGAATGCAACTTCCGGTAAGTATTGGTGACTACACCGACTTCTATTCATCTCGAGAACATGCCACAAACGTGGGCACCATGTTCAGAGATCCAGACAATGCCTTGCTTCCCAATTGGCTGCACCTTCCTGTGGGCTATCACGGCCGTTCCTCTTCCATCATTGTGAGCGGGACCGACATTCGCCGTCCGCATGGACAACAAAAACCTGAAGATGGTCCGCCGGTGATGGGCTTGAGTAAATTGCTCGATTTCGAATTGGAAATGGCTTTCATCACCTTCGACGGAAAGCCATTAGGCCAGAGCATTAGCACGGATGAAGCTGAAAATTACATCTTTGGAATGTGCATTTTTAATGACTGGAGCGCACGCGACATTCAGAAATGGGAATACGTTCCTCTTGGCCCATTCCTCGCTAAAAATTTCGCTTCGAGCATGTCTCCTTGGGTTGTCACTTTGGATGCTTTGGATCCATTTCGTACTTCAAGCCCAAAACAAGATCCCGAAGTACTCGACTATTTAAAATATACTGGCGATAAGAATTTCGACATCGAATTGGAGGTGTTCATAGAACCTACGAGTGGAACTGAAAATCGAGTGTGCCTATCGAACTTCAAACACCTCTACTGGAATATGTCGCAGCAATTGGCACATCATACCATCAACGGCTGCAATATCCGTCGCGGCGACATGCTTGCTTCAGGTACCATTTCAGGACCTGAGCCAACTTCTTACGGTTCCATGTTAGAGATCAGCTGGAAAGGCACAAAACCGATTAAACTGAATGACGGAACAGAGCGAAAGTTCATTCAGGACAGAGACTCGGTAATCATGCGTGCACATTGCAACAACGGGTCGACTAAGCTCGGATTTGGTGAAGTTCGAACTCGAGTCCTTGAGTCGAAATAATTACCTTTAATCGGATGAAGATTAAGGATGATTCATGGATAAGTCCCCGAGATATGAGGGCTCTATTGAGCTCTTACCGTAAGCTTCTTAAAACCAATACAGAAGAGCGTGATGAGGCAGACAGAATGCTCATCCGAAAGGCGATGGACACGGCCATCGAAGCTCACAAAGACACAAAGAGAAAATCGGGAGAACCCTATATTTTTCACCCAATGGCTGTGGCGCTTATTGTCTCGGAGGAGATTGGCCTAGGAACTACTTCCATCTGTGCAGCCCTGCTCCATGATGTTGTTGAGGATACCGAGCTCACCAATGCCGATATGGATCTCCTTTTTGGGAAAAAGATCGCTCGCATCATTGACGGCCTCACAAAAATTGAAGAAGTGGCAGACATGTCTACTTCGATCCAGGCCGAGAACTTTCGTAAAATACTCCTCACACTTTCCGAGGATGTTCGAGTCATCTTAATCAAGATCGCCGATCGCTTGCACAACATGCGTACTCTGGAGAGCATGAAGGTTTCCAAACAACACAAAATTGCTTCGGAAACTCTTTTCCTCTATGCTCCACTGGCCCACCGATTGGGCTTGTACGCGATTAAAAGCGAACTTGAAGACCTGAGCTTGAAGTACATGGAACCTCAAATTTTTGAGGAAATAGAACTCAAGCTTAAAAAGACAAAAGCGGTTCGAACGCGCTTCGTAAATCAATTCATTCTTCCCATCAAGCGTTCACTGGATTCAACAGATTTGAAATTCACCATTCAGGGTCGCACAAAATCCATCTACTCCATATGGAAGAAGATGTTGAAGAAGAACATCCCTTTTGAAGAAGTCTACGACATCTTCGCCATTCGAGTCATCCTAGATGTTCCTATAGAAGAAGAAAAGGTTACTTGCTGGAATGTGTATTCTACTGTAACTGATTTCTACCTTCCAAATCCCGATCGCTTGCGGGACTGGATTACTTCGCCGAAAGCAAATGGTTACGAATCGCTCCATACTACGGTTATGAGTCCGAGTGGAAAATGGGTGGAAGTTCAAATACGAACCTTACGCATGGATGAAGTGGCCGAAATGGGGTATGCTGCTCACTGGAAATACAAGGAATCTGTTGGGGATAGCAATGTAGACCTCTGGTTGAATAAAATTAGAGAGCTTCTTGAAAACCCATCACAGGATGCCGTTGACTTCATCGATGATTTCAAGCTCGATTTGTTCGCCGATGAGATTTACGTCTTCACGCCAAACGGAGAAGTGAAAACGATGCGGAACAATGCCACCGCTCTGGATTTTGCCTTCGAAATTCACACGCAAATTGGAGCGACCTGCCTCGGCGCCAAGGTGAACAACAAATTGGTCCCGCTTAGCTATAAACTGAACAGCGGAGACCAAATTGAAATCATCACCTCAAAAAAGCAAAAGCCCAAAGAAGATTGGCTGAAGTTTGTAGTTACTGGAAAGGCCAAGAGTAAAATCAAAACACTACTTCGAGAAGAAAAGCGAGTTCACGCCGAGGAAGGAAAGCAGATACTCAAAAAGCAATTGAAGAAACTTGGGATCAATTTATCTGAAACCAACATCAAAGCGCTTAGGTCCTTCTTCAAAACCCGCAATCAACTCGAACTTTATTACGGATTGTACACGGGTAAAGTTGACCTCAACAAAACTTCCAAACTCAAAATAATCAACGGGGAGATTATTTACCGTCCTCGAAAAAGGCCTTCCAGTTCCAAGAAGTTGGAAGAGATGGTGACCAAAGCCCGAGGTCAATCGGATCTTCTGATTCTTGGTCAAGATATGAAGGACATTCAATATGAATTGGCCAATTGTTGCAATCCAATACCCGGCGACGATGTGTTCGGTTTTGTCACGGTGTCGAAAGGCATAACGATCCATCGTACTTCCTGTCCGAACGCCATTCAACTTTTATCGAATTATGCCTACCGGATTGTGCAAACAAAATGGACGAATCAGGAATCCTTGGCATTCCTTGTCGGGTTGGAAGTGACTGGCATCGATGACTTAGGAATCGTGAATGAAATCACAAAAATCATTTCAGAAGAGTTGAATGTGAACATGCGGTCCATCAGCTTTGACTCAGAAGATGGAATTTTTGAAGGGGAAATTATGGCATTTGTCCACGATACTGCCCATCTTACCAACCTCATTAAGAAGTTAAGAAAAATAGAAGGAGTCACCCAAATAAGAAGAATCGACTCCGAAAAGACAGATTAGAATGGAAAAGGAAGAGCACCAAAAAAGAGTACTCGAAGTTTTCACCGCATTTCTTGAGAAAAACGGACACCGAAAAACTCCCGAACGCTATTCAATCTTAGAAGAGGTCTATAAGTTAGATCATCACTTCGATGTTGATTCCTTGCACGCCGCAATGAAGAATAAAAATTACCGAGTCAGCAGGGCAACCGTATACAATACCATCGACTTATTGCTAGCTTGCAACCTGGTTCGAAAGCACCAGTTTGGTAAGAAGAATGCTCAATATGAGCGCTCTTATGGCAACCAACAACACGATCATATTATTTGCATGGATTGCAATAAGGTTATTGAGTTTTGTGATCCGCGCATTCAAAACATTAAAAGCACCTTGGAGTCGCATTTGAACGTAGAAATTTTTCATCATTCTTTGAATTTTTACGCAAGCTGTGGTCACAAATGCAAGGAAGACTAATTTTGCCGACTTCTGAAAAAAGAGCGAATGAAAGCTGATGTATTATTAGGCCTCCAATGGGGCGATGAAGGAAAGGGGAAAATCGTTGATGTTCTTACCCCAAATTACGGCGTTATTGCTCGCTTCCAGGGAGGTCCAAATGCTGGACACACTCTTGAGTTCAATGGGATAAAGCATGTACTTCATACCATCCCTTCAGGGATTTTCAGAGAAGACACTTTGAACGTAATTGGAAATGGAGTTGTCATCGACCCTCGGGTTCTGAAAAGAGAACTGCTGGCGCTAGATGACTTAAACGTCGATTACTCAAAGAGCCTGCTCGTGAGTAAAAAAGCGCACCTCATCTTGCCAACACACTGTATGTTGGACGCAGCCTCTGAAGCTTCAAAAGGAAAAAAGAAAATCGGTTCAACCCTTAGAGGTATTGGACCAACCTATATGGACAAAACTGGGCGAAACGGCATACGTGTTGGAGACCTAGTGATGCCCAACTTTGATGAACGATACAATGCACTCCGCGAGAAGCACTTGAATATGCTTAGTGGGTACGCCTTCGATGTTTCGGAGCTTGAAGAGCAAGAAAAACTCTGGTTTGCTGGAGTTGACAAGCTCAAAGAGTTGGAACTCATAGATTCTGAGCATTTCATTCATGAAAAGATGAATGCCGGAAGTGCAATCTTAGCCGAAGGAGCCCAGGGTTCTTTGCTCGACATTGATTTTGGATCCTATCCTTTCGTTACAAGTTCAAACACCATTTGTGCCGGAGCTTGCACTGGATTGGGAATTGCCCCGAACCAAATTGGGGAAGTTTTCGGCATCTTCAAGGCCTACTGCACGCGCGTTGGAAGTGGCCCCTTCCCTACCGAATTATTTGATAAAGACGGTGAAATTCTTGCCAAAGCAGGAAATGAGTTTGGCGCGACCACGGGAAGGCCACGACGTTGCGGATGGCTAGACCTTCCTGCACTAAAATATGCCTGCATGATCAATGGAGTTACAAAGTTGATTATGATGAAGGCCGATGTACTCAGTTATGTCGACAAGGTGCGAGTATGCGTTGCTTATGAGTACAAAGGCAAAACGTTGGATTACCTACCCTACGAGATTCTCGACGACGACATCAAGCCCATTTATGAAAACCTTTCACCTTGGACCGATGACCTTACTGGGATGCGCGAATACAATGAGCTTCCTGAGACATTGAAATCCTATGTGGAATACATCGAAGAAAAGGTTGGAATCCCAATTACAATTGTGAGTGTTGGCCCCGATCGTACTCAAACTTTGCGCAAATAAAACTTAGCGCGATTTTTGCCAAATCGCAGGCATGGCTTCAAAAAAGCTTCTTTTCTTCCTTTTTCTTACTTCCTTCTTTATTCAAGAAGGCCTTACTCAGGAGAGTAAGAAAATTGAGATTCTCAATGCCGACGATTTAATCTTCGATAATTCCAACGGGATAAAAGCAAAACGACTCGTAGGCAACGTCATTCTCAAGCACGAAAACTCGCTGATGTACTGCGACTCTGCGCATGTGGTGAACGAAACAAACAGTATGAAAGCCTTCAGCAACGTGCGCATTGAAGAGGGCGACAGTGTTGAAATGAAAGGTGATTATTTGGAATACGAAGGGAATTCCAAGCTCGCCAACTTCGAAGGGAATGTCCAGATGAAACACAAAGACATGATCCTTTCAACCCAATCTATGACCTACGATCGCAGTCGGAATATGGGTTTCTACTTAAAAGGTGGGGAACTGCTAACCAACGACGGAAACGACACCCTTTGGAGCAAGAAGGGATATTATTTTTCAGACAATCAAGAAGCACGCTTTCGCGACAGTGTTCGTCTGCGTTCTAAGGACTACCAAATCGAATCAGACACCTTGCACTATTTAACTTCGGAAGATCGCAGTCTGTTTTTTGGCCCAACCAATATCTATTCCGGAACTGACGTGATTTATTGCGAGGCTGGTTGGTCGAACAACAAAACTCAAGAATCTCAATTTCAGAAGAATGCCCAAATCTTTTCGGGAGATCAAGTATTACGGGGAGACACCATCTACTTCGACAATGAATTGAAGATTGGAAGAGCATTCGGAAACATAAGCATCGAAGACAGCACCCAGAATTTCACTGTTATGGGCGAGCGCGCTTGGCACGATGCCGACGACAGCATCTCCATTGTTACGCACAAAGCACTCATGATTCAAATTGAAAGTGGTGATAGCCTATTTCTTCATGGCGACAGTTTGGTCGCCTTCTACGACACCAACAATCAACGCGTAATTTTGGCCTACAATCATGTGAAGTTGTATAAAAGTGATATGGCCGGAATGTGCGATTCATTGGCTTTTAGCGATGCGGATTCAAGCATAAAGATGTTCAACAGTCCCATCATTTGGTCGGAGGGAAACCAGATTACAGCAGATTACATTCAAATCAATCGAAATGGCGGTAAAGTCGAGAGCATGGACATTTTGGAAAATGCCTTCATCATATCATCCTCTGACAGCACTAGGTATGATCAAATCGCTGGTAAGAATATGAAGGCCTTTTTTAAGGACAATTCCTTAAAGAGAGTGAATGTTTTAGAAGAAGGGAAAACGATTTACTATGCCATGGAAAACGACACCAACGTCATTGGCTTGAACGTTTCGAGCTGCGATGAAAAGATTGTCATCAAATTGGACAGCAGTAAGGTTCAGGAAATCCTATTCTATGCAAAACCCAATTCGATTCTGTATCCTGAAGAGCAATGGACGCCCGAAATACGTTTTATGAAAGGCTTCAAATGGTACGATGCTTATCGTCCAAGACGCAGGGAAGACGTTTTCATTGAAGAGGTTCTGGATTGAGTCCTTTTCCTCAATCTTCATTGACTGGAAAAGTAAAATTGATGCTTGACTAAAACAAGCGAGCCATCCAACTCTCATACGCAGGCTTGCGCCATGCCTTTCTAAAACTACCCAAATCTTGAATCGTATTATCGAGGATGATTCTGTCTTTTTGATTTGAATCGATGTCTGAAATTCTGATTATGTCAATGTCTCCATCGTCCAGAAGTGCAATATTCATGCGATCGAGCAAGGACAAGCCAAGTTCACTTTCAAGACTCTGGATCAAGTGGAACTGTTTATCGATTGAACATCCCGTAGCCTGAGCTTGGCGCTCATCAAGGGCTATGACAATGATTTGAGAATACTCGATTCGTGCCGATGCGGCCAAATCATTTCCGTGTGCGGACCAAGATTGAATGAAGTTCTCTAGATTCTTTTGAACAGAAATTTCTTCGTCTAGGCTGAAAGGTCGGTCGGACATATATATCCAAACGCGACTGTGGTCTGGAAGCTCATCGAAACTTCTTAGCATACTTAAAGATCTTGTGCTTCCGCGATTAATTCGGCGATGTCTTTTACTTGAACCGAAGCTTCCTGTTCTTTGTTTTTGACCCCATCTGTCATCATTGTATTGCAGAAAGGACAACCAGCGGCAATGATATCGGGTTTGAGTTCCAAGGCTTCTTCTGTGCGCTCTATATTGATCTCTTTGTCGCCTTTCTCGGCTTCTTTAAACATCTGAGCGCCTCCAGCCCCACAACAGAGTCCTCGTGCTTTAGAACGTCCCATTTCATGAAGTTCAGCATCGAGCTTTGTAAGAAGAGCACGAGGTGCTTCATACTCTCCATTGGCTCGTCCCAGATAACAGGGATCATGAAATGTGATTCTTCTACCTGCAAATTTGCCGCCTTCAACTTTAATCTTTCCGGCGTTCATCAAATTCTGCAAGAACTGGGTGTGATGAAAAATTTCATACTTACCTCCCAACTCGGGATATTCGTTCTTTAATGTATTAAAGCAATGCGGGCATGTCGTCACCACTTTGGTGACTTCATATGCATTCATCACTTGGATGTTCTGCATGGCTTGCATTTGAAACAAGAATTCATTGCCTGCCCTCTTTGCCGGATCACCAGAACAAGATTCTTCAGTTCCCAAAACTGCAAAAGAGACCTCGGCGGCATTCAAAAGTTTGACCATTGCCTTGGTAATCTTCTTAGCCCGGTCGTCGAAACTTCCTGCGCAGCCTACCCAAAACAAAACCTCCGGCTTTTTGCCTTCGGCCATCATCTGTGCCATCGTTGGTACTAGCATGCTAATCCTCCTCAACCCAATTTAAGCGGTCTGCCTGGGCAAATTGCCAAGGTGCCGCATTGTTCTCAATATTGGTAAACATTCCATTCAACTCGGCCGGAGCCGCAGATTCTTCCATCACCATAAATCTTCGCAGATCAACAATGATTGAAAGAGGGTCAATGTTCACTGGGCAAGCTTCAACACATGCATTGCATGTTGTGCATGCCCATAATTCTTCTGGTGTTATGTAATCGTGTAAGAGAGACTTCCCATCGTCATGATCAGCTCCATTCTTGTCGATGCATTTCCCCACCTCTTCCAAACGATCGCGGGTGTCCATCATGATCTTTCTTGGAGAGAGTAATTTCCCCGTTTGATTGGCCGGACATTCGGACGTACAGCGACCACACTCTGTGCAGGAATATGAGTCCATCAACTGTTTCCAGGAAAGATCTTTTACATCCTTAGCGCCAAATGATTGGGGCACTTCACCCTCGGCTGGAGCAGGAGCTGAAAAAGGATCGGCAGTGGGATCCATCATGAGCTCCACTTCCTTCTTCACGCTTTCGAGATTGTTGAAACTCCCTTTTTCTTTCAGGTTCGAATACCAAGTGTTAGGGAATGCCAGCAGAATGTGAAAATGCTTGCTGTAAGGCAGATAATTCATGAAACCAAGAATTCCCACGATGTGAAACCACCACGCTCCCCGTTCAACCATCTGTAGAGAAGCTGCGTCGGAGGGAAGAAGTGGGTTCAGAAAAGAAGAAAAGAAAAAGCCCCCGTTGATGCCCGTGTTATACTTGTCCAAACCTGCTGAACTCAAATCGGCTACAGACATTGACATCAATAAGCCATCGCTCGCGTTCATGAATAAAAGCGCAAACATCAAAATGATTTCAAAAATCAAAATGTAGTTGGCATCTGACGTTGGCCAGCCTTTCATCTCTGGCTTGTGGAACCTAGCTAGACGTTGCACATTTCTGCGCAATAAAAAAACAATGCAGGAGAATAAGACGAGAACTCCTAAAAATTCAAAGAAGTTGATGAAACTCTGGTACGCACTTCCAAGGAAACCCGAGAACACACGATGCGCCCCGAAAAGTCCGTCGAGAACAATCTCTAGGACCTCAATATTGATGATGACAAAGCCAACATAAATTAGAATGTGCATGAAACCTGCTATAGGTCGAGTCACCATTTTACTCTGACCCAATGCAACTCTCGCCATCGTCTTCCATCGTTCTGGCTTATTGTCGGTTCGGTCGAGGTCACGACCCAAAAGAATGTTGCGTCGTATCCTACTCAGATTGCGATAGAAAAGTACGGAAGCGCCTATGAGGACTAAGGCAAAAATGGCATTCGAAACACCTATGGACATTTACTCTCTGGGCTTTAATTCGGGCTTGTCTTTATCCCTTTTCCCAAATATAGAAAAATGGACATAGCGTTTTGGATTGACTCTTAGGTCCTCAAGGAGTTTATCCAATTCCAGCGCAGATTGCTCTAGGTTGTTGTACAGAGTATCGTTGTTCACCAGCTCACCGATGGTACCCTCACCTCGATTGATTTTGTCGAGAACCTGGGCCGTAGACTCCAATGCCAATTGTGCTGCAATAACAGTTCTGGCCAAATCGGCCTCTGCAAGACTGTCTGTGACGGCCGACATCTTGTTGATTATGTTGGTCAAAGATTTGTTATTCGACTGGAAATTCTTTGTGATGGAACCAACATTCGTAATGATTCCCGAGATTTTAGCCGTTTCACTTTCTACCAAATTATTTACGCTGATGGCCGTCTTTTCAAAACTTTGGAACGACCTTTTAATGCTCACAAAGCTGGCAGACAAGTTCTCACGCGCTTCTTTATTGAGAATGCTTTGCACGATTACTACAGCGCTGTCGATGGAACCTAAAAGTTGCTTAGTCTTTTCCTCGAGTGGTTTTATGCGCTCATCAACCGAAGATTGAAGGTCCATCTCATTTCCTGCAAGCAAAGTATCGCCTGCAACTGCAATCACAGAGTCTGTTGAAAATTCAAGCGTGATGGCCTTTGTTCCTAGTAGATCGAGACTGACGATTTTAGCAACAGAGTTTCTAGGTATCCTAAGATTCTCTTCAAATATGGTGAAGCCAACTTCTATATCACCCGATTCAGGTATCAGGCGAGCGGTGCTCACTTTCCCAACCTTAAATCCATTTAAAACAACTGTATTATCAACTGAAAGTCCGTCCACGTGATCGTAGATGGCGTAGTACACTCGATTGTTAGAGAAAATGTTGTTGCCTTTTAAGTAGTTCAGCCCATAGTACAAGAGAGCTACGCTCACAAGTACAAGAATTGCTACCCGAATCTCACGTGAGCGCTTTTTCATTTCTCTAATTCTTTAGAAGTTAATTCCAGCGCTTTGGAAATTGATATGCGTTCCCCTTTGTATACGGCGATCAAAAAGGCATCGGAATAGTGATCCCCCTTTACTTTTCTCTGAAGCTTTAAACCCTCTTCAAAATTTCGCTCGCTGCCGAATGTGTATTTGTAAACCTCGCCTACTTTCAATTCCTCAACCCCTTCAAGTCCTTTAAAATTCTCCGCCAAAACCTCAATCGAGTTGTTAGAACTGGCAATTTGCACTTTGAATCTAACTCCTAGATCCGGAGTTTTAACCTTCTTCTCGGCTGGCTTATTCACCGAAGGCTTCTCCGCTTTTTTGGCTGGCTTAACTTCTACCTTTTCTGGTTCAAGCTGTTTTGGCTCCTCCTTAGGACTTTCCGTCGCTACAGGTTTTGGAGTTGCTACACCTCGCAAAATATTTAGTTGGTCCTCAATTTCCTTCTTGTAATCCATGAACGCAGAAGAAATGGCCTTAGCCATCTTCTCTTGATTGGCTTGACTTCTTAAAAAGGTGCCCTCCTCTTTATTGGTTATGAAGCCATTTTCAATCAATACTGCTGGCATAGTTGTTTTATAAAGCACTAAAAATCCGGCTTGTTTAACCCCACGATCCTTTCGTCCAAGAGATGTGAATTTCGTTTGAACCTTATCTGCAATGCTGAGGCTTTGAGCAAGGTTGGCACTTTGCAATAAGCTGAGAGCTACGTAGGACTCATCAGAATTTGGATCGAACCCTTCGTAAGTAACTTCATAATCGTCCTCCATGAGGATTACCGCGTTCTCACGTTTTGCGGTTTCAAGGTTGTCCTTCGAGCGATGTAATCCCAAGGCAAATGTTTCAGTTCCGTAAGCGGCATGATTGGCCGCGGCGTCGGCATGAATGGATATGAAAAGATCGGCGTTTATTTTATTCGCGATTCTCGCACGTTCATTGAGCGGAATAAAAATGTCCTTATCCCGCGTGTAAACGACCTTTACGTCAGGATGCGTTTTCTGAATATAGGCTCCAGTCTTCAGGGCAATGCTAAGAACAACGTCCTTCTCTCGCATCTTCTGGTCGCCAATAGCCCCGGGATCCTTTCCTCCATGACCTGCATCGATCACGACCGTTTTCACACCATACTCTCCAGGAATAATTGGGCGAAATGACGTAGAGACTGTCAACAGGACAAGCAGGCTCGCCAATAGAATGCCTCTACTGAACATCAGTTTAAAATTGATGATTAAGCTCTCTTTCAGAATACGTAGTTTTGGAGCGATTTTTGCCTGCCTTGCCCAAAAGTAAGACGATTCCCTTGCCGCTACTTCCCCTGCGTTTACAAGTATTCCACGCATTTCTGTTGATAAGCTTCTTGCTTGTGAACACTTCTTCATTCGCGCAAGAATCTGATTCAACATTACTTCAACTACAACAAGACAGCGCACAAAGTCTTCTGGAAAAAACCAAGCCAAAAAAATCAAGTGCATTCGCTGATAAGGTTGACTACAAGGCCAGAGACTCGATGCGGTTCGACCTCAGCACAAAGCTCGTGTACTTATATGGCGCCGCTGAAGTGTACTACGAAGACATCGTTTTAAAGGCCGACTCGATTGTTTTGAATTTAGATAAAAGTGAAGTTTTTGCGTCGCACACCTCCGATTCCAACAAAAAAAGAATTGGTGAACCCTACTTTGAAGATTCCGGGGAGAATTTTACCGCCCATCAGATGCGATACAACTTCAAATCTAAGAAAGGCTTGATTTACAACGCCACCACTCAGCAAGCAGATGGAACCATTACTGGAGAGCGCATTAAAAAAGATACCGGAAATGTGATTTTCATCAAAGACGGTCAGTTTTGTCCGTGCGAAAACGCCGATGAAGGCACCTACATCAAAGCCAAGAAACTAAAAATCATCCAAAACGATAAGATCGTAACAGGACCTGCCTATTTGGTCGTAGAAAACATCCCAACTCCACTTGTTTTACCCTTTGGTTTCTTCCCAAATAAAACCAGTCAGAGTTCAGGAGTTCTTTTACCTGAGTATGGCTTTTCTCCTGGACTTGGGTTCCACTTATTGAACGGCGGTTACTTCTGGAATATGAGCGATTACGTCAACACATCGTTTCGGGGAGACATTTACACCCGGGGCAGCTGGGGCTTAAACAATGAGACAGCTTACCGAAAACGCTATAAATACAATGGTAATTTCAACTTGAGCTATTCCAACTTTACGTCCGGATTTCCGGAGCAACAAAACAGAAGAATTAGTAAAAACTTCTTCGTGAGATGGAACCACCGACAGGATCAGAAAGCTCGTCCGAACTCTACTTTTTCCGCCGATGTGAACGCCGGTTCCAAAAACAATTTTCAAAACAATTTCAATTCCCGATCAAGCGATTATCTAACAAATACTTTCAAGTCGAACATCAACTACAACTACCGCTTTCAAAATGCTCCTGTAAACCTTACGCTGAATGCGAGTCACGACCAAAACTCTACCGACAGCACAATCTCCATTCGCCTGCCCGAAGTCGGTATTTCGGTGAGTCGATTTTTTCCTTTTAAGCGCAAAGTAAAAGTTGGGAAGGATAAATGGTTCGAGAAGATTGGGATGAACTACACTGGAAACGCAAAGAACCAGGTTAAGGTCAAAGAAGAAAACCTCTTAAAGCCGAGTATTTTAGACAGCATGCAGAACGGAATGAGTCACAACATTCCAATCAGTACTTCATTTAAGCTATTGAAGTATTTCAGTGTGAACCCAAGTGTTAACCTTAAAGGCGTTATGCAATTTCAATCCTTGGAACAACGCTGGGATGAAGCAGCCGGAGAAGTTGTGAAGGACACTGTTTCTGGATTTGCTGGATACGGAGATGTGAGTTTCAGTTCGGGCCTAAGCACAATCATTTACGGAATGTACAGCTTCAAAAAAGGCAAGGTAAAAGCGATCCGACATGTACTTACCCCCTCTGCGAGCTTCACCTTTAGGCCCGACTTATCTGATTACTTCTACAAAACAACGGGCATTCCACTGCTGGCTCAAGACAGCATTTCAGATCAAGACAGGTATACACCTCTGCAATACGGTTTGTTTGGGCGCCCTTCACAGAGCGAGCAAGGCATCATTCGCTTGGATTTGCGGAACAACTTTGAGATGAAGGTGAAGAACCCAAAGGACAGCACTGGAGCAGATAAGAAGATTAAGCTACTCGATCAGTTGAGCTTCGGAACGAGCTACGATATTTTTAAAGATTCGCTGAATTGGAGTCCCATAAATGCTTCTGGAAACGCAAACTTGTTCAACCTCATCAATTTGAGGTTTAGTGGGAATTTAGACCCCTATGCCCTCGACCCCATCACGGGTGCAACTATCAATGAATCTTATTACAACGAAACGGGTTCTTTAGCACGGCTGACCCAGGCGAACGTTTCAATCGGCTTTAAAATGGGGAACGCTAAGAAAATCAAAGCAGCCGCCGAGCGCAATAAAAATTCGGCTTGGGTTTTAGCCGCAATTCCATGGAGTTTAGATGTGAGCTATAGTTTCAACTACACCAAGATCCGACTAAATCCCGTTTCCCGAAAACAATCCGTAAACCTTCGGGGAACCTTCAGCTTAACCGAGAAATTTAATGTTCGGGCTCAAACCAACTACGATTTTATCGCGAACGAACTGAGCTACACGCAAATCAATATCTACCGCGATTTGGGCTGTTGGGAATTGCGATTCGATGTGATCCCTTCAGGAAATCGAAAGAGCTACACCTTTGGGGTAAACATCAAACCCCAGATGTTGAAAGACCTGAAGCTCGAGCGCAAAAGAGAGTGGTACGATTTGAACAATTAAATCTTCAGCCAATTCTCGAGGATCTTTTTCCCGCTAGGCGTCATAATGCTCTCGGGATGAAATTGAACTCCATACAAAAGACTCTGCTCGTCTTCTACCGCCATGGCGTAGCCTGATTCGTCCCATGCGGTGCATGAAAACTCCTTCCTTATTTCGCTTCGTTCAATGGCCCAAGAATGATATCGGCCAACAGAAATTCTTGATTCAAGACCAGTAAAAAGTTGAGATTGATTTATAATCTCAATATCCGTTTGTTGACCATGCAAAACATGTGGCATATTCACCAATTTCATGCCTCTGTGTTCGCAAAGAGCCTGCATCCCTAAACATACGCCCAAGATTTTTTTCTTTCCAGAAAAACGATTGATCAAATCACACATGACTCCCGCTTCCACAGGCAATCCAGGTCCCGGCGATAAAAGGAAGGCGCTGTACGAATCGGCCTCATCAAGGCTGATCTCATCGTTTCTAAAAACACGGAATTCCGCTCCTAAATCTTCTAGGTAATGACTTAGATTGTAGGTGAAGGAATCGTAATTGTCGAGGACTAAAATCACGGATCAAAGCTGCACTTTTCTTACTTTTCTCGAGAAAAAAATAACAGACTCGCCAGAAGTTATATTTGATGAATCAATGAATGCCCTACATGAAAGAAATTGTAAAAACGAACAATGCCCCAGAACCCATAGGACCATACAACCAAGCTGTTTGGGCTGGCGACACTCTGTACATGAGCGGACAAATCGCCATCGACCCGAAGACCGGTCAACTCATCACCTCGAACATTGAAGATGAAACTGAATTGGTGATGAAAAATATAGGAGCTGTACTCTCTGCTGCGGGTACAGAATTTTCAAAAGTGGTGAAGTGCAGTATTTTCCTCTCCGACATGGAACTCTTCGGCCAGGTAAATGAAATCTATGGTAGGTTTTTTTCTGAAAATTCGCCAGCGCGGGAAACTGTTGCTGTAAGAACTTTACCCAAAAATGTGAATGTGGAAATTTCTGTAATTGCCTTGCGCTGATCAACTCTAACAGAAAATGGCTGGTGCTTATGTGTTTTCCCTCGATGAAGTTGATAAGTTCATCGAACTCCTGACAAGAAACCCCATGAGCTAAGGTGTTTTTGAGCCATGATTTTACCCAGAATACTTTTCTTATCCGTCATCTTCTTATGTGACCTTGCTTTATCTGCCCAGGTAATTGAATCGAGCGGCTCAGGAAGGTGGAATCAAACCGGGACATGGGTTGGTGGAGTTGTTCCCGCTGCGGGAGACAGCGTATTGATTATAGACGGGCACGACATTACACTTCGATCTGTACAAGCTTGTGAAGTAATCATCATTGAAGGCACAAGTAAAATACGGATTAACGCTGGGAATAGTCTTACCTGCGATTCGATCATCTTTAAGTTAACTGCAATAAACAAGACCTTTTCGGCTGATGTGCGTGGGAATGCTCTTTGGAGGGCTAATTACTTTCAGGCAGACATTAATTCAGACAATTCGAGCATCGCTATGTTGGGGATGGGTCGACTCTACATTGACAATGATGTCAATATCATTTCGAATGCAGTTGGTGCTTCTGTAACTGCTGGTGTTCCGCTCATATGTCGGGATTTAACTCTGAGAACCTTAACTGGCGGTAATGGGTTGGCTTTTGCTGCTAACGACAGCCTATTCACCCGAGACATTGTCATTGACGTGCAAGGCACATCTCTGAGTGCCAATACCACTATGACCACTAGTTCACAAGCTTCTGTCATTGCAATGACTGGAAGCTTTTCTTTTCCTCAAAATTCTGGTCAAGTAATTAGTTCCGCTTCTAAGGGCATTTTATTACTAGATGCAAATGCAAGCCTTTCAGATTACGCGGATTTACAGTATCCAACCATTGAAATTCGAACTGGAACTTGCTCTCTCAACACAGACATACTGAATTCTCAGTTTCTTGAAGACATCACTGTTGACCTTGGGGCTACACTTTTTACCGGGGGAAATAACCTCACGATTCAGCAGGGAAATCTCATTGTTAATGGAACCCTTTCGATGAATGACGGTCTTAGTTTAATTTTTTCGGGATCCAACGCACATACTATATCTGGCACAGGTTCAATGATCATCCCAAATTTGATTGTGAATTTAGTTGCTAGTAGTCTCACTGTAAATGATTCTGTGATTATCCGCGAGGAGCTCAGTGTCTTAAATGGAGGGCTCGTTACCAATGATTTGATTTGATTCGCCTCGATTCGTACTCAGTTGGTTCTGCCGTTTTTGGACCCTTCGGCGCTGGTGCTAGCATAACTGGCAATCTAATCATCGAAAAAATTGTAAGCAATGTCGACAACCAAGCAGACTGGAGGTATCTGCATATTCCTCTACAAAACGTAGCCATTTCTGAGGTAAATGAAGGGTGGCGCCTTATGGCTTTTACACCTATGGGTACACTGGAGCTAACCAACTGTCAGCAGGGTCTTTCGTTTCAACCTACACCTACACAGAGGGGAATAACAATGCGGCTGGAGGAGGGTTTGCAGATGGATGGACAGCTGAGACAGATGCTGCCAACCTCTTTTCATCCATTCAGGGCCGGATCTTTTACATTGGCGGAACTTCTGGCAGTGGAGCAAAGAGCACTTATTCGCTGAAAGCAACGGGTGCAGTGCTCACGGGACCGCAGAGCATCACTGGCTTGGGGGTAAGCATTAATGGTGGTGGCCTTAATGATCAAGGTTGGCATCTCATTGCCAACCCATACGCTTGCCCAGTCAATCTTTCCCTTGCTAATTTCGTTGGCATTCAAGGATTGGCTGCATATGTTTACAGTTCTACAAGTGGAAGTTTCCAAACATTGAGTACTGGCGACGTAATTCCTGCTTGGCAAAGCTTTTTCGTTCAGAGCACTGGAACGGGTTCCGTCACATTCAATGAATCCGACAAAAACACAAGTCATACCCTTGATGTATACAAATCGAAGGAAAAACTAGATCGTCTGGTTCTTAGCCTAAATTCTGATAGCCTAGGTACTTCTACGTCCATTAGAATGGAAGAGATGAGTGGTGCTCAAACGGGCTTCGATGCTTACGATGCGTTTGGCTTGAGTAATGGTGGATATTCACCAAGCATGTTCTTCAGAATTGATTCCCATGACATCGCCATCAATAGAGTTGCTCAATACGAGGGTCAGAGCATACCACTGAGCTTGAACATTCAAGCCGCTGGTTATTATGAAATTGCATTAGAGAATAGCCCTTTTGGTGACCTCTGCATCAATTTAGAAGATTTAGAGACCGGGGACATTCATGATTTGAGTTCAGAGAAAATTGTTGGCTTTCACATTCAAAATACTGGAGTTGTAAATCGATTTAAGCTTCATTTAAATACTCACCCGATTGTGTCTCAAAGCACAGAAAACCTCAGTTGCCATAACTCTTCCGATGGCCAGCTCGAGTTGGAATTAACTCCCAACTTTGATTTCTCCTTACAAAATAATTTAGGCAGTATTCTCGATCAAAAAAGCAATGTAAATGGGCCTATAGTTTATACCGATTTAGAGGCTGGAATCTATCAACTGAAATTTGAGTCCAATTCAAATAGTTGCGTTCTAAATCAATCCATAGAATTATTTCAGCCCGAGCAAGTAAGCCCTGAATTTGAGTGGACTGGAAATCAAATTCCTGGAGTTGAACTGAGCTTTACAAATAAGAGTAAGGGTGCGTCGTCCTTCGTGTGGGATTTCGGGGATGGAAGCATTCCATCTACAGAAACCAATCCGAAGCACACCTATTCAGAAAAAGGCTCTTATAAGGTAAAACTGTTGGCAAGCAATGGCAACTTGGACTGCGATCAGAGTAGTGAGTCTACAATTGAACTTTTGTCGACTAATGTGCAAGATGAATTCAGTGAAGGCTCTCTGATAGAAATAAATGGAGGCCGACAGATTCAGGTCACACTTTCCTCTCCAGAAGCGAGCGCAGAAGTCGAAATCTATAACAGCATAGGTCAACTTGTGCAAAGCTCTAAAATGAGTTCTGACTTTTCATTTCGACCAACAAACTCTGGAATTTATATTGTGCAGGTGAAGCTAGGAGGGAGTTCGAAAAGCTCGAAGGTCTTAGTGAATTTGATGGACTGATTCTTTACTCGACTTTCATCTTAATCCAAACTTCCTCCTTCGGCCAATCCTTTCCATCGACTTCCACTTTGGCAATCTTGTCGACGATGTCCATACCTTCTATGACTTCGCCAAAGACGGTATGCTCGCCATCAAGTCCTGGTGAACCTCCAAAATCAATGTAGTGCTGGCGAATTTCCGGCGCGTAAGTCTTCCCTTCCTCCCGCTCCATCCAAGTCATTCCTTCAGGGACTATTGGACCTCGTTGAACGATGTAAAAAACGAAAGGTGAGCTCAGCTTATCTGGGTTGTCGGTATAGCTTCTCGCTGCAGCCAAAGCTCCGCGTTCATGGAAGTTTCCCGGCTTCATCTCTGGCTGTAGTTTGTAATTACCAATCTTAGCTTTCAGGCGCTGAGTTTCCCAACTGTCGGAATTCCCACCTTGAATCATGAAGGTATCAATGACTCTATAAAACACCGTTTCATCAAAGAACTTGCGTTTGGTGAGGTATACAAAATTCGCCCTGTGCACAGGTGTGTTCTCATACAATTCAATTGTGATTTCTCCCAGCGGAGTTGTGAGAATAGCTTTCGTCTCTTTGTTTTCGGAACCGTATCCAAGGAGCAAATCTTCGCAATTCTCAGTGGTTAAAAAGTCCAGGAATTCTTCCTTTACTTTTGGCGCCACTTTTTCCTTCTTTCTCTGAACCGTCGGAGTCACGTGTTCTAGCGAATCCGACTGTTCTTTCTCGTTTGAAGAACAGGCAAAGAAAAAAACTAAGGAACAAAGGCATACAAATCGAAGCATTTCACAAAGTTAATTTCTGAACGACTCACTCACTGCGCTCTTTTCTATGTCTTACTTTCGATACCTACCCAAAGTCGAGACAATGAAATACATTCTACTTCTCACCTCCATTTTATTGATTACACTGCCGTGTTTGAGTCAAGGAGTGTTTCCGGTTCATGGAAAAATGCTCTCAGATGAGTCTGATTTCGAAGGGGGAATTGTAACCATCAACCCTACCAACGATTCGCTTCGAACCTATCGACTTGAAAGCTCCTCAGAATTCAACATTCCACTAGAATTTGGAACAAACTACGTAGTGTCATTTTCGAAACCAGGCTACTACACCAAAAAGATCGTCGTAGAATTGGTGGATGCTGAGCAGGACAGCCTGCACGATAAATGCACGGTTTCGGCCTGGTCAATCGACATGATTCATCATAAGGGAAGCCTCTCGGCAGATTCTGTATTCTCTAAACCCATAGGTAGAATCTACTACAATACGGCCACGCACTGTTTTAGCATCGATACAGAGTTCACCATGCGTCGGGTTGTAGAATTGGAAAGCTTTTCAAAGGACTACCGAAAGTTGACCAAAGACATGCAGAAGATCAAACGAATTGACGAAGATTTACGAGAGACCATCAAGACTCAAATGGAGGCCGAATGCAAGGCGAAAATGGACAGTCTAACCGCAATTCTAGATTCCACACAGACCGCCTTGACTTCAGCTAAAGAAGGGATTTCTCTGCGCGACACACTATTGTTGACAACCACAAAAAAGATGGGCTTTCTGAACAACAAGCTCAAGCACTTTCGCGACAGCGCCAAAACCCTAAAGGACAGCATCAGTCTAAAGGAAGAGAAAGCAGAAAGCAAAGCGAAAGAAGCCACTGAAAATCAGTTTGAACTTGAGTTGGCCAACATCGAACTCGACAGATTTGAGGCACGTACGCATGAAGACAGTGTTGCCCTCGACAAAAGGGAAGCCGAGCTTCTGAAAACGAATACAACCCTCAACAACTTAATTGAACGTGAGCAAGCCCGCAAAGAACAAGCTCGATTAAAAGAGGAGGAGGTTTCTCGAAGAAACAGTTTGGAATACTCAGGGATAACCTTGGGGCTGTTTGCACTCTTCAGTTTCACCTTCCTGATCGGACGATTCAAACTTCCACATTGGATGATTCGCCTTTCGCTCTTTCTTCCATTTTTGGTCTTCTTTGAATTCCTGCTTGTACTTACAGACCCCTTCATCGATGGCTTCACAGCTGGAGAACCTCTCACCAAGCTTTTAATAAATACCGCTATGGCTGCGCTCATTTTCCCAGCACACTCATTTTTTGAGCGTCTGCTGAAACGACGAGTACTGAAAGACCTTGACGAAGAAGAAGGAGTCTTGAGCTAGTTGGAGTCCTTCACAAAAAAGACAAGAATTGCTTGAATTAATACCCAAACAGCTCTTCCAAACTAAGCTCCTGAACAGGACCCAATTTCTCGAGTGATTCCATGTCCATTTCAGCTTTGTTTCCAATGACAAGGAAACTGAACTTCTTGCCTTTGATGTGCTCGGCAAAGAAAGTATTCAGACTTTCCAAAGTCATATTCTGAATGGTCTCGTATTGCTCCTTGCGCACATCGTAGTCGATACCTCGTCGCTTGAGATCGAGGTACTTGAAGAAGACATTGCGTCCAACAATGCGATCGCTCTCAATCTTTTTCAAGGCCGCTGCTTTGGCATCTTCAAATTGATCTGGCGCTTGAGGCATGTTGTTCATCAAGTCTAAAAGCACTACTAAAGCCTCTGTCAGTTTATCGCGCTGCGTCCCAACGTATGCTTGCACATAGCTTGGCTTTCCAGCTTCATTAGCCATTGAGTAGGCCGAATATGCCGAATAAGCCAAACCCTTAGCCTCACGAATTTCTTGGAAGATGATGCTCGATAAGCCAGATCCAAAGTACTCGTTGAAGATCAAAGCGTAAGGCCACAACTCTTTGTTGAAGTCCTCGTCCTTCGATATCAAGCGAATTTCTGTTTGAACCATGTCGTAATCGACAAAGTAAACTTGATCTGAGTTCTGATCCAGTTCTGGGTATTCGCGCTCGGCAGGGTATGATTTGAGCTCATCAGCTACCTGATGCTTCTCGGAAATAACCTTCTTCACATCTTCTGCACTTCGCTGACCATAGTAATACACGTGGTGCTCATAGCTCGTCATTGACTTGAGAATATCCACCAATTCCTGAGCATCCATCTTTGCTAAATCCTCATTGCTCACAACATCATTGAAGCTGTTCTTAGGACCTTGTTTAGCGAAGGCAGTCATTGCCCGCCCATGGATGTAACCCTTCTCCTTTTTCTTATCGGAGCGCTGCTTGATCTCATCCTTCACCAATTCACCCAAAGCCTCTTCGTTTGGCACTGCATTGTTCAACAAGTGCTCAAAGAGCTCCAGCCCTTTTGCCATGCTCTCGTCTAAACCACTGCAGTATACATAGATGCGATTCCCTGATGCAAAGACGTCGTATTGAAGTCCGAGCTTAAAGAACTCTTTTTTCAAGTCTTCTACGCTGTACTTCTCTGTTCCTAGATATGGGAGATAGTTCACAGCCATTTCCAATTTTGGATCGTTCAGCTTACCCATTTCCAAAACGTAGTAAAGGGTAAATAAGTCGTTCACCTCATTCTTACCATAACTGAAGGTAAGTCCATCTTGAAGTTTCTCTTGAGAAAGAACTTTTGAATAATCAACCCACAAAGGATCCAAACGCTTAGAAGCCATAGAGTCGAAGGCCATGGCAAAATCCGACTGCACATCCCTATTGATTTCAATTGGAGTAATCTGTGGCTTGCTCACTTTGTGGAGACTCTTATCCGTGCCGCTCTTTTTATAAACAATGACGTAGTTGTTTTCATTGAACTTTTCATTCACCCATTTCACAAAATCTTCCTTCGAAATGGCCGCAATTCGATCGTCCTCGGCAACTACATCAGCGTATTCTTTTCCTTTAATGAAGGCATCCATCAATCCGAATGCACGCGACCAGTTTTGCTCCTGCCCTCTTTTCTTATTCAGGCGAAGGTTGTTCGCGCTAGCGGTAAGCATCCAATCTTCAAAATCACCTGCACGAACCTTATTCAGTTCTCCAAGAAGTAAATCACGCACCTCTTCTAGGCTCTGACCTTCTTTTGGCTTTCCATACATCATGAATTTGCTGTAGTCCTTCAATTCAGAATCAAAGGCATAGGCTTCCAAAACCTTTTGTTTTTGAATCAAATTCAAGTCTATCAGTCCTGCCTGACCGTTGTTTAGAAGAGTCGAAAGAAGTTGGGCGTACAAAGGATCTTTTGTATCTGAACCCCCCAAACGATATCCCATTTGAACGTACTCTCCTAATGGACCGTACACTGTATGTGCACGAACCTCATCGATTGGAGGCTCAGGCTCATATGTATAGCTCGGAACTTCCTTTGGCTGAGACTCACCGAAATACGCAGTGATTTGATCCATTGCTTGTTCGGGGTCAACATCACCCGCCAAAATGATGGCCATATTATTTGGGACGTAATTGGTGTTGAAATACTCATGAATCTTCTCCATCGAAGGATTCTTCAAGTGCTCTCCTTTTCCAATGGTTGTTTGAAGTCCGTAATTGTGCTTCAAGAACATGAGTGAGTCCATTTTCTTGTAGACTTTCGACCGGTCGTTGTCTTGGCCTCTGTTGAATTCTTCATAAACAGTTTCGAGCTCTGTGTGGAACAATCGCAAAACCAAGTAGCGGAATCGCTCCGACTCCAATTTCAACCATTTCTCAAGCTCATTGCTGGGAATGTCGTTGATGTATACCGTCATCTCATAGCTCGTAAAAGCATTGGTTCCCTTTGCTCCAAGAGAACTGACCATTTTGTCGTATTCATTCGGAATGGCAAGCTTCGATGCTTCGTAAGAAACGCTGTCAATCTTTTTGTAGATCAATTCTTTTTCTGCCTCATCTTCCGCATCTCGCTGCTGCTCATACAAGTCCGAGATTTTATCGAGAAGTACTTTTTCTTCTTCCCAATTGCTTGTCCCAATGTCGTGACCACCTTTAAACAGCATATGTTCTAGGTAATGCGCGAGTCCTGTTGCATCCGAAGGATCGTTTTTAGATCCTGCACGCACAGCAATTTGAGTCTGAATCCGTGGAGCCTCCTTATTCACTGAGATGTACACCTTCATCCCGTTTTCTAGGGTGTAAATTCGAGTGCCAAGTGGGTCTCCTTCAATCGATTCGTAGGTGTATTTACTCATTGCTTTTTCTTCTTGTGGAGAATTGCAGCCAAACCCTATTAGAGTAATGACGGCGATTGCCAATTGGCTAAACTTTTTCATACTTAAGTTTCCGGTTAAAAATCTGTATCGAGGTTGAGGCGACGTTTCATTTCGAGCAAAATTGGCTTTTTTTCCGCCATGCGTTCGAATTTCTCGCGATTCGTATAGTACTTCTTCTCTGCTTGCTCAACTTCAAGGGTGAAATCGAGGTATATACCGTAATTGTTCAAGCGATTTCGCAAGACGTTCAAAACCTCTTGTTTTTCATTGTGAAAAGCACCCACCTGAGCCTGATTGTCTAACACCATGTGGATCTGTTCACCAGTTCTTCTCGGAACATATTTCTTCATGCTCACAGAAAAAGAATGCTTGCCTTCCTTTTCTAATTTGTCAGCGTATGCATTCCAAGCTTCCAAAAGTTCTTCGTCCTTAAATTCATCGCGAGGTTTACCACTTAGATCTTCTTCCGATTCCGCAAGCTCTTCCTTTTTCCCAAAGACGTCTGAAATGGAAATGGTTCTCGAAGACTGGCTTGAACGTTCTTGCACTTTGCGCGCAATGTTTTCCACGACCTCTGGCTTCTCCTCAAAGGCCTTAGTTGAAGGTGATTCTACTTGTTTCTTTTCCTCTGGAACAGGAGCTTCTTTTTCTAAAACTTCAATTTCTTTTTCCTCTCTGGAAGGAGCTTGAAGCTCAGCTTTACTTGCAGGAGAAATTTCTTTGCGCTTTGGCGCAACAAACTCAGGGTCAATTACTTTGGAAGGAGGGAGAATGGCGATTCTCAGTTCGCTAGACTTTTTTTTTTCACTCGCTACAATCGAGCACAGCTGCATGAGGCAAATTTCCACCAGCAATCGCTGATTTTTGCTGGTTTTGTATTGAACGTCGCACTTGCTAATCACTCTCAACGCGAGCAATATGTCATCGAACTCGATCTTCGCTGCCTGATCCGAATAACGGGTTTTTGCAGAGTCCGATACCTCAAGAAGTTTGAGGGTTTGCTCTTGTTTACAGACCAGGAGATTTCTGAAATGTGTTCCTAAACCATTGATGAAAAGATGGCCATCAAAACCATTTTGAAGAATTTCATCGAAGCTCAAGAGAGCCGCGGGGATGTCATTTTTCCGAATCGCATCTCCAATGCGGAAGTAATAATCGAAATCAAGAACGTTCAGGTTCTCACTAACCTGCTTGTAATTCAGTTCTTTTCCTGAAAAAGAGACGACCTGATCAAATATTGAAAGCGCATCACGTAAAGCACCATCTGCCTTTTCAGCGATTAGATGCAAAGCATCGGCTTCCGCACTGATTCCTTCTTCTTCTGAAATTCTAGAAAGGTGCCCAACAATATCACCAATGTCGATCCTTTTGAAATCGTAAATCTGGCATCGCGACAGAATGGTTGGAATGATTTTGTGCTTTTCAGTGGTGGCAAGAATGAATATGGCATGCGCAGGAGGTTCCTCAAGTGTTTTCAGAAAGGCATTGAAAGCTGCTTGGGAAAGCATGTGCGCCTCGTCTATGATGTAGACTTTGTAACTCCCTAATTGAGGAGGAATGCGCACTTGTTCTGTAAGAGATCGAATGTCGTCAACGCTGTTGTTGCTTGCCGCATCGAGTTCAAAAATGTTAAATGCAAAATCTTCATCCGGGTCAATAGATTCTCCTTCGGCTGTGTTGATGACCTTAGCAAGAATTCGTGCACAGGTTGTTTTCCCTACTCCACGGGGACCGCAGAAGAGAAATGCCTGCGCGAGGTGCGATGACCTAATTGCATTCTCCAAGGTATTCGTAATGGCTTCCTGACCAACGACATCTTGGAATTTCTGGGGACGATACTTTCTTGCTGATGCTAAATAATGCTCCATCGCTTAGTCGCAAATATAGCTCTTGAAAGATGGTTTGGGAGGCTTGTTGATAATTTGATTGTTTGATCCTTCAGCCGGTTCATCAATTTACAATTCCACTTTTTACGGAACGTTTTTTATGTAATGTATATTACGTATATTTGAATATGAATCCGAGCAACCCATTTCTCACTCAAGGATACTTATCTGCCGAATACTTCTGTGACCGAAAAGTCGAACTAAAGCTCATGCAGGAATCGCTTGTGAACGGCAACAACCTGGCACTCATCTCGGGTCGAAGGAAGGGGAAAACCAATCTCATTCTAAACCTCTTCCATCATCACAAAAGCCCCGCTGTTTACATCGACATCTTCAATGCGAGAAACGAAAGTGATTTTGTACAACAGCTGTCTCGAGCGATAGTCCAGCAATTGGGTACTCCAAAAGAGAGCTTCGTGAAAAAGCTGAGTCGAACTGTACGAAGCTTCCGACCAAACATTGGCTTCAACCCAATTACAGGAGAGCCTGAATTGGGCATTCAATTTTCCGAGGAACGCTCTTCCATCAAAAACCTGGAAGATGTGTTCGGATTTCTGAGTCAAGAATATCCTGGAGTCCTAATTGCCATCGATGAATTTCAACAGATCTTGTCGTGGGAAAACCCTGGAGTAGAAGCTGAATTGCGATCGCTCACCCAGCGATACCCACTGATACGTTTCATTTATTGTGGCAGCAGTCGAAAGCTCATGTTCGACTTGTTCAACAACAGCAGACGCCCCTTCTACCACTCTTCGCAACTTCTCTTCCTGGAAAAAATTAATCCCGACCTCTATCTAAAATTCATCACTTCGAAACTCTCTGATCGAATTCTCACGGAAAACAATATCCGACATGAAATTATTTGGTGCCGGGGTGAGACCTATTACATTCAGCGATTGTTCAATAGAATTTATGGAAAAGGTCCTGGGACCTACAATCGCCAAGACTTGGATCAAATTGAGAGCCAATTGATCGCGGAGAAAGAGAGTGAGTTTCAAATTCAACTGCGTTTACTGGCCAAACAACAGCGGAGTTTACTGATTGCCTTAGCGCTCTCAAAAGGCATCGACAAACCCACCTCTGCCGAATTCCTTAAGCAGTACTCTTTGAGCTCTTCCAGCACAATTGCACAAAACCTAAACGTTCTCATCGAGAAAGACATGGTTATAAAAGATGAAGGCCTCTATCGGGTTGCCGATGTGTTTCTAGAACATTGGATTCAAGGTAGCTACGGAAAAGAACTATGATTTCCTAGTTTTACAAAAAGCATACAATGGCCTTTAACGAACATTTAGGAGAACGCATTGCCACAAACCTTCAAAGACGCGGAGTTCAATACGAAGCCAAAAAGATGTTTGGCGGCTTGTGCTATCTCGTCGATGGAAAAATGTGTGTTGGAGTCGTAAAGGATCAACTTATGGCTCGCATGGATCCAGAGCAATCACAAGCTCAAATGGAGCGAGATGGTGTCGGTCCGATGGAGTTTACGGGGATACCAATGAAGGGATATCTTTTTATTGAAGCTGAAGCATATGATTTAGAGGCAGACCTTGACCACTGGATTCAGCAATGTCTTGATTTTAACCCCCATGCAAAGGCGAGTAAAACGAAAGGTCAAAAGAGCAACTGAAGACGAGCGCTAGAGCGCCATAACTCCTTCCAAATCAGAAGCCTTCTTGTAACGTTCAATGATACTTTCTGCATCCGGCATCAATTCTTTGGCTGAAACCGAAAGGTATTTCCCATTCCGGCTCTTGTTGATTTTCATCTGAGCCTCACCACTAAAGAGAGCCTGCACAAGGGCTAGCGTCCGATTGTCGTTCGGGAAAATAAACTTGAAATAATATACTCTTGGAAAGTCTTCTTTATTGAGTTTTTCCCAGAGTCCGATGTACGGATCTTCCTTGTTTTCCTTTTTCGCCACGATGCAAAGAACGGAAAAAGACGAGTGTTGTTCGTGCTCAATTTCTAGACTTCATTTGCTGTTTGGTAAATTATTTCTGGGCTTCCCTTCTGAAATCCACACAAATAGCTTTATTTTTTAAAGGAAAAACATACTTTTGCACTCCCATTTTTGGGACTTAATCAATATTAATTGCGAACATGACGAATCGTTACGAGACTGTTTTCATCTTAACTCCCGTTTTATCTGACGTTCAGGTAAAGGAAGCAGTGAAGAAATTCGAAAGTACGCTCAAGAAGTTTTCCGCCAAAGTGATTAACAAGGAGGATTGGGCATTGCGTAAGCTTGCTTATCCCATCCAGAAAAAATCTACTGGCTTCTACTTCCTGTTTGAATTCGAGATGGAGGGCGAGCACATCCGCACTCTTGAAGTTGAATTAAAACGCGATGAGCGCTTTATCCGTTTCCTCACTATTAAACTTGAGAAACATGCTGTTGCATGGGCCGACAAGCGAAAAGCTAGAGGGATCAAGAAAGCGAAAGAAGAAAGCAAAGAACAAGTAGAAGTTTAATCCATTGATCAATTAGAAATGGCTGAAAATTCATCAGAGATCAGATATTTGACACCGATCAATATCGAGATCAAAAAAGAGAAGTACTGCCGCTTTTTAAAGAGTGGTATCAAATACGTCGATTATAAGGATCCAGACTTCCTTTTGAAGTTTGTAAACGACCAGGGTCGTATTCTTCCACGTCGTATCACTGGAACATCGGTAAAATTTCAAAGAAAGGTTTCTCAAGCTGTTAAGCGTGCTCGCCACCTTGCCTTGTTGCCTTACGTTGCTGACCAACTTAAGTAAGAGCTATGGAAATCATTCTAAGAGAAGACGTTGAAAACCTAGGTCTGAAAGACGACTTGGTTACGGTGAAGAACGGGTACGGAAGAAACTTCCTTATCCCTAAAGGTAAAGCTGTCATTGCTACTTCCTCTGCTAAGAAAGTTCGTGAAGAGAACATTCGCCAGAAAGCACACAAAGAAGCAAAAGCGCGTGACGAAGCCACTAAAAACTTGGAAGCTTTGCAAGGAATGAAGATTTCAGTTGGAGCCAAAGCTGGCGAAGGCGGGAAAATCTTCGGATCTGTGAACACCATCCAATTGGCGGAAGCTATGAAAACCTTAGGTTATACCATCGACCGTAAGCACATTAAGCTTAAGAACGATCCCATCAAAGAGGTTGGATCGTATGAAGCTGAAATACGTTTGCACCGCGATGTGAAAGGCACTATCAATTTTGATATTGTAGCTGAGTAACCTGCTCAAAAACTAAAAAGGAACCCCTCCTCCATTCTTGGTCGAGGGGTTTTTTATTGCCCTTTGGTTGAGGAACCCTTTGTAATCTCAACCTCCATTAGGCTTGTACGAGGATCATACCATTTAAAGTTCTTCGGCTCCTCTTCGGGATATGGGAAGCTCGAAAAATTGGTGTAGTTATCAGTCGAGAAGTCGAAATAACGCTCTTCATCACCCACCGTATAGTACAGCCGCTGTGAACCAATCCCTATTTGCGACTGACCAGTGACAGTATGCTCAAGCATCAATTTATTCCCTTTCTTACTCCATATGAGATCCATTTTCACATGGCCCGGGTACTTCAACCATCCGTCTTTTGAGTATGACATTGGCAAGCCCGACACTTCCGACATGATGTCAAGAAAATCCTGCGTATAAGCGTTCGACAATTTGTAGGTATCGTAATAACGTCGAATGCCCGCAAAGAAAAGACTGTCGCTTCCCATTGATGTCCGAATCATATGTAGCACCCAGGCTCCTTTTTGATAGTTCAATGGGTTCAGCAAACGATTGAGGTCTGTAATGCTCGTATCGATGATCTTCGCTTCTGGATTCGCATTCTCGAACTTGAAAATTTTCTGCTTGGCCTCATCCAATCGCTCGTTCAATTTTTCCTTCCCGTATTTGTACTCATCATATAAGTAGGAGAAATACGTAGCAAAGCCTTCACTCAGCCAGATGTGATGCCAATCTGCTTCTGATGCAGAATTTCCAAACCACTGATGCGCAATTTCATGTGCAATCAAATTTTCGCTGCTGCCATCTCCTTTAGTCGAACCCTCGTGATAGAAAATGCATCCCGCATTCTCCATTCCGCCATAGCGTGTGGTAGATTGCACATTGGCCAACTTTTCGTTCGGGAAAGGCCCAATCAAGGAATCAAAAAACTGCAGAATTGGCAAAGCGGCCGCATACTCTTTGTGGCCTGTTTCTGAATCTTCTGGATAGACCCATGAAGTAACTGGCTTCTCCGCTAGATAACCAATCGTATCAATCGAGAACTCTGCCACCCCAATCACCATAACCTTACTGGGTAGTGGAACTTCAGACTTCCAGAAATACACGGCCGAGCTGTCTGGATTGTACATCAAATTCACCAAAGCACCGTTCGAAATACATTGAAAACCTTTGGGCACTTGAACAATGAATTCTGAAGTAGCTTTCTCGGAAGGGTGGTCGACAACAGCAAGCCAATGGCGCGCGCGATTTGGCCAGTTGTCCCCAAAAATGGTTGGATTCCCATGTCTATTCTTTCGAATGATCAAACCATCGGCTGGCGTTCCCTCATAAGAGATGAATATAGATTGACTCTTCTCCGACTTACCTAAAACGATGCTGAGCTCATTCTCTTTTTGCTGATATGGATAGTCAAGGTTGTTTGAGCCAAACACCCTGCGAACCTTCATTCCTTTCTTGGAAGTTTCGTCGTACATCAAATCAAGAACGAGAGTGTCTGTAGCGGTAATCATAAGGTCGAGTCGCTCCTCGATTCGAATCAACGGACGCTGAGTGACGTCGATGGCAAATACATAATGCTCCACATCATATCCTCGATCTCTTGGGTAGCCATCCTGCGCCAAAAGCCATTGACCAATCGACAAAAACATCAATGTTATACCTAGTATTCTCATCTCTTTACAATTCGCTCTTCAAACTGCTGCCCACCTACTTTCATCCGCAGAATGTACATCCCAGGCGACAGCTTCTCCATTCTTAGAATTCCAAAATTCATTTCAGGAATGCTCACTTCTTGACCCAAAACGTTTGTTAACGTCAATGACTCAAGCTCCTCGTAGTTTTCAATGTACAATCGGTCGTGGCATGGATTGGGGTAAGCTCGTGTCAATTTTTCTTGCACATCATGTGCTCCTGCGGCCACATCCCGAATTCCAAATGCATAATCACCAAAAGCAACTTCAGTCAAAACGAAAGCTCCCAAACCGTCTGATGAATTTCCAGAAGTATTCAAACTCGCATTCTGATAAATCGTCCATGACTTTTGACCGTAAGATCTGTGCAAAAGCACCAAACTATCCTCTGGCACAGAACTTAAAGACTCATCGAGTCTAGATGATGGAAGGCCATTGTACACAAAAGACATTTCCGCCGACATTCCACCAAGGGCAATTCCCTGAATGCTCCAAAACCGATCGGGGTTTGGACGAACCTTCAGTCGAGACATGTCACTTACCAACATAGGCACAGGCGTCCAATGCTCTTCAATGCGAACCAAAGCGCTGTCGCCGAGAGAATTCACTTTCAAACTAACATCTGCATTTGAAAAGGAATATGAACCTGGAGATTTTATGACCATCTCTCCAGATGAAATGGCCAAAGGAAGTCTTGATTGTCGATTCACAAATACTGCAGCAGGTTGCGAAATCACACTTGACAGATGAAATGTGTCGGACAAACTACTAAGTTCAACTGAGAAGTCTTGTGTCACGAATTGACTGTCGAGGACGGTGATGCTCAGGGGCAACAATTTGGAATTGAAATCTCGTCCTTTATACTGCTGACTAAGTTCAAAATAGACATCCGTTAAACCAGTGGTAGGACTGAATCGAAAACTATCAAGGCTCACAGATGCCCATCCTGGTGAGAAAACCCATTCGTCAAAAAATGAATGCAAATCAATTGGAGTGTATTTCTCTAGCTCATTTCTCAAGTACTCAGAATTGATCGAAGCAAATTGGTTGTTCGAAAGAAAGCTGTCGATTCCAGCTGTGAAAAGAGATGGCCCCATATACTCGCGCAAAGCCAAGGCCGTGAGCGCTCCTTTATCATAGACGTGAGACCCGTAGGTAATTTCCTGAGGAATGCTCACCAAGTCGCGGTAACCTCCTTCGTCGTGGTGCAGATTTTTCAAGAGATCGTGCAACCTAGCCTCCACATCCACTTGAGCTGAAGCCCAATCATATTGCTTTTCAAGAAACAGCCATTCGGAGAAGCTGGCCCAGCCCTCATTGAGCCACATTTCCTCCTGACGTTCACAGGTCACTAAATTACCCCACCAATGATGCGAAAGCTCGTGTGCCATTAAAGTCTCCCTACTTGTATTGCCATTGATGGCAAAAGACGGATAAGCAATGTTGTTGGCGTGCTCCATGGCTCCACCCGTCATCGGAAGAACGACATACCCACAGCGCTCCCAGGCATAGGGAGCATAACCTTCTTCATAAATCCTCATACACGAACGGAGGTTTGCGAAGCTTCCCGCCAAGGAAGCAGTTTTGGAAGGAGCTGTATAAACATCGATTGGAATCGTGCGTTCAAGACCAATGTACTGGTAGGATGTTGAGTCGTAAATACCTACCGCCATGCTTGCTAGGTAAGTCGGAATTGACTCCGACATCGACCAATGTTCTATAATGGTATCTCCACCAAGACTGTCGCGCAATTGAAGCAAGCCGCTGCAGGTAGAACGTCTTCCTCCTTCCATCAACACATGGATGTCGTAGCTAGCTCTATCGGTTAAATTGTCGAGGCAAGGAAACCAAACCCTCCCATAATTGTGGGGATACTCGCGAAAAGCAACGCCTACATTGTAGGCCATTCCAGACCGAAAGAAAAAACCACCAAAGGAGGCAGCCTCAGCATGCGGGACACCTCCATAATGAATGTTCAAGATTAATGTATCCCCCACATTGGCCGATTGACTTAGGGCAATGCTTAGGATTGTGTCGTTGTGATTGAACGAAAGTGGAAACCCCTCAAGAAGAACAGAGTCGACAGAAAGCTTTAAAAGGTCGAGGTGAATACTATCAATGGAATTCTGATCAACTTCAATTTCCAGCAGAGCGTTGCCCTTCAATTGAGCCGCTGAAAAATCAAGAAAATCAAAACTTAGATCGTAGTGGATCACATTAAACCCTCGGTCTTGGGCAGAAGCTTCAATGCCAATGAACGCAAGGAAAAATATTGAAAGAAATCGTTTGAAAATCCGTGACATTGAGTCCGGCTAAGATAGTTGGAAAACCAACTAACCACCTTCTGAAGAGATGCGAGAAATTATAAATCAACTTGCTTGCCTATGATCATTAAGATCAGGCAAATCATTAGAAGTAGGTAGTACGAATACCTATTCAATTTCAATTCAAGGAAAACTCTAATTCGTTTCATTTTTGGGGCAGCGACTCTTGAGGTTCAAGAAACAATTTGCATTCTTGCTAAGAGTTACGCACACGTTAAGCCCCCTGTATTTTCGTTGAAATCGGGCTATACGTCCTTAAGAAGTTCTTCAAGACGGATGTGAAGCGCCTCTCCTCGAAGGTTCTTATCAATGATGCGACCTTCTTTGTCTAAAAGGAAAGTAGCTGGAATTGAGGAGATGCTGTAAAGCGCGGCAGCAGAGGAACGCCATCCACCCAAATCACTCACATGAAGCCAAGTCATTTGATCGGCGGCGATGGCTTTTAGCCACGCATCTTTTCTCTCATCAAGGGAAACACTAAAGATTTCAAAGCCTTTGTCTTTATACTTCTTATATGCTTCAACCACGTTTGGATTCTCAGCACGGCAAGGCTTACACCAACTCGCCCAAAAATCGAGTAGAATGATTTTACCTCTCTGATCTTCCAAAGAAATTTGCTCTCCCTCGGGGTTCGATCCAACTATGTTTGGAGGAATACTCCCAACTTGTGTTTTTCTCACCTTATCTAAGGTTCTTGATAAGGCTGCCAAATAGGGTGAATTCGGCCGCTCCTTTTTCATCGCATCTTCGACTAAGCTGTACATCGCAAAATCCTCGGTAGGATTAAATCTTTGGGCTGCGACAAGGGAGGAAAGTGCTCCTGGTGCTTCTTGGATGTAATTGCCCATCTTCTTTCCAGCCTCGGCGTTCAGGTTCATTTGAGTGAAGTACAAACTCTGAAGCACTTGCATATCTCCCGTTATCTGGGCATTCCTTGAAATCTGTTCGATGGAATCCATAGTCGCCGCATAGCGCAATAAAAACTGACTCAACCACGCCAACCTTTCGCTTTCGTCAGAACCACCAATCTTATAGCTAGGTTCTAGAGCCAAGACATCAGCGTTCACGATAAGAGAATCTCCAGGCTCAAGAATGAGGCGGGCAAAATTGGTCTCTTCAACGATCAATCTGTAATAACCTTCTTCCGGAATTTCAGGAGCGCACATGAAATTCCCTTGCTCATCTATGGTAACGGTATCAACCAAAACCACGTTTTGAGCATCCAATCGCTCCAGGAAAACCATCCGTCCATCGTAGTTATCAAGTTTCCCTTCAATGAAGTTTAAAGTTGAACTTTTAAGCTCGGGCGCTCTTTCGCAAGAACTAAGCAAAAGAAGAGCTATGATTGGAAATAGGAGTTTTTTCATGCTTCAAGTTTTTCTTGCAAGAGCGCATTGGTCTTTTTCGGATCGGCTTTCCCTTTCGACTTTTTCATGATTTCTCCCATGAAGAGTCCTATTAGACCTTTCTTGCCGTTTTTATATTCTTCAACCTTTTCAGGAAAAGCCGCAAGAGCTTCGTCAACCAGCTCCATTAGAGCCAACTCATCGCTCTCCTGAATTAAATTCAATTTCACCGCCAATTTAAATGGGGATGTTTTTGGCTCACCGATCATAGCGGGAAAGAGCTTCTGAGCCGCCAATGAATAGGAAATCTTGTCCTCATCAATCATAGTAATCAACTCGGCCATCCACTTTGAACGAATAGGGAAATGTGCTATGTCAATTCCGTACTTATTCAAATGCGACTTCACATCACCACTCAACCAGTTTGCTGCCGCTTTATAGTTTTTGGTGTGCTCAATCATGTCTTCGAAATAGAGTGCAATTTCCTTGGAGTCGATGATCACTCCAGCGTCATACTCACTGAGTCCAAGCTCCTTGGTATACTTTGCATAAAGTTCATTGGGTAAAGCGGGCATCCTAGACTTCATTCGATCTATGTCCTCCGCATTTACTAAAACAGGCAATAAATCAGGCTCTGGAAAAAAGCGGTAATCGTTGTCCATCTCCTTGGAACGCATCCCGAAGGTGGTGCCTTTGATGGCGTCGAAGCTGCGTGTTTCGCGCTTAATCTCCTCCCCTTTTTCGATCAACTCAATGTGTCGACCCACTTCATACTCAATGGCTCTTTGAACATTGCGAATTGAGTTCATGTTCTTTACCTCTACTCTCCTACCGTATTCAGGAGCGTCTTTCAAACGAACAGAAATATTGGCGTCGCAGCGCATACTCCCTTCCTCCATATTCCCATCGCAAATTTCGAGGTAGCGAACAAGCTTGCGCACTTCGGTTAGGTACTGATAAGCCTCTTCACCGGTTCTAATGTCTGGTTCCGAAACAATTTCCAACAAAGGAACTCCAGCCCGGTTCAAATCAACCAGGGAATTGTAGGGATCTTGATCGTGGATGCTCTTCCCAGAATCCTCCTCCATATGAATGCGAGTAAGATTGACCACCTTCTCTCCCAAGGAAGTCTTCAGGTGAATTTTTCCACCAGTACAGATTGGTCCCTTGTCTTGAGTTATCTGGTATCCTTTAGGTAAATCGGCGTAGAAGTAGTTTTTTCGATCGAATCGATTTTCATGTCGGATCTCACAACCACAAGCAATTCCAAGTTTGATTGCATGTCCTAAAACTGAGCCGTTGAACTGAGGCAAAGTTCCTGGGAGCCCAAGAGAAATTTCGCTCACATTTGAATTTGGACTGGAACCGTATTCGTTTTTATCCGAAGAAAAGGCTTTGGAGGCTGTGATCAATTGCGCGTGAACTTCGAGCCCTATAACTGCTTCGTATTTCCCTTTTAGTAAGTGCTCCATTCTCCTTTAACTACTTTAAACACTTGTTTTTGATAACCATCGCTCATTTGTGCGAAGTAAATTCCATTGGCGAATATGCTGCTTAAATCAATCCTGTTTCTACCTATATCAAGCAAGCTGTAACCTACCTCCTGACCTGAATAGTTGTAGAGATGAAAATCATAGCTTCTATCTAGCGGGCCATCCACATTCACAAAAAATTCCCGATCGATGAGATTGCTTTCGATGGAGAAAAAATCAAACGTTTTGACGTCTTGGTCTTCTAAAAGCTGGAAAATGAACAAGCCATTTTGTCTGTCAGAGGCAATGATTCTTTTTGAAGGCAAGAAAGGGTATATACCCCAGCAACCATCGTATCTAGCAGAATCAGGAATCAATTCATTTGTGTCGTAAAATGCAACAAGCTTAGGGTTCTCTCGGTCCGAAAGGTCATATACATAGGCGCCGTCAGCATAATAGCTTACATATAGAGAGTCGCCCTTAAAGAGCAAGTTGTGGACAATGGAAAAGTCTGTTGTTTCCGAACCAAATAAGGCGATGACTTCCATATTGTCAAAATCTCGCACATCGACAATCTTAATACGTGTTCCATGGGTCTCATCGGCCATGGCGTAAAACTCTCCACTCTCGTGAAGCCACCCGCTGTGATTGTAGCCACTCTCAGGATAAATAGTAAGTCTTCCGAGCAATTTCGGATCGTTTAGATCTGAGAAATCCGCCACAACGAGCCCATCAAATTGTGTGTTCAAATAAGCTGTATCGTTTCGTACGTATACATCATGAACGCCGGCAAAATTCCACCAAGGAATCTCTGTATCGCGCAGTAGAAGTTCAGGTTTCTCTGGGTTCGATAAATCAAAGATGCTGATGTCGTTGCTCACTCGGTTACCTCCGATACTTAGTCCGCCAAGGCAAGAATAAAGATGGCCACTTGTGGTATCGATGAATATATTGTGAGCATTTACAATCGGATAAGTGGAATCGTATACTGTGGTAATTTTATTGGGCAACTCACTTAAGTCAAATATTTGAAGACTTGAAAAGCCTTGATCCGCAACTGTATAGAGATAGTCTTTATAGGTATGATAGTCGCGGTGAACATGTTGAGAGCCATTTACAGCCCCATCCAATCGAAATAATTGATGCGGATCGCCATCGTCTAAGGCAATGATGTGTGCGCCTCTTGTAGAACCAACTACTGCATACTCAGCTCCATTCACTTTAAAGCCCCATATTTCATTAAATACTGAGCCGCCAAAGGTCTGCGGCAGACTATCGGTGGTCCAACGACCAACAAGTTCAAGCTGCTTCTCCTCTTGCGCAGAGAGAAAGGCAGTTTGAAAAAGAAGCGCTATGAGAATTAAATTTTTGATATCAGCTCTTTTATTATTCGAGTCATTTTTGGTTCTGCGACTTCTGCCACGCCTTGCACATCTTCATGTGTGACCACTTCAATTTTACCGTCAACACCTAAATCCGTTACAATCGACATCGCGAAACAAGGCAAGCCCATATGACGTGCGGCAATTACTTCTGGAACAGTTGACATCCCAACGGCATCACCTCCAATGGTTCTTATGTAAAAGTACTCATGAGGAGTTTCCAAGGTTGGTCCGGTAAGACCAACGTACACACCATCTACTAAGCGGATGCCCAATTCTTCTCCAATGTCAAAAGCAAGACGTCTCCATTCCTCCTTATATGCGTCGCTCATATCTGGAAAACGTGGTCCCAACTCAGAAATGTTTGCTCCGATTAAAGGATTTCCTGGAAAGAGATTGATGTGGTCTTTGATTACCATCAGATCGCCAATCTCAAAATTCGGGTTCACACCTCCGCTGGCATTCGATACGATGAGGCCTTCAATTCCCAACAACTTCATGACGCGGATTGGGAATACGATTTGAGCCATCGTATAGCCTTCGTAAAAGTGAAACCTGCCCTGCATGCAGAGGACATTCTTTCCTCCGAGTCGACCTTCAATCAACTTGCCCTCGTGCCCTTCCACAGTACTAAGAGGAAAGTCTGGTATGTCAGAATACGAAATTTCTTGAATGATTTCAATTTCGCGCACCAAACCACCCAATCCTGTGCCGAGCACAATTCCAATCTGGGGTTTCTGATTAAGAACAGCTTTTAGCGCTGTTGCGGTAGCCTCAATTTCGGCGTATGAAGTCAATGATCCGTTCACAAAAAATCTGTTTATCGCGTTCGTGCATTTCAATTCTAATGGGGATATAGAATAAAGGTAAATCCCCCAACTCTTCCTTTATCATTGGATAATTAAGGCGCATTGCGTCTTTCTCTGTCGTTAGAATGATTTTGTCTTCCCCAGAAATCTCATGAAATGCATTCTTAATCTTCGTAATATCATTCATTTCGAAGTTGTGATGGTCCTTGAACTTTAAGTGCGTTACTTTCTTCACTTTATCCTTTAGGTGATAGAAGAGACCATCCGACTTTGCAATGCCTGTAACAAGTAGAACTTGGAGTTTGGAATTCAATTTAACCTTCTCAAGCTCATCATTAAATACGGGGGCAATCGCTTTGTACTTTATGTATGAAAAGAAGACTTGTTGATACGGCTTTGGCTTGAGCTTTTGACTGATCAGGCGTCGATCGATGGGCGAAAGCAAGCGAGGTGCCTTGGTCACGATGATGATGTCGGCCCTTTTTGCTCCTGACTTAAACTCACGCAAACTTCCTGTCGGCAGCACATAGTCGTTGATATAGAGCTTGTCGTAGCTGGTAAGAAGAATCGAGACGCCAGGCATGACGTACCGGTGTTGGAATGCATCGTCAAGAATCACTCCTCCCAATTCAGGGAATTTCTTCATCAACCGACGAATGCCTCTTCTTCTATTTGCATCAACTGCAATGGGAAGCTTAGGAAACCTCCGGTGAATTTGAAGAGGTTCGTCTCCTAGAGTTCTTGCCGTCGCATTGTCATCGGCTAAATAAAAACCGGTACCTGACCTACCGTAGCCTCGACTCAGGCTTGAAATGTTATGATCGTCTTTCAGCAGTTCCAATAAATACATCACCATGGGCGACTTACCTGTACCGCCAACGGATAAATTTCCAACAGAGATTACAGGCAGCTTAAAAGAGGTGCTTGGAAGTATACCCAAGTCGAAGAGGAAATTTCGAAATGCGGTCAATAATCCGTAGAGAATTGAAAAGGGGTAAAGTATGAATCGTAGGAATTCCATTAGCAAGGCTGCAAAATTACCATTTTTGACACCCTAAGTACCTCGAATGAAGGGCTTAAATTTGTTTGACTCAGAATCCTATGAAACTTGCCGATATATGCGACGTACTTGCTGATTTTGCTCCGCTGCGTCTTCAAGAAAATTATGACAATGCTGGCCTGCTCCTCGGCCCTCCCGACAGGGACATACGGGGCATCATCTGTGCACACGACTGCACTGAAGAAGTCCTGCAAGAAGCCCTCAGTTTGGGCGCGAACCTCATTATTGTTCATCATCCATTGATTTTCAAACCACTCAAAAAAATCACTTCTTCGAATCACGTCGAGCGCATGGTTGAAAAGCTCATCGAACATAAAATCGCATTGTATTCAACGCATACGACTCTCGACAACTGTTTGTATGGAGGAAATGGACGAACTGCTGAAAAACTCGGATTAAAAGGATTGTCCATCCTTCGGAAGCAATCAGAAGGTCTGCTCAAGCTTCACACTTACTGCCCGCAAGCGAATTCCGAATCCATTCTAAATGCCTTGTTCGAAGCTGGCGCTGGTCACATTGGTGATTACTCAGAATGCTCATTTAAGGCTCCAGGAAACGGAAGTTTTAGGGCAGGAGTCGGAACCACTCCTCATGTCGGAGAAATTGATCGCCGACACCACGAAGACGAGGACAAACTTGAAGTCATTCTTGAAAAGCACCAGCAATCCAAAATCCTAAAAGCGCTTTTCAAAGCTCACCCTTACGAAGAAGTCGCCTACGATCTTGTAGAATTAGAAAACGAAAATCTACTTCGAGGCTCTGGTATTGTAGGCGAGTTTGAGAATCCGATGAGTCCTGATGCATTTCTACAACTCGTCGCTGATGTATTGAGACAACCGAATTTACGCTTCAACGCTAAACCGAATAAAAACATTCAGAAAGTAGCTATCTGTGGGGGAAGTGGCGACTTTCTCACGCCGGATGCCTTAGCTTCTAGTGTGGATGTTTTCATTACAGGAGACATCGGCTATCATCGCTTTTTAGACCTGAATGACGAGCTCTTTTTAGTCGACCCCGGTCATTATGAATCGGAGCAATTTGTTGCCGAAGTGATTCACGAGCATCTAAGCCAAAAATTTGCTAATTTTGCCGTCCATTTGGCATCCCCTGGATCACCAGTACAATACTTATAGACAAACACATGGCAAAAAAAGCTGCTAGTAAAACGGCCAACACCGAAGAAAAGCTCCGAGCTCTTTACGACCTTCAATTGGTCGATTCAAGAATCGACAAGATTCGCATGATGCGCGGCGAGCTCCCACTAGAGGTTAAAGACCTTGAGACCGAGCTAGAAACTCTTCAACAGAGAATCGATCGTTTAGAAGGCGAAGCTGGAGACCTCAACACTGAGATCAGCCACAAAAACATCTCAATTAAAGATGCCAACGCTCTGATTAAAAAATACCTCGAGCAACAAAACAATGTTCGAAACAACAGAGAGTTTGAAGCTCTTTCAAAAGAGATTGAATATCAAAACTTAGAAATTCAATTGGCTGAAAAGAGAATTCGTGAGTTCAACATTAAAATTGAACAGAAGAATGAGCTTTTAGAAGCAGCGAAAGAAAAATTCAAAGAAAGAAACAGCGACCTTGACCTAAAGAAGGGCGAGCTCAAAGGTATTCTTGAAGAAACTCGCAAAGAAGAAGAAACGTTGATGAAGAAGTCGGAAGATTTCGCTTCAAAAATTGAAGATCGTTTACTTCGTCAGTATCAACAGATTCGTCGCAACTCTGTGAACGGATTGGCAGTTGTAACTCTAGACAGAGGTGCTTCAGGAGGATCTTTCTTCGTAATCCCACCTCAACGTCAATTGGACATTCGCAATCGCAAGAAGATCATCATTAGCGAACATTGTGGTCGTATCTTGGTAGATCAAGAGTTGGCAAAAGAAGAAGAAGATAAAATTGAAAAGTTGATCTCTTAGATCAATCAATCAAATCATTTGAAATCCCGCTTTTCCTAGGAATTGCGGGATTTTTTATATCCTAAAGCCTAGGCCCAGGCTAATCTGAATGCGATTCATATTCAATCGACTCGCTTGATTTGGGGCCAAGCTCGGCTCATATAAATGGAACTCCTCTTCCACTCGATCGATGTAGGACAGACTGAAATCCCAATTCACGTAGTCTGTACGGTTTCCAAATCCAAAAGAGTACAACTGTTGCCACCCACCTGCACCTCCTTGCAATGGGTTCCCCATATTAGAGAAACCCCCTCGTAGAGCAAATGAGCTCAATCTATACTCTCCACCCAAACGAAAATTGTAAGCCCGCTGATGATTTGCTTTGATTGCATCGTTCTCGATGTCGAATACATTTTGTCCTCCATCCCAGCGCAATTTCGCCTGGCTATAATCGATGTAGTCCATGTCAACATTCACGAAAGCCCGTTTCCCAAAAACGATGGCCGTACTGGCAGTAATCTTTCCTGGAGTCGTCATTTGATAGTTAAAACTCGCGTCACCTGATTCGGCGGAATACGATTGACCAGTTACAAAACTCGACTGCATCTCAGAATACCAATAATCAGTGAGATCAAGCCATGTTGGGCTGTGATAAGCTAAGCCAAAACGTAAGGAAGGACTGGGCCTGTATATCAAACCGACATTTAAATTCACACCACTCCCAGTAGTTTCTAAAAATTCTGTGAAGCGATAATCATTTAAAAATGTGCTGGTATCTCCAGCAGGAACTCTTTCAATAAAATCAGAAGAGCGAGTGAATTGAACGCTGCGGAAATTCAGACCTGCTCCAAAATAGAACTTGTGTTCATAATTGACTGCAAAGTTAAATTGCGTTTGATCCATACGTCCGCGTTCGTCCGATTCAAAGTGCTGCACTTGGCCATAATCCGGAATGGCCGTGAAAAAAAAGTTGTTGAAGGTGTCGAGAAGAAAGGTTTGCCAAGCCAAGCTTGCTCCAAATGGATACAGACTATCAATCCCATCGACATTCGCTCCTTGGTTGTCCAAGACTTGATTGAAAAAGAAATCCAATAATGAGCTCTGATTGTTTACTCCCTCAATCTGAACGTTGCGGTTGAAATCCGACATTTTTGAAATCGATGCACCAAAAACCATATTGTTCCAGCCATTCTCATCGTCTCGTAATTTGATGAGTAAGGAAAGACTTCCAAGTCTAACATTCGAATTTCCAGTTTCACTTTTTTGTCCGTAATGCTCAGATGAGAAGTCTGTAAATTGATAGTATGGACTTATACTCAACTCGCTTTTTCCTAGAATAGCCAAACCTGCAGGGTTCACCGTCCCACCCGAAGCATCACCTCCACTCGCCCCCATTGACGAGGCCATTCCCTGGGAACGCGCCGAACCATTCGCGTGAAAAAGGCTGTAGCGAAGAACGTCTTCCCCATTTTGGCCAAAACTCAATATTGGTAGAAAGAACAGAAGTAACAGTCCTCGAATCATCGGCCTCGAGGCTTCGTTGTGGTAGAACTCCGTTTTGGAGGTGAACTGGAACCTCTTGATGGGCTTGAAGAGCGGCTGGGTGTGACTTTAGGAGCTTGAAAAACTTTAGGACTTGGAGGAGGTGCCTGAATAGACCTTGGGCTCTTTTGATTTGCTGGCTGGCTGTAGCGGGTCACCTTATTCGGACTTTGGCGACTGATCGAACTGGAAGGTTTACGCACAGATGGCTTCATCTGAACTGCATTCTGAGGACTTGAAGGATTCGAATTGTTGATGGACGAACGTGAAGTCCTCCCGTTCAAAGGCGTCCGATTGGGGCTAACATATGATCTGCTTGAGTTCGCAGCTCGTGGCACATATGATCGAACACTCGAACGCTTTCCCTCATAACGGATTTGTCTGTTCTCCGAAGTCGGAATGCTTGGGTAGCGATTGTAAAAATTGGAATACGGATGATACATCATACTTGCACCCCCGTAATAATACATCGGTCGAGGATTGTTGAATGAGTAGTAATTGGAATAAGGACTCCAGTAATAATTCTGCTGCATATTCATGCATTGCCAGTAACTCATGTATGGAGGACATCCACCATTGAAAGAGTTGCTGTAGAGTCCGGCTCCTATGGATCCAAAACCCATCTGGCTGTAAGGTTCGTAAAAAGGATCGTAGAAAAAAGCACTGCTGGCATCGTTTGGGTTGACGTAATCCATCATTCCAAATCGAAGGTTTTCAGCCTCCTCTTCATTGTAATACTCGAGGTTTTCGCCTTGACCGGAAGCAGGCTCATCACCTTGAACAAGATTTGATGGTGAGGATGCCTGAGCAGTATAAATCACCCTTGGTGTCGGTGCGTAAATGTCGTCTTCTGGAAGGTCGCCGAGATTCGAAATTGATGCGCAGGAACTGAATAGGAGCAGAATAATTAAAATGGGGAATCGGGCAATACTCATAGCATAAAATTAACAAGATTCATGCCGACAATCCTTTTAAACACCGACTAAACGAGCGGAAGGACATTCGCCATTCGTTTCAAATCTTCTTCTGAAAAATCTAGATGTGTGACAAATCTAATTTGTGTGGGACCAAATGCCACTGCCTGAATTCCTTGCTTTTCTAGTCGCATGAGCGTTTCGCTCACACTGCCATCCTTCACATTCGCAATGACAATATTTGTTTCTACCTCCTGAACACTTTCTACCCAAGAACACTCTAGCAGCAGCAGGCCCAATCCCTTCGCACGCCGATGATCTTCGCTCAAACGATTGACATTATTTTCCAAAGCATACAAACCAGCAGCGGCCAAATAGCCTGCCTGTCGCATGCCTCCACCAAATCGCTTTCGCACTCTTCGCGCCCGATGAATGAATGAGGCTTCACCAATGAGCACACTTCCAACTGGGGCACCTAAACCCTTGCTGAGGCAAATTGAAATGCTGTCGAAACATTCTCCAACATCCTTCGCCGTGTAATCAGAAACATCCAAAGCGTTGAAAATTCGCGCTCCGTCTAGATGCCGACCAACACCAACTTCTTTCCCCAACTCACTAATTCCTTGAAGGTCGAGTAGTGAATACACACTGCCTCCTCCTTTATTCATCGTATTCTCTAAACTGATTAGGGTGGAATTCGGAAAGTGAGGATCATCGGGCCTAATCGCGGCCCTAATTTGACTTGCCTTCAGCTGACCTCGTTCCCCTTCCAATAGGTTTGGCGAGACACCAGAATTCGCCATCATGCCTCCACCCTCGTACAAATAAATATGAGAAGATTTATGGCAGATCACCTCATCCCCAGGGCGCGTATGTAAGGCGATGGCAATTTGATTGGTCATGGTTCCACTCGGGCAAAACAGGCCCGCTTCCTTCCCGAAAATTTCGGCGGTGGTGTTTTCCAACTCTCGAATAGTAGGATCCTCATTGAAGACGTCATCCCCAACTTTAGCACTCATCATAGCCTGAAGCATTGCTTCAGTCGGACGAGTTACAGTATCGCTTCTTAAGTCAATCATTTCTTACGGGCAACCATTAAACCATCTCGAATGGGAAACAGAACATTCTCAACGCGAGGATCCTCTTTCACCATCTTAGAGTATTCATATAAGGTCTTCGTTTCTTGATCCATGGTCGATGGCTCATCAAGAATTTTTCCACTCCACAATACATTGTCGGCCAAAATGTAAGTCCCAGGCTTGAGTTTATCAATCACCAAATTGTAGTAGTTGATGTAGTTTTCTTTATCGGCATCAAGAAATACAATGTCCCAGTCGAAATGCAGATCTGGAATCACTTCCAATGCTTTTCCAAATCGAATGTCGATGCGTTCTCCAAACTCAGAAGCCTTCACATATTTCTCATGAATCCAAGCAAGCTCATCGTTCACATCCAGGCTCACCACTTTTCCACCTTCTTGCAAGCCTTCTGCAAAACAGTGCGCAGAGTAACCTGTATAGGTTCCCACATCTAAGACAAACTTCGGACGAATCATATGAGACAACATGCTCAAAACGCGGCCTTGTAAATGTCCAGCCAACATGCGAGGCAGCACAACTTTCGCATTCGTTTCCCGATTCAATTCTTGAAGAACCAAAGGTTCTTCTTTGGTCATTTGATGCACATAAGCATCCAATTTAGGGTCTAAAAATTCCATATAAACTAGCTGTTAAAAGCACTAACTTTCAGCCTATGAAGGTAGCACTATTCGCATTCTTTCTTTCAGTTGGCCTTACGGCATTTGCACAACGTCCGATGCTCACTCCCGAGCATCCCATTGAATTTAGCAAGAATTTCAACAACGGAAATTTCATTATTGACTATTTGATTGAAGAGCAGGCGGCCATAAACCTCTACTTAAAAAACGACAGCCTTAACCAACCTATTTACTTGTTGAAGATGAAAGCGGTTTCACAAGGTCAATATGAATTGGAAGTGAACAAATCCTTGATGAAGCCCGGAACCACATATGTGATTATGGAATGGAACGGAAAAGTGGCTGAAGCCTCCTACATCATTGAAGAAATTGAATCTTCCGACGAAGAATCGGAAGAAAATGAATAAGTAGGCTAGTTTTGCCGCCATGTTCAAAGCATCTTCCATCCAGTTGATTTTGATCCTAGTCTTGACCGCTGCCTGCAGCGGCTCAAAACATCAAGAAGTTTCTAAGAACTCTGAAGAAGAACAGCCCACGTCTGTAAAAACCGATACACCCGACCCTCTTCAGGCTGAGTCTTATTTTACACTGAGTTCTAGAGCTGGGAAGCAAAAATTCTCGAGAAGTACAGCAAGCGCGGAGGAAGTCAATGGCTCTCTGAACATCAATCTCAACCTAGAAGGAAGCAGCGCATTTCAAATCAACGGAATTCGAGGATTGAAAGAGCAAACTGGAAATGCTACTGATTTTCAAATGGTTCTTCTCAATTTTACCAGCGCTCCTCACAAGGCGCTTTCGTCTCAGAGTGAAAACAATGTAGTTGGTCGGATAATACCAAACTTTCAGGGGGGCTCAGGCGTTAGTGTGAGTGTTCAAGGAAAACTAATCAAAGCAGGCGCAGATACGCTATTCGTTGACGCCCTCATCAAGGATCTAAAAATTGAAAAGAGTGAACTCATTCCGGAATAGTCTGGCTCTCGTCTTGAGCCTCGCCACCCTCAATGTCATTGCCCAAAGCAACCTAGAGAAAGTGCTTCGTGCAACGGATGTAGAAGGCTTGCGTCGCGACGCTAAAATCAGCGACAGCCTCTTTCATCTAAAGCATGCTGAAGCGCTGCGTTTGGCTCAAATCAACAATTGGCCAATTACCTTGGAGGATGGGATCAACTTCAAAGAGCTCATGTACATCGATGAGCAGGGAATGCCTGTATATCTTGAAACGGAGAACGATAAATCCGCAATCACAATAAACACCGACGAGGTCCACCCTGGAGGTTCATCGGGCCTTAATTTAATGGGAACGGGAATGAAGGTTGCCGTTTGGGATGGAGGAGCTGTTCGAGCTACCCATCAGGAATTCGCTGGCAGTGGTCGTTTAAGTCAAATTGATGGAGCAAGTACCATCAGCAACCATGCAACTCACGTAGCAGGTACTGTAGGAGCAACTGGCTTTGTTGCCCGAGCTAAAGGAATGGCTTACGACGCTGACATCCAGGCCTACGATTGGTCCAACAACGAAAATGAAATGAGGACTGCCGGAGGAAATGGACTTTTGGTTTCAAACCACTCCTACGGTCAACCAACAGGATGGTCAGTGAGTGGAGGGAATTGGACTTGGTATGGAAATCCCAACGAAGATGCGCGCGAAGACATTGACTTTGGTCATTATGGTAATGTAGCGCGCGAGTGGGATCAAATCGCCAATCAAGCTCCTTATCATTTGATTGTAAAGTCGTCCGGAAACGATAGAGACGATGGGCCAAGTCCGGGGACTTCGCACCGAGTATGGAACGGCAGCAGCTGGGGAACTTCAACCGCCACACGAGACGATGACCCATCCTACGGGAGCGTATCCTCCTACTCCATGGCAAAGAACATATTGGTGGTAGGGGCTGTAAACGAGATCAGTAATGGATACAGTCAGCCTTCTAATGTTGTGATGTCGAACTTCTCCTGCTGGGGACCAACAGACGACGGTCGCATACGTCCGGATATAGTTTCAAAAGGTGTTTCCGTTTATTCACCTCTTGGGGGAAGCAACACACAATACGCAAGCTGGAATGGAACCTCAATGGCCTCTCCTGCTGTTACAGGCTCGTCCATTCTACTTCAAGAACGATATGAGCAAGTTCACGGAAGTGGCAACTTCATGCGCAGCTCAACATTGCGAGGACTCATCATTCACACCGCCAATGAAGCAGGAACACATCCTGGACCAGATTACAAGTTTGGTTGGGGTTTGATGAACACTAGGAAGGCTTCAGAGCTCATTGGAGACACTACAGCTCTGATTATGGAAGAACGCCTTACGTCAGGAGTTCCCATTGAAATAAAGGCAGTAAACATCCCCAATCGGGTCATTCGAGTAAGCATCGCCTGGAACGATCCTGCCGGAGCCGTTGCAGCTCGTGTATTGAAGCCAACAACGCAGGACTTAGTGCACGATCTCGACTTGCGCATCGAGCGTGAACCGGATGGCTTCGAGTTTAAGCCCTACGTCTTGAATCCTGCTTTACCTGCAGATCCAGCCACAACGGGTGATAACTTCAGAGACAACGTCGAGCAAGTTTACATTGCAAGTCCGAGTAATGGGGTTTACACATTGAAGATTGGGAATAAAGGAACCTTAAGCAGTCAACAATGGGTTTCTATCATCGTTGAAGGTTTGGCGCCGCTTCCTATTCCAGCTTTCACAATCAGCGCCAATTCCATTTGTATTGGAGACAGCGTTCAATTGTTTAACAGCAGTGAAGATGCGAGCAGTTATTCATGGGATTTTGGCGGGGCTTCTGGAAATCAGAACGACGAGAATCCGACAGTACATTTCAATGCGGCTGGATCCTACGACATCAAACTTGTTGTGAGCAACCAGAACGGTTCTGATTCACTCATCAAAACAGGCTCTGTTGTCGTTCATGGTTCACCAAGCGTTCAAATTGATCGCAGCGATTTAACCTTTTGCACCGCAAACTCACAGGCTCAAAGCATTGGAGCGAATTTTAAAGGAGGAACTTGGGATGGAGGAAGCTGGATGCCTTTCACCGACACGGTACTCTTCGTTCCCTCGTCCATGAATCTTGGTTCATATCCCCTAAGCTACGATTACACTGATTCCATTGGCTGCTCGGGGTCCGACAGCGTAGAGGTATCATTTGTCAGTTCGCCTGCCGTAGAGCTAGATAGCATGGGGCCTTATTGTAATACTTCAGCGGCCTTTAGCTTAATGACTGGCTCACCAAGTGGAGGGACTTATACCATAGACGGACTTCCAGATTCAATCTTCAACCCTGCCGTGGTTGGGGTCGGCTGGCATCAAGTTGAATACACGTACTCCGACAGCAATTCATGCTCTGGAAGTTCCTTGCAGTTTGTTGAAATTTACAATTGCGTTTCAGTTGAAGAACTGAACTCTGATGGTTTACGCATATTCCCAAACCCAAGCTCTGGAAAATTTAAACTGGAGTTTGAAGCGGAGGTAAATAAGCTCACTGTTAGAAATCATCTGGGTCAACTCATTCGTGAAAATGAATCTGTAGACTCTGGCTTCCTATTAGATTTGAGCCATGAATCCAAAGGGATTTACTTTGTAGACTTGACATTAAGCTCAGGTAAACACATTCAGAAATCAATAAGTCTTAATTAGATGCATACAGGATTAGTACACCTTCACAGAACCTTGGCATATGTAGCTCTGGTTCTCTTAATTGTCTCGGGAATTAAATTTCTAATGGCGGCTCGCGCCAAGAAAGAATTCACCGAAGGTGATCGCAAACTTTCCCTTTACACTTTGATCTCAGTCCATCTTCAATTGGTTATTGGCTTTGTCATCTATTTCACTGGACTGTCCTTCAGTCAGCTTAAAGACTTTGGAGCTGCAATGTCAGACTCAAGCGTTCGGTTTCAAGTATTGGAACATCCCTTAACAATGATCATAGGTGTTGTACTTATTACCATTGGATACTCTAGCGCGAAACGCGCTGAGGGAACTGCCAAGTACAGCAAATTGAGCAGGTTCTACCTGATTGGCTTGGTTCTTATTCTACTTCGCGTTCCATGGGATAAGCTCTTTTAAAGCTAAAGCATCCTTCTGATTTATACGCAGAGTCAGGAATGAAAGACCTTCGTCTTTTACATTCTGTTATTCTTTCTTGAAAAGTTTACTAAACAGGTCTATTCGCCAGCGATCTTTTTCGCGTCGGTAACGGAGATGGTCTTGCCTTCGTATTCACCAACCATGAAGGCATCTTTAAGTCCTTCGGAACGGACTTTCGTGAGTAGCCCTTGAGCTTCTTGTGTGCTGCCAAAGCTTCCTACAAAGTATCGAATTCCTCCGTTGTCTGTATTCTCGGAAGTTACATTTCCATAGTTGATGAACTTCGCAACAAGTTCATTTGGAATCGTTTTACTGAATGAACCCACTTGTATTTTAAATCGGACTTTATTCTTATCCGCATTTTCAGCATCGACTTTATAATAGCCTGGCTTCGCGCTTGACTTCACTCCACCACTTGGAAGCCCTGAAGCACCCTTTGTGGCGAATGCCTTTATAAGTACAGAGCCAAAGCCCATTCCTATCAATTGTTGTTTCGCTTGCGCAGCTTCCTCATAGTTGTTGTACAAACCGTGATAAACCCTTGTTAGTCCATCAGATGTTTTAATCGGGATAATTTTTCCAACAGATTTGTAGGCATTTAAATCAGGTTTTTTCGAGAAGGCCCCCATTTGAATCCGATATATCACCCCTTCAACCTGTTGAATATCTTTTGCAGAAGCAGCACCCACAAACATTCCAACCTCTTTTGCTTGAACCAACTTTCCAGCTGGGGTCTTTGCAATAATCGCGGTCGTAGGAACTCCTTTGCTCTTTAGGTCTTGCTGTTTGGCTACTGCATCCTCAATATTGTCATAGTCACCAACCGCCAATACAGACTTCTCTCCATCTGCCAAGGATTCAACTTTTCTAGTTCCAAGAACCTCGTCCGCTTCGGATGGGGTTAAACCGGCAGTTTCATCATCAACTTGAACAGCAAAAGTTCCCTTTCTTCTTAGGAGCTGTGTAGGTTTTTGTGTAGCATATAGTGTGTCCTCAATTGGCGAGAAGGTTCCTGAAGAGTCAACATAGCGCAAATAAATTGCCGCAAGAGCATCGTCTGTAAGTCCTATTCCTACCGTATCAACAAACATGCTGTCTGGCGTTGTAAGCTCCTGGTCACGGAAGTTCGCAATTCCGTCCGCGTCACCATCCAATGGACAGCCAACTGAATCAACCTCAACACCTTCAGGCGTATTGGGGCAGTCATCCAAAATATCGGCTATCCCATCACCATCTCTATCTTCTTTCTCCATTGCAATGAGGTCCTTAACTTCATCATCCTGAGTAAGATCCGCTCTACTAGAAAGGTTGTAGGCCAGACTAAATGTTGAGAAGAGGAATCGATCTTTTGCTTTGTCTCCCTGACGAACACCTGTACCACTTGAACTGATTCCGTCGAGTTGATCGGTAAAGGTGAAGTACATAGCGGAGCCTAGGCGGAATTGCACTTGATCAGTCAGGTCTAGGTTGATGGCCAATCCAACTGGTATGGCAAAAGTGCGTTCTGCGTAATTCCCAAGTCCATCCAAATTGGATTCTCGAATGTCGGTCTCATAAATGTAATCTCTTGAAATTCGAACGGATCGGCTATCCAACTCTGAGCCTTGAGGAATGTTTCGAATGGTTCCATCAGACCAATAATTGTAATTGGTTCCTGCTTCATTTTTCAAATCTGTTTTACTCAAAAACTCCATAGCATGAAATCCCACCATCAAGGTTGGAAACTGAACTCTGCCGGTAGGCATGAGATGCGAGAAGTTGTAGGAAAACTCAAAACCACCAGAAGTAATGCTCGACTTAAAATTCAAATTGCGTTCTAGAGAGCGCTCGTTGGCCACCAATGTTCCTCTTAGAACATGAAAGCTGACCATAAAAGATTCTTGAATTGGGAAGCTCACCTTGAAATCGTAGCCCATATTGGAAACCAACGCTTTTGACGACTTCTCGCTTTTGGAAAGCTCACCATAGTAACTCATCAATCCGATCCCAGGGGCGATGATTGGCCTAAACTGACTGGCTTTTTCTTTTTCTTCCTCCCCAGCTGATTTCTCTACTGCTGGAGTCCGCTCTTCCTCATACAAGTCTACTTCTTCGAACTCTTCCTCGGCAGCCGCCCCCTCCTCATCGTTGAAGTCTTCAACTGGAGCGTTCGGTGTGAATTCAGGAATGGCCTCTTCTGTAGCCGCACTGTCTGTTTGGGAGTACAAATCAACCGGGCTCATTGCTATGCAAAGCAGCAACAGAACCCCAAGGAGAACTCTAAAAAACTTAATAGAACCTTGCTTCGGTTTCATTTTAGGAAAATTCCTTCGTAAAGCAGTCTTTCAAAAGTACGAAATTTAGAAGAGGTCTTTGGCTCAGCCGTTTATCTAACGGAACCACTTCTGCTTGGTGATCATCAAAGCTTCTTGAACCGTAATTCGATCTCCTGCATTATACGCCGTTACAAAGGGGCCGTCGAAATTGTGTCCGGCCGAATTGATTTGATTCCGTTGGTCTCTTGCGGAGCGATACATATCGAACTTGCCCATGGTGTACTTCACCCAGCCTTGGTGATTTTCGATGATAAAATCATCCGTATAACTGTGTCGAGATTTGAAGTAAGCTGCGTTTACCAAATTTTTTCCGGCAGCAATTTGAACTCTGTAGAAAATCCCCTTTTGGGGACTTGGAACCGAAGTTGACATTGTATTTGCAGCAGCTGTGGTCTGCATTTCTTCTTCAATACTTTCCTCAGGCCGAACCATCATCCCCTCATCGATTTTCATGTCGAGCTTGGAAAGCAATCCTTCCTCAATTTTCACTCCTTGTGTGATTTCTTCTACCGACTCTTCTTCAACTACTTCTTCTTTTTGAACCACTTCAGCTGTCTCTTTCTTCGGCGTTTCCTCAATAACTTTATCCTGAACCGGAGCAGAGGCCAATTCTTCTTTTTCCTCGACGGTTGCTTCGCGAACCTGAAGTTTCACTCCACCGATCAATAAGTCCTCAGGTAGTTCAGGTGCAGTTTCCTCAGCCAATACTAGTTCTCCCGAACTCATGATATCAACCTTTCTTGTTTCGTTATCTTCAAGAAAAGAATACTCGCCACGGATGCTCGAAACATCTTGACTTGTGGCTTCGGCCAGATTCAATTCATAGGATACTTTGAGACTTCCATCCATTGGCGTACCCAACCAAACGTATTTCACTTTTCCTCTTAAGTAAGAGAAAGCAGCATTCTCACTAAAAACGTCAGACACCACAGCTCCCTTTGGAACAAATTCTTCAATCTTCGAAAAACCTTCTATTCCCTGCTTTTCAATCACAATGTCAACCACATATTGATTCTCGGAAGTCTGCCGTAAACTTCTGGTAGCGTTTGCCTTTGCAGGAACAACTACAATTTCTTCTGCCGCTGCTCCAGAGCCAACTTTCACAATCTTCGGCATGATGGCAGAGCTCTTCTTCTCGTTGTCAATCAAATATGAAAACTTACCTCCTATGGAAAGGTCCGAGGGGGTGCCTTCGCGGGCAATGAGTTTGTACGAGAGAACGAACTGACCTTCTTCTGGCAAGGAAAGCCACAAGATCTTCATAACTCCATCCGAGTAAGTAAAGGTTCCCGATTGAGTTTCGATGGGCTCAATTTCGACGTTCTTATCAAATCGAGCTTCGAATTTACCAAAGCCCAATACGTTGCTGCCTTTATTGAATATTAAGTCTACCTGAACCTCTTGGTTCAGCTCAATTTGATCGGGAGCATTGAGGGTGATGCTGACTTCGTCGCCATCGAACACTGAAAGAAAAAAGACCGGAAAAAAAGAAAAGAGTGCGAGTATAGCCTTGTACATGCGATGTTTTTGCGAACGCTAACAAATCTATCGCATGGCACCCCCTTCTTTTGAGTTGACAATTTGCTTTTGCCAACACGATTTTGTTAACAGGCTAGAAATTCGGCCTCAACAGATACTTCGAATAAAATGCATTGATCTCCTGAGTTGCTTCTTCCGCAGTATCTACCAATTTGAACAAGTTCAAATCTGGAGCGCTGATGTTCCCTTCTTTAAGCATGACGTTTTTGACCCAATCCAATAGGCCTCCCCAATAGGATTTGCCTACAAGAACTACGGGAAATCTTCCAATTTTATTGGTCTGAATCAAGGTCATCGCCTCAAAAAACTCATCTAAGGTTCCAAATCCTCCTGGCAGCACCACAAATCCTTGGGCATACTTAGTAAACATGAGTTTTCTGACGAAGAAATAATCAAAATCAATGATTTTATCGCGGTCGATGTATGGATTTGAGGACTGTTCATGAGGTAAGTCAATGTTTAAACCTACTGAAATACCACCTCCGCGATGAGCACCTTTATTCGCGGCCTCCATTATGCCTGGGCCACCTCCTGTAATCACGCCATATCCATCTTGCGTCAGACGAAAAGCAATGTCTTCTGCCAACAGATATGAGGGATTGTCCGCCGAGGTTCTGGCCGATCCAAAAATGGAGACGCAAGGCCCTATTTTCCCTAGCTTGTCAAAGCCCTCAACAAATTCAGCCATCACTTTAAAAATCTGCCAGCTGTCCGTTGTCTTTATTTCATTCCAATCGCGTTGCTTAAAAGCCTTCCTGATTTTATCTTCTTCTTGTCCTTTCATAGTAAGTGTGTATAAGCTCGTTCACCTTAATACGTTGTAATTGCCTAAGTGGTATATTTGGCAGCCTTCAACAAAGCAAACAATTGTATAAATCCTTTCAATTCATTCTTCTCATATCCCTCGCCTTCGTGAATGCTTCGTGCAATCTCTTCGGCGAGAAATGTAAGGCTGGTGAAGGCGATCCCTTTGAACAAGTTCGGAGCTATGAGACTATAAACTCCATCGACTTCAGCATTCCCGTCACCCTAAATCTAGTGCATAATCCAAACATCGGAAATTCTAAGGTCACGATTGTTGCACAGGAAAACACCTACAACAACATCTTCACCAAGGTAGACAATCATCAATTAACGATTGAGTTCATCGGCTGCCTTGAAGGACATGGTGAAATCATCATCTATGTGGAGTCTTCCGACATCCGTGAAGTCATTGCAAATTCACCGAGCAGAATTGTGTCTGAAAACGCCATTGAACTTGATTCATTTCGCCTGGAAGTAAATCAGTCTTCCAACGTCGACCTCTTTTTCGTCGGACACCACATTCAGGCAGACCTCAACGGTTCTGGCAATGTTGCCCTGAAAGGTGGCTCAGATTATTTGAATCTCAATGTGAACTCGAATATGGAAGTCAATACTTACGGACTGCTTTCGGACACCACCTATCTTCAAACCACAAGCAACAAAGACATAAGTGTGTTCGCTTTCAATATTTTGGAAGCCGAAATCAATGGCACTGGAGACGTTTATTACAAAGAGAATCCTGAAACTGTAAGCAGCGGAAGCGGCAGTGGAATATTGATCGAAGACATCTAATGGAAAATTTTTCTGGAAAAGAGTTCAAACTTGGAATCTTAGGAGGCGGGCAACTTGGCCGAATGATGATTCGCGAGGCCATCAAATTCAACATCAGCACCTCTGTACTGGACCCCAATCCTGCTGCACCTTGTGCTGAAATCGCCTCAGAATTTGTGGTGGGTGATTTCCGTGATTACGAGAGCGTTTTGAAATTCGGACGCGGGATGAATGTAGTCACCATCGAAATCGAAGACGTTTCTGTAGAAGCTCTTAAAGTACTTCAGTCGGAAGGGGTGAAAGTATTCCCCGACCCGAAGGTGATTGAGCTCATTCAAGATAAAGGAACTCAAAAGCAGTTCTACCGCCTTCACGGAATACCTACCTCTGAATTTCAGCTGGTTGAAGATTTTCAAGAAGACACTTGGCCCCTGCCCTTCGTTCAGAAGATGCGACGAGGCGGATACGATGGACGTGGTGTACAAGTATTGAGATCGGCAAGCGACTTCTCAAAAAAACTTCCTGGCCCGAGCTTATTAGAACGATTGGTCGACATAGAAAAAGAAATTTCGGTCATTGTTGCTCGAAACGAATCTGGTGAAACCGTTGCCTACCCAACGGTAGAGCTCGATTTTCATCCAGTAGCAAACCTTGTTGAATTCCTCATTTGTCCTGCCGATATTTCAAAAGATTTGGAACAAGAAGCCGAGGATTTAGCAATGCGCTTGGCACAAGAACTCAATCTTGTCGGTATTCTAGCGGTAGAAATGTTCATCGACAAATCGGGAAACATCTTGGTGAACGAAATCGCTCCGAGAACGCACAACTCCGGCCACCAAAGCATCGAAGGAAACTTGACCTCTCAATTTGAGCAACAGCTCAGAGCTGTCTGTGGAATGCCTCTTGGGTCAACAGCAATTGTACAACCCTCCGTAATGTTGAACCTTCTTGGTGATGCAAACTCAGAAGGTGAAGCAGTTTATGAAGGCCTTGAAGAAACCTTAAGGATTCCTGGAGTGTACCCGCATCTGTACGGGAAAAAGGACACCAAAGCTTTTCGAAAAATGGGACACGTAACCGTCTTGAATCCCGACTTAAAGCAAGCCCTTGGCTACGCCCGTCAGATCAAATCGACTTTGAAAGTAGTTGGCAGGCAAGACTAGCCAAGTAACAATTCTTCTTAAGTTTTTTGCTTTTTCTTCTTCGCAGCAGGAAAAAGAACGTTGTTGAGAATCAAACGATACCCTGGAGAGTTGGGATGAAGATTGAGATCCGTTGGAGGATCCCCAACGAAGTGTTGGTAGTCCTCTGGATCATGACCTCCGTAAAAAGTGAATTGCCCTTTTCCGAATTTTCCATGAAGGTATTTCACAGAGCTTAAGGACTTATTCTCTCCTAGCACAAGAATCTCAGGTTTTACAAATTTCTTATCGTAGGCTGTTGTTTGCCCCATAAAACCTTTAATTACTCGCGTGTGATTCTGGGTGAGCATACTTGGAACAGGATCCCATTTCGCCGAGTACTCAAATAGAGTAAACAGATCCATTTGCTGTGGCGTTCTAGAATGAACTGGCGTTGCGTCGATGCTGGAAAATTCATATTGCATTGGATTCTTCGTGAGAACGAAGTCTTTGAAGGCAAAAGTTTTTTGAAAGTCGAGCTTCGATTGGGCAGTTGGGTCTGCAGAATCGCCATCGTACATGCGTTCACAAATATCAACTCCCTCTGCAGCCAGAGCGATGTCGTAACTGTCGGTTCCTGAACACATAGCAAAGAGGAAACCACCTCCAGCTGTATAGTCGCGGATGTTGAGCCCTACACCCAATTTTAGCTCAGAGACCTTAGCAAAACCCAATTGCTGAGCGGCCTCCTCTGAACTTTGAACTTGAGCGCGGTACCAATCCGCATTTCGATAGGCAGCGTAGAAGCGACCGTACTGACCAGTGAAATCTTCGTGGTGCAAATGCAACCAATCGTAGAGATGCAAATCGCCGCGAATGATTTCCTCATCGTAGATGACTGTGTATGGTATCTCAGCGTAAGTCAGCACGAGAGTTACAGCATCGTCCCAAGGTTGTTTGCCCTTCGGTGAATAGACCGCAATTTTAGGCGCCTTCTCCAATTTCACCGCATCCATATTTACCTCTGGATTCGCAATTTCTTGAAGAATGCTAGAAGCTCGAGCATCCGGAATGATCGAATAGCTCACTCCTCGAATTAGGCATTCGTCTTCGATGGCTTTGTAATGATCGGTCATAAAACTACCGCCTCGGTAGTTCAACAACCATTGAACATCTACTGCTTGTTCTAAACTCCAAAACGCAATCCCATAAGCCTTCAAATGATTTGCTTGAGACTCATCCATCTGAATGAGAATCTTCGAGGCATGACTGGTCAGCGTAGTGAAAAAGAGTACAGAAATGAGGATTATTAAGCGCATGTATTTCACAACGCAAGATAAGCAATTAAGGTGCCTAAGCTTTAGAACGGATTGTCGTCATCCTCTGGATAAGCGTCCAAATCGTCCATTCGAGAACTGCGAATGACATTGTTATTGTCTGGATCAAAATCCTGGTTGGTTGGCATCTGACCAAAGCCATAATCTTCCACTCGGTCGAGGTCGGCAAATTTGGCAAGGTTCGAAATGAACTTCAAGTAAACGGTTCCAAGGGCTCCGTTTCTGTGCTTTGCGATGATCAACTCAGCCATACCGGCGGTAGACATTCCCTCTTCGTTCTCCGTGATTTGGTAATACTCCGGACGGTAGATGAAGGTTACCATATCGGCATCTTGCTCAATCGCACCCGATTCCCTCAAATCCGAAAGTTGTGGTCGTTTTTCCCCAGTTCTGGTTTCAACAGAACGGTTTAGCTGAGAGAGTGCAATGATTGGAATTTCCAATTCTTTGGCTATGCTCTTGATGCTCCTTGAAATGGTCGAAATTTCTTGTTCACGATTTCCTTTGCCGTCGCCACCTACCGTCATCAGTTGGAGGTAATCGATGATGACCATCTCAATGTTGTGCTGTTGCTTCAGCCTTCTGCATTTCGCGCGAAGTTCAAAAACTGAAAGACCGGGAGTGTCGTCAATAAAAAGCGGAGCTTCACTCAGGCGACCAATTTTAGAATGCAATTGCTCCCATTCAAATTTCTCGAGTTTCCCACGTTTGAGCTTATCGGCCGAAAGTTCCGTTTCACTTGCAATAAGCCTGTTAACCAACTGAATCGACGACATCTCCAAAGAGAAGACTGCCACAGCACGACCGAATTCAACTGCCGCGTTCCTCGCCATTGAGAGAACGAAAGCCGTTTTCCCCATACCAGGACGAGCGGCAAGGATGATGAGATCCGAAGGTTGCCATCCGGCGGTAAGCTTGTCCAATTCTGCAAAGCCCGTTTCCATTCCCGTCACCCCAGAACCCTTTGAAGCAGCATCTTCAATGTTCTGAACGGCACTGTGAATGAGGTTTTCAATCTTATCGAAACTCTTTCGGATGTTTCCTTCAGCAACACCAAAAAGATTCTGCTCTGTTCTATCTAGAAGTTCAAAAACATCTGTGGTGTCCTCGTAGGCATCGCGAATGGTTTCCGTAGAAATGCGAATCAATTCCCGAAGAATGTGCTTTTGAGAAATGATGCGACCGTGAAACTCGACGTTCGCGGCTGATGCTACACGGTTGGTGAGGTGCGCAATGAATTGAGGTCCTCCAACAAAATCCAACTGACCTCGCTTGATCAACTCTTGATTGACCGTGAGGATATCAATTGGTTCGGAGTTTTGGAAAAGCGACTGAATCGCTTCGAAGATTTTTTGATGAGATTCCTTGTAAAAACTATCCGCGCTAAGAACATCGATGATGTCATTTACCGCATCTTGGTCGAGCATCAAGGCACCCAAAACAGCCTCCTCCAATTCTACAGCCTGAGGGATCACCCGGCCGATTTCCATCGAGTCAGATCCGCCAATTTTCTTTAGGCGAGATTGGGGCTTTTTATCGTATGGTTTCTTGATTTCGTCCATGGAGCAAAGGTGTGATTAAAGGTCGTCAAAAGAGTGCACCTTTGCCACTTAGTTCCCACATCTTTTGAATAGAGCTTATTCACAATTGTTCATTCGGTGTTCCTGTGACAAGTCTAAATTTTCTGCGAAAAATGAATTTGATTGATCAGCAAATCGAGGCTTCTTGGGCAGAGGTTTTGAAAGATGATTTTCAAACAGACAGCTTCGGGAAATTGGGTTCTTTTCTAGAAGAAGAAAATAGACGATTTTCCGTTTACCCTCCGATGAATTCGATGTTTCAAGCCTTCAATCTCTGTCCTTTCTCAGAAGTTAAAGTGGTAATTCTTGGACAAGATCCTTACCACGGCGAAGGCCAGGCACATGGATTGGCTTTTTCGGTTCCAGAAGGAATTAAAGCACCTCCATCTTTGAAGAACATTTTTAAGGAATTGAAATCGGATCTCAACTTGGAGATTCCCCTAAATGGCAATCTCAGTTCATGGGCCAAGCAAGGTGTGCTTCTGCTCAACGCGACCTTAAGCGTTCGGAAATCTGAAGCTGGGTCACATCAGAAAAAAGGTTGGGAGGAGTTTACGAATTCCGTAATTCGAAAATTGAATGAAGGAAGAGAAGGCATCATATTCCTACTCTGGGGCAAATTCGCGCAAGAAAAAGCATCCATCATTGATGCCAGCAAACACTTCATTTTAGAAGCTCCACATCCTTCACCATTTTCTGCCCATCGAGGTTTCCTTGGATGCAAACATTTCTCAAAGACAAATGTCCTTTTGGAGAAAGCAGGTAAGAATAAGATCGATTGGCAGCTGTGAGATTCCTTTTGACATCCATATTCTGGCTCTTCAGTCTGTCGCTTTTTTCTCAAGACTATTTGCTTGAATTGAAAAACCTCAGTTCCGAATTAAACCTAAATGAACTCGTCAATGTCGAAACTGCCACCGATAGCAATTCGGCCTTAAAAACTCAGCAAGAACTCATTTCGATTCTGCAGTCGGAGGGATATCTTGAAGCTAGGTCTACCTTAGAGGTCGATAGCCCCGTCATTCAACTCCAAGTTGAATTGGGACCTCAATACATCTGGTCTAAACTCAGTCGGGGTAATGTAGAACCAGAAGCACTTCGAGCCCTAGGATACAAACTCGACCTCCGCACCAAAAAAGCCGTGAACGTTCGTGAAATACGGAAACTTCGAGAAGCCGTTTTGCGCTACTATGAAAACCGCGGTTATCCTTTTGCAGGTGTTTATTACGACAGTCTTTCGATGGATGGAAATCTCGTCTCAGCCAGTATGATGGTCGACTTAAATCAATACATCACCATCGACAGCCTCGTGATTGTAGGCGCAGAAAAGGTGAAGCCCAGCTACCTCTACAACTCGCTAAATATTTTTCCAGGAAAAGCCTACAGCGAAGAGAAGTTTGTTCAAAGCCCTGCCCGATTGAGCGAAATCCCTTTTGTGAAGCAGCTTAAAAAGCCTGAGGTTTTGTTCTCCAAAGAAGGAGCTCAAGTATTTCTCTATCTCGAGGATAAAAAAGCCAACGACATTCAAGGAATTGTTGGCTTTCTTCCGAACGCACAAACAGGTAAAATCACCCTCAGTGGTGATGTAAAGCTCAAACTCATGAACGCTTTGGGACAAGGGGAATACTTCAATATGAACTGGAGGAAACTTCAAGAGAACACTCAAGATTTGAAGGTTGAAGCCACCTATCCTTACCTCTTCAACACCTCTTTTGGGCTAGAGGGAAAAGTCTTTCTCTACCGCCGCGACACCCTTTTCAACACCTTCGAACGGAGCGTAGGCGCCAATTATCGCTTGAGTCAATACCATTCGGTAGTGGTTAAACTTGGTGCCATCAACAACAACATTCTCAGCACTTATGGACTGCAAAATGCCAGTAGTTTACCTGAATATGCAGACGTTCAAACCAGTCAGTACAGCCTTGGATATAAAGGGCTTAAGCTCGACTATCGATACAACCCACGCAGTGGACGCGACATTGCTCTAGAATTCGGTGCGGGAAACAGAAGAATCCAGCAAAATCCAGACATCAACCCAGAGTTGTACGACAGTCTGCAATTGAGGTCATCTCAATATCGCATTCAGCTTCAAGCCGATCGCTATTTTGCCCTTTTCAAGAGAAGCAGTTTTAAAACTGGAATTAATGGAGGGAGTATTTTGGGTGAAGAGGTTTTCCAAAATGAACTATACAGACTTGGGGGCATTCAAAACCTTCGTGGCTTCGACATTGAATCCATTCGTGCAAGCACATATGGGATTCTTACCTTGGAATACCGCTACATTCTTGAACGAAACAGTCATCTCTCTCTCTTCTCCGATATGGCTTACATCGAGTCGAAAGCCTTAGACCTCATTTCTTATGATCGAGCCATAGGTGTTGGGGCTGGTTTCACCTTCGATACAAAGTCTGGAATATTTAGTTTGAGTTATGCATTGGGCAGTCAGAGAGGAAGCCCAATGCAATTCAGAAGTTCGAAGCTTCACTTCGGTTTTGTGAGCATCTTTTAATTAATTTCATCCAACTCCCAGATATGCTCGAAATAGCCGTTACCATATTGATTCTCGTCCAGTTAGGAGTTGTGCTCTTCTTTATTTTCAGGAAGAGTTCAGAGCCCAAGGAGGATGGCCTAGCATCTTTTGAATCGGAGCGAGGAGAATTGAAGGGCAAGCTCAGTGTAGCAGAAGAGCATCTAAAGGCGCGAGAGAAAGAACTGGAAGACTTGCATTCGGAGCTTAATAAACTCACTGCAGAAAAAGCGACCAGCGATCAGGTTGCATCGAATCTTCAAGGAAAATTAGATGACCAGAAAAAGGATTTCTTGGAAATGCGCGAGCAGCTTACGCAAGAATTTAAAGTTCTCGCCAACCAAGTATTGAAGGAGAACTCAGAGCAGTTCAGCAAAGCGAACAACGAACGCATCGCAGGAATTCTTGATCCGATCAAAGACCAATTCTCAAAATTCGAGAAGAAAGTAACCGACAATACCAACGACCAAAAAGAATGGCGCGGACAGTTGAAGGAGCAGATTGACGGGTTACGAAACTTGAACGAAAAGCTGAGCGGAGATGCTCAGAACCTTGCCAAAGCCTTGAAGGGCGATTCGAAGATGCAAGGCGGCTGGGGTGAGAAAATCTTGGAACGAGTGCTTGAAAACAGTGGCTTGGAAAAAGGACGAGAGTACAAAACCCAGTTCAGCGATCTCAACGAGCATGGGCAAATAGTGAGGCCCGACGTGGTTGTATTCTTACCCGACGAAAAACATTTGATTATTGACTCCAAGGTTTCCTTGACAGCCTATATGGATTATGTCAACGACGAAGAGGAAGAAAATCGCGCTACTCATGTGCGAAACCACCTCATCTCCTTCAAGAATCATATTACTGGTTTGAGCGCAAAGAGCTACGCCAGTGCCAAGAAGTTAGACACTCCTGACTTTGTGATGCTCTTTGTTTATTCTGAAGCCGCCTTTGCGCTGGCCTTGGAAAACGATGAGCAACTGTTTGAATATGCCTGGGATAAGCGCATTGTAATCGTTTCTCCGACTACACTGATGGCAACCCTGCGCACGATTGCCTCGATTTGGAAGTACGAGAAACAAAATCGAAACGTACAAGAGATTTCTAAGCTTGCGAACTCATTGATTGCCAAGTTCAGGAATTTCATGAAGAATTTTGATCGCATTGAACAGCAACTTGAGAAGTCAATGGATTCCTATGCTGAGGCAAGAAAGCAATTGAGCTTGGGAAATGGAAACGTACTTCGCACACTGGATAAGATTCGCGACAAAAGTGGAGACACAACAAAGCTTCTTCCCGATGGTTTTGATGAGGAGATGGCCAAGGCTGAAGAAGAAGGGGGAGATGTAAAGCGTTTGGAAGATGAGAGCTAGTTGGATTCTTCTAACAAGTCTCATCCTACTCTCGGCATGTTCGGACACATTTCGATCGACCAATAACTTAGCATACCTGTACAAGAAGGAAAAGACTTCCCTTCATCCGAATTTCAAGATTTACCACAAGAACGACAGCATCAGCGAGCTTCACTTCTCCATGCACAGCGAGGAACTCTTGTACGTACGGAACCCTTCCAACAATACATTTACTGCCCGAGTTGGCTTGAGCTACAAGTTGTTTACTTCCTATCAGTCGAATGAATTGGTGGATAGCGCTGCGGTTGTACTTCGCGACGAAAACCCCAAGCAAGTCGAGAAATACATTCAAGGAAAGCTTGACATTAAGATTCCACGAGGGAAATTCATCTTAAAACTGAGCACCACGGATTTGAACAAAAACCGTCTTGAACACAACTTCTTGGAAGTAGACAAGATTGACCAAATGTCGGATCAGAACTTTCTCGTTCGAGATGCTGAAACGAAGCGCGTTCTTTATACAGCCTTTGTTAGCATTGGGCAGAAGCTAGTGATCGAATACAACAAGAAGAGCATTGACCAACTGCAAGGCTCCTATTACGATCGCATTTTTCAAATGCCGCCTCCTCCCTTCGCCTCATACAATCAGCAATCCTTTGATTATACCAGCGACAGCAGTTTCGTGTATACTATCGGCGAAACCTTTGAAGTTCCACGTTCTGGCTTCTACCATTTCAGTCCTAGTACTCAGCGAAAAGCTGGACTATCGCTCTTCCAATTTACTGAGCTCTTCCCCTACTTGAAAACCATTGAAGATTTGCTCTATCCCATGCGCTTCATTATGAGTCGGAAAGACTTTGAGTTTCTATACAAAGCAGGGAACCAAAGAGCTTCGGTAGAGACTTTTTGGACTGAGGCATCCGGCAATAGAACGAAAGCAAGATCTTTAATCGAGCAATATTACAGTCGCGTTGAAAATGCCAATTACCATTTCAGTAGTCACCTTGAAGGCTGGAAAACCGATCGGGGCATGATCTATTTGATTTTTGGTCAACCAAACATTATTTATCGAACCGGCGGAAGCGAAACATGGATTTATGGGGTGAAAAGCAACCAACTTTCTCTCAACTTTGTATTTGTGAAATTGATCAATCCTTTCACCGACAATCACTTCGTCTTAAACCGCTCACCCATTTACAAAAACCCGTGGTATCGTGCGGTAGATGAATGGAGAGCAGGAAGAGCGTACAACCTATAATACATCCACAGTGAGCAAACGCATTTACGGAATCCGAACCATTTTAGAGGCCATCACTTCCGATACGGAAATTGAAAAAATTTACCTACTCAAAGGTCTAAAGAACGAATTGAGTGTGGAATTGCTCGAAGCTGCTCGCAACCTGAACATCCCTCTGGTTCGCGTACCAAAGGAGAAGATGAGCAGTTTGGGTGATAAGAACCATCAAGGTGCTTTGGCTTTTGTGTCGCGAATTCCGTACTACAACTTCGAAGAAGAAATCGTTAAGGGCATTGAAACCGGCGAGCGCTTGCTTGTGTTGGCTCTAGATGGCATTACCGACGTTAGGAACTTTGGCGCCATTGCAAGAAGCGCAGAATGCTTTGGAGTAGACTTAATTGTTGTTCCTGCAAAAGGAAGCGCTGCGGTGAATGAGGATGCCATCAAAACCTCTGCTGGTGCCTTGTTCAAGATAAAGCTGTGCAGAGCTGGCGATTTGTACAAGGCCTTGGAATACATGAAAAACTCCGGGCTTCAATTGGTCGCTTGCACTGAAAAAGGAAACCTCGATTACACCGAAATAGATTGGTCGCTTTCGAGTGTGCTAATCATGGGCTCAGAAGATCAGGGAGTAAGCCCTCAAGTACTTAAAATCTCTACGCATCTGGCTCAAATCCCTATGAAAGGTGAGATTGCCTCATTAAATGTTTCCGTCGCTGCGGGAATCATGTTGGCCCAAGCAGCCCGTTAAAAATTCTTGGAGCAAAAAAAAGCCCCTTCACTTTCGTGAAAGGGCTTTCTCCTTGTTCAAAAATCTTATTCAACCATCATGCGAATGCTGTGCTCGAATCCTTCACCACGAAGGTTCACGAGGTAAACACCTTTTGCATGTGTGCTCAAATCGAAGTTGAAGCTTTCAGCTCCTTGAGTTTGAATTTCTTTAGAAAGAATTTTCTCACCCAATACGCTAGTCACTTCAAGCGTGTACTCCCCTGCTCTTTCTACAGCAAGCGTAAAGCTTCCTGAGTTCGGGTTAGGGAACAAGTTCAAACCATCAGCTTCTAAAGCCTCATTCACTCCTAGTGGAATCAATACAGAGTTTGAGAACTCAGACTCACAGCTGGTAACTGGGTCAATGACCTTTGCAGTTACAGAGCTTCCCGCTGCAGATGTAGATGGGATGTAGTTCTGTGCTGTTTGACCTGAAATGGCGTTTCCATTCACGTACCATTGGATGTTAGATGCCACACTTGATGTGAAGACACCTGAAGCCAAGGTAATGGTAGGAGCCGCTGGCTTAGCATTGATTGTAACTGATACTGTATCAGACAATGCTAGGTCACCACACTTATTGTAAGCTGTGAAGTAGTAATCTCCACTTTGAGATGGCTGCGTCAATGGAATGTTCATTGCGTCTAGACCATTGATCCAAAGAATTGAGTCAACGTTGGTCGTTGCAGACAATGATACCAAACCACCTTCACAAATCTCAACTGCGCCAACCGCAGTAACAGCAGCAGTTGGAGTAGGCTCAACTTGAACGTTGATGCTTGTAATATCACTGAATCCACAAGCGCTTACAGTAACGTTGTAAGTTCCTGTAGCAGAAACGCTCAATGACCTGCTTGCACCTAATGTTGTAGATCCGTCATCCCATGAGTAAACCGCATTGCTGATGTCGTTTGCTGTAACTACCGTGTTTCCACCAGGACAGATGAACGGGTCACCTGTAATGCTGGCAGTAACACCAGTGATGGTTCCGATGCTGATTGAATCAACAGTATTGTCACCAACGCAGTTTGTTACAGTTACAGTGTATGTTCCTGGGCCAACACCTTCGAAAGTATTGCTAGTAGTAAAACCTGTACCCCAGTTGTATCCACCACTTCCACCGGTAAGTGCACCTGCGGCAGTAATAGTTACTGTATCTCCAACACAAACTTCAGAATAGCCAGCACCCAAAGTAAAGTTTGGACCTGCACCAGCTCCAGGAGCTGGAGGAAGAACTTCAAAGTCAAGAGTTTCTACTCCACAAGCAGTAGTAACATCAACAGTATAGTTTCCAGTGTTCACTAGATCAACGCTCTGACCAGTTCCGATGCTTGCACCTCCACTGTTTTTCCAGTCCCAAGCTGTTCCACAAATTGCAGAAACAGAAAGAGTATCACCTGGACATAAGTCCTCGATACCATCGATTGAGATTGGACAGCTAAAGGCTGTAGAAGACATGCTTGAAGTTGTGATGTCGGTATAAACAATTTCGTTTGTTCCATCAGGATCTTCATCACCACGAACTGCTAGTCCTGGAGAAACGTCTTCTTGGTAAATCAGACGTAATCTAGAGTCAACATCCCGGGCAACCGCTGGGAAAACACACTCCTCAAATCCAACACCGTTGTTGGTGAGATCGGTTGGCTGATACCAAGTACATCCACCGTCATCGGTTTTCATACCATAAATGTGACGGTAGTTTTGAGTTCCGTCGTTTAAAGTCTCCATGTGAGCTGAATACGACAGGTATACATCGTTGTTGGCATCAACACCAGCTGAAGGCATTGAAGCCATTGAAAGGAAGTATTGTCCAATACCATTTGTACTGTTTCCAACAACTTCCAACTGACCATTACCGTTCAAGTCCAGCGCACCAGTCAAGAAGTAATAACCATCACTCGGCATGTCGGAATTCCAATACATCAATCCGTTGGTGATTGGGAAGTAAGAAGTGCGTCCGTCAGTAAGGTCAGCATCCAAACGACGCATGCGACCAAACCAAGTGTGTAGCTTACCATTGTTGTCGATGAGGACAGCTCCTGAGTTGTCTGAAGTTTCTACAGTATCAGGTACGTTGTCGTTGTCGATGTCAATTCCTGAGTCAACAATGTATCTGTCGATTGGGAAGTCCAATACGATGTGCTTTGTCCAAGTGTCTCCATTGTCCATAGACTCAAAAAGAAGAACGTCTCCGAGGTCTGGGAAAACACCAAGAACAATGTGATTTCCATCTGCAGTGATTGCATAGTTGTCTCCACCAAAACCTGTCCACTCCGCTGAGGTTAGACCTGGAATTTGAAAGTTTTGCTTGTTCCATGTTAAACCACCATCAATTGAGCGGTTGTAAACAAGAGCTCCGTCCAAACCGTTGAATACAGTTCCGTTTAATGCTACAGGAGCAGTAACGGCAACAACGTGAATGCTGTTTCCATCTGTTCCACCAACAGTCGCACGAGGCCATACCAGGTGAAGCGTAGAAATTGTTTGAGACTGAGTCCAAGCGCCAGTTCCTTTAGCTGGGCGACGCATCATGGTCAATTGATCGGTTGCCGTACTGTGAGTAATGACGATTTCAGAACCATTCGCAATGGTCAAAACTGAAGGCCATCCAACACGTTCAGACTCCAAACGAGCCGTTGGCGCATTCGTCCAATTCGTTCCGTCGAAATAAACATAACCAGTTCCACGGTCAGAATAAGCAGGACCAGAAGTTGTAGAGAACGTCCAAGCTGCTGACATGGTACCATCTGAATGACGAATGAATCGGTTGTCGATGGAAGCATTTGTTTGAAGATCATAAATGGAAGTACCAATGACGGTTCCATTTAAACTAGCAGCCGCTTGAGCTGGCTTTTTAGATCCTCCGCGCACTGCTGTGCTTTCTTTATCCAGACGAGATCCGTCAAAGATTTCTGGGGAGTCAATGCTTTTGTCAACCTTCGGAAAATTCGACTCTTGTGCTTGTGTCGAATAGAAACCAAAAATCGCAAAAGAAGCGAGTAGTAATCTTCTTTTCATATCCTTTTTGTTTTTTTAAGATTTTTTGAACCAGTCAAAATTAATCAAATGCGCATGTAGCCCAAAAAGAAAATGACTTGTGTTTGATTCTTTACATTTTAAAGCGCTCCATCCAGAGCGCTAAACTGATGTAACGGAAGCTTCGGTAATTCTCAACTCCACCGCTTGGGATGAGCATTTTTTCGAACTCTTTACGATCAACCCCCTTACGAAACAAAGGATTCAGCCTTTGAAAAGCCTCGTAGAAAAAGCCCGATAACTCCCTCATCCATAGGTTGTTTGGGCTAACGAAGCCCATCTTATCCGTTCTTGAATAAACCTTCGTTGGCATCCAAGCCTTAGCGGCATCTCGCAGCAACATTTTCGAATAGGGTCCATTCATTTTGTATACGGATTCGAGGCCGAATGCGAGTTCAGAAATGCGATGATCGTCGGAAAAAGGAACCCTTGATTCAACGGAAAATGCCATCGAATTTCGATCTTCATAACGTAAAAGGTTCTTAAGTGGCCCATTATAGTAGTCGAAATGCAGCTGTTTGTTCGCTCCTTCATGAATCAACTTTGGAACGGAATAATGTCGCTCCATGAAGTGTCGAAGTTGATCTTTGTCGATCAATCGAACCTGAGGTTGAAGCTCTGAGAGCAAGCCTGGAATTCCTTTGGCCTTGGAATATAGTTTCTCTTTCAAGTACTCTTTTACGAGATAGGATCTCGGCCCACCTTCTACTGATAAAGTCTCCTGAATCTTCCGAACACTCCATTTCTGTTCCTTCCAATTTGAAAGTTGATAATGAGGGTAACCTGCAAACAACTCATCAGCTCCTTGACCGTTCATGAGAACTTTAATCCCCTGCGAAGCAGCCAATTTCATAACCCTATACTGAGCGTAGGTACTCAGCGATATCATAGGCAGCTCTTGGAAATATGTCAGATCATCAATGTCCTGCCTGAGCTCTTCAGAATTGGGCTTCACTGTAAACCAGTCGAAGCCGTTGAAATCCGCAACCTCTTTTGCCCATGAACTCTCATCAAATGCAGCCACCATCGACTGAGCTGTGAAGGTTTTGAACTTACTTCCCTTTCCTAGCTGCGCAGAAATCAAACCACTAAGTGCACTGCTGTCGATTCCACCGCTAAGGCAAGTCCCTAGTGGAGCATCGGATCGCAAGTGAAGAGCCACGGAATCTTGTAGCAAGGACTTTAGCTCTTCAACCTTCACTCGATAAACTGAATCATCAAAGACTCCAATTTCACTATTGTAGCTTGGCTTGTAGTAGGCTTCTATTCTAAATTCACTCGTCTCTAAATTCAGCGAAAGTGTATGTGAAGGTTTTAACTCTTTGATTCCACTGAAGAGAGAATCTTCGGTGCCTTCAGCATTTCCGCTGATTAAAAACTCCAGAGCTACCGTCGGGTTCATTCCTCTTGGACGGATGGCATGAATAGCTTTCAGCTCACTGGAGAAAATGAATTCACTGGCATTGCTTGAGTAATACAAGGGCTTCACCCCTGTTCGGTCGCGCGACAAAACGAGTGTTTGTTCTTGGAGATTCAAAATCGCCACGGCCCACATTCCAATGAATCGGTTGAAACAAGCCTCTCCCCATTCCATGTATGCATGAAGCACCACTTCAGTATCAGAATCTGAAAAGAATGCGTGTCCCTTCGCTTCCAACTCATTCCTGAGTTCAATGTAATTGTACACCTCACCATTGAAGCTGATCCAATAGTTTGAGCTCACATCAGAGAGAGGCTGATGGCCGGCAGAACTCAAATCTAAAATACTCAAGCGTCGGTGTAAGAGTCCGATGTGAAAGGACTCACTTGCCTCGCTTATATGCCTGCTTGGAATGTGTGGGAGACTCAGTTCTGACCTTGGGCTATCATCGCCGAAATAGAGCTTTCGTTTTCCATTGATGACCACAAAACCTTCATCATCTGGACCTCTATGAGCTAAAACTTTTGAGATCTTATGAAGGTCTGCCGGGCTTCCCGATCGACTCTTTGAAACAATGCCCGCAATTCCACACATCAGAGCCAATGGTTTAGTTCACGACCGAGCAAGATTCGTGTGCGTTCGATGTCTTCACTGAGCAAGTCCGACAAGGCAATTTGATTTTCAAGACTTAAGCTAGAAGCCTGGTTTGCCTTTGTTGTGTTGAAGCTTTTCGCAGCCGACATGATTCGATGCCGCACAGTCTTATTGGGGACAATACTCCGAGCTAGCTTTTGAAGATTTGAATTTGGGCGGTCGATGAGGGCTTGCATTCCTGCACTCCGAATTGACTGACGCTTATTGTGGACCTCGAAACTTGGTTCGAAAGAAGAGGAAACTCCTATGTGCGCACAAACGCTTTTGAAGGTCTGTAAAGGATTCTCTGCTAAATCTTGAAATAGAACCACCTTCAACTGATCACCCCAGTCGGATTTCCACTGCTTCAGACATTCTGAAAACAACAAGCTCTTCCAAAGCAGGGGGCGCGATTTAAAATTCTTCGACCATGAAGTGGGATTGTCTGGCTCTCGAAGAAGGTCCCGCTCCAGGGCTTCGTTTAAGTCTTTCAAATTCTCATCTGCATCCATCAAATGTTGGGCGTGCAATGATTGAAGTAGATCCCAGGGATTGCGCAGCAATAGGATCAATTTGGCTTGGGGATTAAAGGCCTTCAGCTCTGCACTCGCCATTTTCGAATAGAACGTCCATACGGAAGCTTCTCCAAAGATTTCCCCTTTCAGTCCAGAAAAAAAAGACAAATACTCCTCTTCCGTTTCGGCTTCGCGCCCAATCCCCAGATCCTTTCCGAAAAAATGAATCTCTTTCTCAGCCATTCCAATTTGCGGGTGTTGAGCGAGGTATTCATTTAGGGAAGTTGTGCCACATTTTGGAGCTCCGATGATGAAGAAGGATGGCCTTTTATTCATCATGCTTTATCTTTTTCGTGAAGAACCTCCTCGTAGATGGAATCCAGTTGTTCTCCGATTTTTTCAAGACTAAAATTCTCCTCAGCCCATGTGTGAAGTTCCATTTCGGTCTTCCATTCAAACTTATCGAGCTGAAGCAAGGACTCAACGAGCGCCTCCTCGTCTTCCGATTGAACGAGAATGGCGTTCTTTTCCTCACGATTGAAAAACTCGGAGATTCCGCCTACGTCGGTCGAGACAATTTTCATTCCCGTTGCAGCTGCCTCGATTAAGACGCAGGGCATGTTTTCAAAGCGACTGAACAATAGCAAAACCTGGTGCTTTTGCATCTCAGCAATAACCTCATCTTGCGTCAGTTTTTGAAGAAAGACACACTGCTCTGCCAGTCCGAATTCCTCAGCCAACTCCTTAGCCTTTTCAGCTCCTTCCTCCCCTACTACCGTCAATTCAAAGGATCGTTGTTCTTTCAATTTAGACAAAGCTGAAAACAAACCTCTAATGTTCTTCTGCTCGCCATGCAAATTTGAAATGTGCAGAAGTTTAAGGTGTTCGTCTTTACGCTCGAGAGGAAGACTAAACTTATTGGTGTCAATAACATTGGCCAGACGTTGGTAGCGCCTTCCTATTCCTTCTGATATAAGTGCGGCCTCAAGATCTTCTGAAACGGGCAGTATTCTATTGGCTTCACGCGCCGTATTCCGAATCATTCTTCGGGCCATCAAAGGAAGCTTTTTGAATCGTCCATCTTCAGGAAGGTAGCCAGTCCAATGCTCAGAAACCACATATGGAATCTTGTACCGAGTTTTTAAGTCTCTGACAATTCTGCCTGCCGGAAACATCACATTCAAATGAACGAGGTCGGGCTTCCCACGTGAATAGATGTATTGACTAATCAATTGCCTCCAAGCGCGCATATAAAGTCCTGCTTTTACCAATGACTTCAATTTACCGCCTCTATTGATGGTTGGATAAAAGTATGTCCAAACCTCAACTCCATCAGAGGTCGTCTCTTCCAAGCTTGATCTATCAATATCATCGAGGGCTGTCGCATAGAGCACTACAACCTTATTTGATTTAGCCGCAGCTTGAGCATGACGCAAGACAAAATTCCCCAGACTAGGATGTTTTTTAGAAGGGAACCAAGAGGTGATGAAAAGGATTGTTTTGGGCAAGGTAATTCGATTGCTCAGGGAACACAAAAGTAGAGGATTAATTGCCTTTTTGTCGATCCGAATCTGAATGTATTTCAGTTATATTTGCCGCCCTCGGAATGGCACATCAGTTTGTATGAGCTTCTTTTGAGAAACATGGTGGTTGTAGCTCAGTTGGTTAGAGTGCTTGATTGTGGTTCAAGAGGTCGCCGGTTCGAACCCGGTCTTCCACCCAGTAAAAACCCTCGAATTTATTCGGGGGTTTTTTTGTGCTCCAAAGAGAAAGTCTGACCTACAAAAAGCAGCGCATCAATTCATCCGGTGGGAGAATGAAGCCGATTGTTTTGCACTCGCTCGCAATTCGAAGGCAAAAAAAAGCCCGCTTCAAAAAAATGAAGCGGGCAGTGCTAAAATTCTTAGACTTTTAGTCTTGAGTCAAAGTCATGCTGAATGAGTTTGTATAGCTGTCATTCCCTTCAAATCCGTTTGGATCTGTCGTCATGTAATCCCAGCTTCCTGCAAAGTCTCCTTCTACAATCATCTCTTTACCTTTCAACTGAGTGATAGGAACGATGGTCGACATCTCTCCATTACCCATTGATTCAGTGGTAGTTTCAGTACCCCATAAAAACTCAAACGTTGAAGGATCGAAATACTGATCTGGTCCAGACTCGGTTTGAGAAGTTACGTTGAAGATAATACGCTCTTTGTTTTTATAACCCGCTGCATCATCAGCAGTCAAGAAAGACCATGTTCCAGTTTTAGTCATAGTCTCAGCGATTCCACCGTCCAATTGATCTTCAAAAATTGTAGCTGGAGGATCTGTGATGCTCGCATCGGCGTAATCAACTGCAACGCTTGTCTTACGACGCGTCCAAGTCTCAGAATAATTTCCGTCCTTTTCAAGAGTAATCATTCGCTCGCTGTAGGTATAAACAGTGGTCACCTTATCTCCATCAACATTCGTTGAAATAACAGTTTCGGTGCTACCAGAATATGTTGACTCCATCTTAGAAACGTCGCCATCATCGTCTGTATAAGTGTTCTCCATACTCATGTTTGAAACGGTCCACTCACCAGCAGCACGAGCTTGTCTTGAAGAGAAGCTAATGCCTGGGTCATTTTCACCCTTTTTACACGATTGAAATGAAGGTACCATGATTACTACAGCAACCAAGGTCATAAATAATTTTTTTGCTTTCATAGGTCTAAATTAATTTGCGGCAAAAGTAAGACATGAATATTCGTAATGAATGCCGTTCGTCCGATATTTAATTCATTTTACCCGACTTGTACTCTTTATATCTCCTTCCAAGGTGATTTAAAAGAAAGCTGAATGTGGCAATGGCCTGTTCTGTTTCTTTGGAGAGTTCTTTCCCTTGCGCACGAATTACAGATGCGCCATATAAACCAGTAAGAATGAGCTCAATTGGATTGATGCTCAAACTTTTACTCTTGATTTGAAGCTCTTTCATGTGAGGTTCTGCTGAAAGCCAAAGCTTTTTGTATTCGGCATCCTTCAATGCGTCGAGTAAGCTGTTGTGTAAGAAGAATAGTTCACTAAGAATCTCTTCTGTCTCTTCAAGGTGGCCGCTTTTCTGCAGGCCGTCTCGCTTCATTTCCTTCAGCAGCTTAAGGTACCATTCCGACAAGCGATCTCGATCCTCTTCAGTAACTGCTTGCGTAGAAATCAATTCCTGCCTAACACGTTCTTCACTCAATTCAAGTGAACGCAGTAAATCTTCCGTATGCCAGAGAAACAAGACGAACTCTACGACATTATGACTTTTGTGCTGAGCAGTAAACACGCTACTTAGAAACTTTAGAATCTGAAAAATCGGTGTTGAGCATCTCGAGCAATTCTGAAGTTACGTCGAGACTGTCGTTGGCATAAAGAACTGGAGAAATTGCACTGTAGCCAAGTACGAAATCGTATCGTCCATCCTCGTTGTACTCCTTAATCTTCGCCAAAATCTTCTCACGTATTTCGGTATTCTTTGCCATTTCCGATTCTGCCAGCTGCTGCCCCATATCTTCCTGCATTTGCAATAGACTCTTCTCTTCCCCGAGAATTCTATTTTGCTCTTGGGCTCCAAGTTGTTGAGACATATAAGGAGCTTTTTCTTGAAACTTCTTTACATCCGCCTCAAAACGACGCATTCTCTTTTCGTACTGCTTTTCCAGAGCTGTCCGCTCTTTCATAAGATCGTCGAGGTATTGCCCGTAAAGTTCAAATTGCTGCCAAAGTGAATCGGTATTCACAAAAATGATACGTGCATCATCGAGTGAGGCATTGCTCATGTTTCGGCTGCTCCCTGCCGCACTTACCATTGCATTTCCCTCATCTTCATCCTCGGAAAATTCCAAGGCAAAAAGGGCTACAACTCCAACAAAGGATAAAACGCTGAGCAATAAACTTAAGTTCTTCATGTGTGCAAAATCAGCTGCAAATCTAATGCTCTTGACTTACTTCAAACTAAGTAATGTTTTGAGCTTACTCGGGTAGTTGGTAATAATGCCGTCGACGTCAATTTTCGACAAGCGATTCATTGGCTTCAGCTTATCCGCTGTCCAACAATAAATCTCTTTATCTCTCCGACGGATGGCTTGAACAAGTGGAATGGTAACATACCGATACGAGATGTTGATGGCTTTGTAGAAGCTTTCCGTAAAGAGTTTACCAGTACTGATTTTTTCATCGAAATAGAACGGAGAAAGAGGAAGCTTAAAAACGATCAACTTGTGCAACTCTAAACCCGGCTCAACTTCATTCAATGACTTTAAAACATCTGTATTGAAACTCTGGATGCACACTTGATCCATCATTTCATGTGCTTGAATGGAATCGACTAAGGTTTTCACACTAGGAGCAAATACATCTCCGCGATCAATTTTTATTTCGATCATTAAACGCATTCGGTTCTTACAAATCTCAAGAGATTCGTCGAAGGAAAGGATCTTCTCATCCTTGAAATCTTCGCCGTACCAAGAACCATTGTCGAGCTTCATTAAATCGGCCTGATCCAGTGTTCTTACAAGGGCATCGCCTTCAGCAGTTCTACCCAGCTTGGCATCGTGGTATACCACCAAGCGGTAATCTCTTGTTCGACGAACATCGATTTCTACCATGTCGACACCGAGGGCGATGGCCTTCTCGATCGCAGCTTCTGTATTCTCGGGAGCTTGGGAGGACCAACCTCTATGTGCAATAATCTTCATGTAGGGCGCGAAACGAGATTCGCTTTCTTTGTGGGCCTGCAAAGTAATAAAGATGTTTAAGCTAAAGATGCCTACCGACCCTCGATGGGACGATGTTGCAGAAAAGAATTTGGAGGAAGTCCTTACAGATCATGCCTATTGTGAGCAAAAAGCAGCCTCTTCTGCCATCTCTTTCATCGTCACATTCCCCGAACACCTTGAATTGGTTGAAGCAATGGCGGATTTGGCCCAAGAAGAAATGGATCACTTTCAACAAGTGATTAAAAAGATGAAAGCTCGTGGATTTGTTTTAGGTCGTGAACGAAAAGACCCATATGTACATGATCTTCAAGCTTTTTTCGAAAAGGGTGGCTCTCGAAAGCAGGTTTTGGTGAATCGTTTATTGCTGGCTGCTATGATTGAAGCGCGCAGCTGCGAGCGCTTCCGGATTTTGTCGGAGAACCTCAATGACGATGAGCTTTCAGAATTCTATGCAAGGCTCATGAAGAGTGAAGCAAACCATTACTCCCTTTTTCTGCAACTTGCCAAGAAATACGGAGGTGATGAAATTGATGTGGAATCCATTTGGAATTCATTTCTGATATTTGAAGGAAGGGTAATGCAGAATTACGGCACGAAAGAACAAATGCATGGCTAAGTTGCAAGTAAAAGATGCCCTGGGCTGGGATGTTGAAAATTGGGGGCGCGCCCTTAATTATTGGGATAAGCGCCTACCTGAGAGCCTTGAAGGAATGACTTGCCTTGAACTTGGCGCGAATAAAGGTGGCCTCTCTCTATGGTTGGCAGACAAGAAAGCTACGGTAGTATGCAGCGACCTTGCAGACACTGAGACTCGCAGTAAGGAATTGCATTCGCGGTTTCAAGTAGACGGTAAAATCTTCTATGAAGACATCAACGCTCTAAAGATTCCTTATTCGGAAACCTTTGACGTGGTCGTATTTAAATCCATTTTAGGAGGCATTGCACGTAATGGTCAATCAGAGAAAAGACATGAATGCATTGCTGAAATTTATAGCGCCTTGAAACCGGGAGGGCTTTTACTCTTTTCGGAAAACCTAGAATCAACTTCTGCCCATCGCTTTCTCCGAAAGAAGTTTGTTCCCTGGGGGGCCGATTGGAATTATTTAAAGATGAATGAAACCAAAGACTTATTGAAGGATTTCTCTTCAGTAGAATCAGAAAGCACTGGACTTTTGGGGGCGCTTGGTAAAGGAGAAAAAATGAGGTCGAGTTTTGGTAAACTCGATGGCATACTTGCCCCCATTATTCCTAACAAATGGAATTACATCTGGTACGGTGTAGCCAAGAAGTAAATTTCAATCCTCTGAAGGCGCATCCAATTTCTCAAAAACGGAATTCTTACTGAGAAACTCAGGAATCATTTGCTTCATCTTTCGCACGAGCTCAAGAACATCGCGCTCATTCATCACCGCACTCAACTCAGATACCTTTTCGAGCACTTCCTCAAAAGGATATTCGCGCACTTTAGCGATCATAATCTGTGGGTGATGCGTTGGTAGACTGTTCTCCTTATCTGCCAACAACTCCTCAAATAGCTTCTCTCCTGGTCTCAGGCCTACATACTTGATTTGAATGTCTTTCCCCAATTCATAGCCCGACAACTTGATCATCTTTTTGGCCAGGTCGGCAATCTTCACCGATTGACCCATATCAAAGATGTAGATCTCGCCTCCCTCTCCCAGCATGCCTGCCTCCAGAACCAGTTGACAAGCTTCCGGAATGGTCATAAAATATCGCGTGATTTCGGGATGGGTAACCGTAATTGGTCCACCCTGGGCAATTTGTCTTTTGAACAATGGAATCACGGAACCATTCGATCCAAGTACGTTTCCAAAACGTGTTGTAACGTAGCGCGTTTTACTGCCAACATTTTTCGATTGACTGTAAATCTCGGCAATGCGCTTGCTGGCTCCCATAATGTTCGTTGGGTTTACCGCCTTGTCGGTTGAAACCATCACAAATTTCTCGACCTTAAACTCATCTGCTAAATCCACACAAATCTTTGTACCCATCACATTGGTTCGAATGGCTTCGGAAGGGTTTTCCTCCATCATCGGCACATGCTTATAGGCTGCAGCATGGTATACGACGTTTGGTTTGTGCCTCTTAAAAATCTCGCGCATCCGAGCTTCCTCTCTTACGTCGGCAATGACCACTTCCGCAAAATTTGTCCCGTAAGCTTGCTCGATTTCCAACTGAAGCTCGTACAAAGGACTTTCAGCTTGATCAAGAAGGATTAGTTTCTCAGGAGTATACGAAGCCACTTGACGAACCAACTCACTACCAATACTTCCCGCAGCTCCAGTAATTAGAATAACCTTCTGGAACAACTGTGCTTGGATGTCCTTTTCATCCAAACGAATTTCTTCTCTCCCCAATAAATCTTCAATCTTAACCTGACGAATTTGTTTGTAGCTCAACTCACCACCAATCCAAGAAGAGACTGGGGGAACATTCAATACGTCGATGTGGTGTTTTAGGGCCATCTCCACAATCTCGTCTTTCCTCAATCGACCAAGACTCTGGACCGACATGATAATGGAGTCGATTTTATTGCGTTCTACGAGTTGCTCAAAATCCTTGGTTGCATAAATCTGAATGCCTTCGATTTTCTTACCAACCTTCCTCGGATTATCGTCTATGAAGCCGAGTACATTCTGCTGAATCCCGGTAACTCGATCTAAGGTTCTCTTTGTAATTACACCACTCTCCCCTGCTCCAAAAATGATGATGTTCTTTTTTTCACTTGAAGAATTCTTAATCTCAAAATAGATCAACTTGACTGCGATACGAAATGCGATCAAGAGAAAAATCGTCGACAAAAACTCAATGATCAGAACTGAGAGAGGAAGAATGTAAGTCCCGTTACCGAGATAATAATTAAGAATATTGAGAAGTCCAAGAGCCAAGGTTCCAAGGCTAATCACGATGAATACACGTTCTGTATCTTTTGAACTTGTGTAGCGAATGATGTCCCTATACGTCTTTCCGAGAAAGAACCCAAGAAGTCTAGTTCCCAATACAGCAGGGAACACAACATTAAAGGTGCGGAACTCGCTTTCAGGAATATTGAAATTGAAACGCACCAGGTAAGTGAGAATCAAAGACAATGAGACTATGCCGAGATCAATGATTAGGATAATCCAAGAAGGAGTGTTGTCTCTGTTAAAGATCAAGTTGGTGCTTTCGGCCAAATATAAGACAATGGAAGAGGCCTTTCTCGAGCCTTGCCTGTTGGACTGAGCTAAAGTTTACATTTGCAAAAATTCCCTCGATGAAGAATACCGCCCTAAGTCAAACGCACATCGAACTCGGTGCGAAAATAGTCCCCTTTGCAGGTTACAATATGCCTGTTCAATATTCAGGAGTAAACGACGAACACTTATGCGTTCGCGCTGCTGTTGGTGTTTTTGACGTTTCCCACATGGGAGAGTTTTTTGTTGAAGGAACAGGAGCACTTGACCTTTTGCAGAAAGTCACTTCCAACGACGTAAGTAAACTAGTGGACGGGAAAGTTCAGTACACATGCCTTCCAAATGGAAATGGAGGAATCGTTGACGACTTGCTCGTTTACCGCATTTCTGAAAACAAATACATGTTGGTCGTAAACGCCTCTAACATCGACAAAGACTGGGCGTGGATTTCAAAGCATGTCAGTGGAGATGTTCAAATGACCAATGAGTCTGACGACTACTCTCTTCTTGCGGTGCAAGGTCCAAAAGCAACTGAGGTTCTCCAGAAATTAACTGAAGTGAATCTTTCAGAAATGAGTTACTACACATTTCAAGAGGCACACTTCGCTGGAATCGACGGAATCATTTTATCAGCCACCGGATACACCGGAGCTGGAGGCTTCGAGGTTTATTTTAAAAATGAACATGCCAACAAAATTTGGACGGCCATTTTTGAAGCCGGAGCAGGTGAAGGAATTCAACCAATTGGTCTAGCTGCTCGGGATACACTGAGACTTGAAATGGGCTTTTGTCTTTACGGAAACGATATAGACGACACCACTTCCCCAATTGAAGCTGGACTTGGATGGATTACAAAATTCACCAAAGACTTCGTAGACCGTCCGTTCCTGGAAAAGCAAAAAGCCGAGGGAGTCGAGCGAAAATTGGTGGGCTTCACCATGATAGATCGAGGAATTCCTCGTCATGATTATGAGATTCACAATGCCGACGGTGCGGTGATTGGAAAAGTAACATCTGGAACCATGTCCCCCAGCTTAAAGCAAGGCATCGGAATGGGCTATGTTCAGAAAGCATACGCCGCAGCGGAAACCGAAATTTTCATTTCAATACGCGATAAAGCTGTTAAAGCTAGCGTAACGAAAGTTCCTTTTTTAAAGTAATTTAGAGCCCTATGCCGACGGTAGATACCGCCCTTTCACTTCAACTTTACCCCCTTTGCGGTCAAGATAATGCCATTGTGGTGGTGATTGACGTGCTTCGAGCGACCTCTGCTATCTGCACAGCTTTTGAAAATGGCGCCAAAGAAATGATTCCTGTGGCAAATGTTGAAGAGGCCCTAGAATACCAGAAGAAAGGCTTTTTAGTTGGTGCAGAACGAAACGGTGAAAAGCTAGAAGGTTTCGATTTCGGGAATTCACCTTACGACTACATGGATCCAAAAATCAAGGATCAAACCTTAGTGCTTACAACCACCAATGGAACCCAAGCCATTGAAATTGCTAAGGACAACTACATGGTTGTTATTGGTGCTTTCACGAACATTACTGCTCTATCCGATTGGTTGATCAAGCAGGATAAAAACATTATTTTATTGTGCGCTGGATGGAAAGGTCGGGTCAACCTTGAAGACAGTTTGTTCGCTGGTGCTGTGGTTGAACGCCTTTTTCAATCAGGGAAATACGAAACCTTTACCGATGCAAGCCTTGCAGCTCATCAACTCTTCCTTTCCGCCGAAGGTGAACCAGGACATTTTCTAAGGAATTCATCCCATCGCCGAAGACTTTCCAAACTTAACTTGAAGGAAGACATTAAGTATTGTCTACAGCTAGATAAGTCCGTTCAAATACCTGTACTTCAAGATGGGGTGCTGGTTCGTTTGCAAGTTGAGGAAAAGCTCGGCGCTTGAACATTTGCCTTCTAGAAACATTTTATACCGGTTCGCACAAAGCATGGGCTGAAGGAATCAAAGAACACCTTCAAGCCAATGTTCATATTCTAAACCTCAGCGGGAAGTATTGGAAATGGCGTATGCACGGGGGCGCCGTGAGTTTGGCTAAAAAATTCAACGCCCTCGATCAAGAGTTCGATTTGATTTTAGCTACCGACATGATCGACCTAAACATCTTCTTGGCTCAAACACGGCAGAAAACCCACGACATACCTGTGGCTCTCTATTTCCATGAAAACCAGTTGAGCTATCCATGGTCTGCCTCCGATCCCGACACCCAGAATGGCCGAAACCTCCATTACGGATTCATAAATTACTCAAGTGCTTTGAGCGCTGATCACATCTTCTTCAATTCTAAATATCACAGAAGCTCATTCTTGTCCGAAGTCGACCGCTTTCTGCATCTCTACCCCGATGAACGCAACCTCGATGACTTGGCCCTACTTCATGAAAAATCAGAAGTTCTTCAGCTAGGAGTAAACCTTCAGGCACTTGATGAATTCAAAGCAATAAAATCGAGTGGTCCAGTGCAGGTACTATGGAATCATCGATGGGAATACGACAAAAACCCAAAGGAATTTTTCGACTGCCTAGCCCAACTAAAAGACGAAGGCTTGGATTTTCAATTGGCAGTTGTGGGTGAGCGATTTACGCAAGAACCTAAAGAGTTTCGTGCAGCGAAAAAACATTTCTCGAACGAGATTGTGCATTGGGGCTATGTTGAATCTGCAGCCGAATACGCTAAAATTCTTTGGGCTTCGGATGTTTTACCTGTCAGTTCGATTCAAGACTTTTTTGGCCAAAGCATAGTGGAGGCAGCATTCTGTGAGGTGACGCCCCTTCTCCCGAGAAGACTAACATATCCCGAACTTTTCAGCGAAGACTTTCTCTACGACGACCTAACATTAAGTCTTAGGAAGTTGCTTCAAAGCAATACATTCAAATCTGCAAGATCTGAAGTGAGCAAATACGACTGGTCAAAAATGAGCGCAGTCTACCTAAAGAGATTTGAAAATGTCGTCGATGGCTTTCGCTAAAACACGATCTTGTTCCGTCACAATTCCGCCAGCATCATGAGTGTTCAAATCAATGACCACTTGATTGTACACATTCGACCAATTGGGGTGATGATTCATTTTCTCAGCAATCAAAGCAACTTGATTCATAAAGCCCCAAGCTTCAATGAAATTTGAAAATTCGAAAGACCTGCTCAATTTATTGTTTTGTTCTGTCCACATAGACTGTCAATGTAGGTGATTTTACAGACTTAATCGTGCATTCGTGATATTTGACCAAACTTACCGTTTTCGAATTCTTACTTTTGCAATTCTGCTCAAAACTGAAAGTGTTTAAGCTTAAGACCCTAACTACACTTACCCTTGGCCTTCTACTCAGCCTTGGTCTCTGTGCGCAAATGGCAACGGATGAATTTACTGTATTCGGGAAGTTCGAAGAAGGGATTTCTCGACTGAAAGGGGTTAAGATCACCGTTTACCATTAGGGGGTTCCTTTCGATTACCACTACGCGAAGGAGGGTTACTTTTCATTCAAACTTCCTCTTGGAAGGGATTATGAAATTTTATTCGAGAAAAAAAATTACGTCAACAAACGCATTGACGTCCTTCTTGACGGGGTAGAACAGCACCGTGTTAGAAGAGACCAGAACCATGAGGAGTGGATTGTAAACCTCATCCCTCGAATGCACAACGTAGACTACTCCGAGATTGAAGACAACGCATTTGGTAAAGTCTTCTTCGATTTTGGGAATCGCATTTTTCGATGGGATGCTGACTACGTCAAAGAGGTAGAGAAGAATCTCAAAAAGATTCAGCGTCGCGAAGACAAGCAGAGAAAAGACCTCGAACACATTGAACGAGTGCTAGAAAAAGCCAAGGATTATGTAGAAAAACACGAGGAGGAGGTTGAACTTACCGTTGAGACCTACGAACCGCGTGTTGAAGAAATCAGCGAGAAAGTTAGCGCCGAAGAACTCGAGGAAATTGAACGAGGTTTGTCTGACATCATGGGACAAATAGAGCAAGAGGTAGATGCCTTTTCGATGGATCCTCTCGACGAGATATTTGACCTCTTTAATTCTGTTGACATTGTTGTTGAACTAAGAGAAGACGGTCGAAAAGTAATTGAAATACGTAAAGTTGCCCGCGGTAATCAGGTTGATGAATACTGGCGAGTAAAACACGTTTGGGGTGGCGAGTTCTTCTTCAAAAACGACAAACCCAGCGACCGTAATGTTTGGCAACTAGAAGCTCGCGGTGACTAACTATTGCTCCAGACCCAAAAGTTCGTCAATGGTGTTTGTAGCGACCGAATGATAGTTTCCACGAGCCTTTGAATAAATTTCGCGAGCTAAAAGTATCTGACCACTTTCCTTCATGGCTCGATAGGTTGGCGTGAGAAATTTTCTTCTTCCAACATTGGTCAGAAAGCTATCCAAGGTCTCCCATGCAGGTTCGTAATTGCTTCGGATGGTGTGCTGAAACCAGGCCGCAAGAACTTCCGAATTTCCACTTGTTGTAAATCCAAAAGCAGCATCCAATTCACCGAGCTGCGCAGCGGTTAAACCAGAAGGAAGCTTCCTTACAAAATGCAGCCATTCGTGGCTTGACCACTCTAGATTTCCCAATTCCGCCGCAGGAGTTCCTGAAGTCCATCGCTCAAGTTGAGCTTCCACTTTTTCGAATTTGTCTGATTTCGCTTGAGGAGCATTGTCTGGCAAACCTGCTCCATACATCCACTCATCTACATCGACGGCACTTTTCCATGAGCTGTCTTGATCAAGTAATTTCTCACTCAAATAATCCTTAAAATCTTCGGTGGTCATAACCTTGAAGGCATGTTTCTCAAAATAACCGTTTAAGAAAGAATCGAAGTTTTTCCGACCAACAGTTTCTTCAAGAAACCTCAGAAAGACATATCCTTTTTCATAAGCAATGTCGCTCATGCCATCGTCGGGGTTGCGCCCCGCCAAATCCAGTTTCAGCTTGGTATCGTTCGGACTATCAGAGAATTCTGCAATGGTTTTACGTAGGTCTTGAAAGCCCAGAAGCGCTAGCATTTCAGAATACTCACGGCCATAGACTTCCTCCATAATTCTGCGCTCGAAGTAGACTGTAAAGCCCTCATTGAGCCAGAAGTCGTTCCATGTAGCGTTGGTGACCAAATTCCCCGACCAGCTGTGTGCTAGTTCGTGCGCAACCAATGATGTAAGAGAACGATCGCCGGCTAATATTGTCGGTGTTGCAAAAGTCAGACGTGGGTTTTCCATTCCACCAAAAGGAAAGGACGGAGGAAGAACAATCAAATCATAACGCTCCCAAGCATAAGTACCGTAAAGCTTTTCAGCCGCTACCAACATTTCATCCATTTCACCAAACTCATATACTGCCTTTTTCAAGACCGATGGTTCGGCATAAACCCCAGTGCGATCACCAATGCTCTCAAATTGAATGTTCCCTACAGCCAGAGCCATTAAGTAGGCAGGAATGGCTTGTTTCATTTTAAAACGATAAACGCCATCCTCAGCAAGTTCCGTTGGATTCTCTGCACTCATCAGTGCCATCATGCCTTGAGGCACTGTTACTTGAGCACTATAAGTAAAACGCATTCCAGGGCCATCCTGAATTGGAATCCAAGTCCGTGCTAAAATAGCCTGACTTTGAGTAAATAGAAATGGATGTGTTTTGTCTGCTGTTTGCTGTATTTCAAGCCATTGTAAAGCTTCCGCACCCTGCGTGGTTTTGTATTCCACATAGACCGTATCGGTAGATTCAAGCAAATCAATTTCCAGCGCTTGCCCTAAGAACTTCTTCTCCTCGCTTAAGGAGTAATTCAATTCAGTCCCCGACTCATCTCGCACCGATTCGATGAGAAGCGAACGCGTATCTAAAATCAGTTTGTCGCTTTTTAGCTTACGATCGAGACTCAAACCGGCCGTCGCTCGAATGATGTTCTTCTCAAAATCGATCTCAGCTTCCCAAGCCAAGTGCTTGACTGCTACTTCATGATGATTCGCAAACGAGTGAGGGTCTTGAGCAACTTCCGACATAGGGATGGGTTTAGAGGTTTGGCTGTTCTCACATGACAACAAGGTCAAAAAGGAAAAGATGAACAAAAAATATCTAAGGCTTTGCTTCATCCGCTAAAATTAAAATTAAACTGCATGGTCGCAAGACCTGTTTTCAAGAGACTTCATCCAATATTTGGAGGGCTTTGTGCACCAAGCTTTCTATCTTCGCCGCCTTACAATGGAATTGAATCAAAAGCAAATTGCGCAGCTGCAAAAAGCTGGCATTTCAAAGGACTATCTCTCCGCACAAAAGCACATGCTGCTGAAGGGCGCAAGAGGTATTGAATTGGACCGTGCCGCCAGCATTGGGGACGGAATCCATGCACTCTCTGAACGAGAGCAAGAGGTGATGATTCAGCTTTTTGAAGCCACCGCTCCTGAATGGAAAATAATCCGCTTCGTTCCTGCAAGTGGCGCCGCAACCAGAATGTTCAAACACCTCATCGCAAAGGATGAACCTGCACAAAGTGTTTTCCTGGAAGGTCTAGACAAAATGGCCATCTCAGAAGACATTCCAAAAGAGATTTTATCGGGAGAAGGTGATACCAAAGTGGATTATGTGTTGAATGATCTTCAATTGCAAAAGCTCCCTAAGGCCCTCATCAAATTTCATTGGAGCCCCGAAGGATCGCATACAGCCCTTGAAGAGCACTTTGAGGAAATGGTTGAACTTCTTGGTGATTTTCAAGAGAATTTGATCTTACACTTCACCGTTTCACCTGAGCATTTGGAACTGTTCAGAGCAGAAGCGCAAAAACTTGCTGAGAAATACGGCACAAAGGGAGAGTTGAATTTCATCCTCGAATACAGCGAACAATCGAGCGCAACTCAGTCCATTGCCATCGACGAGACAGGTGAAGTAGTGCAGGAAAACGGAGAACTCCTTCTTAGGCCTGGTGGGCATGGAGCCCTCATACACAACTTGTATGCAATGGTGGCGGACATTGCGTTTATCAAGAACATCGACAATGTTGTTCCGAAGGAAAAACTGAAACCCAGCATTCGCTGGAAGAAAATTCTTGGTGGAAAATTGTTTGACCTAAGAATCAAAGTCTTTCAATATCTAATCGCTCTTGACGAGGGAAGGATGCCATATGGGATGGACACCTTCTTATTGGAAGAGTTTGGTTTGAAATGTCCTGAGTCCGTTGATGACATAAAAACCCTTTTGAACCGGCCAATTCGCGTATGCGGAATGGTGAAAAACGAGGGTGAACCTGGTGGTGGACCGTTCTGGGTTCGCGGAAAAGATGGAATAGTTTCGTTGCAAATCGTTGAGAAATCACAAGTAGATGCAAGCGACGAGGAAGCAATGGAAAAACTAAAAAACTCCACACACTTCAATCCTGTAGACCTTGTCTGCTCTCTCAGGAATTATGAAGGGCGAAAGTTTCGTCTATTAGATTTTGTAGATCCACAAAGCTTTTTCGTCTCTCAAAAATCCCATGAAGGAAAGAACATCCGTGCTTTTGAGCTTCCTGGATTGTGGAACGGCGCAATGGCCCATTGGCTAACCTCTTTCATCGAGGTTCCAATCGAGACTTTCAACCCAGTTAAGAGCGTGAATGACCTCTTAAAAGAAGGACATCAGTCCTGACAGAGGTCATCTGCAACCATAATAACTTTCGCTACACTTGAGCCATGAATGAAGATGGGAGAGCTACTGTTCTCATCACCAAAGCGAATGGTGATCGTGTTCCTTTTGATCCAAAAAAACTGGAACAATCGATGCGCCGAGCTGGTGCCAATCAAAGTCAAATAACTGAGATTGTTGACCAGATTCAGACCGAACTCGTTGAAGGACTTAAGACCCAAAAGATTTACCGCAAAGCCTTTGACTTACTCCGAGTCAAATCGAAAGGGATTGCAGCTCGCTACAAGATTAAAAAAGCCCTCTTCGAATTGGGTCCCGCAGGATATGCCTTTGAAAAATTCTTGGCTGAAGTCTATAGGAACCAAGGCTACGAAGCCAGAACCAACCTCTATTTAAACGGTAAATGCATTCAGCATGAGATGGATGTTGTTGTCGAAAACGATGATGAAATACAATACATCGAATGCAAGTTCCACAACAGTGCGGGAGCTAAAACAGACGTTCGAACCCCGCTCTATTTAAAGTCGCGCTTCGACGACATTCAAGCAGGAAATAAAAGTGCGAAGCTTCACAGATCAGTACTTGTAACCAATACAAGATTCACTCAAGACGCAATTAAATATGGCATGTGTGTGGGCATTGTGATGATTTCATGGGACCATCCCGAAGTTGGCAATTTAAAAGACCTCGTTGAAAAAAGCGGCTTGCATCCCATTACCTCATTGAGTAGCCTGAATTCAAAACAGAAAAAGCTCTTGATTGATCAAGGAATTCTTCTTTGTCGCGATCTTGAAAAGCACAAAGGTGCTCTTATGAATATTGGATTGAGCGCGAACAAAATTAAAACCATGCATAGAGAGGTTCAGCTTTTGATGCAGGCTGGGTGATCAGTTTTATTGCCGCTTACCCATTGGGCGCCTTCCAAGTGAAAATACGGAGCACTTTTGATGTGTCAAGGTTAATGCTTTATGAAAAACGCTCCGATTCCCCCCAACATTGCAGTATATGACCTTCTGGTCTTACCCGTTTTATCGCTTTTTGTAATTGGCTTTCTCCTTGCCTCCTACTTCAGCATCGATGTTTTCAGCACAGGCTATTCTCTCAATTTCTCAAGCGAACTTCTGGGAGGCTTAATCCTAGGGTTTTTCTCAATGCTGGCAACTGCATTGATCTATGCAAGCATTTCTAAACGCAAGCTGAACAGCTAATCCAAAAGGCATTGTAGCTCTCTACTGCTCCGAGTACTATAGCCCGAGCTCCTTCTTGAAAGACTCAATTCTTTCACCAAGCTTCGTCCATTCATTCGAATATTCTGCTGAAGAATTCAATTTAGTTTTCGCCGAGAAATAGAATTTAATCTTGGGCTCGGTTCCACTCGGACGAACAGAAATTTTGGATCCACCTTCAGTGAAAAATTGCAAAACGTTCGATTTAGGTAAATCAATCGCCTTAGACTTTCCTGAGACTAGGTCTGTATAGTTGCCCTTTTCGTAGTCGGCAAGTCCAACAACATGCTCTCCACCTAACAGGTTTGGAGGCTCATTTCTGTAGTCTTCCATCATCTGTGAAATCACAGCAGCGCCGTCCATTCCTTCCTTTACAATCGAGATGAGATCCTCGCGATACAATCCGCACTTCAAGTACATATCAATGAGTAAATCTTCCACATTCTTTCCTTCTGCTTTCGCCTCTGCCACCATCTGGCAAACAATCAAACTGCTGGTAACCGAATCCTTGTCGCGCACAAAATCGCCGATCATATAACCGTAGCTCTCTTCTCCCCCACCAATAAATCGACGACTCCCCTCATTGTCACTGATCAGTTTGGCGATGTGTTTGAAACCAGTCAAGCAAACCTCGCAGCCAACCCCATAGGCATCTGCAATTTCTTTGAAAATATCGGAGCTCACAATGGTATAAGCAATGAAGTCCTTTTCGCTGGGGTTCTTCTCCTTCGACAGTAAATACTCTGTCAAAAGAGCTCCTGTCTGATTCCCGTTGAGGAGTTCCATCTCACCATTTGGATTCCGAAAGGCGATGCCAATTCGGTCGGCGTCGGGGTCGGTTCCGATAACGAGGTCAGCTCCTGTTCGATCGGCTTGCTTCAAAGCCATGTCTAAGGCAGCCGCCTCCTCGGGATTTGGAGATTTTACCGTTGGGAAATTGCCATCTGGCTTTGCTTGCTCTTCGACTATTTGAGTGCCACTGAAGCCTGCTCTCTTGAGAACTTCGGGAACCGACATAATGGAAGTTCCGTGAATGCTGGTGAATACCAGATTCAAATCTGCGTTCGCCGGATTGTGATTGGCATATTTCAACACCGCCTCCCAGAAGGCTTCATCCTCGGCAGATCCAATTTCTTGAATCAGCTCTTCTCTAGACTCAAATCGAATCTCCGCTAAGCCTGAAATCGCCTGAACCTCCTGAATGATCAAACGATCGTGAGGATCAACAATCTGAGCGCCGTCGTTCCAATAAACTTTGTATCCGTTGTATTTCGGAGGGTTGTGTGAGGCCGTGAGCACTACTCCGGCATGACAGCCCAAATGTCTAACCACAAAAGAGAGTTCGGGCGTGGGTCGAAGGTCTTCGAAGAGAAAAACTTGAATGCCGTTTGCCGAAAAGACCTCAGCAACGAGGCGGGCAAACTCCTTAGAGTTGTTTCGGCAATCGTAAGCAATGGCAACTTTCAGCGATTCGCCTGGAAAAGAATTTATGAGGTGATTGCTGAGACCTTGTGTTGCAGCACCCAAAGTGTAGCGGTTGATTCGGTTGGTTCCAACGCCCATAACACCTCTCATTCCTCCGGTCCCAAACTCGAGATCTTTATAGAATGCATCTATGAGCTCCTCATCTTTGGCTTCAAGCCAAGTTCGAATTTGATTCTTACTCTCCTCATCGTACGCACCTTCGAGCCAAGATTTAGCTCGATCCATCGCCACTGAATTCATTGTTTATTCTTTGGGTCAAATATAGCCGACTCGGGGACTCAGGGAGCCAGCTTCAACACATTTAGCCGCATTCTGAAACTTTAATTTCTCCCCTTATTCATACATTGGTTGTAACTTGTTCAAAAGCTACAAACCATGATTCTTTCTACCACCGAGACCATACCCAACAGAGAAATTGTCGAAATCATTGATATCGCACGGGGAAGTACTGTACGGGCCAGAAACATAGGTCGAGACATTTTTGCTGGTCTAAAGAACATCATAGGGGGAGAGATTGAAGAGTATACGAAGCTGCAAGCTCAATCGCGTGAGCAGGCGCTGGAGCGTATGATTGCCGATGGACACCGCTTGAATGCCGATGCCATTGTAAACGTTCGCCTCACTACTTCTATGGTGATGCAAGGTTGTTCCGAGATTCTAGCCTATGGAACCGCCGTAAAACTTTCTTGATGGATTGGCTAACTAAAAGCATGATGCTTCTTCAAGGCTTTGGATTCGCGGTAGCTCTGGTTGTCATCGTCTACTTAATCTTCCGAAGACTTCGCATTCGGGCCGAGGAGAAATTTGAAAAACGAGACAACTAAATTTCTGCTTTGAATGCACGATTTATTCAAGTTCAATTCTCTACTTTTATTGAACTGTGATTTTTGAATTTGTAATAAAACCTGTTGAATGAGATACTTGCATCAAGAAGTTAAAACACGGAAAGGTGAGACCATCAAGGTCGAGGTTTCAGCAAAGACGCGTGTAATGATCATGAGTCAGAGGGAGTTCAAACAATACCAAAAGCCTAGAACCTTTACCTACTTTGGAGGGATTAAAGAAGGTAGCTATGAATTCATCTCTCCGAAAGACTCCCGATGGGTAGTTGTGGTAGAAAAAGGAACTTGGAAAGAACCAATAAATATTAGCGCTCAGGCGAGCATCATTCCTGCAGCACCGAAAGCAGTTCGTCCAAAACAAGAAGAGGAGAGCCCAGAAATTGAGGACGAAATGACTGAGGAGGTCACCGAGGATAGTGAAAAATAACTAGCGTCCTATCGACGGATTTTTCGCGCTTCCAAATAGAAACGCTTATCGTCTGCTTCGCCCATTGAGAAGGTCTTTCTAGGGTATGGACCGTCTTGAATTATGGTTCCAAAAAATTCATCCTTCCTTAAAGCAGGGATGAAAATCCCCAAATTACCTTCCAACTGCCCGCGGTCCAACACAAGTTTGGAATCATGAACATAATCCATCTCAATGGAAGGATGTTCATCCAGATAAGCATCCAAGAAACTGTGAAGACTTGCTGCCGTCCCAGTATGAGTAGGCTCAGTCAGAGTCAACAAACCTGTTTGTATAGAAGATACGATGGGCAGGCGCTGCGGCTCCTCCCCTTTCAATGACTTCAATAGCTTTTCTAATTCCTGTACCTCCATATGCTCAAAAGTGTAAGCTATTCCACGCAATGAGTTCTCCATATATGTTAAGAAATCGCTTACGTCGATGCCCAAAAGCAAACGATGTATTCCTTCGAACTCCAAGCTTTCATCGTGTAGGTTGACTATTTCTGCCAAGCCATATCGAGAAGGATGGTCCTTTACCGATTCCCAGTTTGGAGCCGCCGCCTTCACCTCTTCCCACACAACTTTTGCTGCAGCGAAAGAGTGATTGCCATCGCCCATTGCAAATAGAAATGGCTTTTCTCCTTCGAGTCCATATTTCTCGGAAAAATGATCGGGTTTAATGAGTCCTTTGAAAGCTCGAATCACATGATCAATATCTTCCCCTTCAACAGCAAAGCCTCTAATTTTTCCGGCAGCCTGCATGAGTTTGAAATCATAGAGCTTTCGCAAGTCTTTTTGAAACAAAGGATCTATGACCGTCTTCTTTGGATCGTCTATCAAAACCATAATGTGTGGAAGCTCAATGGCCGCCTCTCGTCTAATGGTAACCCGCTCCGGCAGCCTGTCCACGATGGTGCCTTCTGTAGTTCGAATCATCGTCTTAGCACCCTCGTAATCGTAGTGTTCTAAATCAAGAGCGATTAAAAGTCCTTTTCTGATTTTCCCATTTGGAAGAGTGCGTTCAATCAGTACGAACCCCTCCGTTTTCTCTTCAAGAACCGTCGCCAAATAGTCCTTCATAGAAGTCCAAATCTTTCGATTTCGAAGAGGTCTGTCGATGGTACGCCCAAGCACCTCAGGAGCCACCAAGCGCAGGCATGAAGGGTTTTCTGAAACCAGAACTTCGACTTCATCCCAATAGTTGGGCTGCGAAGTATATTGGTCGCAGGCGATGACAGACCATTTCGTCAAGTTGGTATCGGAATTTGGTAGAAGAATCTTTGGAATGTGGATGCCGATTTTGGCAGCTTCAATGGCGGAAGGTGAACTCATCCGACGAATCTAAGAAGTTGAACTGAATGAACTATTGACACTGATGAATATCATGTAATTATGATAATTGTCGCTACTTTGTGAGAAGTCCTTAAGCAAATGAAAGTTTCCAGTGACTTACTGAACATTGCATTCATGGTCTTGGCTTTAAGCTTGGCCATCTTCTTACCGTTCGAACTCTTCCTGTTCAGTTATGCTGTTTTAGGACCTCTGCATTATTTGACAGAAATTCATTGGTTGCGAAAACGCAATTACTTCATCGAACTTCCAGGAAATTGGCATTGGATCTTCATTGGGATAGCTCTCTTGGCGACCGTTTTTCCAATCTCGAAACTTCTTGGACTTTCTTTTGGCGTTTTGGAGAAGAACAATGAAACGGGCTTCTACAGCGGAAGCTTGGTCTTTGCCGCATTCATCTTCGCCGCTATCCTCCTCTTTGTCCGAAACAGAATTGGCGTCCTATTGAGCGCCCCAATCTCCATAGCTATTGCCTTCGCCCTTATGAAATGGATACCACTCCACTTTATGGCCTTAGGGATCCTTCTTCCTACCCTTATCCATGTCTATCTCTTCACTTTGCTCTTCATGATATATGGCTTGTTGAAGTCCCCGTCAAGAATCGGCTGGTTGGCTGTGGCCCTTTTACTCCTAAGTCCCGTTGCCATTTATTTCCTTGAACTTGAAGGCTTGTCGGAAGAGGCCGGAGCACTCTACAACGAGAGTGAAATGCCTGCGGTCAATTACATCATGGCCAGCATTTGGAATTCACTTTCTGGTGAGTTTCCCTCAGCATCTGCTTTACGGAAATTTCAAGTCTTCATCGCCTTCGCTTACACCTACCACTACTTAAACTGGTTCTCGAAAACTTCCATAATCGGCTGGAAAAATACTCTAACGAAAAGAAGTGCCCTTTTGATAGGAGGTATTTGGCTCATGGCTGTCTCCCTCTATGCTTACGACTACAAAACTGGTTTCGCCCTTCTTTTCTTCTTGAGCTTTCTTCATGTGTTTCTTGAATTTCCATTGAACTGGCTTACCATAAAGAGTGTAGATACCCCAATATTTAGG
>DDDG01000018.1 GCA_002336245.1 Flavobacteriales bacterium UBA1986
TGCGGTTCTTTTGCTCTGCTTTCTGAAGCTGCTGGTAGATCTTGCACGATGAATGGCGAGAAAGTCTTCCTCAGCACAAATTCACTTTCATATTCCGGTCAGTTTAAACGTCAAATATGGTTTGCCAACGTGGTAAAAGAGGGTGTTTTACTTGGTACACTCGAAGCGGAGCGAAAGTCTACTCTTTGGCTTGGGGTGCTCTTACTTGTCATTGGACTCAATATTTTATTCATTCTCTCTAGAAGACTTGCTAAACCTATTCGCGTCATCACAGACCACATTGATGACTGGAAAACTGGAGAGCACATTCAATTGGAGGAAGAAAAGAGGCAGGATGAAATTGGGACCCTCGCGAGAAGTTTTGCTGAATTGGGTGAACGCCTTCGGATTCAAATCAGCACCATTGAAAAATCTCGACGGGCGGCAGAGAAAGCCTCTGAAGAACGTGAGCAGTTTGCAGCCAATTTGAGTCATGAACTCCGAACACCGCTCAACAGCATACTTGGGATGGTGACGGTTTTGGCGAACAATGAACCTCTGCCTAAACAGAAGGCAGTCATCCAAACCCTTGAGTTCTCAGCGAAGAATTTGAGGGCCATGATTGAAGACGTTTTAGATTTTTCAAGAATCGAAGCGGGTACCATTCATGTCAAGAATGAGCCTGTGATTTTGGAAGAATTGATTCGAAATGTGATTCTCAGTCATAAAGCGCGCGCCGACTCACAAGGACTTCGCCTGGACTATGAAATTGCGCAGGTGGTTCCAGAACGCATTCAATCCGATGGCTTGCGGCTTTTTCAAATCCTCAACAACCTCATTTCCAATGCGGTTAAATTCACCAAAGAAGGCTTTGTACATCTGGAAGTCACATCAGAGGGTGAAGAGCTGCTTTTCGTTGTGAAAGACAGTGGATCTGGGATATCTGCTGAGGACCAAGAGAAGATTTTCAATCGTTTTTCTCAATCTGATTTGGCAAGAACGGAAGGAAAGGGTTTGGGCTTGGGCCTTTCCATTGTCAAGAATTTGGTTTCCATTTTAAATGGAGAAATGGACCTTCTTTCAGAGGAAGGAAAGGGGAGCGCCTTCACGGTAAAATTGCCCTACGAGGAATACATTGAGCAAGAAGTCGATTCGGTTCAGAGTCCATCAGGAGAAGCAATTCGAATTCTGTATGTGGACGATATTGAAATCAATCGGTTCACTTTAGAGAGCTTGTTGGAAGGAGAAAACATTGAGCTTCACATGGCGAGTTCGTGCGCCGAAGCCACCAAGTTTTGTGAGCAAAATGAAGTCGATGCCATTGTATTGGATCTTAAGATGCCAGAAGTCGATGGATTTCAATGCATTCCCTTACTCCGGCAAAAATCTTCGGCTCCAATCATTGCACTTTCGGCGAATTTAGGAGACTTAGAGCGCTCAAAGTTGAGTGGGATGGAGGTTCAATATCAATTGGAAAAGCCTCTAAGCAAGGATGAATTGATGAAAACTCTGGGGCAGGCCATAGTCACTAAAAGTGTTGAATTGATAGAGTCCATGGCCAGCTATTTCAACACAACTGATCCTGAGAAAATTAAGAAAGGCATGACTTTATTGATGAATGAAGTCGACCGAGCCTTGAAAGACCTAAAGATGACGACTGATGAAGATGTCAAGCTTCTGGAAGACATTAAACATCGCCTCAAGCCGAGTCTGATTCAATTTGGACGTTCCGAGATTTTAGACTTGCCCTGGATTGAATTCATGGAGGCCCTCAAGGTCTATCTAGGTGAGCTGAGGGAATCGCTTAAAGCTGATTGATTCTTTTTAGGAGTTCCTCATAGTGGCTATCGCTCACAGGAATCTGTTCATTCTTAAGAATGATAGAACGCCCTTCCAAACCATCGATTCGATGAATGCTCACGATGTAGCTTCTGTGGACTCGCAGGAAATGACCCGGAAGTTTCGTTTCGAGCTCGGTAAGTTTAACCAAGCTTAATATGCGGCGGTCGTCGAGTTGAAAACTGGCGTAATTGCTCTCACTTTTCACGAAAAGCAGCTTGTCTAAATCCACCTTTACCAACTTCCCACCGTCCTTAATGTAAATGCTGTTATCAGCAGCTTTTTTAGGACTCAATTTTTGGATGATTTCGAGAAAGTCTTGGATTTGAAAAGGCTTCAATAGATAGCCAACCACGTTGTACTTGAACGCTTCTACGGCAAAGTCCGATTCAGCACTAATGATCACAACTTGAGTCTGTTCAGGCAGCAATTTAATGAGATCTCTACCTCCAAGTTTTGGCATGTTGAGGTCTAGAAAGATCAAATCGAATTCCTGAGAATTGATGAGACTCAGCGCATCGACGCCGTTTTGAACTTTGAGGCAGTATTCAATCTGAGAAGATTGCTCGCAAAAAGTCTCCAATTGCTCACACACCAACGGATCGTCGTCTGCTATCAAACACCTCAAAGCCATGCCCGAAAGTAGTACAGCAAAATCAAAGTCACAGCACAAGAAGAACAATTCGCATAAAGTCTTGCCCGATTCGCATTATAGATTTTCGGGAAAGCCTTACTCTGCCTATTTTCCAGCTTCAAAGCAGAACTAATGGGAAAAAATGTTGTCATCGGAGTACTCGTAATTGCTGTACTCGCACTCATCGTATTCGATCTTCCAGGAAGTCCAGGAAAAAGATCTCAGGAAGCCTACACCAGTGGTGGTGGGGCAAAAGATTTGCATATGAAGCAGAGCCCGGGCGAGGTTGATTCCGACTACAAAGAAAGCGATTACGGCTTGGGTCCGAATTACATCGACGAACTCTTGCCATATCCGAAAGTAGCGAAAGGCGATCGCACAGAATTTGATATTTGGAGATACGCTGGTAGATCTGGCAGTTCCTTCGGAAGCCCAACACTTCCGGGCACTTGGGAAGAGTGGGTAGATATGAATGTGAACCGAAAGCCCGACCTGATGCGAGACGTGGACGAATACATGGCGAGTAGATTCAAATTCAGCGGAGAGCAAATTGAAGGCGCTGTGATGTCGGGTGGCAGAAAGGGAATCATGCGGGGACCAATTGCCAAGTTGCAATCGGTAGAGAGCTATGAGGCCTTGAGCGAAATGCAACCTGAAGAGATTCGAAGCAAGGGGATCTTCCCCTACAAGCCTCTAGCACACCCCATCATGACAACGGCGCATATGGTATTTCCAGACAATTGGAACGAGGTGCACCCAGAACATGTGCGCATGGATATGGACCACGATTTCCCAGATGAATATTTACCAGAGTTTCCAGCACCGATGTTTTTAACCACCCATAAAGAGTTGGGAGATATCACGCAGGGAAAAGAGGTTACACTCAGCAATTATTGGGAAATTTTTGAGGGTTATATCACCGCTGAACAAATGGAAGGTTTGAAAGAATTGCTTTGACCTTCGCCAACAACCTGGTTCAACCACACCAGTCACAGAATTACCCTAGAGCCTAGCGCTGGTGTTGCATGCTTCTCCTGTCATGTCAATGGTCACACAAACGGAGCCTTCGAACTGCCACCGGATGTTCGTCCGAACGAGTCGCGCTTGCGCGTTGAAACGCCCAGTATGCGTGGAAACTTCAACCTAATGCAACTTTCAAGCAAGCGTTCTGTTCGCAGTATGGACCACTTTGCTGAAATTGAAGAATACTTCGATGGCGACCCAGGAATGATGCAAGCCATTGGTCCACGGGGACATCAAAGAACGGTTTCCAATCGAATGGGAGATTTCAATGCCATTCTCGACTTTCCTCCTGCGCCGAAGCTTGGCCCGATGGGCAAACTGATAAAGTCGAAAGCGAACGAATCTGAACTCCGAGGGGAGCAACTCTTCTGGGGCAAAGCCCAATGCAGCTCGTGCCACTCAGGTCCAGCTTTTGTGGATGATTATATGCACGATCTGCAAGTTGAACGTTTCTATATTGGACGTCCAGAAGGGCCAATCAAAACATTCCCTTTGCGAGGAATTAAAGATTCTCCGCCCTATTTGCACGACGGTCGGTGCCCAACACTTCACGACGCAGTTGAATTCTTCAACTTGGTATTGGAATTACAATTGAATAAGCAAGAGAAAGAAGATTTGGTGGCCTATATGCTTTGCCTCTAATGAAAATTACTCGAACCATATTGATTCTACGTCTGAGCTTTGGTATCATCTATCTATGGTTCGGTCTCCTCAAATTTTTCCCTGGGCTCAGTCCGGCTGAAGGCCTTGCTGGGAAAACGATTGAAACGATGACCTTTGGAATTCTCCCTGCTGCTCTCGGACTTCAAATATTGGCTTGTGTGGAATGCCTGATTGGAATCGGCTTTCTTGTGAATCGATTCTTTAGGACAATGGTCATGATCATGCTCGGGCATATGGTGTGTACCTTCTCAACCTTTGTGCTTTTGCCAGAGCATATGTTCACCATGGCCCCATTTGGTCTCACCTTAGCCGGCCAATACGTTGTAAAGAATTTGGTCTTTCTTGGCGCAGGCTTCTTGAT
>DDDG01000001.1 GCA_002336245.1 Flavobacteriales bacterium UBA1986
GTGACAGACTTCGCCAAATTTCGTGGCTGATCAACATTGCAGTTGCGCATTACCGCTATGTGGTAAGAAAGCAATTGCAAAGGAATAACGGAAAGGAAAGGAATGAGAAGGTCATGGCATTTCGGAATCTCGATCACGTAATCGGCCATTTCACGCACGGCTTTTTCACCTTTAGTTACAACAGCAATTACAACTCCTTTTCGTGCTTTTACTTCCTGAATGTTGCTGACAACCTTTTCGTAATTCTCACCTTGATTGGCAATGACCACAACGGGCATCAGTTCGTCGATCAAGGCGATGGGTCCATGTTTCATTTCAGCTGCGGGATAACCCTCAGCGTGTATGTATGAAATCTCTTTGAGTTTCAAGGCACCTTCTAAGGCAACTGGGAAGTTTAGGCCTCGTCCTAAGTAAAGGAAGTTTGATGCATCCTTGAACCTCTCAGCAATAGAGATGATTTCTTCATTTAGAGTAAGGGCCTCTTCAACTTTGCCTGGAATGGCTTCCAATTCAAATAGAAGCTCTCTCAGTTTTGATTCGGGTATACTGCCTTTATTTTGAGCGATATCTAGGGCCATCAGTGTTAAAACCGTGATCTGAGCGGTAAAGGCTTTCGTTGATGCAACTCCAATTTCAGGTCCAGCATGGGTATAGGAACCGGAGTCTGTCATGCGAGAAATGGAACTCCCCACTACATTACAAATTCCCAAAATTGTTGCTCCCTTGGACTTGGCTAGTTCTAACGCGGCAAGCGTATCCGCTGTTTCCCCCGATTGGCTAATGGCGATTACAACGTCGTCCTCGTAAATGATCGGATTTCGATATCGAAATTCTGAAGCGTATTCAACTTCAACTGGAATGCGGGTAAGTTCCTCCAGCAGGTATTCGCCCACTAGACCTGCATGCCAAGAGGTTCCGCAAGCAACAATGATGATTCGTCGAGCATTCGTAAGTTTTTGTTCGTAGTCTCGAATTCCTCCGAGCGAAATGATGCCTTTGTCGGCGCGGATACGGCCCCGCATACTGTCGTGGATGGAGCGTGGCTGCTCATATATTTCCTTCATCATGAAGTGATCGTAGCCACCTTTTTCAATGGCTTCCAAGTGCAACTCCAATTCTTCAACGAAAGGCGTCTTCTCTTCCTTTAATATGGTAAACAGCTCCATTTTCTGACCTCTCGTCAGAACTGCAATTTCTTCATCCTTGATGTACACAACTTCTTTGGTGTACTCTATGAAGGGAGTTGCGTCGGAGGCAATGTAAAAGCTACCGTTCTTGATGCCAACGACCATCGGGCTACTCTTGCGCGCTGCCACCATGGTGTCAGGTTCGGAGGAAGACATCACAAGAATTGCATAGGCACCAACTACCTCATTCAAGGCCAAGCGAACAGCTTCTTTCAAGTCGGTTTGATGAATTTTCTTAAGCTCTTCAATCAGGTTGATTAGAACCTCAGTATCTGTATCGCTCTTGAACGAGTAACCTCTTTTGATAAGCTCTTTCTTTAGAGCTTCGTAATTTTCAATAATTCCATTGTGAATGATTACCAATTCCCCAGACTGAGAGAAGTGTGGGTGAGCATTGATGTCGTTTGGTTCTCCATGAGTAGCCCAACGCGTGTGCCCCATTCCCATAGTAGATTGAGGAGTTTCTCCTGCCATGTGGGCTTCTAAGTCGCTGACTTTTCCTTTGCACTTAAAGAGCTTGATGTCACCGTTCATTAGGGCAACACCCGAGCTGTCATAACCTCTGTATTCTAATCGTTTGAGGCCTTTGATGATGATGGGCAAGGCCTCATCTGTACCAATATATCCTACAATTCCACACATGATTATTCAGGGATTGAGAGTGTCAGATTGAGTTTAATTCTATTTTCTCCTTCCGACCCTTCTAGTATCGTTCGGAAAGTGTTGTGTGAAAACGTGACATAGCCCGCCTCATCGGTTAAAACCCATTCTTTATTTTCATAATCACCATCAATGATGCCTTGAACGTATTTAGTCACATTGAACTCGTACGCTTGAATGCTTGAGTTGTAAGAGCCGCCGAATGGCTCTGCCGCATAGATCGGGATGAATTGAGCTTGTTGTGCCGAATCTTGTAATGACAAGAAAAGCCTTGAGTGTATTGGGAAGTCTACAGTTTCATTCACTACGGGGAAAACTAAGGAAGCTTTGTGTATGGTTGGCTTAAGGGCCGACAAACTTTCCAAGTATGGGATGTTTATTTCCACTTTTAGTCCGCCACCAGATTGGACGTATACTCGATCCTTACCTGCTTCTTCTGAGCCCAATTTTGAAAGAACTGAGGAGTTCGAGTATTCATCGTGAGTTATTGTATTGACTACATCTTGACTTGGACCAATAGGAAATTCGATGTTGTAGTGTTGGTTCAAACTGTCAACGGCGTAAAACTCATCCGTAAAGTAAATCTTCATTCGGCTGAACTCAGAAAAAGGCAAAAAGCGAAAAATGGCGCCCGTGTTTGAACTTGGGTTTTCGTTACGAACTTGAAGACCTTTGAATGCCTCACCAAAGGCCCCGTTGTCTGCATAGGCAGATTCGTCCATGCTCAAAAGTCTTTTGACAAATTCACTGTTCAGTGGGATTTTAAGTGAAGGAAGCTCCTCCTCACCGTCTACAAAGCGACTTTCGGTTGGTTTAAATCCCTCAGAGGAGATGTTTTGTCCAACTTGATTGAACTCTGTCGGAATGACTTGATTTGAGTAGTAATTCAAAGAGTCTATTATTCCTTCCGTGAGTTCATGCACTCGAAGGTCTTGACCGTCATCGAGATTCCCGTAATAGTCGAAGTAAGTAAGGAACAAGAAGGCTGAGTCAATGCGTAAATTTTTAACAACGCTGAGATCCAAGCTCCCTTGGGGTAATTCGAACTTCGTGCTAAAGGAGGCTGAGGTTGTTCCGAAAGTTTGGTCGTAGGTAGTGCCGAGGAGGGCGTAGTTGCTGTTGTCGGTGCGGATGGAATCCTCTCTTATCGTTTGAGCTGCAATGCTGAAGCTGTCCAATTCAAGGACTTCATACTTCTGAGCATCGTTTTGGATTCCTGTACCTACCAGGGAGTCCTTTTCGCAAGATATGAACAGGCTTGAAAAAAGAATTGCAGCCCCAGAGAGAAGCTGCAATCCTGATATTTTTTGAAACATTGAGTCGGTTTACGAATCGATCAAAACGGAAGACTCTTCCAAAATATTGTCGTAGAACTCATCGTAGGCGTCTACGTAATCTTCATTTCCTTGAAATTCCAATACGTGATCTACTTTACTCGTGAGTTCAAGTTTGTGGGCGGCATCAATATTCTCAGAACCGAGAACCAGCGCATCAGCATGTTGTGCAGCGCAAATTTCTAAGTTTTCTAGACTTGGATTCTGAAGAGATTCAATTTCAGAAACGTCAATTCCGTCTGCTTGAATCTTATTGTACAAGCTGCGGTTTACTTTCTTGACGTCAGAAGTATTTTCATATGCACTGAAAACAATCTTACTGTTCGCGAAAATCGGATCATTCTTATAGGCAGTTCGGATGTAAAGTGGCAACATTGAAGTGAACCAACCGTGGCAATGGATGATGTCTGGTGCCCAACTTAATTTCTTCACTGTTTCAAGAACTCCTTTACCAAAGAACATCATGCGTTCGTGGTTGTCGGTGTGAATTTCACCCTCTGTACCTTGGAATACAGACTTTCTTTTGAAGTACTCTTCGTTATCGATGAAGTAAACCTGCATTCTGGCTTGTTGAATGGAAGCTACTTTTATAATTAATGGATGATCGTGATCATCGATGATTAGATTCATCCCAGAGAGACGTATCACTTCATGAAGTTGATGTCTGCGTTCGTTAATGCAACCGAAACGGGGCATAAACGTTCGAATTTCTTTACCTTTTTCTTGAATCCCTTGTGGTAAGAATCTGCTGACATTTGACATTTCAGATTCTGGTAAGTAAGGGAAGATTTCTTGCGATACGTATAGAACTCTGGGCTTCGACATAGTAGAAATTACTTTTTTTGGAGCCTACAAAAGTACAAAAAAATACCTTTCGCAATCGGTTTCTCTGCTCTATGAACCGCAGAGCTTCTAGAATTGACATATATAATATATTGGAAACAGTAAGTAGCAGTGAGCAGGTACAGCTTCAATTGAAGTCGTGGAGAGCTGAGAGTATGCGCATAGGTTTTGTGCCAACCATGGGTGCCTTGCATGAGGGGCACATCTCCCTCTTGCGAAAAGCGCAAGAGCAGTGTCAGAAGGTGATTGTCTCAATTTTCGTGAATCCAACACAGTTCAACGATGCCAAAGATTTATCGAACTATCCGAGAACCTTGGAGCGAGATTCCCGACTTCTGGAAGCCAATGGACTTGATCTGTTATTCGTGCCTTCGGCAAAGGAGATGTACCCAAATGGATTGCAGAAGGAAACCTACGAATTCGGTTCTTTAACGGTAGGAATGGAGGCGGCGAATCGGCCTGGCCATTTTGATGGTGTGGCAACCGTTGTCTCACACTTATTCGATGCTTGCAGTCCGGATGTGGCCTTTTTTGGTGAGAAGGATTTTCAGCAACTTCAAATCATTCGGGCATTGGTTAGTCTTCAAAACCGCCCAATTGAAATTGTTGGATGTCCGATAATGCGCGAAGAAAGCGGATTGGCTATGAGCAGCAGGAATCAACTCTTGAGCCCTGAAGCACGCCAGAACGCCGCTGTCATCTATAAAAGTTTGAAGGAGCTGCGAGAGCAAGCTCATAAAGTGGAACCTAAAAAGCTGAAAGAAGACTTCAAGGAAAAACTTAAAGGGATTCCAAATGCGGAACTTGAATACATTAAAATCTGCGACGAACGCGGCCTGCTGGAAGTTAATGAATTGAATTCAAACGAACAACTAAGAGCCTTTGCGGTTGTTCGATTTGAAGGTGTTCGATTGCTCGATAATCTGAGCTTATTTCCATAATTTTGCCGCCGCATGAAAATAGAGGTTTTAAAATCCAAAATTCACCGAGTTAGCATCACAGAAGCGAACTTGAACTACATTGGAAGCATTACCATCGATCAAGACTTGATGGAGGCTGCGAATCTAATTGAAGGAGAAAAAGTTCAGGTGGTGAACATAAATAATGGCGAGCGTCTAGAAACATACGTCATCAAAGGTGAACGAGGTTCTGGAAAAATCTGTTTGAATGGGGCAGCTGCCAGAAAAGTTGTGGTCGGTGATATTGTGCTCATCATCTCATATGCCATCTTAGATTTTGAAGAAGCCAAAAGCTTCAAGCCAAGCATCGTCTTTCCAAACGAGCAAACCAACTCATTAAAGCCTTAAAGTTGAAAAAGGCCGTACTGAATTTCCTCAAAATCGGAATCTCTTTGGGTCTTGGGATATTTCTCATTTATTGGTACTACAGCGGTCTCAGCGAGAATGATAAGGATGAAATTCTAAATGCATTTTCCAACACGAATTACGGTTGGATTCTTTTCTCACTGGTATTTGCGGTTCTCAGTCATCTGAGTAGAGCTTGGCGTTGGAAGTACACGCTTGAGCCCTTAGGCTTTAAACCACGTTTTTGGAACAGCTTTTTTTCCGTCATGATTGCTTACTTGGTCAATCTTGCAATACCTCGTTTAGGCGAAGTAAGCAGGTGCGGAGTGATGAGTAGGTTTGAAGGAATGCCCTTTCAGAAATTATTAGGAACCGTCATTGCAGAGCGGCTCGCAGACTTCATCATACTCATGAGTCTAACAGCTTTTGTGGTCATCATTCAATTTGAAATCATCGGTGATTTTTTAATAACCGGCTTCACAGATCTTTCCGCAAAATTTTCAGCTGGTTTTGTCATTGGTATATTTTCCTTTTTAGCAATTGGGGCGCTGGCTTTCTTTTACATCCTGTTTAGATCGAAACTGGACAACCCTTTCATTCACAAAGTCAGGGATTTTTTCCGCGGACTGTACGATGGGATTTTATCCATCTTAAAAATGAAAGATAAGTGGGCATTCTTGGGTCATACTGTATTCATCTGGCTCATGTATCTCGTAATGTTTTACGTCTGCTTTTTCGCTCTTCCGCAAACTTCCGAAGTGCCTTACGGAGGTGTCCTAACTGCATTCGTAATGGGAGGTTTTGCGATTGTTTTTACCAATGGTGGTATTGGTGCCTATCCGCTAATCATTATGGCAGTGCTGTCGCTTTATGGAGTAGAACCGAACATAGGCGGTGCCTTTGGCTGGGTTGTATGGACAGCTCAAACGGTTATGCTGATTGTTCTAGGAGCATTATCTTTCCTCTTCATGCCCATCTACAATAACTTTCAAAAGAAAAGGAAAGCCAATGCCATTCCGGGATAAATTACTCACAGTCGATGATTTCATCGCACACTGGAAACAACTTCCGCCTTCAAAGAAGTTGGTGTTTACGAACGGAGTTTTTGATTTACTACACCTTGGGCATATAACTTACTTAGAAGAGGCGAAAGCATTGGGGAGTCACTTGATTGTTGGGCTCAATTCGGATGAATCAACTCGAAATCTAAATAAAGGGACCAGTCGCCCAATTCAAGATGAGAACTCACGCGCACTAATCTTAGCTGCTCTTGAGAGTGTTGATTTTGTTGTCATCTTTAACGACAGCACACCTTTAGAATTGATTTCTCGAATAAAACCCGATGTGTTGGTGAAAGGCGGTGATTACGACCACAATCAATTGGATGAAAATCAAATAGATTTCATCGTAGGCTCCAAAGAAGTTAAAGGCTGGGGTGGGGAAGTAAAGGCGTTGGACGTATTGGAGGGCTATTCCACCACGAACATTGAAGCCAAGATTAGATCAAATGGCGAAGACTAAAGCAACATTCGTTTGTCAAAACTGCGGTGCAAATTCCCCAAAGTGGATAGGGAAGTGCCCTAGCTGCAATGAATGGAACAGCTATGTTGAAGAAGTAGTTAAGAAGGTTTCAAAAGCCAATCCCAATCCTGTAAGTAACAGACAAGCGCCACCCGTTGAGCTTTCGCTCGTTAAACCGACATCCCAAGATCGATACATCTTAGAAGATCGAGAACTCAATCAAGTGCTTGGTGGTGGTTTGGTTCCAGGTTCCATTGTCCTTCTTGGTGGAGAGCCAGGAATTGGAAAATCTACACTGAGCCTTCAGGTAGCGAAGGATTTTAAAGGAAAGGTGCTATACATTTCTGGTGAAGAGAGTCCAGAGCAGATTAAAATGCGCTCCGATCGACTTCTTGGGAAGGCGGATGACTTATTTGTTTTTGGCGAAACCTCGAGCTCAGAAATTTTAAGGCAAATGGCCGAGATCGAGCCTCAGATGGTTGTCATTGATTCGGTGCAAACAATCCATTCAGAACTCGTAGAGTCCGCTCCTGGTTCAGTTTCTCAAATTCGTCAGGCCACCGCAGAAATCATTCAATACGCTAAGCAGAGGTCCATCCCTGTCATCCTTATTGGCCACATTACCAAGGATGGTCAAATAGCTGGGCCTAAGGTGCTCGAACACATGGTGGATGTGGTTCTTCAATTTGAAGGCGATCGTCACCATCTTTTCCGCCTTTTGCGTAGCATGAAAAACCGATTTGGGTCTACCAACGAATTGGGGATTTACGAGATGAAGAATGAGGGTCTCATTGCTGTAGAGAGTCCTTCAAAAGTTTTGATTTCAGATCGGGAAGAAGGATTGAGCGGAATTGCCATTGCGGCTAGCATGGAAGGTATGCGCCCAATGCTTATTGAGACTCAGGCTCTTGTGAGCACAGCTGCATACGGTACGCCTCAGCGGTCTGCGACTGGATTTGATCTTCGTCGATTGAATATGCTGCTCGCAGTTCTGGAGAAGCGCTGTGGTTTTAAGCTTTCCAAGAAAGATGTTTTTCTAAATATGGCCGGAGGAATCCGCGTCGAAGATCCAGCCATCGACTTGGCTGTTATGGCAGCAATCTTGAGCTCCAATGTCGATATTGCTCTTCCAATGCAGAATGTTTATTGCGCCGAGGTAGGACTTTCTGGAGAACTTCGACCGGTGTCAAGAATCGAACAAAGGCTCAAAGAGGCTGAGAAGTTGGGATTTGAACGTTTCTATGCTTCTGAACACAATTTAAGCGGCCTGAATAGAGGCGCCTACAAATTGGAAATTCATGGTTTCAAAAGAATCGATGAGTTGTTCAAACATCAATTGAGTTCTGCTGTTTCCTCAGAATAAGTTCAACTAAGTTTGATTCAGTGAAGGTTTACACAAAAAAGGGTGATTCAGGTAAAACCTCTCTTCTAGGGGGTAGTCGCGTGTCGAAAGATCATGGAAGAATAGAGGCGTATGGCACCGTAGATGAGCTAAATGCACACCTTGGCTTGCTAAGAGATATGGCACCTGACTATGAGGTGTCGATCCAGAGAATTCAGGATGAACTCTTTGATTTAGGCTCTTTATTGGCGATGGAAAAAGGCGAGAACTCCTTCAATCTTCCCGAAATCCAAGAGCACCAAATCAAACGCCTGGAAAAGGAAATTGATGAATTCAATGAAGATTTATCAGATCTTAAAAATTTCATCATACCTGGTGGGTGCTTGGCAGCCTCGCAAGCACATATAGCTCGCACTGTTTGTAGACGAGCTGAACGCAATCTTGTGACCCTGAGCGAGGTGGAAATTCTCGACACCAAACTTTTAGCCTACTTAAATCGTCTATCAGATTACTTCTTCGTTTTGGCACGTCACATTACCCTGACTCAGAAAGGAATCGAAACGATTTGGAAATCAGGTAATTAAGAAATTACTTTCTGTGATGAAAAAAAGATAGAATCGCATCACGAAAAAATTACATTTGCAAAAATTCGCACACTATGTATTGGACTCTTGAACTAGCCTCATACCTCGAAGATGCTCCTTGGCCAGCCACCAAAGAAGAGCTCATTGATTACGCCTTGCGTAGAGGTGCTCCTTTGGAGGTTGTTGAAAATCTTCAGGAAATTGAAGATGAAGGTGAGTCGTATGATACCATTGAAGACATTTGGCCAGACTACCCTTCTAAAGAAGACTTTTTCTTCAACGAAGACGAGTACTAGGTATACTCCTTCCACAAAAATTTTGACATTAGCCGCAATACAGATGAGTCTGATGCGTCTACCTTAAAGCTTGTCCTAGGGCCAAAATTCGGAGCCTAGCCTTGGCGATTTTGCACTTCTTTTTAGGCTACTTTTGCGCTCCGTAATAGAAGGACTTACAATGCTCGAATCGTTAAATAAACTCCTCGGAAAATTTCTAGGAAACAAGTCGGATAAAGACATTAAGGAAATCATGCCTTTGGTTGACGAAGTGAATGTCTTCGCAAAGCAATTTGAGTCCCTATCTCACGATCAACTGAGAGCCAAATCCGAAGACCTCAAGAAGAGAATAAAGGATTATGTTGCTGATGAGCTCACGCAAATTGCTGACTTACGAAAGCAAGGTGAAGAGGCTAAAATCGAGAATAAAGAGGGTTTTTATAATCAAGTAGACGCACTTGAAGAGCGTGTTGATGAAAAGATTGAGGAAATATTATTGGAGATTTTGCCAGAGGCTTTTGCCATCATAAAAGACACTTCGAGACGTTTTTCTGAGAACACAGAAATCCCCGTTACTGCCTCAGAACTGGATGTGATTTTGAGTCCGGAGCGCGACTTCATTGAAATCAAGGGTTCTTCAGCCGTTTATTCAAATTCATGGGATGCTGCAGGTGGATTGGTCACCTGGGACATGATTCACTACGACGTTCAGTTGGTTGGTGGTATCGTGCTTCACCAAGGGAAAATCGCCGAGATGGCTACGGGTGAAGGAAAGACTTTAGTGGCTACTCTTCCCGTATTCCTAAACGCACTTGCTGGTCGCGGAGTTCATCTTGTAACGGTGAACGATTACCTCGCTCGTAGGGACTCCGAATGGATGCGACCAATCTTTGAATTCCATGGCCTACGCGTCGATTGCATCGATAAGCATCAACCTAATTCCGACGCAAGAAGAAAAGCCTACGAAGCCGACATTACCTATGGAACAAACAATGAGTTTGGTTTCGATTACCTGCGAGACAATATGTCGAGCAAGCCAGAGGATTTAGTTCAGATAAAACATCACTACGCCATTGTCGATGAAGTTGATTCTGTTCTGATTGACGATGCACGAACTCCATTGATCATTTCAGGTCCGACTCCGAAGGGAGACGAGCATCAATTCATGGAATTGAAACCTTGGGTTGAAAGGCTTCATGCGGCACAGAGAAAATATGTCACTGGGGCTTTATCGGAAGCGAAGAAGCTTCTTTCCTTAAATGACGAGAATACGCCCGATAAAAAAGAGCTTTCTCAGAAATTAAGAGAAGGTGGATTGGCTCTTCTGAGAGCTTATAGAGGTTTGCCGAGAAATAAGGCTCTCATCAAATTTTTGAGTGAGCCAGGAATACGTCAGCATCTAACAAAAACAGAGAATCACTACCTACAGGATCAATCGAAAGAAATGCCTTTTGTCGATCAGGAGTTGTTCTTTGTGATTGAAGAGAAAATGAACTCGGTTGAATTGACAGAGCAAGGTCTGGAACTCATCACCGGGGAAGGTAAAGACACAGATTTTTTCGTTCTTCCAGATCTTTCCACTGAAATAGATCGCATCGAGAAATCGACGGATTCGGACCAAGATAAGATTCAGCAGAAGGACAGCCTCATTGCAGAGTATTCTGAAAAGACGGAACGCATTCATACGGTGAATCAACTCTTGAAGGCATACACCATGTTCGAATTGGATGTGGAGTATGTTGTGATGGACAATCAGGTGAAAATCGTCGATGAGCAGACAGGGCGAATCATGGAAGGCCGACGTTATTCGGACGGTTTGCATCAAGCCATTGAAGCCAAAGAGAAAGTGAACATCGAGGCTGCCACTCAAACCTATGCGACGATTACACTGCAGAACTACTTCCGCATGTATCATAAGTTGGCTGGGATGACCGGTACGGCCGAGACCGAAGCTGGAGAATTTTGGGAGATTTACAAATTGGATGTTGTTGTAATTCCAACGAATCGTCCAATCGTCCGCGACGACATAAATGACCTCATTTTCAAAACGGCTCGCGAGAAGTACAACAATGTAATCGACGAAATTGAGCGCCTCGTTGGCGATAAACGACCGGTATTGGTTGGAACAACCTCGGTTGAAATCTCTGAGCTCTTGAGTCGAATGCTCAAGCGTAAGAACATAGGTCATCAGGTTCTCAACGCCAAACTGCACCAAAAGGAGGCCGATATTGTGGCCTATGCCGGAAAGCCTGGAACCGTGACCATCGCCACCAACATGGCTGGTCGGGGAACGGATATTAAGCTTGGCGATGGCGTAAAGGCCGCCGGAGGTTTAGCCATCATTGGTACTGAACGTCACGATTCACGACGTGTCGACCGTCAGCTCCGAGGACGGGCAGGTCGTCAAGGAGATCCAGGTTCTTCTCAGTTCTATGTCTCTTTGGAGGATAAGTTGATGCGAATATTTATGTCGGATCGTGTTGCCAAAATTATGGACCGATTAGGCTTGAAAGAAGGCGAAGTGATTCAGCACAGTATGATCACCAAGTCCATCGAACGAGCCCAGAAGAAAGTAGAGGAGAACAACTTCGGCGTTCGTAAGCGACTGTTGGAATATGACGATGTCATGAATCAACAGCGCGAAGTGATCTACAAGAAAAGAAAGCACGCCTTATTTGGTGAGCGACTTGAGGTGGATATTGCCAATTCGATGTACGATATTACTCGCGACATTGTAGCAGGTCATCAAGCGGATCGAAATGTAGAAGCCTTCCGTTTGGATGCACTCAAATTTTTGGGTCTAGACTACCAGATAGCCCAGGAAGACTTCTTGAAAAGAAATTCCCAAGAATTGATTGATGAAGTCTATGCAAAAGCCGTAGACCACTATCGTGCAAAGTCGTCCCAAATCGCAAGCAGCGCGCTTCCTGTTTTACAGCGCGTTCTTGTGAACGAAGGACATAAATACGAGAACATCGTAATTCCATTTACTGACGGTCGCAATGGAATCCAAGTGGTTTGCCACATGAAGAACGCTGTTGAATCTGAAGGACGGGATCTAGTTGTTGCTCTTGAGAAGGGAGCTACCTTGGCGATGATCGACACTGCATGGAAGGAGCATTTGCGTCAGATGGACGATTTGCGACAATCGGTTCAAACAGCTTCATATGAACAGAAAGATCCACTGCTCATTTATAAGTTCGAATCCTTTGAGCTGTTTAAGAGAATGATCGATGAGGTGAATAAAAAGATCATTTCGTTCTTGATGCATGCCAATCTTCCGCAACAAGAGAAGACCCAAGTTCAGGCAGCGCCGACTCCAAGAAAAAGTGATCAGCCCAAGCTTCAAACGGGTCGAGGTGGAAACAGCAGCTCAACCGGTGACATCGCAGGCAAACAGAATTACAATGATCCTTCCGCGAATCGCGAAAGAGAACGCCCGGAGCCGGTAAAAGCTGATTTAAAAATTGGTCGGAATGAACGCGTTCGAATTCAGAACGTTTCGACGCAAGAGATTAAAGAAACAAAGTACAAACAAGCGGAACCGCTTCTTCAGAGTGGTTCGTGGGTAATGGTTGAACAAAGCGCTTAAACAAAAGCGGGAGTGTCCTGTTGATAGGCAGAGATGGAAAAGGAAATCTTAGAAAAAAAGGACGTCACGATTCTTTTTGCTGGCGACAGCGGAGATGGGATGCAACTGACCGGTAATCAGTTCACCTTCACCAGTGCATTGTTTGGTAACGACGTTTCAACCTTCCCTAATTTCCCTGCAGAGATACGAGCCCCTCAAGGCACCGTAGCAGGCGTAAGCGGATTTCAATTGCGCTTTGGTAGTGTCGAGGTTTTTACCCCAGGGGATGACTCTGATGTACTTGTCGTGATGAATGCAGCGGCGCTCAAAGCGAACATTTCAAAGCTCAAAAGAGGTGGAGTTGTCATTGCGAATACTTCCGGCTTTGACAACAAAAATTTGAAACTTTCTCATTATGAAGTCAATCCGTTGGAAGACGGTTCTTTGGATGATTATGAGTTGCATGAGGTCGACATTACAAGCCTAACTCGAGAGGCGCTTGTTGATTCGGGCTTGGCCCGTAAGGACGTTGATCGAAGTAAAAACATGTTCGTCCTAGGCTTTTTGTACTGGATGTACAGCCGAGACTTGGCGAGCACCATTCAGTTCATCGAAGAGAAGTTTGCAAAAAAGCCCGAACTGATTGAGTCCAACTTAAAGGTTCTAAAAACTGGATATCACTATGGAGATACCAGTGAGACTTTTGGAACGCGATATCAAGTAAAAAAGGCAAAGTTGCCTAAAGGAAAGTATCGCAGTATTATGGGAAACCAAGCTGCAGCATACGGAATCATTGCAGCCGCGAAACAAGCGGGTTTGAAAACATTCTACGGATCGTATCCAATTACTCCGGCTTCCGATATTCTTCATGAGCTTTCAAAACATAAAAACTTCGGAGTAAAAACTTACCAAGCCGAAGACGAAATTGCTGCCATTTGTGCTGCAATCGGCGCTTCTTTCGGTGGAGCATTGGGCGTAACAGCTTCTTCAGGTCCTGGAATTGCTCTTAAGGGGGAGGCTTTGGGCTTAGCTGTGATGCTGGAACTTCCACTGCTCGTAATCAACGTTCAGCGCGGTGGGCCCTCTACTGGTCTTCCAACCAAAACTGAGCAATCGGATTTGATGCAGGCACTCTATGGAAGAAATGGGGAAGCTCCAATTCCGGTTATTGCTGCACGAACACCTTCAGATTGCTTCAGTTCGATTATGGAAGCCATTCGAATTTCTGTTGAGCACATGACACCAGTGATGTTTTTGTCCGATGGCTACTTGGCCAACGGAGCAGAACCTTGGGCATATCCAGAGGCGAAAGATTTACCGAAAATCACGGTTCCTAAGGTGACGCAAAAACCAGCTGAGGGTGAAGCGTATCTTCCTTATTTACGTGATGAAAAGCTTGTTCGAGAATGGGCCATTCCAGGAATGGAAGGACTCATGCACCGTTTGGGAGGACTCGAAAAAGAAGATCGTACAGGAAACATTTCTTACGACCCCGAGAATCATGAAAAAATGGTTCGTCTGCGTGCCGAAAAGGTCGAGCGCATCGCGGATTTTATTCCAGATTTGAAAATCGAGCAAGGTCCAGAAAAGGGAAAAGTATTGGTTTTGGGCTGGGGTTCTACTTATGGCTCGATTCGTATGGCAGTGGATCAATGCATTAAAGAAGGCCTTGAAGTATCGCAAGCACACTTCCGATACCTCAATCCATTCCCGAAGAACACAGCCGAAATTATGGCCTCATTTGATCATGTAATCATTCCTGAAATCAATGACAAGCAACTAGTGCATGTGATTCGAAGTAAGTTCTTGATGGATGCAATTCCATTCTCAAAAATTCAAGGTTTGCCTTTTACATCTTCTGAATTGGTGGCTAAAATCAAAGAAATTTACGCATGACGGGATCTAAATTACGTGCGAAGGATTTCGAAACAGATCAGGATGTACGATGGTGTCCGGGCTGCGGCGACTATGCGATTTTAAAGCAGGTTCAAACAGCCTTTGCCGAACTAGGGATGGAAAAGGAAAACACAGTTTTCATTTCCGGAATTGGTTGCTCCTCTCGCTTCCCATATTACATGGACACTTATGGAATGCATTCCATTCACGGTAGAGCTGCAGCAATTGCAAGTGGTTTGAAGGCGGTTCGAAAGGATTTGAATGTTTGGATCGTTACGGGTGATGGCGACAGTCTTTCGATTGGAGGAAATCATCTCATTCATTTGCTGCGCAGAAACTTTGATGTGAACGTTTTGCTCTTCAACAATGAAATTTATGGTCTAACAAAAGGCCAATACTCACCTACCACACCAGAAGGTACGGTTACAAAGTCTTCCCCTTACGGTGTTCTTGATCATCCTTTCAACCCCTTGGCTTTGGCCTTGGGAGCCGAGGCAACCTTTGTTGCTCGGGCTTTAGATCGCGACCCTCGCCATTTGAAGGATTTAATCATTCGAGCAAATGAACACAAGGGAACTTCCTTGTTGGAAATTTATCAGAATTGTCCAGTTTTTAACGATGGTGCTTTCACTGTGCTCACAGATAAAGACAGCAAACAAGACTCAACGCTTTGGTTGAAAAATGGAGAGCCTCTAGTTTTTGGTGAGAACAACACCAAGGGAATTCTTCTCGATGGATTTAAACCAAAAATCGTTTCACTGGAAGATGGTTATTCCATGGACGACCTGTGGGTGCACGATGAGTCGGACCCATTGAAAGCTCATATGCTCACACGTTTCTTTGGAGATCCTTCTCTTGAAGGAAACTTACCTCGCCCTTTCGGTTTGTTCTATGTGAATGAACGTGAGAGTTACGAAACTGCAATGGACAATCAAGTTCAAGAAGCCTATAACCAGCGTGGGGAAGGTGATTTGGACGCGCTGATTCAAGGCAAGAGCACTTGGGAAATAAACTAGGTTCTCCTGGGTAACATTTCTTAAGTTCAAGCACTCTAGAAGATTCCTGTTCTAATTCTCATTTAATTCGTGCACCTTTTTGCAGCACTTCACTTTGCAATGGGAATGAAATTAAGTGTGGAATGTCGTAATTGCGTTTTGTATTGCGTGCCTTTTTATTAAGCCTGACTTAATTTTCCAATCTTTGCAGTACCAAAAAACATACACGCATGGAAATTCATAAAGCAGCGGTTGGGGTTTACGACTCACACAATAAGGCCATCTCGGCTGTAAAGAGACTACATAAACACGGCGTTGAAGTAGATAACATTTCCCTCATAGGTAAAGCAGAGATCGTTGAAGATCATCTGCATGCTAAACAAGAACCGATTTAACAAAAGTTCCTATTCTAATTGGGGCTGTCCTCGGACCAGTACTCGGGATTCTTGCAGGGGTCAGTATTGTAGCCATTCCGGGTTTAGGCTTTTTTTAGTAGGAGCTGGAGCAATTGCAGGAGCTTCTGGAGGCTTGGCCCTTGGTGGAATTAGCGGTGGCTTGGCTAGTACGCTAATGTCCTTAGGAATCAAAAAGGATGAATTAGTTCGCTATAAGCAACATTTAGAAACAGGAAGCTTTATGGTGATAGTGCACGGAACGGATAAAGAGATTCATGAAGCGCAGCACATTCTTCATACAGAAGGGACGCATTTCGAACTGGATACGCACTAGTCTTTTACCAGAAATTACATGAAGCGGCTTATGCCGCTTTTTTTTTGCCCGAAGCCCAGAGAAAATAGAATCCAATGAGGATGAAGGGTAGACTCAGCCATTGCCCAGTTGAGAGCAAACCGCCCAAACTTGACTCAAATCCACCTTGGGAGTTTTTCACGAATTCCACAAAGAAACGGGCAGTAAATAGCAAAATTAGGAACATCCCTAAAAGGGCTCCGCTCCTTTTCCCCCAATCTCTTTTCCAATAAAGGATGTTTAGAATTCCAAAAATGATGAGGTAGCAGAAGGCTTCATACAACTGTGCGGGATGCCTTGGAATCATTGGGTCAGCAACATTTGCTAAGGTGAACACAAACGACCACGGAGCGTCGCTTGGAAGGCCAATGATTTCATGGTTTGTAAGGTTGCCCAGTCGAATAGAAGCAGCTGCCACCGCTGCGACGAGGGCGACTCTGTCAAGGAAATAGATTGTAGGCTTTTTAACCCTTCTTGCAAAGAGCCAACACGCTAGAACCAAACCAATGGTAGCACCATGACTTGCTAAACCACCTTGCCAAATTGCCGGAATTTGACCTGGGTTCTGCGAGTAATAGTCCCAGTCGTAAAAGAATACATGACCAAGTCGCGCGCCTACAACAGTGCCGACCATCATGTACAGAAGTAGGTTGTCCATCCATTTTGAAGGCATTCCCTCTGCTTTCAGCATGCGGTCCATGAAGTAGTAGGAAATGAGGAAGGCCGTGGCGAACAAGATGCCATACCAGCGCACGCCACGGTCTAAAAAAGGAAGTTTGAAAGCGACGGGGTCGACCGTCCAAGTGATGGAAAGGAGTTCTTGCACAGAGAGTAGTTTCCGCAAATATAATCCTTGTCCAAGGCGGAGCGGAAATCGACTAACATTGTAATCGAAAAGAAGCGAAAATTGATGAAACCACCACGCGCAGAGAAAGTACCAAAGTCTCTTGAAATTCACGGGCACAAGCGCATCGATGAATATTACTGGTTGAACGAACGTGAGAACCCTAAGGTCATCGATTATCTAAATCAGGAGAACAGCTTTCTGAAGTCTGAGTTGGCGCATACCGAGGAATTGCAAGAGGAGCTTTTTCTTGAAATGAAGTCGAGAATAAAGGAAGACGATCAGTCGGTGCCCTTTGAGTTGAATGACTATTGGTATTACACCCGCTACGAAGAGGGTAAGGAGTATCCGTATTACTGTCGAAAACTCGGAAGCCTAGAAGCGCAAGAAGAAATCATTCTTGATGTAAATGAAATGGCCGAAGGGCAAGCCTTTTGCAACGTTAAAGGCATCTCGATTCATCCAAACAATCAACTCATGGCATTCGGAGTTGATTTCGTGGGAAGAAGGCAATATGAGATCAAGATCAAGAGTCTCCAGACTTCCAACATTTTAGAAGACAGCATTGAAAATACCACTGGAGGTTCGGTTTGGAGTCAAGCGGAAGATCAGCTGTTTTACACCGAAAGGGATGAGACCTTAAGATCAGCACGCGTTATGCGTCATGAGCTCGGCACCTCTTCCAAGGACGATGTTTTGGTGTACGAAGAGGAAGATGAAACCTTCGATGTATCAGTGGGAAAATCTAAGTCCAAAAAATATCTCGTTATTTCAAGTCATTCGACCCTTTCGAGTGAATTTCAGTTACTCGAGTCCAGTAATCCAAAAGGAGAATGGCGGATTTTTCAGGAACGTGAACGCGATCATGAATATTCCATCGATCATTTTGAGGATGCTTTTTTCATTATCACAAATTGGAAGGCTAAGAACTTCCGCTTGATGAAATCCGGACTGTGGGAAACGTCTAAAGAACACTGGGAGGAAGTGCTCGCGCATCGCGATGACGTGATGATTGAAGACCTAGAAATTTTTCGCGATTACATGGTTTTGGAGGAACGCTACAAAGGCATCTCACAAATGCGTGTTTTCAATCAAAAAGATAAATCTGAGCATTACATTCAGTTTCCAGAAGAAGCCTACACAGCCGGAACATCAGTGAACCTTGTGTTCGATACCAAGATCTTGAGATTGGTCTATTCATCCATGACTACACCAGCAACAGTGTTCGATTACGATCTCGACACTCGAGCTTTTACTCTTCTAAAGGAGCAAGAAGTGTTGGGTGGTTTTAATAAGGAGGACTATCGGTCGGAACGTCTCAATGCCATTGTGCGCGATGGAGTTGAGGTGCCCATCTCTTTGGTGTACAAGAAGGGATTCAAAGTCGACGGAAAGAGCCCCTTGTTGTTGTATGCTTATGGATCCTACGGGCACAGTTTAGATCCCTACTTTTCATCGAGCCGTCTTTCGCTGTTGGATCGAGGATTTGCATTTGCCATTGCACACATTCGAGGTGGCGAAGAAATGGGTCGCGATTGGTATGAGAACGGGAAGCTTCTGAAGAAGAAGAACACCTTCAATGATTTTGTCGATTGTGCTGAGTTCCTCCTCGAGCAGAAGTACGTCAAACCAAATTCACTCTTTGCTGCAGGAGGTTCTGCAGGAGGTTTGTTGATGGGAGCTGTGATGAACATGCGGCCGGATCTTTGGGCTGGAGTGTTGGCGGCAGTACCATTTGTGGATGTTGTGACAACCATGCTCGATGAGAGCATTCCATTGACAACGGGGGAGTACGACGAATGGGGAAATCCAAACAATAAGGAGTACTACGATTACATCTTTTCTTATTCTCCCTACGATCAAGTGAAAGAAATGGATTACCCAAATGTGTTGGTTACAACGGGCTTGCACGACTCACAAGTTCAGTATTGGGAGCCCGCCAAGTGGGTTGCTCGCTTGCGAGATAAAAACACGAGTAAAAACCAAATCCTTCTACACACGAATATGGATACAGGACATGGTGGCGCTTCAGGTAGATTTGAATATTTAAAGGAGATTGCCTTGGAGTACGCTTTCCTTCTCGACATTGCCAAACGAACGAAATAATATGAAATTGAAGTTAGTATTGAGCATCTCATTGTTGTGCAGTTCCTTTTTCGGATTTGGCCAACAAATGCTTTCTGGAGGTGAAATCAAAGAAGCTTTGGAAAAGTTCAACACTCTAGGGAGTGTGCTTTACATCGCAGCTCACCCAGACGATGAAAACACCCGAATGATTGCCTGGTTGGCCAATGATCAGAAGTATCGAACGGCTTATTTGTCGCTTACCAGAGGCGACGGAGGGCAAAATTTAATTGGAGACGAAAAGGGAGCCAAATTGGGTTTGATTCGAACCCAAGAGCTTTTAGCCGCTCGGCGTATTGATGGTGGCGAGCAATTCTTTACCAGAGCCGTCGATTTTGGATATTCTCGATCAGCAGACGAAAGCTATCGGAAATGGAATAAGGATGAAGTGCTTCGAGATGTAGTTCAAGTGATCCGTCAGTACAAGCCCGACGTGATCATCACTCGGTTTAATCCCGATGGTTTCAACGGACATGGGCATCATACAGCATCTGCGCTTTTGGTTTCAGAAGCTTTTAAGCTTGCGGCGGATCCGAACGCTTATCCAGATCAACTGAAACGATTGAAGGTGTGGAAGGCAAAACGCCTACTACTCAATGCGAGCACTTGGTGGGATAAGGAACTTCCTGAACGCGCAAAAACAGACCCCAACATTCTTACGGTAGATGTTGGTAGCTATAATGCGAACACGGGAACTTGGACAAATGAATTGGCCTCGCTCAGTCGAAGTCAACATAAAAGTCAAGGCTTTGGAGTTTCCATTGCACGCGGATCGCAGAAGGAGTACTTGAAGCTTACGGCTGGTGAAGAGTTCAAAACAGATTTGATGGATGGTGTGAACACATCTTGGTCACGCGTACCACAAGGCGCTATGATAAATCGAATTTTGGATGAGCTCTTGTTCAAATTCGACGCTAGCAAACCAGAAGCTAGCTTGGCCGAATTGCTTCGGATCAAAAAGGAACTTGACTTAATGCCTAGTTCTAATTGGGTCGATCAAAAGAAAAAGGAATTGAGCTTGATTCTCCGCTCGAGTATCGGTTTGTTTTTGGAAGCAACAACGGAACGAGAATCGGCCTCTTTCGGTGAGAAAATTGAACTGCAAGTCACCAGTGTTTTGGGTGGAAATGTCGACGTTTTCATTGAATCGATTTCGTGCCAAGATTCCGCAAATGAGATTCAAGAGAAACTTGAATTGAATGAGCTGCAAAATTGGAAACTGAGTTTTACCAACAACTCCAAGGAGGTGTCTCATCCATATTGGCTCGACAAAAATTTTGAAAACCTATTTCGAGTTGAAGACCGAACGCAAATTGGAAAGGCTCAGAACGATCCAGCAGTGAAGATTTTGGTCAAACTTAAAATTGATGGCAGTCCGATGCAAGTTGATCTTCCCCTGAGGCACAGATGGACTGACAGGGTTGAAGGAGAGCAGCAGAAGCCCTTTTTAATGTTGCCAGAGTTTACGGTGAATATTTCGGAACCTGTAATGATTTTCTCGGGGAATTTGCCGAAGAAGATGCGAGTAAAAGTTCGCTCACACAAGGATGGTGTTTCCGGAAAATTGAGACTCTACGTTCCAAATTCCTGGAAGGTAGAACCCCAAAACATTGAAGTTTCATTCGTGGAGCGAGGCGAGAAGGAATATGAATTTACTGTGACCCCACCTTTTGTATCCGGGACGGGAACCATTCGCGCATGGGTCGAAAAGGGCAAGGAAATCTACGATCGGTCTTTTGAAGAAATTGATTTCCCCCACATCGAGCCTCAAGTGTATATGCCACATGCTGAGACAAAAGTGGTTCGCCTGGATTTATTGAACCGCGTTCGAACGCTTGCATACATTGAAGGAGCCGGCGACGAGGTGGCTGAGAGCTTGGCTCAAATTGGTTTGCAGGTAAAAAGCATTGAAGCCGCAGACTTGGCATCTGAAAAGCTTTCGAATTACGAGTGTGTGGTGATGGGCGTGAGAGCCTACAACACCAATGAGGAACTGAAAAGTCAACAGCAAAAGCTGATGGATTATGTCTACGATGGAGGCACCTTAATCGTTCAATACAATACCAACCGCGGCCTTAAGGTGGAGAACTTTGGCCCGCTTGACATGAGCCTTGGACGTGGTAGGGTAACAGAAGAAGACGCGAAGGTCACCTTCTTGGCACCGGAGCATCCGATTCTTCAATCTCCCAACGAGATTAAATTGGAGGACTTTGACGGTTGGGTTCAAGAGCGGGGATTGTATTTCGCGAAGGATTGGGATGCGGGTTACGTTCCCATATTATCTTGGAGTGATCAAGGTGAAGAAGCAGAAAAGGGATCCCTCTTGGCACTCAGCCATGGAAAAGGCGTATTTGTTTACACGGGCATTTCCTTTTTCCGTCAATTGCCTGCAGGAGTTCCTGGGGCATATCGCTTGTTCGCCAACATTCTGAGTTTCCGAAAGTAGGATCTGCTAGAGCACCAGCAGATTGCATCCGCGTACATCAGAGTGGTCGAAGCGTCCGAGAATTTCGAACGAGCCGTCTTCATGCATTCGTCCTAAATCGTCTGTTGCAATGAAAGGGCAAGAATACCAGTTTGCTAAGTCGATTACATTGACTCCTCCTACCGAACCTTCCTTCGCATAGCTGAATGGATCGTCGGTTTCACGAATGAATACTTTCATCCAATCGGGACAAGAAAAATAGGATCCGTCAATGGAGTAGGCTTGAGAAAGCAGTTCGGTCATGCCATATTCTGAGTGAATTTTTTTGGTTCCAAAGCCTTCTTGAAGAGCATCATGCAACTCGGTTCGAATCATTTCTTTTTTCCGTCCCTTCATTCCACCAGTCTCCATGATGTGTAAAGATTCAAATTGGAAAGGGCCCAAATCCGCCAGGTCGAGCAGAGCGTAGCTTACGCCGAAAAGCATGACCTTTTCACCCCGGTTCAGCATGCTTTCAATTTTTTTCGGAAGTTCATCGGGCTTATTCAGCCAAAACGAACTCTCGGGTCTTGCTTTTTTGATGAGGTGGTCGACCATATAAATTAAGGAAGAATCACCTTGTTCCAAGTAGGAGGGAAGTAGGGCTAAAAGTGTCCAATTTTCTGTTTGGCCAAATCGATCCTCAAAAGTGGATAGGAAGGATTTCTCATAGAACTCTAAGCGATGAATGTGATGCTTGGAGCGCTCACCACCTCCAGTGGCACTGCTCAAGAAGGTTTTAGCAACCGAACTTTGATGGGTTACAACGTCGTGAGTTTTAAAGAAGGAAATGGGTAAAAAGGGAATGTCGAGAGGGCTTTTCACTTCTTGATTTAAGGTTTGCACAAAGGAGCGGTAGAGTTCGTTGTGCTCCATTTGATAAGTGTAGGCTTCCCAAACGGCTTTTTCGAAGGCAGAATCGTTTCCTTTTAAACTGAATATGTCTTCCACTCCAAGCACTGAGCAAATCTAAGGCTTCGCAGCTTGCTCTATGTTAGTTTTAGGAAGACGAGTAATGTATATTTTTGGCCTGTGAAAAAGCTGATTGTCTTTCTTCTCGTTCTCATCTCAATTGCTTCCTGCAAGATCGAACAGTGCGAAGAGGTTGTTCCAAGTTTGGAGTTTTCGGAGTTTCAACAACGGGGTGGCGATTCGGCTACGATGATTTTAAAGTTTCGGGATTGCGATGGTGATTTTGGTTTTTTGGAAGACGATGTGGACTCGAGTATGGTCAAAGATTCAACCGACCGTTACAACCTATTCATGGATTACTATTACCGCGAAAACGCCGAGTGGAAAAAGTATACACCCCCTGCAGGTTTTCCAGGGTTTTACTATCGAGTGCCAAGGCTTGAAAACAGATCTGTTTCTAGCACATTGGAAGGTGAAATTCACATCGATATGAATGGCTACCACCTCGCATTCTTCGGGGATACATTGCGCTACGAAATATATGCGCTTGACAGAGCGAAAAACATCACTAATATTGTGGAAACGCCAACGATCATAGCAGATTGAGAAATACCATTCTTTTTTTTGGAGCAATGTGCCTCCAACTCGGCGCCTTTGCGCAGCAATCGAGCTCTTTTTATTACATAAGTGATAAGGAAGATTTTTCAATAAACGTCAACGGACGTATGCAAACGCGCTTCTCTGCGCGCTTTTTTGAAGACTCAGCGGCCACAGCAGAAATTTCGCAGCCTCGCATGGAACTTTACCGTTCCCGTTTGAGCTTCAGCGGGATGCTCATGGAGAATACTTTCAAGTACAATTTCCAATTTGGTTTCTCGCAAGAAGGTGATACAGCTTGGAATTTTAGCAAGTTGCTTTACGATGCAGAAGCTACGTGGCGGATTCGCGATAACATTCATCTCAAGTTTGGTCAATTCATTATGCCTGGAAACCTGGGGCGTATGGTCACCTCTGAATATTTCCAATTTGTAGATCGGAGTGTTTTGAGCGGAGCTTATTCACTCGATCGTGACGTTGGTTTACAGCTCAATTGGCGACATTACCTCGGGAGTTTTGTCGTTCGAGAGAAACTTGTCTTGACATCAGGGGAAGGAAGAAATTCTGAAATGAACCTTGGCGGCTTTAATTACGGTTTTCGATTGGAGGTTTTGCCTTTTGGAGAGTTTACGGGAGGAGAGTATTTTGAAGCCGACCTCGCCATAGATGATCGACCTAAGCTTATGTTGGGCTTGGGTTATAACCACAACGACAATTCTCGATACTCTGGAGGCCAAAAGGGGGGAACTCTCTTGTCAGCCGAAAGAGACATTAAAACCTTTTCTACAGATTTACATTACAAAGCTTCGGCCTGGTCTGTATTGTTTGAATACATGAACGTGGCAGTTGATATTCCTGTTGTTTATGACAAGAGTGCCGGATTGATTGTTGGCAATAGCTTCATCGCTGGCGATGGACTAAACGCTCAAGTAGGTTATAAAATTAAAGGCCAATGGGAAGTAGCAGGACGCTTTTCAAGAGTGGCGCCATTGGAGGTCACTCAATTGGGATCATTCAATGAGTACACGGCGGCTTTAAACTATTACATCGAAATGCATCGCATTAAGTGGCAGTTGGACTTTAGCATGCGCCAAGCAGACGATGAGTTGACGAAAGATCTTTTCGTTGTACGGACCCAACTTCAGTTGGGATTCTGATAAAAATCAGATTGTTTTTCTCGGAATGGTATACCTTAGTGGAAACACGACAATTAACCATGAAAACACTTTTACACACAGTTCTTGCTTGCCTCTTCTCGATGGGCTTACAGGCACAACTGATTGAAAATCGAGGATTTGAAGAATGGCTTGATATCAACGAAATCGGGCCGCGATCTTACGAGACCGGAAACATTGAATCCAATGCAGCTGGTGCCGGGAATATCGTCGTTCAAGATTTGAATGCCAAAAGCGGTTCATATGCTTTGCACTTGGAAACAGTGATTCAAGGAGCCGACACTCTTTTCGGATACATCATCAACGGTGATTTTGTCAATCAAACTGGTGGTTTTGCAATCAATCAGCGTCCTGATTCATTGGCTGGTTATTTCAAGTGCGATGTAATGCCAGGAGATACCGCCTTAGCCATTGTCTTCTTTAGAAATGCTGGTGTGCCGATAGGTTTTTGCTCAGCTCCATTTACGGGGACTCAAAGTACCTTTGTGCGTTTCGCGCAAGAGATTACTTGGTTGGTGCCGAGTATCGCTCCTGATTCCGCCATTTTCGCCGCGGCTTCTTCCAATGCAATCAACGAAATTGGAATTGCTGACGGAAGCACATTAACATTAGACAGCATTCACTTTATTGGAACCGGAATTACTCAAAACATTCCAAACAACGACTTTGAAATATGGGATACCCTCACTTTTCATCGCCCTGTAGCTTGGTCGACTTTTGCCGACGACGCATATGCAATCCGATTTGGATTGGTTGAGCGAATTAGCAATCCTTCCGATGTTTATTCTGGTGATTATTCCATTAAAATAAATTCCCTCATTGCTGACAACGACAGTCTTTTTGGACTTCTATCGAAGCAAAAACTCTTTGATAGTAATTCTGGAGGAATTGAATACACTCGAAACGTCGACACCTTGAATGGATACTATAAGTATGTACCGCAAGGAAATGATTCTTCTTTCCTTTGGCTTGAAGTAAAGAACAACGGGGTTTGGGAATTTTTTGGTCGCAATCTACCTGCGGCGGCAAACTGGACATATTTTGAATTGCCATTTGCGACATCTACCATGGGAACTGTAGATTCTCTTAGAATGACCTTTTCAAGTTCAACTCCGGGTGGCTTCGGTAGCGGTAGCTCTTTGTGGTTAGATGAGTTGGATTTTAAAGTCTGTGATTTACCCGATGATCCAGGCGCAATTACTGGATTGGATTCAATGTGTGAAGGAGAGCCTGGAGTTCTGTACTCAATTGATCCGATTGCACATACTCAGTCTTACGTTTGGACGATGCCTTTTGGTTTCTTCATTACCTCAAATCCAGATTCAAATGCAATTCTGGTTGACGTAACTGTTGGCTCAACAGGTGGCGATGTAGTTGTTAGTGGAGCAGTATACTGCGGTGTTGGAAACGATACTAGTCTTACTACTGTGGTAAATGTTACTCCTGCAAAACCAGTTATCTCGGTGAATGCAAGCCAAGACAGTTTAGTGTCTTCGCTGAGTGGGTCAGATTACATTTGGTTCCACAATGGAGTTCAATTAGCAGCTCAGACTCAAACCGTGCTAGGAGCACAAACGGGTGAATACCGGGTAGTTGTAATCAACAACTCATGCGTTTCTGACACTTCAGATGCGTTCTCTTTCTTAGCTCTAAATGTTGGGGAAAGTCTGTCAAGCAGGGTTCAAGTGTTTCCAATTCCTGCCTATGATTATTTGTTCATCGATACAGAACTACAGATCCTTCAAGTGAAATTGATGGATATGAACGGACGATTGGTTCAAGAGGTTCAAGGGTCGATTGAGAAGTTAAACCTTCAGGGTCTTGAAAGAGGAATTTATTCTCTTGAGCTTATTGGAGCTGATTGGAATTATGTGCGTAAAGTCGCCAAACAGTAATTTATAGAAGGTATCTTTAAATCCCTCTTCACATATGTGTTGAGGGCTTTTTTAATTCAACGAGATGAGGTACTTTTTATTGGGAATATTGGCTTTAGTCGGTTCTGCTTGTTCAAATAGTGGCGGGCAATCGGCAGGAGATGAACTCACGACGAAATTTAAGGAGGTCATGGTCGCACATGACTTAGTTATGCCGCGCATGCAGGAAGTTCGAAAATTGAATAAAGCGCTCGATGCACTGCGAAGCGAGGCCGAATCGGATAGTTCGAAATCAGTCTTATCGCTTGATGAGATTAATGCAGCTGCTGACTCACTTGAAATCATTGAAGCTGAGATGATGGAATGGATGCACACTTTTGAAGCCGATCAATCACCAGAAACAAGCGATCAAGAACGATTGAAGTATTTGGAAGAACGGAAGTTGGCTATGGAAAGGGTAGGTGAACATTTTGAACGAAACATTCAATTTGTTGAGGAGCTTGTAAAATGAGATTAATCGCAGCAGCCTTTGTCGCCATCTTTTTAAGTGCTTGTACTTCAGAAACCAAAGAGCTTCCAATCTTAGGTCGTCATGACTTTACTAAGCGAATGGTGGATGGGCAAGAAGTAATGGATACTCTCTATTATTCGATTCCGGATTTTGAGTTCTACGATCAAGACAGCAATCGGGTAAATGAAAATTTGGTTGATGGGAAGATCTATGTAACAGACTTTTTCTTCACTTCATGTCCAAGCATCTGTCCACAAATGAAAAGGAATATGCTGACGGTCTATGAAGAGTTTCTTCAGGAAGATCGTTTTCAACTCCTCTCGCACTCCATCGACTTCATAAAGGACAGCGTTCCAGTGTTGAAGAAGTATGCAGGTAAAATTGGAATATCGAGTTCCAAATGGCATTTGCTCGCCGGCGAGAAGGACGAAATTTACGATATGGCTGAGGCCTATATGGTTGCAGCCAGCGAGGACCCGAAAGCACCCGGCGGTTTTGCGCACTCAGGAGCATTTATTCTCGTCGATGGAGAAGGTCACATCAGGGCCTATTACGACGGCACAACAAAAGAAGACACTGAGCTGTTGATTAAAGACATTTACACTTTGCTGAATGCGACTCCATAGATTACTTGTTGTCTTCCCAATTTTCCTTATTTCATGCTTCACAGTTGAAGATAATAGCGGGAAATCAAGTTATTTGACCCATTGTGCCTCCTGCCATGGAGAATCTGGAAAAGGTTTTCAAGAACTCATTCCACCACTGAACCAAGCGGATTACGCTCAAGAAAACACCGATCGACTGGCTTGCATTATAAAGTACGGAATTGAGGGAGAAGTTGAGGTAGAGGGTGTTGTGTACGATCAACCTATGGCTGGAATACTTGATTTGTCACCAGAGGAGATCACTAACATTTTGAATTTTCTTGTGACAGATTTTAAACTTAGGGACAAGAAATTTCAATTGACTGAAGTTCGCACTCAACTTTCCAGATGTCAATAGATTCTCAGAAACGAAAAAATCTATATTTGCACTCCTAAATTTTTAGGGCGATTAGCTCAGTTGGTTCAGAGCATCTGGTTTACACCCAGAGGGTCGGGAGTTCGAATCTCTCATCGCCCACCAGTAAAAGCCTCATCCGCTATGCAGATGAGGCTTTTTTTATTCTTCTAGCTCGAGCTTGCTCGAATGCGCAGAAGAATAAAAAAGGCCGGCTTGTCGTAGACAAGAGGCTTTAATCTCAATGAGAAGCCCGAGTTTTAATTCTGAACAATGATTAAGGCTCTAGGTTATCTTTGATGTGATGACTAAATGGAAAGTCCTTCTCATTCTTCTATTCCCTGTCTTCAATCTAGAAGCTCAAGAATGCATCGGAGGGAATATTGCCACCAATGAGGCATTCCTATATGGCCGCTTTGAAGTTTCCATGCAATCGGCTAGAGGCAATGGAGTCGTTTCATCGTTCTTTCTATACAACCTCGACCTTGGATGTAATTGGCCCGAAGAGAACAACGAGATCGACATAGAAATGACTGGTGACGATGAGGGAATCTTGTTCACCACTCATTATCCTGGTCCATGGTATTATACCGATTCCTTAGGCATGGGATTCGACCCTCATGCTGCATTGCACGACTATGCCATAGAATGGGAGCCGGGAATTGTACGTTGGTTTGTAGATGGCCAATTGGCAAATGTGCAGGATCATAGTTTTGTAGCTGGCTTACAATATCCGCTCAGGGTGATTATGAATCTGTGGGTTTCTAAAATACCTTCTTGGGTTGGAGTTTGGGATCCCGCCATCATGCCACTTGAATCGATGTACGATTACGTGAAAGTTTACGAATACACTCCGGGAACAGGCAACTATGGCACGAACTCGAATTTCACTCCATTATGGGAGGAAAGCTTCGACTCTCTAGATACCAAGAGATGGTTCATTGAAAAATTTGGAGGCTTTGATGGGAATGCCTGTGCCTTTAAACCGAGCAGCGTAGAATTTCGGAACGGGAAGATGTTCCTGCAAGTAGAGGAGGAACCCGCAAGCTTGGGTAAAATTCCAGTCAGCTTTTCGTTGGATGCAAGTAGCTTGGCTATGGACGCGGGTGACGTCATTTTTTTGAATGGAACCTTCAACAATTGGTGTGGAAACTGTGAACCGTTATCAGAGACGAATGGAGTTTGGTCCACAACCATCGATCTCGAGCCTGGTAAGTATGAGTACCTCTTTTCGAAAAATTTATGGGAAGAAACTGGAGGAGCTCCAAAGGAAAGTTCCTGCGACTTTAACCCGTGCGACGAATACACGAACTACGGCTTTGTTATAGATAATGGGTCAAGTCCACTCGTGCTCGACACCCCATGTTGGGGAGAGTGCGTGACTTGCGAAAGAGTTGGCTTAGAAGATGAAATTCGAAAGTCCGCGGACCCGCAGCTATTCAAAGTAACGGATGTTTTGGGCAGAGAGACTTCTCAAAAAAGTACCGGTATTTTGTTCTTCCAATATTTGGACGGCAGAGTCGAGCGGCGGTTTGTCTCCCCAGACTGATTTTAGCAAGAAATCGATTCCTTTCTGAGAATTCTTGAACGATAAGTTTTCTCTAAATTGCGCTTCCAATTAAAACGACACAATCATGAGATTAATCAATAGCACACTGTTAATCGCCTTAGTAGTTGCGTTCAGCAGTTGTAAAAAAAATGAAGCTTGCTTAGAGGGTCCAACCGATTTGAGATTGACTGAGACAGCGACTTACACATTTTGTGGTGAGTTCAAGAAACAAGCTCGATGGAAATTATACGACGGCAGTGAAGTGATTACAGGTACAGGTGAGTCGCTTACGCACACCTTCAACACCATTTCTGACGATGCCTACGTTACAGTTTACGCCGAAGGAAACAACGAGAAGAAAACGGATTCTTTGACTTTAAACCTTGGCATCAAAAGCTATTTGTTGGTGACCGTTAAGGATGGTTCTGGTGCCACTGTTGCAGGAGCTGATGTGAATTTTTATGCTTCTGAAGATTGTTTCGAAGATGGCTCAACAGATGCCGCTTGCCTTCTAGGTAGTGGTTCTACAGGCTCCGATGGAACCGTTGAACTCGAATTGTTGGAGCCAGATGTAAGTTACATCGTAGAGGTTACCACAGATGAATACTCGTCGAATTGGTCTACCGATCCTTTATCCGATATGGGATACGACAGTGAGTTGGCCGACTTCGAGCCAGAAGGTGTTGAATTTACCATCGACAAGGATGCACTTTACTTTTTAGCGAGTGCCGATAAATGGGCATTGAGCAATGTAAAGAACAGCGCAGGTCAAAGCATCTGGAGTTCAGTTCCTGCCTGTAGAAAAGACGATTACCTAGTGTTCAATAGAGATAAAACCTGGGGAATTGAAGAAGGTGATGATGTGTGCAACCCTGCATACAGCGGTGCTGGAACATGGGTAGAACAAGCTTTTAGCAGCTTCCCCCCATCTATGACCATCTCGGTAACGAATACCAGCGGTTCTTTGGGTATTGACAATAGTGAAATCATCGTCGACGATGCAACCATCATCCACTGTGTAATATCACCTGGTGGAGGCGGCACAAATCCTCAGACCTACTATTTCACAAGACAGTAGTCAACGCATTTAAATTTTAATGATTGGGGGAGCTTTTTTTGCTCCCTCAATTGTTTTTTGAATTTAGTTTGCAAGCTCGTTCTTAGACATTCAAATTAAGCCTCTGCGGCTTCGCTTTGTCGGGCAGGCAGTAATTGGTTCACCCTCCTTACTTTTGGGCAAGGAGAACTATCCGTCGGGTGACTGGCGGAAGGGGTCGCTGGTTTGAACCGAGCGAAGCGAGCTCACGACCAAAGGGAGTAATCCAGTAGGTCGCACGTTCTTAAAAGTATTGGGACATTAGCTCAGTTGGTTCAGAGCACTACCTTGACAGGGTAGGGGTCACTGGTTCGAATCCAGTATGTCTCACAATCGAAAGCCAAGCAGATCCTGCTTGGCTTTCTTCATTTAAAGGCTTTCTCTTAACCTCCTCATCGTCAAAAATTTTCTGTTAACGAGATTATAATCAGGCTGTTTCGAATATGGGATTTAGTTTTTATTTTCGAGACATATGAAACTCACGAGAAGCCTAAAGTTACCGGCTGCCCTGCTGGTGATTTTCCTTTCGGTTCAGGCCGCCTATTCCCAATACACTCTAGTTAAAGACACCGTAGTATTTACCCATTTTCCTGATAGTTTTCGGATTGCGCCATCGGGCAAAGCCCCTGAATATGGCATTTCTGTAAATCAATTTGGGATTCCAACAGGTGAGTTTTACGGCACTGGATATAAGCTGACAAACTTTAAGCTCTTTGGTCATTTGGTTGATTCGATGTTCATCAATCACCACATTCATAAAGTTCACTTTCTCCTTGCAAATGGAAAGAAGGCAGACCTTTCTTTTAGAACGGGAAATGCAGTTTTTCCTGGAGGTGATTTATGGACCTACGACGAAGGTTATTTGCAGGACTCCCTGGAAATTCGAATGCAAATCAGTGGAAGCGAAGGATCTCGATCTTACACATGGCAATACATAGCTTCTGGAGGGATATATGGTTCAGGGGGTGCGTCCGAATACGAAATCCGCGTGACTGAAGGAACTTCGAGCATTCGCACGCATTATGGCGTCACCATCGCACCAAATTTCGTTCGTGGACCAGAGGTTACCTTTTCTCATTATCAATCTTTTTTGAGGACTGCAGATCGAAAAGCCGATTCTAGAATTAGTTATAGGGGGCTCACCGACATTTTCACAAAGAGTGATTTGGATACATCCACAAGAGTCACAAATATGCGATACAACTTTAGCCTAACCGGGCATTGCTCGAATGGTGTAATGGATGCTGATGAAACGGATGTGGATTGTGGAGGAAAAGGTTGTATTCCTTGCTCTTGTGCCGACGGAATTCAAAACAACACAGAAACGGATGTAGATTGTGGAGGAAATCACTGCAGCAGTTGTCCTGGTGGAGGCTTTCCAAGCTGTGAAAGAAACGATTCTCTTCCAGTCGACACAGTGGTCTGGACTGGAGGAAACCTTTTCTTCAGCATCAAATCTGGTTTTGACGTGATTGTAGATGGTTTAACTCCATTGTCCACTTTCGAATTTAAGTTCATGACGCCGTTTGCTTTTCCAAATTTCCCTAGTGTATGGCGAGCCAGTGATGGGGAAGAATTGGAGGCTGGAAATTTCTTTGGAACGAATTTATATGGGCAGAATACAAACGAAGCTCTAATGGCAAATACCGACTCCACGCAGCAATTGCTTTTCCGCTTTTTGGATTGGTTGGATTGTGACACGAGTTTGTCAGATTCTCTAATAGTGCGCGTCTCATTGGTGAGTGATTCTTCAGCGCATATGAGTTACACACACAAACCATCGATATGTATGGTGACATACGACAGTTTGTTCAATATGGATGTTGTCGCCTATGAAGACGTAATGGAAAATGTGACCGACACAATCATGTATGCCATCGCAGGTCTCAAAGTAAACAACTTCTTGGCAGGTGCATTCCGTGATATAGATACTGGAGAGACATATTTTGTTCGACGAGATACCAATATCCTTGGAGCGCATGCACAATACGAATGGGATTCGCCAAGAACTTATAATATGATGATGCTGAATAGTGCTGGAGTGCGTTCCGATGTAAGTGCTCCCCACTCCATCATTGCAGTAGACGCCCAATTGGCGCCAGATAGTTCAGCCGTGCACGTGGCATGGACTCCCTATAAAGGCTTCAAGGATTCAGAGTACAGCGTATACAGACAGCTTAGTGGCGATTCAGATGCAGTGTTTTTAGGAAATGTTCCCTTCTCTCAAACCTGGTTTGTGGATACTGCTTTTCCATTGATGGAATCGTAGAATTCCCAGACACGAACCTATATATACTCTTTGCTTCAAAACTCCAGTTTGCCCCAGTTATTTCGGCTGAAGGAGCAGCCTACTACGGCAATGATTTGACAGGGGAATGGTTGCCATTGAGCATACCTTCCTTTGTAGAAATATCAACTCATCAGTTTTATCATCAGGGTCGTCTTTTTATAAGTGGCTTTACACTTTTTGGGGGCAATCGAATTTATTACAGTGACAATTATGGAGCGAATTGGACGCGCGTTGACGCCAATTTGATACCCTTAGATTTAGGCTATAAAGGTCCGATGTTCTTTGAGTACGAGGACACCCTTTTCTTGACCATGTCTGATACGAACGATAATTTTGTTCTGTGGAAGTCTGGCACTCGAGGAGATTCTTGGACTGAAGTGAATCATACAGGTTTCGATATGGACCTTACGGGGGGAATAGAAGGCAAGCTTGAAATAAACGGCGACATCTACTTAGGAGCAACAACTCCTAGCAATGCTCAACCAGCAAATACTCCGCGCTTTTATAAGTCTTCTGATGGGGGAAGAACTTGGAGTTTACAGTCCTATTTTGGAAACAATTTTTACTATAACATAGAGTACCAAGACCCTTGGGGTGCAATTTATGAAGGCGTTTCTGTGACCAACCCATCTTCGGGCAATATGTACATGGATTATTATTTTCTCAGCGATACAGTATCCGCTTGGACGCCAATCGATCTTGGGCCAATGCGAGAAATCATTTCATCTCCAAGTCTTATTCATCTCAATGAAAAACTTGTTGTCTATGGCCGGACGGACTATGGTAATGGGCCGATTAGGATTTACATGGAAAAGTCACCAAGCATTGGCTTTGAAGAGCATACGTTTGATGGGCTTTCAGTTTCCCTCTTTCCTCAACCTGTTGGTCAGAATCTGAATCTTCATTTTAGTGAATTCATCCATGGTGAAATGAAAATATTGGATGTTTCAGGAAGAACTGTTAATGCAATGGCTGTTCGAGGACAAAACGTGGTAGTGGAATTGGCTGAGTTGCGGAGCGGAGTTTATTTCTGTGAACTGCTGATCAAGGATGAGCGAAAGAGCATCCGCTTTGTGAAAGATTAGTCCTTCTCCTCTAAATAAACTAGAAGATCGGCAACGACAAAGGCGCTTCCAGAAATAAGAATAAGATCTTCTTTTTGTGAATTCTGGAGAGCGTTTTCGAATGCCTTGGAAACTTCTTTGTGCGCACTTCCAGGCTTTGATTGATCTTTCCCAATTGCCTCTAGTTTGGTCACATCCAGAGCTCGCGGAATGCTTGCCTGGGTATAATAGAAAGTCCAATCCTCGGGAAGAAGTTGAAGAATGTCCTCGATTTTTTTATCGTTGACGACACCCCAAACGCAGTGCACCTTTCTGTGAAACTTCTGGATTTCCTTAACAAGAACTTCCACAGCACCTTTGTTGTGAGCGATGTCAGCAATCACCAAGGGTTGCTCTTGCAGTCGTTCAAAGCGCCCTCTTAAGCCAGTGTTCAGCGCGGTTTGTTCGATTCCATTTTGTACCGATTCTTCAGCAAGCTGAAATTCCGATAAATACTTCAAAGCGGTGAGTACCTGAGATTGATTCTCGTCCTGAAAATGTCCTTTTAAATCGCAGGTATATAGGTCCAAGCCTTTTTGGGTGAAGCTGAGTGGAGCCGATTTTTCATCCGCCACTTTTCGAAATACTGGAATCAGTTCTTCTTGAATATTGCCAAGTACCACCGGAACTCCTTCTTTTATGATGCCGGCCTTTTCACCTGCAATGGCTTCAAGCGTATTGCCTAGAAATTGTGCGTGGTCCATGGAAATATTGGTAACTAAACACAATAGGGGAGTGACCACATTTGTTGAATCGAGTCGGCCTCCCATGCCAGTCTCGAGCACAACCACATCGACCTTTTGGTTTCTGAAATACTCAAGTGCCAATGCAAAGGTCCATTCAAAGAAGGACGCCTGCAAGCCTGAAATGGTTTCGCTGTGATCCTTCACAAAGTCAACCACCGACTCCTTTGGAATCATCTTTCCATTTATTTTAATCCGCTCGCGGAAATCAACCAAATGAGGTGAAGTATACAAGCCTGTTTTAAAGCCCGCTTCTTGTAGGATGCTGGCCAACATATGGCTAACACTTCCTTTCCCATTAGTGCCGGCCACATGGATGAACTTCAGATTCTTTTCAGGATGCCCCAGAAGGTCCATTAGAGCTTCTGTGTTGGATAAGTCGGCTTTATATGCTGCCGAGCCTACCCGCTGGTACATGGGGAGCTGAGAGAAGAGGAAGTCAAGAGTTTCTTGGTAAGAGCTCAATTCAATTCGAATTGATAGGTAATGGTGCCAATTTGAACATCAGGCGCGTCGGGCTTGGCTTCCCATTTTGTTTTCATCGCTGCTTGCACAGCTCGTTTTACCAAACAGCTGGCAGAGTTAGTCGTTCCTTTGAATTCCAACTTCGCATCGGTCGTATTGCCATTGCGATCAACACGAACTTGAACCACTACGCGACCACTTTCTTGACAGTCGTAAACGGGTTTTATTTTTTGAAGGGCATTCCGGCCAGACAGACGATAGTCGCCGATTCCGTCTCCTCCTCCGCCAGGTGTTCCGTTGTAGGCGTCGCCATCTGGAGTCCCATTTTCTTGGCCTTTATCACCACTCTCGTTGTCGGTGCCTTCACTGCCACCCTTTTTCTGATTGTTCCAAACCTTTTTCATCTTGGCTTCGAACTCTTTCTGCTTTTCAATTTGTTCTTGCTCTTCTTTTTCGCGCTGAATTTCTTCCTGTGTTTTCTCCTTTTTTTTCGGCGGAGTTTCAATGGTCTCCTCAAGGTCTTGAGTCATCACCTCTTCCTCAGTTGGATTAACTTCACTTTCAGTCGGGGGCGTTACTACTTCTTCAACCACTTCTTCTTCTACGGGTACTTCCTCTCCTGAAGTTTCTGGTTGAACATCACCCGAACCGACATCCGAAGTGCCGAAGTTGATGAGGACTCCTTGTTCTGGTCTGGGTGTCATATAAGTGAGGCCGTAGATGGCGAACAGCACCAGCAAGGCAATGTGAAAAAGGATTGTTCCAATCAATCCCTTTCGTTTCTCTTTGTCTTTAAAGACTTCCACCCTTAGTTTGGTTTGGTGGCCAGTACGAGACTGTACTTGTTTTTATTGGCGATGTCCATAACACGAACGGCATGCTCTAAAGCGACGCTTTGGTCGCAGTGAAGAACGATTCCGGGCTTCTCGCTTTGGCCGATGGCTTCAACGATTCTATTTTCCAGATATTGTTCCGGCACTTGGTTGCCATTCACGTAATAGGCCAGTTCAGGGCTTATAGTAACCGATACCGTTTGAGGTGAAGTTGTTTTAGCAGAGCTTGTTGGAAGAAGAACTTTTAGAGCATTTGGAGTGACCATCGTAGACACGATGATGAAGAAAATCAACAGCAGGAAAACGATGTCCGTCATAGAGGACATGCTGAAGGTAACGCTGACTTTATTTCTTGACCTTAAACTCATATTAAGCTGGTTCTTGAAGTAAGTCGATGAATTCGATTGTAGTAGCTTCCATTTTGTAAACTACTTTTTCAATCTTCGAAACCAAAATGTTATAGCCTACATAGGCAACGATACCGATGATCAGTCCGGCGGCCGTTGTAACCATGGCTTGCATAATTCCACCAGATAAATCCGAAATCTCTACGCTGTTTCCTGCGGCATACATTTCATGAAATGTGGTGATCATTCCGATTACCGTCCCGAGAAAGCCAATCATAGGAGCAGCACCAGCAATAGTTGCCAAGGTGTTGAGCGATTTCTCTAGTTTGTATAATTCCAGTTTTCCAACGTTCTCTACTGCTGCGGAGATGTCGCCTAGTGGTTTGCCAATGCGCATCACCCCTTTTTCAATCATTCTTGAAAAAGGACTTTGTGTGTTTTGGCAGAGGGCTTTTGCTGCATCTATTTTACCATCGTAAATGAAGTCCTTCATCTGGTTCATGAAGTTGGGATCTTCTTTTTCGACGTTTTGAATTTTCAGAAAGCGCTCAATGAAGATGTAAACCGCTGCTACAGATAGAATGCCAAGAGGCAACATGATGTACCAGCCGCCACCAGCGATTAGTTCTAAAAGGGATAGAGTTTGTTCTGTAGGCTCAGCAACACTGCTAGTATCGCTGCTTAAATTAACCTGTAGTAAAAATGAGTAGAAGTTCATAAGGATGGAATCGATCGTCTTATACAAAGATGTTCGACCCCATGGCCCGAAAGCCTAGAGCTCACCAATGATACCCACAGACCAATGTTAATTGGCTAATTGACAAGAATGAAGAAAAGTGCTCCGGCAATGTAACCGATGAAGGCTAGTAAGGAGATCTTCTTTAAGTACCAGAAGAAGTCGATGCGAAGAATTCCCATCATGGCAACACCGGCAGCAGAACCAATGATCAAGCAACTGCCTCCAGTTCCAGAGCAGTAGGCAAGGAATTTCCAGAAGGTGCCGTCAACCATGTACGGACCAGATGGAGCGATTTCATACATACCCTGAGCGGCAGCTACCAAAGGAACGTTGTCTACAATCGAAGAAAGAACTCCAATAATTAGGTTGATGACGAAAATATTTCCGACTTGCTCGTCCAGGAATTCAGCCAAATAAGAAAGGTGGCCAGCAGACTGAAGGCTTCCAACTGCAGCCAAAATCCCTAGGAAAAATAGCACAGAGGGCACATCGATTTTACGAATAACCCCAACTACTGTTCGGTTTACTTTTTCGTCTCGACCCTTGTCGCGGTGCATGATCTCTGTTACCAGCCAAAGAAAGCCAAGGCCGAAGAGTATGCCCATAAATGGCGGAAGGTGAGTGACCGTCTTGAAAATGGGAACGAAGAGTAAGCTTGCAACTCCAAGAATGAATACGATGTTTTTCTCCACCTTGCGAGGTTCACCAAGGTGATCACCATCGATGTCATCTTCAGGCGGATTCACGACGCCTTTCATGGTAAATGTAATTACCAAGAGTGGGGCAAGAAGACAAATGACAGAAGGCGTGAAGACAGAAACAATAATGTTGTAGGCCGTTACCTGGCCGCTGATCCACAACATAATGGTAGTTACGTCTCCAATTGGGGACCAAGCTCCACCGGCATTCGCCGCGATGATGATAATACCTCCAAAGAGCCATTGATTTTTTATTTCCCCTATGAGCTTCTTTATAAAGGCTGCCATCACAATAGCGGTTGTGAGGTTGTCTAAGGCTGCTGAAAAGAAAAAGGCAATGACGCAAAGAATCCACATCAACTTAACCTTGTCTCTAGTGTGAATTCGTTTTGTAATTACAGAGAAACCTTCATGGGCATCAATGAGCTCAACAATCGTCATCGCTCCAAGAAGGAAGAACAGTATTTCTGAAATCTCAATGAGGTGATGACGCAGTTCGTGAACTACAAAATGATTTAGAATCGACGGAGTTTCCAGAGGATCGTCGCTGGGGTTTTCAAATAGAAAGTGACGAAGGTTTTTGAGGATTTCACCTCCTTGGTCGAGGATAGCATTGACCGACATTCCGGCGTCCACATTGAGAATTTCACTCACGCCAAACACTAAGATGGTCCAAGTGATTACCCCGGTGAGTAAAGCAGTTGCCGCTTTATCCACGCGGATGGTATGTTCCATAGCTATGGCAGCATAACCCAGAACAAAAACTACGATCATTAAAATGAACATCCTACACCAATTGTTTCAGAGCGATCTCAAATGCAGTTTTCGCGAGTCGCTGCTTTTCGGGGTTCTTTTCACGAACCTTCTGCATAGCCTTTAGGATCACGTCGGAGGAGTCTTGGAAAATCGCTTCATCAGTCAACTCTCCTTCTCCTTCCATCAAATAGGCAAACACTCTAGCCATTCCGCAATTTGAAATAAAATCGGGAATTAAGGCAATTCGATCATCAGTAAAATCAGCGATTGGTCCAAAAAAGATCTCTTTGTCAGCGAAAGGGACATTCGCACCAGCTGAGATCACTTCGAGACCTGCATTGATCATTCGCTCTACTTGATCTTGCGTGATCAGTCTAGATGCAGCACATGGTATGAATACATCCGCCGCAACATCCCAGATCTTTTCGTTTACTTCCTCGAAGGAAGGAAGATTGGGAGCGTTTAGTTTGTTACCATCCTTATTCAGGAACAATTCTTTTACCTCATCGAAGCTCAAACCTTCTTCTTTGATGAGTCCCATTGTACGATCGATGATTCCAACAATCTTAGCCCCGTCTTGAGCCAAATAATAAGCTGCAGCAGAACCAACATTACCCCAACCCTGAACAATGATTCGCTTTCCGCGAATGCTTCCACCGTATAAATCGTAGTAATGGCGCACGCTTTCAGCAACACCAAAACCAGTAATCATATCAGCTACAAGAATTTTTTTCCCTGGAGTAGGAGAGTATTTAGGGCTTTCTAGAACTTTAGAAACACCTGTGCGTAGACGTCCGATTTTGTGAATTTTTTCTCCATCGCTCGGATCAAAATGACCTTGCATCACGCCTTCTTGCGGATGCCACACACCAAATTTTTCTGTGATTGGGATTACCTCTAGCACCTCTTCAACATTCAGGTCACCACCGGTACCGTAATAGTTTTTCAGGAGGGGACTCACTGCTTTGTACCAGCGGTTTAGAACTCCTGCTTTTCTTGGATCGTTTGGATTGAAGTTGATTCCCGACTTAGCTCCGCCAATTGGAGGGCCAGCTACAGTGAATTTAACTTCCATTGTTTTGGCCAAGGATTCGACTTCTCTTTTGTCAAGGCCTACACGCATACGTGTACCTCCGCCGGCAGCTCCACCTCGTAAGGAGTTGATAACAACCCAACCCTCAGCTTCAGTCTCCGAGTCACTCCACTCAAAAACGATTTCAGGGCGTTTGTTTTCAAAGCGTTCAAGCAATTCCTTCATAGCGTGCGCAATTTGGGCAAATGTAAAAATTGAAAGACTAGAATTTCGCAAGAACTATGACTAAATAACTAGACCGTGCTGGGTAGAAATAGTTGTCCGGAAGAGTGGTCGTTTTTTGCTCCAGTTACTGAGCTCAGTACGTTCGTTTCTCCAAGATTCTTTAGAATACCCAAGAAGGCGAAAATCAAGGCTTCCTTCTGGGTGATGAGTTGCTTGTTTGGAAGTTGGATGTCGAGACTAGTGAGTGATGAGATGCGCTCGAGAAGAAAAGTATTGAAGCTCCCGCCCCCAGTGAACAAAACCTTCTTGAAGTTTAATTTCTTCTGGGTGAAACTGATTTGCTGCGCAATGTGCTCAACGGCTGTACGAAGTAGATCGGCCGTTTCACCTTGCTCGAAGTGGGGTAGAACGTATTCGTCTAACCATTCTCTACCTAAACTTTTTGGCCCCACTTTTTTGAAGTAATCGAGAGCATTGAGTTTTTCAAGAAGTTCAGGAATTACTCTTCCATTCCGCGCAAGTTGACCATTCAGGTCATAGGAATGCCCCAACCTTTGACTCAGTTGGTTGAGAATTAAGTTGACTGCACAAACATCAAATGCCAGTCTTTGTGAATTTTCTTCAAACGAAATATTGGCGAAACCACCTAAATTGATGCACGCATCGTATTCCGAAAACAGAAGTGAATCGCCAATTGGCACAAGAGGAGCTCCCTGGCCTCCCAATGCTACATCCTGACTGCGAAAATCGGCATAGACTGGAAGCCTACATTTTTCTGCGATGAGGAATGGATTCCCGATTTGAAGCGTATAACCGAGGTCTGGCTGATGGTAAACTGTGTGCCCGTGCGAGGCAATGAGATCGGTAGTCAGATTTTCATCCTGAATGAAGGAATGGCACTGATCCGCAAATAATTTACCGAGCTCAACATCCATTTTGAGCAGGTCGGGGGTACTCAAGGTGTGAAGCTTGTGGAGCTGCTCTCGAAAGCTGTCTGAATAGGGTCGCTCAAGACTGGCATTGATTTCGAAAGACCATTTATTATTCTCTTTCAGGAAGGTAGCATGAAGAAGGTCTAAACCATCGCAGGAGGTTCCAGACATGAGGCCGATTGCACTTCTTTTGACCATGGTGAACAACGATACGAATAATCGGTTAAAAGGATAAGTTTGCAGCACCAAAAACAGAAGGATGAATTTCGAATTGACAGAGGAGCACATTGCCGTGCGCGAAGCGGCAAGAGACTTTACCCAAAACGTATTGAAACCTGGCGTCATTGAACGAGATGAGACGCAGACATTCCCAAAAGAAGAAATTCGTCAGCTTGGTGAGCTCGGCTTTTTGGGGATGATGGTTAAACCTGAGTATGGAGGAGGCGGAATGGATGCCTTATCCTATGCCATCGCCATGGAAGAAGTTTCTAAAGTGGATGCTTCGACTTCAGTCTGTATGTCAGTAAACAACTCGCTCGTATGTTTCGGCATCGAGAAATTTGGAAGCGAAGAGCAAAAACAGAAATACCTAAAGCCACTTGCGCAAGGGGAAAAAATTGGAGCCTTCTGCTTGTCGGAGCCAGAAGCTGGATCAGATGCAACCTCGCAAAGCACTACGGCTATTGATATGGGTGATCACTACTTACTCAATGGAACAAAAAACTGGATCACCAACGGGAGCTCTGCTTCCGTGTATTTGGTAATAGCTCAAAGCGACGTGAGCAAAGGTCACAAAGGAATCAATGCCTTCATCGTCGAAAAGGGTTGGGATGGTTTCATCGTTGGAGCTAAAGAGAATAAACTTGGAATTCGCGGTTCTGATACGCACACATTGATGTTCAACGACGTTAAAGTACCCAAGGAAAACAGAATTGGTGCAGATGGCTCTGGTTTCAAATTTGCCATGAAGACCCTTGAAGGAGGTCGCATAGGAATTGCTGCCCAAGCCCTCGGAATTGCCGCAGGTGCATATGAGCTGGCCTTAGCCTATTCCAAAGAAAGAAAAGCATTTGGTAAGGAGATCTCTAAGCATCAAGCCATTCAGTTTAAGTTGGCCGACATGGCGACCGAAATTGAAGCTGCTCGTCTGTTGGTATACAAAGCTGCGGTTCTTAAAGATCAAGGGAAGGACTACGCACACGCAAGTTCAATGGCGAAATTATTTGCTTCAAGAGTTGCCATGGAGGTGACTGTAGAAGCTGTTCAAGTTCACGGCGGATATGGCTTTGTGAAAGAATATCATGTGGAGCGTCTCATGCGCGATGCGAAGATCACTCAGATTTACGAGGGTACTTCTGAAGTTCAGAAGATTGTAATCTCCAGAGGAGTCTTAAAAGACTAAAGTTCTTCGAGGCAGTTTTCCAGTCGAATTCCCCTAGAACCTTTTATCAAGATCGAGCGTTCCCTCAAGTCTAGTTTCGAGAGTTGAGCATTGAGCTCGCTGTAGTTTTTGAAAGTCTTTGCCGTCCTTGTAGTTGATTTAGAAAATTCAGCTCCGACCAAAAAGATGTGTTCAAAGCCCTGGGTTTCCACCTTTTCAACCATTTCGTGATGTTCATCGGAACTTAAATCTCCAAGCTCGAGCATGTCGCCAAGAATCATCACCGATTCAGAGGCTTTTTCAGTGGTCAGGAAGCTGTCAATTGCAAGTGCCATGGAAGAGGGGTTGGCATTGTAAGCATCCAAAAAAACACGGTTACCTTTCTCTGTAAGTTTAAACTCCGACCTATTGTTGTTGGGGGAATAATCTGCGATTGCAATTGCAGCTTTTGCCAAATCAACATTTAGATGATAGCAAATGAACAGGGCGGCTTGGATGTTTTCTAAATTATAGGCGCCGATGAGTTTACTGCGGTAGTTTTTGCCCTGAACTTCAAAGTTTAGAAATGGATCCTGACCGGTCAATTTGAGTCCAGTCTCCGTGCAAAATTCCGACATCAATTTTTTGACCTTGAGTTCCTCGCCCATTTTTCTCAGCTCGGGGTCATAGTCGTTCACAAAGCATAGAGCATCCATACTTTCTAAGTAATCAAAGAGTTCCTTCTTCGATAGTACGTTGTTCTCGTAGGAGCCGAAACCTTCGATGTGATCTTTGCCAAGATTGGTAATATAACCAAAGGTGGGTTCCGCGATGCGACATAAGAAGTCGATTTCTCCTTGATGGTTGTCGCCCAATTCGATGGCGGCAACTTCGCATGAATCATCAATTTGAAGGAGACTCAATGGCACGCCAATGTGGTTGTTGAAGTTCCCGGGGGTCACAAAGGTCTTGAGCTGGGTGCTCAATGCAGCCTTCAAGAGTTCCTTGGTGGTGGTTTTACCGTTCGAACCTGTAATCCCTAGAATTGGGATGTTTAAATCCTTGCGGTGGTGGTTTGCGAGTTTCTGAAGCCTTTCGAGAACATCTTCAACCAATATGGATTTTGAATCTTTAGCGGCTCCGGCCTCATCAATAACCGCATATGACGCACCAGCATCAAGGGCTTTTTGGGCGTATAGATTGCCATTGAAATTGTCGCCCTTCAGGGCAAAGAAGATCTGCCCCGGTTTAATCGCGCGCGTATCGGTGCTAATTCCGCTACTCTTTTTGAAGAGCTCATACAGTTTATCCATTGGTACAAAGAAAAAAGCCCCTTCACATAATGTGAAAGGGCTCAATGCTTTTTATGAACGTTGAACTGTTATCGTCGTCCACCCAAACCTACTGGACTTCCAACGCGATCCATTGCGCAACGGAATCCAAGATATGAAGTTTCTAGGTTTTCTTCAAGAAAACGTCGAGTTCCAGGGTTCATAAAGTAGGCTCTGTCGTTCCAAGAACCCCCTTTGAACACACGAACATTGTCGTTGATCAAAGACTTCTGTCCATATTCGTACATATAGTCTGACTCAGGCGCTTCTTCTCCATCCTCATATGAAGGAGACCAGTGAGACGCATCGATGTGAGATGAGTAATCACCATCCAAGTGGTTGATGTTATCCGCACGCTGATAATTACGACGTCCAATGTTTTCTTCCTCGGAAACGGTTCTTCTTGGGATGTGACCAAGACTGTCCTTCTCCATTAGGTATCCTTCTTCATCAAATTCCAGGGCAGTAAACACATTACCACGGAAAGGACGGAAGTCATCATCGTCATCCAATGAAAGAGGACGGTAGATGTCCATCACCCATTCGCTTACGTTACCCGCCATATTGTATAAGCCGTAGTCGTTTGGCCAGTAGGCGTATACTGGGTTGGTTATGTCGGCGTTGTCATTCAACTTTCCAGCAGTACCCATGTTGTCACCACGTCCACGCTTGAAGTTGGCCAACATTTCACCGATATATTTTTCTTCAGGATTACGCAACGCGTGACCATTCCATGGCCATAATCTACGTTCGATTACACGCTCACCCAAAGAGTTTCCAATCAGGCCGTAAGCAGCGTATTCCCATTCAGCTTCTGTTGGAAGTCTGAACTTTGGAAGCATAATACCATCTTCCATCTTAACTCGTCGATAGCCAGTACCATTCGGGTCGTGATCGGGAACACCTTCAATTCGTTTTCCACTTTCGTATTGCCCCATATAATATGCATCGGTGTTGAAGTTGTCTTCACCAATTTGGTTTACGTAGTGTTCTAAGATTCCTTCACGAATGAGAATGAATTCGTTCACGCGGTCAGAACGCCAGCTACAAAAGTCATTTGCTTGCAACCAATCAACTCCAACAACTGGATAGTCGCGGTAAGCTGGGTGACGCAAATAATACTCAACGTAAGGTTCGTTGTAAGCAAGTTTTGATCTCCAAACCAGTGTGTCAGGAAGAGCCTTCTTAACGACTTCAGGATAATCTAGACCAAATACACGATCCAACCAGTAGAGGTATTCCAACCAGTGGTGATTCGTCATTTCGGTTTCATCCATATAGAAAGAAGAAACAGTCGCACGACGAGGAACATTGTTCCAGTCGTAAAGCACATCTTGCTCGATGCGACCCATGGTGAATGTTCCACCTTCAATCAAGACGAGGTTAGGACCAGTTTCCTGTTCTTCAAAAGGAGCTTTTTGGAAACCTCCGTTTTTTGGGTCGTTGTAATTCCACCCAGTGATCGAGGATTGCTCGTATCCGCAGGAGGAAAGTAGTACGGCGACCAATCCAAAGCTTAATAAACGAAACGTTCTCATTTTCTTGTAGTTAACTTGAAGCAAATGTACAGTTAGAATTTCGGACAGTTGATATAACGGAACTTCACGCGTTTTGGTTTACAGTCGAACAACAAAGCGACAGAAATCTCATGTGAGCCTCCTGTATTGTTGGTCAACTTTGAAATCGTGAGGTCGTATGAATAACCGAATCTCATATAATCCGTGTGCAGACCGAATAAGGCAACAAATGATTCTTGTTTCAGGCCGTTGATGGCGCTGTTGTTTGTTCTGAACCAAAGCCCACCAACGATGGGTCCTTTAGTCGCATAGATTCCTAGGAAAGCTTTGTTTGCATTTGGAGAAGCAAATGTTCCACCTTGTTGCGAGTACAAGAAGTTTGGAGATATCGATCCTTCTTTAGGGAAGCGTTTGTTGAGTGGTATGACAAAGCCAGCATGAGCAGTATACTTTCTAGGAAGCGTGGTGACGTCTGAGCTTAGAAAATTTTCCTCAGGCTGAGTCAAGTGATGTACTGAGATTCCCCCGTAAAACATTTTAGTGAATGCCAATGCCCCAGCAGAGAAGTCGGCCATTTTTACATTGTCCTTTCCAGGAGTCTCATTTGTTTGGTAAATGAAGCCGTAGCGTTCGTCGATCATATCCCCAAATGTGAGCTTGCTCCAGTCGATGCTCTTTTGAATGTAGGTAGCCTGCATTCCCAATCGAACACTCAACTTTCGGTTCACGGGTAAGTTATACGAGTAAAGACCACTTGCGTAGTAGTTGTTGAAGACCTGATTTCCGCTCTGATCGTTCACAACCTGGATGCCCAAACCGCCATTGAATGCATCAACGTGTTGATCATAAGATACTGCGTATGTCACGTAGTTGACACCTCCGAATACCGTCTTAGGCCATTGATTGCGGTAATTTGCAATAACCCGCGGGCAGCGCTCAACACCAGTTAGTGCTGGGTTCAAATAAAGGGGGTTTGCATAGAACTGCGTGAACATAGGGTCCTGTGCCTGTGTTGACATACTAGCCAAGGCAAGAAGGAATGTGTAGGTATATGTTTTTAACCAGTTCACGGATGTTTTCATGTGCTGTAACTGTCAAAGATAGGAATAATTCCATTCCGCAAATTCAGCAGTGTACCGCACTGATGCATATGGACAATAAAAAAAATAGGGCGTCGTTTTGTGCGCATCGAAGCAATTTGAAACCGATTTTCGCATCATTAAGATGAACAAGCAGCTCCTTAAAGTATATACATTAGGTATCTTTCTTAGCCTTATCTCACTGAGCTTAACGGCTCAGGTGAAGGGTCCGTACCAGCTAAAATGGCATGAAATAAAGATTGAGCGGCTGGATGAATACAATCAAAAAAGCTTCCTCAGCTTTAAAGATGCTGCCTATCCGAATTCAGAAAATCAGCTTCCACATTTCAGCGAACGATATCAAGTAGATGCTTCAACGAGTACTGTGAAGCTTCAAGTGAGGGTTCTGAGAACACAAAAATTAAGCAGCGAAGAAGTCGATGTAGTTAAGGCCGCAAACTTGCTGATTCAGTCTAGTCCTTACGCTTCTGCCCAATTGCAGGTTCTGCAGGGGAAAACATACGCTTATATAAATGTGTTACCAATTCTCAGGACTGGGGAGAGCAGCTTTTTGAAGGTCACTGAATTCAGCATAGAGCTTCTCACTAAAAAGAACCCTTTGCCAAAGCGAGGGGGCGTACGAGGGTTTTCTGGTAGTTCCGTATTGAGCGCAGGAACTTGGTTTAAACTGGGTGTATGGGAAGACGCCGTTTATAAAATCGAATTTAAATTTCTAAGGTCTTTAGGCTGGGATTTGAATGCGATTGCTTCAAACGATATCAGTATTTATGGGAATGCCACGGGAATACTTCCTGTAGATAATTCCATTTGGAGACCTGATGATCTTCATGAAAACGCCATACAAATCGTAGATGGTGGAGACAATAAAATCGACGATGGCGATTACATCTTGTTCTATGGACGTGGTCCTCACAGGTGGAACTACACCGGAAGCAAGTTCAATCACGATCGAAACATCTACACCGATACATCTTACTATTTTATTACGCATGATGCTCCGAGCAATGGAACTCGTCGTGTCACCTCCCGTGCAAGCCTGTCTTCCAAAACCGCTGAAAGCTCAAGTTTCGATTATTTGGCCATCCATGAACGTGAAAGCAAGAATCTGATCAAGTCGGGAAGACTTTGGTTTGGGGAGACCTTTAATGTAGATCAAGATCAAACGATAGAATTTGAAGTACCGAACATTCTTACCACAGAAGACGCGCATTTGAAAAGCCAATTTGCGCTTCGAACCATTCAGGGAACAAGTACAATGAACGTCAGTGTGCGTGCAGGTCCGAATGAAGACTTAGACGATAATGGAGGTGTTTCAGGAGTTTATTACGAGTCATTTGGTCGGATTCGTTCCAACGAGTTAAACTTCAAGCCAAGTGGAAATGTCGTTGTTGATTTGACATTCACAAAAGGCAATGCAGATGCAAATGCATGGCTCGACTTCATCGAACTGCATGCCCGAAGAGCACTCGTGATGCAAGGAGATCAATTGGCCTTTCGTGATGTTGAGGCTCCAACAGGACAAAATGTACTGTACACCTTAAGTGGAATTACTCCGCAAATCAAAATTTGGGATGTGACCAACCCTTGGGAGGTAAGTGCGCAAAATTTCAACTACAGTTCAGGTGAGGCGAGGTTTATCGTTCCTCAAGACACGATTCGAGAATTTGTGGCATTCTACAACAAGAATTTTAGAAGTCCTTCTGTTGTCGGACAGCTTGAGAATCAAAATTTACACGCGCGCCTTTCTGAATACCCCGACCTAATCATCGTTACTCCAAAAAAGCTTGAAAGTGCTGCATTGGATCTTGCTCAATTCCGAACAGAAGAGGATGATCTTGATGTGCTGGTAGCTCGAACGGATCAAATATTCAATGAGTATTCAGGTGGTGCCCAGGATATTACTGCGATTAAAGATTTTGTGCGGATGTTCTACGAGGGTGCGGCGGGCGACGCCGACAAGGCTCCGCGCTATTTGCTCTTATTCGGCGATGCCTCTTACGATTACAAGAATCGTTTCAGCGGAAATACCAACTTGGTTCCGACCTACGAATCGGGCCAATCTATGGAGGTAACCACCTCCTATGCGAGCGATGATTACTACGGATTGGTTGGTCCTAACGACCGCGATCGACCTTCTGAATTGATTAAAATCGGGATTGGAAGACTCCCCATTAAGAATCTGTCGGAAGCACAAAACGTTGTTCGTAAACTGAAGCGCTATCAATCTCCTCAGGCTTTAGGTTCTTGGAGAAACCGAATTTCATTCGTTGGCGACGATGAAGATGGTAATATCCACATGCGCGATGCCGATAGCTTGTCGCGGATACTCGATACCTTATACAAAGACTACAACATTGAACGGGTTTATTTCGATGCATTCAAGCAGGAGAGCACCCCCGGTGGGGAGCGCTACCCAGGTGTGAATCAAGCTCTGAATGAAGCGCTTCGAAACGGAGTTTTAACGATGTCCTACGTAGGACACGGAGGTGAATTGGGTTGGGCCCACGAGCGAGTTTTGGAAATCGCCGACATCAACAAGTGGTCGAATGGGCACTCGATGCCACTATTTGTTACCGCTACTTGTGAGTTCGCACGTTTCGACGACCCGCAAAGAACATCGGCTGGAGAATTTGTTTTCCTGAACCCCGATGGAGGAGGAATTGGTTTGTTGACCACCACGCGTTTGGTTTATTCAACTCCGAATTTTCGACTTGGCAAGGCTTTCAATCGCGTGGCTTATGAACCGCTGCCAGGAGGCGGACGTCCAAGACTCGGAGACTTGGTCATTGAGACAAAAACTTCCCCTGGAAACCAGTCTGTAAATTCAAGAGTTTTTGCTCTGTTGGGCGACCCTTCCATGCAATTGGCTTATCCAAAGTATCATGTGGTCACGACTCAAGTTCCCGACACAATGCAGGCGCTCGATAAAGTAACGCTGAGTGGTCATATTGAAGATTTATCAGGAAATAAGATGACCGATTTCAATGGAACAATTTTCCCTCTGGTTTTTGATAAGAAGAAAGACATTCAAACCCTGAACAACGATGGAGACGGCGCCTTTAAATATCTGGACCGAAGCAGTGTGATTTTTAGAGGAAAGGCCAAAGTGAAGAATGGTGACTTCTCATTCACATTTGTTGTCCCGAAAGATGTTTCAATACTTTACGGCGGAGGTAAGATCAGTTACTATGCGCACAACGGCGATGAGGATGCCAATGGTTATTACGACTTATTTACCGTTGGCGGTCGAAATGAAAACGCCCCCGAAGATTCTGAAGGACCGAAAATTTCACTTTTCATGAACGACGAAAACTTTGTTCGTGGAGGGATCACCAATGAGAACCCTGATTTGTATGGAGTGTTTTTCGATGAAAACGGAATCAATACAGCAGGGAATGGAGTGGGTCACGACATCGTTGCAACCTTGGATGCGAATACGGCCAATGCCATTGTTTTGAACGACTATTATGAGAGCGAAGAAGACTCTTATCAAAATGGTGAAGTGCGTTATCCTCTCTCTGAATTGAAGCCTGGGACACATACCTTGCACCTCAAGGCTTGGGACGTTTACAACAACTCAGGTGAGTCAGAAACTGAGTTTCTTGTTACCCAAAGCGCACAATTTGCGCTTTACCACGTTTTGAATTATCCGAATCCTTTTACCACCAATACAGATTTTTATTTTGAACACAATCTTCCCGACCAAGATTTACAAGTGAGAGTTCAAATTTTTACTGTGTCCGGAAGAAGCGTAAAAACCATTGACGGATTTTACAATTCAAAAGGCTTTCGGGTTGGTCCAATAAATTGGGATGGTCGAGATGAATTTGGCGATCCTTTGGCGAAGGGTGCCTACATCTACCAATTGAAGGTGATTGCGCCTTCTGGAGAAACCGCCCGTAAATTCGAAAAATTAGTCATTCTAAACTAGCGCTTGCAGAAGATGTATATTTGTAGACTTTTCCAAAACCATAAGCATTTGAATAAGCTTCTTACGGCCCTATTAAGTTTCAGCCTTCTCGCTTGGACAGCATTTGAAACAAACGCGCAACAAACAGTTGGAATAAGCCAACTCACCGGCGGCGATAGACTGAATACAATTACGACCGCAGTACCTTTCCTAATGATATCTCCAGACTCTCGCGCTGGTGGAATGGGAGACATCGGAGCAGCAACTTCACCAGACGTTCATTCAGCACATTGGAATGCGGCTAAATTGGTGAAGGCAGATCGAACTTTAGGTGTTGGAGCAAGCTTCACTCCTTGGTTGAAGGAATTGGTGAGTGACATTTACCTTTCTTACCTCACGGGTTACAAAAAGCTCACAGACAATACGGTTGTTGGTGGTTCAATGCGTTACTTCTCTTTGGGTGACATCATCTTCACCGACAACAATGGAAATGAGATTCGCCCATTCCGTCCAAATGAATTTGCCCTCGATGCCTTTGTTGGAACTCGCCTTACGGACTACATCTCGGGTGCTGTAGCCTTTAGATTCATCAACTCAAACCTTACTGGTGGAATTCCAGTTGCTGGAGCCGCAACAAAACCTGGTCGATCGGTGGCTGCCGACATCTCATCCTATTTTGAATATCCCGATTTGAAGCTTGGAGGATACGACGCTGAAATCGCTGCAGGGATTGCCATAACAAACATTGGCGGTAAGATGTCCTATTCCAACAATGCAGGCTCCGACTTCCTTCCCATGAATCTGCGCCTTGGGCCAAGACTTACTGTGAATCTCGACGATTACAACTCAATTACTTGGGCGTTTGACCTGAACAAGTTGTTGGTGCCAACACCTCCAATTTACAAGACAGATGCAACCGGTAACCTTGTGACCAATGCAGATGGGCTTGTTATTGGTGCTGGGCAAGACCCAGACCGTCCATTAGCTTCTGGTTTGTTTGGGTCATTCTCGGATGCTCCGGGAACTCCATTGTTCGACGATCAAGGGAATTACCTAGAAAACCCAGACGGAACTTATCAAGTTGAAAAAGGCAGCCGCTTAAAAGAGGAGATGCGCGAGATTAATTTTGCCACAGGTTTGGAATACTGGTACGACAATCAATTTGCTGTTCGTGGAGGTTACTTCCATGAAAGTGCATTGAAGGGAAATCGAAAGTACATGACCTTTGGTGCTGGTTTGCGTTTCAACGTATTTGGAATCGACGCAGCCTATCTAGTTCCTGCATATTTTGGCTCCGATACTCCTCAAAGCAACCCGCTTAAAAACACCTGGAGAATCAGCTTAACTTTCGACTTTGATGGTTTGAAGGAGCAGAACAATGCATCCCAAGCTGGCGATTCATGACAGTCCGCGTAGGCTTCGGCTACGACATTCACCAATTTTCTGAAGGAAGAGAACTCCACATTGGAGGTGTTCAGTTAGAACACGAAATGGGCCTTTTAGGGCATTCCGATGCTGATGTGCTCTTGCACGCTGTGATGGATGCAATGCTCGGCGCAGCAAATATGCGCGACATCGGATTTCACTTTCCAGATACATCTGCAGACTACAAAGGAGCCGATAGTAAGGAATTGGCCAAGCAGGTGGCAGAACTCATTAAAACGAAAGGTTATTCTTTGGTAAACGTGGATGCTACTGTATGCATGGAGCGACCGAAGTTGAATCCTTACATTCCTGCAATTCAGGAGAAAATGTCCCAACTTCTTGGAGTGGACACAGATGCGATTTCCATCAAAGCGACCACAAGTGAAAAGATGGGCTTTGTTGGCCAAGAGCTGGGCGCAAAAGCATATGCTGTAGTACTATTGGAGAAGTCATGAAGGACGAGAGGATTGAAATAAACTATAAGAGCTATGATTCTCTTGCTGAGCTATCAGATGCAGACGCCGAACTTCTGAAGAAGTCTGAGGAGGCGCGCTTAAACGCATATGCTCCTTATTCTAAGTTTCATGTTGGAGCAGCGATACGCCTCGAAAATGGTGAGATCATTCTAGGAACCAATCAAGAAAATGCCGCCTACCCCTCAGGTATGTGTGCTGAACGCGTTGCCTTGTATTACGCGGGAAGTCAATTCCCCAACAGCGTAATCGAATCAATTGCTGTAAGCGCCCCGTCAGCAAATGCCCTTCCAGTTCCACCATGTGGAGCCTGCCGCCAGGTACTTCTTGAGAACGAGCAACGTCAAATAAAGAAAATCCGCGTTCTGATCGGACAAACTAAGGGTAAAATCATTGAGTTTGATGGCTCGGAGAGCCTATTGCCATTGGCTTTCAAAGAGAGTTTTCTCCGCTAATCCCGAATCCCTTTTCTTATACATTTGTAAGCCTCATAAGCAGATAGCTATGCCCACAAAAGCCCCCGTAAAAACGAAGTTCAGCAAAAAGACCTACCTCCATTGGTATGAGTCTATGCAGATCATGAGAAAGTTTGAAGAGAAATGCGCGCAGTTGTATCTGCAGCAAAAATTTGGAGGCTTTCTTCACCTCTATATCGGGCAAGAGGCGGTGGTTGCAGGAACTGTTTCTGCTACTAAGCCAAGCGATAAGCATATGACTGCCTATCGAGATCATGCCCACCCAATTGGTTTGGGAATGCATCCAAAATACATTATGGCCGAATTGTACGGTAGACAAACAGGGTGCTCCAAGGGGAAAGGTGGATCTATGCACATGTTTGATAAGGACAGAAATTTCATGGGAGGCCACGGAATCGTTGGAGCTCAAATTCCAATGGGCGCTGGCTTGGCCTTCGCTGAACAGTATAAAGGAACCAAGAATGTTTCGGTCGTTTCTATGGGAGACGGAGCTGTTCGTCAAGGAGCGCTTCACGAAACATTCAATATGGCAATGAAATGGAAACTGCCTGTTGTATTTGTAATTGAAAACAACAATTACGCAATGGGAACCTCTGTTGAACGAACAACCAACGTAACTGATCTTTCAAAAATTGGAGATTCTTACGAAATGCCGTCGGAGGCAGTGAATGGAATGCGTTGTGAAGACGTTCATGAAGCCATGGAGCGTGCTTGCGATCGTGCGCGTGCCGGAGAAGGACCGACGCTTCTTGACATTCGTACCTACAGATACAAAGGACATTCAATGTCCGATCCTCAGAAGTATCGATCCAAAGAAGAGGTTGCGGAATTTAAGTCTCAGGATCCAATTCTAAGTGTATTGGATACCATCTATAAAAACGATTGGGCTACTGAGAAGCAGATTGAAAACATCGACAAACGTGTGAAAGATCTCGTTCTTGAGTGCGTGAAATTTGCAGAGGAATCACCTGAGCCGGAAGCTTCAGAATTGTACAAAGACGTATACGTAGGGGATTATCCTTACATAACCGATTAAGAGATAAAAGATGGCTGAAATCATTCGGATGCCAAAGCTGAGCGACACTATGACCGAAGGGGTCATTGCGGAGTGGCACAAAAAAGAAGGAGACGAAATCAAATCAGGAGATCTCTTGGCCGACATCGAATCAGATAAGGCTACAATGGAATTTGAGAGTTACGAGGATGGTGTCTTATTGCACATCGGAGTGGCCACAGGGGATAAAGCTCCAGTAAATGCAATCCTTGCCATCGTTGGTGAAAAGGGCGAAGATGTAAGCGCCTTGCTTGCAGCGGAAAGTACTCCCAGCGCAGAGCCAGAAAGTTCTCCTGCTGAGGAAGCGGCGCCAGAAGTTGCTGCTCCTGCTCCAAGTCCTCAAGCAAGCACAGCACCAGCTCCAGTTGCTGTGCCGGTAGCAGCATCAGCTTCTTCAACAGGTGGAAGAATAAAAGCCTCACCTCTTGCCAAGAAGATGGCTCAAGAAAAAGGAATTGACATCGCTCAAATTCCTGGATCTGGCGAAGGCGGACGCATTGTTCGCCGCGATGTAGAAGGCTTCAATGCCTCTTCAGCCCCAGCTTCTTCAGGCGCGAGCCACGGAGGAATGGTGGAGAGCTTCACAGAAGAAAACGTTTCTCAAATGCGTGGTGTAATTGCCCGCAGATTGGCTGAAAGCAAATTCAGCGCTCCCCATTTTTATCTAACGATGGACATCGATATGGGCGCAGCAATGTCGGCTCGCAAGGCCATCAATGCAAGCGGTGATGTGCGCATTTCTTTCAACGATATGGTTGTGAAGGCATGTGCCATGGCTCTGAAAAAACATCCTAAGGTCAATTCATCTTGGTTGGGCGACCGCATTCGTTACAACGAACACGTCCACATCGGAATTGCCGTAGCTGTTGATGAAGGTTTGCTTGTGCCCGTTGTTCGTTTTGCCGATGCTAAAGGAATGCAGGTCATTGGTGAAGAAGTGAAAGACTATGCCACCAGAGCACGATCTAAAAAGCTTCAACCGCATGAATGGGAAGGAAATACCTTCACTATTTCAAACTTAGGAATGTTCGGAATTGAAGAATTCACCGCAATCATCAACCCACCCGACGCCTGTATTTTGGCCGTTGGAGGAATCAAATCTGTACCAGTTGTTAAGGACGGAGAAGTGGTTCCTGGAAACGTGATGAAAGTGACCCTTTCCTGCGATCACAGAGTTGTAGACGGTGCTACCGGTTCAGAATTCCTTCTGACCCTAAAAGGTTTCCTTGAGAACCCTGTGAGTATGCTCGTTTAGGAATTGCCGAGAATTAGATCGGAACTTTTATGCAGAAGGGCTAGGTATTCTTGCTCAGCTTGTCCTGGTGTAGGAACCAATTTGGCCACACGTTGAATGGTGTGCAAATCCATGATGCTGCTGTATCCAGATCTGCAAACAATCTCCTTACTTTCTTCAATCAAATTCAGTAATTCTTCTGTGTTCAAATGATTGAAAGAGACCCAATTTTCAGGAACTTTCAATTCTCCTTTTTCTTGAGGCAAGCCACGAACGATCACCATACGACCATCTGAACTCTCCGTATACTTTCCAGCAAGAATGTCGGCCTCAAAGAGAGATCGCTGAGGTTCTGGGCCACTCAGGATAAAGATCTTATCATACACACTAGGCATTCGTTCCGCGGCCTTTCTATTGAACCGACTCAATGGACCGATGTAGGCAATCGGAACTTTTAAGTCCAAGACCTTGGCAAGTCTTCCTGCCAGAGATTGTGGGCCCTCGTAGTCGGGAACCCAAACTTCGTCAAAGCGATTCAATAAGCGTTTGTTGAGCGCCTGTACAACAGAACCACCGATTGGAACGGGTATGTTCAATTGATGGCCTAGGAATACGCTTTTTGCCAGTTTCGATCTACAGCCGTAGCGATTGTCGCTAAGAATGAAGTCAATTTGTTCTTGCTGGCATATCTCTTCCACTAGCTTTTCTTCTACCCTAATGTTGCGGATGAAGCGCGGGCTTTGAAGGGCAATCTTAATGCTTGTTGCCAAGGAGCTTTTGCCATAGCGCATATCAGCTTCGCCTGAGTCAATACATTTTCTTCCAGGAAAATTCTTTGAGATCAGTTCGAGAGCTGGTCCACTACTCAACACGAACACTTCATTATTCAGTTTCTCAAACGATTCAATGAGTGGGATGCATCTGCTGGCATGACCAAGTCCCCAATTCAAAATGCAGACAAGCACTTTTTTATTCGAAAGTTCTCTGGAAAGAAGGAAGTTTTGAAGGCTCTTATTGGCTTGTTCTGTCATGGGCTCGGCCTTAGTCAAATCTAATACATTTGAACGCATGAACGCAGTGATAACAGGAGCCAGTCAAGGTTTGGGAGAAAGCATCGCACGCAGTCTTGCTGCAGAAGGTTTCAACTTAATCTTAGCTGCTCGAAGCTTGGACAAGCTTCAATCCCTCAAGAAGGATTTAGAAGCAGAATTTGACGTGAAGGTCTATCCTCACTCAGTGGATTTCTCGAAGCGCTTTGAAGTGGAGAATTTTGGGCAATCTTTAGAACATCAGTTTGATGAACTGGATATTGTTGTCAATAATGTTGGGACTTATGCCGAGACAATTTTTGGCGAAACCGATGCGCTGGACAAAATGATGGGAATCAACTTTAGGGGAACCTACGCTCTGATGAACCAATTGGTTCCTTTTATGAAAAAGTCAGAGAAGGGTCATTTGTTTCATGTGTGCTCGGTATTGAGTAAATCGGCACGTTTGGGCGCGGCAGATTATGCAATTTCAAAGCATGCCCTCTACGCCTTGCACCTTTCGCTTCTAGAAGAATTTAAGGATAGTAAATTGAAATCGACGGCTCTACTTCCAGGAGCAATCAATACGCCTTCTTGGGATGGTTCTGATGCCCCTGTGGAAGAATTTGTTCAGCCAGAAGACATTGCCAGAGCAATCATATTTGCCTTCAATTGTCATTTTGGGACACGCGTTGACGAGATTTCATTCAGCCCGTTGAATCCAAATTTTTAAGTCTTGGGAAAGAATAAATTACAGCGTTTTAGGGAAATGAAGGATTTCCCGAATGTATTAGAACACGGAATCGAAACGGTTCAATCTGGTGTATTTCCCTTGGCAGGAAATTGGTCGAAGGACCATTTCAAAAACAATAATCCATTGGTGCTAGAATTGGCATGCGGAAAAGGTGAGTTTGCGCTGGCCATGGCGAAAATGTGGCCAGAACGAAATTACTTAGGCATAGACATCAAGGGAGCGCGCATGTATGTAGGAGCAAATGAGGCACTTAGCTCGGACCTTAGAAATGTGGCTTTTCTCAGAACTCGAATCGATTTTGTCGAAACCTTCTTCGGTGAGGATGAAGTGGATGAGATTTGGATCACCTTTCCCGACCCACAGCCTCAGGACAATCGGGCGAAAAAGAGATTGACCTCTCCTATGTTTATTGATCGCTACCGAAAGCTCCTAAAGAAAGGTGGTGAAATACGCTTGAAAACAGATTCTGATTTCTTTTACAATTACACCTTGGAGCAAATTGAAGAACAAGGATATTCCATCACAAAACGATTGGACAATCTTTACGCTCAGCTCGAGGAGGTGCCGGATGAACTGGCTTCTGTTTTAGGAACCAAAACGCACTATGAAAAAATCTTCAGTGCTAAAGGATATCAGATTAAGTACGTGAGCTTTCGAATCGACTAGACCTTCGGAAAACGTAAAATGAACTCTGCTCCACGATTGTAAGATTCGTTCAGGTCGATGTCTCCACCCAATAAATTGGTAAAAATTTTAGCCATCGCCAAACCAAGACCAGTGGAGCTTTCCTGAGCAGTTGGTCTCACAGAGAGTTTTTGATACTTCCGGAAAAGTTTGGGTCGATCGCTTGGCTTAAAGCCTGGTCCTTCATCTTTTACTGAGAATTGGATTCGATCTCCAAGGTCCATGCTTGAAATGAAAACATGTCGATCCCGGCCAGAAAATTTGATGGAGTTCGAGACCAAATTTGAAAAGATCCTTTATAGAATGCGCTTGTCGGAGGTGATTCGTTTGATGGAAGGATCCTCGTTTAGAATGATTTTGATGTTCTTGTTTTCTGCTGCTTTCAGCTGCTCCTCAGCAAGCTCTGTCAAGAGTTCGTGAATGGAAATTTGTTGTTTGTCAAGTTTTAGTTCGCCACTCTCAGCATGAGTTACTTCCATGATGTCGTATATCAAGTCGAGGCCATTTTGAGAGGCTCTACCAATCAAATCTTTGACTTCATCGTCGATGGGAAGTTGTGCTAAGGAGCCTACTTGTGCCAAGGGATTTTTAAGGTCATGAACCATCAAGGAGACAAGGTTTTGGTTCTCACGGATGCTTTCCTGAAGATGATCGGTTTGGGAGGTGAGAGCTAAGTTTTGCTCTTCGATTAAACTGTTCTTGGTTCGTAAACTTCTATTGAGGTAGTTGATGCGGCGAAGGCCAATAATTAAAATCAAAATGGTGATGAGCGCAAAACCAAGCCCCAGATAGAAGGCCTTCTCGGTGAAATTTAAATTGCTGATGGTAGCGTTTTTCTGATTGTTGGACTTCCTTAGAAGTTTGTTTTCCAAATCAATCTTGTAAACTTCAAATCCTCTTTGGAGCTCCAGGAGTGCAGCCTTGCGTTCATCGCTGAATAAGCTGTCGTATTTAGGAATCAGTGCGCTCAGTATTTCATAGGCCTCAATTTGCTGACCGAGTGCGTCGTAGCAACTTGCCATTGGTTTTCCATTGTCAAATAAGTAGCTCGCCGACTTTAATCGACTTGAGATTTCATAGCTGAGCTTGTATTCTTTGAGGGCGGCATCATACTTTTTTAAGCCAAACAGGGCTTCGCCTAGATTGAAACGTGAAATCATTAAGTTGAATTCATCCCCTAGAGTGCTGTCGAGGAAAATGGATTTTTTCAGGAATGGTATGGCGTTCTTGTATGAACCTCCTTCATAGTACAGTATTCCAATGTTTGTATAGGCCATGGAGATTCCGACGCTGTCGTTCAACTCAAAATCGATGTTTAAGGTCTTGGAATAATGGTCGAGCGCTTGAATGCTGTCCCTCAAATTGGAATAAATGTTTCCCAAGTTGGTGTGAGAGATGGAGAGATTGTGCTTTTCGCCGCTCTGTTCACGAATGTCTAAAGCGCGAAGTGCAAAGGGAAGAGCGGTACTGTCTTGTTTGAGCTCCAAGTAGACCACGCTCACGTTTGAATAGGCGGTGGCAAGGCCAATGCTGTCGTCGATGCGGCGGTACATTTCAATAGCCTTTTTGTATGCTCCCAAGGCCTCATTGCTCATTGCTCATTGCTCTGCGGCTGTAGATGTTGCCAAGAAGATTTTCTGATTTGGCTTCCCACTTTGTGAGTCCTGCCGATTTTGCAATCTCACGTATGTGTAAACCAAGGTCCTCTAAACCTTCATATTGTCCTTCTTGCCATAGGCCAATGCCCAATTTGAAATAGGCTTCGCACAGTTCAACTTTTGGTCCATCTTGTAATTCAAGCAAGCGACAAGCTGCAATCAGGCTATCCGTTTTTCGGGAAGTAGAAAACTCTTTTAAATAGGAGACGGAGTAAGTTGTCGCGAAACACGAAGCATTGCAGAGAAGTAGGCTAAGTAAGCCAATCAGAGAAATATGTACGCGGTTCATTAAGTCTTGCTAGGCCTAATACGAAAGATTGACGCGAAAGTGTCGTAAATTGATTAAAACGACGATATTTTTTTCAATCTTCATACTTGATGAAAGATTCAACCAAGGATTTCTATCTCAGAGTATGGGATGTAGTTCAAATGATCCCGAAAGGAAGAGTTTCTAGCTACGGTGCCATTGCCAAATTTCTTGGTACTGGAAGGTCGAGCAGAATGGTTGGTTATGCCATGAATGCATCGCATGCTTCAGAGTCTGCTGTGCCGGCTCAAAGAGTGGTAAATCGAAATGGAATGCTTAGCGGAAAACATCATTTTTCAAGTCCAGAAAGGATGCGGGAAATGCTCGAACAAGAGGGAATTGAAGTTGTTGATGATAAGGTAGTTCGCTTTGAAGAGCTCTTTTGGGATCCTGCAAAAGAACTTCAGAGCTTTTGATAGGATAGATACATTTGCCTGACCCAATTTTAGCGTTTTGAATATAACCGAAGAAGACCTTAAAAGAGCATTATCCTTTGTCATTGAGCCAGATCTTAAGAAGGATTTAATTACCCTCAATCTTGTTTCTGATTTTAAAATTGAAGGAAACAGAGTTTCGTTCTTGTTGAAAGTCAGCAATCCTACTTTTCAAAGTAAAAAGCGACTCGAAGAAGCCTGCGCCCACCAACTTGAAATGAAGATAGGAAAGGGCATTGAGCTCAACATTGAATTCGGAAGTCTTCCTCAAGAAAAAGAACGCGAACTTGAGCAGCGCACCGTTCTTCCGGGTGTTAAGCACATTGTTGCGATTGCCTCTGGAAAAGGTGGCGTTGGCAAATCAACCGTTACAGCCAATTTAGCTGCCGGTCTTGCTAGAAAGGGATATAAGGTTGGTTTAATCGATGCCGACATTTATGGTCCGAGTCAACCTTATATGTTCGATGTAGCTTTCGATAAACCACAACCCATCGAAGTAGATGGAAAGCAAAAGATTTTACCCGTTGAATCTTATGGCGTAAAGTTGATGAGCATTGGTTTTTTCGCACAAGCCAACGATGCCATTGTTTGGCGTGGTCCAATGGCCAGTAAGGCTCTTGAGCAAATGATGAAAGATGTGCATTGGGGCGATTTAGATTTTATGTTGATCGACTTGCCGCCTGGTACGGGTGATATTCACCTTACCATGGTTCAGGAAGCGCCACTATCAGGTGCAATCATCGTGAGCACTCCTCAACCAATCGCCTTAGCCGATGCGCGCAAAGGAATCAATATGTTCCGCTTGGAGTCTGTGCAGGTTCCTATTTTAGGCATCGTCGAAAACATGAGCTATTTCAGTCCAGCCGAACTCCCCGACAATAAGTATTACATCTTCGGGATGGAGGGCGCCAAAGTATTGAGCGAAGAAATGGAAGTCGATTTCTTAGGAGATATTCCTTTGGTTCAGAGCATTCGTGAGTCTGGAGACGTCGGTCGTCCGGCGGTGCTGCAAACTGATACCAAACAGGCCCAAGCATTTTTAGCTTTGGTTGATAAGCTTGTCGCCAAGCTTCTTCCTTAATGCACTACTTTTGAGACTATGCCAATAGAGGAAATCAAAGCACGCATCGAACAATCACTCGTCGACTTACGTCAATTTGTAAAACAAGACGGTGGTGATTTGGAAATTGTTGATGTGACCGAAGACGGTGTTGTGAAGGTTGAATTGAAAGGTGCTTGTACAAGCTGTCACATGAACAATATGACATTCAAAGCAGGTGTTGAAGAGGCAATTCTAAGGGCTGTTCCAGAAATAAAAAAGGTAGAAGCAATCAACTTCGAGCTCTTCCAAGCCTAATCTTTAAAAATCTTCGAACGATAAATTCCACTCTTTCCAAGAAAGAATAGAATTGAAGTTTTCAGCACGCCCAAGCCATAAGTTACGCTGCGTGAAAAATTGATGGAGGAGGCTTCCTCAAAATACTTCGTCGGACAAGTAACCTCGCCAAACTCAAATCCCTTGTAGGCGATCTGAGCAAGCATCTGATTGTCGAAGACAAAATCGTCTGAATTCACTTCGTAATTAATGGACTGCAATACCTCCTTTGAGAAGGCCCTGTAACCGGTGTGATATTCAGAGAGCTTCTGATTCATCATGATGTTCTGGAAGAGCGTCAAGAGCCGATTCGCAACGTATTTGTATTTGGGCATTCCGCCTTTCAAAGCTCCTTTTCCAAGAATTCTTGAAGCGAGAATGACTGGATACAAATCCTGGGCAAGCATGTAGGCAATGCTCGGAATCAATTGAGGCGTGTATTGATAATCGGGGTGGAGCATGATGACGATGTCGGCATTCAGCTCCAAAGCCTTGTTATAGCAAGTCTTCTGATTTCCTCCATAACCTTTATTGTCGTCGTGGCGAATCACATGTTCGATGCCAATTTTCTTCGCCAATTCCGTGGTGTTGTCGGAACTGTGATCATCCACCAAAATCACCTCATCTACGATGTCGCGAGGGATTTCGAGGTAGGTTTTTTCGAGGGTCAATTCCGCGTTGTATGCAGGCATTACAACAACTACTTTCTTATTCTGAATCATTCAGAAGAACTTCTCAGGTTATGTTCAATGGTTTCAATCAAGCAATGAATGACTTTGATGTGAATTTCTTGAATTCTATCAGAAAAGCCCATGTGCTCAACTCGAATTTCAATGTCGCAGAGTTCCGCTAAAGGTCCGCCAGTTTTACCCGTTAAACCAATTACGTTCATCCCAATTTCATGCGCTTTTTGTGCAGCTTTCAGTACGTTCTCAGAATTCCCACTTGTGCTGATTACGAGAAGGGAGTCTCCAGGTCTTCCGTGTGCTTCTACATATCTAGAAAACACTTCGGCGTAACCGTAGTCGTTGGCAACACAACTGAGATGTCCGGCATCGCTTATGGCCATGGCTGAATAGGCCTTTCTTTCTTCGCGAAACTTACCAGAGAGTTCTTCGGCAAAATGCATGGCATCGCTCATGGAACCTCCATTCCCACAGGAAATGATGCGTCCGTCGCGGGCCAAGCTTTGCGATAGGAGTGAGGCTGCGGCCTGAATTTTATGAAAATTTTCCTCGGTTGCGAACTTGTCGAGTACTTCAGATGCTTCTTGGAAACTTGCTTTTACGAGCTCCATATATTCTAGTTTGAGCTGAAGAGTTTCGTCCCGCGATCCAACCAGTTTATAAACTTCGGAATGTCTGGGTCGTATGCAGCGGATTCGTGCAAGGCATTGCCGTCATGGTCCAAGATTACATAATAGGGTTGAGAGTTCGTTCCAAATTTTGAGGCCTGGAAATAGCTCCATTTGTTCCCTACGGTTTTTAAGACTTTAGTCTTGTCGCCAATCTTCACTTCTTTCTTTTCGCTTTCAGGAAGCTCTAATTTCTCATCCACATAAAGTGAAACCAGAACGACGTTTTCCCTAAGGCGGTTTAGAACAGCTGGGTCAGACCAAACTTGTTCTTCCATTTTTCGGCAATTCACGCATGCCCATCCCGTAAAATCGACCATCAGAGGTTTATTCACCTCTTTAGCGTAGGCCATGGCTTCGTCGTAATCGTGGAAGCAATCTAAATTGTGCGGGCAGTGTGCAGATTTGGTATGACCGCCTTTACCAGCAGCGGTAGCCCCAGCGATCGCAACACCTGCTTTTCCGACTCCTTGTGGAGATTCGCTGTAGAACATGGGAGGTGGAAATCCAGAGATCACTTTAAGAGGCGCTCCCCACAATCCGGGTACGAGGTATAGAGTAAAAATCAAACTCACCGTTCCAAAAAGCATGCGCCCGACTGAAAGACGTTCCATCGGACTGTCGTGGGGTAAGCGGAAAGCTCCCAACAAGTAAGCAGTCATCATGGCGAAAATTCCAATCCAAATGGCGATGAACAATTCGCGCGTCAAAATTCCAGCTTGAACAACGAGGTCGGCGTTCGAAAGAAATTTCAAGGCCAAGGCCAATTCCAAGAATCCTAAAACAACTTTTACTGAGTTGAGCCAACCGCCAGAACGTGGCAATGAATTCAACCAACCAGGGAAGGCAGCAAACAGTGCAAAAGGCATGGCAAGGGCCAAGCTAAACCCGAACATTCCCAAGAGAGGCCCGGCAACTCCGCCGTTTACCGCTGCTTCAACCAGTAGGGTCCCAATGATTGGTCCTGTGCATGAAAATGACACCAATGAAAGTGTGAAGGCCATGAAGAAGATTCCAATGAATCCTCCTTTATCTGAAGCTGCATCTGCCTTGTTTACCCATGATGAGGGCAATGTAATTTCAAAGGCGCCAAAGAAGGAGATGGCGAATACCACGAACATGAAGAAGAAAATGAGATTGAACCAGAAACCGGTCGAAATCTCATTCAAGGCATCTGGGCCAAATATCCAGGTCGTCATAAAGCCAAGTCCCACGTAAATGAGAATGATGAAGATTCCGTAAAGGATAGCATTCGACATGCCTTGAGCCTTCGATTTGCTCTGCTTGGTAAAGAAGCTTACGGTCAAGGGAATCATAGGAAACACGCAGGGTGTGAGTAAGGCCAAAAGCCCCCCTAAAAAGCCAGCTATGAAAATCCCAACAAAACCTTTGGCTCTCAGCTTATCAGATTCATTGTCTTGATTGAGCATTGGCTCAGACGACAATTTGATGCTGAATTCAACGATCTCTGGAGGCAAGCATTTCTCATCGTCGCAAACCATAAATTCGAGCTCGCCCTTGAATTGGGAGTCGGAACCGCTTTTTATTTTTTGCTGAAAACTTACTTTACCACTGAAGAAAGAGAGGTCCATCATAAAGTTGGGATCGTACTCCTCGTGCAGTTCGCCTACTTCTTCAACTTTCCCAATCAGTTCATGATCTTGGCCCTCAGCAAAACGAAACACAGTTGGAAGTGGGCCTCCTTCAGGGATGTTCTGAGAGTACAAGTGCCATCCCTCGTCTATCTGAGCGTCGAAGCTTATCAGTTGCTCACCATTTCCAAGGTCTTTGGTTGAAAAACTCCAGGAGACTGGGTCGAAAATTTCGGGTTTTGAATCTAGGTCAGAAACCGGAGCAAGCTCTTCAGTCTCATCAACAGTCGATTCTGCTTGACTTGTTTCGGCCTCTTTAATACTGAGTTCAAAAGAGTACGGGACGTACTCTGGAGGCAAGCACTTGCTTGCATCGCAGACCATGTAGGTGAGCTCACCCTTAAATACTGTATTGGTAGATATCTTAACGCGCTGAACGAACTCAACGGAATTCTCAAAGTACGACAGCTCCATATCGAAGTTGGGGTCGTACTCAGTTTTGGCTTTGGGCTCAGTAACTTCTCCTAAGCGCTCCACTGCATCCGATTCGTCAAAAACAAAAGAGGTGGCGATGGGACCATCGTCAGAAGGTAAATTCTGACTGTACAAATGCCAGCCCATGTCCAGCTTGGCTTTGAACTTCAACTCAAATTCGTCGGAGTCGATTCGTTTGCTATCAAAAGTCCATTTTACGGGATCTAGAATTTGTCCAGAAACCTGAAGGAAGACTAAAGACGTGATGAGAAGTAGAATGAACTTGCGCATAGAATTGGATGAAGCCTCAAATTTAGTTTTTTCCCTAGCTCTATTTGCCACACATCTGACAAAGGCTAAGTAGGAACTTCTTGGGCGAACTTAAGACCAAAACGACGTCGGTAGAGATAAGTTGCCAAGTAAAGGAAAGGAGTGTCAATGAAGGCGATCAGCATTTTGAAGGTCCAGCCGTCGATGATTAAGTCGAGCATCTCAGAGCTAGATCGAATGCCAATGAAGAGCACTCCAATGACAAGGGTGGTGTCCACGAGCTGCGAAAGAATTGTACTGGCGTTGTTTCTCAACCAAAGGTGTTTGCCTTTGGTGAGTTTCTTCCAGAAATGAAAGAGGCGAACGTCAACAAGCTGGGCACTGAGGTAGGCGATCATGGACGAGAACACAACACGCCAAGTATTCCCAAACATTTTATCGAACTCGCCATCGGAGATGATCGAAAAATCTACTGCATCAAATTGCGAAGAGGTCCACAGGATGCCAAGCACGAATATCGAGGCCCCAAATCCTGCGTATACAACTTGATTGGTTTTTTTTCTCCCCCACACTTCAGAGAGAATGTCCGTGATTAAAAAGGTGATGGGATAGGGGAGGACTCCAGCGGAGATGATGAAGGTTTTGAAGCCCAGATCCACTTCGATGAAGTGATTGGCGATCATATTGCAACTCACCAAGGCAGCGATGAATAAACCTGCGAGCAGAATGTAGTGCCATTGAGCACTTTGCCTTTTCTTAGAGTTCATTCAATAGCCGTTTTTTCCATCCAAGTGCACTCAGCATCACGATTAAGGGAATTGCAACTACTCGAAGTCTTGCGTCGGCTTCAGTAAGTGCAGAAACGGAAGAAAAATACAAAAGCCCTAAAAGTAAAAGCCAGACAACATCCTTTTTGTTCAAGATTGAGCTGAGTGGAATAAATCCAAGGTACAAGATGAACAGCATTCCAAGTTGGAATAGGAGCAGAGGCCAAATCCATGAAGGATTGGTAGGCTGATTTCTTGTGTTGGGCTCAACAGGGAACCACGGGCCAGTCTTTTTCCAGCCAAATTGTTCGCTGATGTATGAGCGCATCGGTTTGGTGAAAAAGTATACAAAGGATTTGCAGTAGAGTTTGACAAAAACGAGTGGATGTTCAATCAATTGAAGCCGCAACTCCTTATGAGCAGCTGAGGCAAAATTTTTGGGATAGCTGGCTTCTTTCCACTCATTCTCATCGAAGTATTTATCGCGTAGCTTAAGCTCTTCCGCCTGCCTCGAGCTTCCATTTACATCGGCTAATATGTTTGAGGAAGTGTGGAACAGAATGTTCAATTCACCTACAAGGCTTAAGTTGAAAACACCAAAGTTGGATTGATTTCGAAGCATCCAAGGCGCGCAAACGAGGGCGAAGCTCAAAACGAAAACAAGACTTCTACTGCCTTTCCATTTTGCAAGAAAGAACCCTGTCAATGGAATGATAAGACCGAGGTATAGTGCTATGGGTCTGAAGAGAGCTGCTGCGCCAAGGCAAACGCCAGCAACGATCCCGATTGAAATGGACTTTGATGAAGCTACTCTTAACGCAAAGTAAAAAGAGCATAAGAGTAAGAATACAAAGATGGTCTCCGTCATAACGGTCGAACTCATGTATATGCTGGGAATGTCGAAGACAAAAAACAGGCTGAATAAACTAGCGAGCTCTCTTGATTTGAGCAAGTCCATCAAGATTTTAAAAAGCATCATGGCACTCAGTCCAAAGAATATTGCTTGAGTCAACACGATGCCGTACACTCCAATTTTTTGCCAATGAAATAGGTAGATGAGGAATGGATATCCAGGAGTGCGCATGGCATCCAGGATGTTCGGATAGTCTATGAGTTGAGAAAAAGTCTGATGCTCAAAAAGGTTGTAGGCTATGTTGAGGTACGACCAAGAGTCGGGGCTCAGGTGACCTTCAGGAAAGATTATTTGTACAGCCGCCCCATAGGCAAGAGAAATGGAAAAGGCCAACAAGCCGATTTGAAGGAGACGATCTTGCATTGCTACAAAACTGCCATAAAAAAAGCCATTCTCCTTCGGGAGAATGGCTTTAAACTTCATTCCATTGAAAGTGGATGCCTACATCATGCCCGGCATTCCTCCACCCATTCCTCCAGGAGGCATAGCTGGGCCAGCGTTGTCTTCTTTCTCTTCAGAAAGAACACATTCTGTTGTCAAGAGAAGACCTGCAATTGAAGCGGCATTCTCAAGAGCTACGCGGGTAACCTTGGTTGGATCAATCACACCAGCTTTGAACATGCTCGTATATTCATTCGTTCGCGCGTTGTATCCAAAGTCGCCTTTGTTCTCACGAATTCTTTGAACTACAATAGATCCGTCTGCGGCTGCGTTTGCAGCAATCTGACGAATTGGTTCTTCTAAGGAGCGACGAACAATGTTGACTCCAGTTTTCTGGTCTTCATTCTCAGTCTCTATTGCATCAAGAGCATCAATTGCTCTAATGAGAGCAACTCCTCCACCAGGAACAATTCCTTCTTCAACAGCGGCACGTGTTGCGCTCAAAGCGTCATCAACACGGTCTTTTTTCTCTTTCATCTCAACTTCAGTAGCAGCTCCGATGTACAATACAGCGACTCCGCCAGAAAGTTTCGCCAAACGCTCTTGAAGCTTTTCGCGATCGTAATCTGAAGTAGTAGACTCCACTTGAGCTTTGATTTGATTGATTCGGTTCTCAATCATTTCTTTAGTCCCAGCACCATTCACGATGGTAGTGTTGTCTTTGTCGATGTCAACTTTTTCTGCAGTTCCCAAATCTTCGAGAGTAGCATCTTCAAGTTTGCGACCTTGCTCTTCAGAAATCACGGTCCCTCCAGTAAGGATGGCGATGTCTTCGAGCATAGCTTTTCTACGGTCACCAAAACCTGGAGCTTTTACAGCAGCGATTTTAAGTGAACCACGAAGCTTGTTTACTACGAGTGTAGCAAGAGCTTCTCCGTCAACATCTTCCGAAATAATCAAGAGAGCGCGACCTGTTTGGGCTGTTTTCTCGAGTACTGGAAGAAGGTCTTTCATCGTCGAAATCTTCTTGTCGTAAATCAAGATGTACGGATTCTCAAGATCTGTAGTCATCTTCTCCGTATTGGTTACGAAGTAAGGGGAGAGGTAACCACGGTCGAACTGCATTCCTTCAACGACTTTCAACTCGTTTGAGGTTCCTTTCGCTTCTTCAACTGTGATGACGCCATCTTTTCCAACTTTTTCCATCGCCTCAGCAATCCATTTGCCGATTTGGTCGTCGTTGTTGGCAGAGATCGCAGCAACTTGTTCGATTTTTTTGTTGTCGTCTCCAACTTCTTGCGATTGGCTCTTGAGGTTTTCAACGGCTGCAAGTACAGCTTTGTCGATGCCTCTTTTTAAGTCCATTGGGTTTGCACCAGCTGCAACGTTTTTCAAACCTGCAGTTACGATGGCTTGAGCAAGTACTGTGGCTGTAGTAGTTCCGTCTCCAGCAATGTCGGCTGTTTTAGAGGCTACCTCTTTCACCATTTGCGCACCCATGTTTTCAATTGGGTCACTCAATTCAATTTCTTTGGCAACACTTACACCATCTTTTGTGATGGTAGGTGCTCCAAAACTTCTGTCGATCACAACGTTGCGACCTTTTGGTCCCAAGGTTACTTTCACAGCGTTTGCGAGTGCATCAACTCCTCTTTTGAGTCCTTCTCTCGCTTCTGTATCAAAGCTTATTTTCTTAGACATGTTTCTTGTTTGATTTCGAGATTCTTATTTACTTCCTAGAATGTCTGAATTCCTCATGATGAGGTAATCTACTCCTTCCAGAGATATTTCAGTTCCAGAATATTTTCCGTAATAGACAGTATCACCCACGGCAACAGTAATGGGTTCGTCTTTTTTACCTGGTCCAACAGCGACTACAGTACCGGTTTGTGGTTTTTCTTTTGCTGTATCGGGAATGATGATTCCACCTGCTGTTTTTTCTTCAGCTGGAGCGGCTTGAACTAAGACGCGATCTTCATTCGGTTTAAAACTGACCTGGGCCATTTGTTGATGTTTAGAGTTAATAATGTGAATTCTATTTCCCATTGACAGCTATTGTGCCAATGCGGTATGTCAGGAGTTTATGGGACAAATTTTCAGACTTGTCACAAAAGCATGGCAATTCGGTCGACACCAGCTGTCAGTATGACACTAAGACTACTGAGTAGGTTGTGGGGCAGAAGGTGTTCCTGCTGGAGCTGAAACTGGTTCGCCACCGACCAATTCTTTCACTTCGCTGCTCGATTCTTCAACCACATCGCCGGTTCCTTGAACGGCAGCGGCAGAAAGACTGAGAACCAATAGGGCAATGGCCAGTGTCCATGTAGCTTTCTCCAACCAATCGCCGGTGCGTCGAACGCCCATCAATTGATTTGCAGAAGAAAATCCAGAGGCCAATCCGCCACCTTTAGACTCTTGAAGTAAAACAATGATTGTCAATAAGATGCAATCAATAAATATGAGGACAGTGATCAGGGTAAACATGTGCTATTTCTTTTTTAGCTCTGAAATAAGGGCTGCAAAGTAACCACTTTTTTCTGGGTTATGTGCTTGTAAGATTTCGTATGCTCGAATTGCCTTTTCTGTGTGCCCTTGATTGGCATACAAACCGGCCAAAGTTTCCGTAACAAACTCTTCATCTTCAAGGATGCTGAGCTTGCTCATTTCTTCTGGCTTGAAGAAGCTCTTTTTTTCTCGGTTTAAACTAGGCTCATTGTCAATGAACTTCTTAATCAAGTCTTCTTTAAGAATCGAAGAACGTCGCTTCGGCTCTTCCATCGATCGAATCCAATCGGTAAAAGATCTTTTGGTCGGCTCTGAAGGACTTATTTGTTCTTTCTGCTCGATAGGAATTACCTGGGGAGAAGGTGTTTCTTCCTTTCGCTGTTCTTTTTGACGGGCAATAAGTTCGCGTTGGAAGCTGAGCTCTGCCGCTTGAGAATTTATCTGTTGTTCAAGTTGGGCTTGAAGAGCTTCTTTTTCTTTAGAAACACTTGAAGCTAGGTCTTTGGAAAGGACTTCATCTATTTCCTCTACCTTTTCTTGAACGAGGCTTTGAAAGATGAGCTCGAATAAATGTTCACGGTCGGTACTGCGGAGGGCAGCTTTTCTTAAGCTTTCTTCAAAAGCCTCATCCTGGGTCAAGAAGTCACGCTTCAAAACTTCATTCTGAAGGGCAGCTGCGAATGGGAACTGGACGGCCAAGTCTCTAAGTTTATCTTGATCTACCAATCGCTGACGGATTTATTGAATATATCCTGAATCAGCTGCTCGTTGATGAGGTCGATCAATTGATCTTCCACTTCCGACAAGCTGCTCGAGCTTTCATAATCTTCATACCGACTAAATTTCTGCTCAAAACTTTTCTTACTGTCTTTTTGATTCACAAATGTAACCTCAAGGGTTATGGTCAGTCGGTTCAGAGCGGCCGTCTCATTGCTCTGAATGTTGATTGGGTTCGTTCTATAATCGACAATTCGACCAGAGAACTGGATGTCCCCATTTGACTTCACAAGGCTCAAATTCGTTTGCTGTAAGAATCGATCCTTCAGCGCTTCCGTAAATGTTTGACTTAAAGTGGGCTTTGCAAGAGGAGCAAAATTGTCGAAATAGGCAATCGAAACGCTCTTTACAGCTGGGTCAATGGATGTTCCCGTAAAGCCGTAATTCACGCGGCACGATTGAGTGATTAAGCTCAGAAACAATAAGGCGATGCTGAGGTATTTCATTAAAGCTCGTACTCTTTGATCTTGCGGTATAGGGTGCGCTCGGAAATTCCCAAATCTCGTGCCGCGTATTTTCGTTTTCCACGGTATTTCTCTAGGGCTTTTTTGATGAGCTCAATTTCTTTTTCTTCCAATGAAAGAGATTCTTCAACCTCTTCGTGACCATCGTAATTGCTGCCCTTGGGAATAATGTTCACGCCCGAAGGCAGGGCCAGCGATTTGAAATCTCCTTGGGGTGAAATTGCCGGAAGAGAACTTTGCAGCGACTCTGTCTCGTTCTTCAAGTCTTCTGGATCTATGTTCCCTTCCATCAAGCCATGAACAATTTGCTTGAGTTTGCTCACATCATTTCGAAGTTCAAAAAGAACTTTGAAAAGAATCTCACGTTCAGATAGATCCTCGTCTTCACGATTGACAACCGCGGGATAGCGCGACTCAACGTAAGTTGGAAGGTACTTAATGAGCGTTTCTGCATCTATGTGACGTTCGTTCTCAAGGATGGAAATTTGCTCAGTTACATTCTTCAACTGTCGAATGTTTCCTTTCCAGGAATGACTTTCTAAAACGCGAATCGCGTCTTCTCCCAAGCGAATGGTCGGCATCTGGTATCTGTCGGCAAAGTCGGCCGCGAATTTCCTAAACAGAAGATGGATGTCTTCGCGACGCTCTCTCAAAGCGGGTAGATGGATCGGAACCGTGCTCAATCGATAAAAGAGGTCCTCGCGAAATTTTCCTTTTTCAATTTGTTTTGGAAGACCCAGATTCGAAGCCGCAACAATCCGAACATCCGTTTTCTCAACTTTCGATGAGCCCACCTTTATGAACTCACCGGTCTCGAGCACGCGAAGCAAGCGCACTTGAGTTTGAAGAGGCAGCTCTGCGACTTCATCCAGGAAAATTGTCCCTCCATCGGCCTCTTCAAAATATCCTTGACGCGAAGATTGCGCTCCCGTAAAAGAACCTTTTTCGTGTCCAAACAATTCTGAGTCGATGGTTCCTTCTGGAATGGCGCCGCAGTTTACCGCGATGTATTTTCCGTGTTTCCGCCGACTCATCTGATGGATAATCTTAGGCATAGATTCCTTTCCGGTTCCGCTTTCCCCAGAAACGAGAACACTCAAATCAGTGGGGGCCACTTGAATGGCTTTCCCGATGGCATGGTCGAGAAGGGCCGACTGGCCAATTATTCCGAAGCGTTGTTTGATTTGTTGATAATCCATCAAGCAGTCCTTTCCCCGATTAATGTGGCTGCTGTGCAGTCAAAGATTTTGACCTTCACATAGTCGCCGGTCTTTTCATCCAATTTAGGGAATACAACCATTGCATTTTGACTTGTTCGTCCAGCCCAATGTTCCTCTGAACGTTTTGAAGTTTTTTCAATCAGAACTTCGTATTCCTTCCCAATTGTTTTTTTGTTGGAAATAAGGCTATGAGCACTTTGAATGTTGATGATCTCTGTGAGTCGCCGCGTTTTTACTTCTTCAGGAACATCATCTTCAAACTTTCTTTCGGCCAAGGTTCGGGGTCGTTCGCTGTACTTAAACATATAAGCAAAGTCGAATTGAACGAATTCCATTAAGCTCTTCGTTTCTTCGTGCTCCTCTTCTGTTTCCCCACAGAATCCAGAGATTACGTCGGTTGAGATAGCACATTCAGGAATGATGCGACGAATCGCCTCGATGCGTTCTAAGTACCATTCACGCGTATAGGTCCGATTCATTCGCTCCAGCACATTGGAATTTCCAGATTGAACCGGGAGGTGGATGTAATTGCAGATGTTTTCATACGCCGACATTGTTTCAAGAACATCGTTGGTCATGTCTTTTGGATGGCTGGTGGAAAAACGTACTCGAAGTTTTGGGTTTACCTCAGCGACCATTGCCATGAGCTGAGCGAAGTTCACTGAAGGTTCGCCTTCCTTCTTAAGCTCACCTTTCTTTGTCAGGTTCCAGCGGTACGAATCTACATTCTGACCCAATAAGGTAACCTCTCTATATCCTTTGTCGAACAAATCGTGGGCTTCGTGCACGATGCTTTTGGGGTCTCTACTACGCTCTCGTCCGCGGGTAAAAGGCACAACGCAAAACGAACACATATTGTCGCAACCTCGCATGATGGATATGAAGGCGGTGACACCATTTTTATCCAAACGAACTGGACTGATGTCCGCGTAGGTTTCTTCCCTCGATAAAAGAACATTTACTGCCTTTCTTCCGTCGTCAACTTCATCGATTAGACCAGGAAGAGAACGGTAAGCATCTGGACCAGCAACGATGTCAACAAGTTTTTCTTCGTCGAGAAGCTTTGCTTTCAATCTTTCGGCCATGCAGCCGAGCACTCCTACAACCATGTTTGGATTGTCGGATTTCAACTGCTTGAATTGAGTGAGGCGCTTCCGTATTCGTTGTTCTGCATTGTCTCGGATGGCACAAGTGTTCAAGAGTATGAGGTCAGCTTCCTCAATATTTGTAGTAGTGCCATATCCAGCTTCAGAAAGGATTGAAGCAACAATTTCACTGTCAGAGAAATTCATCTGACATCCGTAACTCTCTATATATAACTTTTTATTATTGGTATTTTTTGGTTTAACTGATTGATAATCAAGTACTTCACCATTATATTGGTCGGGGTTATTATGGGGAGAACTCTGGGGAGAATTCTCTTTTTCTAAAATTTCAGTTGTATTTAAATCCTTATTGTTCAATCTGTTATAATTTTTATCACTATGGGATGGGGAGAATACGGAGATTCTGTTTTCTTCCTAAAACTAATTATCCCCAAGCTTGGGGAGAACCTCAACCAATACAATTCTGTGCAAATATAATTAGGAAATAAGATGAGTAGGTCATTTTGTCAGTTGAGCTTATTTATGGGCATAAAAAAATAGCCCCTCAATAAAGAAGGGCGGGTATAGGTAACTTACCTATATCGACTTGTTACCCAACATAAAAAAATCGAAAGAAATAATAATTAATTTCGTATTTCGAAACCCAAAACATTTAAAATCATTAAAAAATTAAATAATGAAAAAATTACTCTATTTAGGAATTGTATTAATGCTTGCTTCTTGTGGTTCATCAACTTTAAATGTGGACGGAAGAGAGGTTTCAACCATTAAAATTCACTATTTAGAAGTGATGACCGAAGATTTAGAAGGGAGGTACACTTGGGACGATGCAATGAAGGCTTGTGCTGATTTAGGAGATGGCTGGCGATTACCTACAAAAGATGAGTTGGATCTATTATATGATAACAAGGAAAAAATTGGCGGAGGTGCTAAGAACAACTATTGGAGTTCTACGGAGTACGCTAACAAAATTGCGTGGAGTCAGTATTTCGGCTTTGGTGGCCAGAACGTCAGCAAAAAGTTCAACACATACTATGTGAGGGCTGTTCGGGCTTTTTAACAATTTACCCATTCATCTATTTAACAATTTATTGCCGTTGTGTGGAAGGATGAACGAAACTTTTTGCTTGGGTAACAACTAATTGCCCCGACCCCCATCTACATCTTTAATCCCAAAGGGCATCCCATTCATTACTACTGTACTGATGAATATTTAATTGGTGTTCTAAACACCTATATATTGTATCAGCGGTATAGTACCAGATAAAGTTTGCGCTTATGATCGCTCTTCTCTTCTACCAACGTAGCGCTACCTTGTACCTCTTCAGGGAGTAAACTTTCCATATTCTTCTTGACTTTGCGGCGGCAAATTTAAGCTTTTTAGGGGCTGCTGACATTCTGTCATTTTGCCTGCAGTTTTGGGGTAAACAAAATGAACATTCGGACTGTTCGCTCTTTATTCCTTTATTTTGCAGCCCTCAAGCCCTCTCGGTTTGAGGCTTCACTGAAAGATAATAAATGAACTTAGTAATAGTTGAGTCACCAGCCAAAGCGAAGACCATAGAAGGTTTTCTAGGGAAAGATTTCACCGTAAAATCGAGTTACGGGCACATCCGAGACTTAGCGAAAAAGGGCGTTGCCATAGATGTTGAAAAGGGTTTTGAACCCAACTATGAGGTGATGCCAGATAAAAAAGCGGTCATTGCTGAACTTAAAAAACTTTCTAAGGGAGCCGAGATGGTTTGGTTAGCGACGGATGAGGACCGAGAAGGAGAAGCTATCTCTTGGCATTTGGCTGAAGTTCTGAAGCTCGAAGATGCACGGACCAAGAGGATTGTCTTTCATGAAATTACTAAAACAGCAATCCAAAAAGCAATCGAGAATCCTCGCACCATCGATAAAAATTTAGTTGATGCTCAGCAAGCGCGTCGGGTATTAGACCGTTTAGTCGGTTTTGAGATATCACCTGTATTGTGGAGGAAGGTGAAACCATCTCTTTCTGCCGGACGTGTGCAGTCTGTGGCAGTTCGGCTCATAGTTGAGCGTGAGAGTGAGATTAAAGGTTTCGTTCCAGAAAGTTCATTTCGTGTAGTTGCTCAATTTCAAAATTCAGATGGGGCGTTAGCTAAGGCTATTTGCACCAAGAACACAAGTACTTTGGAAGAGGCTAAAGCGCTTCTTGAAGAGGTGAAAGATCAGATCTTCCAAGTGCGATCTGTAATTAAGAAGCCTTTAAAGAGGAAGCCGGCTGCGCCATTTACCACGAGTACACTTCAACAAGAGGCAAGTCGAAAGCTCGGGTACAGTGTAGGGCAAACGATGTCTGTGGCTCAGAAGCTTTACGAGGCAGGAAAGATCACCTACATGAGAACCGATTCAGTGAATCTCTCCGATACTGCTTTGAATGCTTCGAAGGCAGAAATTCATAGTGCCTATGGAGAGCGTTATTCTGAAACACGGAAATACGCGTCTAAAAACAAAAGTGCACAGGAAGCTCACGAGGCCATTCGTCCGACTTATTTTGAGCATCACGAAGTAGACGGAACACCGCAAGAACAAAAACTTTATTCTCTTATTTGGAAAAGAGCGATTGCCTCACAAATGGCAGAAGCCGAGCTTGAAAAAACCAATGTGCTGATCGAAGCAGGAAATACAAGCATCGAATTTAAAGCTGAGGGTGAAGTCATCACCTTCGATGGTTTTATAAAAGTCTACACCGAAGGGGACGATGACGATGATGAAAAAGATGATCAGGCGGGTTTGCTTCCACCTATGAAAGAAGGTGAAAACTTAAGCTATGATGACATCGTCGCTCATCAGAGATTTAGTCATCACCCACCAAGATATACAGAAGCCAGCCTAGTGAAAAAGCTGGAAGCCCTTGGGATAGGTCGTCCATCTACATACGCACCAACGATTTCAACCATCCAAAAGCGTGACTACGTGATAAAGGATGAGCGGGAAGGGGAAATGCGCGATGTCGAGCAATTGATTTTGAGCAGTTCTGGTATTGAAGAGAAAACGATTCAGGAACGAACTGGGGTGGAGCGTAAAAAGCTTTTCCCAACCGATATTGGGATCGTGGTGAACGATTTTTTGACAGAGCATTTTAAGCAAGTCATGGATTACAACTTCACAGCAGAAGTTGAAAAGGAATTCGATGAAATCTCGAACGGGAACAAGCCTTGGAACGAAATGATCTCCGTTTTCTACGGTCCATTCCACAAAAATGTGGAGGACACGCTAGAGAACAGCGAGCGCGCTTCCGGAATGACTCTTCTTGGTGTTGACCCGAAATCAGGTAAAAACGTTTACTCTCGAATTGGTCGTTATGGTCCGATGGTTCAGATTGGTGAGGTTGAAGATGAGGAGAAGCCGAAGTTTTCAAGCATCAAATCAAAAATTTCAATTTCCGAAATCAACCTCGAACAGGCATTGAAGCTATTCGATTTCCCAAAAACGATCGGGGAGTTTGAAGGGGAAGAAGTAGTTATAGGAGAAGGAAGGTTTGGTCCTTTTGTGCGACACAAAAGCAAGTTTACCTCAATCGGGAAAGAGCTCGACCATACTACCATAACTCTTGATGAAGCCATTGCGCTTGTTGTGGCAAAGCGAGAGAAAGATGCCAAGAGCGTGATCAAGACTTTCGAAGAAAACGAAGACGTTCGTGTCCTCGATGGGCGATATGGTCCTTACATCAAATTCGGTAAGAAGAATGTTAAAATCCCAAAGGACAAAGCACCTGAGAGCCTTACTTATGAGGAATGCGTTGCATTATCAGAGATTGTTCAAAAGTCTCCTCGAGGTCGTAAAAAGAAGGCCTAGAGCAAATCTAAATTTGCCCTACTTTGGAAAGTAGGATCTATTTAAGCCCACCATCATCTCATTCGTCTGAGGACTTCCGTAAAGGAACAATTGGGCATTCTGTTCAGTCTCTTTCAGGAAGCACTGAATTAGTCGAATACGATTTGGCCATTCTCTTCGTGCCAGAATACCGCGGTGCTGAACTAGGAATTTCCGATGAAATTGAAGGTGTAGAGCAATCCCTTTTTGAGCTTTCCGATTCATTTGGAAATTTGAAGCTCTTACACTTGGGTTATGTTGTCCCTGGCGAAAACCTAAGTGACACCTATCTAGCCGTAACTCAAATTGTCCGCGAATGCATTGGAAATAAGGTTCTGCCAATCGTTATTGGCGGAAGTCAGGACCTTACCTACGCGTCCTACAGTGCCTATGAAGAAGAGGAGCGGGTAATGAACCTCGTGAGTGTAGACTACTCTTTTGACTTAGGAGACGTTGATAGTCCCATTGGCTATGAGTCCTATCTAAATAAGATCATTCTCAGTCACCCAAATTACCTCTACAACTACAGCAACCTTGGTTATCAATCCTATTTTGTTCGTCCGGATGAACTCGAGTTGATGAATAAATTGAAATTTGATTTCTATCGTTTGGGCAATGTTCGAAGCGACTTAAAGGAAGTTGAGCCAATTGTGCGAAATGCAGATTTGTTGAGTTTCGACCTGAATGCCATCAAAGTAGCTGATTGCCCAGGAAGTTTGAAGCCGACCCCAAATGGTTTCTATGGGGAAGAAGCTTGCGCGATTTCCAGATATGCAGGACTTAGTGACAAATTGAGTTCAATAGGTTTCTATAATTTGAAGCCTTCGGGTGCTGGAGATCAAAGTCCGCACTTGCTCGCTCAAATGTTGTGGTACTTTATTGAAGGTTTTTACAGCAGAAAGAACGATTCTCCAGTCATAAACCGAACAGATTTCTTGAAATATACCGTCACTTCAGCGAATGATTTGGGTGAAATCGTCTTTTATAAGAACTTATTGAGTGAGCGTTGGTGGATGGATGTTCCATTGCCTCAATCAAAGCTAAGTAAGTACGAGCGACACCAGCTAGTGCCTTGTTCTTACAGTGATTACGAGCAGGCGTGCAACGATGAAATCCCTTCCAAATGGCTCCGTAATTATGAGAAGTTTAGCTAACGCGACGGGGTAAGTTTTCTTTTTCTTACCTTTACTTCTCTGTTATATTTCTTATAATTCATATTTTAGCCGACCTTATAAGAGCCTCATCAAGCAACTGTATGAAACAAACTTTTCTGATTTCCGCTGCCCTTCTTCTCTTTGCGACTTCAGCTAGTGCACAGCAGGATCCTCAGTTTTCGATGAATATGTTCAATCGACTGTTTCCGAATCCTGCCTATGCCGGAGCTACTAATCAAAGCTGTTTTACGGCCTTGTTTCGTGAGCAATGGGCTGGTTACACGGGTAATCCAAGAACATATATGGTCTCAGGACACACACCTTGGAAACTTGTTCATGGTGGAATAGGTGGAAGCGTATACGGCGATCAAATTGGCCCAATCAGTTACACTGGTGGAAAGTTGGCTTATTCATTTCGTCAACCAATTGGCATCGGATTTTTAGGTGTTGGTATTGGTATCGGCGCATTCCAAACGAGTATTGCGGGTGATCAATGGGTTACTTTAAATGCAGATGCTCCGGATGGTAAAAACGACCCAACCTTGGCTTTCGCTGAGGATATGACTGGTACCACTTTCGATTTAGACTTTGGGGTTTACTACAACACAGATAGACTCTATGCTGGTTTATCTACCACACACATTCCTGCGGGAGACGTTGCAGAAAACTATTCTGTGGCTCGTCATTTCTTCCTTCAAGCAGGATATATATACGACCTTACATCGGATATTTCTATCCAGCCATCGACTTTGGTGAAGTTTGATACCAAGGTCGCTCAGGTGGATATTAACGTGAGTGCCTTGTACCGAGATATGTTCTGGGGAGGTATCAGTTACAGACTAGAGGACGCCATAGCGCCAATCCTCGGATTTTTCTATGATGGCCTCGGGCCGGGACGTTTAAGGGTAGGATACTCTTACGACGTTGGATTAAACAGGTTAAACACTGGGCACAGTGGTTCACATGAAATCATGTTGAATTACTGCTTTAAAATTACGCCTCCAGTTAAAGTTCAACGTCACAGAACAGTCTTGTTCTTGTAATATTTCAGAAACATTGGCGTTTCAGTTATCGTACTACTGGAACCCTTGTTATTTGGGTATTTAATAGAACTGAAATAAAAATTTTACATTTGCTACACTCTAAATATGGAGGTATCATGAAGAAGGTACTCTTTTCCATCGTCGTTGCGTCCCTGCTAAGTGCATGTGGGACTACAAACGACGGACAACTTAAAGGCGTGCAAGACCGCGTCATTTGGTTCCAGCAAGATCCAGTAGGTATGCTATACATACCCCCTGGAAGTTATAACATGGGCCCAAGTGATCAGGATGCACCATATTCTTATACCTCTCGTTCGAAGACGGTTTCTGTATCTCCTTTTTACATGGATGAGACTGAGGTCACTAACAACGAGTACCGCCAGTTTGTATACTGGGTGCGTGACTCTATCGCTAGAAAGATTCTAGGGGAAGAGGTGAGTGAAGAAGATTTCTTCATCACCCAAAATGAATTTGGGGAAGACATTGAACCTCCTTACTTGAACTGGAGAACTCGGATTGATTGGGATGCGCCAGACGAGCGCGAGGCTTTGGCGGTAATGTTCCTTCCTGAATACGAACGTTTTTACCGACGTCGTGAATTGGATTCTAGAAAATTGATTTACGAATACTTCTGGATTGATTGGAACGATGCAGCTCGTAAGAACCCAACAATCAACGGAGATAATCTTCGTGAAAGAGGATTAACGGACAGATCAGTTTTTATCCGTCGTGATGAAATAAACGTTTATCCTGACACTTTGTGTTGGATACATGATTTCACCTATTCCTACAACGAGCCTTTAACAAATATGTACTTCTGGCATCCTGCATACGACGACTACCCAGTTGTTGGTGTGAGTTGGAAACAAGCCAGAGCTTTCAGTATTTGGAGAACTCAATTATTCAATGACTTTTTACGTCAGTATGACGGAACTTGGGTTCAAGATTTCCGATTGCCAACAGAGTCTGAGTGGGAATACGCTGCTCGAGGTGGTCTAGATCTTTCTTCTTACCCATGGGGAGGTCCATACATAAGAAACACTCGAGGTTGTTTCTTAGCGAACTTCAAACCTCTTAGAGGTAATTATTATGATGATGGCGGTATACACACAGTACCTACCATGTCCTACGAACCAAATGACTTTGGCTTGTATTGTATGGCTGGTAACGTTGCTGAGTGGACAAGTAACGCCTACGAAGAGTCATCGCTTGATTATGCGCACGATTTGAATATGAATTATGTTTATGAAGCCAAGGACGATGATCCTCCGGTTCTTAAGCGTAAAGTGATCCGTGGTGGATCGTGGAAGGACGTTGGATATTTTCTCCAAACGAGCACTCGTACTTATGAATATCAAGATACGGCTAAAAGCTACGTTGGCTTTCGCTGTGTAATGAGTTATCTTGGTATGGGTAAATCTTCAATCTAGTCTTAATATTATCTATTTAATACAAAAACCTGGCTGACCTATGTCCAAGAAAAAAGGTGGATTATCTGAATACCTCTACGGAACTGTAAAAGGAAAAACCATGGTGAACTACGGAATGTCCATTGGGGCATCTGTTGTAATCCTTGGTGCACTATTTAAAATTCAGCACTACCCAGGTGCATCGGCAATGTTGATTATTGGACTTGGTACAGAGGCATTGCTTTTCGTTTTAGGGGCCTTGGAACCACAGCATTTGAATACAGACTGGTCGAAAGTATATCCAGAGCTTGCTTCTCACGACGAGGAAGAAGGTGAAGAAGATGAAATTGAAGATTTGGGGGAGGTTGCTGAAGGAAGTGATTTACCAGTAACGGAACAATTGGACAACATGTTGGAAGATGCGAAAATTGGTCCAGAGCTCATCGAGAGTTTAGGGTCTGGTCTTCGTGGCTTAAGAGATACTACTGATAAGCTTGCCGACGTTTCAAACGCTAGTGCAGCGACTGATGATTATGTTGATAGCATAAGACATGCTAGTAGAAGCGTTCAATCATTGAGTGGTACTTATGAAGCGGCATCCGCCTCTTTAACTGGTTTGGCTAGTTCTAGCGATGCGGGTTCTTCTCTTGGAGATCACCTGAATTTAATGGCGAGCAATCTTTCTGAGTTGAACGAGTCTTATACAACTCAACTCCAAGGTTCAAAAGCCCAAATTGCTGCTACTGAGCAATACTTTGAAGGAATTGAAGGTCTACTTCAAAACCTGAATGAATCAGTGAAGGACGCTCAGCAGTATCGTTCTCAGATGGCTGAATTGTCAAACAATATTTCTCAATTGAATACGGTTTATGGAAACATGCTTACTGCAATGACCGGAAACCAAGGAACTCAAGCGTAATCGCCAATAGATTATCTAACCTTAAAAAAGAGCTAACAGATGTCATTAGGTGATTTACCCCCACGGCAGAAGATGATCAACATCATGTATTTGGTGTTGCTCGCGCTTCTAGCTATGAATGTTTCAAAAGAGATACTTCATTCATTCGTGATTATCAACGAAGGTTTGGAAGAAACTACTGGACACTTTGAAGATAAGATTGAAGCAACATATTCACGGTTTGAAAAGTTAGAGTTGGATGACCCTATTAAGGTTACGCCGTTCTACAATCGTGCAAAACAAGTTCGCGATGATGCGAATGAGATTGCTGAGCTTTTAGAAATGATCAAAACAAAGGTCAAGGCAGATGCTGATCAGATTGCTGAGGACGTTGCGGATACTACAAGTCTGGAACATATTCATGGTAAAGACAATCAGGAGGTAGGTACTTATGTGCTTATGGGCCCAAATGTTCCACAGATGTGGGGAGAAGCCTCTCCGGAATATGAATTTTCGGCACCTAGACTTCATGTAATGATTGAAAAGTTCAATGCTGAAGTTGCAGATGTTTTGCCTGAATTGTCAGAGGAAGAACTTCTTGCAGTGCAAATTCCATTGCATCCTGTTAAGATGCATGGTGTGGAAGAAAATTGGGAAACAGCAAACTTTTACCACTTACCTCTGGCTGCGATTGTAACGAACCTTTCTCGTTTCCAAGCGGATGTTCGGAACATTGAGGCTGAAGTACTTCGGCGTTTGATGGGCCAGATTACAGCGGATGACTTTAAGTTCGATAAACTGGAACCTAAGGTGATTCCATTGAATGGAACCTACATTACCGTGGGAGATTCATTCAAAGCCCAGGTAATTGTGGCGGCTTATAGTACAACTACTCAACCTGTTTTAGAAATCTCAGACGTTAAGGACGGTGTGATTCAAGGCTTTGATTCCGTGAAACTAACTCTTGAAAACCCTGATACATCGAACGTTACTGTACAGGCAGGTATTGCAACTTATTCTGTAGTGCCGAATACTGCCGGCGATTACGAATGGGGTGGTGTGATTAAGATTAAGGGGCCACGTGGGGATTATAAACCTTACGCCTTTACGCACAGTTTTAAAGCAGCGAAGCCTTCGTTGGTGATTTCCCCAACGGCTATGAATGTCTTCTACAAGGGGCTCGAAAACCCGGTGGAGATTTCTGCTGCAGGTATGTCACCCGATGATTTGAGCTTGTCTGTTACTGGTTGTGCTGTAAGCACGAAAAGTAAGCCAGAAGGAAAGTACGTTGTGAAGCCGTCCGATAACTTGAAAGCAAAAGAGGTAAACGTAACGGTTACGGCTAAAGGTGCCAATGCTCCTAAGTTTAAGCCAATGGTATACCGTATTAAGACTGTTCCACCACCAACGCCAGAATTTCTTGGAAAGCGTGGGTCTTTCAAGATGTCGAAAGCCCAGCTTCTGTCAGGTGATTTTATCACTGCGAAACTGGATGACTTTCTTTTCGATTTGAAATTCCGTGTAACAGAATTTAAAATTACAGTGAGTGCGAAAGGAAAAACGAAGACTTACAATGCGACGTCGAATAGAATAACTCCAGAAATGAAGGGTGTTCTTAAGACGATGTCTCCGGGGCAAAGTATTATCATCAAAGATTTGGTTGCCAAGCGCTCTGATGCGAAAGTAGGCCAGCCTTTGGATGGTAACCTGATCATCGAGATTCAATAAAACAACTATGAAAAGAGTAATTCTTCTTCTATCGATTGCATTCTTTTTAGCTCTTGGCTCAGAAGCGCAGGAGAGTACAGTACTTGACGGTGTGTACGTGAAGGAGAATACTCCTTCTAGAAAAGTGATTCCATACATCCATTTGCGTGAAGCAGATGTGATGTGGTCAAAGCGAATTTGGCGTCGGATTGATCTTCGAAAGAAGATGAATCAGGTTCTATACTTCCCAGTTGGTTTTGAAGCCAAACAGGGTAGAAAGAATCTATTTGCCATCATCAAAGAGGCATTGTTAGAAGAGGGTACACTCACAGGTTATGATCCAGGTTCGCCTGCGGCTCCTGATGATATGTTTAGAAAGCCCCTAACTACTGATGAGATTCGTGATATTCTTCTTAGAAAGAAGGAAGTCAATGAATACGATGAGGATGGTGAGATTGTCGGATCCAAAACGATTGAAGAGGAAGTGAACTCTCAAGAGATTAAGTTCTACGAAATGAAAGAGGATTGGTTCTTTGAAAGAGAGCGTTCAGTAATGGATGTGCGAATCATTGGACTCAAACCTGTTCGTGAGTATGAGAATGAAGCGGGTGAACCTGCTCTTGAAGATTTGTTTTGGATTTATTTCCCGGAGGCACGTTATGTGTTCGCGAACAACGAAGTCTACAATCGCAAGAACGATGCTGAGCGACGTACTTATGAAGATGTCTTCTGGAAGCGCCAATTTGAATCCACTATCATCAAGGAATCAAACGTATACGATCGTCAGATCAATGAATACAAGACTGGAATCGATGCTTTGTTAGAAGCAGAGAGAATTAAAGATGAGATCTTTAGGTTTGAGCACGATATGTGGTCGTTCTAGTCACATCGAAAAGATATTAAAACCATCAAAGGAAACTTTGGTGGTTTTTTTATGACCGCTTATTTGTAATGCTCCTGGTAATAGGCGCGATAGTCACCACTAATTACATCTGAGATCCACTGTTTATTGGAGAGGTACCATTGTACTGTTTGTCTTAGGCCTGTCTCAAAAGTCTGTTTGGGTTCCCAGTTCAGATGGGCTTCAATTTTACTAGGATCGATGGCGTAACGCATATCATGGCCTTTTCGATCTTCAACAAAGGTGATGAGCTGTTGAGAATTTCCAATTTCATTCGATAGAGCCACATCTACCTCATCGCAGAGAAGGCGTACAAGGTCAATGTTAGTCCATTCGTTCTTTCCTCCGATGTTGAACGTCTCATTCATTTCTCCCGAATGGAAAATAAGATCAATGGCCTCTGCATGATCTTCTACATAGAGCCAATCACGAATGTTTTCTCCTTTACCATAAACCGGTAGTGGTCGCCCTTCCAAAATATTGTTGATGCAGAGAGGGATGAGCTTTTCGGGAAATTGATTCGGGCCGTAGTTGTTCGAACAATTTGAAATCTTGTACCTAAGCTTAAAGGTGTTGCCATAGGCTCTTACAAAGTGGTCGGAAGCTGCCTTCGAGGCCGAATAGGGACTTTGAGGGTCGTAAGAAGTTGTTTCCTTGAAAAGTCCTTCGTCTCCTAAACTTCCGTACACTTCATCAGTAGATACATGATAGAAGAGAAAGGAAGAGATGTCGCAGTGCTTTACAGCAGCATCTAGCAGGTGGAAAGTTCCAAGGATGTTCGTGCGTAAGAATGCGTCTGGGTTCGTTATGGAACGATCTACGTGAGACTCGGCTGCTAGATGAATGCAAGCATCGAAAGCTTCTTGCTCAAAAAGGGAGGAGACAAAGCTGTGATCCTCAATATCACCTTTGATGAAACGGTAGTTTTCAGCTCCCTCAACATCAACTAAGTTTTTGAGATTACCGGCATAGGTGAGCTTGTCCAAGTTCACAATTTCATAATCCGGATAATTTTTCACCATCCGTCGAACGAGGTGGGAACCAATGAAGCCTGCCCCTCCTGTGATTAACACCTTCATACTAGAGGCTCCAGTAATTCAAGTTCTTCATTTTGCCTCTGTAAATGCCCTTGATGTCGACCAACAAACCACGATCGGTAAGCAGATTGTCAAAAAAGGCTTCGTCGGCATCTTTGTATTCGGCATGGTTCACAGCCACAATTACCGCGTCGTATTTCCCACTGGCAGCAGGGCTGAGTTCGAAGTGATACTCTTCGGCAACTTCTTCTGGATTCGCATGTGGGTCGATGACCTCTACATTGCATGAATAAGACTTCAATTCTTTGACGACATCAGTAACCTTCGAATTGCGAATGTCGCTCACGTCCTCTTTGAAGGTTGCACCCATCACTAAAACTCTCGAACCAATGATGTTTTTACCTTCTTTGAGAATTCGCTTTACCGTTTGTTTGGCAACGTAGAAGCCCATAGAGTCGTTCACATAACGTCCTGAGTTGATCACCTTAGCATGGTATCCCAATCCTTCCGCCTTGAAGGTCAAGTAATAAGGATCTACACCAATGCAATGGCCACCCACAAGTCCGGGAAAGAATCGAAGGAAGTTCCATTTGGTGCCTGCAGCTTCTAGAACATCGAATGTATTGATGCCCATTCGATTGAAGATGATGCTCAATTCGTTCATGAGAGCGATGTTCAAATCACGTTGGGTGTTCTCAATGATTTTCGCGGCCTCTGCAACCTTTATGGATTGTGCGCGGTGAACTCCTGGCTCAATAATAAGCTCGTAGACCTTTGAAATTTGATCTAAAGATTCTTCATCACAACCAGAAACAACTTTTAGAATTTTCGAAATTGTATGTTCCTTATCACCCGGATTGATGCGCTCTGGTGAGTAGCCTACTTTAAAATCCTCAACGAACTTCAATCCACTTTCCGCCTCAAGAACAGGAATGCAATCGTCTTCGGTACATCCTGGGTAAACCGTTGATTCAAAAACGACGTAATCACCTTTTTTCAAGATGCTTCCAACACTTTCACTGGCCCCCAAAAGAGGCAGAAGGTCGGGTTGATTGTAATCGTCAATAGGTGTTGGAACGGCAACAACAAAGAAGGTCGCATCCTTAACTTCGTCTGGGTTTGCAGTAAAGACAATGTCTTTTCCCTCGAACTCGGAAGAATCCAGTTCTTTGCTAGGATCAATGCCATTGTTCATCATGTCAACGCGTTGTGCGTTGATGTCGAAGCCAATCACAGAAATTTTCTTGGCGAATTCCAGTGCTATTGGAAGTCCTACATAACCTAGGCCAATCACGGCCAACTTTTGTTTTCTCGCTACGAGATCATCGTAAATCATACTCAAAGTTTACTTACAGTATCGTTTTTCAATTGATATCGGTCACCACTTTCAGGACAACTAGCTATTCCATCAAGATCAAATTCTAGTCGATGCCCAAATTCACTCATCCACCCAACATGTTTTGCTGGATTCCCAACAACAAGTGCATAAGCAGGAACGGTTTTAGTGACTACAGCACCAGCGCCAATGAAAGCGAATGCTCCAATGTCGTGGCCACATACTATCGTGGCATTGGCGCCAATGCTTGCTCCTTCACCCACGTGAGTTTCAGAATATTGACCTCTGCGGTTTACGGCGCTTCTAGGATTGGTAACATTCGTGAACACCATTGAGGGGCCCAGAAAAACATCTTTCTCACAGGTCACTCCAGTGTACACAGAAACATTGTTCTGAATTTTCACATTCTCTCCAAGAACGACCTTGGGAAAGATGACGCAATTTTGACCAATGTTGCAGCCTTTGTCGATCTTGCAATCAGGCATGATGTGCGTAAAATGCCAAATTTTAACACCATCTGCAATCTGAGCACCGTCATCTATTACGGCTGTTTCATGCGCGAAATACTTACTCACGACTTGTATTTTTCAAAATCATTGTGCTCCTTCTTGTAGAGTTCTTCTTCGCTCAAAGACTGGAAGTATGCGTAGGTTCTTTTCAATCCTTCTGCACGATCGATTTTCGGCGACCAATTCAAAATTTTCTTTGCTAAGCCAATGTCTGGTTGACGTTGTAAAGGATCGTCTGTAGGAAGTTCTTTGAAAATTATTTGCTGTGAAGCTCCAGTCAACTTTAAGATTTCTTGAGCGAAATCTAGGATGCTTATTTCATCTGGATTTCCAATGTTCACTGGGTCAGCGCAATCGGACATTAAGAGTCGATAAATTCCTTCAATCAAATCATCCATGTAACAGAATGACCTAGTCTGGCTGCCATCACCAAATACGGTGAGGTCTTCTCCTCTCAAAGCTTGACCAATGAATGCAGGTAAAACACGACCATCGTTTAAGCGCATTCTTGGACCATAAGTATTGAAGATTCGGGCAATGCGCGTTTCAAGTCCATGGTATGTGTGGTAGGCCATGGTGATGGCTTCCTGAAAACGCTTGGCTTCGTCGTACACTCCTCGCGGACCAACTGGATTTACATTACCGCGATATTCTTCTGTTTGCGGATGAACTGTTGGGTCTCCATATACCTCGGAGGTGCTGGCTACCAAAATGCGAGACGACTTCACACGAGCTAAGCCGAGAAGATTGTGCGTGCCGAGTGATCCAACTTTCAGGGTTTGAATCGGAATCTTTAGATAATCAATTGGACTGGCCGGAGAGGCAAAGTGAAGGATGTAATCCAACTTACCAGGAACATGAACGAACTTGGAAATGTCGTGATGATAGAACTCAAAGCGCTCTTCTGAAAAGAGATGCTCGATGTTTCGTATGTCGCCTGTAATTAGGTTGTCCATGGCAATTACATGAAAGCCTTCTCCGTGAAAGCGATCACATAAATGTGAACCAAGAAATCCTGCTGCGCCGGTGATTAAAATTCGTTTCATGAATTACCTTCCGATGCTAAAGTATTTAAAACCACGGTCTTTCATGTGATCATTGTCGTACAGATTTCGGCCATCGAAGATGACTTTATTCTTTAGTCGAGTTTCCAATTCAGGGAAATCTGGAGTTCTGAAGACGGACCATTCAGTGCAAATAATCAATGCATCGGCTCCATCTAGGGCAGCGTATTGATCTTCGAAATATGAGATGTCATCGCCGATGGTTTTGCGAACATTGTCCATCGCTTCTGGATCAAAAGCCCGCACACTGGCACCTGCTTCAATCAATTGCTCAATGACGTAAAGTGCCGGTGCTTCGCGAATGTCGTCGGTATCGGGCTTAAACGCAAGGCCCCATACAGCAAAAGTTTTACCCGCCAAGCTTCCAAATTCTTTCTTGATTTTCGGGACAAGAATGGTGCGCTGGTGATCATTCACTTCCATTACTGAATCCAAGATTCGGATTGGAGACTCGTGTTCATGCGCCATGCGAACCAATGCCTGCACATCCTTTGGGAAGCAGCTGCCGCCGTAGCCTATTCCAGGAAAGAGAAAACGCTTACCAATGCGTTCATCAGAGCCAATTCCAATGCGAACTTTATCGACATCCGCTCCAAGTTTTTCGCACAAATTGGCGATTTCATTCATGAAGCTGATCTTAGTTGCTAAGAAAGAATTGGCTGCATATTTCGTAAGCTCTGCGGAGCGTTCATCCATATAGATGATGGGATTGCCCTGACGAACATATGGGTGATAAAGCTCATCTAGAATTTCTTTTGCCTTGGCAGACTCAGTTCCAATCACAATCCGATCGGGTTTCATGAAATCGTCTACTGCAAAACCTTCTCGAAGGAATTCCGGATTGGAAACTACATCGTAGTCAGCTTTCGCATTGACTTTTATGCGGGCGTTCACCTTGTCGGCTGTTCCAACAGGAACCGTACTCTTATCGATGATCACTTTATACTCCGTTATCAGTTCTCCAAGTTGATCTGCCACACCAAGAACATAGCTCAAATCGGCACTTCCGTCTTCACCTGGAGGAGTTGGGAGTGCAAGAAAAATAATGTTGCTTGCCTCTACTGCACCTTCAATTTCTGTAGTGAATTTTAAACGACCCTGACGAATGTTTCGTTCGAAGAGAACTTCCAGTCCCGGTTCATAAATGGGAACTTCTCCATCTTTCATTTTTTGAACCTTCTCCGCATCGATGTCGACACAAATAACATGATTGCCGGTTTCAGCCAAGCAAGTTCCGGTAACCAATCCAACGTACCCCGTTCCTATAACTGCAATATTCATGCTTCTACAAATTCTTTAATGCTGTTTGTGATGTAGTTCAATGTTTTGTCATCCATTTCGGTGTGCATTGGCAGAGAAAGTACTTCCTCTGTTAACTGCATCGTGTTTGGAAGAGTTCCTACTTGTTCAAATTTACCTTCGAAGCCTTTCTGCTTGTGCACTGGCACGGGGTAGTAAATATTGGAAGGAATTCCATGTTCAGTGAGGTAATCTTGTAAAGCAGTTCTGTCTATTCCATGAAGTCTCATCGTGTATTGATGGTATCCATGACTGGAATAGGAGGCTTCATAAGGGGGAAGGATGCCTTCTATTTTTTGAAATTCAGAAGAGTAATGATGTGCCGCTTTTCTTCTGGCTTCCGAATAAGCATCTAGGTGTCGCAGTTTAATTCTTAGAATAGCTGCTTGAATGCTATCCAAGCGAGAGTTGCAGCCAATGAGGTCGTGGTAATATCGTTTCGATTGACCGTGATTCGCAATCATTCGGAGCTTTGAAGCTAGCTCATCGTCGTTGGTGAACATTGCTCCTCCATCGCCGAAGCAACCAAGGTTTTTTGAGGGGAAGAAGGAAGTTGTACCTACAGCTCCAATGGTGCCTGCTTTTTGAACTTTTCCATTCGAAAAAGTGTAGTCGCTGCCGATGGCTTGCGCCGTGTCTTCTACCAATGGAATATTGAATTCTTTAGAAATGGCCAAAAGTTCTTCCATTTCAGCGCACTGCCCATACAAATGAACGGGTACAATCGCTTTTGTCTTGTCGGTAATAGCCTTCCTTACCTCGCTTGGATCGATGTTATAGGTGTCGATGTTCACATCTACAAACACAGCTTTTAAGCCGAGAAGGGCGATTACTTCCGCTGTTGCGATGTAGGTGAAACTTGGGGTTATCACTTCGTCGCCCGGCTTCAAGCCCAAGGCCATCATGGCAATTTGAAGTGCGTCTGTACCGTTTGCACACGGAATCACATGTTTAACATCCAAATAATTCTGAAGGTCTTCGGCAAAAGCTTTTACTTCGGGGCCGTTGATGTAAGCCCCGGACTTGATTACATCAAGGACAGCATGGTCGATTTCCTGTTCAATTTTCTTGTATTGACCCATAAGGTCGACGAGGGGGAGATTGGTCATAGGAGGTGCTTCCAAAAAACGTGCGAATATAGTTATTTTTGACCTAGTTTAAATTCATGAAAACACGCCAAATGGCCCAAAATATAAGGCTTTCGATGAGGAGCAGCCTTCTCAGTCTAATGCTTCTGGTGGTCTTCTCTCAGGGCGTTAACGGGCAGAAAAGTATGCGCGATTCTAGCATTGCCTTGGTCATGTTTTCTCCTCAATTCAAAGTTCAACTTCCTGGTGCCGAATTGGCCGACCGATATGGCTGGAGTTCTTCCATTGGAGCGCAGTTCACCTACAAGACAAAATCGAATTTTTTGATTGGGGCAGAAGCTTCATTTATTTTTGGAACCGTAGTGAAGGAAGATAGCATGCTCAATTACCTGCTGAATTCCAATGGAAACATCGTTGACGTGAATGGATTTGCTGGAGATGTTGTCTTAGATCAAAGGGCTTTCGACTTACAGTTAAGTCTTTCAAAGTATATACTTGAAGTAGGTCCAAATCCAAACTGCGGTTTCTATGCAGGTCTTGGAATAGGCTATTTACAACACAAGATTCGAATCCGTGATTTGGCGGATAAGGTTCCCTTGCTTCAAGGTGATTATGTGAAAGGCTATGATCGCCTAACGGGTGGTTTGGCGATTTCTGAAAGACTCGGCTACCGCTATTTCGCGAACAATCGGCGTGTGAATTTTTACATTGAACTGGAAGCGATGCAAGGGCTTACTAGAGGCTTACGCTCTTATCAATTCGACCTTCGCGCACCCTATACGTCGCGGCATTTCGATGCTCTTTATAGTTTGAAAATAGGCTGGACCTTCACCATGTACAAACGTGCAGGGGATAATTTCTACTTCGATTGATGTTTCGTCTTCTATACGATGTTTTCATCGCTCTTTATGGAATTGCCATTCGGTTATCTCCTTCTGAAAAAGCACGTAAATGGCGCGAGGGTCGAATAGACTTATTCGAGTCTATAGAGAAGCAAGATTTAAACAATTGCACTTGGTTTCACTGCGCTTCCGTTGGAGAGTTTGAACAAGCACGCCCATTGATTGAACTGCTCCGAACTGAGAGCGATTCAAAGATTTTACTCACATTCTTTTCTCCCTCTGGATATGAGGTTCACAAAGATTACGCTTCGGTTGATTATGTGTGCTATCTGCCAATAGACAAAAGAACACAGATGTTACGAATGATTGATTTGGTTAAGCCGAGCAAGCTCATTCTGGTAAAGTATGAACTTTGGTATCACCTGATGAAAGTGGGTGTTGAGTCTGGCGTTGAGATGTACTTGGTTGCTGCACGATTCCGCCCCGATCAAGCCTATTTTAAGTGGTGGGCATCGCCTTTCTTGCGCGTTTTGAAAAAGTTTAATGGGATTTACGTGCAAGATTCTGCTTCATACAATCTTCTCAAGAAGTGTGGATTCCAAAACGTGCAGCAGTCTGGTGATCCTCGCTTTGATCGAGTTCTTGAGTTGAAAAAGCAGGATTTGGAATTTGACCGCATTGAAGATTCAAGTCGAAAGGTATTGGTCGCAGGCAGTACTTGGGAAAAGGATGAAAAGATTCTATTTGAATGGCTTGAGGGATACAATGACAAATGGTGTTTGATTTTGGTGCCACACGAATGGCATGCAAAGGATCAAGAACGACTCAAAGCACACTTAAAAAACAGGCTTGCATTTTTCTCCGAAGGGGGCAAATTGAATGGGAAGACTGACGTACTGGTTGTGGATGCGAAGGGAATCTTGTCACGCTTATATCGGGTGGGCGACCTGAACTACGTCGGTGGAGGTTTTGGTGCTGGGATACACAACATTCTGGAGGCCTGCGTGTATGGAAATCCAGTAGTCTTTGGTCCTAATCACAGGAAGTTTGGAGAAGCCGCCGAAGTACTCTCCTTGGGATTTGGACAAACTGTGATGAACTCCAATGATTTGGATTCGGCCATACAGGAATTGAGTTCGCATGATTGGTCGGAGGACATCCAAAATTATTTCGGGGAAAAGGGTCAGGTGAGTGAAGGCCTTTTTCAAAGCATTTTCAACCACCAGTAGGACTCTCTCAAATACCTATCGATTCCATGCTCTCTAGGTGTTTCTATAACTTATGTATAGGATGTATCTTAGCGAACATTTTAAAATGAATAAATGATGAAAAAAATAATATTCCTAAGCTTTATGCTCGTGGGAGTTTCCTCCTTCGCCCAAGAGTACAAAATAATTACAGTCGTTGAGTCCATCATTCCTGCTGGCTTGGGCCGGTCCAGAATGATTGAAGCTACTGAAACGAAGGATTACAAAGCGCTCACCACTGAGAGGGTAGATGGGGAATAGAGCAAGGAAAAAGTCAGTCGATCTTCAGCGAAAGTTGAGAATCTGAATGAGACGAAACTTCTGAATTTTTATAGTGCAGTTGGATTGCAGTTCTATAACATCGCTTCAAATGATGCTGTTGTTATGTCCAAAATAAATGATTTGGCATCTCAAGGTTGGGAACTCAAATTTGTTAATTCAGGTGTTGAGTCGGATGCGGGAAAGTCTGATGGAAATGGAATATTCGTCACCCGATACATCTTCTTTAAGAACAACTAGTCCAACCGAATGGTGGTCGACAAGCAAGTCGAGCAATCCGTTCTTCTGATGTAAAGGCGTCGTTTCATATGGCCCTAAAAGATAAAAGCCCTGAATCCATTGGAAACAGGGCTTTTTTTTGTATGTAAGGGTCCCTAAAATCCGTA